>NZ_JBXBCE010000002.1:0-496460 GCF_056784215.1 Leptolyngbya sp. CALU 1928 | reverse complement strand
GGAACGAACTTGGGCGTGGTTAGAAAATTGTCGAGGATTAACCCGCGACTACGAACGATTGCCAGAGAACCATGAGGGGTTGGTGTATGTTGCCATGATTCGGTTGATGCTGCGACGACTAGACAATGACTAGACAATAATCGCAGAAGGTGGAAGAAAGAAACTCCTTAACACTCTTTTACAAACATCCTCTAAGGCGTTTACCCATCTCGGTCGTATCCTCAAGACTCAATATATCTTGCGTTATCTCACCGATGCCAGTCTGCGGCAGACGGTGCAACGCCAACTCAACAAAGGGGAATACCGACACAAGCTGCCACGTCGGGTTTTCTTTGCTGATCAGGGTGAGTTCACGACGGGGGATTACGAGGAAATTATGAATAAAGCCAGCTGCTTGAGTCTGGTTTCCAATGCGATCCTCTACTGGAACACCATCAAGGTCAATGAAATCGTCGAAAGCATGAGAGCACAAGGGGAACTGATTGAGGATGAAACTCTATCTCACATCTCTCTGCTCCCCTTCAGGCATGTCGTGCCTAATGGAACGTATTTCATTGATGATCTATAGCTGTACATCCTACAGTCCAAGGCTTTCGGTAATACTCGAATTCAAAACCGTAACTTTCTGTTCAAATGCGCACGCGGGTTCTAGACCTTACATTAATCTCTATCCAGCCTATTTCTCTCGCAGCCGTTTATCCAGCAGCGTGTAGCGTTGGCGATCCTTAACCTGCCTGACTGCAAGAGCGATCGCTTTCTGCGGACCCACCACAATTGCCAGCTTTTTGGCACGGGTTAACCCGGTATAAATCAGATTCCGCGACAGCATCAGATAGTGCTGCATGTAGATGGGCAGAATGACCACCGGATACTCGCTCCCCTGGCTCTTGTGGATTGTCACTGCCCACGCCAGCGTGATTTCGTTCAGATCCGCATAGTCGTAGCTCACGGATCGCTCTCCAAATTGCACCACGACCTCTTGTTCTTCCACATCCACCGCTGCAATTATGCCCAGGTCGCCATTGAACACTTCCCGGTTGTAGTCATTGACCTTTTGAATGACGCAATCGCCCACCCTCAGCATCATCCCTGCCCGCACAATCTCAGATTTGTTAGAGCTAGGTGGATTGACGAGCTGTTGCAAAACCATATTGAGATTGCGAGTGCCCACCTCTCCCCGTGTCATGGGACAAAGCACCTGCACATCGCTGGCTGGGTCAAAGCCCTGTTGGGGAATCAAGTCGCCCATTAGCTCTCGAATAGCCTGGACTCCGTGTTCTGGCTCTGATGCACCCAGCCACAGACAATCTGACTGAGGCGCATTCGACACTGGCTCCAACTGCGGGAACTGTCCTCCATTGATGCGATGAGCATTGCGAATAATGTGGCTAGCCTGCGCCTGTCGGAACACCTGAGTTAACCGCACCACCGGAACCTGTTCAGAGGTAATCAAATCCTGCAATACCGACCCCGGTCCCACACTAGGCAATTGATCCGTGTCCCCCACCAGTAACAGTTGGGCATTGGGGGAGACGGCTTTCATCAGCGAGTTTGCCAGAAATAGATCCAACATGGAGGCTTCATCCACCACGATCGCCTCAGCCGGGATGGGATTGTCTACATCGCGCTTAAACTTCATCGTTTTGGGGTCAAACTCCAGCAGGCGATGCACCGTTTTTGCCTCCTGCCCGGTCATCTCGCTCAGCCGCTGGGCTGCCCGTCCCGTGGGCGATGCGAGGGCAATCGACTTCCCCATTGCTTTCCACAGCGCCACGATCGTCCGGGTGGTAAATGTCTTGCCACACCCTGGACCTCCTGTGAGGATCAACACTCGCTGACTCGCTGCCATCTCGACCGCATGGCGCTGCTGCTCCGAAAGTGGCGTTCCCGTTTTTTCGATAAACCGCGCAATCCACTGTTGGACACGAGTTGCATCAACCTGAAGCGGCTGTCTCAAAATCTGTTGTAACCGTTCGGCTAGCTTATATTCGGCTGCAAAAAAAGGTGGCGCATAGTAACCAAATTGCTCCAGTCCAGTGATCGGCGTTTCGGTTTTGACCAACTCCCGCTCTTGCACCATCAAGTGAATCAAAAACTCTACAGAGTCAGGATTGGGATGGTGATCCTCAATGTCCAATCGCTTCACTACCTGCCCAATTAACTCATCGTGGGGCAAGAAGCAGTGCCCATCTTCAGAGGCTTCCCCCAGCACATGCAGAATGCCAGCGCGGTAGCGAAACTGGGAACTGGGAGCAATGCCAAGATTCCGAGCGATCGCGTCAGCGGTGACAAACCCAATGCCATAGACATCCGTTGCCAGTTGATAGGGATTGTGGGTGACAGTGGCGATCGACTCATCCCCATACTGCTTGTAGATCTTGACCGCATAGGTGGTGGAAACGCCGTGACTTTGCAAAAACAGCATCACGTCCTTGATTGCCTTTTGCGTCACCCAGGCGGTTTGAATCAGCTTCACCCGCTTGTGGGCGATACCGGGAACTTCTACCAGACGCTCAATCTGGTTCTCAATGATGTCCAGCGTTTCCAGCCCAAAGTGAGCAACGATGCGTTTCGCCGTGACGTATCCCACGCCTTTAATCAAGCCGCTGCCCAGGTACTTCTCAATTCCGGTGATGGTGGCGGGTTTAGTTTCCCGGTACTGCGTCACCTGAAACTGGGCACCGAACTTGGGATGATCTTTCCAGATACCTTGCAGTTGCAGGGTTTGTCCTGCCTGAATGTTGGCAAAGCTGCCTGTAATGGTAATGAGTTCGCTGGTGCGGGGAGCTTTCAGACGAGCGACGGTGTAGCCAGATTCTTCGGAGTGGTAGGTGAGCCGTTCGACCACGCCTTGCAGGGACTCCACGGGAGGAGCCTGATGGGTTCCTGGTTGTTGGCGTTGCTCATTCAACTCGCGTTCTCTGATTACTCAGGACAAACGTATTATAAGATAGCCGCTTGGGGCGATCGCGATTATTGGGCATACATCACTTGCGTGGTAGTGAGGATTTCCTAGCGACGAATCTAGTTGTAGCTCCTTTAAATCGCGCGTTTGCTGAGAGAGATTACGGTCTCTGACAACGCAAGTGCTATCTCATTACAGGAGTTACTTCAACTGAAGACAGCAGATTCCTCGGCAACTACACCTCAGAAGTATCTCTATTTTCAATATCTATGCCGTATAAGTGCTTCGCCATCGTAGCATTCAACTTACTTTTCTGAGCTAATTCAATGATAGCTTGCTTCAAGGCTTGAGAACATTTCTCATCTACTTTTTTTAGTCCTTGTTTGATTAAGTAGGATTTATCAGGATGCCTCTCTAAAAGCCATTCTTTATAGTCTTTTACAGTACGCTCATTCAAATAATTAGCTTCTACTTCAGACCAAGATTTATTTTGAAGAGCCTTGCTTAGCACCTGAGTAATACTCATTGTCTCCCCAATGCTCTTGATTTTCTCTTCAAGCTCAGACATCAAGTCAGGAAACTCTTGAAATAGAGATTGTAAATAGTTTAATGACTGAGGAGTATCTGAACTATCAACTTGATGTTTGAGCCAAGCTCTCTTATAACTAGACATGTCTAAATCAACAGCTTGTGTAATATTCTCAAGTTCTCTCAGCTCATGGTAATCTAGAAAAAGGCAGTAATTGTCAAGAAACTCTGTCACTTTTTTGCACAGTTCCGTTTCGGAAGAGTCAAAGGATTCAGAGTAGGAAACATATACTTCACGTAGTCTTTCTCTAATTTTATTTTGTTGCTCTCTGTCATTAAGTTGTTTACCTGCTTCATAAATTTTTTTGTAATCACATATTGATGTCTCGACCAGATGAACGATCTCATCACTTACTGTAGATCCAGAATAGCCAAGATTCATTGCTGCAAAATAGAGATTTCTATCCTTATCCTTTTCGCTACCGAGTAACTGCTGGTAGTCATCTAGAGATAGTAGTCTATCCAAATCGATAGAAAATTTCTTATCAAACTTTGCCAGTGAAATAAAAATGGCTTCTTCGATTATTTGCTGTCGAATAATTGGTAAAAAATCTTTAATATAAGGTCTAAGTTTTTCTAAAACCCATCGTATTTTTTTAAGAACACGAATATTGTTTGTCTGAATATACTCCTTTCTTAAATAACTAAAGATAATCTCTTCATCGGGATCATCTTTGTCAAACTCTAGATGAAAATTTTCCTCTACACTGGGGTCTAGCTTAACTTCAATATCAATAACCTTCTCTCGATATTCATTTAAAGTCTTTTTTGCTTCTTCATCAAATTTATCTTCACAGTATATAAGTATAATCTTACACTTATATTCTTCGGCAAGACTTTCAACGAAACCTAATAGTTCATCTAGCCGCAGTTTTTTTGAGCTTCTTTCAAGGTCATCTATACAAATTAATTTCTCTTTAAGCGCATTGTTGATGATTACATTGCTGATCAATGAAATTGAAGAAGAAGTGACTATTCCTCCTAATGGAATGCCTTTTGTTGCTTTTTCTATACTCTCTGATATTTCTTTTATATGCTTTAAACCTTTTCTAGGCTTCTGATTACCCCAAAATCTGTTTTTTTCTTCCTTATTGACTGGTTGAAAGTTACTCCATAGTTGAATTTTCAATTCATCAATAGATGAAATGCCAAAGACAGAGGCATAGTAATATTCCTTATTTTTATTAGATAAGAGTGTTTTTGCAAAATGCGTCTTCCCGACTCCCCAATCTCCCTTCAGGGCAAAAACTTTAGCCTTATTGTTTAGGTCTAAGAACGCTTGAAGCGCTTCTTCTACTCCTCTACGCTCTAAACCAGCCTTGGATGTACTTTTATGATTAGTCATAGTGTTTATGGGAAGTATTGTAAAGACATACACTAAAGTTAGCGTAGAGAGAAATTGAGTCGAGGTTGCCGAGTTTGGTCTACGACTAGAAGAGAGCAATGGCGCAAGACAAACGTTAGAGCGCTCGTAGAGGAAATAGAAGGTGAGATCGCCCTTCTTACTTCACCAAACTTTCGATCTTCAACGTGCCAAATTTGGGCGACCAAAAGCCCTCCCGTCCCTCAAAAAACGCCACCTCCTTACACTTCCCGCGCCGATTCTCTAGCAGCGAACAGCGCAACATCACCTTCTCCTTCCCCTCCTTCGTGTAGCGATACCGTTCCAGCAATGCGCCACAAACCGGACAGGGAACATCCGTAAACGCTTCTGGGTCAGGAGTGCGCTGAGCATAGGGCACCTCATACCGTTTTCCCTGGGGATTCCAGAACATGACGGCTCCACAGCCCGCCGCTCCACACTTGAGAAAATGATCCGCCTTCAGCTTCTTGGATTTAGAGGGAACTTTGCTCATCGCCTCCCCGCACTTGGAACAGGCAGTTTTTGTCACTGTTGCCTGTGGCTTTGACTGGGTTGAGCTTGACGTTCGCGCAGCGGCAGGTTTATCGCATCGCGCAACCGTAGAGTTCCCGCTTTGAATCGTATTTGATTTCAGGAGTTGACCCGCCTTCTCCAACGCAGGTGCAAAATAGGTGCGGTGCCAATCGGTTAGATACCCCTGCCAATCCTGCTTTCCCTGAGCGATCGCGTCCAACGCCAACTCCATTTTTGCCGTAAACTCTGGCTGAATTAATTCTGGTAGTAGTTTTTCCAAGGCTCCATCCAATTCCATTCCCAACGATGTGGGTTGCAGCTTACCTTTCTCTACCTGCACATACTCCCGCTCCTTCAGCGTCTTGATGGTGGGCGCATAGGTACTGGGTCGCCCAATCCCCTTACGTTCCATCAACTGCACCAGCTTTGGTTCCGTATAGCGCGGTGGGGGTTGGGTTTGCTTCTTTTCTGAGTCTGCCTGCTTCAGCGTCAACGGCTGTCCCTGCTGTAAGGCGGGCAATTGGCTATCGGCACTCAAGTTATTCCAGTAGCGGGTATAGCCCGGAAACTCCACCACCTGTCCGGTTGCTTCCCACTGCACCGTACCCGATTTTGTTATCACTCGTGTCTTTCGCAACCGCACCGGGCAACACTGAGAAGCCACAGCTCGATTCCAGATCAACTCATACAGCTTTGTCTCATCTGCACTCGCTTGCAGTTGGGTAGGCAATTGATTGACATCCGTAGGACGAATTGCTTCGTGCGCTTCCTGTGCTCCTTTGACTGCCCGATGTCGCGTCGTTTTGTTGGGCACATTCGTTGAATCATGCTGCTCCAGGTATTGCCGCACGGCTACACAAAATGGCTCGGCTAACATCACTGAATCCGTTCGCATGTAGGTAATGTGACCCGCTTCATACAGTGCTTGCGCCACCTTCATCGTTTTGTCAGGACTAAAGCGCAGTTTCGCACCCGCTGCCTGTTGCAAGGATGACGTGATGAAGGGTGGCGGTGGCGATTGATGGGCAACTTTACCTTCGACAGTTACGACTTGATGCGGCGTAGAACGAGCGATCGCCACCAATCGATCTGCCTCTGCCTGACTGGTTACTTTATCGGATTCCTGGCTTTCCTTGCCCTCCGCTGCATCATCCGGTTGTTCGGTTACGGCTGCCGAGTTTGCTCCAGGATTGGCATTCCGTTTGGCACGATAAAGCGCCTTGAACCCTTCCCCATACTCCACCCAAACGCTCCAGTAGTCCTGGGGTTGGAACGCTTGAATTTCCTTTTCTCGCGTACAGAGCAGATGTAGCGTGGCACTTTGCACCCGCCCCATGGACTTCGCGCCAATGTTAAGCTGCCAGACCACATGCTTGCTGCCCTTATAGCCCACCAGCTTATCGAGGCAATCTCGTGCCCGTCCAGCGGCAATCAGGGATTGGTCCAACGATCGCGGGTGGGCGATCGCCGCTCTAACCGCTTGGGGCGTAATCTCGCTATAGACTACCCGACGCGGATTTTTGAGTCGCAATTCCTGTTGTAAATGCCAGCCAATCGTTTCCCCTTCGCGATCGGGGTCAGTGGCAATGTAGACCGTCTCCGCCTGCTTCACCGCCTGCCGTAGGTCTGATAGCACCTTCTTGCTTCTAGCATCTCTCGGCTCATAGCGACACTCAATGCGCTGATCAAGCAGATCAAAGCCCAGCGCATCCTCGCCATCATTAGCCAGTTCGCGCACATGCCCCATGCTGGCTTTGACAATCCAATCAGGACCGAGAATCTGACTCAACTTCTTGGATTTGCCCGGACTTTCAATCAACAGCAGGTTCGCCATGCAGCTAGTTTCCAATCAATTTCTTAATAGTACAGGCGATCTGAAAAAGAGGAAACTGTACTGAGTGTGTTGCTATCAAATTCGATCTGTAAGACCCATTATTCTGATTCTCCTTTAGACTACAAACGGGTGGCGTTTGAAGACAGGAATGATCGGATGCCTAAATCAGTGCCAAGGATTGTATCTCTACTGCCCAGTGCCACTGAAATTCTAGCGGCACTGGGACTGACTGAGTTTGTAGTCGGGCGGAGCCATGAGTGCGACTATCCACCAGAGATTCAAGCCCGTCCAATTTGTACCGCTGCTCGACTCAACATCGAAAAGCCGAGCGCCCAAATTGATGCCGACGTGCAAACACTACTCCAAGCGACCTTGAGCATTTATGAAATCAAGCTGGATGTGCTGGAACAACTTAAACCAACCCACATCGTCACGCAAGATCAGTGCGATGTTTGCGCCGTCAACTTCGCTCTGGTTGAGCAAGCCGTTGCCACCCTCAGCCATCCCCAGCCGCAGGTCATTTCTCTGCAACCGCACACGCTGATCGATGTATGGGCAGACATCCAGCGGGTTGCCAATCAGCTAGAAGTCGATGCCAATCTCGCGCTGACAGAATTAAAAGCCCGTGTTGAGGCATGTCAGCAGACAACACAAGCCATCTCAGCCGGAGATCGCCCCAAAGTCGCCGCGATCGAGTGGATTGACCCGCTGATGGGCAGTGGCAATTGGATACCTGAATTAGTGGAACTGGCAGGTGGACAGGATCTGTTCGGGAAAGTCGGGCAGCATTCCCCCTACCTCTCCTGGGAAACATTGCTTGAAGCTGACCCAGACCTGATCATCATCATGTCCTGCGGATTTGACCTCCCTCGTACCCATCAGGAGATGCAGCAGGCATTAGCAACCCATCCACAATGGCAGCAGCTACGGGCAGTCAACCAGCAGCAGCTTTATCTGACCGACGGCAATGCCTACTTCAACCGTCCCGGTCCTCGGCTGGTGGACTCACTAGAAATCCTGACGGAAATCCTGCACCCGACGGTGTTCGATGCCAAATACAAAGGCAGTGGCTGGAGTCAGTACCGCGAGTAAGAGGCAAACTCAAGACACAACTGCACATGGCTTAAAGACTGAGATGGCTCCAGTAGGTTAGAAACCGTAATTCCCAATAATCGCACCTTTCGCTGGGGATCAAGATGGAGCAGCAGTAACTCCTTTGCCAGGTGATAGATACCATCCGCATCCTTCAATAGATCCGAGATCGTTCGACTGCGAGTAATTTGCTCATAATCAGCGTACTTCACCTTCAATGTGAGCGTATAGCCATAGCGCTGATACCGATCCATCCGCTCCTTGACCTGCCTGGAAAGCGATTCTAACTTGCTGAACATCGATTCCAAATCGCTCAAATCTGCTGCAAACGATTGCTCACTGCCAATCAATTTACGAATGCGATTAGGATTCACCGGGCGATCATCCTCTGCTCTTGCAACCCTGTAATAAAAGCGTCCTGCTTTACCAAACCGTTCGATGAGAGCAGCTTCTGACCACTGCTTCAAGTCTGCCCCTGAATGGATGTCTAAAGCATTCATCTTGGCAGCCGTTGCCGCCCCCAGACCGTGAAACTTTTCAATCGGCAACGACTCCACAAACGCCTCTGCCTGATCGGGTGAAATCAAGGTAAGACCATCCGGTTTATTCAGTCCAGACGCAATCTTTGCCAGAAACTTGTTCATAGAAACTCCAGCAGAGGCAGTCAGGTGCGTATCTTGGTGAATATCTTGCTTAATTGCCCGAGCGATCTCAGTGGCTGAAGGACTGTCAAGCTTGTTGCTCGTCACATCCAAATAGGCTTCATCCAGCGAAAGCGGCTCAACCAAATCAGTGTATCGATGAAAAATCTCTCGAATCTGCTGCGAGACCTCCTTGTAAACCTCGAATCGCGGCTGGATAAAAATGAGGTGAGGGCAGCGCTGCTTGGCAATTCGAGACGGCATCGCAGAGTGAATCCCATACTGACGCGCTTCATAGCTGGCAGCAGCCACCACTCCGCGTTGTTCGGGTCTACCGCCTACCACAATGGGCTTGCCCCGATACAGGGGATTATCCCGCTGTTCCACAGATGCGAAAAACGCATCCATGTCGATGTGAATAATTTTGCGAAGAGGAGACATACATAGCCCCGCCGGGAGTCTAAAATCTACATCAGTTTTCTTTAGGATAGCCGCCGATTTGACTCTCTGGTTCATGCCTTCTGGAATTAGATAGCCCCTCCAGCCACAGATTCCACAGCGCCAACTCCATATCATCCAATTGTGCCTGACTACGCTTACCCAACAATTGCTCCAAGTGATCGCCCACCTGCTCTCGCGTCCATCCCAATCGCTGAATCTGCACCGATATAGCCGCCAGCACCCCAGATAGATCCCGCGCCGAGTCATCCAACTCCAAAGCCTCGAATAACGGGAGATTCAGGCGCTCCACCTGCAATATCTCTGGATTAATTTCAGCCCACGCGATCGCCTCCGCCATCAAAATTGGATCACCCGATTCCAAATATCGCTGCATCCGAGCAATCGGAGCTGCCTGCATTGCTTCAAGGCGGATTTGATCCGCCGCTTGACCCACATCCAACCCAGTTTGCAGGTTAAATAAGGGGAGTTGAATCGTGGGATCACGTCCATTTGACTCCCTTCCCCCTTGTTGAGAACGTCTAGAAGTTCGATCTACCTGAGCATTACCGCCTACTGAGAATAACGCTTGCCCCAAGCGATCGCTCAAATCC
This sequence comes from Leptolyngbya sp. CALU 1928, assembly GCF_056784215.1. Classification (NCBI taxonomy): domain Bacteria; kingdom Bacillati; phylum Cyanobacteriota; class Cyanophyceae; order Leptolyngbyales; family Leptolyngbyaceae; genus Leptolyngbya; species Leptolyngbya sp. CALU 1928. Next base: position 486,472 of record NZ_JBXBCE010000002.1, on the reverse strand, counting down.
TTTTCTGATAAGTCATTACCGCCATTCTCTAATAATAAGCTTGTAGGATTGTGCCAGTTAGATGCGTCCCTAACGCAATCTAACTGGGCATCCGTATTTGAAGTTGGGGGGTGTGGGGGGGGTTCCACAGGTTCAGTTGCTAGAAGCAACTGATAGTTGGGATGCCATAAGTCTCGGTGACTATAAAGGGAGGCACCGCCAATGCCATATTGAATGAGTGCTTGCCATCGGGCAGTGGCACCACTGGGTAAGGTGTTGTGGTTGAGGAGATCTGCGATCGCCTGTCGAATCCGGTCTCGTGCCGCTTGGGATTGCTGTTGATTCCAACTGAGTTGTTCTGGCTGACTGGCTTCTGCTTTCGATTTATATTTGCCATTCCCATCTCCATAGTGAAAGTAGCGGCTGCCTTCAATGCATCTTGCCCATTCTTCGGCTCGTTGTTCAATTTCATGCTGATGCTGACACCACTCTTCGTAGCCGGGTAAGGATTGAGCCGTGGTGACTATTGCATCAATCAATGTTTGTCCTGTTAAGGGTTTACCCCCACAGAGGATGTGGTGAAAAATGTAAGCACGCATGGCGATGCGACCGAGCAACCGATTGGTTTGTCCAGCGCCCGTCCAGCCCAGTTCAATTTCAGCGTTCAGGTCGTTGACAAACTTTTCGGCTTTGCCTGAGATGCGATAGTGCTGGCGCTGAAATTGTTTGAGCAGTCGTTGTAGAGTTTTGCGCTCCACGGTGTTGCGGTTCTGGGCAAACTGCCAGTGTTCGACGAAGGTGTGCGGGTCACTCCAGATGGCTTGGAAGTCATGGTTCAATAGATAGGAGCCTGCTTGTAGCGGCAACCGATGAGCATTGAACAGGCTGAGACTCCCTTCAAGGGCATAGGGTCTGGGATTGGGAAACAGTTCTAGGTGTCCGGCGCTCAGGCGAAATCCAGCGTTTTCTAATAGGGTTGTGACGGCGATCGCGAGTTTCCAGGTGTTTTGGGCGACTGGAAAGGGGAAGTAGAGATGTAGACCGCCGCTGTAGGAACTGGTGCAGAGAACGGCATTAACCAGTCCCAAGGGTTCCAGTACCGCCAGGATGCGGGAGACGGCAAAGCGATCTCGCTGGGGATGATAGAGGCTGCTGGTATCGATGTCGAGGACGCAGTAGTTAGTTTCTTTGCCAAAGCGCACCCCGAAGAGGGAGGAGCCTTGACGCAGGATGCGATCTGAGAGGGGATGACGGCTTTCGGTTTTCCAATCGGGTGTGTGTTCAGGTTCTGGATGGTTGGCGTAGATATAGTCGTGCCGATGCGGAAAGAGCGCGAGAAATTTATCGTCCCACTCCTGGATATATTGAAACTGTTCTGTGACAGATGTAGCGACGATACAAACACTCCAGAAAGCAACTTAAGGTCGCTGCTATCTTGCCAGGATTCCTCTGTCTCTATTTTTTTCTGATCAGTCTTATCAGACTGATTAAGAGTGTCTCATGTACTTATAACCTTTATGCATCAGGGATCTCAAATTTGCAAAGTGACATGATACGGAACTTCAAGTGACACGAAACGGATAAATAAGTGAGTTGATCTGGAGTAGTTTGTCTCATCTATGATTGCTTGTGTAGTAGCACTTTCGACCGTTTTAAGACAAGTATTTTAGGTGAGACAACATAAGCAGTTTGAAAAAGACAAGCAGCCATCAGAAAAAATTCTACTACTTGAAATACCTGAAACCCTTACATAGAGCGTAATTCAGGATTTTGTCAATCCATTAAGTTAGCTAAGCCTATCATTTTTTGCGGTGATAGCATCCGGAGAAACCTGTCTTGCCTCTATTTTTAACTGAAGATGCGTATTCGTTGTTGATAAAAGGCAAAAGCCTTATAAGTCAACGATTTCAATCTGTGGGTTTATCATATATATGTGAGCGAGTGATAAAACTCGGAGAAAATAGTCTCAATTTGCTGATGATAAATTAAGTTGCTTAACTAATTAGAGAGACTCGATTCGGAGTAAATTGTCTGAGGGCTTTTGCTGGCAAGGAAAGGGCGATCGCGAATTTCAAAATAGGAGCAAGTGTTATGACACGGAGTTGCTTATCTCACAGTTTAAGCATTATGGGATAGGCTTTTGGGAGTTTAAGCATAGAAATAACAGAAGTGGGATAAGGATAATTTGGCATTGCAAAGTGAATGGGTGGGCAATTACTAAGTGATTGAATACGGAAGGTATTGTCTTATTTGATTTAGTATTTTGAATTGGGCTTTGAACATACGCTTTATGATGACAACGCTGGTGAGGATAAACGGAGTTCTTTGTCTTGATTAGGTGCCGTTGGAAATGGTTGCTCTCAAATTCACAGAGCTTATGTCACAAATTCGCCATCATCGATACACTGTTCGAGTTAATTGATTGTTATGTTGATGCAAGTCCTGACAATTTAGCTTGTGACTACACTCGGAGACTTTTGTCTTATTTCACGAACACGCAGCCAATTGTAAATGAGTCTTGTTACTCCAACTAAGGACGTTAGTATAAGTCTCCAAAGGCTACCCTAGTCAGGGATTTCTTCTCTTTTTCTTCCTGGCTTTTGTGGGTTAAAGTGACGAGATACGGAGTGATTTGTCTGATTGAGTGGTATGTTGTCTTTTTAAATGATGGAGAGCAATACCTCTCGTTTAAGCAAGGGTGACTTGATACAGAGTGTTTTTTCGTAGAAACGATTGGGCAAATTATCTACCGCGAAGGAGTATTAGCTAAGACAAAACTGCATTGAGACAAAATTGCTATAGATGTAAAAGTTTTTTCAAAGTAGTTTCTAGTTCGGCAGTCACCATGCGATCGCCCCGTTCTAACTTACCAATGTAGTCCGCACTCAAATTCAGAAATCCGCCTAATTCCTTACGACTCCAACCCTGCGTTTCACGCGCTTTCCGAATTTCTTCTCCAGTTAATTCTTGGAGTGGCTCAGCCTCTAAGGTTTTAGATTTCTTCGGCTCCTTAATTTTTGCTAACAACGTCGGAATCGGATGGGGTGGTTTAATCATTACTTTTGCCCGAAGCAGCCGATCTAGCACACGAACTTTACGCCAGTCTTCAGGTTTGGCGGCGGTGCTGTTAGGCTGCAACCAGTTAGGATAGGTCTCTGGATCAAACTCGATCTGCCAACCTAGGCTCATCAGGAGCTTCAAAGCATTATTCCAGCGATTTCTGAGATCTCGCGCCTTGTACTTATCCTGAACGGCTTTGTCAATGTCTGATTTTGCCAGCACTTCTTCTAGCAAACTGCCAACGCGATAGTCGTAGGGATGCTGATTACGAACTCGAATACGAGAATCAAGGGTGAGTTGAATTGCGAGTCGTAGCGCTAACTCATTGTGGTACGGATCAATTTGTAGGATGTCGCGAGCAAGATAACCAAACTGGTGCAATGCCTCTTTTGCGCGGCTACCAGCACGGTTGAGAAAATGTTTTGTCCATAGTCCCGGACTCACGGTGATATAAACCTCTTCTGGGCGTTCAATTTTGCCCGTCACCCAGTCAAACTGTCCATGCACGTCAATCAGCACATCCCACATTCTGCCAATGGGCGTACTGGCATCAACTTTACGTTTTCCACGCCCTTCAACCCAAACAGACTTTACCAATAGGCATGAGAGGGCATAAGCAGTGCTGGCAACCGAACTCCGTTTCTCAGATAGACTTGTACTGTGATTCTTATCCCAACCCAACAGATGCACAATGTCGCTGGCACGTAACGTAAATCCACTACTCCAGGGTTCATCCTCTTCCATGGTGCGGGATGCAAAAATCAGTTGTAGCTTAACAGTATCAAACCCAAACTTGTTAATAATTTGCTCTGCGGCTTCCCAGGGTAGCATTTCAATATCGCCGGGATTAGTGATGAAGTGTTCAATAAAGTTGTTTGGATTACTGCGGCTACGATAATGAAATACAGCAGTTTCGTCCGCGCTTTGCTGCCAGAGATCAGGGCGTAACTGAGCACGAATACTGCTGGCGATGGGAATCGATGTGGGCAATACGGCGATTGGGTCGATATCCAAGTTTGTCTCTTTGTTAGGAAGCGGACGTTGTTTTAGCCCTAAGAGTTTCTCCATGTCTTCTAAGGAGCAATCGGGTAGCTGAAATCCGGTGATGATCTTTTGGGCAATCTCCTGACAATGGATTTGTCCGATGATTTCGCTTCGTTCCAATAAGACAGTTGGGGCGAGGCTATGCAACTCCTGTCCAATTGCCTGCCCAATATCAGGATCGGATAATTTTTGAAATGCTTCTGTTCCAATGGTCTTTTCTAGGTTCTCGATCGCCCAAATAACCAGATTTGTGCCAACTACTCTGGCAAATCCCATCCAGATTCCAGCATGAGTAAAGAACTCGGTCAAAGAATGCTTTAGATAATTCTTAATTTTGTCATTATCAAGTACTATTTCGAGACGTTTGGTATTTTGTTTGCGATTGTTAATGACCTTGAAGTGAGGCAAATTAGTATTAACTGCGTTAATTCCTTCTGTTTGCACTGCTATTTCTACTTTATCTTTATACGTATTGAGCAAGTGCTGAAACAGTGGATCAGTGACAAGTTCTGGTAGAGAGGACTCTTCTCGTAAAGTTTGAATTAGACCTTGCAAATATTCGGAAGTTAGGACATCTTGAACAATGGTTGCCCACAAGGTTCCTTCATTAGTTTTCAGAGAAGATGAGTCTTTCACAGATGCCACTTCCACATTCCACTCAGAAGCTTTTGCAACTGGATAAACTTCCTCTGCCTGGGGCGAGGATGAAGCAGTATGAGGGATTGCTTTTAATGACTTGGTGGTTGAGGAGGGATGGTTTTGGGATGCCATGGCGAGGAAAATAGACTGAGATGAAGGAGCGATAACAGGACAACCGAGAATGTTAGCTCATACTATAAGCGCAATCATCAACGATGGGGCAATTGCTCTTTCAGCCTTAAGAATCCAACTCTGCTAACTTGTCAAGTTGCTCGCATCCACATCCTCCTCTAACTCAACTGTCAAAACATTCAACTGCGTCTCCAGTTCCTCAATTGTTGGCAAGTTACCCTTCAATGATTCTGGCAAAGCATCGCGAAGTTGGTATGTAGAAACCCCAATCGGTTTATTCACATCTCGCAGAGCATACTCAACGATCGTGTTGTCTTGCGTTTTGCATAAAACAATCCCAATCGTTGGATTGTCTTGAGGACTTCGCATCAGGTCATCCACGGCAGAAACGTAGAAGTTCATTTTGCCGGAAAACTCTGGCTCAAAATCAACGGTCTTGAGGTCAATTACCACAAAGCAGTGCAGGCGAAAATGATAGAACAGTAAGTCTAATCTGTACTCTTTTCCACTGACTTGAATTGGAAACTGACTTCCGACAAACGCAAATCCAACTCCTAATTCCAGCAAAAATTCTCGAATGTGTTTAACCAGCGCATTTTCTAGCTCCCGCTCTTGCGCTTCTTTTCCTAAGCTAAGAAAATCAAAATTATACGGATCGCGCAACACCTGTTGCGCTAGGTCTGATTGTGGCTGAGGCAAGGTCGTTTGGAAATTCGTTAGTGCTTCTCCCTGACGCTGGTATAGTCCTCGCTCAAGCTGGTGAATCAAAACACTGCGACTCCAGCCTTGCTGAATCGTTTTCTGGATATACCATAGACGCTCTTGTGGATCTTTTACTTTGTCCAGTAATGTGCAGTTATGAAACCAGGGAATTTGTCCAGCAACCTGCTGGACGATCGCTTCATCGGGATATGCCTCGGCAAAAGCTCTCATGTAAAGGAGATTTGTCCGAGAAAAGCCTTTCATTGCTGGAAACTCGTTCTGCAAGTCTTTGGCAAGCTTTATTACCACTTTTGCCCCCCAGCCCTGCTGCCGCTGCCGCTGTAGAATATCTTGTCCAATTTGCCAATACAGCAATGTTAATTCTCGATTGACCGCAAGTGCTGCCCGTATTTGAGCAGTCCGAATGCGTTCTTTAAGCCCGTGCAGAAAGATTTCGTAATCTTCAGATTTGAACAAATCAGCCATATAGCAAACTAGATTTGAATCGAAAATGGGTACATTTCTCGCCGATTGTGGTGAAGGCGGTGATTATGTTGGCAACTTAGGAGTATGGTACTTAGAGTAGCTAATGATGAAGCTTTCCAGATCCAGAGTTAACTTGTGATGATAGCCTCTAGCTGACTAAGCAAATGTTCTAACTGTTGAGTCTTGTCCGGGTTATTCCAAAGCGTTTTATCTTTTTTAGCTAATTGAATAGTCCGGTTTAATCGCTGCTTCAAAGTTGCTGGTTCGGATGGTTTTGACTTGTCGTTGAGAAGTTTAAGCCGCTGCTTAATTTCGGATAAGCTGAGGGAATTGCTAACAACTTCTGTCAGCATTTGCTGTCGGATATCTGTATCTTTGAGGCTGGCAATCAAAATTCCTTTAGTATAGTGAATTTTCCCTTGACGAATTCCATTTAAAATCTCCTGAGGCTTTTTCAGTAGAGGCAATCGTGTGGCAACAAAGGATTGCCAGGTAATGCGTCCAAAAGAGTCGAAAATTTGTTTGACTAGTTCTGCTTCCTGACTAACCAAAACGTTTTGGTTAGTTGTCCCTTTTGCTGCGTTGTTCATGCGGTAAAGTAGACTGACAACCGCTTCAACGTCACACCCTAATTGAATTTCAAGCAGGCGTAATGTGTTGTCCAGTTCCTCCAAAGCACTAAAGTCTCGGCGATTGGCATTCTCTGAAATGGCAGCGTGAAAGGCAGTGCGATCGTCCCAATTGAATACTTTGGCTGGAGCCGTCTCAAGTTCAATGATTCCTGCTGCTTTAAATCGGCGTAACCCGGCAACCAGTTCATATTTACCTGACTGATCAGGATGAGGGCGAACCCAAAGGGGAGATCGAATTCCGTTCGGCTTGATATCATTTAAAGCCCACTGCTGGAGTTCCTCTGGGTCGTAGTAATGTCTAACTGGCTTACCATCAGGAACAAACGTGAAAGTGCAGAGAATATCGTGATATGGGATTAATTGCTCCTTTGTTGCTTCAGCAGCTTGAGCGAGTTTTTGAATCGCTCCTTGACCGAAGACAAAACTCAATTCTTCATTACCAGCGATCGCATCCTTCAACTTACGTCGTGTTGTCATGATTCAGACTCAAATAATTTCAATGCTTCTGTCAAAAGTTTGTTGTAAGCATTTGCGGCGGATTTAGGGGACGTTCCTTTCATCCGAAATACCGTACTACCCTGTCCTGGTGAATCTTTGATACATTGCCGATCTGGAAGAACTGTATTTAGTAAAGGTAGAATGCCTCCTTGTAAAGCTTCTTGAGCTTCTCGCAGCAAAATCGTGTTGTCCTTGACAGCATTCAAATACACGGCTGCGGTTGGCAGACCACCTCTAATCTCGCGCGCTTGACGAACAAACTGTACAATTTTGCCAGTACTTGCCAAATCAATCATTGAGTCTCGGCAAGGAATCAAAACAAGGTTGGAGCGAATGAGTACTGCCTTTGTCACCTCACTTGCGTTTCCAGGTCCATCAATAATCACAATATCGTAGTGTTCGCTTAACTTTGGCAGTTCATCAAACAACTCCTCTGGATCACTAATCACCCTGCAAGGTAATCCTAATTCTTTGAGCCAGCCTGATGAACTCTGCTGTCCATCTGCATCAACTAGAAGAGTAGAACAGCCTTTTTGCGTAAACCAATCAGCAGCATGAACTGCTCCTGTTGACTTTCCCGCCCCTCCTTTCTGATTTGTAAATGCCAAAATTTTGGGTAGTTTTGTGGGAAGACTGACATCTTCCCCAATTTTAGATCTGGGCATGAGTTAAATAACCAAAATCTATGGTTTGATAGTATCACCGATTCAGCAAGGTGAAACATGAAACTAACCAAAACGTTTTGGTTAAATGGATGTATCCCAATTTCTTCTCTTCACTTTAGACTTTTCCAGCATTGAAATTGAAGTTGTAACTGCTGCTGGGGTAAGTTCTTACACACTATTCATATCGGTCGGCTTTATAACCATTGGTCTGAAGCGCGATCGAACTTTTCTGCGTTCCGGCTTCGGACACACTTTTGTTGAGTAACTGAATACTCTTCTGATTCGGGATGCTGTAGTTAGTCAGATAGCTCCAAAACCACATTGATTCAGACGGTAGGTTTTGGAGCCGATGATCCAAATCCATCTTTTTCAGACGCGATCGCATTCCTCTCATCCCCATCACTTCAACAAACGCTTTTTCTGCCGCTTGTTGGTCTGCTGCCTTGGTATAGCGGCGAAAGTTCTGCACCGACTTATGCCGAGTCAACGTCATCACATGATAGGGATTCATCCCCTTCAATACCAAATTCGTCGCAAACGTATGCCGGAACTGATGAGCATAAAAGTCAATTCCCGTCTGCTTTGAAATCGCATCCATCACCTTACGAATCCCGTCATAGCCCAACCGCTGCCAGAGATTGCGCCGGGAATGGGAGACAAACAACGGACACTCTGGAGATAGCACTTCCCCCGTCAATTCGCGCCACTGAAGATACCGCTCCAAAGCCTCCTGTCCTAGGAGCGTCAATGGTACCCATCCCTTACTATCTGCCTTTGCCTCCCGGATGCGTAACCGTCGTGCGTCGTAATCCTCCAGATTTAACATGGATACCTCTTCAGCCCGTAACCCATGCAACAGCACTGTAATCAAAGCAACATTGCGCTCCGGCAATGAACTAGCTAACGCTGCTTCAACAATTCGCTCTACCTCTATATCCTTCAGATTCTGTGCCTCCGGTTCCGTCAGCTTCGGCAAATCCACTTCCGTCGTCGGATTGATACTCACATAGCGAGAACGTACCAGCCACCCATAGAAATTCTTCAGCGTTCCCAAAATTCTTCTGACCATCGCATCCGAGAGCGATCGCCGCCCTATTTCTAAGTCCTTTCGCATCAAATAAGCTTTGAACTGAGCCACTTGACGAGGAGTAACCTCCGCCCAGCCCTGGTTCGTCCAATTCAAAAAACACTGTAAATCCTGGCGATAAGCTTTCTGACTTTTTGGAGCCAGCGATCGCGCCTGCAAAAACTCCTTGACCCGCTCCTCGCGTAAATCCGTCAGGTCTGGGCGAATTGAACTAACGGTTGAACCTGTCTTGCGATCAATCGATTGCAGTAGCAGAACCACAGGATCTGGAACCATTTTGCGGCGATTCATGAACGATGTTCCTCAGTCAAAAACGTTCGACCATCAGGTGCATTTTACGACTTAAGCTGCTGGTGGAAACGGCTGATTTGAAACCACAATCAAATAACGGTTGGCAATTCCAGTGAGTTAGGATCAGTGTGAAGCCACATCGGTTGAAATCAAATTCACCGCATGGTTGGGCGATCTGGACGAGTTAAGGATAAGGCTATGCAACTGCGATCGATTGAAACCACACCCAGTCCGAATTGCATCAAACTCAATCTAAATGAGGTGATTAGCGCCAAAGCCTTGACGCTGCAGAAAGGCGGAGACCAGCTCCATGCTCCGACCTTTGCTCAACAGTTGCTTGCCATTGAGACAGTCCAATCGGTTTTTCTCGTCCATGATTTCATCACGCTGACCCGTAAAGGGAATGCAGACTGGCAGCCAATTCTGGCTGAAGCTGCTGGCATTATTGGGGTGGCTCAAGATGCTGACTTAACGCTTCTAGATCAGGTTTCACAGTCCCAGGAGCCAATGCCAACTGCTAGTCCAACTAGCCAGTCGCACAGCTCAAACTTAGGTTCCGTTGAGGTCGCTGTTCAGGTGTTTCGTGGGATTCCAGTGCAAGTGAGAGCGATCGCTGCCGATGGTCAACAAGCACGAGTGGCTTTACCAGAGCGATTCAATCAGGCACTTCAACGAGCGATTCGTGCCACGGGCGCAAATTACGTGGCAGAGCGACGGTGGGAACCTTACCAGGCTCCGGCTGGCTCCCCTGAAGCAGTCGCGCAACTGGTCGTAGACGAGATTGTTAGCCTAATGGACGATGACGAACTGGCTCGGATTGAAGCCGCTGCAATGTCTAATGACACCAAAAAGCAAGTCCATAACGCCGACCGACAGCAATCTCTGTTAGCGGATCTGCATCACCTGAACTGGAAATATCGACTCAAAGCACTCCAACAGATTGAAGTCATTCCTGAAACGTTGCCTCAGATCGTAGCTATCCTCGCTGACGAACAGAGCACGATTCGTCGCTGGGCGGCTGCACTCCTGGGTGCCAGTGGCATGGCAGCAGCCGTTGAACCGCTGGCTCAGATTGTGCTTACAGACCCATCCGCGATCGTCCGGCGGATAGCAGGAGATGCCTTAAGCGATTTGGGGGACACCCGCGCCCTGCCAACCATGACTCAAGCATTAGCAGACTCCTCGAAGCTAGTGCGTTGGAGAGCCGCTCGATTCTTGAATGAACTGGGCGATTTCACGGCTGTAGATGCCCTACGTAATGCAGTGGAACGCGAAGCGGAATTCGATGTGCGGATTGAGATGATAGCAGCGCTAGAGCGGATTGAGGGCGGTGGTGAGACGCAACTGCCGATGTGGTTGCGGATTACCCAGGGCAGCGGCATCAATGCGAAGGAGTGAGAACAATTCCAAAGGAGGCTCGAACCTTAACGGCACTGACTACCAGCATGGTAAATGTAAATAGTACAAAGCAACTGTGCCATGACTCAAATTCCCTTCGATCAGTTAGCAAAAGAATTTCTGACTCCGTTAGGTCGAGCCGAACGGAGTTTAGAAGTCCCCGGAGAATCGAAGTTTGTCGATGTTTGGTTTGAACCCGCTCTTCAACCTACGATTGATTCCGATAGTTTGGGCTTACTGGGTAGAATTGCCACAACTCCCTGCCTGATTGAACCCTTTCACAATCCACCAACCCGCACCGAAGTCCGCACCTGTTTGCTGAAGCTATTTGGGTGCATGAAGACCAACGTCGGCAGGCGAATCGTCAAGAGAGCCGGACTTTGGAAGAGGAGTTGCCCAAACTTTGGGTTCTTGCCGCCGATGTTTCAAAGCCAGTTCTGAATGATTTTAGTGCAGTTCCAAATGAACAATGGCTACCGGGCATCTACTTTCTAGCAAATGCGCTTAAGACGGTTATCGTTGCGATCAACCAACTCCCCTCAACCGAGGAAACTCTTTGGCTGCGAATTTTGGGACGGGACGAAACACAACGGCAAGCGATCGCTGAAGTTTTGGCGCTACCAGCAACGGATTTCCGGTGTTCTAAAACATTATAAATGCTGACGGCATGGAAAGTTACAATTGAACTGACTGGTACCCAAACCTCTGAGGATGAGCAGTTGCTTATGACCCTATCGCAAGCGTATTTAGAATGGGAACAGGAAACCGAGCGTCGAGGTGACCGCCGAGGTGAGAAGCAGGGCGAACGGAAGGTTATAGAAAATCTACTCAAAGTCCGCTTCGGGGAACTCGACGAATCCCTGGCTGCCCTGATTTCTCAAATCTTAGTCTTACCTCCTGAAGAGTACACCCCGCTGCTCCTACAACTCTCACAAGAAGAGCTATTAGTCAGGTTTACTTCTTAGCCAACCCCCGGATGGGAGTTTATAGTCTGTGCGCGGCTGAACCGATTGCTCTAGGTTTACTGGTTCTCGCTGAAGTTTTGGGTCTGTTAGGGTCTCAATTTGCAAGATCAGGTTCAGCTTGATTGGCTGAAGGATAGCTATTAAGCGTCCGGTTCTGTTGAGCGATCGCGATTTCAACAGGGACTCAGAGTAAGCAACTCAAAATTTCCCATTTATCATATTCCGGATAACAACCATTATCTGGAATATACAAATGTCAGACGAAATTGGAAAGATAAGTGAGCGTAGGACTTTGAAAGAACGGTAGAATTGAGGCTGTGAAATCACTGGGTCGAGGTGACAATGGTTCCGACGACGCACAAGCTGCTGGCGACTGACACGGTCATTCACATTGAGCAGGATGATCCACCGCGATCGCCCAAAGATATCTTGCCGACCATGTATGATCTGCCCAGTGAAGATCCGGAGGAACCTGGTTTGCCTGACGAATTTCACGATCTCCAACCCCAACTTCTGAGCCGCACCCTCAGTTTAGCGGGCTACAGCCGAGAGAATTGCTTCACTGCGTCTGACCTGAATCTTTACTACACGGTGCGTCATCCCTTGTGGCACAAGCGCCCAGATTGGTTTCTGGTGGTGGATGTGCCTCGCTTGTACGAGCAGCGAGATTTGCGTCGCAGCTATGTGTTGTGGCAGGAGGGCAATCCGCCTACTGTCGTGGTCGAGTTTCTGTCACCGGGAACAGAAGCAGAAGATTTGGGGCGCTTCTTTGATGAGACATCTGAGGGGTCAGAGGGTGAAACATCTTCCCCTGCGAGTAGCGCTATCATTTCAAATGGGGATAACGAGACAACAAAGCCAAAACCACCCGGAAAATTCGAGGTGTATGAAACGCGGGTGCGGGTTCCCTATTACTTTGTTTACAGCCGCTTCACCCAACGCTTACGCTATTTCAAGCTGGAGGGTAGACAGTATCAGGAGCAATCGCTCAATTCAGAAGCCCCGCTGGTGTGGCTGGAGGATTTAGAGATTGGCTTAGGCATCTGGCAAGGGGAATTTGAGGGAGTGACCGCTGCCTGGTTGCGCTGGTGTGACCAAGAGGGAAACTGGTTGCTGACAGACACTGAGCAAGAGCGACAGGCAAAAGAACAAGAACGGCTGACCCGAGAGCAGGCCCAGCAGCAACTTGAACAAGCTCAAACTCAGGTGCTGCAAGCAGCTCAAAATCTGCTAGCATCGGGGATGGAATTGGAGCAAGTGGCTCAGATTTTGAGTTTGTCAGAGTCTCAAGCCCAAGCGCTGCGTACTCTCGATTGAATTGAAACCTGGTACTCAAGCCATGAGTCACCTCAGACACTGCTTGCCCTAACCTATGTAACCCAATGGTTCAACGGCACGATCTCAGCAAAAACAGCTCACGGTCTGCATCAGACGCTGTCGCCCAATCGCCCAAGCAAATTCCAGCCAAGTGCGTCCGCTGTGCCATGCTCTCAATGGCAGAGGTGAAATCGCTGCATGGAGCAACGGGCGACAACTGCTATGTGAGTCAGGTCTGTCGCAGTCGTCGGTCTTATGCGCGTCACCGCTATCAGCGCAATCAAACTCGTAGACAAAAATGGCATGAGACACAAGTGGGGGTTGACGTTAGTCCTGTTGAAACTCAAGCCACTGCCCAATTGATTGTCTATCGCGCACCTCGCTACAACGCCCCAGTTGATGGTGTTGCGGCGATCGTCCGGCAGGGGAAAACTAAACTGGCAGTGGTGCAGCCCATCTACTGTGCCGGACTATTGCCCAAACAAATTGATGCTTGCATTGAGGCGATTCTAATTGTGCTGCAACAGGACTATGGCATTCTCAAGTTTGCGGGTGTCGTGCAACAGATGCCGCGATCTTGGGAGCAGCCAGAGCGCTTTAGAGAGTGTTTGTAAATAAACATTGCGAAAGTATTTACGAAATCTAGTTAAAAAGCGTACTAAGAAGCCAGAGTTGAGTGAGGTTGAGAGATGGGAGCACTTAAAACCTACAGCAGTGATTTAACCGATGCCGAGTGGCACAGAATTGAGCCTTTATTACCCACAGAAAAACCCGTAGGACGCTTGCGGGAAGTGGATTTACGGCAGGTGTTAGATGCCATTTTCTACCGGGTTGAAAATGGAGTGAAGTGGCGCAACCTACCGGCTGATTTTCCAGCTTGGCAAACGGTGTATGGCTACTTTCGCTTGTGGGTGCGTTTGGGGATATGGGAATCGATTAATCAGGCTTTAGTCAAACAGGTACGATGCTCAGTCGGACGAGCAGAAGCACCCCGTTTGGGCATCATTGATAGCCAGTCAGTCAGATTGGGAGAAAAAGGGGGGAGCACATTGGTGTAGATGGCTTCAAAAAGATCAAAGGTCGAAAGCGAACGATTGTTGTTGATGTCTTAGGACTGGTGCTCAAGTGTCATGTGGGAGCGGCGAATCAAGCGGATGTGAAAGCGGGGCTCCATGGGTATTATTTAGGGCAATAGACACGTATGGGCGATTGGCTAAGGTTCTAGCAGACCAGGGCTATCGAGGAGACCTAGAAGTTGATTTAGCCCAGGTCTATGAGGTTGACTTTGAGATTGTGGAGCATCAGGGAAAAGGATTCTCAGTCCAACCAAAGCGCTGGATTGTGGAACGAACTTGGGCGTGGTTAGAAAATTGTCGAGGATTAACCCGCGACTACGAACGATTGCCAGAGAACCATGAGGGGTTGGTGTATGTTGCCATGATTCGGTTGATGCTGCGACGACTAGACAATAATCGCAGAAGGTGGAAGAAAGAAACTCCTTAACACTCTTTTACAAACATCCTCTTAGAGAAGCAAATCGTCTTGCGAGCTATAGAGCTTCGCTCCGCCAAGGGCGTACGCTTGATTCGAGTTCGTAAGGTGAAGTGTTTCCGCTCAATTTTTTGGGTGTTCCACTTGCCAACTTGATGCTGATTTTCATCCAGCAACCGAGCATAGGCTCCCCAGCCGTCGGTGTAAAACGTTTGAATGCCAAATGGCTCTAACAATGACTTCAGTTCGAGAAAAGCTGTGTCTTGATGGTTCGACAATACCTATGCCAATACTTGCCCAGTTTCATGATCAATCGCGTGCCACAACCAGCGCTGCTGTTTTTTGGATTGGATAAAACTCCACATCTCGTCTGCTTCAGCTTCTTCAACCTGTTTGACCATGGTCACAGCCGTTGGCTTGAGTTGTTCTAATAGTGCTTGATTCACCTGTTCAAGATGACGATCTTTTTTTTAATGCTTCAATCACCGTAGTGGGGCTAATCTTGAGCACACGCGCCGTATCTCGAATTCCACTGCCGTTCATCGCCATATCGCAAATCTGTTGCTTCACGCTGGGTAAGTAGCCTCGGTAAGAATACTCCAAAACAAAACTGTGACGAGGGCATTCGGAGTTGCGGCATTTATAGCGTTGTTTGCCTTCAGCCGTCTTGCCGTGTTTAACGATGTTCGTGCTGTTGCATGCAGGACAATGTACGGGTTCAAGTACCATCGCAGTTTTTTCGGTTCATCTAACTTATTTGAGTTCTCTGATTCTCCCTAATTCTCATCCCCTTGTCTAGAACACTACCTGATGGTCTATCGTCAACCGGAGACTGCTGGTGTCATGGCGCTCAAAACCGAAGTCTGGAAAGGGTCAACGCCAGAGAGCGGCACGCCATTGCTTGATTGTCGCGGGCTGCTGCCATCTCAGTTTCATGCTTACCTGGGTCAAGTTCTCTCTTTGCTGGAATCGCGCTACCGAATTCGCTGGTTTGCCAGGTGGGTGGAACTGCCCCTAGAGGCGGGCTTACCGTTGGTGCTGGATTCAGAACAGATAAGCGAGGAGAATCAAGAACCTGAAGTCACGTTAGACCTTGATCCGCTGTGGCAAGAGTTGGAAGTGAGTTTGCAACAGGGTGACCTTCTTCTTGTACAAGCATTAGAGGTAGCGGCTGAGGGCATCTCCCAGATTGTGTTGCAGTTTACTCAGTTTGCAGAGTTGACATTTGAAGAGTTGGAGTCAGTTGCAGAGCGCGGGGTGGTGCTGGCAACCGATGCCTTGGAGCAGTATGTGCGCCAAACAGTGGAGGTGGATTTTGAGCAGTTTATTCATTCAGTGGTGAGTTTGCCCAGACAAAGCTCGGAGCGGCAGGAAGTTTTGGAGGGTGATTCCGTGGTTGGGGAATTGGATCGAGTCGCCGTGCTGCAAGTGTTAGATGAGCAGATGAGTCGGAAGCCGGGATTGACGGAAGTGGACGCATTTAATCAGGCGATGGAGATTGCTCATGATGAGGATATTTCAAGTTGGGTTGGAGCGATCGCCCGATGGCTAGAGGAACATCAGATTTCAACAATTTCATTGGTTCAACTTCAGCAGGCGATGGGGATGCCCCTAATGCAACTGTGGCTAGCTTTGCTCTTGGGGGGATATGCGATCGAGCAGCGAGGAGAGTTTTATGAAACTGGACAAATTTGGGTGTTGGGAAGGTATTAAAGCCAATTAAACGTTGTAGGTTTGCAGATGCGCCGTAATAAGATTTTGGTTTCTGCACCAGTGCTTCTCATTAGGAGCTTTTCGAGTAAACGTCAATCGCCGCATTAGATACAGTTGTTGCAATCTGTTCGCAGTGGACGGCATGAGTTCAGAATTTCCATCGTGATATAAAATCAGCTACATCCTAATCAACCGTAGTGCCTGACTGAGAGTGAAGTGCTTTTGGTAAGGCTTCATTGGCAATCACTTCTCCAAAGGGACTAAAGAGGAGATGTTGCTTGATCGCGGGTGGCTTGTCTAAAGGTAATCGGGGAAACAATAACTCCGACACCCGGTAAGCTTCTTCCAAATGGGGATAGCCGGAAAGAATAAATGTTTCAATCCCTAAGTTGGCATATTCCAACATCCGCGCAGCAACCGTCTCTGGGTCGCCTACTAAAGCTGTGCCCGCTCCGCCCCGCACTAAACCGACTCCTGCCCATAAGTTGGGGCTGATTTCCAGTGCAGCTCGGCTACTACCATGGAGTTGAGTCATGCGTCGTTGCCCTTCCGAATCCATGCGGGCATAAGCTTTTTGAGCCGTGGCGATCGCGTCTTCATCCACATATCGGATCAGGTTTTCAGCCGCTTCCCATGCTTCCTGTTCAGTTTCGCGCACAATCACATGCAGCCGAATTCCAAACCGGATCGTGCGTCCTTCAGCTTCGGCTAGCTGGCGTACCGCTGCAATTTTTTCGACAACCTGCGCGGGGGGTTCTCCCCAAGTGAGATAGACATCCACATGTTTCGCGGCTATTTGCTGAGCAATGGTTGAAGAACCCCCAAACCATAAAGGCGGATAGGGCGTTTGCAGGGGCGGAAATAAGATCTTGCCCCCTTGAACATCTAGATAGTTGCCCTTGAAGCTGGTTACTTCTCCCCTAGAGATTGAGCGCCATACCGTTAAAAATTCATCCGTTAAATGGTATCGATCATCATGGCTAAGATGCACACCATCGCCAGCGAGTTCTACTGGATCGCCTCCCGTGACTACGTTAATCAACAAGCGTCCACCCGATAGGCGATCGAACGTTGCTGCCATTCGTGCTGCCATACCAGGCGACACCAATCCGGGACGAATTGCCACCAAAAATTTCAGTTGACGGGTATGGGTGACTAGAGTCGATGCCACAATCCAGGCATCTTCACACGATCGCCCAGTCGGTAATAAAACTCCGGTGTAGCCAAGATGATCAGCAGCTTGAGCAATCTGACGTAGATAATCAAAATCCGTTGCGCGACCGCCTACTGCTGTACTCAGGTAACGACCGTCTCCGTGGGTTGGAACAAACCATAGAATTTGCATAGGGACTATTGCTGTAAAGGTGAATAGGCTAAAGCGATCGCCCGTTGAATAGGTGGTCTTTAATCTACTAAAAGCTGATAGAGATACAGTAGCTATAAGCTTAATCGATGACTGTGATCTAGACAAGTGGATACAAGCTCAAGCATCCAATGGTTGTTAAAAGCTGCTGCGATCGACTGGATTGCAAATCCGCAAAAAAATGCTGGTGGACAGCAATGTTTCACCAGCAAGATTCGGATGTGAGGATTTAGTCAAACCTATTGTTTGCTAGAACGTGAAGGTAGTTCGCACCGTTCCAACATACTGAGTTTCGTTTCTGGAGTTTCCTTCAGGATTGAAGATCACAAAGAACCCCGGCGTAATCGAAATGTTGTCGGTCACGCGATAGCGGTAAAACGCTTGCACTTCGTAGGAAGCATCCCGGTCAATCTGGCGTAGACCAGCCCCATTGTTAACCCGAAAGCGAGTATCGTTCAACCGGGGCACCTGACCACCCGATAAACCCAGCAAGTTTCCTTTGCCGCCAATATCCGGAACGCCAATGAACGCATTCCAGGTTTGGATATTGGCATAGTCCGAATTGACCTTGCGATAGGCATTGGAATAGCTATACCAACCACCAATCACCACATTGCGAGTAACTGCCCACTGAGCAGAGATGCCAAAGGTATCAGATGAAAACCCGCTGGTTGCCCCATTGCCAAAGGGTCTACCAGCAAATGCGCTACCAGTGCTTGCAGTAAAGTTGATGTCGCCTGCGGGCTGGTAGCCTCGCACGTAGTTGAGTCCTATATCCAAGCCTCTGATGGGAGAGAGGACAATCTGACCAATCGCCGCGTAGGAGCCAGCAAACAAACCATTTCTAGTCGCTCTGGTGAAGGTGGGGTCGTTGCTTTGGTTATCGCTGATGTATGCCGCTTCAAAGCGCACGAAATCATTGAACTTATACTGCAAGGAACCGCCAGCACTGCCGCCCGTTGTTCCAGAAGGGTTACCTGCCCGATAAACCAGTGGATTAAAGCGACCAAAGCGAGAAATGGAGCCTTGAGAATCACTAGAGAAAGGACCACTCAACGGGCTGACTAAACCACTGTAGGATTCACCAGCGATCGCATCTATTTGGAGTCTTAGCTTACCGAGGGCAAAGCGGTAGTACAGCTTATCCACACGAACCGAGTTGTCGGCTGCCCCACCAACACCTGTGCCGCCATCAAAGTTTAGCCGGGTGGTGTTGGTGCCGGTGAAAGCGTTGGTTGCAAAGGGAGTGATGTTAGAAACAGCCAGCCGCGTAAACAGCAAATCTTTGCCTGTAAAGCTAGTGTTCAATACGAGGCGAACGCGATTGCCAAAAATGGTTTCTGTATTATCCCCGGTGGGGCTTGGAACCGCCCTGGTGGCATTGGGACTGGTTGCAGTAGGGGCGGGAACGTTCACCGTCAGTCGTCTACCAATCCCATCCACAGTAGCAGCATCGCCAAAGGTATCAGCAACGGCAAAGACGGCTTCGCCGTTCAAGCGGGTGGTGGTGGAGAACTGTTGTTTCTCAAGAGTAGCAGTCCGAACTTCCAGAGATTCAACCCGACCGCGCAATGCCGCTAATTCAGTCGCAAATTCTTCTTGAAGTCGCTTAACAACTTCCAAATCTTCCTTCTTCACGAAGTCTGCCGTTGCGGCGGCAATCAACTCCTGAATTTTATCCAGGCAGGCATTCAAACCAGCCGCAAATTCAAACCGAGTCGTGGCACGATTACCCCGAAAGGTTTTGTCGGGATAGCCCACAATGCAACCATAGCGCTCTACCAAGGATTGCAGCGCTTGAAATGCCCAATCCGTGGGGCGAACGTCGGTCAACTGAGAGACGGAAGTGACTTGTTCCATTCCTGGGTTACGCCCCTCAGCACTATAGGTGCTAAGTTGCTGCAAACTAGCCTCTGCATTGGAGGGCGCTGATGTAGCTTGAGCCAGAATTTTGCTTGAATCGGAGCCTGAAATGGATGGTAAAGACACTTGGGGTGGAACTTCACCCGCATGGGCGGGTTCACCCACCATGGAGATCGCCATGGCTCCCAATGCGCCAGTGCTCAGCAACGAAGCTATCCAAAGAGTTTTTTGTATTTTCTGAGACATTTCCTTTCTCACACCAAAGTTGAGTTGATCAGCCGACCCTAGACACTACACAGAAGGAAGATTCAGAGTAGTCATGAATTGATAAACCACAGTATCTTGATAGATATACTGTATTCAATTTCAGTAATCTTCACACAGCTAGATATAAAAAGCAAGCTTTTGTGGGCTGTTGGTTATTCGGCAGCCAAGCCAAATAGCTATAAATTTACGAATGAAACTGTAGCGGCTAGAGCTTGTGATACTTGAATCGTTTGTGTAATACTGCTTTTCATAAAACAACGGTAACTTGATCGATTTATAGTATTAACCTAGAGCTTGTTTCTAATCGCGATCGCTAACCTTATGACCCCTGTGCTTTCATCCCCTAGTTCTAGGGCTTTCCACGCGCAAACTCATTTTTTGAGGAGACAGTTGGCACACTTTGCGCCCTGGGGGGTGCCTCTGTTCCTCTTATTAATCTGGCAATTGCTAGCACAGTTCGGTTGGTTATCGACGCGGGTGTTGCCTGCTCCAACCGCAGTGTTTCAGGCTGGCATTCACCTTTCTAGGACAGGGGAGCTATTTCACCATATGGGGGTGAGTGCGGCTCGTGCCTTAGTTGGGTTTGCGATTGGTGGTTCAATTGGATTTACTTTAGGATTGCTAAACGGACTTTTTCGATTACCCGAAAAGTTGTTGGATACATCCGTGCAAATGTTGCGAAACATTCCTCACTTAGCAATGATTCCCTTAGTAATTGTGTGGTTTGGCATTGGTGAAGAAGCAAAGATTTTTTTAGTGGCGATCGGGGTGCTATTTCCAATCTATATCAACACCTTTCATGGAATTCGCACCGTTGATCAAGGATTGCTAGAGATGGGAAAAGTCTATGGCTTAAAGCCCTGGGAAATCATCTGGCAGATTATTTTACCCAGTGCCCTGCCGTCGATTTTAGTGGGAGTGCGCTACGCTCTGGGGATTATGTGGCTAACGCTGATTGTGGCAGAGACGATCGCGTCTGATTCTGGCATTGGCTATATGGCAATGAATGCCCGTGAGTTTATGCAAACCGATGTTGTAGTCTTTAGCATTTTGGTTTATGCATTATTGGGAAAACTAGCCGATTCGATCGCCCGCTGGCTAGAAGTGAAATTGTTGCAATGGCACCCCAGCTATCAAAAAAAATAAAGGTCTGACTGCTTCGCTGCTACTCCTCACTCAAAACTTCTCACTCAAAATTCATCACTATCCCTCACAACCCCATGGCATCACCTAATCGAGCAACGGATTTAAAAATTTTAGGACTCAGTAAACTCTTTGGCGATCATCAAGTACTGCATGAATTAAATCTGGAGATTGCACCGGGAGAATTTGTAGCGATCGTCGGTCGCAGTGGCTGTGGCAAAAGTACCCTACTGCGCTTGATCGCCGGGTTAGAGCAGCCAACCAACGGTGGAGTTTTGCTCAATGGCAGACCTGTTTCACAACTGAATCAACCCGCACGAGTCATGTTTCAAGATTCACGCTTGCTGCTGTGGAAACGTGTTTTAGAAAATGTAGGGTTAGGGTTACGGGGAAACTGGAAGCCTAAAGCACTGCAAGCGTTAGAACAAGTGGGATTGGCTAATCGAGCCAATGACTGGATAGCGGTGCTGTCCGGTGGGCAACGTCAACGGGTGGCGCTAGCACGAGCATTAGTCAGCCAACCTCGGCTTTTGTTGCTGGATGAACCATTGGGCGCATTAGATGCCCTGACTCGGATTGAGATGCAGCAATTGATTGAAGCAATTTGGCAAGAGCAGCAGTTTACAACGCTGTTGATTACCCATGATGTGGAAGAAGCAGTGACATTGGGCGATCGCGTCGTGTTGCTTGAAGAAGGGCATGTGGCAATGAATTTAACGGTGCCGCTTAAACGCCCGCGCCATCGAGGTGATCCCGCTTTTGCAGGACTTGTAGAACAAGTCCTGAAGCGAGTTCTTCAGCGTGAATTACTCTCCCCTGAATCGCCCTCTCATCAGCAGATGATTGATCCTCAACCTGTGTATTCAAGCTGATGCATTCAAGCTGATCATCAATATATAGCGATCGCTCAATCCAGCAGCAGGGGTTTCGGTTGAATCTGACCCTTGACAGGTTGATGTCATGTCCGTAAACTTTATTCTACGGTATACACATAGATAAACCGTATTTTATTTGCAATGTATGTCATTGACTAGGAGAAAACCGTGATTAAGCGACGACAGGTTGTTCTTGGTTTAGCCGTGGCATTAGCGGCAACGGTTCGCCCAACGGTTGCTCAAACTCCGTCGTCAGTTGAACTTACGCTGGTTAGTTATAACGTTGCCAAACCTTTTTACCAAAAGCTGATTCCTGAGTTTCAAAAAGAGTGGAAAGCTAAAACTGGGCAAACCGTTACTTTTAAGGAATCCTATGGACCGACGATCGCTCAAGCGCGATCAATTCTTTCAGGTTTAGAAGCAGATATTTTTGCAATTAATACTCAGTTTGCAATTGATTTATTAGTGGATAACGGCTTTGTCAAACCCAATTGGGAGAAACGATTGCCCAACAAAGCCGTGCCTGCCAATACGGTGATGGTGTTGGTAACGCGCCCTGGGAATCCCAAAAAAATCCGCACTTGGCAAGACCTAACCCGTGAAGGAGTAGGGATTGTGGCAATTAATCCCAAAGTATCTGGCAATGCCCGTTGGGGTATTTTGGCGGGCTATGGAGCTATCTCTAAAACGCAGGGAAAAGAGAAAGCAGAAGCCTATCTCAAAAAGCTTGTGAAGAACAGCAAAACCTTTGTGAACAATGGTCGTGAAGCCTCTGACACTTTTATTCGCAATCGGGTTGGGGATGTGATGGTGAATTTTGAAAATGAAATTCTGTTTACCAATGATGTGTTGCCAAAGGATTTTCCTTACATCGCTCCATCTCCCAATATTCAAGTCGATTTTCCCGTCACGGTTGTAGACAAAGTAGTGGATAAACGAGGCACCCGCAAAGTGGCAGAAGCGTTTACTCAGTTCTTGTTTAGTCCTAAAGCTCAAGAAATTTTTGCTCAAGTGGGCTATCGTCCTAGCAACAAAAAAATACTTCAGCGAAATGCCAAGCAGTATCAGCAAGTTCAAAAGCTTTTTGCGATCGCGGATTTTGGCGGCTGGCGACAAGTCAACAAGCAGCTTTTTGCCGATGGGGCGCTGTTTGATGTTGCTCAAAAATCAGCAGCAGGTAAGTAAAGATAGGCATCCCTAGCTGGCACTACATCTCATATTCAACAACTCTTCATTTATCTGGAACGATTCATGATTAACCGTCGCTATATTGTCTTGGCTCTGGCATCCCTATTAAGTGGTCTAGCGCTGCCAACGGCTTCTCAAACTCCCAAATCTGTGCAACTCACATTAGTCAGCTATGCGGTTGCCAAGCCTGTTTTTGCCAAATTGATTCCTGAGTTTCAAAAAGAATGGAAGGCAAAAACAGGGAAAGATGTCACCTTCAAAGAATCCTATGGAGCTTCGGGTGCCCAAACTCGCGCCGTTCTCGCGGGATTGGAAGCCGATGTGTTGGCGCAAAATCTGCAAAGCAATATTATGCCTCTAGTCGAAAAAGAGTTGGTTAAACCCAATTGGAATAAACGGCTACCCAATAACGCCATTCCGGCTAATAGCGTCATGGTGCTGGTGACGCGTCCCGGAAACCCGAAAAAAATTCGCACCTGGAAAGATTTAGTTCGTGATAACGTTCAAATTATTGCAATTAATCCCAAAACCTCTGGAAATGCCCGTTGGGGAGTGTTAGCCGGATATGGTGCCATTCAAAAGGTAGAAGGCAGTGCCAAGGCACAGAATTATCTCAAGGGATTTGTGCAAAACATTAAAACACAGGCAGGGTCGGGACGAGAGGCAACTGACACCTTTATCAAAAATCGGGTGGGAGACGTGCTAATCACGTTTGAGAATGAAATCATTTTCACCAATGATGTGATTCCCCGCGATTTTCCTTACATCGCGCCGTCGCCCAACATTAAGGTGGATTTTCCTGTGACCGTGATTGATAAGGTCGTCGATAAACGCGGGACTCGCAAAGTCGCGGAAGCTTTCACGCAGTTTTTGTTTACTCCCAAAGCCCAAGAAATTTACGCCCAGCTTGGCTATCGTCCGATTAATCAATCGATTCAGAAAAAGTACGCGAAGGAGTTTCAATCGGTTTCCAAACTCTATACGATCGCTGATTTTGGCGGTTGGAACCAGGTGAACAAGCAGCTTTTTGCGGATGGTGCCTTGTTTGACGTTGCCCAAAAAGCGGCGACGAGTAAATGAGTTTGGATCATAGGCTAGAAAAAATTGGGTCATCTACGCCCGTGGGTCGTCCTTCAAAAAATGTGGGGCTTTCTTTAACCTGGGGATTGCTGTTTACCTACGTGGGCTTGATAGTGCTGCTGCCTGTGGCAAGTCTATTTTGGCAGGCTACTAAGCGCCCTTTTTCAGATCTGTGGGAATTGATTGTTTCACCCGTTGCGATCGCCGCCTACCAGCTAACCTTTGGCAGCGCGATCGCGGCAGCATCCATCAATAGTGTATTTGGCTTAATCCTCGCCTGGATATTAGTGCGCTACTCCTTTCCTGGAAAGCGATTGGCAGATGGTTTAGTCGATCTGCCCTTTGCCATGCCAGGGGTTGTGGCTGGCATCACCTTAGTGACGATGTTTGCACCCGGTGGCACGATTGGGCAGTTTTTTGAACCGGGTACACCCTTTGGAATTCTGTTGAAATCAGTGGGCATTCAAGAAGCAAATCTGACTTCTTCGGTATTTGGAGTTGTACTAGCGCAGGTGTTTTCGACGTTGCCCTTTGTCGTGCGAACTGTCCAGCCAGTGTTGGTAGAGCTTGAGCCAGAGGGAGAAGAAGTTGCCTACACCCTCGGAGCAAATTCATATCAAACCTTTTGGCGGGTGATCTTTCCGCAACTGCTGCCAGCAAGTTTGGCAGGATTTGCATTGGCGTTGGCACGAGCGATCGGTGAGTTTGGGATTATTTTGATCATCTCCAGCAATATTCCCTATGAAACGCTGGTGTCCACGGTCTACATCTATCAACGCCTGGAAGAGTTTGACTACAGCGGAGCCACAGCAGTCGCGATCGTCGTATTGACTATATCCCTGGGGTTATTGACCCTCACCAATCTTTTGCAACATTGGAGTCGAGGCTATGAGCAAAAGAGATAAGGAATTAAACATCAACTCCACTGCACCGCGATCGCTCCCTTGGGGAAAATGGACATTGATTACCCTGGGATTGAGTTTTTTGGGAATCGTCGTCGTTTTTCCACTGGTGAATATCTTCTATCAGGCTTTTGTGGAAGGGGTTGAAGCCTTTTGGCTAGGAATTCAAACTCCAGATGCCCTACACGCTCTCTCAATTACCCTGATTGCGACGCTGGTTGCCGTCCCTCTAAACACCGCTTTTGGCATTCTGGCGGCTTGGATGTTGGCACGCCATTCCCTTCCTGGAAAGACCCTTTTATTAGGCATTTTAGACTTGCCGCTGACGATTTCGCCCGTGATTGTGGGGTTGATGTTTATTCTATTGTTTAGCCAAACCGACAGCATTTTCAAAGAGTGGGTTTTGGCATGGAATCTAAAAATCATCTTTGCCACACCCGGAATTATTTTGACCACAACGTTTATCACCCTGCCCTATGTCGTGCGTGAGGTATTGCCTGCGCTGCAAACCCTAGGCGTGGAACAAGAAGAAGTTGCGAACACTCTGGGGGCAACGTCCTGGCAAACCTTTTGGCGAGTCACATTCCCCAGTATTCGCTGGGCAGTGCTGTATGGTGTAATTCTTTGCACTGCGAGGGCGTTGGGCGAGTTTGGTGCAGTCTCGGTCGTCTCTGGCAGAATCATTCAGGAAACCAACACGCTGACTCTGCACGTTGAGCGGATGTATATGGAATACCAATCGGTGGCGGCGTTTGCCTGCGCTTCACTGCTGACCCTCGTGGCACTGGTGACGCTGATTTTTCAAGAAATCTTGCGACGGAGCGGCGACTCTAAACACCCTCAAGTTAAACGCCCTCAAATTGAATAAACAAGGGGCTTGTCCAAACTTTGGAATCGTCGATTTGCCGACCTGCAATATACACGGGCACGAATCCACGGGGACTCGATCGCGGCTCTAGGATAAAGTGACCGCTAATATCTTGGGGCATGGGGGCTGCACTGATGCGCTCCACGGCAACAAATAACTCTGCCCCGCCCAAGTCTTGACGTAAAATGCCCTGATTCAAAATTTCTTTGCCCGTAAATTCCCACTCAAACTCTGGGTAGTGGAGATAAGGATTGCGCTGAAGCGGACTGCCCCCTTTGCGATACCCATCGATTTGAATCTGCAATCGGAAGCGAGCGTTGGCTAAATCGGACAGTTCCAGGACGATCGCGTCAGCATCTCCATAGGTATCGGAGCGAAACTCCAATGCCAAAGAACCCGATCGCCGCACGAATTCCTCTGGATGCTCCAGCCCATAGGGTTGATAGCGCTGCACTAGAGTATTGGAATAGCTCAACACCCCGCACCATTCTGCTGAACGATAGCGGTCTTTAATCCGTGCGCCACCCCAGCGCAGCCGAATTGTGTTTGCGGCATATACGGCTTCTGCTTGAAGGTTACGCTGCCACAGCAAGCCACTGTCGGTATACGCAGCGATTTCATCCCAGCCTGCGGTGCCCAACAAGCGATAGTGAACCGTTACTGCCTTTGAAGCCGTGAACTCGTCACCTTGAATGTGGTCATCTGTCCAGAGAAGAGCCACCAGACGATCGCCTGTGGTTGCCCAGGTATGGCGCGATCTCAATGCTCGACTAATCGCCGATTTCGTGAGAGAGGGCGATAAAATCCCGGTTAAACCGCCGCGTGTACCAAACACGGCTGCTCCTGGAGCGCCCCCTCCACAGCGTCCCCGATGTTCGTCACCGCTACCCGCTACACCCACCTTGTAGCCTCGCTGAATGGCATCTTGATAAAACCAGGGAAAATGTCCCCAACTGGAACAGACTTCTACCAGCCGTTCTAGTCGAGGATGATGCCAGTCGAGAATGGCACGTCGCCCACCGACATGGGGAGTCAATAAGTGATCCTCTGCTTGATCAGCATAGGCAGCATAGAGCTTATCTAACGTCCAGGCACCGGGGTTAAGTTCCTTACCTTTCATCTCTTCGTTCCACTCGAACGATCGCACGGGATTGCCAGCGAGATCGTGGGGAAACAAAATCTCGTCTCCCAAAAAGATGACATTGCGATCGCCGCCAACCGTTGAATTACCGCACCACTCCACACCGGGATAACAAATAAATTCACTCTCCTGCGTCATGGCACGAGTCACACTGACATCTGCTTCCCAGCGATCTTTTGTAATGTTAAAGTCATTGGCGGTATAGCCGAGGACATCGAGTCCGGCAACCTCTCGACCATACTTGAAGTTGTAGTCTGTGCCATTGGTGCCCACCGTGTGATTAGAATGTACATGCAAGTCTGCGAAGAAGGCACGGGGATAGTCAAAGTGATTAGCGATCGTGATTGGAATCCATTGACTATGTAAGTTTGAATGTTTAAATTCAGCGTAAACTGATGTGTCTCCTAATGTATTGAATTCTAAGGTTGTCTGTGCGATCGCCCATCCGTTTACAGGTAACTCAAGCATTTGGATCTGAGTTTCCTTGCCAGTTTGAATCAGCAATTGAATCGTGCTGCCCAAGTTCCAGCAGGCGTTGCCCCACCGATCTTCCACCTGCACCCGCACTGGAAACTGAACATCAGTCTGAACTAGTCGAGGCGTGATGATTACCAGATTTGCAGGGTCTCCTGGCACAATATTCAGGACTACATCTCCCGGAATTTCAGCAAAGCGAGAGGTGCCAACCGGATCGATATAGGCGCGGAAGCGAAAATCTTGTTCTACAAAGGTTTGCACACGAGTTCCAGCACCTCCCCCCCGGCGATCGCCCAGCCGAATCAGGATATGATCTCCTGGCTTCAAATAGCCATCCACAATATCCACAATAATCGCTTTTTGAAAGGGGCGTTCATGTCCCTTTTGGTCAAATCGCACCTTTAAGGCTTGCACGGTTGCAGGGCTTTCTCCCGGTAAAGTTGGACGCGCCTGATACTCGGCAGAGAGGTAATTCGCCCCTGTCGGATCATCGGTTTGAAACAATGTCCAATCTGAGTAAAACTTAAACGTGACTTTAATCCAGGCACCATCTGCAATGCCAGAAGCACCGACTTCGTAGTCCAATAGAATCTCTTGCCAACTTCCCGCTTCAACGGTGTGAGTGGAACTGTGTAACCGCCCTAAAAATGGCAACGTGTTGATGTATTCCAAATAGCCCTGGGGCTGGAAAAATTGATCGGGTGGTAAGGCTGATGACTCAATCATGGCGGTTTCGTGGCTAAAAAAGAGGCTGAGAGGGTTGACTTGCAAAGGTTGCCGCGATCGCCTGTGCCAGTTGCCCAAACACTTGACCCGCCGGAGTGTGAGCATGAGTCAGGGCGATCGGGTTGCCGCGATCGCCGCCGCTGCAAATGAGTGGATCGATCGGAATTTGTCCCAATAAGGGAGTTTGTAATTCGGTTGCCAACTGCTGCCCGCCGCCACTACCAAAAATAGAAATGGGTTCCTTGTTATCACCAGAGCCGCTTAACAAGTAGCTCATATTTTCAATGATTCCCAACACAGGAATCCCCACCTGTCGAAACATATGCACACTCCGTCGGACATCCGCTAAAGCCACCTGCTGCGGAGTGGTGACCAGCAGCACGCCACAAATCGGGCTTTCCTGAACAATGGTGATTTGGGCATCTCCGGTTCCGGGCGGTAGATCAATCAGCAGATAATCTAACTCGCCCCAGTCCACATCCTGAATAAACTGGGTGATGATCTTGTGCAACACCGGACCGCGCCATGCCAGGGGATGATTGGGTTCTGCCAGCAGCCCCACCGACATCACCTTAATCCCATGGGCTTCCAGTGGCAGAAATCGCTGTCCATCGGCAGTATCCATCACTTGCACGTCTGCCTGCCCCAAACCCAGCATTTGCGGCACATTAGGACCATAGACGTCCGCATCCAACAGACCGACTTTGGCACCCTGTTGTTGCAATGCAACGGCTAGATTGACGGCAGTAGTTGATTTACCAACGCCACCCTTACCGCTGGAAATTGCCAAAGTGATTTTAACTCCAGGAATGGTGCAGCGTTGCACATAGCTTTTTTTACACCAGGCGATCGCAGCCAGAGTTGTCTGGACTTGATGTTCTAACTGCTGCTGGTGTGCTCCAAGATATAGCTTCAGCGACACATAATCATCCACAATTCGCAGGTTTCGCACCATGCCTAGACTGACGATATCGCTGTTCAAAGTGGGTTCAATCACTTGCTTTAGCAATTGAATCACTTGTTGTTGGCGAATGGCACCTTGATCTATTGCTGCCTCGATCGCAACTTCTTTCACAGCACCACCTGATGACTGGTGTATTGCCGTTTCACCCCGAAGTAGGTTTTCCATTTTCGCCATGCTCGTTGTCCGGTAATCAGTTCTTCATAAAATTCGCCTTGGGCAAACAGTCGAGTTGCCAGAATATCTGGAAATCGATCTTCACCAATGCCGCTGCGGATTCGAGCCTGTCGCTGATCAGCTAACCAGTCGTTGTAGCTTTCATAAACGATGTGACCTTCCGGCGCATCCAGCGTCGCGGCGCGAGTTCTGCCATCTAGTTCTCCATAGAGTGCCGTTTGTGCGGGCGTTAAATGCAGCGGTTCTACCTCTACGTCATAGCCCAGCAGGGATAATTCTTCACCCGCAATCCCTGCAAAAATTTGTTGATCGCGTAAACTCAAGAGTTTTTTGTAAATGCCCACATAGCGATCACTAATGGGATGACCCAAAGGTTTATGATCCTTCGTTTGCGCTCTTCGCTGAGCAATTTCGGTTTGGTGAAACTGAAGGATAGCGGGGTCGTAGTCTTCATCTAAAAAGCGGCAAACCTCTTGCAAGATCGCGATCGGTTCACGCACCAACGTTTCGTAGTGGACATCTAGCCATTGATTACCCTTCAGCTTTTCGCGCCACGGCTTGACCGCATCCTGGCAGAGCTTCCACAAAATTGCCGCGCTGGCGATATTGGTCGCACCAAAGGCAGATTCCAAATATTCGGCACTGGCATCGCGCCCATCCCGCACTAAATACAAAAATTTAGCATTGGGAAAATCTGCCAGAATTGCATCCACAAAAAACAGGTTGCCAGTGTTTTTTCGCCCCAACGAGGTTTATTTTGATGAGCAGCATACCAGCTTAAAATGCCGTTATACACCCCGGAAACTAGCCTGTTGAATGTAAGCCAGCACCTCATCCACAATAGTTTTGGGGTTGACTGGAACTCCCCAAAAAGGGGTTTTCAAGCCAAAGATCATCTCTTCAACGAGGGTTCGTAAGGATGCCGGATTGCCGAGGTCGCCATAGGTGGGCAGGTACGGATAAAACCGGGGGTAATACCAGGCAACTTCGGGAACGGCAATGCGGGGATGGCAACCGAGGATGGTCATCAACAGGGTAGTGCCCGATTGTCCTGGACCAATGACAAAAATAGGGGCTTCTGGGAGATTAATGGACATGGGAGTTCTCTTGACTTGCCTGTTGAATGGCTACAATTGCTCGTTCTGCGCGAATGCTCACCTCCCGATCCGGATCATCGATCGCCTGTTGGAGAGCTTGTAATGCCGCTGGGTTTTCCATCTTTCCCAGGGCGATCGCGGCTTCTTTTCGCACATCCGATACCTCATCCGTCAAGGCTTGAATCAACAGAGGCAGGGAGGTTGGATCAGCAGTTTGCTGTAAGGCTTGAACGGCAAATTTGCGGACTTGCCAGTGTTGATCCGCGATCGCCTGATTTAGGGCAGAAACTGCATCGATCGCCGCATGAATCGCCAAAGATTTAGCCGCATTGCGGCGCACTTGCCAATCAATATCTTGTAGCAGCGCTTGAGTCAGTCGTGGAACCACCGTTTCATCCCTGAGATGCCCCAATGTTAGAACCACTTCACGACGCACGGTTTCGGCTGGATCAGTGAGCAGATCCAAGACAAGTGGACAGCGATCGACTTGGTTCAAATACCGCAACGTAGTGACGCTTGCTTCCCGCAGAGCCGGATTATCGGATTGAAAAAATGGCAAAATGTAGGGCAAAGCTTGCACATCATGAATCTTTCGCAACAGGAATAGTACACTCAGTTGTACGTTCACATCCCCTTGCTGCAACGCATCGAGCAATAGCAGCAGATGATCCGCAGATACCAGTTCGCCCAAAGCCGATCGCGCTTCATCTCGAATCTCAGCATCCGCAGTCGCCAACGTTTCGATCAGGGCAGGAACCGCCGCAGGATGGGCGAATTCCCACAGAGCAGAAACCGCCAGTTTTTGCACCGTTGGATCATCATCTTTGAGAGCAAGAATCAGCGGGTTAAGAGCAGCTTCATCTCCCAGATGTTGCAGAGTTTTGATGGCAATCAAGCGATCGCTGACCGCTTCAGAGTTTAATAACTCCAATCCTTGATGCAATTCATCATCAATGTAAATTGACATAGTTTTACCTTAATCGGTTTTACCTTAATAGAAATGGAATTTGCACCGTAATGGCATTGGTGGGGCACTCCTTTTCGCAGGGCAAACAAAACCAACATTCGTCATACTTCATATAGGCTTTGCCAGTCTCAGGATTCTTCGCTAGCACATCCAACGGACACACTTCAATACAAGCGGTGCATTTTTCTAAGCACTTTGATTCATCTACGATTACTGGAACATCCACTCGCTGTGTAATTAGTGCCATATTTCACCTCCAGGCTCAATGTACTGCGACATCATAAACTTCTTGTTGCAAATCCACATTCACGATATAGGGTTCAACGGGACGCTTGAACAGCCTTATATCGCCCGATTCATCCCGTTTCAAATTCACATGACAAAACCATTCCTCATCGTTCTTGCCGGGGTAATCGACTCGATAGTGATACAGTCCCCAACGGCTTTCGCGACGATAAAGTGAAGCTTGGGCTGCCATTTCAGCGCAATCCCGAATAAAATGCACTTCTAAACAGCGCATTAATTCATGGGGATCACGCGCTCCCATTCGATCGAGAGTTTCGTGATAGCGGACAAAATGTTTCAGCCCAATTTCCATCTTGTTGGTGACTTTGGGCGGCTGCAAATAGTCATTCACTAATCGTCGCAGTTTATACTCTACCTGCGTGTGAGGAATGCCGTTAGGTCGGCTGAGCGGCGCATAAACTCTGGCTTTTTCTGCCTCTAATGGCTCCAAATCCGGATCTAAATGATCTAAATTCTGGACATACTCTGCGGCATTTTCGCCTGCCAGTCGCCCATAGACAAAGGCTCCAATCATGTAGTTATGGGGCACACTTGCCATGTCTCCAGCCGCATACAGTCCTGCTACAGTGGTTTCTGCTTTTTCATTCACCCACACGCCAGAAGCACTGTGCCCGCTGCACAACCCAATCTCGGAGATGTTCATTTCAATGCTGTGGGTGCGATAGTTTTCACCCCTACCTGCATGAAAGCGATCGCGACTGGGGCGTTCGTTTGCCCACAAAATCGTTTCAATCTCAGCGATCGTATCTTCATCCAGGTGGGTCATTTGTAGCTGAATTGGACCTTTCCCCGAATTCAATTCCTTCCAAATTTCCAGCATCATTTGACCGCTCCAATAGTCACAGCTAATGAAGCGATGTCCTTCGGCATTGGTCGTGTAAGCCCCAAAGGGACCGGCGACATAGGCGCAGGCGGGACCGTTGTAGTCCTTAATTAGGGGATTGATTTGGAAACATTCAATGTTGGATAGCTCTGCCCCTGCGTGGTATGCCATGGAATAGCCATCACCCGCGTTGGTCGGATTCTCGTAAGTGCCATAGAGGTAGCCAGAGGCAGGTAAGCCCAAACGCCCAGAAGCCCCAGTGCAAAGGATGACGGCTTTGGCTTGAATCACCACAAAATCGCCACTGCGAACATCCAAACCCATCGCTCCGATCGCGCGACCGTCCTGCACTAAAACCCGCGTTGCCATGACTCGATTCGTTACACGCACTTTATGACGCTTGACTTGACGAGTCAAAATGGGTTTCAAATCCTTACCTTCTGGCATCGGCAACACATATTTTCCAATGCGATGCACTTGTTTTAAATCATAGTCTCCTTGAGCATCTTTTTGAAATTGAACGCCCCAACTTTCGAGTTCTTGAATGGTTTCGTAACCCAGTTTTCCCGTTTGCAAAACTGCTTTTTGATTCAGGATACCGTCATTGGCGATCGTCACTTCTCGCACATAGTTTTCCGGTGTGGAGTGACCTGGAATCACCGCAGTGTTCACGCCATCCATGCCCATGGCGATCGCGCCACTGCGCCGAATGTTTGCCTTTTCTAAAATCAGCACGTCCAGATGAGGATTCGCTTGTTTCGCCTTAATTCCTGCCATGGTGCCAGCGGTGCCACCGCCAATCACCAGCACATCAGTTTGCAATTGTTGGGTGGAAATGGAGTCAGTACTCATAGAATCGCTAGTGTGTAATAGGTTCAGAAGTAAAAGTGCCAAGTGAGAGTAACTATCTCTCACCTGACACCCAATGCTTGACGCGCAATCAACAATGAAATCTTTAAGTGAAATCTTTAGCTACCCGACCAAACGGCTTCCTTAATCGAAATTTTCTTAGGGATCAGCTTGATATCGTAGAAGGTATCTGCGATCGCCTGCTGTTTGCCAATCACCTCGTCAGTCAGGGGTAGTACGCCGTATTCCCGCCGCTTTTCTGCCTTCTCTAGCACTGCCGCATCAATCCCCAACCCAGAGGAAAGAAACTTTGCTACTTCTCCAGGGTTGCTTTTTGCCCATTCACTTTCCTTTTTCACTTCTTCTAAAACCGTCTTCAATGCCGCTGGAGATTGATCGACAAACGATTGAGCCGCCAGATAATAGCCCCGATTGGGTGCTAATCCCGTCGCATCCACTAAAATACGTGCGCCAGCCTTTTCTTCTGCGACCGCAAGATAGGGGTCCCAAATTGACCACGCATCAATGCTCTTGCCATCAAATGCGGCGCGAGCATCCGCTGGCTTAAGAAATTTAATCTCAACATCGGTAGGCTTTAAGCCCACGGATTGCAAAGCGCTGACTAGCAAGTATTGAGAGTTAGAGCCTTTGGCAACCCCCACTTTTTTACCCTTTAAGTCCGCAATGGTTTGAATGGAAGATTCCTTTGGCACTACGATCGCTTCACCCTTGGAACCCCAAGGATCATAGGCAACATAGCGCACGGGCACTCCACCGGCTTGAGCAAAAATAGGCGGCGATTCCCCGGTATAGCCAAAATCGATCGAGCCTGCGTTTAATGCTTCTAATAAAGGTTGACCTGCCGGAAACTCGTCCAAGTCACTGATGATCCCGACTCTGCGAGGGCTTTTTCGATCAGTCCCTTGGACTTGAGCAAACTGAGAATACTGGCTGCTTTCTGATACCCAATCCGTACTGTCGTCGCACTTGCAGGCGCACTCACGGAGGAACTAGCCGCTGGAGCCGCTGAGGGAGAATTTGCCGTATTAGTGGGTGATTGGGGGGTACAAGATGCAATCACTAAACTCGCACTAAACGCGATTGCGCACAGCAATGCAAACGTTTTTGAAGACCGTTTTAATGAATTAAAAAATAATCTTAGACTTGCCGAAAACACACTTATCTTAGCTTGAATAGACATGATTAACTCCTAAAAAATCACCAATATTTCAATCAGAAAAGTATGATTATCAATAAAGCAAACTGATCTTTCAACTTTCAGGGAACGTAAAGCCTCCTTAAAGGAATAGTTGTGAACCAACTTGACTCAGTACTTTCCTTCATTGAGCCTAGAACTGTTGCTTAATTCCTGGCTCATGTCCACTACTTAAAATGCTTGGTGCCAAATGATTGAATGCAAACTGTATTTCGCTGCAAAATACTAATTATCAATCGATAAACCGTAGATTAACTGTATGAGAGTTGAGTCATCCTGTCAAGACAAAGACGCTGACGTTTATAACCCTTTTGAACCGATGGTGTGGTGGTTGCAGCTATCTACGCTTAATTGGGCAGTCGAAACAGCCATCGCAGCCGTACGCCGATGATAGTTCCGAGCAGGGCAGAACCGAGCCACACCCAACCGTGCAAACTGGTTGAGGCGATCGCGCCAAAGAATCCACTGACGTTGCATCCATACGCAAGAAAAGCACTGTAGCCCATTAGCAACCCGCCAATTGTGGCAGCCGCCAGCGTCAGTTTGGATAGTTTGAAGGTCGGCGTTAATCGTCCTGCCAACGCGGAAGCGAGCAACGCCCCCAAAATAATGCCCACATTCATCACCGAACTCGCATCCGCCCACACTCCATTCTTCAAGGCTGTTTGTGCCGTAGGAGTATTCCAAAAAGGGCTACTAGCAGGATTCCAGCCTAAAGATGCCGCAACTTGGGCTGACCACAAGGCAAATCCCCAGGTGATGCGCCAAGGCTGCCCGGAAAGCAGGAGAGTCAACCCATTTAAAACTGCTAACGCGATCGCGCCTGCCCACAGCGACCAAGGACCGCGAATCACTTGGGTAAAGGTGATTGGAAATGGGATAGAACGGTCGGAAGCATTCACTTGATGGGGTTTCAGCTTTTGCAACGCCCAGATTAAAAGTGCGATCACGGTAAGTTGAAGAACAACTGCCCAAAACCAACCTAAACTGTTACCCAAAGAAATTGCAGGCAAAGCAGGCAAACCGCTCCACAGTTGGCGCGTCAGACTTGCCCCAAAAGCACCTAAGCAAAAGGTCACTAGGGTAATGAGTAAGGTGAGACTACCAGAGCCAACGGTGTAAAGTGTGCCGCATCCACAAGCACCCCCAAGCTGCATTCCAATGCCAAATAGAAATGCCCCGATCGCACCCTGCACTCCAATCGGTGAAATAGATCCGCGCACGTCTTGACCAAAGGCTGTCCCGTTCGCCAAAATCGGTGCAAATAGTAGAGTGGCGATCGCGATCATCACCAGTTGTGCAACCAACCCGCGACTATCACGGTACAGAATCAGCTTACGGTAGCTGCTGGCAAACCCAAAACTGGAGTGATAAAGCGTGATTCCTAACAATCCACCAATCAGAAACAAACCGCTTTGTCGCCAACCATAAGGCATCAGCAGGATCATGCCACACGCAAACAGCGCAAGGGCGATCGCCACCGCTAACCGCTGTGGGCGCAGAGGCGAAAACACTGGGTCAGAAGATATTGACGGACTCATAACTCTACTTCTTAGGTGGTTTTTTAGGCTGTTCTGGCGGCGGATCGCAACTGTCTAAATGAGGCTGAGTTGCCTGTGCAATGTTGCTCCCAAACGATATGCTTAACACCGCAAATAAACTCAACCCCAACCAAAAAATGTACTTCATTTGAAAAACCTGTAATAGATAAGTTAAGCCTTTTCAGGACCTGTTTCAACAGGCAGATCTGTCGTGCTGTACTCTGTCCAAGAGCCTTCATATACGCGCACTTTTGGATAACCCAACAAATGTTTTAGCACAATGTATTGGAGTGTCGCTTCACGCCCCGTACTGCACGTTACAATCACATCATCAGACGGTTTAATATTTTTGTCTGCCAATATCTTACGAATCGCATCCAAAGACTTTAACTTGTGAGGATTCTTGAGATCTTCTTGAGGATTTTCAGCCTCAGTAAAGGTTGGCCAGGGGATATTTTTTGCACCTGGAATATGCCCATTCCGCACCCAAATATTCTTTTCGCCTCGAAACAAATCACCGGGTCTCGGATCAACAAACGTAACGCCCGGTTTGCCAATTAAAGTTTTTACTTGATTTAACGAAACACGAATTGAAGGGTTATCTTGCAGAGAAAACTGCGTGAATTTGTACTGAGGATATTCCTTTGTGATGGGCTGCCCAGACGCTTTGTATCCTGCAAATCCACCATCTAGAACAGAGACATCTTTCACGCCCGATCGCTCTAATAAATAGGCGACCATGGTTGCACCCAAAACATCTCGTGCATCGGAATAGACCAATACCCGACTTTTGCTATCTACACCAGATTTTGAAAAAAGCGAAGATAACTTTTGGGTATCCCAATATTGCACCGGTAAAAATCCATTGGGACCCCGGAATGCAGTATCGGCAATGTTTACGGCTCCTGGTATATGTCCTGCAATATATTCCAGGGGTGCAGTTCGCACATCTAAAATTCGCAGCGTTGAACTATTGACATTCGCTGCCACCCAATTGGGGGCAACAAACTTGATGCTAGCGGTTTGGGCGATTGAGGGTGCTGCTGTGAGTGAAAGAATTGAAATTAGAGTGGCGATCGCTACAGTCACCAAAGCGATCGGTTTAGATGGACGAAACTGAAATCTTCCTAAGCGCGTCCTAAAAAAGCTTAAGTTCATGGTGGAAAAGCTCCTAATTATCATGAATTGATTGAACATGAACCTCAATATTTATCGCTAAATACACGGCAAACTTTAAGGCTCTGAAAACACATGAAAACACCGCAGAAAAATCGTTAAATCTCGTAGTGCCAGAGTTCTTCATCCTTCACCACAATCCGGTGCAATGGTAAACGCTGAATTAAGCCCTGTTGTTCTAACTGGCTTAATGTGCGCGTAATCGTGACGCGAGTCGTGTTAAGAATTTCGGCAATATCTTGATGAGTCAAGCGAACATCAATCAGCAATCCAGTTTCTACCGTTTGACCAAACTTTTTGGCTGTCCAAGCCAGAAACTTCAGCAACATGAGATCGATCTTGCGATAGCTGCGAATCAACAAAAACTCTTCCGATTGACGAATATGGCTGAGTAAATCATCGGTCTGTTGCATCCAGCGATCGCCCGATAGTAGAGAAGCTTCTACCCTAGTCAAACACTCCACTTGATAAGGATTGATGTTCGATAACGGTTGACCCACAATATCGCCTGCGCCCCATAAACCGAGGGTAATCATCGTGCC
The DNA here is from genome assembly GCF_056784215.1 of Leptolyngbya sp. CALU 1928. NCBI lineage: Bacteria > Bacillati > Cyanobacteriota > Cyanophyceae > Leptolyngbyales > Leptolyngbyaceae > Leptolyngbya > Leptolyngbya sp. CALU 1928. Next base: position 448,825 of record NZ_JBXBCE010000002.1, on the reverse strand, counting down.
ATCCTCTAACCCAGTCACACTTCGCGCAACTCCCGCCTCAACTTTCCAAAGACAGTTGGACTTGGAAGGCAAAATCGCACGAGGCTCAAACCGTAGTTCATTTGCAATCCCAGCGAGGGATAAGGCTAATAAGGTAACGGACATGATTATAGAAAGAACGGTATTTCGGTAGACTATACGTAATTTGGCGCAGTGTCAATGTGCAATTATCCAAATAAAGTCAATAAAAGTGATGTGGGGGGATAGGAACAGGAAAAACTGTATTATAAAGTACGATAAAACGGTAAGAATACCGTACTTTAATTGGTATCACTGCTTGTCGCTCGGTTCTTCCATGTTTTGCGAGAAACCCTCATTCAAGGATTGCTTTATGCCTGGTGCAGATCTAAACGGCAATAATAATGGAGACACCCACAGCCACGCGCTGTTTTACCTCTCTTCTAAAGTGGAATACGCACTGTTGGCGTTGTTGGAATTAGCCAGTTCTTCTACGGGTCAGCAACCGTTAACAATTAGCCAAATTGCCGCAAAGCAACCAGTACCTGAACGATATTTAGAGCAAATCTTGACGAATCTCCGGCGTGGCGGTGTAGTTCATAGTCAACGCGGGGCACGGGGCGGATACACCTTAGTGCGTGAGCCTTGGCAAATCACATTGCTTGAAATCGTGCAATTAGTGCAGGGCGATCGCCGCGAGAAGAATTCCAGTGACTCTTGTACGGTCGAACAGGAATTGATCCATGAGGTCTGGCATCAATCTAGCGGGGCATTTGAAGCTATTTTGAACCAGTGTACGCTTCAAGATCTTTGTCAAAAGCGAGATGCTCAAAAACAAAAATATCCGATGTATTACATCTAAAAGAGAGGCAAATGGCAAGGGGCAAATACCAAACTCAAAAACTCAAAACTTAAAACTAGAGGTTAGATTCATGCGGATTGCAAAAGACATTACTCAATTAGTGGGGCGGACTCCTCTAGTTCAGTTAAATCAGATTCCTTTAGCGGAAGGGGCAGTTGCCAGAGTGGTGGTGAAACTAGAGGGAATGAACCCGGCAAGTTCAGTAAAAGACCGCATTGGGGTCAGCATGGTGGCAACAGCGGAAGCTGCGGGATTGATTCATCCAGAAAAAACAATTTTGGTTGAGCCAACCTCTGGCAACACGGGGATTTCACTGGCAATGGTGGCAGCCGCAAAAGGCTATCGCTTGATTTTGACCATGCCCGATACCATGAGCCTAGAGCGGCGTTCGATGCTGAAGGCATATGGTGCCCAGTTGGAGCTAACGCCTGGTGCGGAAGGCATGCGAGGGGCGATCGCCCGTGCCCAGCAAATTGTTGGACATACGCCCAATGCCTATATGTTGCAACAATTTCGTAACCCGGCGAACCCCAAAGTGCATCGAGAAACCACGGCTGAGGAAATTTGGCAAGACACGGATGGTCAAGTTGATATTTTGATTGCAGGTGTTGGCACGGGTGGCACGATTACCGGGATTGCAGAAGCGATTAAGCCGCGTAAGCCCAGCTTTCAGGCGATCGCGGTGGAACCTGAAAATAGCCCAGTGCTGGCGGGTGGCAATTCGGGTGCCCATCGAATTCAAGGGATTGGAGCAGGGTTTGTGCCGGATAACTATCGTGCCGATCTGGTAGACGAGGTGATTGCTGTTTCCGATGATGACGCGATCATCTTTGGACGGCGACTCGCACGAGAAGAAGGGTTGCTGTCTGGGATTTCCACCGGGGCTGCAATCTGCGCGGCCATGCAAGTGGCAAAACGCCCAGAAAATGCTGGCAAGCTGATTGTGGTGATTCAACCCAGCTTTGGAGAACGCTACCTGAGCACGCCCATGTTCAAAGACTTGGAGTTCATTGAGCAATCTATGTTTAGCCAGGTGCGCTAACTAAAAGATTGATTTTCGTCTAGCCTAATAGGCTTAAAACTAAGTACTGTACTTTGATCGACTAACCGTATATTCTGGACATATTTACACTAGCTATCTTGGAGAATCAATAGCGTGGGGATCACAGTCGATAATGTCTCAAAGAAATTCGGCAGCTTTCAAGCTGTTGATCAGGTCAGCGTTGATATCGAAACTGGATCACTGGTTGCCTTATTGGGACCATCGGGTTCGGGTAAATCTACCCTGCTACGCCTGATTGCGGGATTAGAAAACCCCGATTCGGGCAGAATTTTTCTGACCGGTAGAGATGCAACCTATGAAAGTGTGCAAAACCGTCGTATTGGCTTTGTGTTTCAACACTATGCTTTGTTCAAACACTTGACCATTCGGCAAAATGTGGCATTTGGCATGGAGGTCGCAAAATGGCAAAAACCCCGCATCCGAAATCGCACCGAAGAACTATTGGGCTTGGTGCAGTTGGTGGGATTAGGCGATCGCTATCCTTCTCAACTATCCGGTGGACAACGCCAGCGGGTTGCTTTGGCAAGAGCGCTTGCTTTAGAACCGCAAGTGTTGCTGCTAGACGAACCCTTTGGCGCACTGGATGCCAAGGTGAGAAAGGAGTTACGAAGCTGGTTGCGCCATTTGCACGATGAAGTGAATGTCACCACAGTATTTGTCACCCATGACCAAGAAGAGGCAATGGAAGTCTCTGATCAATTAGTCGTGATGAATAAAGGAAAAGTAGAGCAAATTGGCAGTGCCGCAGACTTGTATGACAATCCAGCATCGCCCTTTGTGATGGGTTTTATTGGTCCTGTGAATGTGTTGCCTAGTGATGCTTCTATTTTTCAGGCAACTGGATTAGAGGCGGTTAATCCGAATGTGTTTTTGCGTCCCCATGATATTTCGGTGTCCCATTCTCCTGATGCTTCTGCCGCACCTGCGACCGTGGATCGGTTAATTCATTTGGGCTGGGAACTGCAAGCTGAATTGCGGTTTGCAGATGGACGACTAGTCAATGTAAATTTGACGCGAGAAGAGGGCGATCGCCTCAACTTGCAGCCAAAACAACAAGTGTTTGTGAAGCCCAAAAAAGCCAAGTCCTTCGCAATGTAATTTCATTTCCAGTCCATAACCTCTAACCAAGTTTTTTCAGTGTTTTCTTCACGAGAAGGCACTGTTTTTATTTGAGTTTTTATTGAAGTAATTACTCAAGCAAAAACTGACTGGATAGTTCAGGAATTGCAAAGACATAATAAATGACTGCACCTCCTAATAGCAGCACTACCATGCTAAAAGCAACAATCCAAAAATCAGGTGGTTGATAGGTGTCATCTTCAATCCTGTTGCGAACCGCAAAATAATGAGGTGCTGATAATAATATGGTCAGCAATCCAACTAGGGAAAACAGCAGCCCAAGCTTCCAACCATTACCCGGCATTTGAGGGAGATCCAGTCGAAGCATTCGCAGTCGGACAATCACAACCCCAAACCCTAACAAAGCGATCGCGCTTCGCATCCAAGCTAGATAAGTTCTCTCGTTGGCTAAATGCTCCCGAATACGATTTGGGTTTAAAGCAGTGAGATTGTTTGGGCTTGTTTTCGTAAACTTGGAAAATAGCTGCGTCATAAAATGCATCAGGTGACTGATCAAAACTGTTATTAGAGAAAATGATAGAGAAAAAATTCTCAATGCTTGAGTCAGTTTCCGAGCACTATTCTGACTAAAACTAGGAAGTCTTTTGTCTAAATTACGATAGTGCATTTGTAATTCAAATAATGTAGTCATCAGAACGTCTGAAGTAACAACACTTTATGCACTTTGACTGATAGGAGCAACTGTTATTTATTGTCTAAACGATAAGGTGCAGTGATTAATCACTGCACGATTAACAGCTTGTCAGATGAAAACTAAATCTTGCAACCCGCTTAACTGGTGGCTGTATCGATAGGCGGATCAATAGAAGGCAATCGTTACTATTTTTAGTAATACTACGGTATCTTTACCGACTTTTAGTATTTTAGAGTATTCTTATAAGAAATGCTGGTTCAGTTTCTGCTTTTGACCAACTGTCATTTTAGGCTTGAGAAATGCCATGGCTATTCTTAAACTCGGTAACGGTAAGGTTTACAGCGATCGCCTGATGATCGCTCAAACATTGGCTTCTCTCAAAACTGACATCAAGCACTATCCCCTTAACTCGCCAACTTGGTTAGTTGATTTACTAGATCTAGACATTTTAGAAGCGCATCAAAAACAGCAGCTTCTCGCAATGCATAAAAAACAATTGATCGCTCAATCGCGAGAAGAAAGGTACGCTTGGTGTGATTTACTGCTGATTCATCCAGGGTTACCCAGCCTACAATCGCTTATTTTTAACTATGGTCGCTATCACGTTCACGCCGCTTCGGAGGCTTGGTATGTCTTATCGGGAAGCGCAATTTTTGGGTTAAAGCGATCGGATGATAGCCAGGTAGAAGTTCTTGTGCAGCCAGGGGATTACATCCATATTCCTAGTCAAGTAGAGCATTGGTTTAGCCCCTCTGGCTTGCTAAACTTCAAAGCAATTCGCTATTTTGTGACCGCTGATAGTTGGATTCCCTACTATAGCGAAACAGAGATAACTGACGTTCTGCAAAGTCATCAAGATGAGTAAGATTCCACCTCGTTCATGTGAAAGTAAAACAGCATTTCTTCGCCTGACTCATCTTGATATTCCACGAATGTTTGAGGATTGTATAAGTGGAGAACAATCCCTACAACTTCAGATTGACCTACTTTTGATAATGCTTGAATGAGTCCAATGATAATCCCACAGTGATATTCTTCGGAACTATATAAATTGGGTCTAAAAGGCTGTTTTAAGCGCACGCGATCGCCTTCTTGGAACGGCACTCTCTCTGGTTCCAATTGATGAATGTTCTCGTTAATGGTAGATTCAGCCTCAGTAATCAGTTTTTTCCTTGACGGTCATTTGCCAATTTCTAAATCCTTATTTTTACATTGAATTTAGCTCAATCCAAGCATGACTCAAAGTGCGGATGTTGAAAGGAATCGATTCTCTAAGAAAGCAGGTGATTTGCATTTTGACAAAGAGTTACGATAAGTCTATCAAGTTAAAGTACATTTTTAGAATAGCCGCTTCGTAGCTTGCTGCCTCCAAATGACCCAACGAAAATTTGCCAGACGGACTTTTTTGCCAAACATCCAAACCTGCATTTGGAAAATTGAGTCGGGAGTCGTCCGAACACTCACTTGGCTAGAAGATGGAACCGCGATCGGGTTGGGGCTATGGGGGATAGGAGACATCGTTGGGGCAATGCCGCATATTAATGCTCATCAAATTGAATGTTTAAGCAATGTTATTGTCAGTGGTCTTCCTCAAGATTACTGGGAGCAAAATCCCCAAGCGCTCTTTACCCACATTCAACAAACTCAAGAATTGCTGGTAATACGGAGCCACAGACGCGCCGAAACCATGATTGCGGAATTGCTGTCGTGGATCGCAAAAAAGTTTGGGCAACAGAGTGATGCTGGACAAGTATTAGACTTGCATATGACTCATCAAGACATTGCCGAAATGGTCGGTAGTACACGAGTCACCGTCACCCGAATCCTGAGCCAGTTTGAACAGCAAGGGTTGATCTTACGTGTTTCTAAGCGCCGGATTGTGCTGAGCGAAGTAGATTTTTGGCACTACGAAATCTGAGTCAGGTTGGCGGAGAGACATTCTCTTCAACAATACCTAATGCTTCATTTACTTGCATTTAATGATTGAGCATGATAATTTTCTGTTCTAGCAACTAATCTACTTAATCCAGATCGATTTACCGTATTAAATACTAAGGTGATTTGGATTCAGTTATTTTGTTGACCATCCCCTTTACTGGATTGCTTGTTTGGTTTTACGGTTTTAAGCCCAAATGCTGAGCTTGACTGTGCTTTGCAATCCATGCTCAATCGTTTGTGATGATCCATAAATCAATTTACGCAATTTCGCTAGAAGTACCGTGACTATTGAGAAGAGCTTCGTGAATCAACAGCAGTTTTTGCCGAAATTATCAAATTCAATCATTCAATCCATTAAACGTGCGATCGCCTCTTCTTCTCAGTGGCTGCGATCGCTGAATGAGTCTTTGGGGCGATCGGGGCAACTATTTATTAGTTTATTTTTGCTGGGGGCAATCTTAACGACATCCTTGGCGGCTTGCTCAGGAGTCAGTGCAGCGAACCAAGGCGATGTCAAGATTAAACTCGTCTCTTTTTCAGTAACGAAAGCGGCTCATGACGCAATTATTCCCAAGTTTATTGAAAAATGGAAAAAAGAATATAACGAAGATGTCGTGATTGAACGCACTTATGGCGGGTCGCTGGCACAAACCGACGAAGTCCTTGCGGGCAAACAAGAAGCCGATGTGGTTCATCTTGCCCTACCCTTGGATGTGCTTAGATTGGCAGAAGCCGGGTTGGTTAATCGAGATTGGCAAGACCGATTTCCCAGACGGGGCGTGTTGAGCCAGTCGGTCGCGACCATCGTTACCCGTGCAGGCAATCCCAAAAAGATTAAAGATTGGGCAGATTTAGCGAGAGAGGATGTAAAGGTTGTTTCAGCCGATCCACAAACCTCCGGTATTGCCGTCTGGCAGTTTTTAGGGCTATGGGGATCGATAACCCAAGCTGGAGGTGAACCAGAAGCAGCTAAGGAGTTTGTCAGCAAAGTCTACAAAAACATCCCGACTCTCGTTAAAGATGCACGGGCAGCCAGTGACTTATTCTTCAAAGAGAAGCAGGGCGATGTCCTGGTTACTTACGAAAATGAGTTGATTTTGGCGGGGGCGGATCGACCCGATACTGACTTTTTTATTCCACCCCTGAATATTTCGATCGACAATCCCGTAGCGGTGGTGAGTAAAAACGTGGATAAGCACCGAAACCGAAAAGTTGTCGAAGCCTTTATGGATTTTCTTTACTCGCAAGAGGCTCAAGAAGAATTTACTAAATTCGGCTACCGTTCGGTTAATCCCTTTGTTGCTACCACCACAGAGTCAAAATTTCCGCCCATTAAAACCCTGTTCAATGCTCAAGATTTAGGCGGTTGGCAATTGATCAAAAAGGAGTTTTTTGACAAAGGGGCTATTTTTGACCAAATCAGAGCGAACCCTCCTGCCTAAGCTCTTCATTATCTACATTTTTCTCAATTCACCTCAAGTCTATGAAACTGTCCCGTTTTTTCAACTTTATTCCCCTCCTGATTCTGGCTCATCTCCTGATCAGTTGCGGCACCTCTGGCAATGAGGAACAGCAAGTCAGTGTGGATGGCGGGGCTGTGGGCTTTTCCCTATCTCTTGCCGTCGCTGAAGAATACCAAAAAGTGAATCCCAACGCCAAGTTAGGTGTGGCGGGTAGTGGCACTGGCGGGGGTTTTGCGCGGCTTTGCAATGGCGCGATTGATATCGCAGGTGCCTCCCGCGTGATCCGAGAGTCAGAAACCAAAGCTTGTAAAAAGAGTGGCATTGAATATATTGAACTACCCATGGCTCTTGATGGTTTGGCGCTCGTCGCCAACCGGGAAAATAAGTTTGCCAAATGCCTCACCCTGAAAGAGCTTAAAAAAGTCTGGGAGGCTGGCGCGGAAGGCAAAATCACCAGTTGGAAACAAGTCAACTCCTCCTTTCCGGACGAGAGGCTTTTGTTGTTTGCGCCTCCAGTAGATTCGGGTACGACGGATTATTTTACCCAGTCCATTACCAAGAAAAGAGGCAATATTCGCAGTGACTTTACCCCCAGCTATAACCAAAACACCCTAATTCAAGGGGTGATTGGTAATAAGTTTGGCTTTGCCTTTGCGGGGATTGCCTTTTTTATCCAAAGCCAAGACAAGGTGAATGGGGTGGGGCTAGAAAATTTAGAAGGGACAGGATGTGTTAAACCGGTTCCCCTAGAGAATGTCAAGCGCAATATCTATAGCCCCCTCACTCGTCCGCTGTTTATCTACGTCAGTAAAAAAGCCCTGGATACCAAGCCTTCTGTAGGACGATTCGTGCAGTTTTATCTGGAAAATTCCTGGAAATATGTCGATGGCGTGGGCTATGTGCCGTTACCTGACATTGCCTATGTCAAGACTCTGCAACGATTTGAGCAGCGCAAAACCGGATCGACCTTCAAGGATGCGAAGCCCGGTGAACCGATTACGAACTTTCTTTAAGGAGGAACCCTTCAGATCATGACTCTAAGTCCTAGTTCCTTGGATGATGCTCTTTTTGTTGGGGATGATTCCCTGCTCAAGCAGGCATCGGATGATGTTCCTGAAAAGATTATTGGGGCGATCTTGTTTGCCTGTGCTTTTGTGTCTGTGGTCACGACCTTTGGCATTGTCGCCATTATTTTCACAGAAACCCTTTCTTTTTTCCAAGAGGTGACCCTAGCACAGTTCTTTTTGGATACCCAATGGACACCTCTGTTTGCCACTCCCCGGTTTGGCATCTGGCCCCTGATTAACGGAACGTTGTTAACCTCGGCGATCGCGATGGCGGTTGCAGTGCCGTTGGGGTTGTCTTCCGCCATTTACTTGGCTGAATATGCCACCCCAAAAGTAGCCTCAATTCTGCGCCCAGGCGTGGAAGTCTTAGCGGGAATTCCGACCGTGGTGTATGGCTACTTCGCCTTACTGTTTATCACGCCGGTGCTACGGAACGTTTTCTCGATCGAAGTTTTTAACGCCCTCAGCGCTGGATTAATGATGGGAATTATGATCACGCCGACGGTGGGTTCGATCAGCTTAGATGCGATTAAAGCGGTGCCCCGTTCTCTGCGGGAAGGTTCCTTTGCCTTAGGAATTACCAAGTTAGAAACCATCTTTAAGGTGGTTCTGCCCGCAGCCCTATCTGGGATTATGGCTTCGATTATCTTAGGCGTTTCCCGCGCCGTCGGAGAGACGATGACCGTTCTGATTGCGGCTGGCGCTCAACCACGGCTGACCCTCAATCCACTGGAATCGATCGCGACGATGACTGCTTTTATGGCACAGGTTTCGGGGGGAGATGCGCCCAGGGGCAGTTTCAATTTCAAGTCCTTGTATGCAGTAGGAGCGGTTCTCTTCGTGATTACCTTAACGCTGAATATTGCCAGCTATTTGATCTCTAATCGCTTTAAGGAAAAATACGATTAAATACCATGGTTAGATCTGCTCCAACGGATAATTCCGTCAATTATTTTGAATTTAATGACCGCCTAGAACGGCGAGAGGCGATCGGCAAAGTCTTTGAGTATCTCTTCTTGATTGGGTTACTCGTCGGTCTGTTTGTCCTGGCTTTGCTGATGTTGAATATTCTCCATGATGGGCTGGGTCGCTTGTTAACCCCAGGATTTCTCACCGAAACGCCTTCCCGTTTTCCCGACCGAGGCGGTATCCGCCCTGCGATTATGGGCAGTCTTTATCTGGGACTGATTGTGATTCTGGTGGCAGTGCCGATTGGGGTAGGGGCGGCTTTATACCTGGAGGAGTATGCCCCCAAAACTTGGTGGACGGCACTGATTGAGATTAACATTGGCAACCTGGCAGGGATTCCTTCGATTGTCTATGGGTTACTCGGTTTAGGCGTTTTTAATTATTTACTCAATTTTGGGGCGACCTTAATTTCGGGAGCCTTGACCCTGGCTCTGCTTTCTTTGCCTGTGATTATTGTCACCGCGAGGGAGGCAATTCGGGCGGTTCCCGATTCCCTGCGGCAGGCTTCCTATGGATTAGGCAGTACCAAGTGGCAAACCATTCGACACCATGTGTTGCCCTATGCCATTCCAGGGATTCTGACCGGAGTGATTATTTCTGTGTCGCGGGCGATTGGGGATGCTGCCAGTTTGGTGGTGGTGGGAGCGGTTAGCTTTCTCACCTTTAACCCTGGTCTATTTCAACGCTTTATGGCGTTGCCGATTCAAATTTTTAGCTATATCTCTCGTCCTGAGCCAGGGTTTGCTAGTGCTGCCGCTGCCGCGATTATTGTGCTGATTCTGTTGATTTCAGTCCTAAATGCGATCGCCATCTATCTGCGCCAGCGCTTTTCCAATCCAGTTTAATTTGCTTTTTATTGAGATTCACTGAAGGAGATTCAACCGATGACGAACGCAAGTAGTCACCTCAGCACCGATGATAGTGTGTTTGATGTCGAAGGGGTCAGGGTGCTTTACAACGACTTTTTAGCCCTAGTCGATGTTTATATCAAAATCCCCAGACAGAAAATTGTGGCTTTTATTGGACCTTCCGGCTGCGGCAAAAGTACGTTACTGCGGTGCTTTAATCGGATGAATGATTTGATTCCGGGCGCAAAAGTTGAGGGAAAACTGATTTATCGCAACCAAAATATCTATGATTCCCAGGTGAATTCGGTCAAATTGCGCCGACAAGTCGGCATGGTTTTTCAACGACCGAACCCGTTTCCTAAATCAATCTATGAAAATATTGCCTACGCTCCCAGAACCAATGGCTATCAGGGCAATCTGGATGAATTAGTGGAATCGTCCCTGAAACAGGCTGCGATCTGGGATGAGGTTAAGGACAAATTACAAGAGAAAGGAACCGCTTTGTCTGGAGGACAACAACAACGACTTTGCATTGCGCGGGCGATCGCCATGAAGCCTGATGTGTTGCTGATGGATGAGCCTTGCTCTGCGCTTGACCCTATTTCTACTCGACAAGTTGAAGCCCTCTGCCTAGATCTGAAGGAGCGCTACACCATTATTACGGTGACCCACAATATGCAGCAGGCAACCAGAATTGCTGACTGGACAGCCTTTTTTAATACCGAAACAGACGAACAGGGCAAACGACGGGGCAAGTTAGTGGAGTTTGGACCAACTGAACAAATTTTCCAAGCTTCCCAATCGCAAGAAACCCAAGCTTACGTGAGTGGGCGTTTTGGTTAAATACGCATTCGTTAAAAAATAGGTTTAGTCGCTTCACTCAGGTTTTCTGCCTTTTCCTTCCATAACCAGATCAGTCTGCCCTGGCAAAAAATGGTTGCCAGGGCATTTCCTTGCTTGTTTACTGTCGGCTTGAGTTTAAGTCTGATATTTTCGGTGCTTGACTTGCTATAACCCAATGCGGCAGTCGGCAAAGCTCCTAGAGCGATCGCCCAAGGAAGAGTGCTGCGGATTGAGCATCAGAAATTTGGTTCTCTGACGTTGGTTAAAAACAGAGGCAATTTGGAAGCGAGACTTAAGCCCTTTTTTCCTCAAAGCCTTAAACTCCGTTAAACAAGAATTTTTTAATCTACTTGCTATCCATGTAGATTCATATCAGTCCTCTAAATCGAATTCATCGGCTACAGAGTCTTGCAGTTGAACGCCTTCCAACACAGACTGATTTTTACGAAACAGTGGCGACTTCTGGACTCGCTTCATGCCACTCAAGGTGCCCAACGTGAGTAATGCTCCCAAGATGCCCATCTGCCAAAGCCCACACCCGATCGCTGCGCCCAGAGCCGCTGAAATCCAAATTGTCGCAGCCGTCGTCAATCCCCGGACTGTAGGAGGCTCAGATTTTTTGCCTCCTTGCTGCAAAATTAATCCGGCTCCCAAAAACCCTACTCCTGTCGTGACTCCTTGAATCGTGCGGCTGAGGGCGTTGGTTGCCGCAAACGAGCTATCTCCTTCAGCCTGAAGCGGAATCATCACAAATAGAGCAGACCCCATACTCACCAGCATAAAAGTTCGCATTCCAGCGGGTCTGCCTCCACGCTGGCGATTATATCCAATCAAGCAGCCAACAATCATAGCTAAACTGAGACGAAAAGCAATGTGCATCCAGTCATTAGAATCCAAAAACATTCTTTCCATCAGATTGGCTCCTGCTGTAGGACTATCGGAAAATTCACAGCCTAAAATTAATTGCCGCAAATCTCGATAGATTAAGTTTAGATTAAGAATAGGTAAAGTCAAGCATTTTAGAATCGCGATGTGAAGCTGCTAGCACGTCTTTATAGACCTAGCAGCAAGGCTTCGCGCCACAATTCGCAACATTCACCTGAACCTAATTTGCTGTATTTGTATCAAAAGGCATAAATCCATCGGTTTTTTGTACAGACTGTGATCCCCAACTGATAAAATACGGTAAATATATCAAGAAACCGTATTTTATGACTAACTTGGAAAATATTGGAGAAGTAGAGGAGTCGGTTGTGGATTTACAGGGGTCTCCTCAGATCTCTGAAGTCGCCCAACGCTTTACGGTTAGGCGATTGCGCGGTGGATTGCTTGTGATAATTGGCTATTTGCTCTCCCCCTTGTGCTGGTGGAACGATTTGATCATTAATCTGCCGATCGCCTATGGATTTGGTTATTTGTGCAGTTTAGTAGTTGCAGATTGGCTGATACCAGGCGCGATCGCGGGATACTGGCTTTCCAATATTGTTGGCATCTTGTTTATGCAATTTGGTGTCGTTAATGTCTGGCAAGGACAGTCTAAAACTCACAACTTGAAACGAGAACTACTTACGGGAGTCATTTCATCAACCGCTTATACAATCCTCATTGTGGCTCTGGTGAAGTTTCACATCTTGAATCTATCAGGCTTGTTTTCACCAGAAGGCACGCTTAATTTGAGCGCTTTGCTGCCTGTTTTCACAATCGGGCGGTAAGCCAGCAAACATCATGGATTACTTACTGCTGCCTGCATTTAGCTTTGGCATTGGCATTTTGGTGGGCTTAACTGGCATTGGCGGCGCTTCGCTGATTACACCGCTGTTGATTTTCGGGTTTAATGTGCCCCCGGCTGTGGCAATCAGTTCCGATGTCATGGCTGCCACTTTAATGAAAGTGGTTGGTGGTATTAAGCATTGGCGACAGCAAACCGTGGACTTAGCCGCAGTCAAATGGTTAGCGTTTGGCAGTGTGCCTGGTTCCTTTTTAGGGGTGGGATTGCTGCATCTTTTGAGGCAGTCTCAGGATGTGAATTTAGACTTCGTGCTGTTGAAACTGTTGGGCATCTCAATTTTGCTCGTCACCCTAATGGCACTGGTGCATTTAGTGTTGTTGACGATCTCGCCCACTCTAACGCTGCCCTCTCTGCCCAAAATCAACTTAGAAACCGGTGTAGGTCGCGGTTGGGCGATCGCGATCGGGGCGGTTCTCGGCTGCATCGTCGGTATGACCAGCGTGTCTTCTGGCTCACTGTTTGCCTTGGTGTTAGTGGCTCTTTTTCAACTGGATGCCCGGAAACTCGTGGGCACCGATCTGGTGCAGGCAGCGATCTTGTTGAGTTTCACTGCCTTAGCCCATTTGAGCCTGGGAACCGTTGATTGGAGCTTGGTGATTCCCATCTGGATTGGATCGGTGCCAGGGGTGCTTTTAGGTGCAAAGCTTTGCCAAGTTGCCCCACAAAAGATATTGCGGTTTATGATTTATGTAATCTTAATTTCAGTCAGTTGGAAACTCGCTTATTCCGCTTAAGTCGATTATCGTTGACCGCGATCTTGGGGATTGCGGTTCCTCTAATCATTTTTACCCTGTTGGCGATCGCAATCAGATCTGCACCTGGTGGAATTGCCTGGGACGAGCCGGTTTTACTGGCAATTCATGGAACTGTTCAATCTCAGCTAGATAGATTTGCAGCGGTCTTAACTGAACTTGGAGTTTACTGGGGAGTCGTTCCAGCCATCATCGTGATTGGAATAGCATTGTTGATCACCCAACAATGGAAAGCGCTCGCCTATTTACTGATCACCTCCTCTGGCAGCGGTCTGCTTAATCATGTCTTCAAATTGCTCATGCATCGATCGCGTCCGCATTTGTGGGAAACCAACTATTCTGTAACGGCTGGTTTTGCCTTTCCCAGTGGTCATGCGATGTCTAGCGCAACGCTTGTGGTGATTCTAGTGATTTTAAGCTGGGAAACCCGCTGGTGCTGGTGGATTTTGATGCTTGGCAGCGGCTTCGTGTTGGGCGTGAGTTGGTCGCGCTTATATCTAGGGGTTCATTACCCCAGCGATATTCTGGCTGGCTGGATGTTGGCGATCGCGTGGGCATTCATCACCCATTGGCTGATCGATAAACTCTATTCAATTAGGAGTGCTTCCATCGATTCCAGCGGAATTGAAAAGACATAATAAATCACGCCAATCGCTAATAGGATGATCATCAAGCTCGACAAAATCACCCAGCGATCGGGCGGCTCATAGGTATCTTCTTCAATGTCATCCCGCACAGCAAAATATTGCCAGGTAGACAGCAGCACTGTTAGCAGTCCTGCGATGGAAAACGCCAGACCCAGTTTCCAGCCGTTGCCTGGAGGTTGAGGTGCCAAAGGGGGGCGCAAAATTCGCAGGCGGACAATCAACACGCCAAACCCCATCAGAGCGATCGCGCTCCGCATCCATGACAGATAGGTGCGTTCATTCGCCAAATGATCCCGAATCCGATTCGGATTACGTCTGGGTGGTTTTTCGGTTGGTATTTCAGTAATTTCTAAAGGTTTCACAGTTACAGATTTGAATAACACCGTCGTGAATGGGGCTGTGAAATTTTTCGATTGGAATCCAATTCTAGAGCGCAAATTTTTTTATCAGATGATCTTTGTAGGGGCAGGTTTCGTAGGAAAATCTCTTCATTGTGAACTAATCTTTTAGCTAAACCTGCCCCTACCTCAACTGGGGTTTAATCAGTCGGAGCGTTAGGTGTTTGGGCATCAATATCCGCTTGGGTCAGTGCCGGAATTGACCAGCCTGGTTCACCCGTTTTGACGAGAGTGGTTAGTGCTAAAGGCGTGTTTAAAGCAATCTCCCCCGTGTCTGGATCTGCCGTTGCCACCAGTTGAGCGCCATCGAATACTTTCAGGGCAACTGCTTCACCGACAGGCAAATTAAACCCGGCAATTTTTGCATCACTCGGCAAATAAATTCCGGTGCATTTATACTCATCATCTAACTCTTGACCTGCCGCCAAATAGTAAAGCGTGTTTATAGTTTGCTTAGGCTTGCTGGCATAAATCGCTAGGGTTTTACCCGTTTCGTTGCGGCAAGTTCCCCAATCTTCAGCGCTTTCTAGAATGTATTTTTGCAGTCTAAAGTCAGAAATTTTTTGCTGAAGTTCATCTGCCTTGTACTGAGTTTGGTCAGGATCTTTTTGGAGTGTGAGCAAATCGGTCAAAGCTTGAGTAATCACTGGATAGTCGGGGCTTTTTTTGGAAAGAGGATCGGCGATCGCAGGTTGCGCGATCGCCAAACTCAACACCAACGCTAACAGTACTGATAAAACTTTTAACACCTTCATCATGGTCTCCAATAGATTATTTCAAAACTGGAATGGGTAAAAGCTGATAGCTTCTACTGTCAATCAAAATATAGAGTCCTAAGACTATCAACACGAAAGGGACAATTGCCTCTCCATGATTGGTTAAAACATGAGCAATCTTGGGATGCTTACTGAGCATGTAAGCAACCAAGCACCAAACTCCAATCAACAGAAAGAATACTGCAAGCACCACTAATAAACCAGATAAATCAAGACTGGCAAACAGTGGAAGATAGATACTAATATTATCACCGCCATTGGCGATCGTGACTAGTGAAACGTGATACATCTGAGCCGGAAACAATTGAATTAATGAGCCAATAATTGGCAACTTATGAAGAAATGAAACACTCACTTCTGAAGAAACAGTTTGAACCTCTAAATCATCATTTTCTTCACGGTTGAGCAACTGATGAATCCCGATCGCAATTGGAAAAATCCCTAACAAACCGATCCACTGTTCAGGGATCATTTGTCCCCCTAAAAAACCAGGCAAGCTAGCGGCAATCAGCACGCAGAAACCTAAGTATTGACCTAGAACAATGTGCCAAGGGCGAAACTGAGGGCTGACCTGAGAGAAGAACACCATTAAGATCACAATGTCATCAATATTGGTTGCGATAAAGGCTGTAGCTCCAGCCACGATTCCTACGGGAATCGTTTCACGAATCGCCTGCAAAATCCAGTCCACAATTCTCAACTCCCATCATGCGATAGCACTCTATCCATCATGAACTATGCCTAATGAAAGAAGTTATCGCCCTCAAGCCTGGTCAGGTCTTTTCTCCTTCTGTTGCAAGCGGCACCACTCGCGCCGATAAATTGCTCAATAGCGACAGAATCCAGGAGCCGCTGATCACCAAGGTCAACACAGCTAATCCACGATTTTCTAGGGTGTGACTATCAATCAAAATCAAAACGCCTAACCCGATCAACACAAATGGAATCAAATAGTTGCCATAACGGGTCAGGCTGTCGGCGATCGCGGGCACCTGTATTAACCGATTTGCCGCATAGCACCATATGCCCACCAGCACCAGAAACGTCCCGATGATAATCCCCAATTGCTCCACGGTGCAGCTTGCAAACAACGGCATGTAAATACCGATGTTGTCGCCCCCATTGGCAAAGGTAACGGCTGCCACGCTGTAAGTTTGAGGCGACAAAAAACCAGCAAACCAGGCGTTTTCTGAAGGCTTGATTGCTTCTTCCGTTTGGGCATCATCAGTCGCATCGAACAGGCGGCTAAACCCAATGGCGATCGGCAGAATTCCCAGTAAGCCAATGTAGGGACGCGGTAGTAACAGGCTACCAAAAAAGCTCGGCAAACTGGCAAGCACCAAGGCACTGAATCCTAAATATTGCCCAATGACAATATGCCGTTTGCGGAAGATCGCATTCACCTGAGAGAAAAATAACAACAAGATTAAGATGTCATCTAAATTGGTTGCAGTAAAGGCAGTGATCCCAGTGGAAATAGCGGTGAGTACATTGTTCATATCTGACCACTTTGACGAATTGAAATTTCATGACCTTAACTTAAGCGGTGCAATCAATAAAATCAAATACTCTTTGTTGTTGAATTAATAGTCTGAAGTTATCGAGCGCTTAATCAATTCCTGAATTCCAGCCTTTGCATTGAATGATAGCGATAATCAGTACTCTCACAACTCCTGGTAATACGACGATCCCAGCGTCATCCAAAAAACTAGCTCCGTAGAAAGATACAAAAGCACATCAGCTTATGAGGGTTTTTAAAGATGTCAAAGTTTTCTGATAAATTAGTTTATATGAATAGATTTTTGCTCTAAAAATAACTAAAAGCACATCAGTTTGTGTGCCTTTTAACTACCTATCAATCACGCTTCTATTGCCTTAAATATAGTTGATAAGGACTCATTCTAGTAGCGATAAATACATAATATAGAATTACCTAAAATTCTTTTTACAATGTGCTTGTAGAGTCATCACTTCAAACTATCAATTCAACAAGAAAGAGTGTTTGCTCTTATCAATAGAGGCGAATAGAGTGTCCTCATGCACTTGAAGAGGAAGGAATTATGAGTTGGTTAGAAGGAACTTTAGCAACGGGTATGGCAGCCGCAATTGCAACCACGTTTGATGACAACTTATATCTGACCCTGTTTTTTGGCAAAGTCAATCGAACCTTTCGTCCCCGCCATGTGGTGATTGGAGAATACTTGGGATTTACCGCATTAGTGGGAGTCAGCCTGGTTGGGTTTCTCGGAGGATTAGTGATTCCAGAGATTTGGATTGGATTATTAGGTTTTCTGCCAGTCATGATTGGCATCCGTCAATTAATCAGCCGAGAAAGTCATGATGATAAGGACGTGATTCATACCGTATCGGATACGTTGAAAGCAAATCCTGAGCGATCGCGACCCCGACAAAAATCACTCTGGGCAACCGTGCGCGATCCCCAAACTTATCGCGTTTCTGCGGTGACGGTTGCCAATGGCGGCAACAATATTGGCATCTATGTGCCGTTGTTTGCCAGCAGCACACTCCCCAGCTTAGGAGTGATTGTGGCAGTGTGTTATGCAACGGTTGGACTCTGGTGCTTTGCGTCCTATAACCTGACTCGTCAACCCGCGATCGCCTTCATCATTGCTCGCTATGCCCGAAAAGTATTCCCTTTTGTCTTGATTTGGTTGGGATTGCGAATCGTGATTAGCAGCGAATCTTATCGACTTCTATTCCCTTTTTAAGAGAGCTAGTTTTATAATTGCGAGATAAATTGATCATGGCTACTGTTCATGAATCAAAACGATATGTTTTACCCATGACGCTTGAGCAACTTCGCATTTTCCTCGCTGTTGCCGAACATCTCCACTTCACTCGCGCAGCCGAGGCCCTCTACATCACTCAACCTGCGGTTAGCGCAGCCATTCAGAGTTTAGAGGAGGAGTATAGCGTCAAGTTGTTTCATCGAATTGGTCGGCGCACTGAAATTACTGATGCCGGTCAATTGTTGCAGGTAGAAGCACAGAAGATTTTGGATCAGGTATTTTTAACAGAACGCGGGCTGCGAGAACTGAATAATCTGCAACAAGGAGAGTTGAAACTGGGAGCCAGCTTGACCATTGGTAACTATTGGCTACCTGATCGCATCAGTCAGTTCAAGCGCCAGCATCCCGGCATCTCAGTAATTTGTACCCTAGCCAATGCAGAAGAAATTTGTGAAGGTACTGCCACCGGATTGTTTGATGTGGGCATTGTATCTGGAGACGTTAAACCCTCGTTGAAAGCTGCGTTGTCCGCGGTAGAAGTGGGACGCGATCGCCTGCAAATTGTGGTGGGCAAATCTCACCCTTGGTTTAGCCGTACGGCCATTGCCGTGGAAGAACTGGGACAAACCGATTGGGTGGTGCGCGAGTCTGGTTCTGGTGCCCAGCAAGTATTTGAGCAAGCGCTTCAAAAGTGGGGTGTTAATCCTACAAAATTGACCGTCCCACTGATCTTAAGCAGTAGCGAAATGGTGAAAGCAATCGTTGAAAGTGGGGGCGGTGCTTCTGCCATCCCAGAGTTGATGATCAGCAAAGAAATTCAGTTGGGAACACTGCGATCGCTCCAGGTGATTGATAGCAGTTCAGGAAAACCGCTGGCGATTGAACAGCCAGTATTGTTGCTCAAACATCCACAGCGATTTCAAACTCAAATCGCGATCGCCTTTGAAAAGATGGTGGTTAATTCCTGAAAGTAGAAGGCTTTGTCAGTTTTCCGACTACGGCGATTTCATTTGACTGGCTTTCATCAACTGTTTGATATCGAGCAGTTTAGGATTCTCTCCACCCACGATCAGCGGTAGAGTGCCATTCCATTTTTCAATCATCTGTCGCTGCAAGAGATCCGGGGTAAGGTTCTCCCGCAAGAGGCGATCGGCTTCCGCCTCTCCTCGCGCCAAATTCACCCTGGCTTCCGCATCTTTAACTGCTTTTTGTGCCACAAACTCGGCTCGTTTTGCTTCTTGCTCTGCCACCTGCTTTGCCTCCACCGCATCACTAAATCGCTTGGTGAAATGCACATGCACCAGGGAAATATCATCCACTGCAATATGGTAAGGCTGAAGCCGCGTCACCAAGGCATGATCAACTTCCGCTTTCACCTCATCTCGTCGGGTAATGATTTCTTCAGCGGTATATTGTGCCATCACGGCTTTCAGCACCTCTTCCACAGCCGGATTGATGATGCTATTCACAACCGCTTGTTCATCGCCAATTTGCTGAAATAGAATGTTTGCCTCATTGGGGATAATATGCCAGTTCAGCGCCACATCCGTATAAACATCTTGTAAGTCTCGTGAAGAAGCCTCAGCGCTACTCTGCTGATTTTGCACCCGCACACTCAGTTTTTGCACCGTGTTAACAATCGGAATAATAGGATGAATTCCTTCATCTAAAACTTGTGCTTGCACTTCACCAAACCACATTAAAACACCGCGCTCACCTGCATTTACAATCACAAAAAAAGTGGATAGCAATGCTAATACCAGCAATATTCCCAGAAATTTAAGGATGACAGCACCGTCCTGAGGCGCTTTTTTAAGCGTCTTGAGAGGTTCAGCGCTACTACTAGTCTCTAGATTCATACTCAAGTAAATATCAGTCCCACTGAAAGCCTTGGCATGATCATAGCTGAATACATTGAAGCAAATTCACGTTTATTGTCCTTGAAATGGATTGATGTAAAGCTCAGTTTGAGCCTCAACCCCCACTTCAAATTGACAATCGGCACGCGGGTAGGCGATGCATAGGAGAACGTACCCTGCTGCGATCTGCTTTGGTTTAAGACATTTGGCTTGAGATTGATTAACGTTGCCATGAATCAATCGGGCAGCACAAGTGATACAGGCTCCAAAGCGACATCCTACAGGCAACTTCAACCCTGCTTGTTCTGCGGCATCGAGAATCGTTTGCTGCTCTGACACCTCAAACATGATGCTATCGCGATTGATCAACTCAACCCGATGAGTGTTCATCGTTAGACCCAAATATCCGAGGTGCAATCACCGCCGGGATACCGCATTTCGTGGGCACGAGACGGCCCTTTTGGTTCTGCACCAAAGTCCACGTAAAAGTTGGGATTAACAGACAGTCCGCCCTTTTCGGTATCGCAATCGATTTGCAGCAGGTAAGACCCGGTATTCGCTAGTTCAGGATAGAACTGTGCGTCCCATGTGCTAAACAGGGAATTGGTGACGTAAAGCCGTTTGCCATCCAAACTAAGTTGCAGCATTTGAGGTCCACCGTTTAGCTTGCGTCCGTTGACCTCACCCGTGTTGCCTAGTAAGCCACCGACCCAAACCTGCCCCACTAATTTAGGATTAGCGGGGTCGCTGATATCGTATTGGCGCAGGTCGCCGTGTAGCCAGTTGGAGAAGTAGAGGTAGCGATCGTCCAGTGACAGGAGTAAATCGGTAATCAGCGATGGCACCGGAATCGGGAAGCCTGCCAAATCTACTGACGGAACATCGATCACTTTATTGACCTGCCAGGAGCCGTTTTTCTCCCAGTGCCAGATATTGCTGCTCAGAGCTGCTCCAACGAATCCATGAGTGCTGTCGGGATTGTGGTGAAAGCGCAACTCCAACGGAATCAAGCCGTCGCTGCCCAAGTCAACGCTATGGGTAATGGTGCGCTGCTCCCAATCCCAAAAGTGTAGATGTTGACCATATTTTCCGGCCGGCACATCGTCTAGATCAAAACCGGGATAAAAGGTTTTGGGTGCGCCCCATTCGCTGCTAACCATGATGTTATGGCGCGGCTGATACCAGAAGTCGTAGTTATACTTCATCGCATCTGCCTGTTGCTCCCATCGCCCTAGAATGTTGAAGTTGTCATCCAACAATAAAAAGCCACCAGGCGCATTGCCTTCACTATCTCCTAGCATTGAGATCATGATTTGACCATTCGCCAGACAGTGAACTGTGTGCGGTGCAGTTAGATTAGTCTTCGCTTTAATCTCATCTGGCTCAATGATTTTGTGCAGTTTAGCAGCCGTTGGATCACTGGTGTCTACGATATAAATCCGGCTGGAGCGGATGCCGGGAATCACCAAAAAGCGGCGGGATTTATTGGCATCGCCATGACAAGAACTACAGGTATTCCAACCAAAGTGATGTAGTTCATCGCCTAGGTAGGGCATGGGTAGACGGTGAATCACCTGAGAATAGGTCGGCGACTCTGGGTCAACGTCTACGGTCGCCAGGTAATCGGGTTCTTCAATCCCTGATCCCGTGTAAAGCGCGATCGCATAAAGGTGCTTTTCTCGATCGCCCTGCATTGCGGCTTCGGGGGATGCATAACCGGGTCCACAACAGGCTTGTGACATAAGCTTCACCTTGATTAACTTAACTAGACTTACACGACTGCGATCTCTTCCACCTTGCCAGCCACAGTCGTTGGAACTTCAATTAATTGTCCAGTTTTTACGTCATAAATGAAACCGTAGATCGGAATGCTACTCGGCACAAGTGGATGGTTGCGAATTCGCTGCACGTCAACATGGACACTCTCTGCCAAGTCTTTGAACGTCAGCCAATCGATAAATTCGCCTTCAGTAGAACCAGGACTTTGCCCCACATCTTGCCAGCCTGTTTCATCTGCGATCGCCGTTTCCAAACTATTTCCCAGTAAACGGCGAATAATTTCATCGGTAAACAACTGCATTCCACAATCCGTGTGGTGAATCACAAACCATTCGCGAGTGCCCAACAGCTTATAGGAAATCACTAGGGAGCGAATAGCATCATCGCTAGCGCGCCCACCCGCATTCCGAATCACATGGGCATCGCCTTCACTCAAGCCTGCATATTGAGCCGGATCAAGGCGGGCATCCATACAGGTCAAAATGGCAAATCGACGACCTGGTGGCAGTGGCAGATCCCCTTTTTTGCCAAAGGTTTCAGCATACTGTTGATTGGCAGACAGAACTTCTTGCAAGACTTGACTCATCAGGGTGACCTCAGTACGGGAAAAACAGTATTAGTTGAACTATTGATCTATTGATCTATGAGCTTGACAACGAATCTGTCGCATATGCCTCGATAAACAGACGATCGCTTGCCAGAAAGGGGGGAAGCGTAACAGAAACTTAGACAATTTGCCCTGACTTTTCGCCGATTTGCTGGATGAACTGTTGTAGATGAGGCTGTTCTAGCGTTAATCCAATTTCACGAGCTTTTTCAGTGAGTTGCTCCAGCGCCCATCCCTGTTCCTTAGCAGTGGCAATCAGCGCGATCGCTCCAGCCCATAGTCCGGCTCCACAGTGAATCAATACAGGCTTCGGCAATCCCTCAAGTTGATGTAACGCTTCATTGACTAAAGCCTCATCTGGTAAGCCGGAAGACAAAGGCACGTTGACATAGGCTAACTCAACAGACTCCGCTTCCTGCTGCTCGTTGGCAAGCGCTGTCGCTTCATTTGTCACCCTTAAATTGAGGACTGATTGAAATCCCTGTTGTGCTATCTTCTGCAAATCCTCTGAGGTGGGTTGCCCAGATACACTAATTTGATCACTCACCTTTTTGATGTCAGACATACCGGATTTGTCCTCTTTTCGTTCCTGTGCCATACTATATCAAATAATCTACTATATTCCGATTGATTTATAGATGATTAAATGAATTATAGTGATACCCCATTGCAATTAGGAGATTGATATGACGATCGCGCCCCATCCCCCCACTTCTCTGACTATCAAACGCCCTGGTTCTTCAATAGGGCACGATCGCCTGCTCAAGTTAGCTCGTTTGCCGGGGCTAATCGTTACAAAGTTTTGGTGGCATGGCAAAGCCTACAGCGTAATTATTATGATTGTGGGATTAACCATCCTCAGTTTGATGTATTTATGGATTGAAGCAGCATCTCGCAAATGGGCGATCGGCTGGATGGCAAAAGATCGCTCAAAACAGCGGCAGAACCTGCCAACTCATTGATGTCTCAACTACAATCGCTCAAAGCAGTCTCTTATCTGGCTCCAAACTGGTTCTGTTTTTATGCAGCAGTCACCGCTTATTTGCAGCGAATGTTGCCGATTGAGATTGAGCTAATCCAAGCCGATTATGATCCCTTAGATGATCCATTGTTATTGAATGATCAGCTTGATTTAGCTTTCATTTGTGGTTTGCCATTCATCCGTCATCACTATCTTGAACCGGGTAAACTACAGGCGATCGCGGCTCCAGTGATGATGGCTCCGCGCTATTTAGGACAACCCATTTATTTTGCTGATGTCATTGTCAATGCAGCTAGCGATCTGATGCACTTTGCCGAGTTGGCAGAAAAGAGCGTGTGCTACAACGACCCTGGTTCCAACAGTGGTTATAATCTATTGCATTGGCAGTTGCTCAACAGTGGACAGCCACCAGGGTTAAGCAGATTTTTCAGAGTAGCAATTCCTTCAGGCTCACATCAGCGATCAATTCAATGGGTCGCCAATGAAATCGTGGATTGTGCCGCGATCGACAGTACGGTGCTAGAGCAAGCGCAACAGGCTGACCCCGCACTCGCTCAACAGGTACGAGTGATTTGCACGATTGGTCCAGCCCCTATGCCGCCAATTGCTGTAGCCCAGCATCTTGGGGTTGAAATGATTCATGCGATCCAAACTTATTTACTGAATCCTGACTCGATTTTGCAATCAGCAATGACTCAGGCTGGAGTAGAGAAATATTCACGAGTGCAATCACAAGATTATCGAATTTTATCTGAAATATACGACGCGATCGCAGCTTCCAAAACTTCCTAAACAATTGGAACTTAGCTAGCAACACCCATTACTTTAAAGCGTTTTTGAAAGGACTGATCGCACAATCCTAGACTAGATTTTTGAGAAAATATCGTGGAATTTTGTAATGATGCTTGGTAGATCTGCTTAAAAAGGGCGCGTTGAGTGCGGCTACCGCCAATTTCGGCGAGGCGAGGCAGAATAGGCTGTAATAAGGCAGTAGCAGTGGCGCGATCGTCGTTGGCAAAGGCTTTAATTCCTTTTGCTGCGGGTATAGCAACCTCTACCCAGGTTTGGCGTTGAGATCCAGTCACCGTGTCAGCATAGGCTTTCATGCTGTACAGCATTTCAGTTGTATAACTTTGATATGCGGCACGTTCAAGCGCATAAATGTAGTGTACATCTTGAAACGGAAGGGCATGTTCATGAATTCGAGGCAGCAGATAGGGTGTTAAATCGTGCCAGCGGGAACCAACCTGAATTCCTCGTAGTTCTAGCCGCAGCAAAATTGCGATCGCATTCACCTGGTCTTTTGAAGCCTCCTTATCAGCATGTCCCCAAATCTGCGTGTCGTATAAATCCAGCACTTTCTCAAAGTTGCCCAGAGAGAGATAGTAGAGGGCAACATGCCACCAGTTATGGGTGTAAAGCATAGAGTTGCATGATTTCCAGGTATCTGCCAAACTCTCCATCCAATCAATTCCTTCCTCACTCCGCCCTTGAGTGTCTAGCACGTGAGCCACCGCATGTTGCGCCCAAGGATCGTGACGATTCAACGCAACCGCACGACGACCCAAGACTTCTGCTTCGGCAAAGTTTCCAACTTGCTCTAGTCCAAATGCCAACATGCCGTACAAGTAGTGATTTTCTTGATGATGAGGCAAGACCTTTTCAGCAATCCGCAGCAACTTTGCAAAATTTCCTTGATAAAAGTAGTGGTATTGCCCCTGTTGAACGGAGATCAGATCTTGAGGATATCGATCCGTTAGGGTTTCATGCAGTTCGATCGCGTGATCAATTGCCCCATTTGCCCAAGCCGCGATTGCCTGAACAAAGAGTCGTTCACGTTCAGTAATCTCCGCCAATCGCCCCTGAGCCGCTTTCAAATGAGGAATGGCGCTTTTTCGCGATGCCATCGCTTCTTGAGAAAGATAATAAGCTGCAAGATAGGCGTGGATGAGAACGCATTCGCGATCGGCAATGTTTCCTTGCAAGAGAACAGTTTCTGTCTCACAACCATATCCCAATGCTTGATCGATAAAGCGATTGATCGCTGCGATCGCAACAGGTGAGTCAGTAGAAACCTGCAATCCTTGATTATCTTTCAACATCATGAAATACTTGATTATTAAAATACTGTAAGTTTATCGTGATGCCGTACTTTACTAGCATGTCATGAGATCTTGGTTTATGCAACTGGTCGGTAGGGCTTAGCCCTCTTAAATCACTCTAGCTAGAAATTATTTAGAAGGTCATGTTCTAGACCTGTGGCTAACTCTAAACCAGCAAGCCAAATTCATAGCGATTGCTGAACAGCCCAATGACTACATCGTGCAACCAAATGGACTTAGAAAAGCAAATGGTTTTGCGAGCTAACCGCTTGATCCGAGTTCGTAAGGTTAAGTGTTTCCGCTCAATTTTTTGGGTGTTCCACTTGCCAACTTGATGCTGATTTTCATCCAGCAACCGAGCATAGGCTCCCCAGCCGTCGGTGTAAAACGTTTGAATGCAAAATGGCTCCAACAATGACTTCAGTTCGAGAAAAGCTGTGTCTTGATGGTTCGACAATACCTATGCCAATACTTCGCCTGTTGCATGATCAATGGCATGTCATAACCAACGTTGCTGTTGCTTAGAGAGGACAAAACGACCCATCTCATCCGCTTGCGCCTCTACATCCACCACCTCAACCGGGCGGTTGGTTCCTTTAAATTGTGATGGGTCGGGGGCAAGTTCTCTATCAACCTGGTCATACCTGCGACAACACGCCACTGCGTCTGAGTGACTGGATAGCGTCCCAACAAAAACTACGGGAGTGTTAATCGATGCTGGGGCGTTCGCGATCTTTGCTTTCCGGTTCCACTTCCGGTGCGCCCACCCTAAATTCACCTGCCGGAATCTGCATCAGCGTCAGCGATACCCCAGATCTAAATCTGTTGATAAGTTGTGTAATCCACAACGGAATGGTTCAGTTGCTTGAAGGTTGTGCAAATGTCAGTCCTTGAAAGAGGAGGTGGTGGACTAGACCTGTTGATCGAGTCAGATAGCTAAACCAAATTCGTAGCGGTTGATGAATAAACCAATGACTACATCATGCATCCACACTGACTTGGAAAAGCAAATCGTTTTGCGAACTAACCGTTTAATTCTTGTGCGTAAGGTTAGATGCTTACGTTCAATCCTCTGAGTATGACGTTTGCCAACGGTATGAAAAGTAGGTTCTAGATGTCGTAATGCCTCCGGCAGGCTACGCCAACATAAGCTCCCCAATCATCGGTGTAGAACTGCATAATGCCAAACGGTTCTAACAAGGCTTTAAGCTGCAAGAAGGCATGATCTTTATGGTCGGACAACACATAGGCAAGCACTTCACCTGTAGCATGGTCTATGGCATGCCATAGCCATCGTTGCTGCCTCTTGGAACCGACATAACTCCACATTTCGTCAGCTTCAGCCTCCAGATCTTCCCACTGACACAGTTTCACTATCGTTTGAGTTGGTTCAAGTTCTGCCAAACGAGCTTCATTGATTGCTTTAAGATGACGGTCTTTTTTTTAATGTTTCAATCACCGTCGTGCGGCTAATCTTGAGAACACGCGCAGTATCTCGTATCCCACTCCCGTTGACTGCCATATCTGCAATTTGCCGTTTCACCTCTGGTAGGTATCCACGATACCGATAGTCGCGAATAAAAGTAGAGCGAGAACATTGGGAGTTGCGACATTTGTAGCGTTGCTTGCCTTCACCCGATTGACCATGCTTGACGACATCACTACTTCCACAACTTGGACAAACAACGGGTTCAAGTACCATGGCAGAAACTTTAGGCAAACGACCTTTTTAGTTTCTCTCATTTCCACAGGTCTAGTCCACTACCGAAAGAGGAATGGCAACACTCGCTACCTACTATAAAACGAAAGGGTCAACCCTGGCTTGTTCGATTCCCTGCTGTTCCAGGTGACGCAGTTTGTCGGATTCTAAGGTCCAGTGGGTCTCAAGCGAAGTTCAGCAAAGCAGGCTTTGGAGTGAGTGCTTAAGGCAATACAATTAGGGGTTCTTTGCACAACCCCTCAAAAAGGTGGTGGTGTTCTAGACAAGGGGATGAGAATTAGGGAGAATCAGAGAACTCAAATAAGTTAGATGAACCGAAAAAACTGCGATGGTACTTGAACCCGTACATTGTCCTGCATGCAACAGCACGAACATCGTTAAACACGGCAAGACGGCTGAAGGCAAACAACGCTATAAATGCCGCAACTCCGAATGCCCTCGTCACAGTTTTGTTTTGGAGTATTCTTACCGAGGCTACTTACCCAGCGTGAAGCAACAGATTTGCGATATGGCGATGAACGGCAGTGGAATTCGAGATACGGCGCGTGTGCTCAAGATTAGCCCCACTACGGTGATTGAAGCATTAAAAAAAAGATCGTCATCTTGAACAGGTGAATCAAGCACTATTAGAACAACTCAAGCCAACGGCTGTGACCATGGTCAAACAGGTTGAAGAAGCTGAAGCAGACGAGATGTGGAGTTTTATCCAATCCAAAAAACAGCAGCGCTGGTTGTGGCACGCGATTGATCATGAAACTGGGCAAGTATTGGCATAGGTATTGTCGAACCATCAAGACACAGCTTTTCTCGAACTGAAGTCATTGTTAGAGCCATTTGGCATTCAAACGTTTTACACCGACGGCTGGGGAGCCTATGCTCGGTTGCTGGATGAAAATCAGCATCAAGTTGGCAAGTGGAACACCCAAAAAATTGAGCGGAAACACTTCACCTTACGAACTCGAATCAAGCGTACGCCCTTGGCGGAGCGAAGCTCTATAGCTCGCAAGACGATTTGCTTCTCTAAGTCCGAGTGGCTGCATGATGTGGTGATTGGATTGTTTATCAATTGCTATGAATTTGGACGTGCGGTTTGACCATAGTGCCCCCATGTCTAGAACACTACCGGAGAATCTTTTTTCTTGCAATTCTCTCATGTGGATACGGCGTGTTATCAATGCTTCCTCGATGAGTTCTCCCAGACTTATCCCGATAGTCTCAACCTCCTGCAAGTGGATAATGGACGGTTTCACACCAGCAAAGCGTTGGTTGTGCCAGAGAATATCATTTTGGTGTTTCAGCCGCCTTACTGCCCGGAGTTAAACCCCATTGAAAGGGTGTGGGAACATCTCAAGGCGGATCTCAAGTGGGCTTCGTTCAAGACTATAGATCAACTACAGGACAAGGTTGATCAACTCTTATCTCAGTTAACCCCTCAACTCATTGCTTCCCTTAAGGGCTACCCATTCATACTCAATGCACTATCTGTCATTCACACCATTTAAATTGGTATGAAAACCTTTGATTGCCATCAGGCGAGGTACACCAACGTTCTTAGCGCGAAGAGGAGAGGAGCCATTTAATCATCTGACTTGGAGTCTTTTTCCTCAACTTGTGCTACGGCTATTTGCAGTTCCATCTCCAGTTGCTCAATGGAAGGAAGGCTATCTTTGAGTGGTTCCGGCAGGTCTTCTTTCAATTGATAGGTTGCCACTCCTATTGGTTTATGAATGTCTTGTAAGGCATATTCTACAGTGATGTCACTTTTTGATCGGCAAAGAATGAGGCCAATCGTGCGTCGATCCTCCGGAGAGCGTAAGAGGTTGTCAACGGCTGATACGTAGAAATTGAGTTGTCCACTGTAGAAGGGGAGGAACTCTCCAACCTTTAACTCGATCACAACATAGCAGTGCAATTTTGCATGGTAGAAGAGCATGTCAATGAAATACTCCTTGTTGTCTACCACCAGTGAATATTGACTGCCGAGAAAGGCAAATCCAACACCTAATTCCATCAGAAAGTCTCGAATATGTGCGATGGTGCTTTTTCTAACTCTCGCTCTTGGCTTCCTTGAGTAAGTGATAGAAAATCAAAGTTATAGGGGTCTTTGAGAAGCTGAATAGCTAGGTCAGAATCAGTTTTGGGGAGGGTTCGCTCAAAATTAGTAATGGCACTTCCTTGTCGCTCAAGCAGCCGAGTTTCAATCTGCATCACGAGAATGTCTCGGCTCCATCCATTCTCTAAAGTCTTTTGTGCATACCAAAGCCGCTCCTCACCTGACTTAAGCTTCTCAAGTAGGGCAATATTATGTCGCCACGGCAGTTGTGCAACGCTGCATTGCACAACTGTCTTGTCTGGATAAGCCTCAGCAAAAGCCCTCATGTATTTGAGGTTTCGGGCTGAGAAACCAGTCAGTCCAGGAAACTCTTTTTTAAGGTCTTTGGCAAGCTGGTCAACAACTTTCGTGCCGTATCCCTGCTGCTGTTGTCGGCTGAGAATTTCTCGACCAATTTCCCAATACAGCGTGATCATCTCTTCATTAACAGCAACGGCTGCCTTAATCTGCGCTCTCCGAATCCGGCTCTTTAAGTTGCTCAAGAAGCTGTTGTAATCGTCTGGAAAAAGGGAGGATTGTTTGGGCACGAGGGAAACTCCACAGTCCAAAATAAATAACTATTGTTAAGCCCACTGCTTCTAGCGAATGGGCGGGTGTGCATTAACTATAAGTTTTCCCCGGTACTAAAAGGCGCAAAGCTTGGAAATTTGTAGAGGGGAGGCGATCGCCCAGATTTCAGCCCGTTGGTGCAAAGTGTTTTTCTTATCATTGGATTGCTTACAACATGTCCATATAAACTAATAGAGTCGCTTTTACGGACACCATGATTATTACGACTGCCTCATTTAAAGGTGGCGTTGCGAAAACCACTACAGCCATTCATTTGGCGGCTTATTTGCAAACCAAAGGGCAAACTCTTCTGATTGATGGTGACAATAATCGTTCGGCAACTCGCTGGGCAGAACGGAGTCTAGAGCGGGGAGGATTGCCTTTCAAAGTCGTTGGAGTTAACCAATCTGCTAAGTACAGCAAAGGGTGTGAGCATTTTGTCATCGATACGGAAGCCAGCGCTGAAGAAGAAGAATTGAGAGAAATTATAGATGGTTGTGATTTGTTGATTCTGCCTACAACTCCTGACACGATGTCTCTCGATGCTCTTATTCAAACAGTTGAATTGCTTAGAGCTTTGGGTATTGATAAATATCGAGTCCTCCTCACCAGAGTCCCCCCGCCCCCTCGACGAGAAGGAGAGGAAGCCAGAGAATTTCTAACTGAAGCTGGCTTTCCTTTGTTCAAAGGAAAAATTAGAGAAGCCGTGGCGTTCCAGAAGGCGGCGAATGAAGGTTTATTGGTTCACCAGGTGAGCGATCGCCGTGCTCGAACCGCCTGGAGTGAATATAGCGCGATTGGTAAGGAGGTGTTTGGTGACTAATCCAAAACAAAACCGCTTCAAAGGGTTAATGCAGGTCATTCGCCAGGAAAGCGCTGCACCAAATGCCCAGGAAGATGAAACAGATAGTCTGGAAGATAAGAAGGAGCAATCCAACGCTGAGAGTTTCCAGGAGCAACCCACTGTAACCTGGGTGCCTCACAAAAAAATTCATCGTGATTTAGGACAGTCACGTCGCTATTTTGATCCTGATGAATTGAATAATATGGCAGCTTCTATGAAAGCTGTCGGAGTGATCGATCCGCTTTCGGTGCGTCTTCGTCCCGGCACATTGGATGAGTACGATTTGCTAGCAGGGGAGAAGCGTCACCGATCGGCGGAAATCGCGGGTTTAGAAAAAGTCCCAGTTAGATCTTTTGAGGTGGATGATGAGATCGCTGAAGACATTAAGGCAATCAGTAACCTTCAGCGAAGCGACCTGAATAAATGGGAAGAGACAAATGCCATTATGGGGATGCTATGCCGTAATTTGGGAAAGACACAGGCAGAGGTCATTAGCCTACTTAATCAGGCTGCAAACCAGAAACGTGGGCTTACGGACAACGTTGTCCGTAGTGAAGATTGGATAGCTGTTGAAGAAATTTTTACGGTTGTGGGTCGCTTGACACCAGAGAGTTTTCGCAAGCATCGGGTTCCGTTGATTAAGCTTCCCGATCACATTCAAGCTGTTTTACAACAAGGTAAACTGCATTACACCAAAGTCAACGAAGTCCTAAAAGTGAAAGATGCAAACCAACAGCGTCAGCTATTAGAACTGGCGATCGCCCAGGAGCTTTCGGTTAGTGAAATTCAGGCGGAGGTTAAAACCCTGCGTCAGGCTAAAGCACCATTGGATGTTGCTGAACCCGATGAAATTCCTTTACCTCAACGCCTGACGATTGTGACTCAGCAACTTAAAAAGGCAAAAGTCTGGAATGATCCTAAGAAGAAAAGAAAGCTTGAAAAGTTATTAGCTGAACTTGGTTCCCTACTCACCGAGTAGAGCCGGAACAAACAACGATTAAATGCAGTTTTATGAAAGATTTGCAGTCCAATTAACGTTTGAAGACCACCGCAGTGGCTAAAAGAATTGATAGCTTGAGCTGCAAAAGGTATAGCTTGGAAAGTTTGTATTAATTTATAGAAAAAGTCATTTTTGCTGCGATCGCAAATCTGCCATCAATACATTTATTCGCTCGGCAACATCAGCTTTTGCATCCGGATCAGCATCATACAAAAACACATCTAGCACAAACCAACGACACAGCAATGGATCAACAAAAATCAGTCTTAGAATCAGTTGGTTCAAAACCTCTGTCACTAGATCGTTCGGTAAGCGCCGAATTTCATCTCGAATGGCTAAGGCAGTCTCCAAATTTCGACTCTCACCAACTTTGGTTACAGCTTGAACTACAGCCTCAACCAGTTGGGGTAAATTGATTCCCGACTGACTCGATTCATTAGGTAAGGATTGATCGTCCAAGGGAATTGCAGGTTAGAAGGTGAGATAGTAGCAGGGCTAGTAATAGGCAATAGGTAACTAGCAGCCGGGAATGCCATCACATCCATTGCCAATTACTTGCTATCTAGTCTACAAACAATTGTTATCTAGCAGACAAACAACTTTTGTGTAAACTTAAGCACAGCAGCCAACTTACATAAGTTGAGCTAAAACGGCTATTTTGACATCTCTCTTTAGACGGATCTATGAAAAACAGGTCTTCTATCCAAGGTATGAAGCCGATCCTGTCCTTTGCGGTACAAGATCCGTAGGGGAGTATGTTTGTCCTTCGGAAAATCTTACGCCGTGGAAACTGACTCGC
Source organism: Leptolyngbya sp. CALU 1928 (assembly GCF_056784215.1). Lineage (NCBI taxonomy): Bacteria > Bacillati > Cyanobacteriota > Cyanophyceae > Leptolyngbyales > Leptolyngbyaceae > Leptolyngbya > Leptolyngbya sp. CALU 1928. Next base: position 416,535 of record NZ_JBXBCE010000002.1, on the reverse strand, counting down.
TCACTGTCTCAAGCGTCATCCTTTAATCACCATCCTCATCAAAGGCAGCCGTAGAAGTTTATGACAACTGCTCCAACTCTCGCTGAAGCCGATAGCCTTGACCTGAAGCAACTGCTTAAAGTTTTGACCGAAGTGAAGAAAGGAAACTTCTCAGTGCGAATGCCGTTTGACCAGACGGGTGTCGCAGGAAAAGTTGCCGATACGCTCAACGACATCATTGACAGGAACGAGCAGATAGCAACGGAGCTAGAGCGGATTAGTACCGTGGTGGGGAAAGAGGGCAAGACGAATGAACGGGCTTCGTTGGGTGGAGCAAAGGGATCGTGGAAAGCCTGTGAGGGGTCAATCAATACGCTGATTGTGGATCTCGTGCAGCCCATGGCGGCGATTACGCGGGTGATCCGATCCGTAGCCAATGGCGATCTATCCCAGGCGATCGCAACGGAGATTGAAGGGCGATCGCTGCAAGGGGAGTTTCTGCAAACGGCGCAGATCGTCAACACGATGGTCGATCAGCTTCAGTCCTTTGCTTCAGAAGTAACGCGGGTGGCGCGGGAAGTAGGAACCGAAGGCAAGTTGGGCGTGCAGGCGGAAGTAAAAGGGGTTGCCGGAACCTGGAAAGATTTGACCGATAACGTCAACTCAATGGCGGGAAATCTGACGGCACAAGTACGGAACATTGCCGAAGTGACGACTGCGGTGGCGAACGGCGATCTCTCTAAGAAAATCACTGTGGATGTCAAGGGCGAAATTCTCGACCTGAAAAGCACCATTAATATCATGGTGGATCAGTTAAACTCCTTTGCTTCAGAAGTAACGCGGGTCGCACGGGAAGTGGGAACCGAAGGAAAACTGGGCGTACAGGCGCAAGTTCCTGGTGTGGCTGGCACCTGGAAAGATTTGACGGATTCTGTGAACTCCATGGCAGGCAACTTAACCGCACAGGTACGGAATATTGCCGAAGTGACGACGGCGGTGGCAAATGGCGATCTGTCCAAGAAAATCACGGTGGATGTCAAAGGCGAAATTCTCGACCTGAAAAGCACCATTAACACCATGGTGGATCAACTCAACTCCTTTGCTTCGGAAGTAACACGGGTGGCGCGGGAAGTCGGCGCAGAAGGAAAACTAGGTGGTCAGGCAGAGGTGCGGGGCGTGGCAGGCACCTGGAAAGACCTGACGGACTCTGTAAACTTTATGGCAGGGAACTTGACCGGACAGGTGCGAAACATTGCCGAAGTGGCAACGGCGATCGCGAATGGCGACTTGTCCCGCAAAATTACGGTGGATGTCAAAGGTGAAATTCTGGAACTGAAAAACACCGTCAACACCATGGTGGATCAGTTGAACTCCTTTGCTTCAGAAGTAACGCGGGTGGCGCGGGAAGTAGGAACCGAAGGAAAACTGGGCGTGCAGGCACAAGTTCCTGGCGTGGCTGGCACCTGGAAAGACCTGACGGACAATGTGAACCTGATGGCGGGAAATTTGACCGGGCAGGTGCGAAATATTGCTGAGGTGGCAACGGCGATCGCGAATGGCGACTTGTCCCGCAAAATCACGGTGGATGTCAAAGGTGAAATTCTGGAACTGAAAAACACCGTCAACACCATGGTGGATCAGTTGAACTCCTTTGCCTCTGAAGTGACACGGGTGGCGCGGGAAGTGGGTGCTGACGGGAAGTTGGGCGGGCAGGCGCAAGTGCGCGGCGTTGCCGGAACCTGGAAGGATTTGACTGACTCGGTAAACTTCATGGCGGGTAGTTTGACTGCACAGGTACGAAACATTGCCGAAGTGACCACGGCGGTGGCGAACGGTGACCTGTCCAAGAAGATTACGGTGGATGTGAAAGGCGAAATTCTCGACCTGAAAAGCACGATCAACATCATGGTGGATCAACTCAACTCCTTCGCCTCTGAGGTAACGCGGGTGGCGCGAGAAGTGGGCACCGAAGGAAAACTGGGAGTACAAGCCGAAGTGCGCGGCGTTGCCGGAACCTGGAAAGACTTGACCGATTCCGTGAACTCAATGGCGGGCAACCTGACGGCGCAAGTGCGGAACATTGCCGATGTGACCACCGCTGTGGCAAACGGCGATTTGTCCAAGAAAATCACGGTGGATGTGAAAGGTGAAATTCTGGAACTGAAGAACACGATCAATACGATGGTGGATCAACTCAGTTCCTTTGCCTCAGAGGTAACACGGGTAGCACGCGAGGTGGGAACGGAAGGAAAACTGGGCGTACAGGCGCAAGTTCCTGGCGTGGCAGGCACCTGGAAAGACCTGACCGACAATGTCAACTCGATGGCAGGCAACCTGACTGGACAGGTGCGAAACATTGCGGAAGTGGCAACGGCGATCGCCAACGGTGACCTGTCCAAGAAGATTACCGTGCAGGTGAAAGGTGAAATTTTTGAACTGAAAAACACCATCAACATCATGGTGGATCAACTCAGTTCCTTTGCCTCTGAGGTGACGCGGGTGGCGCGAGAAGTGGGAGCCGAAGGAAAGCTGGGTGTGCAAGCGGATGTACGCGGCGTGGCTGGCACCTGGAAAGATTTGACCGATTCCGTGAACTTCATGGCAGGCAGCTTGACGGCGCAGGTGCGGAACATTGCGGCAGTGACGACGGCGGTGGCGAACGGTGACCTGTCCAAGAAAATTACCGTGGATGTCAAGGGTGAAATTTTGGAACTGAAAAACACCGTCAATACGATGGTGGATCAGTTGAATTCCTTTGCTTCTGAGGTGACGCGGGTGGCACGAGAAGTGGGGGCTGAAGGGAAGTTGGGCGTACAGGCAGAAGTGGGCGGCGTGGCTGGCACCTGGAAGGATTTGACCGACTCTGTAAACTTCATGGCAGGTAGCTTAACGGCACAGGTGCGAAACATTGCCGAAGTGACCACGGCGGTGGCGAACGGTGACTTGTCTAAGAAGATCACGGTGGATGTGAAAGGCGAAATTCTGGATCTGAAAAGCACCATCAACATCATGGTGGATCAGTTGAACTCCTTTGCCTCTGAGGTGACGCGGGTCGCACGAGAAGTGGGAACCGAAGGGAAACTGGGCGTACAGGCGCAGGTGTCTGGTGTTGCCGGAACCTGGAAGGATTTGACTGATTCGGTTAACTCGATGGCGGGTAACTTGACGGCACAGGTGCGGAACATTGCCGAAGTCTCCACCGCGATCGCCAACGGCGACCTGTCCAAGAAAATTACCGTGGATGTGCGCGGCGAGATTTTTGAACTGAAAAACACCGTCAACACGATGGTGGATCAACTGAGTTCCTTTGCCTCCGAGGTAACGCGGGTGGCGCGGGAAGTAGGAACCGAAGGAAAGTTGGGCGGTCAAGCACAGGTGATTGGCGTAGCCGGCATCTGGAAAGATTTGACCGATAACGTAAACTCAATGGCTGGCAACCTGACGGCGCAAGTCCGAGGTATCGCCAAAGTCGTGACTGCCGTAGCCAACGGCAACCTGAAACAGAAGTTGATGCTGGATGCCAAAGGGGAAATTGAAACCCTGGCAGACACGATCAACGAGATGATCGACACTCTGGCAACCTTCGCCGACCAGGTAACAACCGTCGCGCGGGAAGTGGGGATCGAAGGAAAACTAGGCGGTCAGGCGAAAGTGCCGGGTGCATCAGGAACCTGGCGTGACCTGACCGACAACGTAAACGAATTGGCAGCCAACTTGACGACCCAGGTACGAGCGATCGCCGAAGTGGCAACTGCCGTGACCAAGGGCGATCTGACGCGGGTCATTGCAGTTGAGGCGCAGGGCGAAGTTGCTATCCTCAAAGATAACGTCAACCAGATGATCGCCAACCTGCGCGAAACCACCCAGAAAAACATCGAGCAAGACTGGCTCAAAACCAACCTGGCAAAATTCACCCGCATGTTGCAGGGACAGCGCGACCTGGAAACGGTTTCCAAGCTGATCTTGTCCGAACTGGCTCCTCTGGTATCTGCCCAACACGGCGTATTCTACCTGCTGGAAACCAGCGAGATACATCCACCCTTCCTAAAACTGCTCAGTACCTACGCCTATCGAGAGCGCAAGAGTCTAGCCAATCGCTTTTATCTCGGCGAAGGATTGGTCGGACAATGCGCCCTGGAGAAAGAGCGAATTCTGGTCACTGAAGTTCCTCAGGATTACATCAAAATCAACTCTGGGTTGGGTGAGGCTCCACCGATGAACGTCGTCGTCTTGCCCGTTCTGTTTGAGGGGCAAGTGACGGCAGTAGTCGAACTGGCTTCCTTTAACCGCTTTAATGACATTCACCTGACTTTCTTTGACCAACTGACGGAGAGTATCGCGATCGTTCTCAACACGATCGCCGCCAGTATGCGAACCGAGGAACTGCTGAAACAGTCCCAATCCCTGGCAGAAGAAATGCAAGGTCAACAAACTGAACTCACCGATACCAACCGTCGTTTGGAGCAACAGGCGCAATCCTTAAAAGCATCGGAAGACTTACTCAAGAGTCAGCAAGAGCAACTGCAACAGACCAATGAGGAACTGCAAGAAAAAGCCGAACTATTGGCGACGCAAAACAGCGAAGTAGAGCGCAAAAACAGCGAAATCGAGCAGGCGAGATTGTCTTTGGAAGAAAAAGCTGAACAGCTAGCGCTGACTTCTAAATACAAATCTGAGTTTCTGGCAAACATGTCTCACGAACTCCGAACTCCGCTCAACAGTTTGCTAATCTTGGCGCGGCTCCTGTCCGATAACACTGAGAGCAACTTGACCCACAAACAGGTGGAATACTCCCAGACGATTTACTCTGCCGGAAATGACTTGCTGGGGCTGATTAACGACATCCTCGATCTGGCGAAGATCGAATCTGGCACAATTTCAGTGGATGCCGAGCCTATCCTGTTTGCCGATCTGCAAGTGCATTTAGAGCGTACCTTCCGTCAGGTTGCCATCGATCGCAAACTTGAGTTCCAAATGCACTTCAACGAGCGACTGCCTCGCACCCTTTACACCGATGTCAAGCGGCTGCAACAGGTATTAAAAAACCTGTTGGCGAACGCCTTTAAGTTCACAGAGCGGGGACAAGTACAGTTAGACATCAATGTAGTCACCCAAGGCTGGAGTTCAGAGAATGCCCGATTAAATCGGGCAGATCAGGTAATTGCCTTTGCAGTTACCGATACAGGCATTGGCATCGCTCCAGAGAAACAGCAGATCATCTTTGAAGCGTTTCAGCAAGAAGACGGAACCACGAGCCGTCGCTATGGTGGCACCGGTTTAGGCTTGTCGATCAGCCGAGAAATTGCCCAACTCTTGGGCGGCGAAATCCGCCTAATGAGTGAATTGGGGCAGGGCAGTACGTTTACTCTATATTTGCCATTGACCTATGTAGAGCGCCAAGAGAACGGAGAACCAGGGCGAAGGGAAGACATGGGCACGCGGAGAATAATTCCGGTAGAAAACCACAGAGCGCCAACTCCAAATGGCTCCAAGGCTCAATCAGTTAGCCCGACGATCGCCCTGCGTCCCACAGAAGTCGTGCCATCCAGCCCGTCGCCAGGAATCCGAGTAGCCACTCCTGTGACCGCCATCCAAGGGGGGACATTTTCAGTGGATCCAATGCTAGAAGACGATCGCGTTTCAATCCAACCCGATGATCGCTCTTTGCTAATCATTGAAGATGACCTTAACTTCGCGCGCATCCTGCTCGACCTTTCGCGGGAACATGGCTTCAAAGGCTTAGTTGCCACACGGGGAGATGTAGGGCTACAGATGGCGCGAGAATTTCAACCCTCTGCCATCATGCTAGACATCCGGTTGCCAATTTTGGACGGTTGGACCGTGTTGAACTACCTCAAGCACGACCCTGCCACTCGCCACATTCCGGTTCACATTATGACCGTGGAAGATGGACAAGATCGCAGCTTGCGGCAAGGCGCGATCGCCTACCTGCAAAAACCCGTCAGCAGTGAATCTCTGCTGAATGCCTTGGCAAGCATGAAAGAGTTTGTAGAACGGTTGGTCAAGAGCTTGTTAGTAGTCGAAGACGACGACCAGCAGCGTCAAAGCATCATCGAGTTGATTGGAGATAGCGATGTCAGCATCACGGCGGTTGCCACCGCCGCCGAAACCCTAACGGCTATTCGCGCCCAGCAGTTTGACTGTGTAGTACTCGATTTGTTGCTGCCCGATGCCAAGGATTTTGAGCTACTTGAACAAATCAAACGCGAACCGAACTTAGGTCGCCTGCCAATCATCGTCTACACGGGCAAAGAGCTAACCCCTCAGGAAGAAACCGAACTGCGTCACCTGTCCGACACCTTGATCCTAAAGGATGCGCGATCGCCCGATCGCCTGCTCGACGAAACCAGCTTATTCCTCCATCGGATTCAGGCAAACCTACCCGATCGCCAACGGTTGATACTAGAACAGCTACGGCGCAACGATCCGATTTTGGCGGACAAAAAAGTGCTGATTGTAGATGATGACGTTCGCAACATCTTTGCCCTCACCAGCCTGTTAGAACGTCAGCAAATGCAGATCCTCTACGCCGAAAACGGCAGAGATGGCATTAATATTTTGCAAGCAAATCCTGATATTGATGTGGTATTGATGGATATCATGATGCCTGGAATGGACGGTTACGAAACCATGCAGGCAATCCGACAGATGGGTCAGTTTGCTGATCTACCCATGATCGCCCTCACTGCCAAAGCCATGAAAGGCGATCGCGAAAAATGTCTGGAAGCAGGTGCAACCGATTACATCACTAAACCTGTTGAAATGGAGCAACTGCTTTCACTGTTACGAGTCTGGCTCTCACAATCTAGAGACTAGGTGCTAGAGGATTAGAGAGCAGCCCAGTTCTCACCCTCAATTCACACTTTGCTTGGCAGACGTTCATCCTCTCCACCCTTCAATTCCTCACACCATGTCTTCTGAACTCAAAGCCAACATTCTTCTGATTGACGATCGTGCAGAAAACTTGATCGCCCTAGAAGCCGTCTTGTGCAAATTGGGGCAGAACCTAGTGACAGCCCAATCTGGAAAAGAAGCGCTTCGATGTCTACTGAATCAGGATTTTGCCGCAATTCTGTTAGACGTGCAAATGCCAGGAATGGATGGATTTGAAACCGCATCCATCATTCGGCAGCGAGGGAGATCGCAGCATACACCCATCATCTTCGTCACCGCTTTTAATACCGACGATCAGTTGCAGATGAAGGGCTACGCACTGGGAGCAGTGGATTACCTACTCAAACCGATTAATCCCGAAATTCTCATTTCTAAAGTCGCTGTATTTGTTGAGTTGTTCAAAAAGAACCAGGAGATCCAGCGGCAATCAGCAGAATTAGCGATGCAGAAGGTCGAGATTATCCAAGAACAGCTTGCTCGTCAACAGGCAGAATCTGCCAACCGAATGAAAGATGAATTCATGGCGATCGTCTCCCATGAACTGCGAACCCCGCTCAACGCGATCTTGGGCTGGTCAAAACTGTTGGTAACCGACAAACTTGATGAGACCGCCGCTCGTCGTGCGCTCGAAACTATTAATCGCAATGCCCAATCTCAGGCGCAACTGATTGATGACATTATGGATGTCGCCCGCCTGACCAGCGGCAAAGTGGAAATTTGCCAACAGCCGGTCAATTTACTCACCTTGATTTCAGACGAACTGGAGTCCATCCGTCCTGCCGCAGACGAAAAAGGGATTCAACTGATCGGGGATTGTACGTCTGATCCCTGCATTGTCAGCGGCAACATTCAGCGTCTACAGCAAATCCTCCGCAACTTACTCTCCAATGCTATTAAATTCACGCCAGAAAGTGGGCGGGTTGAGGTGAGGTTAGAGAGCGTTCAGTTCTCAATGTTGAGTGCTCAGTTGAAGAATTCAACTCACCACTCACACGCGCCAAGCGCCGCTTCACAGCAATTTGCTCAAATCACCGTGACCGACACCGGAATTGGCATTGCCCCTGATTTTCTACCTCAAATTTTTGAATATTTTCGCCAAGCCGATTCATCTACTACCCGTTCTCATGATGGGTTAGGGCTAGGATTGGCGATCGTCCGCCAACTGGTTGAGCTTCACGGCGGCAAAATTGAGGCTGCAAGCGAAGGCAAGGACAAAGGCACAACTTTCACTATTTTTCTGCCGTTGCAGACCTCCCCATTCACCCCAGCCTCTCAGATATCAAACCCGGAGTCATTGCATAGCGATTTAGCCCTAGAGAATATCTCTGTTCTGGTGGTAGATGATAATTTTGATAATCGGAACTATCTTGTGACCGTGCTGGAGCTTGCGGGTGCTCAAGTGACTGCGGTTGCGAGTGGGCAAGAGGTGATAGATTGCTTACAACACTCGCACCCTGATGTGTTGTTAAGTGACATTGCGATGCCCAACGAAGATGGTTACGACCTACTGCACCGAGTTCGGGCAGTTGAACAAAAACGGGGGAGGACAATCCCAGCGATCGCCCTAACTGCTTATGCCAAGCAAGAAGATCGAAATCAAGCACTCTCAGGCGGCTTCCAACAATTCCTCTCCAAACCCATTGATCCAACTAAATTGATTGAAGCCGTGGCAGAAGCAGTTGGAGTAAAAGTCGGAAAGCTGACAGCCCTCTAAACACACGTAAAAGATGGGGGCTATGGGGGACGGTAAGGATTCTGGTAAAAAACACACAGATCACGGAAAGCAATCTGGAATGGGCGGCAACCCGATGTTTATATAATGTTCCAACGGTTCCGGCAATCGACCCTTGTTGATCGCATAACTCCCTGCGCGAAGATGGGCAAAAACTACTTGCTGGAAAACGAACCTGAGCACCGAAAAAGCGAGAACACTTAACAGAGACGATTAATCTGATTATTGTAATCTTTTCGGGGATATCCGTTTTTATCGAGATGATTTAACTTCAAACACTCAAACAGAACTAGTTGGCACTGGCTGTTTTTGACTGCTTTCGGTGATCTGTATTTTTTTACCAGAATCCTTACCGTCCCCCATTAACCGTCTACTCAAACCCCTTTGAGTTCTGCTGCATCCAACCAAAAAATACCTCCGCCTCCGCCACCAGAATGGCATCCCCCGACTCCAACCACCGCCGCATCTTGTCCACATGAGCCGGAGAAGGATGAGAAACCTGCCCCCCCTGTTGCCCATACTGCTGCCAAGTCTCTAACTGAGCCGCCCGTTTATACGCCTGCACCTCTTCAATCTCCGCCAACTTGTGCCTGACAAACTTAACTCCCTCCCGTTTCTCTTGAGTATTACTACTTATTACTTGAGCATTCGAGTCTCTCGCACCGCTCAAATGCCTGTCAGATCGCGCATTACTGGACTTAGGTGCTAATAAGTTTGGACACTTTGGCGCGCCTCCTTCGCGCTCAATGTTCAAACCTGGGGGGTGCGGGCAGGGCTGATCTATTGAAGAAAGGAAAAGAGAGCAGGGATATCATGCGCGAGACGACGTAACCCTTGAGTGATGGAGTCAAAGCCATGCTGCCGAAAAAGATTGAGCGCCATTGTGCGAACGATGGCGAAGTTGAGGGGGGCATTGCCATCGCACAAGGGAGAGCAGTCTTCTTGGAGGACGACATCTTTAACCCAATGGAGGCGGTTTTCAATGTGCCAATGTTGGCCAATGCGTTGAGCAAATCCAGCGGCATCTGAGGTTAGAGAACTGATATAGAACAGCGTTTCGCTAAAGGGTCTGTTGGCTCTTGTCCCCACTCGTTCGACTCGAATTAAGCGCTGTATGCCCACCCACTGTGGGTCAATCCCTGTAACCATATCCACCACCGTCACGGTTCGTTTCGTCTGGCGGTCACGCGTCTGTTCGGTTTGGATATTGACGTTAGGGGTTAGAGCTTGCTCAACCTGGGTCTTCACCTGCTCAAATAACTTGGGTTGATTGCCTTTGACCGCAAGGAGATAGTCATTGCCACTGTGGATAATTTGCTCGACTGTTTTTTTGGGTGTGTAAGGCATCAAGGCTAAAGCAGACTCCCTTGAGTTGCAGCGTCTCCAACAACACCTCAACCGTCTTAATCTCACTGGTTTGACGGTTCCGCATCGTCTCTAAGCCCACTACGACTCCTTGAACCACACTGAATGCCGACACGACACTGACAAAATCCTGATAAGACTGGTCGTAGTCGCTCACACTGGCTTTGATGCTTTTGCCATCGGTCGCTAGTTGTTCATGGGGTGCAGGGGCAAAGTGCTCTTGTGCCCAAGCATTGAAGGCTTGAGTAAACGACACAAAGTCCACCCGCACCATGATCCGACGCAGAGTCGATAAACTCGGTAGTCGCTGCCTCGGCAAGTCCAACACGGTTAACAACTCCGATTGATGGCGGGAAACAAAGTCGGCGAGTGGGCGGTATCCTGTGCAGCCACTCATCGTCCCCATCAGGACTAGCAGCAACACCACCCACAACGGATAGTTAGGTTGCGTGCGGAAGTCGCGAATCTGTTGAAGATGTTCAATCAAGCTCATTTGACCCAAGGGCAACGACTTCTCTATTCGGCTCAGTTATAGCAGCGGACAAAAAATGGTCGTTAAGGCTGAAAGGCTCATGAATTAAAGCTTTCAGCGATTACTTTGCTTGAGTACTTGTTGGCTTGAACTGTCCCATCTTTAGCCAAAAATGGGACAGTTCAAGTCATAAGCAACGGTTTTACGCCATTACAGGCTTCTCAGCAGTGGTTGACCAGACCTCGTAAATGGGACAGTTTACTCCAACCGCTCACTAACGACCAGAATTTTTCCGCTGCTATAACTGAGCCGACCAGAATTCCTTAAACCGCCCTGGTGACAGTTCGGTATAGCGTACCGTGTGCCGAATATTCTTATGTCCCAGATATGCCTGAATTGCCCGTGTGTCCTGACCATTGGCTGCCAGGTAATATCCCGTCGTATGACGCAGCATATGGGGATGCACTGGAAATGAAAGTCCTGCTACCTCTCCGGCGCGGGCGATAGTGACATATACAATAACGATCAAGATAAGCGGCGGCAGACAACTATTATGGTAACCCCACCAAGATTTCTCAACCATCCGCTTCATCGACTGGTTAGCTTGCAGCAATAATGAGAGGACTCTGACTGGCATATCAAGTTTTAGTCGAGCCTGAAATTGACAATTGTGCGTCAAAAGGTTGTGGGGTAAATGGCAATATCATGCCAAGCCCAAGAGCGATCAGTTAAACCTGCTCGTTGCGCTGCGGTTGTCTTGAAGCGACTATGCTGCCAAATCCAATTGAAATAGCTCACGACTAAACGGGTCGTGATTTTTGATTGCTGCCACACTTTGCCAAATTTGTTCTGCCGTCGATGCCATCGACCCGTTTGCTGTCTGACAACGCCATTGGTGCGCTCTAACCTCTGAGTTCTATCTTTACCGATGTAATGGAGGATTTCAGGAGGCAGCACCCGTTCATATCCACCCCAATCATCGCTGTTCCAGCGCTTGCAATCGGTTTTTCCTTCTGTACTCACGATCAATTCCTCAATCAGTTCATCGGTATGTTTTCCGACTCGCGCCGCTAAGATCAATCCACTCGAATTGGCTAAACTCAACGTGATCCAACAATCACCCACTTCTAATTCACCGGGGAGACATTACTTCTGTTTTTTTGCACAAACGACCACATCTCATCAGCAGACACCTCTGGGGTTTTTACTGTTTGCACCTGGGCATTATGAACCTGTTGTGCCCGTTGACTAGCAGCACGAACGATGCTGACAACCGTGTTGTATGCCAGTCCACTGGTGCGACTGATGCCTTGCAAACTGCTGCCTTCACTGTGAGCTTGCAAGACTTGGCGAATTTGCTCTGGGCTAACGTGCCGATGATAGTAGAGGGTATCAAAGCGTTCGTTGAAGGTTTGAGTGCAACTAGGGCAAAAATACCGTTGGACTCCACTGGGCATCTTGCCATGCTTATGCACCTTCAAGTGTCTACACAATGGGCATTCCATAGGTTGAGCAATGAAGTAACTTTCCTTCTACTTTATCTGACCCACAGAAATTTGACGCACGATCAAATTGACTTCCTGATGAACTCAATAAACACCCGAACTTTAAGCGGAACGTAGGCACGAGAAGGATAAACGAGCCAAGCTGCTGTGCTAAAATCCGTTGCTGTTACAGCATGGTCTGGAAACACGTCAATGAGAGTACCAGCTTATAGATCTGCGTCGATTAACCAGTTAGGAAGCAGTGCTAAACCCATGCCAGCGATCGCACATTGCTGAAGGGCGATCGCGCTGGAAATCATGGTGCGCCCAGCAACAGGATTTCGCTCAGTTCTCCCTCTCGGTTCTTAAAGATCCATCTTGATCGAAAGCCTGCCAGTGGAAATAGCAGGCAATTATGGTGCTCCAAATCATGTGGGTGCTGGATTTGTCCTGATCGCTTGAGATACCCTGGGCTGGCGCAAACTGAATAGTGCGTTCGCATTAATTGTTGAGCAATCAGGGTCGAGTCTGCGAGGAGTCCTAGTCGTACCGCAACATCAATTCTTTCGGAGAACAAATCGACAACGGCATCGGTGAGTAGGAGGTCAAGGGTGAGATCTGGATACAACTGCTCAAACTCAGGCAAGAGCGGCACAATACATTTGAGCCCGAAAGATGCAGAAGCGGTGACGCGCAGTGTTCCCTTTAGTTGTCCAGAAACATCTGTGGCAATATTTGTAGCTTGCTGGATTTCCTCAACCAGTGGTTCGATGCGCTCAAAGTAGGTCGTCCCGGCTTCGGTCAAGGACAATTGGCGCGTTGTTCGCTGAAACAATCTGATACCCAGTTCTTCCTCCAGTCTTGCAATCGCCCGCGAAACTGAAGAAGGATCGATGTTGCGATCGCGGGCAACCGCGGTAAAACTGCCCTGCCTCATGATCTCCACAAAGAGTTGCAGCACTGATATGTCCATAAATGAATTGCTTGATCGAGTTACGTCCTTGGTGTCTGAACAAAATCTTACCCAATCACTTGTGATTCATGCAAAACCTGCACGATAGTCGTTCATCAGTCTGACTTTATTACTTTTACGACAGCAACTACAATTCCATATAGTTTGACAGCCGCATCAGTCTTGTATAACGAGATAACAGCAGCAGCATGATCGATTTATATTTTTGGGCAACACCCAATGGGTATAAGCCATTAATTTTGCTGGAGGAAACCAAGCTAGATTACACACTCAAGCTCGTCAATATTTTTCGAGGTGAGCAGTTCGATCCAACGTTTCTGGCGATTGCGCCCAATAATCGCATTCCCGCTCTCGTGGATCACAATCCAAAAGATACAGAGAATTCCATTGCTGTCTTTGAATCAGGGGCGATGTTGCTGTACTTAGCAGAGAAAACAGGTCTGTTTTATCCAACCACGTTACCCGACCGTTACGATGCTTTGCAATGGTTGATGTGGCAAATGGCTGGACTTGGACCAATGGCAGGGCAAGGGTAGTGCTTTTTCGTAAAGGGTGAGGGAAAATAGAGCCAACGGCTTAAGTAAACCGAGATCAACCATGAAACCATACTTAATCTGTCCGAATTGTGGATCGGATGACATCATGAAAAACGGGACAACTCGCCGGGGCAAGCAAAACCATAAATGCCGAGACTGTGGTCGTCAGTTTGTCGAAGATCCCCAGTGGAAGCCCAAGGATCAAGATACCAAGGCTCTAATTGATCGGTTATTGCTAGAGCGGATTCCTTTAGCGGGGATTGCTAGAGTCCTGAAGCTGTCGGAAAGTTGGTTGCAACAGTACGTCAATCAGACCTATGAGCAGGTGCGCCAACAAGCTGAGGTGCTGCCCAAAACAACCGCAAGGTTGACGGTTCAGATGGATGAGTTGTGGTCTTTGGTGGATGACAAAGGCAATAAACAATGGGTTTGGTTAGCAATGGATGTAGCGACCCGCAAAATCATTGGGTGTCATGTCGGTGATCGTTCTGCCGAGTCAGCGCAAGCCCTATGGGATAGCCTGCCGCGCCGCTATCGACAATATGCCCGGATCTACACCGACCACTGGGAAGCCTATGCCTGTGTGCTACCGAGCAAACGACATTTTGCAGTAGACAAGGATTCTGGGTTAACCAGCTATATTGAGCGGTTGAATAACACGTTACGACAACGCATTTCACGCTTAGTGCGCCAAACTTTATCGTTCTCGAAGAAGTTAGAGAATCACATTGGAACGATTTGGAATTTCATTCATCACTACAATCAAAAGATTCGAGAGCAATTGCGACGGGAGCAGATGGTTTCTTTTTCTCCATCCTTTACATAATGACACTACCCAAGGGCAAGCAAATCACTTCATGCGATATGCGCCAAAAGCAGTGCCCTACGCGAAACAACGGTACGTCGATGAGACTAGGCGACTCCTCCGTGTCATGGACAAGCGCCTGTCTAATCGGGAGTATTTAGCAGGCAGTTATTCGATTGCCGATATGGCTGCTTACCCCTGGGTCAAGATTGTTGACTTAATTGAAATTGATTTAGGTCGAGAGTTTGATCACGTTGCAAATTGGGCACAACGAATTGCTGCTCGATCGGCGGTGCAGCGAGCTTACGAGATTGGAGAACCCACTAAAGAAAATCAAACGCTTGATGAAGAAGCGCGTCAGCATCTGTTTGGTCAAACTTCATAACTAGAGGACTATCAACGAAAGTTAGAGATTGTCACCAGAGTGGGTGACTAAACATTTCAGCCGCTCTCAAACGTCTCCGCTAAAGCTAGTGACATAAAAAAGTAAACCAAATAGGAGAAGAAAGCATGCCTAAGTTACTTGTATATGGAACACCGTTAAGCACCTATGTCCGAACAGTGCGATTACTGTTAGAGGAAACTGGCATAGACTACGAAATCAAGTCAGTTGATTTCCTCAAGGGCGAAAATCAGTCAGCAGAATACTTGGCGATCAATCCGTTTGGTAAGTTGCCTACGCTGGCAGTTGATGCAGAGTTTATTTACGAAACTGCTGCCATCACGGATTATCTCAATACTGTTTTTGCAAGTCACCAATTTAGCCCTGCCGACCCATTGCTCAAGGCTCGCATGTATCAAATTACCAGAATCATTGATCACTACCTCTATTCTGCATTTGCGACGCTTTTGGGGCAGCGATTTTGCCCCTATGCAGGGCGGTCAACCGGATCAGGAAAGGGTGAACGCCACGCTTCCACCCATTAAAAAAGCAATGGCAGCGATCGAGTCCTTGATGATTGGTAATCCCTATCTCTTGGGTAGTATAGCACTACGCATATACGTTAGGACAATACTTAAACGCGGCATCGACACACTCACGAAAGGTGTCAAACTCATCCCATCGTTGCCGCATCCAATTTTTGAGCACAAACCACCATCGCTCAATCTTGTTCAAGTCAGGAGAATAGGCGGGAAGATACCAGAGTTCACATCCTGCCTTTGCCACAATTTCATTGATGTATTGAGAGCGGTGAAAACTGGCATTGTCAATCACAATCGCATTCCCGGGTTGCAATTGAGGCAGGAGGCAGTGCTCTAACCACATCTCGAACAAGTCTCGGTTGCAAGACCCTTCAAAGGTCAAAGGCGCAATCAGGTTTCCCTCGCACAAAGCGGCAATCCAACTGACTCGTTCGGTACGTTTGCCCGCCTTGAGGGCACAAAAGCGTTGACCCACCTCGCAGTAGCCATAGGGATACTCCTCTCGGTTATCAATGCCTGCTTCATCCACATACACCAACCCAGTGACAGACCTTGTCTTCAACTGCTCTTGAAAGGCTTGACGCTTCTGCTCATCGCGCTCTCGGTAGCCGTACGTCTTTTTTTTCGACTCAAACCCAGTTTTCGCAGCGCGTGACTGATGTTCTGCTGCGTGACCCCTTCGCCCCATAACTTCGCCATCTCCCCTTGAGTCTTGCCTCCATGGGCTTGGGCAAACTCACGAAACCGTTGCCAGTCCGTGATTTTATGTCTATTTCCCCGCTGATAATGGGTGATCGCTTGGCAGGTGCCAGTTTGTTCCTGTCGCTTCAGCCACAGGTCGAGCGTGTTGCGGCTGATGTTCAGCATTCGGCTCACTTCGCTTTTGCGGACTCCACGCTCAACCGCAGCAGTTGCTTTTTGGCGTAGGTCTTCACTATAGGGGGCAGGCATTGATATTGTTTGATGGGTTTCTTTCCTCTAGTATAAGTCCTAATATAAATGTTTAGGGCTATAGTCTGAGCATTGCGAATTTTTATCTAATTCCCGTCTTCGTCTACCTCGCGCTAACACCAGAATTTGAGGACGTGACGGCTCAGGTTCCGAAACTACGAACTTGGTGGAATTTGGTCAACCAGTTACCTAACGTCCAGAAGGTCTGTGCCTAATTAGGTGAGATAGTGACCGATCGCTCAATCAATTTAGAGGCTATTTACGATGGTTACCCAAAAAATTGCAGTGTTAGGACTGGGTGCGATGGGATTGCGGATCGCACAAAATCTGCTCAGTGCCAATTACCCAGTCGTTGTCTATAATCGCACGGCTGAAAAGGCAAAGCCACTGGTCGATCTCGGAGCTATTGTGGCTGCAACTCCACGTGCCGCAGCGGAGCAAGCGGATGTAATAATCAGTATGGTAACTGACAATGATGCTTCAAGAGCGGTCTGGCTCGACTCAGAGGTAATGTTTCAAACTTGTTGTTTTCGATAATAAAGACTACCTTGATAAAAGACTCAAAGATTGCGGAGACTCAAGCATGGTTTTAGAGCCGATTGACTGCCCTCAATGTGATGGAGTCGAAGTGATCAAACACGGCACCACTCCAGACGGCAAACAGCGCTATTTTTGTCAAAACACCCAGTGCCATCGGCGCACCTTTATTTTGCGGTATGAGTATCAAGGATATGTGCCGGAAGTCAAGCAACAAATTAGCGATATGGCGATCAATGGTAGCGGCATCCGAGATACTGCCCGTGTGCTTCATATTAGTCCGACTACCGTGATTAAGGAGTTAAAAAAAAGAGTGTCAACTCAAAGCGGTGAATCAGCAATTCCAAATTCAAAACTTTGACAACTCGCTGAATCAGACTGGAGGATAAGGAAACACCTCGTGGGAGCACGGTGATGGAATCATTGCCTTTAAGTTTTGGGGTGTTGTTAGGCTATCTGCATCAAGCCATCAGTCGGATTGAAGACCCAAGGCAAGCGAGTAACGGCACCCGCTACAGCGTGAGTGACGCAATCTTGGCAGCGTTTAGCGTGTTTTTCATGCAGTGCGAGTCTTTCCTGGAGCACCAACGGCAAATGCAGAGTCGGCAGGGCAAGGATAACGCTCAAACATTGTTTGGGTTAGCTCAAATTCCGAGTACACCGCAAATCCGCAATATTTTGGATCACCTGGCTGCACCTGTCCTAACGGGTGTGTTTGAGCAGGTGTATCGAGGTTTGAGGCAAGGGGGATACTTGCAGGCATACCACTGCTTGGGAGGGCATTTGTTAGTCACCTTAGACGGGACGCAATATTTCAGTTCGCAGAAAATTCAGTGTCAGCAGTGTTCAACTCGAACGCATAAAAATGGGCGTGTGACCTATTTTCATAGCGCGATTCTACCCGTGATTGTCGCTCCTGGTCAGTCGCAGGTGATTGCCTTAGTCCCCGAATTTATCAGTCCGCAAGATGGGTCTGTGAAACAAGACTGCGAAGTGGTGGCGGCTAAACGCTGGATGCAGACCCATGCGGGGCAATTTGCCCAACACCCAATAACGCTGCTTGGGGATGACCTCTATAGTCGTCAACCGATGGTTCAGCAGTGTATAGAGCTTGGCATAAACTTCATTTTTACCGCTCTACCCGACTCTCACCCTGCCCTGTACGAGCGCTTGCACGTGCTTGAGGTTTTGGGGGCGCTCGAGACCCTAGAAATCCGGCAATGCCACCAGCGCACTCCAGCGATTTATCACTACCGCTATGCCAATCTCGTGCCGATTCGGGACACTCAACCCGCCTTGCTGGTCAATTGGTGCGAACTGGTCGTTACCCGGGAACACGACGCTCAGGTGCTCTACCACAATGCCTTCATCACCCACCATCGCTTGGGTCATACCACCGTTGCCTCAGTGGTCGCTGCTGGTAGAAGTCGGTGGAAGACCGAAAACGAAAATCACAATGTCCTCAAAACCAAGGGGTACCATCTCGAACACAACTTTGGGCATGGGCAACAGCATTTAGCCAACTTTTTGCTCACGCTCAATCTCCTGGCTTTCCTGTTCCATACAGTGCTTCATCTAGTGGACACGTCTTATCAGAAAATTCGCCACCAACGGGGCACTCGCAAGGGTTTCTTTCAAGACATCCTCAGCCTGACTAAGTATTTGCTATTCAATAGTTGGCAGCATCTAATTGACTTTATGCTCTCCGATGCAGACCCCTCTCCTATCACTGATTCCTCTTAAATTTTTGAATTTGGAATTGCTGTTCGAGAAGGAGCGTAACCTATACGTTGTAGCCAAAGTAGTGCGGTCTCATTGACTTGACTAATTGCCGTCTGCGCAATAGTTCAGATTCTGAACCTGACTTTAATAAATTCCATAAAACCCAATCTAGCTCAGGCTTTCCAGTCTATCTTGCACTTTTTTGCCCGTATCTCGGCTCAACCCCTTGAAGGGTAAGAAGGCGCAATTGCGGGGACTTGAGAAACACAGTCCTACGTGTAACCGTCCTCACTTCACTCCCTGAATTGAAGGCAAATGTACAGTGAATGTGCTGCCCTTGCCAAACTCGCTCTCGACTGTAATGCTGCCATGATGCGATTGGGCGATCGCCTTCGCAATTGCCAACCCCAACCCGGCTCCTCCGGTATGGCGAGAGCGATCGCTGTTGACCCGGTAGAAGCGATCGAAAATACGGGACTGGTCTGATAGAGCAATTCCAATGCCAGTATCCTCAACCTGGATCAAAGCGTGAGTTTCATCACGCTCTAAAGTCACTGTGACAATGCCACCAGGAGGCGTGTATTGCAGAGCGTTAACAATGAGATTAGAGAATAAGCGAACCAGTTGATTTTCATCACCCGTAATCCACAATGGTGCTTTAACTGGAAAGTGCGTTAACAGCTTGATAGAGGCAGCAATTTCTAAGACTGACAAACTTTCTACTAGATCCTGAATCAGGTCATTGAGGCAGCAGGATTGTTGTTTTTCCGTCAGCACCTTTTGTTCGCGCAGCGTCTCTGTAGGAGATTCCATGCGGGAGAGTAGCAAAAGATCTTGCACTAGGTGCGCCAGTCGATTATTTTGACGAGCGACTGCCCCTAACGTTTCTTGCATTTCTTGCTTTGACGGATCATCAACACCCTGAACTGATTCGACATTGGCGCGGATGGCAGCGATCGGGGTGCGGAGTTCGTGAGCCGCATCAGCCGTGAACTGTTGCATCTGTCGATAAGACTGGTAGACGGGACGCATTGCTAGTCCAGCCAGCCACCAACTTGCACCTGCAACTGCCAGCATCGAGAGCGGCAATCCAATTGCCAGCAGTAACCGCACGGTGGCAAGGTGATCATCATATTCTTTGAGCGATCGCCCAATCTGCATATAGCCCCAGGGGGAACTTGTAGCCGTTTTCAGCAACAGAGTAATTTGGTGATAGCGCGTACCCCGCTGATCTTGCAGCGTCCTCCACCCTTCTTTCGGTTCTGAAGGTGGGAATCCTGCTGGTTGGTTGCCTAAGCTTGCTATGAGTTCTCCGGATTGAGCGAAAAAGCGCACGTAGTAGTTGCCTTGTTGCACAATGCCCAGAATATGCCGATCTTGATCGCCATTTGAGCAATCCGTTTGGGCAACACATAAGCCTGGTAGAGCTTGATTGATTGCAGGCTCAATGCGGTTGGGTTGCTTGAGCTTCGGTTCCAGGGTGTCATGCAAGGTTCCTGAAATGGATTCTAGTTCCTGTTCAACCGCCTGCCAGTGGGTGATCGCGAGCATCTGATGAATCGTTAGCCCACTCAGGATGAGAATGACTCCCATGACTGCGGCATAGCAGCCTGCAAGTTGGGCACGAGTGCGGTTGAACAGCTTATTCTGATGCATAAGGCATGTTGAATCGATAGCCGATGCCATGAACCGTTTCAATGAATCCATCACACCCGACTTCTGCCAGCTTACGTCGCAGCAATCGAATTTGAGCAGCAACCACATTGCTGGTGGGTTCTGCACCCACTTCCCACAATTGATTCATGAGTTGCTCGCTCGTTACGATCCGGCTGGAATGTTTCATGAAGTATTCCAAGGTCTGAAATTCCTTTGTGGTCAGAGGAATAGCGACTTGCTGCCCATTGAGTTCTTGCGAACAAACGGTGTATCCGTTGTAGTCAAGCGTCAACTTGCCCGCCTGGAGTTGTTTGGGGTGAAGGTCGGGCGATCGCCGTTGCAGCGCCCGCATTCTTGCCAACAGTTCTGCCATGCCAAACGGCTTAACCAGGTAATCATCGGCTCCGGCATCGAGTCCAGCGACTTTATCTTCCATCCGATCTCTTGCAGTCAGCAGCAGAATGGGAAGCGGATTGTTCTGAGTGCGGAGTCGTTGGCACAACTCTACACCAGTCAAACCGGGTAGCATCCAGTCCAGAATGGCTAAAGTATAGTGAACGCTGGAGTGATCGAGGTAAGCCCAAGCTTCGCTGCCATCCTGTACCCAGTCCACCACATACTTTTCTCGGTTCAGAACCCGATGAATCGCAGTTCCCAAATCAAGTTCATCTTCCACCAGCAACACTCGCATACGATCGCTTGATAAACAGCCGTACCTGTCTGGCAACGCTGTACTCTGAACCAGAAGTATTGATTGAAACACCTCCGATGGTTAGGAAAAGCTCAATCAATCAGTTTAAGGAGACTAACGATACCTACTTTCCTACTGGTGCTGAGTGATCCATTCCAGGCATTTTGTTCTGACTATCGTTCATCTTTTTCTCCATCATTTTCTTGCAGCACTCACAGCCGTGAGCATTGCAATGGATAGTAGGGCGATCGCGCCAGCAGCAACCTTAATCCCGTGCAATTTGTTCATGTTTGCTCCTCATTGAATCATTAAACAGACTGATAAAGGCTCTTTCAGAGCAGCCTCACTTTCAGCTTAAGGCTAAGAAATGAAATCAGAATGAAATGCGAATCAGTGTTATTGCTTAAAGCTGAAGCGTCCATTCACTTTCTCGCCCTTGATGTCTGACAGAATGGCAACTTTGTACTCTCCTGCGGCAGCACTGGGCAGAATTGCCGTGTAATGCTTATCACCTGCGTCATACTTCATCGCCAACGCTTTCTGGCTACCATCGGGTAACTGCACTTGAGCTGTCACCTTTGCGTTGGAAATCGATTCGTGGTTATCTCCTTTCTGCAAGAAGAAGTCGATGTGAGTTCCCGTTGATTCTTTTGCAGTCACCAACTCCAAGTGGTAGGGACCAGATTCAATCACCTGTCCACCTTGTCCACCATGATTTTCACCAGTTTCAGCTTTAGCAGCAGGAGTCGCAGCAGTAGAAGGTTGAGTTGCCGCAGGCGTAGAAGTCATAGGGCTACTGGTAGGAGCAGTCGATTGGTTGCCACTGCTGCAAGCGCCCAAGAAGAGCAATCCGATCGCCGTCATTGTCATCACATTCATTTTTAATTGCACGATTTTTCTCCTGATATGAATGAACAAAACTGTTTGACTCAAACGGTCAAGCTTTCTCTGGCAGGCGTTCCATTCCTGGCTGAGAGACTTTGCCGTTCTCAACGATTGACCGTTTGGGAAACAAGTACTTGCCGAATCTGGCATAGAGCGCGGGTAAAATCAGCAGCGTCAGAGCCGTAGAGGTGAAAAGTCCCCCTAAAACCACGATCGACAGGGGTTGCAGCAGTTCTTTCCCAGGTCCACCTGCAATCACTAGCGGCGCTAAACCCAAAGCTGAGGTAAAGGCTGTCATCAGAATCGCGTTGAGCCGTTCCATCGACCCTTGTATTAGGAGATCTTTCAACGGCATTCCGGCGGCAAATTTGGTGTTGTAGTTATCTACCAGCAGCAAACCGTTGCGGGTAGCAACGCCAAACAGCGTGACAAAGCCGACGAGTGAGGCGATCGACAAGATGCCCCCTGTCAGTGCGACCGCAATCACACCCCCGACCAACGCTAGGGGCAGATTAATCATGATCATGACGGTGGAGGCAACCGATTTCACTGAGAGATACATGATGATCGTGATCACGATGAAGGCGATCGCGCTAAAGAGCACAATGTTTTGGCTGGCGCGTTCCTCCGCTTCAAACTGCCCTGCGTACTGGATGTAGTAACCAGCAGGAAGCTGCACTCGTTGTTTCACGTTAGTTTGAATGTCATTCACGACCGATCGCAAGTCTCTACCCTGGGCGTTGGCTGCGACCACCAGCAAGCGAGAGACATTTTCACGATTAATCGTGTTGGGTCCCGTGCCCTCCTGAACTTTTGCCACCTGTGCCAGCGGAATTTTGTTGCCACTGGGCGTATCGACCATGAGATTGCCAATGGTGTCTAAGCTTTGACGGGCTTCTGGCTTGAGCCACACTACGAGATCAAAGGTTTGCTGTTGCTCTAATACTTGCGAAACCACTCGTCCATTCAGCGCTGTCTCAATCGTTTCTGACAGTTGCCCAATCGTTAAACCATACCGAGCAGCAGCCACGCGATCGAACTGAATCTGAATCTGCTCGACCGGAATTTGTGGTTCAAGCTGGAGATCAACAACGCTTTCGACTGACTGCATGACATCATTCACCTGCTGTCCGAGGGTGCGGAGTTGCTCCAATTCAGGACCAAAGATTTTGACAGCGATCGCGCTACGTACTCCTGACAGCACTTCATCCATCCGGTGAGAAATAAAGCCGCCTACGTTGGGCGCTGCCCCTGGCACTTTGGCAAATTCTTGTCGCAACAGTTCCACGCTGGCTTTGCGGTCTTTCATGCCTGCCTCGCTCAACTCCACATCCAAGTGAGCCAAGTTCACGCCTGCGGCATCGGCATCGCCTGCCGCCCGACCTGATCGCACTTGAATGCTTTGAAAGCTGGGATTGTCTTTCAGTTTATGTTCCAGTACCGATGCCGCACTGTTTGTTGCTTCCAGCGATGAGCCGGGATAGAGCAGCAGCGTATTGACCAGCGATTGTTCCTGAAACTCTGGAAGAAAGATCCGTCCAAACGATGGCACCACAATCGCTGCTGCTACTAAACTTGCTACCGCAATGCCTAAAATAACGGTCGATCGCCGCATCGAAAAGTTCAGCAGTGGCAAATAAATTCCTTTGAAAAACCGAGCAACCCAGGGTTCTTGTCCAGGTAGGCGACCGTAGGGCAGCAAAATCGCGCACAAGGCAGGTGTGACGGTGAGGGCAACAACGCTGGAAGCCAGTACTGCTGCCAGGTAGCCCAACCCCATAGGGATGAAAATACTGCCTTCTACACCCGTCAGCGCAAAGATCGGCGAGAAGACAACGATCGTAATGATAGTGGCTCCAAAGACCGAATCGCGTACTTCCTGACACCCCTCAAATACCACCTCTAGAACAGGGCGAGGATTAGAAGAGTACTTGTTCTCCCGCAGGCAGCGATAGACATTCTCAGCATCCACGATCGCGTCATCCACCGCAGAGCCGATCGCAACCGCCAAACCTCCCAGAGTCATGGTGTTTAAGCCCTGTCCGAGCCAATTGAGCGCTAGCACCCCGATCAATAAGGACAGAGGCAGAGCTGCCAAACAGACTGCTAGATTGCGCCAATTCATTAAGAACGGAATCAGGATCAGAGCAACGATGATGCTGCCTTCGATTAATGCCTCTCGGACGTTGTAGATCGAGGCATCAATGTATGTCTCCTGGCGAAACGTCGTGGCAACCTGGATATCTTCTGGCAATCCTGCTTTCACCTCGGTCATCGCGGCTTCAACGGCGCGGGTGACGGTAGGTGTATCGGCTTGGGGCTGTTTGTTGACGATCGCTACAACCGCTTTTTGAGCGTTGACGCTGGCATCGCCTCGTTTTACGGCTGCCCCAATTTGCACATCAGCTACGTCTGTAATTCTGACAGGTGTGCCATTCCGGGCAACAATCACCGATTGCTTTAGAGCTTCGATGTCTTCAATCCGCCCAATGCCTCGGATCAGCTTCTCGCGATCAGGCGTGATCAAATAGCCACCCGGTGCATTCACATTTGCCGCTACCACTGCGTCTGATACGTCTTGGAGGGAGACGTTAAACGCCTGAAGTTTTTCAGGCGTAACTAGCACTTGATATTGCCGCACATCGCCGCCAAAGACTATCACTTGCGTGACTCCCGGCACCGCCAGCAAACGATTCGTGACTTGCCAATCGACGATGCGCCGTACTTCCATCAGGTCAGTGGTTTTAGAAGTGAAAGCGTAGGTAACGATCGTGCCAATTGGCGAACTGATGGGCGCAATCTGTGGAGTTTCAATGCCTGCTGGCAGTTTGCTTTGAGCCGACTGTAATCGTTCCGTTACAAGCTGTCTTGCCTGATAAATATCAGTGCCCCAGTTGAACACGACTCGCACCACTGAAATACTGGCTGCACTAGAAGACCGCACTGCACTTACGCCTGGTGTGCCGTTGATTGCGCTCTCGATCTGTAACGTCACCAGCGATTCCACTTCTTCGGGAGCCAGTCCTGGCGCTTCGGTTTGAATTTCCACTTGCGGTGGTGCAAAGGTGGGAAACACATCCAACGGCATCTGGCTAATGGTGCGAAAAATCCAGATAGTCAGGATCATTGCGCCCAGAATGACTAGCCAGCGTCGGGCGATCGCCCATTGAATAATGGAACTCAGCATAACGATTTGCCTAGCGCGGTTGATGAGGATGACAATCAGACGCTGATTTTAAGGAGGGCGATGTTAGTGAACTGTGAGCCTCATAATCACTCATGCTTAAGTCACCAAAAGATTCATGGGGTTTATGACCATTGGGCACTGGAATAAACGTCTTGCGGTGACGACGCTTTGCCCACGCCATTCCAGCCCAAAACGCACCTGCCATAATTGCGCCCCCAACCGGAATACCAACCCACCAGGGAATGGTAGTTTGTGAGGTAGAAGCTGGGGCAGCACTTGTTTCCCCATGATCATCGGCTGGCTTGCTACCACCGCGTAGCGACTGAGCATACAACTGGTTCGCACGCTGAGTCACAATGCGATCGCCATCAAACAATCCGTTTTTAACTTCAACCAACTCGCCTGCTTCTCTGCCCAATGTGACTTCTGTCGGTTGAAACGCAGTGCCGTTCTGCACAAAGACGATTGTCTTTTTATCGCTGGTTGTCACCAGTGCCGATTTAGGAATTGTTAATAGTGCAACGGGAGTGCGGTCTGTTAACACTTCCAACGTCGCAAACATGCCTGGTTTCAGCACCCCATTCGGATTGTCCAGTTGTGCTTTCACAGGCATCACGCGGGTTTCGCCCTGGACAACGGAACCAATGACGCTAATTTGTCCTGTGAAGGTACGGCTCGGTAAACTGGCAACTCTGATCTGGACTCGTTGCCCGGTTTGAAGTCGATCGACGTCTTTTTCATAGATGTTGGCGCTGACCTGAACACTGCTGCCGTTGATGATGGTCATCACCTTTTTGCCTGCGTCCTCACCCGATTCGCCAGCCGTAGTTTCCCGATCAGCAACGATGCCTGCAATGGGAGCCGCGATCGTGATTGTGCCATCCTCGTTGGCACTTGCGCCCAGTTGTCGTAGCCGCGTTTGATAGGTTTCGGCACTAAGTTTCACTCGTGATTGAGCCACTTGTACGGATGCTTCAGCCCGTCGCAATTGTGCGGCTGCTTCGGAAACCTCTAAACGACTGGCAGCTTTGGTGAGTGCCGCTTTTGCTTCTGCTAGTTTGGTTTCCGATTCTAGAAAGGTGCGTCGAGGAATACCACCATTGGCAGCCAGTTCTCTGTCCTTGTCAAAGCGCTCCTGAGCAAAGCTGAATTGTGTCTGGGCTTGAGCCACGTCCGTTGCGGCAATTTTCTGTTGTTGAGCAAAGTTTTGCTGTGCCAGCCGCAAATCGGCTTGTGCCTGTTGGGTAGAGCCGATCGCCTCCGTCTGGCGATCTAAGGCAGTCGTTCGCAGTTCTGCTAGTTCTGGACTAGTCATGATTGCCACTGCCTGACCTGCACTCACTGCATCTCCGGGCTGCACCAAGAGCCGCGTTACGGTTCCCCTGACTGGAGTGGTCACTTCAACCTGCTGGTTTGGCAGTGATTCAATTTGTCCCGTGGTTTTGATGCCAAACGCCAAGCGTTGACGCGAGATAGGTTCGACCTTCAAACCCAGCCGCTTTGTTGTTTCCGTATCGACCTGGATCGCATCTGCTGACTGAGCCGCGTGGCTCCCGCTTTGAAACTCATTGCCGTGTCCCGCATGAGCCAAAACGCGCAGCGGCGTTGACAGTAACAGTAATGTCAGCAGAGTCGTAGAGATTCGAGCAGTAGAGCGTTTTGGAGGGTGAATCATTGACGGGTTCCTTGGCACAGCACTCAATCACCAGTGTTTCAGGCAGGAATGAAATCAGCATGAAATCTTGCAGCCAGAACTATTGCTTGTACCAGGCTCGTTTCCACTGCTGCATCTGATCAATCTCGGCTTTTTGAGAAGTAATGATCTCTTGAGCCATTTTTTGGATTTCAGGACGCTTAGATTTAGCCAAAGCATCATTCGCCATGACGACTGCGCCTTCGTGATGCGGAATCATGGCATTGAGAAAGCGGAGATCGAACTCGGCATCAGCTTTTCCCAAATCCATCGTCATCATCATGCTTGTCTTTTGCTCCTCAGACATGGACATGGAGTGCCCCATTTTGGCGTGCCATGCCATTGGCGTAGCATCCACGTTGGGATACCAGGTTGTTCGCCACTGGTTCATCTGAGCCTTTTCTTTGTTTTGGGCAGTGATAATAGCTTGGGCTAATTTTTTGATCTCAGGACGCTGAGATTTCTGCAAAGCCTCCTGTGCCATGACGACCGCTCCTTCATGGTGGGGAGTCATCCCATCGATAAAACGCAGGTCAAACTCAGCGTTAGCAGGACCTAGATCCATGTCATGATTCATGCCGCCCATCTTGCTGTGATCCATGCCCTGCATCGCTCCAGCATCAGTAGCAGCAGGACTAGGGGCTTGAACTTGGTTTTGAGCGGAAGTAGAGCAAGCGTTCAAGACGCTACTGCTGGAGATCGCTCCTAGGGTTAGAACTAGAAAACTCGTTTTTGCGAAGAAGTTGTGCGACATAAATTTCGTTGTGCCTTAGATAAGGCTTGTAAAGGGTATGTTGTTAGTCTGAATGCTCCAGTTAACTAGAGAGTCAACTACTTAATTCCCAGATTCAAAGTCCATTTGAAGACATCCAAAATGGAGACACCTCTTCAGGGTTGCAGAGAGTTATGAAATTAGAATGAAATCACTGTCGCTCCAAAGTGCGAGTTCATCTCCCAATTACGGGAAAGAGATGGCAGCAGTAATGGCGTAGCAACCAGGAAGCGTTCAATTTTGATGCTGGCTAATTTGCTGATGCTTTAATAAACCCGACAGCACAGCTCTTTCAAGCACTGGCACCCTTTTTTCACTGCACCCTTGACTCTCTAGCGAACTGGAGACTCCAAGATAGAAATAGAAAGTGATTGAAGTTGTCAGAGGCGAGATTGGAACATGGTTACAACTGAAATGAACGGCTTGTTGAAGATTGGCGAAGTGGCTGCTGTTAGCCATTTGCCAATCAAAACAATTCGCTACTACGAAGAAATTGGCTTGCTTACACCAGCGGTGCGTCGCTCAGAAGCAAACTATCGGCTTTTTGAGCCAAACGTGCTGGGGCGGCTAGCCTTTATCAAGCGATCGCAGTCGTTGGGTCTGAGTCTACGGGAGGTTCAAGAGATTCTGGCAGTGCATGATCAAGGGCAACTGCCTTGCGATGATGTGAAGCAGAATCTCCAGCAGAAAGTACAACAAATCACCGAGCAGATTGAATCATTGCAACTCTTGCGCTCTGAACTGCAAGGGTTGTTATCAGGTTGGCAAGATCACCCGCCAGCAGAGCTTGCAGCCCGAACCATTTGTCCCAACTTGGAGACTAAGGCAGAGACTGAACGCCTTCCGTTCGTGCGTAAACGAGCAGCAGTCGGTGTGTAATACAAGCAGGTTTCTCCCACATCGTTGATCTATGCACTTGACTTTCTAGTGCAGAGGAGACTCCAAGATTAATGTAGTGATTCAAGGATTGACATGATGACACTCGAATTCAACGTTCCGAATATGGCGTGTTCTGCCTGTGCTACCACGATTACGAATGCGGTAACTTCAATCGATTCAACTGCAACGGTGGATGCAGATCTGAAAACAAAACAAGTCAAAATCGACACTCAACAGCCTGAAGCGACAGTGAAAGAGGCGATCGTTGCCGCAGGCTATACCGTTACTTAGGCTTTATTAACATGGACACTACTACATTGAAACTGCGAGGCATGAGTTGTGCCTCCTGTGCCAACAATATTGAGCAAGCGATTCAGACTGTGCCAGGGGTGACGATCGCGAACGTCAACTTCGGTGCCGAACAAGCAACCGTCACGTATGATCCACAGCGCACAGATTTAGAGGCAATTCAAGAGGCTGTTAGCGAAGCTGGTTATGCTGCGTTCTCTCTGCAAGAGTCGGCGATGGTAACGGGCGAAGACGATGCCGAAAAAGCGGCACGGTTGACAGAATCGCGAGATTTAACTCGCAAGGTTTGGGTGGGAGCCATCATCAGTACAGTATTGCTGTTTGGGTCACTGCCGATGATGACCGGGCTAGATTTACCCTTCATTCCAGCATGGCTGCACAACTTCTGGTTCCAGGCGATTCTCACAGCCCCAGTGCAGTTTTGGTGCGGTCGATCGTTTTACACCAACGGCTGGAAAGCTCTCAAGCGCCACACTGCCACAATGGATACGTTGATTGCCTTGGGTACCAGTGCAGCTTACTTTTACTCGCTGTTTGTCACCATTAACCCTGGCTTTCTCACGTCGCAGGGGTTGATGCCCAGTGTTTATTACGAGACCGCAGCGATCGTCATCACGCTAATTCTACTCGGACGCTTATTTGAGAATCGAGCACGAGGACAAACCTCTGATGCAATCCGCAA
Source organism: Leptolyngbya sp. CALU 1928 (assembly GCF_056784215.1). Lineage (NCBI taxonomy): Bacteria > Bacillati > Cyanobacteriota > Cyanophyceae > Leptolyngbyales > Leptolyngbyaceae > Leptolyngbya > Leptolyngbya sp. CALU 1928. Next base: position 387,386 of record NZ_JBXBCE010000002.1, on the reverse strand, counting down.
ACTGATGGGGCTACAAGCGAGAGATGCACGGATTATTCGCAACGGACAAGAGATGGAAGTCCCGATTGCAGAAGTACAGCTAGGGGATATTGTCGTCGTGCGTCCTGGTGAAAAAATACCCGTCGATGGCAAAGTGATTGAAGGCACTTCAACCATTGATGAGGCAATGGTGACGGGCGAGAGTATGCCAGTCAAGAAGCAGGCGGGCGATGAGGTCATTGGAGCCACAATCAACACAACTGGCAGCTTCAAGTTTCAGGCAACGCGAGTTGGTCGAGATACTTTTCTGGCACAAATCGTCAAGTTGGTGCAGCAGGCGCAAGGCTCAAAAGCTCCGATTCAGCGACTGGCGGATCAGGTGACAGCCTGGTTTGTGCCTGCCGTGATTGCTATTGCGATCGCCACCTTTGTCCTTTGGTTCACCATCATGGGCAACTTCAGCTTGGCATTGATCACGATGGTGGAAGTGTTGATTATTGCCTGTCCCTGCGCGTTAGGACTGGCAACCCCCACTTCAGTCATGGTGGGCACGGGCAAAGGAGCAGAGCATGGCATCTTGATTAAAGGGGCAGAAAGCTTGGAGCTTGCCCATAAGATCCAGACGATCGTGCTGGATAAGACTGGAACCCTGACGCAAGGTCAGCCTACGGTCACAGACTTCATCACGACCATTGGAACAGCAAACGGTAACGAACTTAAACTCTTGCAACTGGCAGCCTCGGTGGAGCGTAATTCTGAACACCCCTTGGCAGAAGCTGTAGTTCGCTATGCCCAGTCTCAAGAAGTCGCACTAAAAGACGTTCAGGAGTTTGAGGCAATTGCGGGCAGCGGCGTACAAGGCAGGATCTCAGATCAGTTGATTCAAATTGGCACCAGGCGTTGGATGCAAGAGCTGGGCATTGACACTCAAGCATTGCAACAGAACAAGGATCGATTGGAATCTTCAGGCAAAACTGCCATTTTGATTGCCGTTAATGGCGAACTTCAAGGATTGATGGGCATTGCCGATGCTCTCAAGCCCTCGTCGGCTCAAGCCATTCGTGCTTTACAACGGATGGGCTTAGAAGTGGTGATGATGACTGGAGATAATCATCAGACCGCAGAAACGATCGCTCGTGAAGTTGGCATTGGGCGTGTGTTTGCGGAAGTGCGACCCGACCAGAAAGCGGCTCAGGTTTACAAGCTCCAATCGGAAGGCAAAATTGTGGCAATGGTTGGGGATGGCATTAACGATGCTCCAGCGTTGGCTCAAGCTCAAGTCGGGATTGCGCTCGGCACTGGCACTGACGTGGCGATCGCGGCCAGTGACATCACTCTCATTTCTGGTGATCTACAAGGCATCATCACTGCGATTCAACTGAGCCACGCCACCATGCGGAACATTCGCCAAAATCTCTTCTTTGCCTTCATCTATAACGTGGCTGGAATTCCGATCGCGGCTGGAATTTTATACCCCATATTCGGCTGGCTGCTCAGCCCCATCATTGCCGGAGCCGCAATGGCGTTCAGTTCTGTTTCAGTCGTAACAAACGCGTTGCGGTTACGCAACTTCCAGCCCAAGACGTTGACATAGCTTGTCTCAAGCTAAAGGAGTTTATCAATGTTGAGCAAACGCAAGATTCTAGGTGGTTTAGCTGGCTTAGGGCTACTTCTAGGAACGACATCCAGGATAGAAGCGGCTGAAATGCCAGGGTCACATTCAACATCTCAAGGGCAATTTGAACGGCTTGAGCAACCTTTAGGGGTCAAGCTCGGTGTAGCCGCAGCAGGACTGTCCCTGATTGGATTGGAGCTTTGGTGGTTTCTGCTGAGCAAACCCAAAGCCAAGCAATCCACTCTAGACCAAGGAGTGCAGAAATTAACCATTCAAGTCGATGGCGGCTATGAACCCAGTCAAGTGGTGGTGAAAGCTGGACAGCCTGTACAACTTAATTTCTTCCGCCGAGATCCCAGCAGTTGCCTGGAGAAAGTGCTGCTACCCGATTTTCGGATTGCCGCTGATCTGGCTTTGAATCAAGTAACAGCGATCGAATTCACGCCTGCTAAACCTGGTGAATACATTTTTACCTGCGGTATGAATATGTTTCGTGGGGTTGTAAAGGCAAAGTAATTTTACCTGACCCTAGCGAAGTTACGTTTCGAGGCTAATTTAGTCCTGGGTTGGCATTTTAGTACTAGGTTGGCATTGATGTAGCGATAGTAAATCGGACGACTAATACCCAGATGTGCATAAATTGAGATCGTAGTAAAGGCGGTACTAAAAACGGGAGGATTGAGAAGCGCAGCCATTAGGCCCTGGAAGACCCACGCGCCGAGCATTTGTTAGAGCATGAGCTACTCGACATCATCGGACTAGTGGAGCGTCATCTGCGGAGCGGATACCTGGGTAGACTGTGCAGTTTGGTCTTACCGTTTGCCAACACAGTCATAATGAATCTGTTTTTGGAGCATCTGAATTGAGCAAGATAGCATCGAGCCAAGTGCTGACAGATTTCAGAAAACATTCGATTACTGCCACAACCTGCTTATAGCCAAGAGGTGATGCCCAACAGGCATCTCTGGGAAGAGATTCGAGAAAAGCACTTCTACAACCGAATCTTCCACTCACTTGATAAGGAATTTAGCTTTAGAATTGATTTCTGTTTCGTTGCTAGGTAAAAGTGAGATACGGCTAAACTTTGCCTTTGAGAAACCCGACCAGATGGTGTAGAAAAGAGTGGCTGACCGTCGTTGTTTCCATCGCCGCCGTCTCCACCGCCAGCACGTCTGGTTTTGTCGCCGGTCTCGCTGTAACTAACGGGACTTCCTCCACTAACCCTGCGGTCACCAACCGAAACGCGATTTGTTGCACCTTCTCCAACGGTAATTGCAGTTGTTGAGCAATCTCCTTGCAAGCGATCGTCCCATTCGCAAACTCCCAAAGTTGCCACTCCGTTTGGTTTAGTTTCTGTTGCGGTTTACCCTCAATAATGCTCATCACGGCTGAAGTTGGTTCCGGTAGTTTGCTCGCCAGCGCACTCCAATCCTTCAGCACACGCAGAGCCGCCAAAGTCACTTCTGAAGCTGGCGCATTTAAGCCTGTCATCTCAGCAAACGGGAGCGGCGCTTTGCCATCAAATTGAAACCAGGCATCCTTGAGCGCAAATAACGTACAGACCTGCCGCATCACCTGGGTGTAAAACAGCAGCTTGAGTTGCTCCACGGTCAACAAGCCTTGGGTCTTCAGGCTCAGACCGATGGGCGTGGTCGCTGCACAGGTCTGAGCGACGCGCAAGGCGGTATGTTCACCCAGCCAACCCCGTTGCCCAATCATGTAAGCTAACCCATGCTGGTCGAGCCGATTGGCCGCTGCCACAATCCGCCCTTGATTGAACCAAATGTAGTGATTCTCGCGATCCTTAGGCTGCGCGTCGGAGAGCGTACAGAGGGTGAGTAAGCCTGTTTTGTTACCCTGATCCAAAAAATTGAAGAGTTCTGCCAGGGAGAACTCGGATAAATAGCCAGTCACTGCCATACTGTTTTTCCTTACCAGGTTCAACGTTGTGGGTTTCAGAAGTTGGGGGTTTCAGCGGGTTGCTACACCAAGCACTCTTGCATGGAATGTTGCACTAGGGTGATGACGGCTTGTGCTACCGAGGCGCTTTGGGTGGGGTCTACGGCGATGATCGGGGGTCGTCTGTTCGGATTTAAATAACCGAGCGCGATCGCTGCATCTTCAAGATCCCATGCCTCTGGTGCATCCATGTGGGTTAACCCAATCATCATGGGGGCGGAAGATCGCTGGCGCATAAAGGCTCGAATGCGACGGGCATCAATAAATTCACTCGGTCGATGGGCGGCGACTAAGAGAATATAAGCGTGCGCTTTTTGAATCAGAATGTCCCACATGAAATCAAATCGGGCTTGTCCGGGGGTGCCATAGAGATGCAATGCCATTTCAGGTCCAAAGGACAACCGCCCAAAATCAAAGGCCACGGTCGTTTTTTGCTTTAGCAGAGCGGTCTCATCGGTCGCCCGTCGGTCTGTATCGACCACGGCGATTTCACTTACAGAACGAATAAAGGTGGACTTGCCAGCACCCACTGGACCCGTCACCACCAGACGCATAATCTCCATGAAGTTTCCTTAGCCTGAAAACGAGATGTGTAGCCATTTACAGAGAAAGGTTGAGAGAAGTGGGCAGGTGCTTCATTGCGGTTGATGATAACACTCGCCCGTCACTTGTATTACGCGATCGCTAGGCGAGAATCAGTTTTAATTCGCCTAATGCTCGCTTAATTTCCAGCATGAGCAACCCCTGTTTTGCAGACTGACTCGCAAGAACCAGAAAGACGGCATCGGTTCCGCAACTCGTCAGGATGCCATAGCCTTTGTTGCCTTCGACAAAGATGCGATCCACTTCCCCTCGGGCAAATTCACTACTAATGCGTTCGCCGAGTGAGAGCATGGCAGCAGACATCGCGGCTGCCCGTTCTTCGTCGATTGCTCTTGGTAAGCTTGTTGCCAGGGGCAAGCCGTCGGGGGTGACAATAGCTGCCCCTTCGACATCGCTCGTTGAACTGACAAAGTTTTGGAGGACGCTGCTGAGTTTTTCAATGTTGATCGCCATGATGATTTTCCTTGTTGAAGTGTAAGTGATGGTGTGTAAAGTGAAGATTTAATTGAACCCGTTAGCCCAGAGTCACAAATTCCAGGACATCGTGACTGCCACCGCGCAGCACAGACTCGGTTTGCTTGCCCCGTAACCGCTTGCCAGTAATTTTCTCTAGAACGCCTTGAATCGCCCCTAGTGTGAAGGTCAGATGGCGATTCGAGCCTTGAGGCTCACCAGCAGAGCAGACTGTTTCGCGACAGAAGACGTGAATGACCTCTCCATCCTGGCTAACCTTATCGACCAGACAAAGACGAGTCCCATCCTTTCCTAAGGCTTTCTGCATCAGAGCAGTGATGGCTTCTGGATCAAGGTTGCTGCCAGAGAAGCCTAAATTATTCACTAGCTCTTTGCCGCGTGCGCGTCCGGCTGAGATGAGAGAAATCGCCGCTGCTTTTTCTCCTAATGCTTCTTCAACACCCACGACAACCGCTTTGAAACAAATAATACTGCTAACGTCACCCAGATCAGAACGCAATTGATTAGAAACAGGAATATCAACAGTAGGCATAATAAACACCTGAGAGATTTTCAGAATGGACAATTTGGAGCGACAACGTTAATGCTTCTAATGGGCAAAAAGCAGGTGGTTTTAGAGATATAAATCCAAATACTGAGCGATCTCTATTTCGCTGCTTGGATTAACAATGATGTCTCTCTGGCTATCAAGCTGGATGATTTGCTTGAGCCTAGATCAAAGTTTTTAATCAGATTGGGTGACCAGCAACGCTAAGGTCAGGTCACATAAATCGCCTGCTGATTCTGCCTTCCTTTGGCTTGCCGCAAGCATACAAGGTTCAGAGAGTCGTGCTGGAATGGGTGCTTTGTTGACCGAGCTAAACTGCAAACAAGTCATGTGGCAAAAACTGCGGAATTGTGAGCAGGATTGGTTCGGTTGAGAGCGCTTCTGATCTATGAGCATTGTGCTTACATTGCGCCTGCGCCAGATGTAATTAATCGTCTGAATAGACCTTCAGTCCAGCCTGTTTCTTTCAGTACGGCGGCGGCAGCTACTTCAACGTAAGCCTGCTCAATAAATGCGAGATCAATCATGCAAATCTTGCTCAGAGATTCTTGCAGTGCCGCAGACTTACCTTCCGCACGTAATCGCTCACCCACGGCTTGCACCACCACCGCCATTGCCGGAACAACATGTTGTGGACCAATCCCAATGCGGACATGGATTAAACCAATACGCCAGCGGCGATCGGCATAGCTATTACCCCAATTATCCATCCCTGTAAACATTTCGCCAAACCAATCAACAAAGGTTTCTCGTAAGCGATGAACGCGACCTTCGGAAGCATTCAGAATGGCATTCATCTCTTCGTCGCGCCCCATGAACGCGTAGAAATGATCAGCCATATCAGGGGCAATTTCAGCACCCCAGCTAGCACTTGATTTCAACAATTCTCGATCAGTAGTAGTAAAGCTGATGCGATCGGACATCTTGCTCATAAAATCGTGCGGATCTAAAGCCATCACTCGCAGTCCTTTCAGGTTTTAGTGTTCATTTAATAACCCATTTATAACAAGCAAAATAATGTGGAACAACAGAGTTAACACGTAGAATTTGATTGAAAAAATATCTTTAAATCCGACTAAAAATCCTGCATCTACTGGCTAGTTAAAAGAAGTATAAAGTCACCTCAACAGTTGATCTAAAAGCACCAAGTATTAATTTTATTTACGGAGTGTAAACCTAGATTTAAGCCTTAAAACGTCTGTTCTATTAAGGTCTTGGCTTTCAGATTTAACAACAAACTCATTGTTTATATACTTTGCCTAATCAGCACTCTACAGGAACATTAAGTTTTGTGAAATAATGATAGTAATGAGCTAAAAAACTGAATACCAATCTGATTTTAGATTAAAAATATGTGCAAATCTGTAATGTCTTAGTCAGTGGAGCAGTCAATAAAGTTAAGCTTTTATATCGGAGCCATATGTAATTTTACCGATCCGGTTCCTTAATATTTTTCTAGAATTTAGGATGAAAGTATAGACATGAGCAAAACTCATTTTTTTGATCTTAGTTTAACTAGAAAAATTGGTGATATAAGGGCATCAAAACTTTTATATAAAAAAGGATAAGTATCACGCTGATATTCATCCTTTTAATTCAATTATATTTGGCTCTATTTAGCTTAGTAAATAAGACTATTATGGTGCGTATCCTTTAAAGTTATGTCTGCAATTTATGCCTTATTAAGTCTCCCAGGGTATATGAAATTAACGAGGCTGATCAATTAAACTCCTGGCAAATATATGCTGATATGGATAGAGGTAAAATCCGAAAAAGCAAGAAATAAAGAAGCTTACTTTTGCAATTCAAGCGACCTACCTTGTGAGAAGTAAGCTCCATTTTCAATCTCTTTTCTCAAGCTGGCAGAAGGAGAAGTGAAATCGATATTTCTACACAACTGGAAAGAGCCTACGGAATCACGTAGTGATGGAGCGACTGGGTTCTGGTAGGGAGTCTCTATTAGGGCGGGCATTTCTTGCCAGCAATGGCGGCAAAACCAATACATCTGTTGTTGACGAATGTGACGCCGCAAGGGGGTGAGAGCAACACAGGCAGAGAGGCATGATTTGATCGCTTCCGCAAAGCGAGGCAGTGAATAGAGAAACGATCGCTGGGAGCAACCGCTTTTCCATGCCTCCAAGTTAGAGAAAAAGTTTGAGGAAACTTTGAAGTCAGGCATCTCTGTGCACAATACTTTTTGATCCAAAATCGGTCTCAAGCCTTGAGTTGCTGCTGTAGGACAAGGAGTAACTCTGGGGCAGTAAAAGGCTTTAACAAGCAGTGATCAACCTGAAGCCCCATCTCGGCAAGGGCTTCACGGGTGGTTAACCCACTGGTAGCGACAATTTTAAGCTGCGGATTGATGGCTTGCAGAGTGCGAATTGCGGTGGCTCCATCCATGGTAGGCATCATGATGTTCATGAGCGCGAGCTGGATATCATCTTGATGCTGAGTGTAGAGGGCGATCGCTTCAATCCCATTACTCGCGGTGAACACTTGATACCCATGGGCTTCTAGCATCGTTTTGGTTGCCTCCCGAATAGCGTCTTCATCATCTGCCAGCAAAATCCACTCTCCTGACCCATGGAGAGGTGCTGCGATGAACGATGACTGCTGTTCGCTGGCTGGTACTGCTGGCAAATACACTTTGAACTGAGTGCCGCTCCCTACATGGCTGGCGACCGTCATAAACCCATGATGGTTTTTGACAATCGTCATCACGGTAGACAACCCCAAACCTGTACCCTGACCCACTGCTTTGGTGGTGAAGAAAGGGTCAAAGATCCGATCGAGAACGTCTGACGCTATGCCTGAGCCTGTATCAGTAATCGTGAGCATGATACAAGCGCCTGCCTGCGCGCCCCAATTAAGGCGGGCATCCTGTGCTTCAAGCTCACAATTCTCAGCGCTGATGCGGAGTAGCCCCCCGTTGGGCATAGCATCACGGGCATTGACACACAGATTCATGAGAACTTGATGCATCTGGGTCACATCGCCCCAAATCGTCCATAGCTCATTCGGCACATCGGTCATGACATTGATGGCTTTCGGAAAGGTTTCCTCAGCAATGTGTTTGATTTCATGAATGAGATGTTTCATTTCTAGAAGCGATCGCTCGCCTTCGGTGCCGCGGGCAAAGGTCAGCACTTGCTTCACCAAACTTGCGCCCCGTCTGGCACTGACATCAATCACCTCCAGCCATTGCTGGCGTTTAGCACTTTCCGGCTGCATTTCTAACAGTGGTACCGCCATCAGGATGGGTGCCAGCACATTATTCAAATCATGGGCAATCCCACTTGCCAGGGTGCCAATGCTTTCCAAGCGCTGAGTGCGGAGAAACTGCCGTTCCAGCAGCGTTTTCTGCGTAATGTCCGTGTTCACAATCAAAAAGGCTTTGGGTTGCCCATTGGGGTGGCGTACCAGGCTCCAACGGCTGGCAACAATCACTTCCTGCTGAGCCTTTGTGAGTTGGGTCAATTCGCCCTGCCAAGCTCCGTGGAAAAGGACGATCTGGTAGATGTCTTCCAACTGGGAGGATGGCTCTCGATACAACACTTCAGTCGCAGATCGACCAGACACTTCTTCGCTTGACCAGCCGTATAACCGTTCTGCCCCGTGATTCCAGAAGGTAATCTGATGGTTGAGATCCCGCACGACGATAGCATCAGTCGCGACATCCAGCAGCATTGCCTGCTCCCGCAGTTGGGCTTGCGTGTGGATGCGGTCTGCGAGTTCAGTTTGCACTTGTTGATAGAGGGAGGCTTGGTGAAGGGCGATCGCCACCTGATCTGCCAGTAGTTTCAGCAATTGAATTTCGTCTTCAGACCATTGGCGCGGCTGGGCGCATTGATGGGCAATCAACAAGCCCCACAGATGCCCCGTTTGAAGAATGGGCACGACCAGATTTGCCCGCACATCGAACTGTTTAAGATACTCGGCATAGCAGGGCTGAATGCTACCGTCGTTGATATCGGCAACGGCACTGATGCGCCCCTCAAAATATTTCTGGATATAGTTGGCTTGGAAACAGGGATCAACCAAATTTCTTCCTAGAATCGCCTGCCAGTGGGTATCGACCGACTCTTGCACCACGTATCCTGAACCATCTGACTTGAGTTGAAACAGCAACACCCGATCGGTCTGCAACACTTGACGGATTTCCGTGACAGTCGTGGCCAGGATCGTGTCAAGATCGAGAGATTGGCGAATGCGTTCCGTCACCACTCGCACTAACTTTTCTTGCTGAACTTTTTGCTGTAAGTGACGTTCGCTTGCTTGCAATACCGCCAAATGGCGACGAAACTCCAACTGGCTAACCACTTGGCGACTGAGCACTTGCAGTGCTTGCATTTGTTCAGAGCTGAGTTGACGAGATACTCGATCAATCACGCAGAGCGTACCGATGCGATAGTGGTCTGGGGTCGTTAACGGGATGCCCGCATAAAACCGGATGTTGGGGTCGCCAGTTACCAGCGGGTTGGTCGCAAAGCGCTCATCCAGGAGCGTATCTTGCACAACCAGGGGGTCTGCCTGCAAAATTGTGTGACTGCAAAAAGCGATCGCGAGCGGTGTTTCCGAGACCGTTAAGCCGACTCTCGACTTAAACCATTGTCGATCGCGATCGATGAGAGAAACCAGGGCGATTGGAGTCCCGCAAAGTTGAGCCGCCAACTGGGTTAAATCGTCATAAGCAGCTTCAGCGGCTGTATCTAGAATCTGATAACGGGCGAGTGCTTCTAATCTGGCAAGGTCATGGGCGCTGTACTCAGATGGTTGCAGACTCATAGGGACCCTTAAATGCTCGTCTTCCAATGGTTGTACCTGAGTCCTATAGAAATTCACAGACCGTCCTCTTGTTGCTCTAACGCCCAACCGAGCAAGTCGGCTACTTGCTCAACCAAATCAAATGGATCAAAGGGTTTGGCGATAGCGCCTACAGCTCCCAAAGCAACACAACCACCGGGGTCAGTAAAGTCACTCGCGATCGTCAGCAGCACGACAGGAATCGCTTCTGTGGTCGGATCTACTTTCAACTGGCGCAGCAGCGTAATGCCATCGATATCAGGCATCAGCACATCCAACACGATCGCATCGGGCTTTTTTGCCAGAGCTTGCTCTAAGCCTGCTTTGCCAGAATTAGCCGTGATCACTGTCCACCCAGCCAACTCCTCAAAGCAGCTTTGAACCACTTCCTGCACTGCCGCTTCATCGTCAATGACTAAAATTTGTTTGGTGGACACTCGCTGACTCTTTGAGATGAATTTGACTTCATCCTAGAGAAAGAGTTTGAAGAAACTTTGAAGTCCGTCATGAATCATGGCTGACCGTCACAGCGTCCACTCAAACACTGCTGCTACTTGATCTGCCAGAGCGATCGGGTCAAAGGGCTTCAAAATCACCCCTGCAACACCTGTTTGAGCAAAGGCCGCCCGGTCTTCTGGTTGCACTCTAGCAGTTAGCAGCACGACAGGAATCTTCTGCGTCATGGCATTTGCTTGCAACTGCCGCAGTACCGTGAACCCATCCATACCGGGCATCGAAACATCCAACAAAATTCCATCAGGCAGGGCAGTCTGAGCCACCTGCAAGCCCTCGATGCCTGATGCTGCTATGAGGACTTCCATGTCGCCCAACTCTTCCAGGCAACCCTGAATGACTTCTAGAATGACTGTCTCATCATCAATTACGAGTATCCGTTTGGCTGGCATTGTGTCCCCTTTGCTCCTGCGTCCTCTTCTACCATCGGCCATGTGAAGTAAAACGTACTTCCTTCTCCTAAACGGCTCTCGACCCAAATGCGTCCGTTGTGCTGCTCAATCATTTTGCGACAGATCGCCAGACCGAGTCCGGTGCCGCCCTTATCACGAGAATCAGACGCATCAACTTGCTGAAAACGCTCAAAAACAGTTTCTAGCTTGTCTGAAGGAATCCCCCGCCCCAGATCTTTGACGGCGAACCGGACGGAGGGATAAGAGTCGGGTGCTTCTCTCATCCCTGTGCCCTCCGCTTGAAGCACTGGCTCTACGCTTAACCAAATTTGTCCACAGATCGGCGAGAATTTGATGGCGTTGCTCAACAAGTTGGTGAGAATCTGGATCATGGCATCGGGGGCTGCCCAAACGGCGATCGGTAGGGGCGCAACGTTGAGGTGAACCTGGTGCTCTTCGGCATAGGTTCGCATCGCGTCAGCCGCTTGCTGCATCAGGGCAGCGGCATCGCAGGCTTGCAGGGCTAGTTTCATGCTGCCGGATTCTAGCCGTTGCAGGTCGAGGATGTCGTTGACCAGGCGCACCAGGCGATCGCTCTGTTCAGCGGCAATTTCAATCATGCGGTGTTTTTTGTCGGGCTTTTTATCATAGACTCCCCGCAGAATTAAGCCCAGCGAGCCGCGAATGGCAGTGAGCGGGGTGCGGAGTTCGTGACTCACGATGGAGATAAATTCATTCTTCATCCGATCGAGCGTGCGTTGCTGGGTGATATCACGAGCAATTTTGGACGCACCGACAATGGTGCCTTTGGCATCTCTTACGGGTGAAAGCGTGAGCGCAATGTCAATTATTGTGCCGTCTTTGCGCCGCCGCACAGTTTCGTATTGCTGAATCGACTCTCCCTGGCGGACCTGGGTTAAGAGCTGTACTTCTTCACCCAGTCGATCTGCGGGAATGATCAACCCAATGGATTGACCGATCGCCTCTGCGGCTGAGTAGCCAAACAGTCTCTCGGCGCTGGCATTCCAGCTTACGACCACGCCATCCAGCGTTTTGCTGATGATGGCATCTTGGGAGGAGGCAATAATAGCGGCTAAGCGAGCTTGAGCGGCTTCGGCTTGTTTGCGATCGCTGATGTCTCGCAGAATAGCCGTAAAAATTCGTTCGTTGCCCAGCGTCAAGCGAGAAATTGAGGCTTCGGCAGGAAACTCACTGCCGTCTTTGCGGCGACCGGAAAGCTCACTGCGCTCTCCCATTGGTCGAGCAACGTCAGGTGCTTCCGTAAAACCGCTGACATGACGCGGATGGCTTTGAGCAAAACGTTCTGGTAAAAGCAGGCTCAACGGCTGACCCATGACTGCTGCTGCTGCATAGCCAAAAATCTTCTCAGCTCCTTTGTTAAATAAGGTGATTTGTTGCTGTGCATCAATCGAGATAATGGCATCATTCGCAATGTCTACAATACCAGCGAACCTTGACTGGGATGCGATTAAGGCTGCCTCAGTGCGTTTGCGATCGCTGATTTCCACCACAATCACGCCGATCGCTCTGACTGCATTGGTTTCATCCAAAATCGGAAAGTAAGAGGCTAACCAATGCCGCATGAGTCCAGGTTGACTCGGTACGTCGCCAGAAACTTCTAAATTGAGAATGGGCTGTCCCGTGGCAAGGACGCGGTGAAATAAGGGTTCAACAATGGGTGCCAGTTGGGGCAAAATCTCGGCAACGGTGCGACCAAGATGCTTTTCTACAGGCTGCCCATTAATGGCAGCAAGGGTTTCATTGATTTGCAGAAAGCGCAGATCGTGGTCATGAATGCAGAGACCGATCGCCGCCGAAGACGCAGCGTCGAAAAAGCTGTTGAGGAGCGTATTTGATTGTTGGAGTTCAAAGGTACGTTCCGCAACCCGTTTTTCCAGATCAGCATTGAGCTGCTTGATTTCTGCTGCTGCTCGCTTCTGCTCAGTAATATCGCGTGTGATGGCGAGCACCTGCGTGGTTGCTTCACCAGGAAAGTGTAACGGCACAGCATGGGACTCTAACCAACAGTGAGTGCCCCGGAAGCCAATCATTTCAAACTCTAAGGTGCCTGGTTTGCCCTCAGCGACCTGACGGATGAACGCTAGAAATGACTGTTGGTGGGCAGGGGCAATGAGTGGACAGACATTCTGCCCACGTACTTGCTCTAGACGATCGGCTTCGATCATGGCAAGTCCCGCAGGATTCATCTGCTCTAACACACCGTCGGCTGAGACAATCTTGACGCATTCGGGTTCAGCCTCAAAAATGGCGCGGAGTTGCTGTTCACTGCGAGTAAGCGCCATTTCCGACTGTTTCCGCTGGTCAATATTCATCATCGTGCCGGACATTTGCACCGCTTGACCGGCTTCGTTATAGGTTGCCTGCCCTCTACCTTCCAGCCAATGCACGCTGCCATCTGCCCAGATCACGCGATACTCATGCTGATAAAGGGTATGGTGCTGCAGCGCTTGCTGGATTGCCTCGCTGACCTTGGTGCGATCGTCTGGATGCAGCCGAGCCTCAAAGGTTTCATATCGACCGTCGAAGCTGCCGAGAGCGAAGCCAAACAATTGTTCATGCTCTGGCGACCAAGCAATGTCCCCGGTGACAAGATCCCAATCCCATAACCCCATCTGGGCAGCGGCTAATGCCATTTGCAGGCGATCGCGGCTCTCCTGGATTGACTGCTGACTGAGTTGCTTAATCGTGGCTTTGCTTTGCTGTAAATTGCTGTTGAGCAGGTTGAGGACAAAGGACACCAGCGCAAAGACTCCCAGTCGGATGATATCGGTAGGATCAGCCGTTGTGAGCTGGTAAAGGGGCGGTATGAAAAAATAGTTGATGGCTAGAGTCGAGAGGACGATCGTCACCATGCCTGGTCGAAAGCCACCATACAAGGTAGTTACCATCACAGCAATATAAAAGAATGCGCCAATAGTGCGCTCCAGGAAGGGCTGTAGCCACAAGGAAAGTAGGATCGCGACCACTGTAGAAGCAATCGCTACCCCATAAGGAGCCAATCGACGGTCGATCGTAGAACGCATAGATATTCCCCGCTGCTACTCAGTTTGAAACCCGCTGCGCTTTAAGCGGTGGATGATGCGCGTGGCTAGCTCTGTAGCCGTCATGGCTTTACTCAGGTAGTCGTCAGCCCCAGCGGTGAAGGCGCGATCGATCGCCGCCGCTGCGGTATGTGCAGAGAGAAACAAAATCGGCAACCGCTGCCACTGAGGGTCACTCCGCACTGCCTGACATAGCTCCACGCCATGGAAATCTGGCATTTCTAAATCTAGCAACAGTAGGTTAGGAGTAGTGGTTGTCAGCACCTGCCAGAACTGGTGAGGGTCACTCAAGCCAGTGACCTCTACCCCAAAGGGTTGCAGTAAGTGCGTCAGGTTGGCTGCGATCGCGTCATCATCATCCACCACCAACACCCGGTTGGAATGCGGCACCTGCGTTTGATGCAACACATCCGTCACGGCTTTCAGAATTTCATAGATTGGCAGTGGTTTTTGTAAGAAGACACAGCCTCCCAACCGTACCACCTCTAAGCGGCTGGCTAAATCGCCCTGCCCCGTGAATGCCAGTACTGGAATTTTGGGCGATCGCTGCATCAATTCCCGCAGCAGCATCAACCCATTCTCCGCACCCGGAAAATTCAAGTCCAGCAGAATCACATTGGGGGGAGACTGGGCGATCGCTTTGCGGGCAACGGTTAAATCTGTCGCAACTTCGACTCGCAGCCCCCAGGCGATCGCTTCTATCCTGACCCGTTCTGCCAACATCAGGTCATCATCAATGATTAAAATTAACGGCGCGTAGGCGCTTGACTCTACCGTTGAAGGGGTCGGCTGAGGCTGCTCCAGCATCTGCCGCAACGATGCCGACAGCTTGGCGATGTGCTGCACCTGTACATCCGTCAATGTCACCGTTGGTTGCAGCAACACCTCCAACGCTTGCGCCAACTGCGACCCAGCCATGAAACCAAAGATACCGAGCGATCCAGCTAATTTATGCGCCTCCTGTTGGGCATGTTGTCGCTCTTTTGGGCTGAGTTGAGCGATCGTTAAGGCTTGTGCCGCTGTCTCTATGACGATGACCTGTGCCAAAATCTTGTCCCGATACTTGTCCCAGACTCTAGAAGTTATTGTCACAGCCGTTTGAAGAGCGACTTCCCGTTGCTTCCCCGTGAAGGTTAAAGCGGGGGGGGGTACCGACTGAGCGGGCGTTCTGAGTCGATAGCCCAAGCCGTAAACCGTCTCAATTAAGTCTGCGGCACCTGCCGCTTTCAGTTTTTGGCGCAAACATTTAATATGAGTGCTGACGGTTTCTTCTCCCGGCGGTTCGGCAAAATCCCACAGGCGATCGAGCAGCGCACTACGGCTAAAAATGCGTTTGGGATTGAGCAAGAATAGTTCCAGCAGACAATATTCTTTGTGGGTGAGCCTCACTGACTCGCCATTACAGGTGACTTCGTTACTGACCGTATCAAGCTGCACATTTTCCCAGGTCAAAACCGAGATGGTAGCAGCGTCCCGTCGTAATAAGGCACGCACACGCGCCAGTAGCTCTGGTGGATCGAAGGGCTTGACTACATAATCATTGGCTCCTGCATCTAGCCCCATAACGCGCTCATGACTACTAGCGTTAGCCGTCAACAGTAAAATTGGGCACTGGTCACCCTCTGCCCGTAACTGCTTGCAGACACTCAATCCATCCAATTTGGGCAGTGTTACATCTAGCAGAATTAAGTCATAAGTAAATTCTCTGGCTAACTCTAGCCCCATTTGTCCATCCGTTGCCCGGTTAACCAAGTAATGTTGAGCAATCAGCAGCTCAGCCAGCATTGAACTTGTAGGTTGGTCGTCTTCAATTAGCAGGATTTTCATAGACGATCGTGGGTTTCGGAAGCTAGCACGGCCTTATGACGTACTACTTAGATCTCAAGTATTCCCGCCTGGATGGGCGATCGTCCATCCAGGCTTAGTTTAGCAGTGGAAAAGCAGCCTCTAGGCTAAAAACTCTATTACATAAGGTTTTTTAGCAGTTTTTTCGTTTGAGTCTCCGTAGGTTTGGACTGTCCACTTTTAACCCTCATTGGGGTATGACACCGTTCATGGCAATTAATTACCACATTGGCTGAAACCTTCTTCTAGGGACAGTTTCAGACTGTGATTTTGGCTATCTTAGACAACGTTGATAAACAAAAGCATCTGTGAGGGAAGGGTAACGGTACTTGATTGATAACTTCTGCTCATCTTCTTTTTGACAGTACCTCATTGCGAACCCAGCAATGAGTCAACGATAAGATCTGACTTTGGAGTCTTTAAAGCTTATGAGATTACGCTTGTAGTATAGGATTTTGAATTGAATCATACTACAGTTGTAGATCCTCGTCTCAGAATTAGTTGGTAGTGTTCTAGACAAGGGGATGAGAATTAGGGAGAATCAGAGAACTCAAATAAGTTAGATGAACCGAAAAAACTGCGATGGTACTTGAACCTGTACATTGTCCTGCATGCAACAGCACGAACATCGTTAAACACGGCAAGACGGCTGAAGGCAAACAACGCTATAAATGCCGCAACTCCGAATGCCCTCGTCACAGTTTTGTTTTGGAGTATTCTTACCGAGGCTACTTACCCAGCGTGAAGCAACAGATTTGCGATATGGCGATGAACGGCAGTGGAATTCGAGATACGGCGCGTGTGCTCAAGATTAGCCCCACTACGGTGATTGAAGCATTAAAAAAAAGATCGTCATCTTGAACAGGTGAATCAAGCACTATTAGAACAACTCAAGCCAACGGCTGTGACCATGGTCAAACAGGTTGAAGAAGCTGAAGCAGACGAGATGTGGAGTTTTATCCAATCCAAAAAACAGCAGCGCTGGTTGTGGCACGCGATTGATCATGAAACTGGGCAAGTATTGGCGTATGTGTTGGCAGACCACAAAGACCAAGCGTTGGTGGAGTTGAAAGCCTTGTTAGAGCCATTTGGCATTCAAACGTTTTACACCGACGGCTGGGGAGCCTATGCTCGGTTGCTGGATGAAAATCAGCATCAAGTTGGCAAGTGGAACACCCAAAAAATTGAGCGGAAACACTTAACCTTACGAACTCGAATCAAGCGTACGCCCTTGGCGGAGCGAAGCTCTATAGCTCGCAAGACGATTTGCTTCTCTAAGTCCGAGTGGCTGCATGATGTCGTGATTGGATTGTTTATCAATCGCTATGAATTTGGACGTGCGGTTTGACCATAGTGCCCCCATGTCTAGAACACTACCTGCAAACCTTAGCAGGGCATTGCAGTCTCATCTGGTGTGTGGCATTTAATGGGAAGGGTTCCCTGTTGGCAAGCAGCAGTGCCGATACCACTGTGCGCCTGTGGGATGGAACCACCGGAGAAGCTTTGCAAACCCTGAAAGGTCATACCAATGCAGTCTGGTCGGTGGCATTCAGCCCCACTGCACCGCTGCTGGCAAGCACGGGCACTGATCGCACCGTCCGTCTGTGGGATCTGCAAACGGGAGAGTGTCTGGCGGTGATGGAGGGTCACACGGAACTAGTCTGGTCGGTGGCATTCAGCCCCGATGGGCAGACGATCGCCACCAGCAGTAGTGACGAAACCCTGCGCCTATGGTCGGTGGAAACGATGCAATGTGTTGCAACCCTGCGCTGCGATCGTCCTTATGAACGCATGAACATCACCGATGTCACGGGCATCAGTGAGGCACAAAAATCGGTTCTAAAAACTTTGGGTGCTATTGAAACGGTCTGAGCCTATGTCCTGCATTGATGTCCTGTTAATCCATCCGCCTTACCATCGTCGGGCAGGGAGTGGGATTATTCCCCCGATCGGGCTTGCCTACATTGCTGCTGCCCTGGAACAGCACGGCTTTTCCGTCGCCATTCTGGACTGTGCTCTCGATTGTAGCTCCCAATCTTCAGCAGGATTGGCTCAGTTTCGTCGCGATCGCCCACACGTCCCTCACTTTTGTTTCCAAAGCGGCACTCAAAAAAGGCATTCCTGATCAACTGGGCTTGCAGAAAACAGCGATCGCCGTCTCCCATATCCGCCAACTGACCAAGCGCGACATGAAGCTCAACGATGCCCTACCCCACATGGAAGTAGCCTCCGAAACCTACGAAGTCCGCGCCGATGGGGAGTTCCTCACCTGTGAACCCGCCACCGTCCTGCCCATGGCTCAACGCTACTTCCTGTTCTAGTCACTGTGGAAGCACAACCGAAGGATCACGAAATGGGCTGAAGCCAACCGCCAATAGCTTACGTGCTTTGTTCGTAGACTTGGGGATACTTCTTGCTAGTTGCAGCCCAATGTGGAGACTGTGTAAGTGTTGCCAATCGCCCGCAACCCACCAACGCTCACATTCACCTGATAAGGAGTAGCGCTTCTTCTCGCGGCACCTTGAATGTTGTAAGGCTTCCCTTCGACTAATTTGATCGTCCGGGTGAAAGCGTTATCTGCCGTGTCGTTATTGTATTTTAGAGACATGGCAACATCATATTCGCCACCATTTTTGGGGACAATTCGGGCAACATACCGCCTAAAACTTTGGCTACTGGGCACCACAAAATCAGTACTCCAATTGCTGCGAGTAATTCCAGTGCCGGGAGGAGAAACTGATTTCTGTACTAGAGTACTGGTGCCGTCCACAACAGGCAAAGCGGTACAGCTTTGGGCTTTAGCGGGAATATCGGAAAAGATTACCCCACCCAACAGACTGGCAACGCCAGCGATCGCAATTGTTTTCAACTGACTCATTTGGGTCGCCTCCGCGAATCTTATGCTTCTCTAATATTCTCAGTGCTGATTTAATTTACATCCCTAAAAAGAGAGAGATTTCGCCATTCATCCGTTTTAGGGTGTTGTCAGAAACTTTCAATCTAATTAAAGTTATGCATTAACTGAACGCATCAAGAATTCGGGCAAGTCGTACAGGTGATCTACATCAAGTAATCCCTCATTAAGTAATCCCTCATTTGTTACTTTAGAGAGAGAATTTGAGATGAGGACGGTCACGTCTGCGGGAGAGGGATTGGAGCGATTCGGAACGTATTCATCCAGTCCATTAACTGATGTAACCCGCGCTTGAGTCCAGGAACGGTAAAACACCTGCAACCAGCCTTCTAACCATCCCCAACACCAATACGGTTGAAGCAGTAGTCGTAAATTGTTCAACGCACTCTTCCAGTGAGTTCCTGGTTCCGACTGCGAGTGCTGAGTGAACCGCAGTGGCTGTGCTGTGGCATCGGCAACGATTGTGTTTACGGTGTTTCGCTGTGGATGCTTGAATTGACCCGTATGAATACTCACGAGCAAATACGCACTGAACACTCACTCCCACCATCGCTCAATGCTGGTGTAGCCAGTCAAGAGGTATCCACAGGTCTAGATCATCACCGCCAATCGCAGGCGGAAGAATGTTTCTGCGGCGATCGATCAAGCTGAGCGATATGCTAAGGGTTTTCAGGCGGGTGCTGGGGTTGAGTCGATTGGCGGCTCATGGGGTGGGTTCCATGCCTCCTTTGTTCTTGCCACGAATGAGCGACCTTATCTCAAACAGAGTGAAACGGAAAGCGGCATCTGGTTTCGGGATGTGCGTAGACCCACCAGCCACCATCGCGCCTTAGATGGCTGGAAAACGCCCGATGGGTTTTTCTTCTTAACCTTTCACAACTGGGTGTTGGGTATCAGGTAGCGGGTGTCAGGTGTTAAATGGCTGGTGATTACGGAGGATAATTTGATGGCTAGGTCGGTTGGCACGATTCAGTTTGATACGACGATCGCCCAGGCTCAGGAGATTCTGCTTGGTTCTGGCGAGGCTGATCTAATAATTCTGGATCAATTGGGCGATCGCGTCGGGTCTATCTCTCGCCGCGATCTGGATACCGCTGCTCACTATGGCTTTGGTCATGCAGCCGTTATTGAACATAGGACAGTTTGGTATCAATCCGAGCCACAGGCTGGTAACGTGACGCATTTCCGCTCTTTTCTACAGTCGCGCCTAGCTCCTGATCTGTGGCATCTGTTAAAGAGTGCGACAACCGCCGCAGAGGAGCGGGGATGGCGGCTTTTTTTGGTGGGTGGTGCAGTCCGAGATTTGCTGCTTGATTCACGGATTAATGTGAACACTCTGTTGATTGAGGATATTGATCTCGTGGTAGATGGCGGTGATCAAATTGCTGAAGCGGGGGCGGGTGTGGAACTAGCGAGATCGCTCCAAGTTCAGTATCCGCAAGCGCGGCTAGAAATTCACACCAAATTTCAAACGGCGGCGTTGCTTTGGCAAAATGATCCGGTTTTCAACTCGTTGGGGGTGGATGTTGCGACTGCGCGGACGGAGGTTTATCCTTATCCGGCGGCAAACCCTGTCGTCAAGGCGGGTTCCATTCAACAAGATTTGTATCGACGGGATTTTACGATGAACGCGCTGGCAATTTGTTTAACTCAGTCGCGGGACGAGGATTTGCTAGATTTTTTTGGTGGCAGGCTTGATTTGCAGACTCGACAAATTCGGGTGCTTCATGCCAACAGCTTTATTGAAGACCCCACCCGGATTTATCGAGCCGTTCGGTTTGCCGTGCGGCTGGACTTTACGATCGAACCACAAACGGAGCAGTTAATTCGCTATGCGATCGCCAGTGGCATCTTTCAGCAAGTTCGTGATCCTGCCAATCCTAACTTTCACGCTGCTACCCCTGCTTTGCAAACTCGCCTCAAAGCTGAACTGAAGTATATTTTGCAAGCTCCCTACTGGCTCCCCGCTTTACATCAACTAGCGGATCTAGGGGCGCTGACCTGTATTCATCCCAGCTTGAAAGCCGACGCGAACTTGTGGCGACAACTGCGGCGACAACTGCGGCGCGGGGAAACCGCAATAAAAATGTTGAATGTCGAATGCGGAATATCGAATTCTAATCCTCTACCTGCTTGGCTATTTCGGTTAGAAATTCTGTTGGCTCACTTGCCGCTTGAGCATCGAGCAGAGGTTGCGGCAGAGTTGCAGTTGCCTGTGGAAACCTGCGATCGCCTAAAAAACTTGGCGGCGGCTGAAGTGCATCTTTCAACCGCGTTATCCAACGGTTCGCTCCCGAGTCAAATTGTGCAGGTGCTAAAGCTTTATGATGTGCCAATGCTAGTGCTATTGGCAGTTCGCAGCGTAGGCGAAGACCTCCAAAGGACTCACGTCCTGCGGAAAACTATCTGGCGCTACTTAAGTGACTGGTCACTGATCAAGCCGCCGCTTAATGGTAAGGAACTAAAGGCACTGGGCTATGAACCCGGCAGTCAGTTTAAGCAAATTTTAGAGGCGCTAACCCATGCCACGTTAGATGGAGAAATTCGCGATCGCGCTGAGGCAGAAGTGTTTTTACAACAAAACTTCCCTCTATTCCTCAAGCCAACTGAATAGTTGACCAATCGTGAGTATAGAGGGTTCGGCAAAAGCTGGAACAGGGATGCGCTCACTTGTTTCTTCAAAGACGGCAATAGTGCGATCGGCAAAATAGACAAACACCAGTTCTTCCTCTGGGTCAATCAACCAGCCCATCTGAGTACCGTGGGCAAGACAATGAAGAATGTTGCGAACGACTTTAGTTTGGCTTTGGTCGGGGGAAAGAATTTCAATTGTCCAGTCAGGTGCAATTAGAAAGGCGTTGGATACTTTGCCATCGTCATCGCGGGGAATGCGTTCCCAGGTAAACACCGCAACATCGGGGACGACGGATCTACCACCAAAAGTACAGCGCAGTTCAGTATAGGCACGGGCGATCCGCTGGGGTTTGAGCGCCAAGTTAATGCTTGCACCCAGGTCAAGCTGAACTGAACTATGTTTTCCTTGAGGCATGGGCTTCTGGATGATTTGACCATCGATGAACTCGCTGGCAGGTTTGGTTTCTGGCAGCTTTAGGAATTCATCCAAAGTGACTGGTTTAGCAGGAGTTTGAACCATTGCTGTAAAGATTAAAGATGGGTTTATTGCACTGCGCTGGCTAGGAAGTTGATTTTAAGGGAACATGGGGGCTAGGACAGAGGGTCAGGGTGCAACTACCGCGATCGCGCCTACTGATTTTCTTGTAGCCAAATGCCTAAGTCAGTGATTTCCCTAAAATCTAGCAAGACTTCGCCCAGTGCTTCGAGTTGAAGAACTGACAATACTTCGATTTGCGATCGCATCGTATCGGGAATCTCACCCAGTTTCCGAGTTAGAAGGCGGAGAATCAGCGATCGCGCTCCCTGCTCAATTCCCTGCTCAATTCCCTGCTCAATTCCCTGCTCAATTCCCTGCTCCATCCAACTGGTAACAATTTGCATTACGCCCTCCCGTTCGCCTACTTCTAGCTTACCAAGCTCCTCCTGAAACCTAGCCTCTTCTTGCTGATTCAGCCGTAGGTATGCATCCACAAATCCTGAAATCAATCGTATTCTAGCTGGGTCTAACCGCAACGTTGCCAGCAAGCGGAGGCATTCCGCCTTCACCTTGGCACGATCTCCCGGTGCAATCTGCATCTTGCTCATTAATGCCGCTGCTACTGGATTTGGTTGATCAAGAAAGTCACGCCAATTCAAGCGATTCAGTTGAATTGACCGAAAGCGAAACTCTAGCACTCTTAAATTTGGGAACTCAACCTGGTAAGTATCCTGTTCAGCTCGATAAGGCTGCTCAAACGAAAACACCACGATTGGATAGATATCCTTGAGATGCCGCTGATGCAGCCGTGCAAAGTAATGAAACATCCTGCGATTAAAATTGGCTTGACTGGATGCTTGGGCTTCAACGTGAACAAGAAAGGTCGCGTCTCGACCTGCCTGCTTCACCTCAACTAATAGATCAATGACTTTCTCCTCACCCTCGACTAAATCTGCAAAATACTCCTGTTGCAGAAAGACAATCGAATTAGGATCAATCGTGCTGGCAATTTCGGGAATGAATAGCTCTAGAAAGTCAATGAAAAAGGTGGAGAGCAACTCTTTAAACAGGCGGTCATGGTCAATCATAAGCAGGACATAAAATAGTTCACACGTCCTATAGGAAGGAGATCGCGCGTTTAGATATTTTTTCTTAGGTAGTCACCCTGATAGCGATCGCGGCTTTTGAGTGCAGAAAAATCAGACGCTTCAGGCGATCGGCAACGAGAATCGAAAGCTACTGCCTTTTCCAAGTTCACTGGTTGCTTCGATCGTGCCGCCTTGTAGTTCAACTAGCCGCTTTGAAATGGCAAGTCCAATGCCGCTACCGCCAGAAGCGCGATCGCGCGATCGATCTGCCCGCCAAAAGCGCTCAAAGACATGGGGCAAATCATTTTCTGCAATGCCCAGCCCGGTATCTTCCACTGCCACCCAAACCTTCTTCGCCTCGCTCCAAGCGCGCACTGTAATAAAACCGTCGGTTGTATAGCGCAAAGCGTTTCCCAGCAAGTTCACCAGAATTTGTTCTACTCGTTCTGAGTCAGCTTTGACTAGAGGAAGATTATCGGCACAATCGAGCGTCAGCAAAGGACCCTCCTCCAGCAGTTGATCCGAAAATTTTTCCACCATCGCCACTAGCAAGGGGCGGAGATTGAGCTTTTCAGGTTGAATCGGCAAGTATCCAGCTTCAGCTTGAGACAGTTCTTGCAGCGCATTCACCAAGCGGCGCAGTCGGGCGGTTTCTTTGGCAAGCCGCTGATACATATCCACTGTGGGGTCAACCGTGCCATCTGCCAGCCCTTCCAGATAGCCTTCCAAGACCGTCAGGGGTGTGCGGAGTTCGTGGGTTAGGTCACCTACCAGATCTCGACGGCGCTGCTCCACGCCTTCCAGGTTTGCCGCCATGTGGTTAAAACTCAGTGCCAAACGGCTCAACTCAGGAATTTCGCTGTCGGGCAGGCGTTCTTCCAGTTTGCCAGCTGCAACTTGCTGAGTCACCTGCTCCATTTGAATTAGCGGCTTTGTAATCCGTCTGGCAACTAGATAACTCAAGCCTCCGGCTGTGGATGCTCCGACTAGGACTGACCAAAACGCCCCTTTGCTCCAAGCAACTTCAAAGCCATCTACTAATTTTTGCCGACCTCGCACCAAGTTGACTCCGCCGCCAAGTTGTATCGTCTCCAGTTGGATTACAAAGAACTTGAGAGAGTAGAGCTTGCCCACGGCTACCAGGGTGCTTAAGCCCACAATCATGACAACGAGATGGGAGAGAAAAAGGCGCGATCGCAGCCCAAGTTTATCCATTGGTTTAGCCATAGATTTTAGGACGCACCGTCTTCAAATTTATACCCCACACCAATCACCGTTTTGACAAAGGTTGGATTTGCTGGATCGGGTTCAATCTTTTTTCGTAGACGGGCAATGTGCGTATCCACCACGCGCTCATCCCCAAAAAAGTCACTGCCCCACAGTTTATCGATCAATTGGGTGCGGTTCCATACGCGCCCCGGATAGCTCATGAACGTGGTGAGCAAATCAAATTCCAGCGTGGTCAAATCTAAGGGTTCTAGAGTTCCCTCTAAGCTACGCTGTGCCGATCGCTGATCCACATCCACTACAAAATGCGACGTTCGATAAGACTCAGTTTGCCCCCCTTGGCGCAAGGTTCGCCTGAGCAATGCCCGCACTCGTGCCACTAGCTCCTTGGGGCTAAACGGCTTCACCATATAATCATCGGCTCCCGTAGATAAGCCAATAATGCGATCGAGTTCTTCTCCCCGTGCCGTCAACATCAAAATATAGGGATCTTTGACACCCGGTTTTTGGCGAATTCGGGCGCACACTTCCAAGCCATCCAATCCTGGAATCATTAAATCCAAAATGATTAAATCTGGTCTTTGCTCTTGAAACACTTGCAGCGCATTGATCCCATCACGACAAACGCGACAGCTAAATCCCTCTTTTTCTAAATAAAGCTGGATCAATTGAGCAATTTCAGGCTCGTCTTCAACAATCAGGATTTCCATAAGAAGTGCGGGTTTCGGGTTTTGGGTTTCGGGTTTCGGGTTTTGGATTTCGGGTTCTTCTCTGATATCTGACCCCTGACACCTAGCCCCTGTTTCACCCATTTTGCCTTGATACAGATAACGATTCTGTGACGGGTCTGTTAATTAACGATGACTGGGACGGATTAGCGATTAGGATAGAAGCCACAGATTTATTTGAGTGTTGCATGGACGCTGGGTTGCAGCAAGATAGATTGAAGCGAATTGCCCAAACGCTGCAAGAGCAGTTACAACCGCGATCGCCATCGATTCCCTTGCAAGTACAATGTGCGCTGAAGGATAGCTTGATGGTGCTGGTGCAGCATCCACCCGGCAACACGCCCAATCCGCAGCAGGTATTTGAAACGCTGGAGCAATCTATTTTAGAGTTGCCGAACGAGTTGACTGCGCCCATCGTGGAGGCAAAAGGTGGCAAGGTCAAGCTATTTTTGCGGGTGTTGGGACAACAAAAACCTTATGCCTATCACACGATTGAGTTTGTGCCAGGGTTGCTTCAGTTTGACCCCGAAGCGCTGTTTAAACCGTCAGAGTTTAGCGCAACTCCTGTAGGAGTGGACACAACTAAACTTGTTGCAGAAGAACCGGAATTGGTTGAAGAGAGTCCTGATGAGCTAGGCACATTAGCGGTGTACGAGGGAGCCTTTGACTTAGAGGATAGCAGTCTTCTCGTTGAAAATGATGCGAATGAACGGGCAGACAGGCGGCAAAGCGATCGCCGATTTGCCCTTCCGCCTTGGTTTTGGTTGAGTATTGGGGGAGTCGCGACGGTCATATTAGTTGGGGGCAGTGTATTTGCGCTGACTCGCCCTTGTGTGATTGGAAGTTGTCCCTCGCTGCAACAGGCTCAAACGTTGGTTCAGCGATCGGCTCAAACGACGCGATCGGGTGGATCATCGCAACAATCGACAGCAGATCTACTGGAAGCACAGCGGTTGGCGAGTGCAATTCCGCCTTGGTCTAGCTATTACGGGGAAGCGCAGGCATTTAAACAGCGCTTGAATCAGGTCTTGGCGGCAGAAACCAAGGCAGCAACCGCAACTCAGAAGGCGGAATCTGCGGCTCAACCGATCGCCGAGTGGCAGTTGACTCAATCCTTGTGGAAAGACGCGATCGCCCAGATGTCAGCCGTTCCTAAAGATAGTCCTGTCTATGCGTTTTCTCAGGAACGATTGATCACCTATCGCGCCAACTTGCTATTTGCCGATCAGCGGATTAAAGCGGAACAAGATGCCCAGCAGCGATTAGCTACGGCGAAGAAGACCGCAGGACTAGCGGAAGTGCGGCAAAACACAGCCCAGCAGCTAGCCGAGTGGCAATTAGCGCAATCAACCTGGCAAGTGGCGCTCAACAACTTGACGCAGATTCCCCAAGGCACCATGAGCCAGCCGGAAGCCCAGCAGTTAATGGAAAGCTATACCCAAAAGCTGAAAGCAGTAGGCGATCGCGCCACCAAAGAGCAGCTAGCCGCCAAAGTTTACGCCCAAGCCCAGAGTGCCGCGCAACGGGCTAAAACTCTACAGCAGCAAAATCAATGGTCGCAAGCCGTCTCCGCTTGGCAATCAGCCCTAGCTGCCGCCAAACAGATTCCCAATGACAGCTTGTTGACGGATGAAGCGCAAACCTTGATGACAACCTATACCGGATCTTTAAAACAAGCTGAAAGTGTGGCACGAGTGCGATCAGATTTAGAAAGAATTTGCACATCGGAGGAGAAAATTTGCGATTATACAATTACCAACACCGTCATTGATGTCCGCTTTAGTCCCAGCTATGAGCGTCGGGTTCGCACTTTGGGAGGACTCAGCAGCTTTTCGGGGGATGCAGAAGCGCTCTACAAAATCGACAAGCATCTAGCGTCTTTGCGAACTGCGCTTCAAACCGTCTGCACAAACTCCGGGGTACCGATGGCGGTCTACAACTCGGATAATGAGCAGATTGGCTCTTTAATACCGGGAGGATAAGGGCTATGGAAAGTTTTAAGTTTTGAATTTTAAGTCTCTACTGTTATGCCAGAAATTCGTTTTCAAATTCAATGGTCAGATGGTTCCCAAGATGTTTGCTATTCGCCATCACTGATTGTCAAAGAGTACTTTACGCCCAATACAGAATATCCGCTGGAGGATTTTGTGCAGCGATCGCAAACAGCGTTGAAGATTGCCAGCGATCGGGTTCAGGCAAAATATGGAATGCCCTGTAGTTTGGCGTTAAATCAACTGCACCAAATTGAAACGAAAGCGGCACAGTATCGAAATTTGCCGCAGCCAATCGTTCAGTTCATCCAATTTCTGGAGTGAACCGTTGGAAAAACTCAGCGAAGTTTGCGGGCTGTCGTGTTTCTTGTAAGGTGTCTTCAGGAATTAGGAACCAAGGCTGAGCGCTACGAGTCCAGACATGTCCAACGGGTTGCAGCCAGCTTGTGTCATCTAATGTTCCAGGTTTCAAGTTGGTAATCTGCGGATTGCGCTCTGGCTGATGAAATAATCGGGTGCCACAGTCGCCACAAAAGAAGCAAATTACCTCGCGATCGCTGTCTCCTTTTCGTCGCCATTCTTTAGGTTGTCCTTGCGTAACACTTAATGCTTCACGAGGAACGGTCATAGACATACCAAAGGCACTGGATGATTGCTTCTGACATTCAGTGCAGTGACAGACGTACAGCGTAAGCGGCTCTGCTAAAAGCTCATATCGAATCTGTCCACATTGACATCCTCCAGAGTAGGGCTGAGGCATTTCTTAACTGCCTCGATAGGTGCTGTATGCCCAAGGCGAAACTAGGAGCGGCACATGATAGTGAGCCTCAATGTTGGCAATGCCAAATTGAATTGGCACTCGGTTTAAAAATGGTGGCGTAGTTGTTTCAACGGGTTGATTTGTGAAGTAGTTACCGACCGCAAAAATGAGTTCATAGACTCCTATCTTTAGTTCGCTATCTGTTAATAAAGGAGAATCGGTTCGTCCATCGCTGTTGGTTGCTATCGCTTTTAAAAGCACTCTTTGATCCGATTCAAGATCAATTGACCAAAGCTCGATCGCCAGGTTTGCCGCAGGTTTCCCTTGAGCCGTATCTAAAACGTGAGTCGTGAGTTTTCCAGCCATATTATTTCATCGGTCCCCGCAAGATGATTTTGGCGATCGCGTCGGTGACATCGGACGGTTTTTCGTGTTGCAGTTGGTCATACCATTGTTGTGTGGCAGTTGGATCTTTCCCGTGAATTTGTTCAGCCCGACTGCGCGCCTTCGTGACAATTGCGCCCGTGCGTTCCTTACGTTCTGTTTCGTAGCGCTTGAGGGCATCTGTAACGCTGATGTTGGTCGTCGCTAGGTAATGGGCTAACACAAAGCCATCTTCTAATGCCTGACAGCCGCCCTGCCCCAAATCGGGACAGGTTGCATGGGCGGAGTCTCCTAACAGTGCAACTCGACCCTGCACTAGCCCATTCAGTGGTCCCACATCGTGAATCAATACTCGGTTAGTTTTTTCGGGGTCGAGGCGTTGAATTAGGGTCTGCACTGGGTCTGCCCAACCCGCAAAAAATCGAGTCAAATCCTCGCGAATATCCCCCCCAGTCGCGGCTGATTCCTTAGACATAGGCATATCAAAGAAAAAATAAAAGCGATCGCCGGATACAGGCATCAGCGAAGCGCGTTTAAATTCACCCACATAAATTGCCCACATATTTTTGGGTGCCAAGTCATCACTCATGGGCACCAATCCATTCCAGTTAACATAGCCACCATATTGCGGTTCTACCGCTTCACCCAACACATATTTTCGGGCAATAGAACGCACTCCATCAGCGGCGATTAGTAGATCACCCGTTGCGGTATGCCCGTTTTCAAACAGGGCGGTAACGCTATGGTCATCCTGCTCTAGCCCAATAAAGTTGCACCCCAGTTTGATCTCACCGGGATAAGCCTTCATCAACATTGACTGCAAATCGGCACGGGAAACCGGATAGGGACGCTGCCCCACCTCTGCCACTAAGGGTGCCAAATCAATGTTGCTGATCAATTCACCCGTATGACAGCAATATTGCATCACGTCCATCTGTCCGCCAATTTCCGCGATTTCTTTGCCCAAGCCCAAGCGATTCAATACTTTGACCCCATTCGACCAGAGAGAAATCCCGGCTCCAACGGGGCGTAACTCACTCACCCGATCATAGACTTCGACCTCATAGCCTGCTTGCTTCAGGGCGATCGCCGATCCTAAGCCGCCCATGCCTGCCCCAATCACGATCGCCTTCAGATTGTCCATGCCATTTCTCCAAGCACAACGCCGATCTTTTTACCTAACCTTATCAGGATTCAATTCTACGTCACTGACCGAACCGATACCGAATGCTTGTAGCGTAGATCGGCTGAATCGATAGAATTGGGTAGGTTAGAAGCCAATGCTTTTTTGTAAAACTTTTCTTCAAATACCCCAGGGGATGCTGATGACCAAAGGATCTAAGGTAGATCGACAGCGAGAACATCAGGCAAATGAACGGACGTTTCTGGCATGGCTGAGAACGTCGCTGGCATTGATTGGGTTTGGATTTGCGATCGCCCGATTTAGCCTCTTTCTGCATCAGCTTCAGACCACAATGAACCCACAAGTCGTTGCCGCGCCTTCCTTCTTTAACTCCGAAACGTTGGGAGTGAGTTTAGTCATCATCGGCATTGGGGTGATTGCCCTAGCGGTTTGGCGTTATAACCAAGTTTTTTGGCAAATTGAGCGGGGAGACTATCAACCCAATCGACTTTTAGTTTGGCTCCTAGCCGGAGTGGTGATCCTTTTAGGCACCTTAAGTCTGCCCTTAGTGCTGTGGCGAGATCGCGGCAATGGCGCACCGACCGCTCCTCCCAAAAGCTCTCATTTCTAGTCGTTAGTAGTCCTTAATTCCATCAGTCGGTAACTTGAGCAGTAGGATGGCTTGATTGAATTTAGAGGAGCTATGTCTACCCTGCTGGTCAAAAATATCCAGGCGTTTCTGATTTGAGAAATGAATTTTTCCTTACCCTAGCCCTAACGCGTGGGGAGAGGGAACAATAATTCTAAGCCTTTCTCCTTGGGGAGAAGAGTTCGGGATGAGGGTAGTTCATTCCCGTATTGAGCAATGCCCAAAAGACTTTTGATAGGCATCTTTATGCGCTTGAAACCTTTTGTTATTTTTGTTATCACTGCTATGGCAACCGCGATCGCCACTAGCACATCTTGGCTGCCTCTGCCCTTCAACCAAGCGCGCGCGGTTCAACCAGCCAATCCTCAAATCATCCTGACCACGAATTATTACGCCATCAACGGTACCACCGCTGATCAACTGCGCCGCCAAATGAACCAGGTTGGGGTGTTAGATCCTCGCTCAAACCGTCGCTTTGACGGCTACACTAGCTGGCAGATCCGCTGGCAATATAGGTACATCACAAGCGATAACACTTGCCGCATCCACAAAGCCACAGTCAAAACTAATATAACCATGACATTGCCTAGATGGAATCCTTCCAGAAGTGCTTCCAGAAAGGTTATCGACCGATGGAAAACCTACAGCAAAGCTCTGAAAACCCATGAAGATGGGCATAAACAAAATGGCATCAATGCTGGCAACGAAGTTTTGCAAACGCTGCAAAGTTTACCCGGTTACACATCCTGCAATCAGTTAGGTAAAGCAGCCAATACACTGGGCGATCGCCTGATCCAAAAGCATATCCAACGGGACATTGACTATGATAAAGCCACCGGACACGGAGTAAGCCAAGGGGCAATTTTCCCCTAAATAATAATCGTGATGTAGTGTCATTAGCACTTATTACAGCGAGTGTGATTAGCAGCTAACTAACGGTCAACCACTGCCGATCTTCTCCATCACCTTATCAAGATTCAATCCTACGTCCCTGACTGACTTGATACCGAAACTTTGTCAAAAAAAGCGCAGATCATGATCTTTAGGTTCATGATCTGCCATTTCGTTGATCACTAGGATCACGGTG
Source organism: Leptolyngbya sp. CALU 1928 (assembly GCF_056784215.1). Taxonomy (NCBI): domain Bacteria; kingdom Bacillati; phylum Cyanobacteriota; class Cyanophyceae; order Leptolyngbyales; family Leptolyngbyaceae; genus Leptolyngbya; species Leptolyngbya sp. CALU 1928. The sequence goes on along the minus strand of NZ_JBXBCE010000002.1, from coordinate 356,510 downwards.
TCAATGATCACTATGCCAATGACGCTATTAGATGCTTACTTGAAAATAGTGTACGTCGCGCCAGTGACCTGCCCATTTCTACTGTTGATGTTGCAGTTGTAATTAAACCGATGCGACATGAAAGTTCTTTGAGAAAAGTTCCCTTCCCCTCGAATGCTTTCGACTCCGTTAGAAACAACATAGCGCCGGGTCGTTTCTGGAAGAAAATTGAGCGACTGAACCCCTGCAAAACTGTTGCGAATTTTGTTGGACACAAAAGTCTGACATCTGCGGGCAGTAGGGTCATTGGGTGGAACCGGACGACCACCAGCAGGTGGCAGGGTCGGCGGAATAGGCTGGGGCGGTCTGGGTTGAGGAGATGTCGTGACGGAGATAACAGTGGCGGTGAACGTATTCACTCGACATTCTGCCGTTTGCCCAGTGACACGATTGCGAAGAAACACCGTTCTTACTCCACTTTCGGCATCGATTGGACCTGCATTTATCACGTCAATATCTCTGACTTGCACCACCATTTCCTCAGCAGTCCGCTGAAGGCAAGCCCTTTTTGAGGCTTCAGGCAGGGGAGCAGGCGGGGGAGTTACCTGCGGTGGTCGAGGGGCGGGGGAAGTCGTGACTGATAAAACCTTGCTGTCAATGGTGTTTACTGTACATTGGGATGTCTGCCCGGTGGTGCGGTTCCGCATGGACAGCGTTCTGACTCCGGTTGTGGCTTCGATAGGACCTGCACTGACAAATTCGATATCTCTCGTTTGCACGACCATGTCTTCGGCAACCCGTTGAGTGCAGGCATTGATTGAACCAGGAGGAACGGTTTGGGCTGTAGCAGGATGGGCGATCGCGATCGATGCCACTGTCATCATGCCAATTCCTAAAAGTGCCTTAATTTTCATAATTTAAACTCCTCTCATCACGGTATTGAGTGCGTCTATGTGAATACAAATCATCTAGACATATTTCAGTATCTTTTAAAAAAGTAAAAAAGAAATAGTAAACTCTCCACATTTTTAAGTTGCGACAAAAGAATGAAGGCAAAATAATTAGCTTACTCAAGGATGATTAGCTGAGCAATTTGTTTCTTCTGATAGAGTTCTAACCGTAAAAGACTTGCCATACTTTCTGTATCGAGTAGAAAGTAGTGAGAGCATCGATCATGCGCCCAGCATTTGTTCCGCTTAGTACTATTGCAATGTTGTTTAGCCTGATCAGCCTTGTTCAGGCTGTGCCAATGGGTTCTGCAAACTCTTTGAGTGGATTGCAGGAGCGTTCTGTTCGGCGATCGCCTGCTCCATCCCCTAGTACATCTTTCCCCAATCAAACCGTTCAGCAAAACTCAGATACCGTAGGGCTGAGGCTGAACCAAAATCTCCAGTTAAGGGTTACACCAGAGCGCGATAAAAACTTATCGGGCATATATCCCGAAGATAGTACTGCCAGCGGAAATAGGATTCAGCTTCTCTATCAAATTGACCAAACTGACCCAATTGAACAAAAGTAGTTGACTCACACTCCTAAGCAATGAAAGGATAATTAATTTGCCCTAACCTGACTAGAATGAGTTAGGCAAGTTATTGGCAGGAGTTGAGTTTGTGGATCGTTACACCCCGGCAGAGATTGAGGAAAAGTGGCAAAAGGCATGGGCTGAACAAGGGCTGAACAAGACTTCAAATGACCTCAGCAAGCCTAAGTTCTATGCGCTGTCTATGTTTCCCTATCCATCGGGCGATTTGCACATGGGGCATGTGCGGAACTATACGATCGCCGATGTCATTGCGCGGGTGCGACGGATGCAAGGGTTTCGGGTGCTGAATCCCATGGGTTGGGATGCCTTTGGCTTGCCTGCGGAAAATGCGGCGATCGCCCGCAATATTCATCCGGCTAAATGGACGAATCAAAACATTGCTCAAATGCGATCGCAGTTCAATCAACTGGGCATTTCCTTCGATTGGGATCGGGAACTTGCCACTTGTTCGCCCGATTATTACCGCTGGACACAGTGGATTTTTCTAGAGTTTTTCAAGGCAGGATTGGCATATCAAAAAGAGGCAACAGTCAACTGGGACCCCATTGACCAGACCGTTTTGGCGAATGAGCAAGTGGATAGTGCCGGAAAATCCTGGCGATCGGGCGCGGTGGTCGAACGCAAACTGCTACGTCAATGGTTCTTCAAAATCACCGACTACGCCGAGCAGCTTTTGACCGACCTGAACCAACTCACGGGTTGGCCCGAAAAGGTGCGGTTAATGCAGGCAAACTGGATTGGCAAATCCACGGGTGCACAGGTGACTTTCACCACCGAGGGCGGCGATGATTTGGTGGTCTTCACCACACGCCCGGATACGTTGTGGGGAGCGACGTTTATGGTGTTGTCGCCAGAGCATCCCTTAGTCGAGAAGCTAACCATACCGGAACAGGCAAGCGCGATCGCAACCTATCAAGCCGCTGCCGCCAAAAAAAGCGACCTCGATCGCATGGCAGACGGGCAAGAAAAAACAGGCGTGTGGACAGGCAGCTATGCCATTAATCCCGTAAATGGGGAACAGGTGCCCATCTGGATCGCTGACTATGTGCTGGTGGATTATGGCACCGGAGCGATTATGGCAGTTCCCGCCCACGATCCCCGCGACTTTGAGTTTGCCAAAAAATTCAACCTGCCGATTAAAGTTGTGGTGCAGCCAGAAGGCGAAGCCCTAGAGGGTGAGACGATGACCGCTGCTCATGTGGGGGGTGGCGCGATCGTCAATTCGGGTGCATTGAACGGCATCCCCGCAGGTAAAGAAGCGGGACAAAGCGTGGAAGCCGCTGTGCAATGGTTAGAGGCAAACCGTAAAGGTAAGGGGACGAATAACTATCGGCTGCGAGACTGGTTGATTTCTCGCCAGCGCTATTGGGGCGCACCGATTCCGATTATCCATTGCCCAACCTGCGGTGCGGTGCCTGTGCCGGATGCTGATCTGCCCGTAAAACTGCCGGAAGATGTAGCGTTTTCAGGACGGGGAGCCTCTCCCTTGGCGCAGTTAGCATCCTGGATTAACGTGCCCTGTCCGACTTGTGGAACTCCTGCCCAGCGGGAAACCGACACGATGGATACCTTCATTGATTCCTCCTGGTACTTTTTGCGCTATCCCGATGCGAAGAATGATCAACAGGCATTTGATCCCGCGATCGCTAATGATTGGCTACCTGTGGATCAATATGTCGGCGGCATTGAACACGCGATTTTGCACTTGCTGTATTCGCGCTTTTTCACCAAGGTATTGCGCGATCGCGGCTTGCTCAACTTCGACGAACCCTTCAAGCGCCTGCTGACCCAAGGGATGGTGCAGGGCAAAACCTACAAAAATTCCCAGACAGGCAAGTATGTCCTGGCGATCAACATTGCCGACTTGACCAATCCCATTGATCCCGAAACGGGCGACGCGCTGGAAGTCGTCTACGAAAAAATGTCCAAATCAAAATACAACGGCGTAGCTCCCGGCGATGTCATAGATAAATATGGCGCAGATACGGCACGGATGTTCATCCTGTTCAAAGCTCCCCCCGAAAAAGATTTGGAATGGGAAGACGCAGACGTAGAAGGACAATTCCGCTTCCTCAATCGCGTCTGGCGACTCGTAACAGAATGGAAAATAGGCAAAGAAACAGTAGGGAACTCCGAACTCCCAACTCCGAACTCCCAACTCTCTAAGCCTGAAAAAGAATTGCGTCGTGCGATTCACTTTGCCATCCAGGCGATTACTGAGGATTTGGCAGACGAATATCAGTTCAACACGGCGATATCGGAAATGATGAAGCTGAGCAATGCATTGACGGATGCGCCTTGCAAAGAGTCGCCTGTGTATACCGAAGGCATTGAGGCGCTGATCAAGTTGCTAGCTCCGTTTGCACCTCATATGGCAGAAGAGCTTTGGCACCATTTGGGACATGCCGATTCGGTGCATACTCAACCTTGGCTGGGGGTGGATGAGTCGGCGTTGATTGCCGATGAAATTACGCTAGTGATTCAGGTTTTGGGTAAAACGAAGGGCACGATTCAGGTTCCCGCCCAGGCGACCAAGGAAGAGTTGGAACAGTACGCTCGGTCATCTGATTTGGCAAAGCGGTATCTGGACGGCAAGGAGATTAAAAAAGTGATTGTGGTGCCTGGGAAACTAGTGAACTTTGTTGTCATATGATTTTGGGTGAGGGAATTTATGACTCGATGTTCTCTCGAATTTGCTGATTCATTGCTTCTAGTTCGCGCACTTCTTTTTGTAAGAAAAAGTTGAGAAACGTGCGAATTCCAGTAATCGCCGCTAACCGGGCGATCGCGTCCCAGCTTGGCGAAACCGCAGTAGCAACAACATCCGCAGCCAAAAGAAACTCTAACGCTAAAGCTAAAGACAACCCCAACTCTAGGCGAATCACTTGTTGAGCATCTTTCAGTCGTCGTCGTCTTGCTTTCTGCCATAGCTGTTGCAAAGCAATGATCAATGAGATTGCAATGATTGAAATTGCAATAAACTCCAAAATGATTTTTAAAAACAAGGCAAACTCTTGCAGCAGTGATTCTATAAGCCGAGTTAGCTCAAACGATGGGGTTTGATTCGCTAACTCAACGGCTGAGCTTGCCACACTATTTACATCAACTATCATCAATAAACCGCTTTCAATGTTCGACTCAATTCATTCACGGTATCAGCAGCAGCAACCATCTCTTTGTGCTTAGGCAAACTTTTGAAGCTTACCATCATCACAAACTACAGAGTCCTCTTGCGCTTTGCTCTACAATCCACTGAAGAGAGTCTGAAGAGATAATTAGGTTTGTTCAGCTACCCCAAAACTGATCGCGGGGCGATCGCGGATTGCAGGTTGATAGTCGCCTTCTGACACCGTGCGCGATCTTTGAGTGCTAATCAACGACACTTGAGTGGTGAGCAAAAAGCTAGTAAAGCTGGCAATCACGATCACCGGAACCATGGAAGTATCGGCAATCACACTAAGAATCACCGTGGTGCTAACGGGCGTTTTGGTGATCGCCACATTCACCGCTGCCATCAAACACACTATGGCGATCGTCGGATGAATCTGGGGAAAGCCCAGGGAAATTGCCAAGCCCACTACCGAGCCAATATAGAACAGTGGAAAAATAAAGCCTCCCCGAAAGCCAGAATGCAGAGTGCAGCTAATTGCCAACATTTTTGCCAGACCAATCATCAGTAATAACGCAATCCCGTAAGTTGCGCCCTGCTCAATCACCGTGTCAATTTGCTTTTCGCCAAAAAACAACGTTTGGGGAAACACTAACGCAATCAGCCCGATTGATAAGCCGCCCAACGTCGCCAACAAAATCGTCTGATGATGCAATGGCTCCGTTAAATAGCCCACCACGCGAAATATCAACACAAACAGCAGCGCCACCGCCGCGCCCACGGCTCCCAAAATCGCCCCTTCCAGCAGATTCAGCAACGTCATGGTGGGAATCGACTCGAAGTGATACATGCCGCCAATGGAAAGCCCCGTCGTCGTGCGAAACACCGTGAAGCTCATAATTGCCGATAGAACTGCCGGAATGATGGCTTCGTAATATTCCAAGCCGCGCCGATGGGGAAGTTCCAATGCAAACAGCGCCCCGCCTAAAGGTGCCCCAAAGAAGGCTCCTAGCGCTGCACTCATGCCGCAAAAGGTGAGAATGCGAACGGTGGGCAGTGATAAGTTAAGTTTTGTGCCAACCCAGCCGCCAATACTGCCATTCACCTGCACCAAGGGCGCTTCGGGTCCGGCGCTGCCACCTGCGACGATCGAAAACAGGGATGCCACAATCATGGCGGGAGTCTGTTTCATGTCGATGCGTCCGGGGTCATGCACCTTATCAACCACAAAGGCAACTTCTCCAGGCAGTCCCATAAAGTAGAGCGATAATCCCACGAGCAATCCGCCCATTGTGGCAGCAATCCACACATAGTTTTTAGCGAGAAACTCACTAGCAAACTGGGCTTGCAACATCTCTGGCACCTGCTGCCAAACGAGATGCATCGAGCTTTCTAGTAGGTAATAGTAGGCAGTGGCAACCAGTCCTCCGGCAACGCCGATCGCCGCTGCCCAAAAGATAATTTGAGCATAGGTTAAGTCACACACCACGGGAGCCATAACTCCATTCGTAGATAAATCTTCAGTGGGCTTGTCGATCATGGATGGATCTTGGGAAGTCAATGACATAAAGCATTCCTGAAATTGGGCAAAGGATAAAAAGAAGACAATTCACCGTACTCATGATCAGGTAGCTGATGCCGATCGCGGCTAAGAGCAGCGTTGGCGGGTTGCAACAGCGCAATTGCATGAACTCACGGTGGTCAGTGGCAAGGACTCAGCTTGTGCAGGATGGGTGAGGCACTAGCTAGCATCCATTTATCTCTAGGACAGAGACGGGGCGGCTCATAGCGGCAGCCCATCCTACATCTGCCGAATCAATCCAAACGTGTTCCGACTAGGGTCTGTAGCGATCGTCTGGCATTGCCGAAATCATCACGTCTGAGACTGCTTCGACAGGCTCTTCGTCGTGAGATCCAGTGGGTTCTTTTAAGAAGAAGGCATTGATAAACGCCACCATCAACGCCACGACTCCCAACATGTTGAAGAATGTGCGATCGCTGGCTGCTCCCGCAGGCAAAAGGCTGTAAATCGTTAGATAAATCACAGCACCCACATTGCCATAAGCGCCGACATTCCCAGCAATTTGTCCCGTCACCCGACTCTTAATCAACGGCACAATCCCAAAGGTTGCTCCTTCTGCCGCCATGACAAAAAAGGATGCCAACATCGTCGCTGCAACCACAACTGGCAACGGCACCCCTTGTCCTAAACTTGAGAAAATCAGATAGCCAATTCCGGTGCCCATTAACGTTGCCACCAGTGCCCATTTACGGCTACCCACCTTGTCTGAAATCCACCCACCACCGGGACGGGCTGGAATATTCATAAAGGCATAGGTGCTGGCGACTGCGCCAGCTAGGGCAGCAGGCAGACCATAACCTCGTTCAAAGAATGAAGGCAGCATGGAGACGACAGCCAATTCTGAACCAAAACAAGCAACATAGGAGAGTTCCAGATTTGCCACTTGAGAAAAGCGATAGCGATCGTCCGCTTCATACTTTTTCATGCCTGTCATCAAGGGCTTGTTCGCTTGGTAAGCGTTGTAAGCCTGAAATGCATACAGCGCCACAAGAAAAATACAAACGATCGCAAAGGTGTTGGCATTAATGAACTTCACCCTGTTCAAGCGCCAAGCAATCACCCCTAAACCCGCCACCAGTGGAATATTCATCAACAGCATAAACCAGAAATCCCGTTTGCTGGTGACTTCCATCCCCGCACTGCTGGGTGGACGCTGGTAAACTTTCCCTGGCGGCGTATCCGATACATTCAGAAAATAGACGACCCCATAGCACGCCGCAACAACGCCTGTAAGTGCGATCGCAAACCGCCAGTTGAGTTGACCCGCCGCCATAAATGCAGTGACAGTGGCGATCGCGGGCAAGGTAAATGCCGCAGCCGACGAGCCAAAATTACCCCAACCCCCATAGATTCCCTCTGCCAGACCAATTTCACTGGATGGAAACCACTCTGCCACCATCCGAATCCCAATCACAAAGCCACAGCCGACAATACTCAGCGCCAAACGGCTGAACACCAATTGTTCAAAGTTCTGCGCCATCGCAAACGCAAAGCAGGGCAGCGCCGCATAAATCAGTAAGCACGAATAGGTAATGCGTGGACCAAACCGATCCAACACCATCCCCACAATGATTCGTGCTGGAATCGTCAGGGCAACGTTGCAGATTGCCAGAGTCCGCATTTGCGCTTCCGATAGACCCATTTCAGTCTTCACTGCCGTAGCAAACGGGGCAAAGTTAAACCAAATCACGAACGTTAGAAAAAAAGCAAACCAAGTGAAATGCAAGATGCGATTCCGCCCAGTGAATGACCAAATTCCAGCCATAGATTTCAGGTTTCCTAAAAAATTGTACGAGAAACATTTTCTGCACCCGAAAAGGCAATTGCGCTCAATAAGCAACGCCAGTCAGATCCAAAAAGATGCTGAAATATCAGGACATGCTCACAGCTATCTCTGAAGGAGAATCGTGCTGCTATCCCAACCTGCTTGATATGAAAAATTTAATCAGACCCGTATTTCTTCACCGATTCAATTCAAACTTCAACAGTAATAGAGGGGTGTGAAGTTACTACTAATAGAGCTGACTCAAAAACATGGGCACTACTTTCCTTAACTATCCTGCTAACCTTTCCTAACAAAAAATTACAGAAACTAATCGTTTTTACTGGGGCACTCGTGAGATATAAATTTTCGTGAGCCACCTTGACGAAAGGAAACCACACGTCAAACGGTATGAAAAATGCGAACCAATCAAAGTTCAAGATCAAGTGTGGATCTCGAAATGACAATAATCCTCGAAGCATATTAAGATGTTCCTAGAAAACAAAAAGACCGACCTTGCTGTAGTTTGCTTCAGAGCAATAGCCGCAAGGTTTTTTTAATGACTGCGGACTGATAGTGCAGAGCGAGGTATTGAAACTTCGATCGGAGCTATCAGCACGAAATTGATCTGTCATAGATGGCACTCAATCAATCTCACACTAAGTTATAAATTTCATTAGGTCGGATAGATGTATTGGTAGTAACGATTTAAGACAGAAGGTTGCTGAGTTGGCATAAGATGCATATCGATTCCGCATTAATCGCCAAAAAACTTAGGTATCGAATCTATAAAGCTGCCCAGTTAAACCTATTCCATAGGATTTGAGGAAGGTGCTCATTTTTTAGCTCACACTAGAAAAATCAGATTATTTCGTGTAAAATTGTATTGTTCAATACAGATTTTAGTCGAAGAGCTAAGGAAATGAACATTCAACGCCTCACCCCTGTTTTGTGTGGACTGCTGCTATCTGGCGGGCTGATCACCTCTGCCGCCGCAGCGCAACCAGTCAACGCTACAAAACAAAACTCGCAAGTGCAACATTTAACCTGTGTCAAAGACACGCGAGGGTTGATGTGTACGGTTGATGAGGCATTGAATACATCATCGAGCGGTGTGGAGCAGAAAACTGCTGAGAAAGTGGTTTTAACACCGTCAGAATTAGCCGTCAATCAGCAGCTAGGGCAAATGTCAAATATCTTGCTGGGAATTATCTACTTTGGGCTACCGATCGCCCTCATTTTTGCCATCTTGCGCCACGATAAACGAGAGGCAAAACGGACTCAATGTATTGAAGGGTTAGAACGGATTTGGAATCAAAGCCCGCAGTCTTAATTTCTTCCACATCCGTAAAATTGGTCAGCCTATCCGAGAAATACCTCTTCCTAAGCCACTCTTTGAAAGGTTCTCTTCTAAGCGGTCTTGTCGTTATGACAAGACCGCTTTTTGCGTGGGATTGAATGGATCTCAATGTAGCGAGATTATCCTCAAACTGCATCATTGTTCCGCATCATTACAAACTAAAGAGTCTTCTTGCACTTTGCTCTACAATCCGCGAAATTGAGTTTATCAAAAGCTTATTTGTGTGAGGGGTTTTACGACATGCTGACTCAACGGTTCAAGGCGGTTCGCGCGATCGCCTTATGTACTCTGGCGATCTCAGCCGCAGAAGGGCTGATCACCTCTGCTCACGCCAATCCAACCCCATCTGCGCCATTTTTAATTGCCCAATCTCTTCCTCTAGTGGAGTTTCCTGCCGATAATGATGTGTGTCGCGGCAGTGGCAGTGTCCCTTTGCCCGTGTTCACTACCTCAACGTTAACCGTGCCTGTTGGTTCACCGCTTCCTCCCAATACCGCCGTTAAATTGACCGGAGTATTTAGACCCGGACGCAACCCGGCTCAAATCAAACAGCCTGTTTTAGGCTGGGTCAACTCTGGCACCCTCCAAACCCAATGCCCTGGCACCAATCCACCGCCTGCTAGACCTCCCGTTCCTTTCAATGAATTGACTACCAATTCTCCCTCTTGCCGTCGCTTGCGGCTGCCTGGAGAAATCCCCCCCGGTCCAGTCGATGGCTTAGTTGCCCGCGATACCCCTAGCCTCAACAGCCCTGCCCAAGTTGCCACCAACGGAATGCTAGATGGTCCAGCCGCAGGAGCGCGGGTGCAAACCACCGGCACCAACGGTAGCGCCATTACTCAAGTGGCTGACAATCGAGTTTGGATGGATATTTGGTATGTGGGGCGCTTGGGTAGAGTTCGCAAGGGTTGGGTCGTCGCGACTCCTGCTGGGTTTACCTCCGGTTCGCAATACATTTCCAATTGCCAATAGTATTTTTAGCTGCCCTTATCCAACTTTGGTCTACGTTTCAAAGTCCCTCTCTCGCTGGGAGAGGGATTTAGGGTAAGGGGAGTTGGGAAAATCGCCCTTCTCTTTTGGGGTCGCTTGGCTTAGGGGCACGCGATACCCCCAGCCGTGGTATTAACTTGGTTTACGGCTCCGGTGTTTGTGCCCAAAATCACTTGCAGTTGAGAGCCTATCAATGCAGGATTATTCGCTAGTGTGTAGCCTCCCACTAAGCTGGTGTTGCCATTTAAATTGACGCATAAAGTTTGGGGAACAGGCACATTAAAAGGAGCATCGGGGTCACGCCCCGTTAATGCACGGAAACCAGGATTGCCTGTTCCAGTGAGGATATTAAACCGAACATTGGCAGAAATCAGCGGGTTGCTACCACCGACTGGAGCCGCAAGGAATGGGTTAAGACCGAAAGTTTGTAGGTTAATCGCTTGAGCCGCAGGATTATTGGCATTGACGGTGTTATTTTCAATTGTGACTCTTGCTTGTGTGGTGCCCCGCGCTGCTACTTGAATCCCGGCAAACGCATTGGCAAAAGCAGGTAGTGCGTTGATGGTCACGGTGTTGTTACGAATGGTTCCGGTGACTTGAGCATTGGCAGCACCTAAAGGAAAGAGGGAGCCAAGCCGGAGATCAATGCCATCGTCGCCGTTGTTTTGAACTAGGTTATTTTCTATGATCAGGTTGCTGATGATAGCGTTTTGCTCAGCAGAGATCGCAATCCCATCGCCTCGAATGGGTGCAGGCGCGGGCAAAACGCCATTATTTTCAATCGTGTTCCCGCGAATCGTCACCGTGGCGGTTGCCGTGTTAGAAAAGGTCATGAATACGCCATCGTTGAAATTATTCCGAATTTGGTTGTCGCTCAGGGTGAGATCAAGCTGTCCAGAAAAGTTGTCCAGCACTAGCCCCTGTCCACCGGGCGGAATCGGCAAAACATTCATGGGCACGCTCCCCTGCACATTTTCGATGATGTTGTTAGAAATATTCAGGGTGCCCGTTGCGCCTGCCACAAACATGCCTTGACCCGTGGCAATATTGAGCGCGCCTAAAGGGGCGATAGGAGGGGTTGTGATTAGGCGAGTGCCCACATTGGAGATGCGGTTATTAGTAATCGATACGGTTGCCGCTGTGCCTGTTAGAGTCAGCCCTCGATCAAGCGTTTGCGTCAAGGTGTTATTGGCGATCTCCACTGTTCCAGCGGCTCCGGTTAGGGTCAGCCCCTGTCCACGGGTATTGCTGATGATATTGTCAGAAATATTGGTGGTGCCATTCACGCCACCGACCACAATGCCCTGCCCAGAGGGAACATTCAGAGTGCCGATTGTGGGAAGGGTGACGGGTGTATCTGCGCCAATCGTATTGGCAATGGAGTTATTGGCGATCGTCAAATTTCCCGTTGCATTCAGCACTACAAGCCCTTGAGTTGCGGTATTGGCGATCGCATTGTCCAGAATGTTCGTGGTGCCATTGGCTGAAACTATGACAATCCCTTGACCGCTAGGTAGAGGAATAATACTGCCAGGGTTAGGAATCGTAATCACGCCCCCGCCTAAGGGATTATTGAACGAGATATCGTTTGTGATGGGGTTCGCAATTGTGGTCGTGCCGCCCACGGTGTCGCTCACCTGATTATTCAGCACATTCACCGTGCCGCTGGCATTTTGGATGTAGATTCCCTGGTTAGTAGCCCGACTAATCTGATTTCGCAGCAACAGTAAGTTATCTACTCCATTCCCCAAAATGCTGCTATCGGCGGTGTTGGAGATCGCATTATCCCGAATCTCCACATTGCGAACATTGCTAAAAGTAACTCCGGCTCCGGTGGCGCTGGTGATGTTAAAGCCAGATAATACGGTATCGCTTCCCATCGTGATCGTGCCGTTCACCGTCGGGCGGATGGCACCAACTCCTGATAAATCCAGGCGAATATCCGCAATCCGCTGTCCTTGAAAAGCCGCAGGGATAATCTGTGTGGGAAAGGTAGACAATACTTGGACGCGATCGCGAATCGTAAACGCTGGAATACCTGGATTGCTACCTGCCTGGACATACACGATCGCGTTCCCATCCGATTGCGTCGCATCTAGAGCCGATTGCACGACTCCAAAAGGATTTTCAAAGGTGCCATTCCCGCCGCCTACCCCCAAAGTCACATGTTGAAACACATAGGGCTGTCCGGTTGCCGGGTTTTCGATCGCGACATCGCTGAAAGGAATACTAATACTGGTAGTCTCGCGCTGATGATCGATCGCGATCGTGCCAATCCGCGTAGGAGATTCTGCCATGCGCGCCAGTAGGGTTTTGGGTGCGGCACCCTTGGGGCGGACTCCCGGTAACGTCAGGGCGATCGTCCCAAACACGTTCGTGCCAAACAGCCCATCATGCTGCACCGCCACGCCCAGCAGCAAGTTATCGGTTACCCGTGCTTCCAGTCTTCCCCGCACCCCCACCACACTGGGACTACCCGCCGCACTCAGGTAATACAATCCGCCATAGCCTCGCAGATCGCCGCCATCATCGGGAAACTTGACCAGTCTGCCGCCAATTTCAGCATCAAATCCCGCCATTGCCGCTTCCAAATCGCGGATAGTCACCTGTTGGCGGGTGCCCGATGCCAGCAGAAAGTTGGTTTGAAAGCGAGTGCTGCTGACTGAATAATTGTTGGATGCGATCGCGGTTTCTCGCACGGTTTGACGAGTGTTGCCAGCAGGAATATAGCCATTGATCCGCGCATCCCAGCCTTCACCCAAGGTTTCTAGTCCCAAGCCCACCTGAGAAAACACATTGGAGCCAGTGTCACGGTTATCGTAGGCAAGGTATGCGCCATAAATTCGATTTGCGCTAGCTTGATAAGCACGATAGCCCACAACCAAACTACCGCCGGGATTGGCTTCATTATCGAGCAGAAATCGCCCTTCCAAAAATAGTAAATCTTTGCCGGGAGTTTGCATCAGAGGAATGAATCCCTGGATATTAGCAAACCCGTCGTAGCCACCACCGGGAGTGGTGTAGCCGACCCCAACTCGTGGCGTAATGACCAGATCAGCGGCTTTAGTGCTGGTGGGAATGGGAGCAACTTCGTCGGGCTGTGCCTTGGCAGACTGGGCGATCGCGATCGTCAATAACAAACAACCGCAGACGTATCGCAATCGTCCTTTCATTTTTAGCCCTCACAAACACACTCCCCGTATTTCTAACTGAAACGGTCGTGGGATGTCAATTCAGTAACAGGGGCAAAGCTCTCCATACTTAAGCCCCGACACCCGACACCTGATACCTAATACCTCTCTTATCCCAAACACCGAATCGCTTCCAACATGCCCTTTGCTTTATTCAGCGTTTCTTCGTATTCCTTTGCAGGAACAGAATCGGCAACTAATCCGGCTCCAGCTTGAACACTGACGCTGTGCTTCCCATTTCCTTGATTGCGAACCACCATCGTGCGAATGGAGATCGCGGTATTTAACTGGCCATCAAAATCATAGTAGCCATAGGCACCAGAGTAAGGTCCTCGGCGGCAGGGTTCTAAATCATGAATGATTTCCATCGCGCGAATTTTGGGTGCACCGCTGACGGTTCCTGCCGGAAAACCCGCTTTCAGCAAATCCCATGCCGTTTTATCCGGTGCCAGTTTGCCTACCACATTGCTAACAATATGCATCACATGGGAGTAGCGCTCAATCATCATCAATTCATCCACCTTGACCGATCCATGAATGCAGACCCGCCCTAGATCATTCCGTCCCAAATCCACCAGCATCACATGTTCAGCAATTTCTTTGGGGTCAGCCAGCAAATCTGCGGCAAGGGCTGCATCTTCTTGGGCTGTTTTGCCACGGGGGCGAGTGCCAGCGATCGGGCGCACCGTGGCAATCATTGGATCATCGTCTGCAATTCCCCGATCAACCTTCACCAAAACTTCTGGACTAGAACCAATGATCTGCCAGTCGCGAAAGTTGAAAAACGCCATGTAGGGAGAAGGGTTTACCTGCCGCAGCGATCGATAGAGCGCAAACGGATCGCCCACATACTCTGTGGAAAGCCGCTGAGAAATAACGACCTGAAAAATATCGCCGGCTCGAATGTGGTCTTTTGCGGTTTCCACATTGGCACAAAATTGGGCTTGAGTGGTGTTGCTAGTGAAGGCAATCGGGGCAGGAGCTTGGGACGATGGAGTCCATTCCAGCAGGTGAGCTTGTTCTGCAAGGGGAGACTGGAGTTTATGAATGAGTTGAGTTGCGCGATCGCAGGCTTGTTCGTAAGCAACAGCAAGATCAGTATTAGGGTCGCGCAAATCAGCATAGGCGATCGCCCAAACTTTCCGTTTCACCTGGTCAAAGATCAGCAAATTATCAACCTGCATCCATAAACCATCTGGCAAATCACCTGCCGCCGCCGGATAAATGGGGACGCGAGATTCAATCCAATGAATCAGTTCATACCCCCAAAAACCAAATAGCCCGCCAATTCCGGGCGGCAGCGCAGGCAATTTCACTGGATGGTAGGGTTCTAAGCAGGTTGCCAAGGTTGCAAACGGATCTCCTTCAAACGTCTGAGTAGACCCGTCCCGATAAGTTTGGGTGGTGTGTGTCCCTCGTGATTCCAACACCCAGAGCGGATCGCACCCTAAAAAACTGTAGCGCCCAATTCGCTCACCCCCCTCCACCGATTCCAGCAAAAAACTATAAGGTTGCCCCGAACAAACCCGATACCACGCTGAAACTGGCGTATCTAGATCGGCAACCCACTCCTGATAGACCGGTACAAAATTGCCTTGCTTCGCCAGTTCCACAAACTCAGAAAAATTGGGAGACAACATAACGGGAGAGATGATAGGGATGAGGGAATAGAAGAAAGTTTTGAGTTCTAAGCTTTAAGAGTTGAGTTCGTCATCTCTCCTACGGAGACGCTACGCGAACGTCATTGGTCACTCAGTCTTGCCTAGTCCAATTTAATTGATTCGTAGTGAGGGCATTCTTTACAAGGACCTGATGGATTGACAGTGCAGCGTAAATAAGGCGATCGCGCGTTAAATTGGCAAGTAATATCGCCCACCATGTAGCCAAGACCTTCCACGTAGCGATAATCCATTGCCTCCGAGTAAGGATGAGGACGATACAGCCTCCCTGGAGACATCATCGCAGTATAAGTATGCTGTCTCATCCGAATTTGTACTTTTCGCACAAACACACAAGACAAAAAACCAGGGATAAACCCAACTAAAAAAATGGCGATCGCTTCAAACATAACCCTAAAAACACAGAAACAGACCAGAACCGCCCTAGGCACACTTGTAAAGTTTATAGCGAACCTAGCCTATGGATCTACGATAGGCAGCAGTTCAGTCGGGTGATCTCAATCACCCAGATTTCATCACTCCATCACTCAGAACCTAGACTAGCTATCACTAATCTAACTCAGGACTATCACACAACTCTAGGCTTTAGCGTCACTGAGGTCGCGGCTTGAAAGCTTCATAGTATTCCTAGAACTTTTGAGAGCTGTGCATCTATGACTATGACCCTGATTGCTCAAGTAGTAAAAGAAACCCTCACCATTGGCTACCTCACAGAAAAAGCTGAACGGCGCATTCAGCGACTATTTGAACGAACTTGTGATTTAGAAGATATCAACGCTTTAGAACAATTGCAGCACGCATTAATGATGGGACAAGTTAAACGTCAAACGGAGCAGGACAAGTTGGTTGGGGCAGACCGCACATCGTTCAGGTAGAACTCAGAAAGTTGCGAATCGTGAAGAAATTCAGGATCGTGAAACCAAGCGTGTGAACTAATAGAGTCTGCTGACTTAATTTCTACCGTTTCACTCTGATACTATGTTTGCCAGAATTCGTCGTCTTTTAGCCCAGTTTTTTAGCAAGTCTGGAACGGTCAATGACGAACCACTCAATAAGGTTAGCTTGCTCGTCATTGTCTTAATCGATATTTTTATCTTAGTCAATGTTTTTGCTGGACTAGACGATATTAGTCGATGGCATCTCAGTCCGTCGGAAGCCTATCCCTGTTATTCCGACTGGAAAACTTATCAAACACAACCAGAAGGAAAGCGGGACTATAACGCTCTGCGATCGTCTTTAACCTATTCGGCAAACAGGGATTTTAGTTTTCAATCAAACTATCAATCGGCTGAAGTAGGACACTTGGGTAAAGTCTCTGAAACTTGCTTAAACTTTGCTAGTTCTAAAGACAAAATCAATACCTCAGCCAATCAAGCACTTCTCAAAACAATTGATCAAAAAAATAACAACATTGAAGTGCTTGTACAAAAAAATCGTGCCATTCAAGCTCAATACGATTCAACGTTACTCGAAAAAATTGCAGGTCAGCCTCGTGAGCAGTCAATTAATTTAGTAGGTGCCGAAAAATCAAAGCAGGAAATAGATAGCAATAATATTAAAATTGCTGACCTTAAAAAAGAGGTTTCTCTCCTCAAAAATCAACTGCTTGAACAGCCTGAAAGTACTAGCTTCCTGAAGCTGCTTAACGATAAAAAAAGTTTTGAAGAAGTTGAAAAAGGTCATAAAGAGGCATCTTTTTGGTATCCCACTATTCAATTTGCTTTTCAAGCTCTATTCTTACTGCCGTTAATTTTGAGCGCTTTATTTATTCATAGATTTGCCCAACGCAAAAGCTATGGATTAGCGGCTCTAATGAGTTGGCATCTGTTGGTTATTTTTTGCATTCCACTGCTGTTTAAACTCTTTGAGTTTTTGCAAGTTGGAATTCTCTTCCAATTTCTTGCTGATATTGTTCGCGCTCTTTTTGGCGGATTACTTTTCCTAGTTAGCTATCTCTATATTTTGCTGATTCCACTGTTTGGGTTTGGAATTATCAAGTTTTTTCAGAAATTTGTTTTTAATGCAAAACTTCAGGCAGCTAACAGGGTTCAAAAATCGCGATGTGTGAGGTGTGCTAAGAAGATTCGACCTCAAGACCCCTACTGTCCTCACTGTGGTTATTATCAATATAGTGAATGTCCAAACTGTCACGAATTTACTTACAAACACCTGCCGCACTGTAAGCACTGTGGATATGCTCAAGATCCCGCCTGTCTATGATGCACTCGCGTTCAAAGTGACGATAAGAACCTACTTTGATGAACTCTATTAACGCGGAAATCTAATGCCTCGGTGGGTTCTTTTTGGGAATGATTAACAGAGGCAAGGTTGGGCGAGCGGCAACCGACGGTAAGGCATGCACTGGGGCACGATTTGCAACGATGATTGGCTTACGGGTGCGAAGTTGCCACCACCGTAGCGCGATCGCGACACTAACAATTCCTAAACCTAGGGACATCAATCCCCAATGGGCACTGACCCCACCCATGGCAGCGTTGACTGCGCCAACCGTTGCTGCGAAGCTAAGCACAGGTTCTCGGCGATATTTTGACTTAAAGCTTCGAGTCCACGAGCTATCCATGCAAAGTACTCTACTCAGATCTCAAATGGTTAGATGTAATTTTAGTCTTTCTAAAAAAGTTCGTGTATCGCACGATTGAAACCCCGTTTAAAAAACTATCCGCTCCCATCCAAGTAGGATAGGAGCGGTGTAGCGGGTCATCGGACTGAACCTAACTGCCGGAAGAAACTTTTGCGTAACTTATAGTTAAGTTGACTTTGGAGCCTTCCGAAACATTAAATTATGGGCTAGAGAACGGCTCCGGCGCACAGTTGGCTTTTTCCAGTCTGACGACCCACGGTTTTACTACTATCTGGCATGGGCATCACCTCCTTATTCCTGAACGGTTAAGTTTCAAGGTTTACAACTTTGGTGTCTCTAAGAACACCTGAACTTAAGATAGCACATCTTGCAAAATCTGATCGCTATGAGTGCGACTTTTGGTTTGAACCTATTTGAATGACGATTTTTGCTTATTAGACCTGTTTTTTCTGGTCACAGTCGGGCGATCGCACCTGGAGTGAAGAAAACTCCATTTGAAGCGGAAATACTTTAAATGACTAAGCAGCGGCAGAATAACCCTGAGCATCGATTACCGCTTGGTAATAGTTGTACAGTTGGTGAGTTGCGGCTGACCAACTCCAACATTCTGCTTCTCGACGAGCATTGTGGCGCAGCATGGCTTGTTCCTGAGGATTGGCTAGAAGCCGCTGAGTTGCCGCGATCGCCCCTTGATCATCGGTTGGATCAAACAAAAAGCCATTCACACCATCGTCCACAATGTCGGGAATGCCGCCCGATCGCGCTGCCACCACAGGACATCCGGCTGCCATTGCTTCTAACAACACTAATCCCAGGGTTTCTGTGCGGGAGGGAAAGACAAACGCATCCGCAGAGGCAAATGCAGCACCGAGGTCTAACCCTTGCAGGTAGCCAACAAAATACGTAGCGGTTCCTTCAAAGTGCTTTTCTAGCGTCTGTCGATGGGGTCCATCGCCGACCAGCGCCAATCGTGCATTGGGAATCGAGTCTAAAACGGGTTTAATTTGCTCAATTTCTTTTTCGGCAGAGAGACGACCGACGTACAGCAGTAAGGGCGAATCGGGATTGCCTTGAGTTAAGCGCGATCGCATCTCTCGGCTGACCATATCAGGTTGAAACATTTCTGTATCAACGCCCCGCTGCCACAAATCCACCCGTTCAATGCCATGGTCTGTCAAAGCCTGCACCATTGCTGTTGAGGTGCAAAGATTCAGTTGCGCCTGGTTATGTCCTGCTTTGAGCAGTTCCCAGACTAAGCCTTCCAGCATTCCCAGCCCATAGTGCTGGAGATATTCTGGGATATGGGTGTGATAGGAAGCAATTAGCGGAATATTCAGGGTTTTGCTATAAAAAATTCCCGCTAACCCCAACACCGCAGGGTTCACCACATGAATGATATCGGGCTTAAATTGGGTCAGTGCTTCCCCGATCGCCGGTCGAGGTAGCGCCATCTTTAGCTCTGGATACAGCGGCATGGCAAAGCCCGAAACGCCGTAGATTTTTGCCCCTTTATATTCCGTCAAGCCGCCATCTGGAGAGATCACCAACACCTGATTGCCCATGCGCTGTAGCTGCTCCACGGTATGCCGCAGGCGGGTAACGATGCCGTCAACTTTGGGCAAAAAAGTCTCGGTGAACAGAGCAATACGCATAAATGAACGCTTCAATTAAAACGGCAGGGCTAACGTCGAGGAAGTTGGCAGAGACCGTGAACACCAATTGATACCATAATGCCACCTAACAGAACCCCGATCCCTTCGGCAAAGCAGTTGATCCGATGTCGATTTTCAGCCGCTTGGGCAATGGATAGTTCGCGCATGGCGGCTCCAGAGGTTGCCAGTTTCTGGTAGTTTTGATAGCTCTTGTCTAGGGCTGACCATTCTGGAAACAGGTAAAAGGTGCTGATGGCGATCGCCCCTAATCCAGGTGCGATCGTCGTTGAGACCAATAGCCACACACGAGCGCCCATCGTGATTACCGTTTCCAGGTGACTTTGGGCAGAATCTGCGACTCGTCTACACGGGTTTTGTATTTGACTGCCACATTGAGCAACGAATCGAGCAGCGAATTCGAGAGATAGTGAGGCTCCAATCCAAGATCTAGCAAGTTTGTGTTTTTAGCATTGAAGTAGTGTTCTTCTTTTTCAATCCGAGGATTTTCCAAATGCTTCACTTCAACCTTTAAGCCAATCTTGCTGCCTGCTTTTTCCACCATGGAGGCTAAATCGCCCACACTGAAGAGTTCAGTGAACTGGTTGAAGACTCGGAATTCACCTGGATTGGCTGGCGTGGCGATCGCCAATTCCACACAACGCACCGTATCCCGAATATCCAAGAAGCCACGAGTTTGTCCGCCCTTTCCATAGACCGTTAGAGGATGCCCCACCGCCGCTTGAACGCAAAAGCGATTCAGCGCCGTGCCAAACACGCCATCGTAGTCCAATCGATTCACCAGCAAATCATCCATGGCGGTTTCATCGGTCAACACGCCGTAAACCACACCTTGATTCAGATCCGTTGCCCGTAAGCCCCAAATGCGGCAAGCAAAATGAATATTATGAGAATCATGCACCTTGCTCAGGTGATACATGCTGCCGGGTTGCTTGGGATAAGGCAATGTATCTTTGCGCCCATTATGCTCGATCGTGATGTAGCCCTCTTCAATATCAATATTGGGGGTGCCATATTCGCCCATGGTGCCCAGTTTGACCAGGTGACAATCGGGAAAATCCTCTTTCATGGCATAGAGAATATTCAACGTGCCAACGACGTTGTTTACCTGAGTCATGACGGCGTGTTCGCGATCGATCATGGAAAAGGGGGCGGATCGCTGTTCGCCAAAATGAACGATCGCTTCGGGTTCAAACTGCCGAAGCGTCTTGCTCAAAAACTCGTAGTTTGTAATATCGCCAATGAACAGGTCAATATTTTTTTCCGTTAGCTCATGCCAGCGCTTGAGACGGTTCTGGATCGGCGCGATCGGGGTGAGAGTTTCCACACAAAGCTCATTATCCCAATGCCGCCGCACCAAATTATCGAGAATACCCACCTCATATCCCCGCTTGTTGAGGTAGAGCGCGGTTGCCCAACCGCAATAGCCATCGCCACCAATTACTAGGACTTTCATCTTGCACATGCTTGCGAATACTCTGCCAAATCTACCAGACTTAGGCACATTCTGAGCTATGAATTTGGGTTAACACGTTGGTGACTAAAAAATCTATCCTGTTCTGATTCATCCCACTTGTGAAGTTTAGCAGGTTGCAGAATCGCTAAGCGCCTTACTATCAAGGAGTTTAACGATGAATTTTGTGCTTGTATTGGGCGTAGAAATGCAGTCACGAGTACCCTCAAGTTTTTCGGTAAGGCGCTACCGAGTCCGGCACTAGGGGAGGCAAGCTTGTGTTTTGAATACAAATTCGTTAATCATGCACCTAGCTAGAAACTGGATCTTTCTGTTCGCTCAATAACTCTGCTAACTCGCCTTCACTCGCCTGATAAACCGTATTGCAAAACTCACAGGTTGCTTCAGCGCCTTGATCGTCTCGAATCATTTCTTCCAGTTCTGCTTGACTAAACAACCTCAAAGCATTTAGCACCCGATCTTGAGAGCAACCACAGTGAAAACGCACCAGTTGCACTTCGGGCAAAATGACCAATCCCATATCGCCCAGTAGTTCATCAAAAATGCTTGGCAAAGTTTTGCCAGCCTGTAGCAGGGCTGTAAAACCGGATAGGCTGCTCAATCGAGATTCTAGCAACTCAACCAAGGCTTCATCCCGTGCAGCTTTAGGCATGATTTGAATTAGCAAGCCGCCCGCAGCAGACACTCCTTGTACATTGGTAAATACCCCAACCATCAGCGCTGACGGTGTTTGCTCAGAGGTTGCCAGATAATGAGTTAGATCATCCCCAATCTCACCCGATACTAGTTCTACGGTACTGGAGTAGGGATAGCCAAAGCCAACGTCGCGAATCACATAGACATAGCCGTTGTGTCCTACTGCGCCTCCCACATCCATCTTGCCATTTTCCGTGGGTGGCAGTTCAATTTCAGGGTGGGTAACATAGCCGCGAACGGTGCCATCTAAGCCTGCATCAACGGTCACACCGCCTAAAGGACCATCGCCTTCAATCCGAATATTGACCCGCGACCCTGGGCGTTTCATGCTGGAAGCAAACAAAAGCCCCGCTGCCATGGTGCGCCCTAAAGCGGCTGTGGCAACGTAGGAGAGTTTGTGCCGCTGTCGAGCTTCTTCTGTTAAAGCGGTGGTAATAACACTAACGGCTCGAATCCCACCATCAGCGGCGGTTGCGCGAATAAGCTGATCTACCATGAAAACCTTAAAACATTTCGTTACGGAGTATGTTTCTATTCTAAAGGGAAGGGAAGGGCAACGTGCGAGGGGCAGGTTTCGGGTTTCGGGTTTCAGGGTTTCGAGTGTGGGGTTTCGAGTGCAGAGTGCGATCGCGATTCGCTCTACTATTGCGAAAGTCATCTAAATCCGTTAAAACAAGCAACACAGACACAGCATTGACTATCGCGTCCGGAATGGCGACTGACGATTGTGTATAAACCAGCGTGGCATTGAGTGGAGTGAGGTTTTATGTGTGGAATTGTCGGCTATATCGGAACGCAAGCTGCCAGCGGGATTTTGCTAGAAGGGCTGCGAAAGCTAGAGTATCGAGGGTATGACTCAGCGGGTATTGCGACTATTTTGGATGACACGATTCACTGCGTTCGTGCTAAGGGCAAACTCCACAACCTGCAAGAAAAGTTAGAAGGCGAACACAATCCTGCCCAAATTGGCATTGGTCATACGCGCTGGGCAACCCACGGCAAACCTGAAGAATACAACGCCCATCCTCACACTGACACGCAACGCCAGATTGCGGTCGTGCAAAATGGCATTATCGAAAACTATCGCGAACTGCGGGAAGAGTTGAAAGCGCTGGGTCATGAGTTTCGCTCAGAAACCGATACCGAGACGATTCCGCACTTGATTGCAGAAGAAATGAAACAAGTTGGGGATGCTTCTGCTCCTACTCTCTTCTTTGCGGCGGTGAGGCGGGCGGTGAATAAACTCCGAGGAGCGTTTGCGATCGCGGTCATCCATGCCGACTACCCCGATGAATTAATCGTCGCTCGTCAGCAAGCTCCCCTCGTCATCGGTTTTGGGCAGGGTGAATTCTACTGTGCTTCTGATACGCCTGCGCTGGTGCCCTATACCCGTGCCGTACTAACCCTGGAAAATGGCGAAATTGCCCGCCTCACTCCCTTGGGCGTGGAGGTTTATACCTTTGAAGGACAGCGGCTCAAAAAAGCGCCCCGCACCCTTAGCTGGAACCCCGTCATGGTGGAAAAACAAGGCTTTAAACACTTCATGCTCAAAGAAATTTATGAGCAGCCTGGAGTGGTACGAGCTTGTTTAGAGGCTTACTTAAATGACGAATGGGGCAACGAATCGGTAATAGGCGTAATGGATGGAATCTTAGCAACCGATGGAATTCATGCGACACCTACCACGCCGCTTAATTCTCCCGTTCGCCTCAATCTCCCCCTCGATCTCTACACCAATTTGCAGCAGATTCAAATTGTTGCCTGTGGCACCAGTTGGCACGCCGCTCTGGTGGGCAAATATTTGTTAGAGCAATTGGCAGGGATTCCTACCCAAGTTCAATATGCTTCTGAGTTTCGCTATGCCCCCTCGCCGTTGACTCCCCACACGCTGACAATTGGCGTAACCCAATCTGGCGAGACAGCCGACACCCTGGCAGCGTTAGAGATGGAAATTCGACGGCGCACAGAGTTGGCTGCTGACTATCAACCGCGATTGTTGGGCATCACGAACCGTCCCGAAAGCTCTTTGGGAAATTTGATCCCCAATATTATTGATACCCATGCCGGGATTGAGATTGGGGTGGCGGCAACCAAAACCTTTTCGGCTCAGTTGGTGGCGTTCTATTTGTTGGCGATCGATCTGGCGTATCACCGCAACACTCTTTCAACAGACCAGTTGGAAAAGCTGCTAGATGGGTTACGCCAACTTCCGGCTGAGATTGAAATGATTTTAGAAAGTCAGGAGCGCTACATTGAAGAACTAGCACATAATTTTGCGGAAACCCAGGACTTTATCTTTTTGGGTCGTGGCATCAACTTTCCGATCGCCCTCGAAGGTGCGCTGAAGCTCAAGGAAATTAGCTACATCCACGCGGAAGGCTATCCTGCTGGCGAAATGAAACATGGTCCGATCGCCCTGCTGGATGCCAAAGTACCTGTAGTAACGATCGCCATGCCGGGAACGGTGTTTGAAAAAGTGCTATCCAATGCCCAGGAAGCCAGAGCGCGGGATGCCCAACTGATTGGCATTACCCCAATGGATGAAAAAGACGCAGAGGATACTTTTGATACCCTGATTCCGGTGCCCCATGTGGATGAGATTTTGTCTCCCTTGGTCACGGTGATTCCGCTGCAACTGCTGGCATACCACATCGCTGCACGGCGCGGCTTGGATGTCGATCAGCCACGTAACCTCGCAAAGTCGGTGACGGTTGAATAAATGATTAGATTTGTTTGATAAAAATTGTGCTGACATAAAAAAGTTAAACAATAGACTTAATCGGAAATAGAATAGTATGAGAAAAAGATAACGTAAGTCGAACGGAGTAAACGATGTTGAACTATAGCAAAGTTCAAGGTAAGCCTTACGTATTGCAAAGTCTTACGGGACTCAAGCCAGCGGAATTTGAGCAATTGTTGAACAGTTTTGAGTTGGCATGGCAGGAGTACATCGAACGGGAATACATCAATAGACCCCGTGCGCGTCGTTATGGGGGAGGACGGCACGCTGAGTTATCGAGCAGTGCGGACAAGCTGTTATTCATTTTGGGCTACTTCCGACTGTATCCCACTCAAAGCGTGCAAGGTTTTTTGTTCGGGATTGGGCAAACCCAAGCATGGGACTGGATTCACAAGCTCAGTCGAATATTGAATCAAGCGTTAGGTTACGAGAACCAATTGCCGGAACGAGAACCCGCAAGGCTAGAAGCGGTGTTAAGGGAGTGTCCCAGTTTGGAGTTCATCATCGACGGCACCGAGCGCCCCATTCGCCGCCTGAAAGACCCAGACCGCCAGCAGGATTATTACAGTGGCAAAAAGAAGCGTCACACCGTCACGAACAATATCATTAGTGAGCGGGGAGGCAAGGTTGTCTTTCTGAGTGACACCTACGGTGGCAGAGTGCATGACAAAGCGATTTGTGACGGCGAGCAATACCAGTTTCCACCCGGCAGTACCCTGTGGCAAGACACAGGTTTTCAAGGGTTTGCCCCTCCTGGAGTGAGGATTAGACAACCGAAGAAAAAGCCTCGAAACCAGCCGTTAAGTAACCCAGAGAAACAACAAAACCGGGAGATTTCCAGCGAACGAGTCGAAATAGAGCATCAAATTGGTGGCATCAAACGCTGCAACATTGTGGTGCATCAATTTCGCAACCGAACCGACCATTATGCGGATGATGTGATGGAAACTGCCTGTGGGCTACACAACTTGCGACTGACCCATCGTCAACTCAAAGCGGCTTGAGATTGAAATTGCTAGAAGTTCTCTCCTCCCTTGCTTTAGAGTGCTTCACTATTTCCAATAATGTTTAATAAATAAAAAAGTTAAACAATGATCAGAAAAACAATATAATCCTGGGCAGTACATCATTACGCCCAGGATTTACCATGCCAAAGAGGAGAGGGGAATGGACTCAGGAAAAGTTTGATCAATATCTTAAAGAAGGACGTGGACAAGGAGTTGGGGGAAAGTACGTT
The DNA here is from genome assembly GCF_056784215.1 of Leptolyngbya sp. CALU 1928. Lineage (NCBI taxonomy): Bacteria > Bacillati > Cyanobacteriota > Cyanophyceae > Leptolyngbyales > Leptolyngbyaceae > Leptolyngbya > Leptolyngbya sp. CALU 1928. The sequence continues at coordinate 330,896 of NZ_JBXBCE010000002.1, read as the reverse complement.
CCTTGGATTAAGGTGTCGGAATTTTCTTCAAGGGGTAGAGTTTCGAGAAATCCAGGTTGGAAGACGAATCGATTGCATCACCTCTTCTCAGATCACGAAACTCGGCTGGGTAGTGTCATTATGTAAAGGATGGAGAAAAAGAAACCATCTGCTCCCGTCGCAATTGCTCTCGAATCTTTTGATTGTAGTGATGAATGAAATTCCAAATCGCTCCAATGTGATTCTCTAACTTCTTCGAGAACGATAAAGTTTGGCGCACTAAGCGTGAAATGCGTTGTCGTAACGTGTTATTCAACCGCTCAATATAGCTGGTTAACCCAGAATCCTTGTCTACTGCAAAATGTCGTTTGCTCGGTAGCACACAGGCATAGGCTTCCCAGTGGTCGGTGTAGATCCGGGCATATTGTCGATAGCGGCGCGGCAGGCTATCCCATAGGGCTTGCGCTGACTCGGCAGAACGATCACCGACATGACACCCAATGATTTCGCGGGTCGCTACATCCATTGCTAACCAAACCCATTGTTTATTGCCTTTGTCATCCACCAAAGACCACAACTCATCCATCTGAACCGTCAACCTTGCGGTTGTTTTGGGCAGCACCTCAGCTTGTTGGCGCACCTGCTCATAGGTCTGATTGACGTACTGTTGCAACCAACTTTCCGACAGCTTCAGGACTCTAGCAATCCCCGCTAAAGGAATCCGCTCTAGCAATAACCGATCAATTAGAGCCTTGGTATCTTGATCCTTGGGCTTCCACTGGGGATCTTCGACAAACTGACGACCACAGTCTCGGCATTTATGGTTTTGCTTGCCCCGGCGAGTTGTCCCGTTTTTCATGATGTCATCCGATCCACAATTCGGACAGATTAAGTATGGTTTCATGGTTGATCTCGGTTTACTTAAGCCGTTGGCTCTATTTTCCCTCACCCTTTACGAAAAAGCACTACCGAATTTGTGACCCGCATGACCTTGGATGGCGATAAAGTGTCTGGAATTTTAATCACATAATTTAGCTGTTTGATAGGGCGTTGCAGTAGATAGGCGATCGGGTGCATCCCAGTTTTGCAAGTTTGACCTCAGCCTCTAGCCCTTTCTTCCGGGGAGAAGAGGAATTGTCCCTCTCTTACTCTGATAGAGGGATTTAGCTTGCTTCCCGCAGGGTGAGCTACAAAAGTGGGATGCACCCAAAAAAGTATTCTGTCTTATATTATCTGTGTGCTTAGGTGTTATGATTGCCGACACATAAAGCAGAATTTTACGTTTTTTATCGATTGACTAGTCTGGAAGTAAAAATGAAAGCATCTCAAAACTTTCAATTCCGGCTTTTATTAATTTTTTATCTTGAATGTTGAAAAAATCATCCTTTTCTCGCGAGCAAATTCTTAAACTATCGGCAGTAGTTCTATTTGCAATTCCTGCTTTTTTGATTGGCTGTCTAATATTAGACAATAGTATAAACGTTCCTCATTGGGATCAATGGAGTATTACAAAAACAATTATAAAATCTACGACGGGGGATTTATCATTTAGTGATTTTATTGCTCAGCATAACGAAAGCAGAAAAGTATTTCCAAGGCTGATTTATATTGCCCTAGCTCACCTAACGAAATATGATGTTCGGTACGAAATGCTCGTATCATTTTTGCTAGCGTGTTTGATGTCGCTCAATCTATATCAGCTAAGCAAAATAACAGTAAAAGGCGATCGCACTCAAATGTTGGTACTAGGGTTAGTTACCAATTTTCTAATTTTCAACCCCATTCAATACCGAGCTTGGCTATTAGGATTGTCGAGCGTCTTTTTCATTCCCATTGCTTGCATTACAACTGGTTTGGTTGTTGCTTATTCTAACCTGAGCGATCGCGCAAAGTTTATCATTTGTGGTGGACTCTCAACCATTAGCATGTTTTCATTTGCTAGTGGTTTTTTAAGCTGGATTGTTCTATTTCCTGTCCTGATTATTTTAACTCAACGCCATGAAGAACCCCTAAGCCTCAGCATCCGCCGTCGCTTGTGGTTGCTAATTGGATGGGTCGGAACCTTTGTAGTTCTTATGGCGATTTACTTTTATGGGTATGCTAAACCCGATGGACATCCTAGTCTTACAGCACCTCTCAAAGATCCTAGTGGTGCAGTTGCCTACTTCCTAACATTTTTGGGTAGCTCATTGGCTTGGGGAACTAGTATCAATAGCCTTGATTTGGCTCAAACTATTGGGAGTTTGCTTGTAATTATCCTTTTCATAGATGGATTCTACCTACTTAAAAACCGGAAAAATACTGAGCTATGGCAGCGATCAGTCGGCTGGATTGCCCTAGCGAGTTATCCGCTATTGAGTGGATTATCTGCCACCGTTGGTCGGTTAGGATTTGGACTTTCTGAAGCATTAGCTTCTAGGTATACGGTCATTACAGCGCACGTTTTTATCGCTGCAATTTATTTGACAGCCATTGTATTAGAGGATGCTATTAGTCAAGGGATTTTTCAAATTAATCGTCCGATAGAGCGTAGTTTTATCATCTTATCCACTCTTTTGATTGGTTTGTATGGGCTAACTTATGGTTATGGTATTGGTCAGATGAATGCTTTGAGAAGTGAGCGAGCTTACCTGAAAAGCTGTATCCTATTTGTGAATGTTGCTCCCGATCCCACCTGTCTTGAACAGTCATATTTTGGTGGGACTAAAGAATTGCAATCTATGAGCAATAGCCTAAACGATTTAGGCTGGATGCAGCCTCCATTGATGACAACCAATAACATTGAAAAAATCGCTCAATATTCTGAGAATTCTGCGTCTTATGGCTGGATAGATACGATCAAACCTAAGGGCGATCGCACTTATTTTGTTCGAGGTTGGGCAGTGTTGCCAACGCAACATCAAGCAGCAGATTCTATTCTGCTCACTGCTAAAAATCAGATGGGTGATGCAGTCCTATTGAAAATCATTCAAATTGAAATTGAAAGAAGAGATGATGTCGCAAAAAACCTGCGTAATCGAGCCTTAATTAATACAGGTTGGCAAGGAACGTTTAAATTTCCAAATATGCCGATTAAAGATTTGACTAATATAAGACTTTGGGCATTTGATACAAACAGCAGCAAGGCTTTTGAGTTAAAAACCAAAGAAATAACGCTAGAATCTCAGTTCAATTCATAAGTTTAGGTCAGCTATGGCGATCCTAAATGATTTTTGAAAATGCGCCGTACATAAAGACTTTTGGAAAATCAAAGGTTTGACGATAGATAACGAACCAAATAACCCTTTCACCGATGTGAATGACTTACACAAGTGATAGAACTCTCTACTTGAGCAGGTTAACTTGGGCTTCCAGATCTTCAGGAACCTATGCACTAAAAGTGAACAATAGTTCAGTGTAGTTTTGCCAAACTTAGCCTATGGTTCACTAGCTTCGGTGCTTGGCATCGTTAAGGGTTCATCCCCAATGTTGGGATATCCTTGGTCGTGCAAAGGATTGTAGGTAACATCATATTCAAACACATATGCCCACGTTTCTTTACGAGTCCAGTTTGCCAAAGGATTGACCTTTAACCGCTGATGTGGATCCAGTTCAAAAATAGGGAGATTGGTGAAAGCGGCAGATTGATCCCGGCGATCGCCCGTCAGCCAAGCGATCGCGCCTAATTCTGCTAAACCCCGCTGCAATGGTTCACCTTTCGTTAAGTGATGAAATTTGGCACTATCATTTTTCCATAGAGCTTCCCCATGCTTGGCTGCAAACTCTTGCCGCATAGTGACTCCAGGGGTTTTATAACTCTTGAGATTAAGCGTGTAAATATGCCTCGATTTTGTGACTAAATCGAGTGTTTGAGGAAAGTGGTGTAGGGTGTCTATAAACAAAACAGGAATCGGGTTAGCTGGCTGCAAATCGCGGTAAAGCAAATCTGTAATCAACAAATCATCGACGCTAAACGCACTAGTTTGAACCAATCCCGTGGGGATGTTCACAACGCACCAGGCAAGAATCTCTTTGGGGTGAGCCTGCTCAAATTTTTGGCTGAGCCATTGAAGATTAAGGCTAGCGGGGTTAGTCAAAGGTTCAATAGACTGGTTCATTTTAGATTCGTTGCCTGCTCTATCCGCGTTGTCCCTACCATACCCAAATCTAGCGAACCTTGCAGGGCGATCGCGTCATTAATGTTGCCTTATACTCACTTTGACGAATCGGATCATTGCGATCGGCGATCGCTAAAGGAGTTTTCAGTCATGCAACTGATTTTGTATAGCAAACCGGGGTGTCATCTTTGCGAAGGACTGCAAGAAAAACTAGAGCAAATTCAAAGTATTCCGCTGGAACTCGAAGTACGAGACATCACCACGCGAGACGATTGGTTTCAACAGTACCAATACGAAATCCCAGTCCTGTTTTGGGTGAAAAACGATTCGAAACCCAACATATCTCCTACTGAGACGCTACGCGAACAAAACCCAAAACTCTCTGCTATTTCCCGCCCTTCTCCTCGTGCCACGATCGCCCAGTTGGAACAGATGCTACAGAAATTGCTAAATAATCCGGCACAATAGAAGTTCGTTTTGTGAGAAGGTGCTGACATGAAGCTGCGAGAATTGCTGGCTGCATCTGGAATTACTTCAACGGTGGATCATCCAGCGCTGGATAGCGAAGTGAAAGGCTTATCCACTAATTCGCTGGCGTGTCAGTCGGGAGATTTGTTCATTGGAATGCCGGGAACGCGAGTCGATGGGGGCGAGTTTTGGTCGGGGGCGATCGCGGCGGGTGCCATTGCGGCGATCGTGTCTCCAGTGGTCGCAGATAAAGCATTGAATAGCCTTGAAGCTGCCTGCATCATTCCCGCAGAAAATATCTCTCAAGTGTGCGCTCAGCTTGCTGCCGCCTTCTATCAACATCCTGCCCAAACCCTAAAGCTGGTGGGCGTAACTGGCACCAACGGCAAAACGACCACAACCCACCTGATTGAGTTTTTTCTCAACCACGCCCAGAAGTCTCCGGCGCTTTTAGGAACACTTTATACCCGCTGGAAGGGCTATCAACACACTGCCGCCCACACTACCCCTTTTGCGGTGGAACTCCAGAAGCAGCTTGCCGATGCGATCGCGGCGGGATGCGACTATGGCGTGATGGAAGTAAGCTCTCACGCACTGGCGCAAGGTCGCGTGCAGGGCTGCACCTTTGAGGTCAGCGTGTTTACGAACCTGACCCAAGATCATTTGGATTATCACGCGGACATGGAAGAATATTTTGCGGCTAAAGCGCTGCTGTTTAATCCGGATTATTTGAAAGGGCTGGCGGTGATTAATCTGGAGGATGCTTACGGTAAGCGGTTGATTCAAGCAGTCCCTCAAGCGCAAGTTTGGAGCTACAGCACACAGGATAGTAGCGCCGATTTGTGGACGAGTGACCTGAGTTATGGAGCCGCCAGTGTCAGCGGAATGCTGCATACGCCTAAGGGAAACACCCCCTTTGTGTCGCCCTTGGTGGGGCAATTCAACCTGGAAAACTTGCTGGCAGCGGTTGGCGCAGTGCTGCATTTAGGGTTAGATCTGGAGGCGATCGCGGCGGCGCTCCCTCACTTCAACGGTGTGCCTGGTCGCATGGAGCAAGTCCAACTTTCAGCCGATCAAGACATCAGCGTGATTGTGGATTATGCCCATACGCCCGACAGTTTGGAAAATATGCTGAAAGCCGCTCGTCCGTTTATTACTGGGCAGATGATTTGTGTGTTTGGCTGCGGCGGCGATCGCGATCGCACCAAGCGTCCGCAAATGGGGCGCATTGCCGCTGACCTTGCCGATGCCGTCTATGTCACGTCTGACAATCCCCGCACTGAAGACCCCCAGCGCATTCTAGAAGATGTGGTCGCAGGCATTTCTGAAGCGGTGAACCCAGTTGTGATGGGCGATCGCGCTGCCGCTATCCGCACTGCTATCCTGAATGCCAAACCGGGCGACGGAGTCTTGATTGCCGGTAAAGGACATGAAGATTATCAAATCCTGGGCACTGAAAAAATTCACTTCGACGATCGCGAACAGGCGAAACTGGCGCTAGTGGAAAGAATGAAATCAATATTTGTCTAATGCAACTGAGTGTCTTCAACTCGATGCTTCTCGCCCTAGCAATGCCCGTTTGCGGTCGATGCCCCAGCGGTAGCCACTCAAATCGCCATTGCTGCGAACCACTCGATGGCATGGGATGGCAACCGCCAGCGTGTTTGCAGCACAGGCAGTCGCCACTGCTCGTGTTGCTGTAGGCTGATCAATTTGTTGAGCGATCGCGGCATAGCTGACGGTTGTGCCAGATGGAATAGTCTGCAATGCTGTCCAGACACGCTTTTGAAAGGCGGTTCCTTGAATATCAAGTGGCACATCAAGTCCGCAAGCAGGGTTTTGAATCAAGCGAATCACTTGAGCAACCCAGTGGGAAAAAATCGGATCGGATTCTTGCCGTTGAGCCGTGGGAAATCGGGTCTGTAATCGGGTTGTCAACCTTTCTGGTGTGTCGCCAAACTCAATCGCGCAAATGCCCTGCTCACTTGCCGCCACTATCACCCAGCCTAAGACCGATTGCGCGATCGCAAATCGAACTTCAACAGTTGTTGCTCCGGCTTTAGATTGATTGGATGTCCTGCCTACCATTGCGATCGCTCCTGCATAAAACTCACTACTTAACTACTCGCTGCCAGCCCTGTATTATCAATCATCTGAGTATTCAAAAGTCAATTGACAAATGATTGATTTTGAAAACCTAAAATTTTGTGCTTTGATTCAAACAGGATTCAGAAATCATTTGTACTGGACTGTTTTAGGATTTGCATGGTAATTACCAAAAAAAATGATTTAGAGTTCTACGATCGCAACGCTAATAACTGGTGGGATGAAGATACTAAAATCTACACACTGTACCATTTGAATAAGCCGCGCTTTGAGTTTTTTGATCGCCACATTTCCAATTGGCAAGGCTTACGAGTGCTAGATGTGGGCTGTGGTGGCGGCTTTTCCTGTGAGTTTATGGCAGCACGCGGCGTTTTTGTATCGGGGATTGATCAATCTCAAAAATGTATTACGGCTGCCCAAGCCCATGCGGTTAAAAGTGGGTTTGCGATCGACTACCGCTGCGGAGTCGCAGAAGCCATGCCCTATGCCGACAATAGCTTTGATGTGGTGATTAGTGTGGATGTGCTGGAACATGTCGAGAGCGTTCCTCGCGTTCTAGCAGAGATATTCAGAATTCTCAAACCCAATGGCACCTTTTTCTTTGATACGATCAATCGCAACTTTAAATCGCGATTGGTCATGATTTGGATTATGGAAAATATCTTAAGAGAAATCCAAAAAGGCGTTCATGATTGGAACAAATTTATCACTCCAGAAGAAATCACCGAATTGCTGATTAAAAATGGCTTTGGAGATGTAGAAATTAAAGGCTTTGATTTATTTAGCGAAGCCTTAAAACTGAATTTAGCTAGCTACTTCGACTACCGAAAAACAGGTATTCCCAAAATTTTCATTAATGACGATACATCGATTAACTATATTGGCAAATCAGTTAAGAGCGTAGGACTTGGCAAATAATATCGAGAGATCATCGCAGCTACAATTTATACTCTAGTTTTCTAGTTGTATATTGCATAGTCGTCACCTTGAAGTCTATTAGCATTCATCTTCGTTGAGCAATATTGCAAATAACCAGGGAGTGGTTAGCAGAAGTTGATTGGAGGGCAATGAATAGAAGAGCGATCGCGCCTTAGCAAACTCTTAGCAATCTGCTTCAGTTCACCCGTGTGAATTTGTGAAGCTTACGTAAATTTACGGCGTGAATATATTTTCCATTCTGCTAGGCAATCCTACTAGACTTCGGTTATTCTCGAGTTGGGATATTTCTATATTTCTGCCCCCAGCAGTTCTTGCTTGCTGGGCTAATTTTTATTGCAACCCAATTTGTTTCCATTCTCAACTACAGGAATAAAAACTCAATGCTTGATGCTCAATCGTTCTCTGGCGTATCCAATGGTACGTCGTTGGATGCTGCGGTTTATCCACAACGAATGGTGGATTCCTTCACTACGGCTCTACCCAATTCCACGGGGTTTAGCCAGCCTTTGCGATTGCCCTTCACTCTAACGGGTAGCAGTGCCCCTGTCAAAGAAATCGCCTTTGTCGATGCCGCCTTACCAGATTATCAAACTTTGGTGAATGGACTCAGTCCCACCACCGCGGTCTATCTGCTCAATCCCGCAGGCAATGAGTTGAGCCAGATTAGCCAAGTGTTGGCAGGCTACAGCAACCTAGCGGTGGTGTCGCTCTATTCTCACGGCACCGATGCCTTACAACTGGGCCATACTAGCCTCAACAGCAACACGTTACCCGACTATGCCGAAATGTTGCAATCCTGGGCGGGGGCATTCAGTCAGGATGCCGATCTGCTGTTCTATGGCTGTGACCTGGCAGCGGATACCACTGGACAGGACTTTATTCGCCAGATTGCCGCCCTCACGGGTGCAGATGTGGCGGCATCGAGTGACCTGACGGCAGTGCAACCCTCGGTGGCGACTGGGATTTGGAATTTAGCACGGGCAGTATTGAAGCGTCAGAGTTTCTCTCTGACTGGGCACAAGCCGCCTATCAGAACGTGCTGGCAGCCTACACCGTCACGACGACTAACGACATAGTCGATGCGGGTGACGGCGTTCTCTCATTGAGGGAAGCGATTGATCAGGCAAATGCCAGTGTCGGAGTCGCAGACACGATCGACTTCGCCCTCAGCGGCACGATTACCGTTAGCAGCCAACTGGCGCTCACCGACAGCGCCAAAACCACCATTGACGGCGGCAATGTCACCACCGTCAGCGGCGGTGGGGTCACCCGCGTTTTTCAGGTCAACATTGGAGCCACCGCAGAATTCAACGGGCTGACCATCAGCGGTGGTCGGGCTACAAACACTTCAACCAGAGACTTTTATGGCGGGCGGCATCAACAACCTGGGTGCCCTGGTGAATAACAGCACGATCACGGGTAACGAGGCCACTTGCACGGGTGGCATCAACAACGGTGGCAGGGACGGGCGCTTCGGCGGCAATGTGACCGGTGCCAATATTACCCTCAACAACAGCACGATCAGCAACAATACGTCCAGCAGTGGCGGTGCGATCGGCAACGCAGGCACCGCCGCGATCAATCACAGCACCGTCTCTGGCAATAGCGGTGGCACTAACGGTGGTGCCGTTGCCAATGAGGGTGGGACATTGACGCTCACGAATAGTCTCCTGACTAAGAATGTCAGTGGTGGTGGCATCGTCAACGGTGGCAGGGTGACTGTGATCAACAGCACCATCAGCGGCAACTCAAGCGGCAGCGGTGGTGGCATCGCCAACCGTGGCAGGGTCGATGTGTTCAACAGCACCATCAGTGGCAATACCGCAACAAGCTCAAACGCCATTTTCGGTGGCGGCGGCGGCATCTACAACGATGGCACGCTCGAATCCGAACAGCATCGTGGCAGGCAATATTGCCCCGATTGGCTCGGAAATTAGGAGCACTTTCTCAGTCAACTCGGACGGCTACAACCTGCTGGGCGACAGCAACAAAACGACTGCCCAAGCCCTCGCCAATTTCACTCCCCTCGCCAGTGATATTCCTGGCAACCAGCGATAGTCTGACACCTGCCGCCCTTGCTAGCATCCTTGCCCCCCTCGCCAAATACGGGGGTGCCACCCAAACCTTTGCCCTGGCTGCCGGGAGCCTCGCCATCAATGCGGGTAGCAACGCGCTGATTCCCGCCGGGAAACCACGACCAACCAGCGCGGCTTTGCTTGCATCGTCGGTGGCACGGTAGACATCGGTGCTTTTGAATTTGTCCCTCCCAATAGTCCCCCCATTGCTCGCAACGACAGCTTCACCACCAGTGAAGACACGGTGCTGACGGGCAACGTGATCACCAACACTACCCCCAATGGTGCCGACAGTGACCCGGATGGCAATCCGCTCACCGTCGTCGCTGTGAATGGCAGCGCGGCAAATGTGGGTAGCGCCATTTCCTTGGCGAAGGGTAGCCTGACGCTGAACGCCAACGGCAGCTTTAGCTACACCCCCAACGCTAACGCCAACGGTAGCGACAGCTTCACCTATACCCTCAGCGATGGCACCGTCGCCTCTAACATCGCCACCGTCAGTCTTGCCATCACCCCCGTGAACGACGCGCCCATCGTGGCGAATCCCTTCGGTAATCAATCCAGTCCCGAAGACACAGCGGTGAATTTCACCATTCCGGCTAACACCTTCAGCGATGTGGAGAACGCCACCCTGAGCTTGAGTGCAACGCTGGCAGATAACTCAGCGTTGCCTGCCTGGTGGGCTTCAATGCCACCACAGGCACCTTCTCTGGGACTCCGCCGCTCAATTTCAATGGCACCCTAGCACTGAAAGTGACGGCAAGTGATGGGCAGTTCTCGACCTCCAGCCCCTTTGACTTGGTGCTTACGCCCATTAACGGTGCCCCGGTCGTGACGAACTCCTTGGGTAATCAATCCAGTCCCGAAGATACAGCGGTGAACTTCACCATTCCCGCCAACACCTTTAGCGATGTGGATAATGCCATCCTCAGCTTGAGTGCAACGCTAGCAAATGACACCGCACTACCCTGTTGGTCGAGTTTCATGCGACCACGGGCACCTTCTGGCACGCCGCCGCTCAACTTCACAATGGCACCCTAGCGCTGAAAGTGACGGCAAGTGATGGGCAGTTTTCCACCTCTAGCCCCTTTAATCTGGACATCACGCCCGTCAACGATGCCCCCATCGTGGCGAATCCCTTGGGTAATCAATCCAGTCCCGAAGACACAGCGGTGAACTTCACCATTCCCGCCAACACCTTCAGCGATGTGGATACTCCCACCGTAGCTCCAGCGCAAAACGCCGGCGGATAACTCGGCTTTGCCTGCTTGTTTAGCTTCAATGCCACCACGGGCACCTTCTCTGGCACGCCGCCGCTCAACTTCAACGGCACCCTAGCGCTGAAAGTGACGGCAAGTGATGGGCAGTTTTCCACCTCTAGCCCCTTTAATCTGGACATCACGCCCGTCAACGATGCCCCCATCGTGGCGAATCCCTTGGGCAACCAATCCAGTCCCGAAGACACAGCGGTGAACTTCACCATTCCCGCCAACACTTTTAGCGATGTGGATAATGCCACTCTCAGCTTGAGTGCAACGTTAGCCAATGACACGGCTCTACCTGCCTGGTTAAGCTTCAATGCAGCAACTCGCACCTCTGGCACCCCACCGCTCAACTTCAACGGCACCCTAGCACTGAAAGTGACGGCAAGTGATGGGCAGTTTTCCACCTCCAGCCCCTTTAATCTGGTGATTACGCCCGTCAACGATGCGCCAGTGGTTAGCGCCATTGCCAATCAAAACGCTTTCCAAAACACAGCAACGGCTCCCATCTCCTTCACCATTAGCGATGTGGAAACCGCAGCGAGTTCCTTAACGGTGACAGCATCCTCCAGCAACACCGCTTTGATCTCCAATGGCAGCATTGTCTTGGGAGGCTCTGGTGCCAACCGCACTATTACCCTCACCCCTGCTAACAACCAGTTCGGCACGGCGACGATCACGGTTAATGTCAGCGATGGTACGACCATCACCCCGACTACCTTTACCGTCACCGTCGGTCGTAACCTGAACGGCGGCAATGGTAAAGATACCCTGAATGGCACCGCTGGCAACGATCGCCTCGATGGTGGCAATGGTGAGGATACTCTATTTGGTGGCGCTGGCAACGACTTCTTGTTTGGCGGCAACGGGGATGATGTGTTGCGGGGTGGATTGGGTAACGACATCCTCAACGGGGGCAATGGCAGCGATCGCTTCATCCTGACCGCAGGGGAAGGCACTGACACCATTCAGGACTTTCAGAATGGCATCGACAAATTCGTTCTGACCGGGGGCTTGACCTACAATCAACTGACGATTCAGCAGGAGGGCACTCGCGGCACCAAGCTATCGGTGACGGCAACGGGTGAGGTGTGAGTGATTCTCGATAATGTCAACTTCAACCTGATTGATGTCACCGATTTTGTTGCGGGGTCTTAGCCTCCATTAAAACCGCGATCGCTCTTCTCGGTGTAGAAGGGCGATCGCTGTTAGATTTTTACCGAAAGTCCGATACCTAAACAGGTGCGCCCTGTTCAGAGCACGTTTTCTTAGGCGACAGGCTGCTGGCGCGAGGTTCGCATTAGGGTGACAAACTGCTCAAACAGGTAATCGGCATCGTGAGGACCAGGGCTGGCTTCCGGGTGATATTGCACCGAGAACAGGGGTAGTGATTTATGACGTAATCCAGCAACGGTGCGATCGTTCAAATTTAGATGAGTGATTTCCACATCGGCATCCGGCAGAGAATCAGAAGAAATCGCAAAGCCATGATTTTGGCTAGTAATTTCTACCTGTTTTTGCTCCAATCCGCAGGGCTGATTCAGTCCCCGATGGCCAAACTTGAGCTTGAAGGTTTCGGCTCCCAAAGAAAGCCCCAAAATTTGGTGCCCCATACAAATGCCAAAGATAGGTTTTTGGCTGCTCAATAAAGCTTTGGTCGTTTCTACTCCTTCGATGACAGCAGCCGGATCGCCCGGACCATTGGAGAGAAAAATACCGTCGGGATTATAGTTAAGAATGTCTTCGGGGGACGTAGTGGAAGGAACCACAATCACCCGGCAGCCATAGCTGGCAAGGCGACGTAAAATATTCCGCTTCACGCCAAAGTCGATCGCAACCACGGTCAGGGGTGGCTCGTTGGTTTGGGTGCCGGGGCTAAATTCCCAGCTTGCTTCAGTGATTTCTGACCATTCATACATTGCAGCAGTTGTGACTTCTTTTACTAGGTTGAGTCCTGCCATGCTGGGCGCTTCTTGAATCCGCTGCAATAGGTCATTGGGGTCAAGAATTTCAGTAGAAATCGCGCCGTTCATGGAACCGACCGATCGCAATTTGCGAGTTAAGGCGCGGGTATCGATGCCGTAAATGCCTAAAATATTGTGCTGCTTAAAGTAGTTTTGCAAAGATTGAGTCGATCGCCAATTGCTGGGTCGCGCACAGATATTTCGGGCGATCGCGCCTCGCACTTGAGGACGAGCCGACTCTTCATCATCGGGGTTTACGCCCGTATTGCCCAACTCTGGATAGGTAAAGGTGACAATTTGTCCGCAGTAGCTAGGGTCGGTCAATACTTCTTGATAGCCCGTCATGCCCGTATTAAACACCACTTCTCCAATGGTGGTGCCCAACGCGCCAAACGAGTAGCCGGGATAGGAAGATCCGTCTGCCAAAACCAGCAGTGCAGGCTGGGGGGAAGTTGCCATAGTTACCTTGTCACAAATTTGAAACGCTTTATTATGCCACGCTTGATCATTTGCGAAAAGTTCAACCCGCACGATCGCGCCATTACCGCCGCAATTCAATCCTGCCCATTCCAGCGAGAGTTGCCCTTAACGATGCTTTTTGGGGTGCGATCTCTGAAAGGGCAGCGTCGCACGCTTATTGGTATACCAATTCTAAGAAGGGCTTCAGCGGAAATATTTGATTCTGACGTTTTTAAGAGTCTGTTGCCATCAAGGTGTACTGCTGTTTACGCAAATGAAACAGATCGCCTCGCCCTACTCGCTTCCCCTTCTGTCCTGGCTGCAATGGTTATCAGCACGGGAGAGGGCAACACATTGCGAGTGATGGAGGAAAAACGGCAACGATCAATAACGATCAGTCTACGGCAGCTTAAAGCCGAACACGGCATTTGGATTTGCACCAAAACCGTCAACAGCAATCACCAGGCGATCGCTCACAACGGCGGGTTCAGAGGTTTGCCCTCGGCGAAGTGGGGTTTGCCAGAGGATCTGTCCATTCGTCGCATCAAAAACATCAATCCGGCTGTAGTTTTCAACGGTTGTCCAGGACCCTGTACTATGCACAGACTCTTTGTAAATTCGGTTGCCGATCAATCGTGGTGCACGTCCATATCGGCTCTCTTGAGTCAGTGTAAATTGACGGAGCAGTGCCCCTGTTTGCCGATCCAGCACCAGGTATCGAGGTGTAGATTGGTCATTGGGAGCGACCAAAAACACTTCGCGATCACTGACAAGATCGGGTCTACCAGGAGTGCCAGAATAGGTCCAGCGTTCTTTGCCCGTCTTCAAATCCAATGCTTTGAGACAACGACCTTGAGCCACACCTTTGCACACCGAACCAGTCCCATAAACCGTGCCTGCTAACACAACAATTTCATTTTCTGCGGCTTGCAACTCCCATAAGAGCGTGCCCGTGGTCGCCTCGATCGCTTTTACGAGCACGCTGCGTTGGTTCGTTTGGCGGTTAATTTGCACAATGGGCAAAACGACGACCCCATCCTGTACTGTTCCCCCTCCAAACAGATAACTGTTGGGTTCTGTATCTAGCATCCATCGCAGACCAGTCGGTGTTTGCGCGGTGACTCGATCCCGGTAGGGTAGGCCTTCTCGCGACATCGAACTATTGTAGATGAACATCCCCTGATGCACTCCCAGCATGCGATCGTACCGAATATCTGCCCCTTCATTCTTCATGGTTGGGTCAAGTTGGCGCGCAGGCAGGGGAACCACAGCGATGGTTTTACCCGTTGTGGCATCGAGGGTTAATAGATTGGCTGGTCGATCCATTAAACCCGAATCACTGGCATAAATGACTTGATTTTCGCTTGTAAACAGTTGGCCCACGGGGCGATCGCTGCGCCAAAGCTGTTTTCCAGTGGTCGGATCGATGGACAATAAGGGTCCCGGTTCCCCCGCGAGTCCACCTTCAACCAAGAACAACTGAGTTGCTGTTGCCAGGAGATCCGCTCGTCCTTTCATCTCCATGGTCCAGTCTGGTTGTCGAGTTGAAGCCGTGGGGGTTTGGGCGATCGCAAAACTTCCGATCGTCAACACACTGACCCAAACCGCAAACTTGCAAAATGACTTCAACATCGTTAATTAACCGCAATTAACCGCTTCGACGCTTCCATCAAAGCATATTAGTCAGAATTTTGGGGGTTACCACAAAGGTTCTTTGTCGTGCGGGTGTCGCATCTCGCGCCGCCTGTCGTGTCGGTTAAACGGTCAACACGTTTGCTGTAATCTGTCAGCGTCAGGCGGAACAAAAAGAGGTTGTGGAAGCGTAGCGATCGCTAGATAACCTCAGTTATGATGACAAACAAATATTATGATGTCACGCAGTTGGTGGTCGAGCGGGATGGCGCACCTGATTTTTTTGACGAAATAATTTCAGCAACTTTCAGGACAATGCTCGAATCCCCTGAAACTCGCATTTTGTCAAAAAGGTCTAGCAGGAGCGGTTTGAAACTGACAAATCGCTCCTTAATGGACAACTGATTTGTTGTCGATGACAAATAAAGTGTTACTCGACAACACCGACAAATCGGGATGGCGGGATTCGAACCCACGGCCCCTTCGTCCCGAACGAAGTGCGCTACCAAGCTGCGCCACATCCCGTTAAGCGACTAATCACAACAGAATTAATCGCCTCTTATTCTAGCACCCTCGAAGTTCAACATCGGCAGGCTAGAGGTGGATTATTTAGGCTAATACAATTAATAAAAAGGGCAGACCGTTCTGCCCTACGAGGTTCAGTCAATCTTCAGAGCAAGACGCGGGGAGCAGTGAAATTGTGCCCTAGTTTCAGATTTCTTGAGATTGTAGCGGCTAAGGACTGCTAAAAAGAGCGATCGCCACACGGAGCGCCTGCCCCACTGGAGATGCCCGAACCGTGTGGGTAGCTTGGGCGCTCCATTGCAGCAAATGATCTCGAAAGGCTTCATCCCGCTTGGCACGTTGAGCAACGGCTTGACTAATCACCTTACGCTGAATTTCTTGGGTGGCAACGCCTTCTCCTTGTAGATAATCTAGTAATCGCTGAACGCTATCGACCAATTGATCCGGCGTTTGAGTGACCAAAATATATTGAATCTGACGAACCACTTCTTGATACAGATGGGCGCGGCGATCGCCCTTAGTTTGGGGCAATTTCTCAGCCGTTGATGGTGCGGCAGGTTCTCCCTTTTCTGCCAGAGCAATTCCCAACAGGCTCAAAATTTCGGGTCGGTTTGCCAATAATCGCTGCTGCACCTCTGGATAAAGCTGAAATATTCGCCTTGCCAGCACTTTAGAATTTACCGTGCGATTGGCAGAGAGTTTGACCCAATAATTATCTTCCACAGGCTCATAGGATTTTACTTTCAAAATCAGCCCCGGTTCTTCGGTGGCAGCTTGGACTAACGTGAATGCCAGCACTTCCCAATTCACAGACTCAGTAAAATACAAATCTACGCCTGTGTGGTCATCTTGGTAATAAGCGCTCATTTCGCCCGGTTCAAAGTCGCGCCCTTGGGGAACGCGATCGGTGGGTTTCTTCTCCGTATGGTTGAACTGAGTATAAAGGTAGCGACACTGCACCTTAGAAAAATCCACTGATTCTGGGTGCCAGTTATAGATGCAGCATCCCGTCAAAATTGCCCCATCTAGCGTGGTTTGGATCAGATGACTTTCTAATAGGTAAGCATCAGTCAAATCCGCCTCACTCAAATTGGCGTGGCTCAAATAGGCACCGCTCAGATCCGCCCGTTGCAAATCGGCTCCCCGTAAATTGGCTTCGCTTAAATTGGTGCGGAGCAGGTAGGCATCTTGCAGATTTGCCCGCAATAAATGGGCACCTTGTAAGCTGGCTTTGAGTAAGTAAGATCCAGATAAGTTTGCCCGACTGAGGTCGGCACTGGTTAGAATTGCCTCGCTCAAATCGGCACCCGCCAACACAACCCGGTGTAGATCGGCTTCGCTCAGGTTTGCCTGCCGGAGATAGGCACCGCTCAAATTCGCCTCAGTTAAGTTGGCACTCCGCAGGCTTGCCTCTCGCAAATTCGCCTCTTCTAAATGGGCTTCTCGCAGATTGGCGCGATCGAGGTTTGCATTCGATAAATTGGCGCGACGCAAGGTTGCTTCCATCAACTCTGCGCCCGCTAGGTTGGCACTATTGAGCTTCGCCCGATCTAGATTGACCTGATCCAATTTTGCAGCACTCAGGTTGGCACTAGCGAGATCGGCTTCTTGCATCACTGCCCAGTTGAGGTCTGCGTTTTGTAAGTTGGCGAGGCGTAGATCAATTTTGCTGAGGTTTGCACCACTGAGAATTGCCTGATTTAAGGTTGCCCCATTCAGCGAGGCACTGCGGAGATCCGCTCGTCGCAGGCAGGCTTCGGTCAGAGTGGCTTGGTTTAAGAATGCCCAACTCAGGTTTGCTTCGGTTAGGTTTGTCCCGGTCAAATTTACGCCACGCAGATTAAAGCCGCTCAGGTTGGCACCGCTGAAATCTCTGTGGGAAAAGTCTCGTTCTCCTTGACGATAGCGCTCTAGGATTTCCTGGGGGTGCATGGCGAATGGCGAATGGCGAATTATGGTAGCCAGCGGGGTTGGATGCCAGCAAAGGGAAGGGGTTCTGGTGTGAGGGCGGGTGAGGGAGATGCGGTGTTGATGGGTAGGAGCCAAAGTTTGCTGTTGGCGATCGCCTGACCTGCTTGGTTACGAATAGCGGCTGCATCTGCCTGGGTGGATTCTGTGACTTGGTCATATAAAATCGCCAATCCATCGGGGGAAAGGCTAAATTGAATGTCTCGCTGATTGGGCAAGTCTATTAGGGAGGTGAGTTGGGTCGTTTTAAGATCGATCGCGGCTAGATAGGGCTTCTCTTGATAGGTGTCTCCTGGAATCAGTTCAGATAATAAGCTGTAGAGTATCTGTTTGGTGGGGTCAAACTGGGCAGCCATGATTGAGCCAGTGGTTCGCACTAATTCTTTTTGGACTCCTTGGTTGGTCACAAGAAACAGCGATCGCGTGTTATCGCTGTTAAATTTCACCATGGCGGCTAAAGAGCCATCTCTAGAAAACGCCAATACCATGCCAAACTTGGGCAAAAAGTTGAGTGGGGCAGCATTGGGTTGAAGCGGTAAGACGGCAAGCCCCTGACCTTGGGCGATCGCGAGAGAGTCGCTGTCAGGCGTAATCAAAAAATCGCCTCCCGGTTGCCCCTGCAAGGCTTCCGGCGGTTTGCCATCGCGCAAAATCCAGGGTCCAAAATCTGCCGGATCAGTACGGCTGACTCGCTGCACCACAATCACTTTGCCATCCGCAGACAGGTCAAACTTAAGGTTTTGATAGGCAATGCTGTCGAGGACTAACTCGGTTGTCCCTGCCGCCACAACTGGAAAGGCAGCAATTGAGTTGCCATCGGCTTGGGCACCTAGTTGAGTCGGTGGCGATTCCACTTGAATTCCGGTGGCGACGCGATAGAGCTTTTGTTCTAGCACCCCTTGAGATTGGGCAGAGCGGGGGGTGGCGGCAATCAAAATGCGATCGCCCAAGGGATAGGGTTTGAACTGGTTAACGACAAAATCAGCAGAGGTGAGGATGACATGCTCTTGTTTCGATAAATTTTCCAGCACCAATCGTCCGGCTTCTTCGCCCTGAGTGCCAATATAGGCAAAGGCGCGATCGCGGGTACGAAAAGATGCTTGAAATGGCTGAATTGGGGCGCGTTGAGTGCCCTTTTGAGTGAAGTAATCTTGGGCGTTTTCTAGCCGAACCTGATACTCACTCCCATAGGCGGCAGGCATTGTTAGGGTGTATGCCATGCGTCGCCCTGCCCAACTCACCTTTCCGGGTAGAGGCGGGTCAATCTTTAAATTCTTTTCGACACTGACATAATCCATCGGACGGCTGAACCCTAGGATAAAAGCGGTGTCATCTGCCCCAACCTGCTTGTTTTGCCAGGTGAAGTCACGCACACGCGGAGCCGTGCGATCTCCCCCCCACAGCAGCAGCCCAATCAGCATGAGCAGCACGACTAAGAGAGTAATGGCAACGCGATCAAGCGGTTGCGGAAAAGATGGAGTTGATTTGAGAGACGGCGATCGTTGCATAGAGCAATTGTAGAGGCATGATTTCAGTTTGGGAAATCCATTCAGCGCTAAGATCCAACATACACGCAGGGCTAACAACCGATGGGAGTTCCTTTCAAAGATTTAGGCGCAGATATACTATTTGTCGAGACCTTGCTCGAACCTTCCCTGTGTGCCCATGTGGTGCAAATTTCAGAGTGCTATGAGTTCAAATCGCCGCCACCCGGAGCCAGCTTAACGGGAGAACGCCGCAGCGGGGAAGTGTTGCCATTGGATAACCGCGATCCTTTGTTGGAATCGACCAATCAGCTTTTGTTGAGCAAGCTGCAAGGAATCCGCGATTTGCTTGCCCAGCGCTATGAGGTGCCTTTTAGCCATGCGGAAATGTATTCCATTGATCGCTATCGCCCAGGGCAAAGCTACAAGCGCCACGCTGACGGGCTGCTGCTCTCCAATCGCTATGAAGAACTTGCTAAAGGACTGCCCGCACGGGATGTTAGCATTGTTGGCTTTTTGAATGACACCTTTGAAGGCGGTGAGCTTCTGTTTGATCGCCAAGCCATTAAAGTTAAGCCCACCGTTGGCAGTGTCGTAGCGTTTCCCGCTTGCTACACTCATCCCTATCAAACCTTGCCCGTTTTGCGGGGCTGTAAATATACGGTGACCTGTTGGTTGTTTCATTAGGCGAAGTGATGCGGATTGTTGCCTATATTTATAGTGATCCGTTGTTGGAATCTGCGCCTGATCCAATGACTTGGGGCTGGGAGATTGCTCAGGTCTATCAGGATTTGGCTGTTGGAACAATAGGAAAGAAGTCGGTGAAGCAGGCAGTGGAACAACCGCGATCGCAGTGGCAGCAGCTTGTGACAGACTGTGAAACCATACCAACTGGATGGGTGTTAGTGCGGCAGTTGGAAGACTTGGGCGAGTCGATGCAAGCGGTGGGCGATCGCCTCGCTCAGTTGGAATCTCTGAAAGTTGGGCTGATCTGCCTGGATCAGTTGCCCGATGATGCGGAAGGGCGATTACAGACCATACCGCAGTCTGAAACCCTGCAAGCAGAGATGTTGAAGCAGTTTCAAGAGATGCAGACAGCGCAGCGTAGCCGTCGAATTCGCCAGGGACATGCTCGGAATCGGGTAAAAGCCTTGCCACCGCCAGGAAAAGCGCCCTATGGCTATCGGCGGGGCAAAAGTGGCTATGTCATCGATCGCAGTACGGCTCCAGTAGTGAAAGATTTTTTTGAACAATTTTTGCTCTATGGCACGGTGCGCGGTGCGGTGCGCTATTTGGCAAAACGCTACAACAAGCGAATTTCAGTGTCTACCGGGCAACGATGGCTGGCAAATCCAGTTTATCGCGGCGATCTGGAATATCAAGATGGCAACCGGATTCGTAATACTCATGATGCAATTCTGTCGCGAGATGAAGCGGCTCAAATCGATCGCCTGCTGCGTCGCAATCGTCGGTTGCCGCGTCGGTCTGCTAGTGCGCCGCGATCGCTAGCGGGGTTGGTGTTTTGCAGCGAGTGCCAGTCATCCATGACGATCGCACGAGTCACCACTCACCGCAAAGATCGAGACTATCTCTACCTGCGTCCCACCCAGTGCGCCCGAAAGCCAAAGTGTAGAGCGATTGATTACGATGCCGTATTACAAACCACGATTCTAAGAATTTGCGAGGATTTGCCTAACGCGATCGCGGGCGTAGAGTTACCCGACCTGATCCAGATTAAACAGGGAATCAATGGCGCGATTGCGGCAAAACAATCCTTGCTCGATCAACTTGCGCCCTTAATTGACAGTGGCGTGTTGGATCAAGAAACAGCAGATCTGAGATCCTATAAGGTGCGCTCGGAGATGGCAGAACTGGAAAATCAACTCTCCCAATTGCCGCCTGTGGACTTGAAAGCGACGGTACAAATCGTTTCACTGCCCCAATTTTGGCTCGACCTTTCCGAAACTGAGCGCCGCTTCTACTTTCGCGAATTTCTCCGTCAAATCGACCTCGTGCGCCAAGACAAAAGCTGGGATCTGAAACTCATCTTTTTCTTTAGCCCACCCTAAAGACCTGCTTTCTCCATAAAGATTCCACTGCCTAGGCAAGCCTTTTTTAATGGAGGTTAAGGTGCCCCGTTGCTTAAGGTTTGATATTGTTTGAGCGATCGCCGCCAAAGTTCAACAATTATACGGAACACAATTATTTCTGAGGCTTCTAGGATAGGTTCATGAAAAGTTCATAAAGATAAAGAATTTGATTTTTCCTATCAAAAAGGTTTAAAGAGATGAGCTGGCAAGTCTGTATTCGCTATCCTAATGGTCAAGAAAAAGCCATTTGCTCTTTCCAAAATCGAGAACACGCTTTAAAGCGAATTGATGCTATTTACTCTGAAGGCTATCCTATGCATGTGGCCTATGTCGTGCGTCCTGTGCCGGGTATAGAAGTTGCTCTGGGTAAAAAGGAAGCAATTAACCATTTACAGATTGCTTAAGATAGGTGTTTGGTTTCGGTTGCCAAGTTTAAGGCTTCGACGTGAGAGGGGTTCGATCTCTCAGTCGAGTTGCCCTCAGCCACCCAGTGCCAGGATATGCAGGATATGCTTCATGTGGGTTGGGTGAGGATGCCTTAGCGCCGGGTAACGCAGCGTTTTACAGAGTTGATATGTAACGCGCGGCGTTGCCAAGCTTCCAAGACTCATGGGTCACGGCGACCTAACCCATCCTACCAATCCACTTAGACCGTGGTAATGTCTTTCTCTTTTGCAGCAAGCACTTCTTCTACTTTTGCGACAAATTTGTCAGTCATTTTTTGAATCTTATCTTGTAGATCCCGGGCTTCATCCTCTGACACTTCGCTAGCTTTTTCCTGTTTGCGAACCGAATCGATCGCGTCACGGCGGATGTTCCGAATGGAAACTTTGCCTTCCTCGGCGAGTTTAGCAGCAAGCTTCACTAATTCTTTGCGGCGATCGCTAGTCAACTGGGGAATGTTCAAGCGAATCACAGAACCGTCGTTGTTTGGAGTCAGCCCCAAATCGGATAGTTGAATTGCTTTTTCAATTAGGCTGATGCTGCTTCGATCAAACGGCTGGATCGTAATCGTACTGGCATCAGGAATGCTAATGTTGGCTAAAGACTTGAGTGGAGTCGGCGCTCCATAGTATTCCACAGAGATGCGATCGAGAAGAGAAGGGTTCGCGCGCCCCGTCCGAATAGTGTTGAAAGACCGTTGAGTGGACTCAACCGCCTTTTGCATATGATCTTCAACGTCAGCTAACTTCACAAAGACCTCCGACAAGGGTTCCAATGGGATCTCCCATCACCGCTTTACGAATGTTGCCCTTCACTGAAAGGTCAAACACGATGATAGGAATGTTGTTCTCTTTACATAAGGATATGGCAGTCGCGTCCATTACCCGCAAGTCTTTGTTGAGAACGTGGGCATAATTTAGGGTTTGATAGCGTTTTGCATCGGGATTCGTGCGGGGGTCTGAGTCATATACGCCATCTACTTTCGTGGCTTTGAAAACCACATCTGCGCTAATTTCAGCCGCTCTGAGGGCTGCGGTGGTGTCAGTGGTGAAGAAGGGATTACCCGATCCGGCTCCAAAAATGATGATCCGCCCTTTTTCGAGATGACGGATGGCACGTCGCCGAATATAAGGTTCCGCAATTTGCTGCATTGCGATCGCCGTTTGCACTCGCGTGGGCACTTCCATTCGCTCTAAGGCATCTTGCAGGGTCATGGCATTCATCACCGTGGCGACCATGCCAATATAATCAGCAGTTGCCCGATCCATACCCGCCGCTGCGCCCTTAATCCCGCGAAAAATGTTGCCGCCTCCAACGACCACTGCAACCTGTACCCCATTTGCTGTAACATCCGCAATTTCTTCAGCGATTCTCTGCACAATGTCTGGATCAATTCCATAAGCCAGATCGCCCATTAAGGCTTCACCGCTTAATTTCAGTACTATCCGTTTGTAAGTTAAACCCATGGGGTGTCAGTTGCCTCAAATACCTTCCTAACATACTCGTTAAAAAATCACTTCGTCCATTCATTGATTGAGATCAATTTTTTTAGCCTCGTTCAAACCTTTAGATTCGCCATTTAACCGAACACCCAATCGGTGGCGTTGAGGTGGGCTTGACTGGACTACCCTTGAGAACTTGGGAGATCGCATCCCGCAGATAGGCACTCTTTACACCACTTGCGTCTTCTGCATTATCATCCATGCGTCCGCTATAGCAAAGAATCCCATGACGATTGAGTAGGAAAACATGGGGAGTTTTTTCGGCACCAAAGCTATGAGCGACATCCTGAGTCACGTCTCGCAAATAGGGAAAATTCAGCCCATTGTTTGTCGCAAATGTTTTCATGTTGTCAAAACTATCATCTGGATAGCGATCGGCATCATTGGGATTAATCCCAATCAGAGTAAATCCTTGATCTGCAAAATCGGTTTGTAGTTGCTTAAGCCGCTCCAGGTACATATGGACGTAAGGACAGTGGTTGCACATAAACACAACCCCGACTGCCTGAAACCGCTCTAAGTATCGAGATAAGTGGTGTACAGATCCATCGGCACCTGGCAACTCAAAATCTGGTGCGTAGCCTCCGATCGCGGTTCCCATTTTCTCCATAACGTTGCCCCTGTGAATGAATGGAAGATTACCAGCCTTTGGCGATCGTCTGATAACCAATCAGTTTATAGACCAATTTAGCAGCCGTAAACTCCGAAACGACAGAATCTGCGATCGGTGCCAACTCCATGACATCACAACCAATCACATCATGGGTTTCAAACACCCGCTGCAAAAACACCAGTAGGGCAAACCAATGTAAGCCGCCGGGTTCAGGAGTGCCGACTCCTGGCATTAATGTGGGATCAATCCCATCTAAATCAATTGTGATAAATACTTTCTCTGTTTGAATGCCTGCCCATGCCCGTTCCATCCAATCTGGCTGGAGGGCAATTTCCCGCGCTCGAATCACTGTTAGCTGCTTTTCGCGAATCAGATCAGCTTCTTCTTTACAAATGCTGCGAATGCCGATCTGCACGGTTGGCAAGCCCATATCCACCACACGGCGCATGACGCAGGCATGGTTGTGAATCGAGCCTTCATATTCATGTCGTAGGTCGCCATGGGCATCAATTTGTACTACGGTAAACGGCTCGCCAGGATTTGCCTGCCGATAGGCTTCCACAATGCCCGTGGTGATGCTGTGTTCGCCGCCCAGGGAAATCACAAACTTATGATCCGCCACGAGCTTACTAACAGTCTCTTGGGTGACCCTGAGCATTTCCTCGGAGGGCATCAAGGCACTGTTGCGGGTATCGGCGATCGCTTCGTGGGTGTGAATGCCAACCGTCCACAATTCGCGATCGTGGTCGTCGTCGTAATACTCCACCTGCTGAGACGCATCCAAAATGGCGGCAGGTCCGTTTTCACAGCCGCGTCGATAGGTTGTGGTCGCCTCAAAAGGAATCGGCAAGATCACTACTTTGGCAGCGTCGTAGTCTGCGGCAACCTCTGCCCCTAAAAACGGTAAAGACGATGTTAACGTTTGCACCTAAATTCTCATGCCATAGAAACTATCTCAATCCTGACATGATTGAGGCATCCATTGCCACATCTGAACCATAAAGCAGATCACGCAAACGAACCCATAGTGACTTAAGTGAAAGGTGCCTTGGTTTAAAACTCAGCCTTCATAATCACAATCTTGTCTCCATTGATTCGAGGAGTCGCTGTAAAGGTCGTTTTTTCTCCTGCTTTGAGCGAATTTGCTTGGGTTTGAGTGGAGCCACTATAAACAGGTTTCCATTTCGTTGGAGATTCTCTTTTTAAAACAACGTAGTTAATCGAAACCTCTCCAATCGGCTTACGTGTCTTGTTTCTAGCAAAGCCAACTAACACACCGTCTTCATAATTGAGGTCTGAAAACTCTATAGTACGCTTCGCCGCAGAGTCTACAGAAACTATTTTCTTGTCTTCAGTTGGCTTATCGCCGGAGGGAGTTGGGGATTGGGGCGCATTATTTTTAGTGGAAGTTCCGGGTTGAGCAGTCGTATCAGTACTGTTTTGAGATTGGCAGACTGCGGTTAAATCGCTAATTTGCCCAGTCATTTGCTGTTGATAACAGAAATAATCTGCTTGCATTGGACGCGACCCCGCTGCATTGGGTACGGCTAACGAAGCAGCCGAAACGATTCCTGCCATAGCCCAGCGATGCATCTTTTCCATAGCTGCCGTGTCCTCTCAAATAATGTGAATAAATTTAGAGTGCCCGATTAATTTCGGAGCGATCGCTTTAGTCACATTTACTTGAAAGCAGCACTATTTCCGGAGAGGGCTGGTCAGGCTAAATTTCTCCAGTCCATAGGCTACAACCTCCCAGCCCAAGCTCTGGAGATTTGCGATAGGCTTCATCCGCAACCCATACCTTTAGGGTGTGATCTAGCCCAACCCAATACAAATAATTCGCCGTGGGATTATAGTGAACGCCGACGCGGATGTTGGAAAAGTCGTCTTCACAGGTGGCATACCCAAAGCGAATCGTGAGTTGGGCAATCAAACATTCTGGCGTATCAATATCTACGCCAAAGGTATCGCGCTCTTTCCAAAAGGTATCTAGAAATTTCTCAAGAACAGGCAAAACTTTGTCAGGACCGCCGCCCCGACTGGCGTAGATGATGGCGGCGTTGTTTTCAACGATGATGTGGCAGGAGTGGGGCATCGTTCAGGTTATTTAGCTTAAATATGAATAGGGCATGGGCGATTGCAGGATAAACCGCGTTGCACCCATACCCCACTTTAGGAAATTTTCCGAACTTTAGAAAAGTTTCCGATTAAATGTTAGTTTCGCTCAATTCGCGAGTCATATAGTCGAAGGGCTGGTCTAACATCGTACCCACCGGAATGCCAGCGGCTGCCACTTGCTCTTTCACAATTTCTTTCATCACCTGAATGCCGTATACCGTGGAACCAATCGGCACCGATAGAGAGTTGTAGGTTTCCCGCAGCCCTTCTAACACGCGCTCGTCTAGGACATCGGTGTCGCCTGCCACCAAGGCATAGCTGGCATAGCGCAGGTAGTAATCCATATCTCTAAGGCAAGCGGCATATCGACGAGTGGTGTAAGCGTTACCACCCGGACGAATCAATTCGGGCAATTCCTCAAACAATCGTAGTCCTGACTGTTTGACAATATCTGCGGCATTAGAGTTGATCACGGCGGCAGCTTGCACGCGCAGCATCCCCGTATCAAAATAGGACTTGAGCCGATCCATCGCATCCCGGTCTAAGTAGCGACCTGTGTTGTCGTAGTTTTTAATGAGGCTTGTAACTGCATCACGCATTGAATCTTCCCCCAGGCATTCTCAATAGTTCAAAAATAAATGCTTTTGATTATCTCTAACCAAGTGTTTATGAACGCTCTACAGATCGCGATCGCTCTACTCAGCACGGTTAGTCTAACATGAGCCGATACCCCTATAACCCTTATCTCTTGGCTGTTTTGGCGTGTAAAGAGATGTTGAGAAAAACCGCGATCGCAGCTATTTATGCTCTCTAGAATTCCTGCTTTTGTGAGCGATCGTGTAGACTTGTTTCAATAAACTCGCTTGTAATTTTTGATACGAAATTACAGCAAACCACTTTTTAGGATCATTCAAGCATTAGGATCGTTCCAAGCGTAGTAACGCTGTAGCCCCATCAGATCAGCCCTTACGTTAGTATCAGCTACGACGTGTAATTTTAACTGCTTTTTCTGTTTCCCAGCCTTTGGAAACAGTCCGCACGAACTAAGGAGTATTTCATGACAACCCCGCAGGAAATCCTGGAATGGATCAAGCGTGACAACATTCAGATGATTGATCTGAAATTTATTGATACCCCCGGAATTTGGCAGCATTTAACGCTGTATCAAGACATGATCGATGCCGATAGCTTTACCGAGGGCGTTGCCTTCGACGGCTCAAGCATTCGAGGCTGGAAAGCCATCAACGACTCAGATATGGCGATGGTGCCCGATCCAAACACGGCTTGGATCGACCCATTTATGGAAGAGCCAACCTTGAGCATGATTTGCAGCATCATAGAGCCGAGAACCGGGCAACCCTACAGCCGCGATCCTCGCTCTATTGCCAACAAAGCAGTTGAGGCAGTCAAAGCAGCCGGATTAGGCGATACAGTCTACTTTGGACCCGAAGCAGAATTTTTTGTGTTTGATAATGTCCAGTTCGACCAAACTCAAAATGAGGGCTACTACAAGGTCGATAGTATTGAGGCAACCTGGAACTCTGGTCGGAAAGAACCCGGTGGCAACTTGGGCTACAAGGTTCGCAACAAGGAAGGCTATTTTCCAGTCGCTCCCACCGACACGCTGCAAGATATGCGAACTGAAATGTTGCTGAAGATGAAGGATTGCGGGGTGCCGATCGAAAAGCATCACCATGAAGTGGCGACGGCAGGTCAGTGTGAACTGGGATTTCGGTTTGCGCCTTTGGTGCAGGCAGCCGATTTTCTACTGACTTACAAATACTGCATCAAGAATGTGGCTAAGAAGTATGGCAAGTCAGCCACCTTTATGCCAAAGCCTGTGTTTGGCGACAATGGAACGGGGATGCACTGTCACCAATCGATTTGGAAGGAAGGACAACCCACGTTCTTTGGCGATCGCTATGCCCAACTCAGCCAAACCGCGCTGTGGTACATTGGCGGCTTGCTCAAACATGCGCCTTCCATTCTGGCATTCACTAACCCGACTACTAATTCCTACAAGCGCCTAGTACCTGGGTTTGAAGCTCCCGTAAACCTAGCCTATTCCCAAGGCAATCGCTCTGCCTCCATTCGGATTCCTTTAACTGGCGACAGCCCCAAAGCAAAACGGCTGGAATTCCGCTGCCCAGATGCTTCCTGCAACCCTTATTTGGCTTTTGCCGCCATGGTTTGCGCGGGTTTGGATGGCATTAAGAATCAGATTGATCCCGGTAGCCCCTTGGATGTCGATATCTATGAGCTTAGCCCTGAAGAACTGTCAAAAATCCCTTCCACTCCAGCTTCGTTGATGGATGCGCTAAAGAATTTGGAGCGAGATCACGAGTTCTTGCTGGCTAGTGGCGTGTTCACTGAGGATTTCATTGAAAACTGGATTAGCTACAAGCTCGATCGCGAAGTAATTCCCATGAGCATCCGTCCTCATCCCTATGAGTTCATGCTCTACTACGACTGCTAGGCGAGCTTAATCATTGGGCAAAAGCCTGAAAAGGGAGCGATCGCACGATCGCTCCCTTTTTTAATCGCATCTCGCCAGCCAATCCCCCAAACCTGACTCCCATTTTCAATATTTGTCTGAAGAGCGATAACTGGTTGAAAAGAATTCGTTACACTTGTTTACAGTACTTCTCAGTTCTCTTTGCAGCTATGTCTGAACCGTTCACAAAAATGGCATACCAAGCTTTCCATCAAGGGAAAAGTTACTTTGGTCTCGCCCACAAAGCCTTGAGTACTCAATTTCTTAATTTCGTTGCGCCTCCGCCCGAACAGCGTGCCCAACCCGTTCCTGTAGATCTTTTGTTAAAAATCCAAAAGCGCCTGACCGAAATTAACGAAACAGACTGGCAAGATGCCGAAAAAGGAATCTATCCAGCAAGTTTGCTATTGGAAAATGATTGGCAAGATTTCTTTCGCAACTACCCGCTTCTCTGGTTCGATATGCCTGCCACTTGGGAACGGGCAAATCAGAAGCGCTACCAAGACTTTTCTCCAGAGGTGGATACCAGTATCTATCCCAGCTATTACACGCAGAACTTTCACCATCAAACCGATGGCTACCTAAGTGACTGGTCTGCAAATCTATACGATGTGCAGGTAGATATTTTGTTTAATGGAGCCGCCGATGCCATGCGTCGCCGGGTGCTGGCACCGCTGAAGCAGGGTCTACAGCCTTTTAGCCATCTCGACCCTCGGCAGGTGCGCGTATTAGATGTCGCATCGGGTACAGGTCGGACTCTGAAGTTCATTCGCAGCATGTTGCCCAAAGCCTCTTTGCACGGCGTTGATTTATCCTCTGCTTATTTGAAGAAAGCCAATCAACACTTATCTCAACAGTCCAGCGAATTGCCGCAACTGATTCAGGCAAATGCAGAAGAGTTACCCTATCTCGACAATTACTTTCATGGCACAACCTGTGTGTTTTTATTCCATGAGTTGCCTCCTGCCGTCCGCCAACGGGTAATTAATGAGTGCTTCCGAGTGACTAAACCCGGTGGAGTGTTTGTCATTTGCGACTCCATTCAACTCAGCGATTCGCCAGAAATGGCTCCTCTGATGGACAGCTTTGCGGCGATGTTCCATGAGCCTTACTACCGTCATTATGCGAGTGATGATTTAGTGAGCCGCCTACACACGGCTGGCTTTACCTGCGTGACTGAAGAAGTTCACTTTATGAGTAAGTATTGGATTGCCCACAAGCCGATCGCACTTGAGCAGTCTAACCAAATGACCGAAAGTGAAAGTGCGGTTACCGCTTAAAAAGGGTTCAGCAAGATCCTAAAATCCTGAAGCCATCAGAAGACTTTTTGATGGCTTGCGCGATCGCAATAATCTAGAGCAATTGAGTCTTTAGCAAAGGAAAAGATCGTAAGCTAAAGACTCGACCTTTGAGATATTTCACCTAATCTCCTCAAAAATTCCTATGGTTCAAACAATTTCCAGTGACGAGTCAACCAGTCAAGCTGAGACCAATGCATCCAGCAACTTGGTAGAAGTGATTGAGACGGTGATTGCCAGCCTGGATGACGGGCAGACGGCGATGGTCAGCCGCAGCGAAGAGGGGCATCTTTGGAAGTTCAAATACGGCACTGTAGAGGTATTTGTCCAGCTTACGGGCTTGTCGGAAGACGATACGCTGATGGTCTGGGCAGCGGTGCTGAAGCTACCTGCCAAGGATGAGCCAAAGTTAATGCGTCAGCTTTTAGAAAAAAATTGGTCTGATACCTTAGAAGCGCGATTTAGCATTGTGAATAATGAGGTGGTGGTCGTTACCAATCGGTCGATCGCCGATCTTTCCCCTAGCGAACTCTCCCGCGCCATTACCATCGTTGCCACGATCGCCGATGAAAGTGATGAACCCCTAATTGCGGAGTTCGGCACTTAGGAATCGCGGTAAATTTTATGACCGTTTGGCGGTTCATCCCCCCTTTCGCTGCATCAGGTGCCGTTCATATGGCAGTAGATGCTTGGCTGCTAGAACAACATGTTCAAGGCACCCATCCGCCGGCCCTACGATTTTATACCTGGGAACCTGCGGCAATTTCATTGGGCTACCATCAGCGGCACTATCCCGATTATTGGAACCATCTAGTGTGGCAGGGGAGATCGCTGGATATTGTGTCGCGTCCCACGGGGGGCAGGGCGGTTCTGCATCAGGGCGATTTGACCTACGCCGTGATTACTTCTGGATTGAGCAACAACCGGATGGAAAGCTATCGGCAAATCTGCCAGTTTTTGATTCAGGGCTGGCGATCGCTTGGTGTAGAGTTGCACTACGGCAAAGCAGGGCGGGGCTATATTCACAATCCCAACTGCTTTGGCACCGCTACCGCCGCTGATTTAGTCTTGTCCAATGGCTATAAACTGATTGGCAGCGCCCAGAAGCGTAGTGGTCATGCCATTTTGCAACATGGCTCCATTCGCCTAGCTTCTGATTCCACGCTATTTCAGCAGGTTTTCCAGTCAGAGTCTATCTCTATTTCCTCTGACTCTCTCCGACAAAAAGCATCTCCGGATCAAGTCATTGCAGCCCTGATGGAGTCTGCCAAAGATTGTTTTGGCATGGAGTTCCAGCATCAACCCCTCTCTGACTCAGAATGGAACATCCTGTCCCAGCTCTCAACCCTGAGCCAACTCTGAACTACTTTATTTTTCTGCCGCTTCCATTGCGGAATCTGCCAGCGCTGCAATCTGAAAGCCAGATGGATAGGTGCCATCTTCTTTAATCTGCTTGATCAAGCTATCCGTGATCGGCATTTTTAGCTTTTCCGCCAGAGCGCGGACAATATCGCCCCGATCGATGACTCCAGAAACCGCCCCTGCTGGAGACAAAACTGTCATTCGCCGCAACGTATCTTTTTCCAACTGTTGAATCACCGTGGCTAAAGGAGTCGCTTCTTCAACCGTCGCGATCGTGTCGAGTGGGTGAATAATTTGAAATAAGGTTTCTTTTTCCCAACGGCTGCGTTCTACCGATTGCAGGTCATCTGATGCCACTAACCCCCGATAGCGCCCATCGGAGGATGCAAAATATACTTCCGGCTGACCCGCCAACAGCAGGTATTTGTCGGCAAAATCCCGCAAACTCATGTTCGCATCGACGACTCGAAACTCGCGGGTCATGGCATCGCTGGCTTTAAGCGAAAGCAATGTTTCCTGGATTTCGGTCATGCGATCGTAGCTGCCGGCATTTTGAATGCCAAACCAGCCTAGCAATATGAACCACAAACCATTGCTAGCACCAGATACTAGCGAAAAGCCCCCTAGGGCGATCGCAGTCCAGCCTAAAATAGCTCCCGATTTTGCCGCCCAGCGAATTCCCTTAAATCGACTGCCTGTCGCTTTCCAAACGGCTGCTTTCACTACTTGTCCACCATCAAGCGGTAAACCAGGCAGCAGATTAAACAGTGCTAAGACTAGGTTGGTGGTCGCCAAATACTGGGCAATGACGTTGATGGGGGTATTAGCCCCCGGAGAAATATTCGCCACAAGCGCCAATAAAACAGATAGTACTAAGCTAACCGCAGGTCCCGCGATCGCGACTTGAAAAGCTTTGCCAGGAGTTTTTGATTCGCGCTCGATCGAGGCAATCCCACCAAACAAAAACAGCTTGATGGACGTGACTTTAATTCCTTGGGATAACGCTACCAAACTATGACCCAGTTCATGCAGCAGCACTGAGCCAAAAAATAAGATTGCCATGACGAACGCTGACAGATAAGCCGTGGCATCACTCCACTCCGGATACCTCAACT
Organism: Leptolyngbya sp. CALU 1928; assembly: GCF_056784215.1. Classification (NCBI taxonomy): domain Bacteria; kingdom Bacillati; phylum Cyanobacteriota; class Cyanophyceae; order Leptolyngbyales; family Leptolyngbyaceae; genus Leptolyngbya; species Leptolyngbya sp. CALU 1928. The sequence continues at coordinate 298,902 of NZ_JBXBCE010000002.1, read as the reverse complement.
GCCAGTTGGCTGCCGTGGGCAGCGCAATCAAAAACAAAATAATGAACCAGGACAGATCAATGTAGAGGGGAATGCCAAACACTGATCCGATCCGCCAACCTGATTGCATACGGTTACCTTAATGCCTGTTCTTCTAGGATAAGGGAGCCAGACCGGAAATGGCGCAGAGTAAAGCGCCTTGTTTGGCAGATGAATCGTCAAGGTAAGGTTTCAAGCCTTTAGCAAAAACGATTCAATGTCATCCAAGTTGGGGCAATATCCATTACTGGTATCAACTTCAAGTGTAGGAATTGGGTAAAAGTGGCGGATCGTAATTTCCTGGCGGTAATTCCACACCTTGTTGAGCGGCGCGTACTCCCCAATCGCCATGAAATCTTAGTCTGTTTGGATCAGACAAGCCTCTTTGAATAAAACGTGATCTCGCTAAATGAGGTTTAACCATGCAAACTATTATCTTTATTTGCGATATGCGCGAAAGCGATTCTAGCGGTGGTGCCCAGAGAGTGTGTTGAAACGCTGCTTCAGCTATCAAAGTTATTTGCCTGGATAGCAAAAAGTCTAAAGTTTCAAAAAATGTGCTGTAAATCCCTTGGTTAACATCTTTTCCAAGAGATTCGTGACTACTTTTCATTGTATTGACAAATCCTTCTTTGATTTCATCACGACATATCGCTGGGCATCCTATCTTTCTTGCAAGAGTGTGCGCTAGCGTGGTCTTGCCCGATCCTGGGCATCCTGTAACAACTACAAGCAAAGGTTTCTTCATGGAACGGTAGATGCTAATGCCGAATGAACGTTCTCCAGTTCGGGTAGAGTTTACGAACGATTTTCAGAGACATTTATCTTAATCCCTTGAACCGTTGCCAAACTGACTCCCACCATGACGATGGGGCTAGCGCTTGAACTTTGGGTAACTTTTGGCGGATTTTTTGAATATCCCAGTTGGTCAGTCGGGCGAGGGTTTGGGCTTCTTGGTCAAAACGGCGGGGCAGCGATCGCCCATATTCCCGACCTGCGGCACAATCAGCATTGCCCAAAAAGGCATGGCGCAACACGTAGCGTCCCTGAAACTGTTCGCGGTTATTAGTGTCTTGAAAGACTAAATCTTCGGGAAACTTGTCGCGGGTATAGCGCACATGCAGACGAGTGATGAACACATTCGATGAGGGGAAGGGCGACGGGCGACGAGGCGCAAAAAATCCAGGGTTACTCGGCTCTCTTTGCGGCTCATCTAGCCAGAAAACCCCGGCATCGCGCAGTTCTTCACGAGACAGCGGTTCCGCTGAACAGGGATCACAATTTGACATATCCCAGGCATATTCCAAAAAGGCGACATTGCGACCTTCGCGATCGTAGGACGTTTGGAACATAGACTTGTAAAAGTCGCTGAACTCACTTTTCACAAACGTCGGAATTTCGGTGTTGGAAGGCACCTTAACCGTGCGGTAGTTCGTCACTTCTGCCTGACCTTTAGGCGACAAAATATAAACAAGCAAATCTTGAGCTTGCTGAGCGTTCACCATACCCAAGCGCAACGGCAGCATAAACCGAGGCGACTCAAACGCCATTTTGATCGGGCGCAGGTTTTGAAATCCCGCTTTTTCAAACTCGTTCAGATTCACCTTTGCCACAAAAAACTTCAGCTTTTGGCGAATATAAGGCTTAAGTAATTCTTTTGCGCCCTTGGGAATGCGGTAGCCGTTTTGAGTCAGCCAGGTTTCTAAGCCCCCCGATTCCTTAGCGCTGAGGATCAAAATGTCGTATTCGCCCACGGTAAATTTTTCTTCAATCGTCACGCCTAGCTCGGCAGCGTTGCTTCTTGTTCTTGCCGATTGCAAGTTGGAAGGAGCCGCTGCCATGGGGGGCATTCGGTCATACAGGGGTTGAGGTTGGCAGGGGTCGGGGTCAAAATACTCCACTAATCGCGGCGCACTGAAGGCATCCAAATGTGCCATGACGCTAGGTTTTCCGACTTCTACCTGCTCTTTTTTCAACACCACAGGCACGGGAACGACGATCGCAAAATCCTTCACCTCACCCTGATAATCATTTGCCATGGTCAGCACCGTTTTGTTACCGCTGCGGGCGATCGCCACTTGGGATGCCTGGTTATATAGCTTGGCATCTGCCTTTGCCACATAAAACCCACAAAATGCCCAAGCTTTGGCGGCAAGAAAGAGGCTGGAAACCGTGAATAAGCAAGACAGCAGCACAGTTCGGAGAAGTTTCATAAAAATGACGAAGGGTGAAGGGTGAATGACGAGTGGTAGAAAAGTTGAAAGGAAGTTTTGAGTTGAGAACTAGAAGTTTTGAGTTAGGAGTGGGTTGCTAGAAGATAGTTTTTCTTTTCTGCCGCTGTTTTTTCTGTTTCCTCATTTTCTGGTTCATTTTCTTGAGGTTCGCTATTTTCTTCTGTCTGCCAAGTGAATCGGGGACTTGCCCAGATGAGATCCAGCACCGCACTGAGGGGCGCGAGGGCAAAGAGTGCCCAGAAAACGGCGGTGGGAATGAAGTAGACATTGCGGAGGATGAAAGCGAATAGGGCGATCGCGACTGCCCAAACCAGCCGCGCCACACGAGCATTGGGAATCGTGCGGGGATCGGTGATCATAAACAGGGAAAACACCAGCAATGAACCGCTGCTGAGACGATGTAGCAATACATCCCATGTCCAGCCTAGCCAGAGGTTACGCCCCAGTTCAAGCAAAGCATAGCTACCCAAAAATGCCCCCGTGGTATCCCAGCGCCCGACCCGTTGCACAACAACTCCGCCAGTTCCCAAAAATAGCAGCGCATACCAACTTGATTCGCCCCATTGACCGGGTGAAATCCAGGCATCGTGGGTCAGCACCACTGCTGCCACAATGCCGAGATTGGTAGGGTTAAACAGATGTTTTCCATTCACCTTCAGCAAAAATTTGCTAGAGATGGCAATCACCGCCGCCACGATCATGGTGCCGATGTGTTCGGTTCGGAGCAACATACTCAGCCCTAAGGCGGTGATTAGGGCGGAAGGCAGGGCGGAAAAGGGCAAGGCAGACGAAGGGTAACGCATCGACCAAATCCATTGGGTGAGGAGGCAGGTGGCGATCGCGGTTACCACGATTTCCGGGTGCAGCGTCCAATCACGAGTACCCGTTCCTAACAATAGGAATAGGGACAGAAACAGAATTTGGTAGAGTCGAGCATCACGAAACATAGACGGTTGGGCGATCTGCATCCAGTGACCTACATCGGGTTGTCGCCAGTATGCCTTGACTCAAAGCGAAATAGGAGAGTTGTTACCGTTCCCGTAACGATTTGCTTTTCTGAAACACTTTGAGCAAAGGCTTTAACACCTCGATAGGTTGAGGCTCAATAGGGAACAACCCTTAAGGCGCTGGGTAGTAGACCTCCTGCATAAATCATGAGGCATGTGCCAGTTCGTAGTTCAATAAGCCAGCGATGAGATTTAAGCGTAAGCCAAAGCGCTTTCTGCGATTACGATAACGCCCTGAAAAGATGCGGAAGATCTTGAAGCGGCGAATCCCATGTTCAATTCGCACCCGCAATCGTGCTAAGGCTCGGTTATGCTGCTTTTCTTCCTGTGGCAACGGTTGCTTGCGGGGCTTTTTGGTTGGAGTACAAGCGCCAGCATGCAGTTTGGCAAATCCTTGATAGCCTCGGTCTGCCAAACACACCTGCGAAGAAACAAACGGCAAACGAGTGCGCTTGAGCAGTTTGAAGTCGTGGGTTCTGCCACTCGCAACTGCGGTACAAATGATTTGCCCGGTGTCAAACTCCGCTACCACTTGCGCTTTGAGGGTGTGACATTTTTGTTTGCCGCTGTAGTAGCGTTTCTGTTTTTTTTAGGGCGCTCGATTTCCATCTCCCCCACATCGACCAGCATTACCTTCCCCGCCCAACCGGGTTGGTACAACTGGTGTTGGCTCGGTAGCCGGAACTTGCCACACTTGACCAAAAGGTCTTCCACTTTTCCGATAATCCGCCCCACCGTGGTCTCGTGCAATCCCCAACTCACTCCAATGTGAAACTGAGTGCGATACTCTCGCCAGTATTCCAATGCCACCAGCAATTGGTCTTCCACGCTCAGTTTCGCTTGACCACCCTTGCGTCCTCGTCGCTCTAGGGCAGGGCGGACCACCTCGACCATGGCACTGAATGTTTTTTGGGTGGAACGTTGGGGCACTCGCAATGGACACTACTTTGAAGAGTCTGTCGGCTACATCAGTGATTTGGAACTTGAAGCCGCTGAATTTTTACTGCACATTCAGCAGCATTGGGGCATTGAAAATCGATTGCATTGGGTGAGAGATGTCACCTTTGAGAAAGACGATGCTCGTCCGGGTGGCAATGCTCCAGTCATGTGGGAAATTTTGAATTGCTTTCTCATCTCTATTGTCTGTCAACTAGCCTACCGCACCATTCCTCAAGGGGTACGCGCGCTCACCAATCAAGTCAAGCAAGTCTATGCGATCCTGTCCCACGGTTTTTCTTCTCCTGTATAAAACTACCCTGCTCTCCCGCCTTGGGAGAGGGACTTTGAAATCGGCTCCCCTTGTCCCAAATTTAGGACAAGGAGTTGGGGGATGTAGCTTGATTCCCGCAGGGTGGGCTGTTGCTGTCTTCATGCAAAAGATCTAGTGAGGGCTATTCTCTGCGAGATGGCACAAGTCTTTTGGGGGATGAAACCGAAATATTATCTGTTCGCGATCGCTAGGGTAGATTGCGAGGCTATGCAATTAGGATGCGATGGCGATATGCCGCAACGCTCGGATGGTAGCGATCGCCTGTTCTGCCGCATAGTCAATCTCAGTTTCTGTATTAAACCTGCCAATGCCAAAACGCAGGGAGGCATAAGCAAGATCATTCGATCGTCCAATGGCTTGCAGCACATGGGAAGGAGTGGCTTTCGCGGAGGTGCAGGCAGAGCCAGACGAGACTGCAACATGGGGCTGTAAGCCCAACAGCAGCGATTGTCCGTCTACGCCCTCGACGCTGATATTGAGGTTTCCGGCAAGGCACTGAGTGGGGTGTCCATTTAGGTGAATCCCATCCAGTTGATTGAGTTGCTGCCACAGGCGATCGCGGAGTTGGCTACCTCGCGCCGTTTCTACACTCATCTCATCAATGCCTAGCTGCACGGCGGCGGCAAACCCAACGATTTGTGGTGTATAAAGTGTGCCAGACCGCATTCCCCGCTCGTGTCCGCCCCCATGTAGCTGAGGCGCAAGCTGTACCCGTGGATTGCGACGACGCACATACAATGCTCCAATGCCTTTGGGCCCATAAATTTTATGGGCGGTCAACGACATCATATCTATTTTCATCGCATTCACATCTAGCGGAATCTTGCCGATCGCTTGGGCAGCATCGGTGTGAAACAAAATTCCGCGCTGATGGCACAGCGCCCCAATCTCAGCGATCGGCTGCAATACGCCAATCTCGTTGTTTGCCGCCATCACGGACACTAAGATCGTATCGGGGCGCAGGGCGTTTTCTAAGTCATCTAGGTTAATGAGTCCATCCGGTTGAACGGGCAAAAAGGTGATGTCAAACCCCAGCGATCGCAGATAGCGGCAGGGATCTAGCACCGCGTTATGCTCGGTTACAACAGTAATCATATGCTTGCCGCGATCGAGATAGGCTTCTGCCACGCCTTTGATCGCCAAGTTGTTTGCTTCCGTGGCTCCGCTAGTAAACACAATTTCTTCTGGTGTTGCGGCGATCGCGGCAGCCAGTTGTTCTCTTGCCTGTTGCACAGCGGCTTCCGCTTCCCAGCCATATTGATGCCCGACACTCGCAGGATTGCCAAAGTACTGGGTAAAAAACGGCAGCATGGCAGCCATGACCCGCTGATCGACGGGCGTAGTCGCGTGACAATCCAGATAAATCGGGCGTGAGGAAGTCTTCATCTAAATGAATAAACGAAATTAATAAACGAAAATGCCGCCCGTTTCCTGAATGTTAACGGTGGTTTTTCCAAGGCTGCTCTCTGCCGCCTGCGTCACAGTAATGATGATCAAGTTGTTGCGAGCGGAAACCGTGTAGCTCAAGTAAAAACGACCATCTAGAGGGCTAATCAGTAAATAGATTGGAGTCGGTAGTTGGTTGAGGGTGCTGGTGGCGTTGGCTGCAAGTTTGCGGGGGGAAAATTCATTGGTCGTGGAACTATATTCCAACACAGTGCCCGTTTGGTTGATGATTTTCACCTGGTAGGGCTTGGCGGGATTAATCCGGGCGACGGGTTGCCAGGAAGCGTCAGCCATCGCCCTAATCGGTGCCGCGATCGCTCCAGGTAAAGGCAATGCAGTCATGCCAACGGACAGAAAAAAGCTCATGGCGACAATCGGTTTCCAACTCATTTTAGATAGACTCCTTCACAGTTCCACATTTCTGCAAGTAGTCTATCAAGGATAGCTACTTGCACTTTAAAGAATTGAAAACAGTATTAGAGGTTTGCTTCGCGTTCTGCCCGATCGCCGTCAATGTCACCTGCCGTTTACTGTTCTCAAAGGTGGCGATCGCATCATATTTCACGGCTGGAATACCGGGAAGCTCGGCACTTAGTATCAGTTCACCCGTTTGAATTCGAACGGGCACAACCGAACCGCAGAATTGCCTATCTTCAATTGTTTCGGTAGCTGCCTTAAAATCCTCTCCAGAGCGGTAAGAAAATGAAAAATCAGGCGATGCAAAAAGATCATAAGGATCAGTAGACTTGGACGCGTAAACATCAGGAACCACCACGCTACCCACTGGCGTTTCTACATCCAGAGGAACTCTGGCAATGAATAATTCAACCCCGTTCAGCTTTACTAATTTAGCTGGAGAAACCAAACTACCATCCCTAGGGAATCCAGGACTGGTGACGATCGCCACTTTCGCTCCGCCAAAATTTGACCCGAAGGCTCCTTGGGCACCTCCCGGAATTTGATAATCCATCAGGCTACGGGCAATCAAAGTCGCCCGTTGAGGATTGGCAGCATTACTAAAAAATTTGTAGACCAGCCCCGCCGACCCAATCGCCACTAGTGAAACACCAGCCAGAACGATCGCGATCGTCTCCCAAATGGTCACGGAATACTGGAGGTGTGCTGGTTTATCTGCCGCATCAGTCATCAGAGTGAGCCTTGGTTTTGGAAAATGGTAGTGTCATTATGTAAAGGATGGAGAAAAAGAAACCATCTGCTCCCGTCGCAATTGCTCTCGAATCTTTTGATTGTAGTGATGAATGAAATTCCAAATCGCTCCAATGTGATTCTCTAACTTCTTCGAGAACGATAAAGTTTGGCGCACTAAGCGTGAAATGCGTTGTCGTAACGTGTTATTCAACCGCTCAATATAGCTGGTTAACCCAGAATCCTTGTCTACTGCAAAATGTCGTTTGCTCGGTAGCACACAGGCATAGGCTTCCCAGTGGTCGGTGTAGATCCGGGCATATTGTCGATAGCGGCGCGGCAGGCTATCCCATAGGGCTTGCGCTGACTCGGCAGAACGATCACCGACATGACACCCAATGATTTTGCGGGTCGCTACATCCATTGCTAACCAAACCCATTGTTTATTGCCTTTGTCATCCACCAAAGACCACAACTCATCCATCTGAACCGTCAACCTTGCGGTTGTTTTGGGCAGCACCTCAGCTTGTTGGCGCACCTGCTCATAGGTCTGATTGACGTACTGTTGCAACCAACTTTCCGACAGCTTCAGGACTCTAGCAATCCCCGCTAAAGGAATCCGCTCTAGCAATAACCGATCAATTAGAGCCTTGGTATCTTGATCCTTGGGCTTCCACTGGGGATCTTCGACAAACTGACGACCACAGTCTCGGCATTTATGGTTTTGCTTGCCCCGGCGAGTTGTCCCGTTTTTCATGATGTCATCCGATCCACAATTCGGACAGATTAAGTATGGTTTCATGGTTGATCTCGGTTTACTTAAGCCGTTGGCTCTATTTTCCCTCACCCTTTACGAAAAAGCACTACCTGGAAAATGAGGGAAAGTGCAAAGTACAGTAGGAAAAGTACGGAGTTCGGTAGAGAGTACGGAGTTCGGAGTTTAAGACAGAAAAGCTCAAGAGTTGGAGTGGGAAATTTTCAGTTTTGTACTCCGTACCCAGACCCCGCACCCCGTACTCTGCCCTTCCTTATGCTTTCTTCAACCAGCTAAACATGGCGCGTAGGTCTTTGCCCACTTCTTCAATCGGGTGTTCGGCTTCACGACGGCGCATGGCGGTAAAACCAGGCTTGCCAGATTGGTTTTCCAGCACAAACTCCCGGGCAAACTGTCCGGTTTGAATTTCCAGCAGAATTTTCTTCATCTCGGCGCGGGTTTCATCGGTGACGATGCGAGGACCACGGGTGAGATCGCCATATTCTGCGGTGTTGGAAATGCTGTCGCGCATGGTCGCCAGTCCACCTTCCACAATCAGATCGACAATTAGTTTCACTTCATGCAGACACTCAAAATAGGCTAGTTCGGGCTGATAGCCAGCATCGACTAAGGTTTCAAACCCAGCTTTAATCAGCGCACTCAAGCCACCGCACAAGACAACCTGTTCGCCGAACAAATCGGTTTCGGTTTCTTCGCGGAAGGTGGTTTCCAATACGCCTGCACGAGTGCCGCCGATGCCTTTTGCGTATGCCATGGCGCGATCGCGTGCCTGACCCGATGCATCTTGATACACTGCAAACAGCGCTGGAACGCCTTCACCCTGCTCATAGGTACGACGCACCAGATGACCTGGACCCTTTGGAGCCACCATCACCACATCTACATGGCTCGGAGGCACCACTTGAGCAAAGTGAATATTGAAACCGTGAGCAAATGCCAGTACCTTTCCTTCGGTCAAATTTGGCTCAATTTCGTTTTTGTAAACCGTTTTCTGCACTTCGTCAGGCAGTAAAATCATGATGAAATCTGCCTGTTTAGAAGCTTCATCTACACTCATAACGGGCAGTCCGGCATCCTTGGCTTTGCCAGCAGATTTACTGCCGGGATACAAGCCCACAATCACGTTGATGCCGCTGTCTTTCAAATTCAATGCGTGGGCGTGTCCTTGGGAACCATAGCCGATAATGGCAACGGTCTTGCCCGATAACAGATCCAAGTTGGCATCTGCGTCATAATACATTCGCGCCATGATGGGGTATCTCCTTGCGGCTTCGTAATTCCTTGCAAACTTTTGATCTTACCAAAGGTCATTGCACTGTAGGAATTATTCTTAGTTTCTATTAAATCTAGAGTAGAGAACAACGAGGTCAGTGTGTTAATGAATTGGGTTGTGCGAGTCGTCATTTGGATGGCGTGTGGGGTACTGAGTTTCAGCCGTCCGGCGATCGCGTCGGTGCACACCTATCCTGAAGGTGAGAACCAAACAATGTTTCGATCGCTGCAAACTTTGCGGGATACGAGCGATCGGGCGTGGCAATTTGTTTTATTTAAACGCATTAATGCCGGACAAGTGGACAGTATTCACCTGCGCGTCGTGGGTTTTCCGGGTTCTGGAGAACTGGAGCATCCGGCAGATTTGCACATAACCAGTCATCAGCAAACTTGGACAGCAGCAGATGTTTTGCCTGAAAACTCACCCTTTCCTGTCAATGTGGGTGAATATAACGTGTTAGATGTCGTCCCTAAGCTCACCTCTGACGCGCCGTTAAAGCTAGAGATACCTGCTGCTCAAAGGAAAGTTGCGATCGCCGTACCGCCGTTTGTAGTCAAAGAATGGCGCAGGGTTGCCGCCATGTGGCAAAGCCCTTAAAGCGCACTCACCCACGATCGCAGCAACTCATTCACCTGATCAGGCACCTCATCATGGGGGCAATGCCCCGCTTGCAGATAATATTCCGTCAACTGCGGATAGTATTCACGAAACTTGGCACCGCGATCGTGGGCATTAATCCATGGATCAGCTTCCCCCCACAGCATCAACAATGGGCAAGTCAACTGACCGAGTAGCACATCCACCCGTTCCCCCTGAGGCGTGCGAAATACGGATGCAAATACTTTTGGCGCACCAGGATCGCAGGAAGGCTGATAAATTTCTTCCACTAAGCGATCAGTGACGGCGCTCTGGTCGAGATAGACCTTTTCTAGCGTTTTGCGAATCAAAAACTTTTGCCGCACATATTGAAACAGCAAGTAGCTTGCCCAGTCTTGCTGAAACAAACTGCGTACTATCGAACCCATCACTTCCCGAATCGGATCGGGTTTAGGAGGCGCAGCTTTCAAGTCGGTAAACGGTCCCGCACTATTAATCAGCACCAACCCAGCCGCCGAACTGGGACGCTGACTCGCCACACATAACGCTGCGTAGCCGCCCAATGAGTTGCCCACCAGCACCGCCGACTGTCCAATCACCTCGGTCACAAAGTCATGCAGTTGATCGCGCCACAAATCCCCGCTATATTGCCAGTCGGGTTTTGCCGATCGCCCAAACCCCAACAAATCGATCGCCCAAACCTCAAATTCGTTGCTCAACCCAATGATATTTTTGCGCCAGTGATCCGTCGAGGCACCAAACCCATGAATCAGCAGCAACGGTGGGCGATTCCCTTTGGGATCGTGAAACGAATCGCCCCGTCGTTCTCCCGCCTTCACGTAATAAACCTGCTGCCCACGCCACTGCCAATACTGCCCTGGGATCGCGATCGTGGATTCCATCACCTGCATACGTTACAAACCCTAAAAATTGACGACCTACAAATGAGTGACCAGCTTCAACTCAAAACTCAAAACTTAATTAACTCCCACCAACTCTGGAGCCACCTTAGCGCGATCGGGCATTCCTTCTTGCGTCAAATCCGGCATCTTGCCCCTTTTTTCCAGGAAACCACCCACCATGGCGATGAGAGCATTAACTTTGCGAGTGCGCCACATGTCGATCGTCTCATCCACCGCAGCCAGAGACAACTGCCGCTCCATCGCTTCTTGCAGGTAGGCAGCATGTCCAGTTTCATCTTGAGCAACGCTGAGGATACCTTTCTTCAAACTGATACTGACGGGATCGGTGTCGGGCAAAGCGTTTGCCATCCGAGCAAAATCTTTGCTTGCATCCAGTTCAAGAATGTAAGTGCTGGCAAAAAACACCGTCCAATCCATGGTTTCGGGTTTTAGCTCATCACTGGAGTAATCCTTGAAATAAGCCTCAAAAAATGGGCTACGGCGACGTTCATCCGGTGTTCCGTCAGTTGTCGTTTGCGGAATAGATTTGAAGTCAATCAGTTGTTTATTCAGTTGTTTCAACGCTTGAGCAAAAATTTGACCATGGCGACGCTCATCAGTTGCGTGACGTGCCAGCCGTTCTGCCAGCCAACTGTCTCCTTCAGCAACAGCCCGCGCACTGAGCGCTTCCAAAAAGGGAACAGAGCCAGATTCTGCCATTTGTAAGGCAGCAAGAGTATTCGGACGAGTTTGCAAATCACGCATGTTCCGAGCGGAAATGTAGGCAGATGCGCCGGAGCCAAGAATATGAAGCAGTTGGGTAGAAAGATTCATAAAGTAGTTGCGTAGGAACGGAATCCGCACAGAAACGTACAGACGAGATCCTAGCGTTATTTATCGATTTCAACCGCACCATCAACCGCAAGGTCAGCGAATATGAATTTGACCGAATTATCACAGTTATCAAAATTTTTATAGCAGCCTAGAAAAAATCTGGCTACAGTTTATGAGGATGTTTTCAATGGGCTGATGTGTAATCGAGTGTTTACTAAAACCTCAACAAAAAGTTGATTTTCCAGTCTCAGTAAAAGAGTCAAGCTCTACACGTTCAAGATTCACAAGGTCGCGATCGCAACTTCATTAGGGGAACCCGTTCAATGCGCCTGTTCACAACCATCTTAGGGTTACGCTGCTACCTGGATTCCTGTCGCTTCAAACGGCATGACTTAGCGCGATCGGGCAGCTATTCAGAGGTGGCGACTCCCCTAGAAATTGGTTTCGTCCCCACCATGGGCGCACTCCATGCCGGACATCTCAGCCTAATTCAGCGCGCTCGTCGAGAGAACAAAATCATCGTCGTCAGCATTTTCGTCAACCCCCTACAATTTGCCCCCACCGAAGACTTTCAGCGCTATCCCCGCACCCTAGAGCAAGACCGCGCCCTCTGCGAAAAAGCCCACGTCGATGCCCTATTCGTGCCCGATGCAGACGAAATGGGCACAGCAAGGCAAATGGCGAATGGCGAGGGGCGAATGGCGAATGGCGAACCTAAAATATCTCCTAGGTCAACGCTAGGTAAACAAAACTCAAAACTCAAAACTCCGAACCCCGAACCCCGAACCCCGAACCCCGAACCCCGAACCCCAAACCCTGCCCTGACCCAAGTGCTTCCCCCATCCACTCTGACTAGCGAACTCTGCGGACGCTCCAGGGAAGGACATTTTCAAGGCGTGGCAACGATTGTGACCAAGCTGTTCCATGTGGTGCAACCGACTCGCGCCTATTTTGGACAAAAGGATGCTCAACAGCTTGCCATCATTCGCCAGTTAGTAATAGATCTGAACCTGCCCGTGGAAATTGTGGGCTGCGCGATCGCCCGTGAAACCAGTGGACTCGCCCTCAGTTCTCGCAATCAATATCTGAGTGGCACAGAGCGAGAGCAAGCGGCTATGATTTATCGGGCATTGCAGCAAGCATCATCCGCCTTTCAAGCTGGAGAGCGATTAGGTAGTAAACTAATCGGGGCGGTTAAGGCAATGTTAACCACTGCACCCGATCTCATCCCCGAATACGTTGAACTGGTTCACCCCATGACTATGACTCCCTTAACCCAAATTGAGGACACAGGCTTATTAGCGGTTGCTGCCCGGATTGGCTCTACTCGCTTAATTGACAATGTGCTGCTGAGCGATCGCCAACCCATCGTGGCGATCGATGGACCCGCTGGAGCCGGAAAATCCACTGTGGCGCGGCTCGTTGCCCAAACCCTCGGCTTGGTTTACCTCGACACCGGAGCCATGTATCGCGCCTTTACCTGGCTAGTCATGCAATCAGGGATCGCCCTGGACGATGAACCCGCGATCGCGGAACTGGTCAGCCAGTGCCAGATAGAATTTAGGGAACAGGGAACAGGGAACAGGGAACAGGCAAGGGAAGACAAAACTCCCAAGCCCCTCACCCATCGCCTCTCGCCTCTCGCCTCGTCTGCCATCTTCGTCAATGGACAAGAAGTCACCCAAGCAATTCGCAGCCTAGAAGTCACTTCCCAAGTTTCTGCCATTGCCGCTCAGCCTGCGGTTCGGTGGGCGTTGGTGCGGCAACAGCAACTCTATGGAAAGCAGGGCGGCATTGTGGTTGAGGGGCGCGATATTGGCACCAATGTGTTTCCGGATGCGGAACTGAAGATTTTTCTGACGGCTTCGGTGCAAGAACGTGCCCGTCGTCGTCAGCGTGATTTACAAAATCAGGGCATCGGCGATGTCAACCTGGACGAGTTGGAGCAGTCAATTTACGATCGCGATCGTAAGGACAGCACTCGTTCGCTTGCGCCTCTGTGTAAAGCGGACGACGCGATCGAGTTGATTACTGATGACCTGACAATTCAGGCAGTAATTGATCAAATTGTTGAGCAGTACAATGCTGTAATCAATTTTTAGAACCATTCAAGTTTGGTAAAGTCTTCACTTTAAGCTGTCTTTTTCCTGGTGATTTCTTCACCTATTCTTATGTCCTGTGCAATATGGTTGAGTCAGTTTTGGCTGTAGTCCCCTAATTAATGGTGGTGATGGTTTATGGCAAAGATCCTATTAACAGGCGCAAATGGACAGGTTGGCGCAGAACTAAAACAGACCTTGGCGGATTTGGGTGAATTGACGGCGATCGATCGCACCCAGTGGGATCTGGCAAACCCCGACACCATTCGCGCGATCGTGGAGCAATTGCAGCCCACGGTTATTGTGAATGCAGCCGCCTACACCGCCGTGGACAAGGCAGAAAGTGAGCCAGGCCTCGCAACCCTGGTGAATGGCAAAGCCACTGGCATTTTGGCGGAAGCGGCAGAGAGCGTGGGAGCCGGACTGATTCACATTTCTACTGATTATGTATTTGATGGAAAGAGCAGCAGTCCTTACCTGGAAACCGCTCCGACCAATCCGTTGGGCGTGTATGGCGCATCAAAACTGGCAGGAGAAACCGCGATTCGGGCAGCGTGTGAAAAACATATGATCATTCGCACCGCCTGGGTTTATGGCGTTCAGGGCAAAGGGAATTTTGTCAAAACGATGCTGCGGGTGGGTGCCCAGCGGGATGAACTGCGCGTGGTCACTGATCAAATTGGTGCGCCCACTTGGGCAAAGGATCTGGCACTGGAGATCGCCCATCTCGCCCCCCAACTCACCGCTGAAACCGCAGGCACCTATCACTACACCAACAGTGGCGTGTGCAGTTGGTATGATTTTGCCGTTACCATCATCGAAGAAGCCAAAGCCATGGGCTTTCCGCTGCAAGTGCAGCGCGTCATCCCCATTACCACTGAAGAATATCCCCTACCCGCTCCCCGTCCCGCTTTTTCCGTCCTGTCCCTCAAAAAAATCTCTGCCCTCCTCGGCACTCATCCCCCCTACTGGCTCGAAAGTCTCCGCAAAATGCTCACCGAACTGCAACAAGTCTCTGGTTAAGCCCATGTTTGAGCGAGTTACAGAATCAGCGATCGCAGACTTCACCCAGACGATTCGCCTTGATCGCCATTTTGCTCCTACCTACAAAGAGTAAAGCGTACCGCTTACTTCTCCATTTACCCAACACCAGCCAACAGCCACGAGTGTCTGTCCTTGGCTAACTACAATCCCAAAATCATTCGCCCGATGGAAGACTTAACAAAAGGTCAACAGTCTGACTTTATTAATCGTGCCACCCCTAAGCTTAAACAACTATTGGGGTATGACTTTCTGCGAGCCTTGCTCAACGATGTAATCAAATTGCGATCGCATTAGTATTTTCCGCGACGATTCTGGTACAACTAAACGGATACAAATTTTTCTATTAGTGAATTAAGGCATCCATGAGCTATCGCATGAATCGCCGCGCCTATGCGGAGACCTTTGGACCAACCGTGGGCGATCGCGTCCGGCTGGCTGACACGGAGCTAATCATCGAAGTGGAGCAAGACTACACCACCTATGGCGATGAGGTAAAGTTTGGCGGCGGCAAAGTGATTCGCGAAGGCATGGGGCAATCGCCGATCACAAATGCGGACGGGGCAGTGGATGCGGTGATTACCAACGCGCTCATCCTCGATTGGTGGGGCATTGTCAAAGCCGATGTGGGAATTAAGGATGGCAAAATTTGTGCGATTGGCAAAGCCGGAAATCCCCATATTCAAGACAACGTGACGATTATTATTGGTCCCGGCACCGAGGCGATCGCCGGAGAAGGAATGATTCTCACGGCGGGCGGCATCGATACGCACATTCACTTCATCTGTCCCCAGCAAATTGAAGTGGCGATCGCCGCTGGCATTACCACGATGATTGGCGGCGGCACGGGACCTGCGGCAGGCACCAACGCCACCACCTGCACTCCGGGACCTTGGTACATGCATCGGATGTTGCAGGCGGCGGATGCCTTTCCGATGAACCTCGGTTTTTTGGGCAAAGGCAACAGCGGCAAACCGGAGGCATTGGAAGAACAGGTGGAAGCCGGGGCGATGGGGCTAAAGCTCCATGAGGACTGGGGTAGCACTCCAGCCGCGATCGATACCTGCCTCAGTGTTGCTGATGACTACGATATCCAGGTTGCCATCCACACCGATACTTTAAACGAAGCCGGATTTGTGGAAGACACGATCGCCGCCTTCAAAAATCGCGTCATCCACACCTATCACACCGAAGGCGCAGGTGGCGGACACGCACCCGATATCATCAAAGTCTGTGGTCAGGCAAATGTGTTGCCGTCTTCCACCAATCCCACCCGCCCCTACACCGTCAACACCCTAGACGAACACCTGGATATGCTGATGGTCTGCCATCACCTCGACCCGGCGATCGCGGAAGACGTTGCCTTTGCCGAATCCCGGATTCGCCGCGAAACCATTGCCGCCGAAGACATCTTGCATGATCTGGGCGCATTCAGCATGATCTCCTCCGACTCCCAGGCAATGGGGCGCATCGGCGAAGTGATTATCCGCACCTGGCAAACCGGGCACAAAATGAAAGTGCAGCGGGGCAATCTCTCAGAAGATTCTAGCCGTAACGACAACTTCCGCGCCAAACGCTACATCGCCAAGTACACGATCAATCCCGCGATCGCCCACGGTATCGCGAACCATGTCGGCTCCATAGAAGTGGGCAAACTGGCGGATCTCTGCCTCTGGCGACCTGCAATGTTTGGCGTGAAACCCGAAATGGTGATCAAAGGCGGCATGATTGCTTGGGCGCAAATGGGCGATGCCAACGCCAGCATTCCCACGCCCCAACCCGTGCACATGCGCCCGATGTTTGCCAGCTATGGTGGCGCGATCGCCCATACTTCCCTCACCTTTGTCTCCAAGGCAGCGCTCAAAAAAGGTATTCCTGATGAACTGGGCTTGCAGAAAAAAGCGATCGCCGTCTCCCACATCCGCCAACTCACCAAGCGCGATATGAAGCTCAACGATGCCCTACCCCATATGGAAGTAGACCCCGAAACCTACGAAGTCCGCGCCGATGGGGAACTGCTCACCTGCGAACCCGCCACCGTCCTGCCCATGGCACAACGCTACTTCCTGTTCTAACAACTCACCTATCGACATTCTGCGCGGGAGCAAGATCCTAGTGAAAAGTCTGCCAGAAGGGTAAGCGAGAGTTTACCCCCTTTTTTTTGTGAGCATTCGCCCTCGTGTCTTCAAAAAATACACCCCACAGCAAGACTGCTATGAGGTGCGTTTTTATCACTATCTCTATTTGCAAAAGTGACGCGATCGCTGAATGGGCAACCCCATCAAGATTTTGCAAGCTTCTAGTGAGAAAGCACTAGTACAGAGCTTCTTCCTGGTGGGTCTGAATGGTGACATCAGCGGTGGGATACGCAACGCAAGTCAGTACATATCCTGCTTGAATTTGATCATCATCCAGGAAAGATTGATCTGATTGATCAACCGCGCCAGAAACGATCTTGCCAGCACAGGTGGAGCAAGCACCCGCACGACAGGAATAGGGGAGGTCAATCCCTTGTTCTTCGGCTGCGTCAAGGATGTACTCATCATCGGGAACATCGATGGTGGTATTTAGCCCTTCAGCTTCGTTGATTAATGTGACCTTAAAAGTTGGCATGCAGTGGTCCTCTCTCTAATGGATACAGCACTTTAAGAAAGCTGGTTTAAAGCTGACTGTGCATTCTTATAAGTTAAGACTGCTTTACATTTCAGCCTTACTATTCTTGATACTACGGGATAACGAGCAGTTTATGACTTATGATCCTGTCCCAATAGAATGGGATTCGTAATGGAAATGGTTAATCCAATCTACTTATCTTATGAGACAGGCAAAAAGTACTGAATAGTCGCCGATTTACGATGAAAAAATACCTAAAACCCATTGAAATATTGACTTTTAAGTTTTCTTGGTAGCCAGATAAATATTTATTTGGAAGGTTTTGGATCATGATAGTTTCTTATATGTCTTTAAGGCTTTAAGCCGGATTTTTTATGCGAGTGGGATTGATTGGAACCGGACATGCAGCGAGACTTCGGGCAGACGCGCTTCAGGGAGAACCTCGTGCTGAGTTGGTAGGTGTTGCAGGGCAGGACTTAGAGCGCGCCCAAGCATTCAGTCAACCCTATGGTGCGATCGCCTGTAACTCCTGGCAAAATCTGATCGAGCGCTCAGATATAGATTTAGTGGTAATTGCGACGATTAACCGGGATCATGGCGCGATCGCTCAAGCTGCTCTCAATGCTGGCAAGCATGTAGTCGTAGAATATCCCCTCGCGCTGGATGTTGCTGAAGCCGAAACCGCGATCGCTCTATCAAAAGCTAAGCAAAAACTCCTGCATGTGGAACACATTGAACTGCTGGGCGGCGTGCATCAATCCCTGAAAGCATCCCTGGCTCTGATTGGCGATCCCTTCTTCGCTCGTTACGTCACCCTCAAACCCGAACGCCCCGCCCCACAACGCTGGAGTTATACTCTCCAAGATTTCGGCTTTCCCTTAATTGGTGCCCTCTCTCGTCTACATCGCCTGATCGATCTCTTTGGCGAAGTTGCTTCCGTCACCTGCCAAGCCCAATTCTTCCCCCCTCAACCCTTTCCCCTCGCCTCGCCTTATTACTCCACTTGCCTTTGCACCGCCCATTTACGCTTCCAAAGCGGACTTTTAGCAGAAGTGACCTATGGCAAAGGAGAATCACTCTGGCAAGCCACGCGAACTTTTGAAGTACAGGGCAAAACTGGAGCATTGATATTTGAGGGAGAACAAGGAACCCTGATCCGGGCGGAGGGTACTGAAGAGATCGCGATCGGCAGTCGGCGCGGACTGTTTGCCAAAGATACTGCCATGGTGCTGGATTACCTCACTATCGGCACACCGCTTTACGTTACCCCAGAAGCCAGTCTTTACACTCTCAAAGTCGCTGATGCAGCAAGACGGGCAGCCACAACAGGCAACGTAATTAAAATTTTCTAAAATAAGCGCAACGAATAACTTTTCACGTCTTCTAAAAAATCAAATTTGCAATAAGTATAAATACTGGCAGGGCAGATCTAATTTCTTTCATCCTCATACTATTTTTTAGTTTGGACTAAAGGTGAAGAGAAAGGCAGTCAATACGAGACAACAACTGCCGTAAGGTCAATGAAGTAACAAGCAACATTGACCCTATGATTTTCAACGAACTTCAATAATTTCGCCAAACATTGTATGACAAACAGGGCATCCCTGGCGTTGCCCTGTTTGACCTGATGGATGCAGTGTTAACAAGTGGGTGTATCGTGTCGTTTGTCAGCCTGTCCCAGAGTCCGATCTTTCGCCGCCAGTGGTCAAGTACCTATGAAGCCCTGCGGGACACTCACCTACGCCGTTCAAAGATACTGAAGCAATTGGTGAGGCAGATCCCAACCCAACAGCAAGGGCAAAGTTACAGTACCTTAAGTCAGTTCGGGTTAGGTCGAAGACAGTGGCAGTTGGGCATTACCCTTGAGCCATGCTCGCATCACCAGTTTTGAGACACCCGCCAGTAAGGCAGCGTTTCAACTGGGGCAAGTCACCCGTCAATTAGCGGTGCGTCCATTGGCGATCTATGACCGTGGCAACAGCAGCGTAACTTCGAGCAGGATTGCATTCAAGCCCTTGAGTTCAACTGTCATGAATAGTTGAGCGAATTCTTCATGACATCCTGCTGAGCAATGTTGTGATGCCAATTAGTCCAAACTAAAGTCACCTGAGTTCGGGATAAGGAGTGGAACAAGAAAGGGCAAATCCGATAGGCTGGAAATGCTAAACCCTCAATCCTGATTTACCCTGATAGCTAGTCTAGAAGAACTGTTCTGCTCAGTCGATGATTTCTGCCAAAGCTTTGAACCTCAATGGAAACAGCAGCTTTTAGGGTCTCGACTCAAGCTTCGCAACCGACAACGCAGCCTACGCTTGAGCGAAATGATGACCAGCTTGATAGCGTTTCATCAGTCGTGTTGCTGCCTTCGGCTTAACCCGAACTGACGTTAAAGTCGATAATCTGTTTGGCAATTTGTTTCTGACAGCCCATCGCATCGATTGTCACAATGCAGCCTTTGAGTTCGAGCAATTTGAGCAATTGCGGAATGGCGGTAATTTCATTCGATTTGGCATCGACTTTCCGCTGTCCGAGAACGAGACGATTTGCGGTTGCCCAAGCGCTGACCCTATGAACTGCGGCTTTGCCGTCGGCTGAGTCATAGGATTGCCGTAACTTTTTGCCATCAATGGCGACGACTTCTCCCTCGCTTAAGCGCACCAATGAACGCACCCATCTGAGGAAACACGCCTGAAACTGCTCTGGGTTCAATCGGGCAAACACCCGTGCGAAGGTATCCCGTTCGGTAATCCCCATCCAACTATCTGCCCCGCAAATGACTGACAGGATGGCAATCGTCAGAATATCGATTAATTTATACCGCTTGGTTCGCTCAATCCGAGGGTCTTCGATTTCACTAAAGTGGTCAGATAGCTTGCCTTTTGGTTTTAGTTGCATGGCTTGGTGTTCATTGAGGTTGAGCTGATCTTCCCCAATGAACACCCCAATAGATCCGACAGGTGTTCACCAATTTAGACGCGTTTGCCTTGACCTTATCCCCAGTCCAGTCGCCATCGGAAACAAAAGTCATCAAGATTTCTATGGCATCAGCAAAAAGGGCGATCGCTGAAAAAATATGTCTTTAACTAATGATCACCAGGATAGCGTTAAACTTCATTGCGAAGATGTCTGCCGAATAGGTTCGCGTGTTAGGTTCGTTCACATAGAACAATCTTGCAGAGTTTGGGAAAAGGAGAACACCTTTGGAATTGCGCTCACATCAAGCTTTAAACTCTTCTGATCGAGAAGATATTAGTGAATATGTTGCTCATCTTCAGCTTCATATGAGTCTACAGGCTCGCAACTTAGTTCCACCACTCACCCAGGTGACCAATAGCCGAGAGCAATTGCTACAGCAAACCCAAGCCAATTTTGAGAAGCTGATCTCTCGACAAATTAATTAATCTGAACAATTTATCTGGGTAGTGTCATTATGTAAAGGATGGAGAAAAAGAAACCATCTGCTCCCGTCGCAATTGCTCTCGAATCTTTTGATTGTAGTGATGAATGAAATTCCAAATCGCTCCAATGTGATTCTCTAACTTCTTCGAGAACGATAAAGTTTGGCGCACTAAGCGTGAAATGCGTTGTCGTAACGTGTTATTCAACCGCTCAATATAGCTGGTTAACCCAGAATCCTTGTCTACTGCAAAATGTCGTTTGCTCGGTAGCACACAGGCATAGGCTTCCCAGTGGTCGGTGTAGATCCGGGCATATTGTCGATAGCGGCGCGGCAGGCTATCCCATAGGGCTTGCGCTGACTCGGCAGAACGATCACCGACATGACACCCAATGATTTCGCGGGTCGCTACATCCATTGCTAACCAAACCCATTGTTTATTGCCTTTGTCATCCACCAAAGACCACAACTCATCCATCTGAACCGTCAACCTTGCGGTTGTTTTGGGCAGCACCTCAGCTTGTTGGCGCACCTGCTCATAGGTCTGATTGACGTACTGTTGCAACCAACTTTCCGACAGCTTCAGGACTCTAGCAATCCCCGCTAAAGGAATCCGCTCTAGCAATAACCGATCAATTAGAGCCTTGGTATCTTGATCCTTGGGCTTCCACTGGGGATCTTCGACAAACTGACGACCACAGTCTCGGCATTTATGGTTTTGCTTGCCCCGGCGAGTTGTCCCGTTTTTCATGATGTCATCCGATCCACAATTCGGACAGATTAAGTATGGTTTCATGGTTGATCTCGGTTTACTTAAGCCGTTGGCTCTATTTTCCCTCACCCTTTACGAAAAAGCACTACCTTTATCTGAAATACAAAGCAGGGCTAATACTAGCTCTGCTTTTGTGTATGGGACATTTCAAAAATTGAGATTTCCTGATTCATAAACTTCCTTATTTTGTTTCAAACACTCCAAAGGTCGGGCGAATCCTACTGCATTAGGCGATTTGCATGGGAGAGTCACGCCGATCTAAATAAACCCATTTGACGATTTCTAAGGCAGTTGACCCAGAAATTAAGAACTGTTGGGTACTATGACAATACGCTTGTCACTTATCACTATCCGATTCAATGGATAATTCAAATCCCGCATCTGTGCGATCGCGCTTTAATATTTCCAAAATTGCCATCCAGCGCCCAGTTTTAACCCTCAGCTTTTGGCTGGCGGTGGTAGTGGCAGGGGTGCTGGCATTTAGTTCACTTAAATATGCGCTGTTTCCCGACGTGACTTTTCCGGTGGTAGTGGTGAATGCGTCTGCACCCTTGACAACCGCCGTAGACACGGAGCAAAAGTTGACGGACCCGATCGAAAAAACGCTGAGCGATTTGAAAAACGTGGAAGGAGTTGGCTCCACGACCTATCCAGGGCAATCGGTGGTGCGGCTCCGGTTTGCGGTGGGCACTAATTTGGAGGATTCGAGCCGCACGGTGGAGAAAGCGTTGAAAACCGTGGCTCTGCCTGCCAAGACGACAACAAAGGTGATCCCAGTCAATTTGAACGAAGCGGCGGTGGTCAGCTATGCGATCGATAGCGCATCTCAAGATTTGAAGGCATTGAGCAAGACGGCGAAGGAACAAATTATTCCCGCGATCGCAAAGCTACCCGGCGTGCTGAAAGTAACGCTACTAGGGGAACCAACCAAGCTGGATCTGACGAAACCACCGAAGCTAGAAGATTTGACCCAGAGTGGCAACTTGGTTCGGTTTAACGGGGAGTCAGCACTCGCCTTTCAAGTGGTGAAAAAAAGTGATGCCAATACACTGGAAGTGGTGCGAACCGTAAATCAAGAAGTGGTGCGGCTGCGAACCAAACTGCCGGATGTGCAATTTTCTTTGGCAGCGACCCAAGCGGATTATATTGAAGCTGCCACGCAGGAAACGATTAAAGCCCTGATTGAAGCGATCGTGCTTTCAGCGATCGTGATTTATCCCTTTTTGTGGAATTGGCAGGCAACGGTTATTTCAGCACTGGCGATTCCCATGTCTTTGTTGGGCACTTTCATCGTCATGGCGTTTTATGGGTTTAATTTTGAAACGATTACCCTGCTGGCGTTGGCGTTGGTGATTGGCAATGTGGTGGATGATGCGATCGTCGATGTGGAAAACATTGCGCGTCATTTGGAGGAAGGGGAAACTCCCAAGCAAGCGGCAATTTCGGCAACGGACGAAATTGGGTTGACTGTTACTGCCGCAACGTTGACCGCGATCGCCGTTTTTCTGCCCGTTGGCACCATGGGCGGCGTATTGGGACAATTTTTTAAGCCCTTCGGTATCACCATTTCGGCGGCAATGATCACGTCTCTGTTGGTTGCTCGCACGTTGTCGCCGTTGTTAGCGGCAGCTTGGCTCAAACCCCCTAAGCCTCGTAATCAGAATCATCCCAGCATTGCCGATCGCTTTCAGAATGGGTTCGATCGGTTGAATCATCAGTATCAACGGCTGTTGCAATGGTCACTCAATCATAAAGGCATGGTGGTGGCGATCGCTCTAGCTAGCTTTATTGGTGGACTCGCGCTGATTCCGCTGATTCCTAAAGGGTTCATTCCCAAACTCGATCGCGGCGAATTTAATATTTCCTACACTGCGCCCACACCAGAGATCCCGGAAGCACTGAAACAGGCGCTAGCGGGACAGGCGGTTTCTGGGCAGGCGATCTCTCCAGGCGCAATTGATCCTCGCCAACTCCCACCGGGCGTATCACCAGAGCAACTCGCTTCACAGCGCCCTTCCAAACCTCTACCAGAATTTGACCCGCTCAAAGATTCGCTCACGGTTGCCAAAAAATTGGATGAATTTATCCAGCGATCGCCCGACGTTGCCAGTACGTTTACCGTGGTTGGCTCCCGCCAAGGCGAACCGAATAAGGGCACGATCTATGTGAAGTTGAAAGATAACCGCACCGCTACTACGACCGATGTACAAGACCGATTTCGGCGAGATTTGCCTAAAATTAATGGCGTAACCACCAGCATTGAAGACATCCAGTTCGTAGATACGGGTGGCGACAAACCTGTGCAAGTGCAGATCCAGGGCGACGATTTGGAAGACCTCGATCGCGCTGCCCAAGCCATCCAAACCCGGCTGACCAAAATTCCTGGATTCGTCGATGTCTCCACCACGACGCAAGGAAATTCTGACGACATTCGCGAAATTCAGCACGACAATCAGCAGCGTGTTGCCACTGTTAGCGCCAATTTAGGGCAAGAATTGACGATTGGCAAGGCGGGAGATCTCGCCACGGCAGAAGCAAAAGCGGTGCTGCCGCCGGGTATCTCTCTACGCCTGGGCGGTGACAATGCCAGAATTGACGACATTTTAAGCAGCTTTGCCAAAACCTTGGCGCTGTCGTTGCTGTGCATTGTGGGGGTGCTGTTCGCGCTGTTCCGTCGCTGGACGGATACCCTGGTGATTTTTCTATCGTTGCCGCTGTCGATTGTGGGTGCCATGGTGGGCTTGTTGATTGCCCAAAGCGACTTTGGCATGATTTCACTGATTGGCATTATCTTTCTTTTGGGCTTAACCAGTAAAAACGCAATTTTAATTGTGGACTACATCAACCAACTGCGGCGATCGGGGCTAAAGCGAGACGATGCCATTCTCAAAGCGTCTCCTGTTCGCTTGCGTCCAATTCTCATGACTACCGTTGCCACCCTTTTGGGGATGCTGCCGATCGCTGTGGGTTGGGGTGCCGGGGCAGAATTGCGATCTCCCATGGCGATCGCGATCATGGGTGGCTTAATCACCTCCACTTTGCTCAGCCTGATCGTGATTCCTGTCCTCTATGCCCTGCTGGATAACCTTGACAACGCCATTAAACATAGCCTACGTCGAATTCATTAAAGCAGAATTTTAGGTTGGAGAAGTGTCAAGTAATCTGAGGGTTTTATAGTGCAAAAAATATTTGTCACAGGGGGAACGGGGTTTGTGGGTGCCAATCTCGTGCGGCTGCTCTTGCAAGAAGGCTATGCTATCAAAGCGTTAGTGCGCCCCAATAGTCGGCTGGATAACTTGCAGGGATTGAATGTGGAATTGGTGCAGGGTAGCCTCACCGATCGCACCTTAGATCAGGCAATGGCGGGCTGTCAAGGATTGTTTCACGTCGCGGCTCACTATTCCCTGTGGCAAAAAGATCAGGCAATCTTGCATGAATACAATGTACTCGGAACGCGCAATGTCTTAGCAGCGGCGCGGACTGCTGGAATCGATCTCACGGTTTATACCAGTTCAGTCGCGGCGATCGGGGTGAAGCAAGGCGCGATAGCGGATGAAACTTACCAAAGCCCCGTCGAAAAGCTGATTGGTGCCTACAAGCAATCTAAATATTGGGCAGAACAAGAAGCCGTTAAAGCGGCACAATCTGGACAAAACATCGTCATTGTGAATCCCAGTACGCCGATTGGTGCCTGGGACATCAAACCCACCCCCACAGGCGATATCGTGCTGCGATTTTTGCGTCGCCAAATGCCCGTTTATTTGCACACGGGTCTAAACTTCATCCATGTGCAGGATGTGGCATGGGGGCATTTACTGGCATACCAGAAGGGAAAGACAGGCGATCGCTATATTTTGGGACACCAAAACATGACCCTCAAGCAACTGCTTGATCACCTAGAGCAAATAACCGGACTCCCCGCCCCGCAGCGTTCTATTCCTGCCTGGATTCCGCTAACTGTCGCTTGGATCGATGAGACTCTGTTATCCAAAGTAGGCAAAACGCCCTCCGTTCCAGTGGATGGCGTGAGAATGGCAGGACAACTCATGTACTACGATGCTGCCAAAGCAGTGCAAGAATTAGGGCTTCCCCAGACTTCAATTGCTACTGCTTTGAAAGATGCCGTAGAGTGGTTTGTAACTAAAGGTTACGCATAAATCCTAGTTAGCTCAGCGATAGGTGGCCTATCCGTCTGAAACCCCCGATCCCTGAAACCTGACCCCTATTTTCCGTTCCCTATTTTCCAGTGAGGAGTAAATCGAGCCATGGCAGTTAGTTTTCAACAAGCAATGGATATTGGCAAATACATCGTTACCCAGCGATTAAAAGGACGCAAAAAGTATCCCTTGACCCTAATGTTAGAGCCGCTATTTCGGTGCAATCTTGCCTGTTCTGGCTGCGGCAAAATCCAACATCCAGTGGAGATTTTAAAACAAAACCTGTCGCCTGAAGATTGCTTTGCCGCCGTGGAGGAATGCGGTGCGCCTGTAGTGGCAATCCCCGGTGGCGAACCCTTGCTTCATCCTCAAATTGATGAGATTGTGCGTGGGTTGGTGGCACGGCGTAAATACATTTATCTCTGCACCAACGGCATTTTGCTAGAAAAGAGCCTACACAAGTTTGAACCCTCTCCCTATTTTTCCTTTAGTGTGCATCTGGATGGGTTGCGGGAACTGCACGATAAATGCGTCGATCGCAAGGGGGTGTTTGATACTGCCGTGCAAGCAATCAAAGCTGCTAAAGCTAAAGGGTTTCGCGTCACGACTAACACCACTGTATTTGAGGGATCTGATCCCAAAGAAATTCAAAACTTCTTTGATTTTGTTGCCACTCTAGGCGTGGATGGCATGATGATTTCTCCAGGCTATGGCTATGAGTGGGCACCGGATCAAGACCACTTCTTAAAACGGGAACAAACAAAAGCATTGTTCCGGGATATTTTGGCTCCCTACACGGCAGGCAAAAAAAACTGGAACTTTAACCACAATCCTTTGTTTCTCGACTTTTTGACGGGCGAGAAAGACTATGAATGCACGCCCTGGGGAATGCCGAGCTACAGTGTTTTGGGTTGGCAAAAGCCTTGTTACTTGCTGAATGAGGGACATTACAAAACCTATCAAGAGCTAGTGGACGGCACCGATTGGAGCCAATATGGTCGCGCCAGTGGCAATCCTAGCTGTGCCGACTGTATGGTGCACTGTGGCTATGAGCCGACGGCAGCGGTAGACGCAATGAATCCTCAAAACATTGGGCGATCGCTGGGTTCGGTGTTTAGCATGAGTCGATAATGCAATCGGTTGGGCTAAAAGCAAAGCCACTGTTCTCAGCCCGACCAAATTTAAAGTTGATCAAGATTGATTAACGTATTGCAGACTACATCCGTTATGAATGGTTTAGTTTTGTCACTCTCTCGGCAGCGTCAAGCTTATTTTCCGGAAATTTTTGTATTGACAGTGGAGAAGTAGTAGTGATTGTGGATTTATAAGGCGGTTTTCTAACTGTTTAAACTCTAAATCAACTTGCTGAAATTACGAACTTGATCCTGTTTTGATCTCTATCAGATATTAACTTATAACTCAATTAAACTTTTTATTGCAGGTTGTTTTTGGATGGCTTTGATTGGGTTTATTGCGGCTCGGCAAACTCTCTTACTATCGTTTAAGTTTCAGCCTGATTGCATTTCAACCGTTAGTCTCCGACTATTAATCCCCTTTAAATCTGTAGAGACTACTTGCACAAGAAAGCTTTTTTCTAATGAAAGTTTTCAAACCTAGACTATGCAACAAAACAACTACTTTCAGTCAATAAACTTCAACAAAAATATTGATAAATAGAATACCTTTTGAATTTTAAACAGCGTTGAATTCTTTCAAAAAGAAAGGATTTCTAGTTGAATAAGGCATTTTCATCTTAATGAAACGTCTTTGCTGTATATTTGAAGCCAACCTGGTGTAATGACTTAGAGGAGTGAATCCATGCAGCTATGCAAAAGTGCTTTAGAAGTATTAGAGGAGACAAGCCGGACATTTTACATTCCCATTAGTCGGTTACCAGCGGGGCTTCAAGAAGCCGTAGCCTCTGGTTACTTATGTATGCGGGCGATCGACGAGATTGAAGATCATCCAACCTTGGATAATGCACTTAAAGCAAAGCTACTACAAATCATCAGCCTGAGCCTACAAGCGGGCACTCACGAGATGCAAGCAAGCGATTTGTCTACTGCGCTCAGCGATTATAAAGATCTATTGCCAGAAGTGTCTTATCGGATTGGGGAATGGGCACTGTTGGCACCAGAGTCGATCGCACCGCGAGTGTGGGATGCGACAGCGGCAATGTCCGATCGCATGGCATATTGGGCGCGCATCAATTGGAAAATTGAAGACCGGGCAGACCTAGACCAATATACCTTTGGAGTAGCGGGAGCCGTGGGTTTGCTGCTCTCTGATCTGTGGGCATGGTATGACGGCACCAAAACCAATCGTTCCCACGCGATCGGTTTTGGTAGAGGTTTGCAAGCCGTCAATATTCTCCGCAACCACAACGAAGATAAAACCCGTGGCGTAGACTTTTTTCCTACTGGATGGACGGCTGAACAGGTTTACCACTATGCTCGTCAAAACCTTGAACTTGCAGATGCTTACACCGCCGTCCTTCCCATCGGTCCAGCCTTAGACTTTTGCCGCATTCCCCTCACCCTCGCTCATGCCACATTAAATGCCATGGCTCAAGGGGAAGCCAAATTGAGCCGCAGCACAGTGATTGATCTGGTTAGCCAACTCACTAGCAGCAGCGTTGGTTAAGAGAACTGAGATCGAGGGCATGGAATGGATAGGGATCAGGACTGAATTCAGTCCTGAATCGAGAGAACACAAGGCGTTTATTCTCCTTCAACCTGCTCTCGATATTCATCAGATGACAAGGTGTCGTCCAGATTAATGTCATCATCAATCCGTACCTTCATTAGCCATCCTTCTCCGTAGGGATCATCCCCAATTTGTTCAGGAGCATCTAATAAAGCACTGTTGATTTCAATCACCGTGCCGCTGACAGGAGCATTGAGATCTTCAACTGCTTTAACGGATTCGATTGTGCCAAATTTCTCGCCTTGATCGATCGCATCTCCCATTTCAGGCAACTCCAGAAATACGATATCACCCAGTTGGTCGATCGCAAACGCAGTAATGCCAATGGTGGCGATTTCACCATCTAGCCGTGCGTATTCGTGGGTGTCAAGATACTTTAGATCGCTAGGATATTCCAGTGTCATAGGTCTTCAAAAAATTAAAGTGAGATTGCATGAGTAGTAAATTCCAACCCTTATAACTCATACCTCAAAAATCAGGATTCCTAGCGACTTTTGTAAATAATTTCCAGGAATTAGTTGGTATTCTTCCTAAAGGATGAGACTCAAGGACGGCGATAGAAAGGACGCTTGACGACGATTGCCGGATGGAGTTTACCTCGAATTTCAACTTCCAACGGCTGACCCGGCTTGGAAAACTCCGTGGGTACATAGGCAAGCGCGATCGGCTGACCCAATGTCGGCGATTGAGTGCCACTGGTCACAATTCCTGCCACTTTGCCGTTGATAATCACCGGATAATCATGCCGCGCAATATTGCGCCCTTGCATTTGCAAACCCACCAAGCGCCGCTGCACTCCATTTTGTTTTTGATTTTCCAAAATAGGTCGCCCAATAAAATCGGATTTACTATCTAGGTGAACCAACCAGCCTAGTCCC
This sequence comes from Leptolyngbya sp. CALU 1928, assembly GCF_056784215.1. Taxonomy (NCBI): domain Bacteria; kingdom Bacillati; phylum Cyanobacteriota; class Cyanophyceae; order Leptolyngbyales; family Leptolyngbyaceae; genus Leptolyngbya; species Leptolyngbya sp. CALU 1928. The sequence goes on along the minus strand of NZ_JBXBCE010000002.1, from coordinate 269,737 downwards.
GCTTCCAAGGGCGTAGTCGTGTCATTGATGTCTTGTCCATAAAGCGCCATTGCTGCCTCTAGCCGTAGGGTATCCCGACAGCCTAAACCGCAGGGCACCACACCCAACGCTAGCAGCGCTTTCCAAAGTTCTACTCCCACTTCCGGCGACACCATGACTTCAAAACCATCTTCTCCGGTGTAGCCCGTGCGCGCCAAAAACCCAGGCTGTCCTAAAATCGTGCCTTCTAAATGCCCAAATGCTTTGATGGGAGAGAGATCCTCAGTGACTAAGGTTTGCAGTGTGGCGATCGCGTCGGGTCCCTGCACCGCAATCAGCGCATTGTCCGGGGAACAGTCCTGAAACGTCACTTCAGCTAAATCTAAATGGCTCAGCATCCATGCTTTGTCTTTATCAGTAGTGGCGGCATTGACGATCGCCACCCATTGCTGCATCCCGTCACTCTCAGTGCCTTGATAATAAAAAATTAGATCATCAATAATGCCAGCTTGGTTATTCAGCAACACCGTATATTGGGCTTCTCCAGGTTTCAGACGGCTTAGATCAGATGGCACCAAGGTTTGAAGCTGGTCTAAAACACTCTTGCCTGTTAGCCGAAACTTTCCCATATGAGAAATATCAAACATACCAGCGGTCGATCGCACGGCATGATGTTCATGGGTAAGACCAGAGTATTGCACAGGCATTTCCCAGCCAGAAAACTCCGTCATCCGAGCATTGAGCGCTTGAGACAAAGGATAAAGCGGTGTGCGGCAGAGTCGAGTAGTGGGGGGTAGGTCAGTCACAAAACACGCATAAAAAGGAACACCCTTCATCTTACCGGGCTAGTTCTTGCAAATGCTCACAAGAATAGGATTACCAACAGTAAAAAGCCAAACATAGTGCCTGCTGTGGCGATGAAAGTGCCCGCGATCGATGCCTCTGGAAAATCGTTTTTTTGCGCCGCAGCATCAGAATTTAAAGAACGCTGAGTCAAGGTTGAAACCTGTTTCACTGAAACCTCTGAGATTTAAGTTTTGATGAACAATTTAAGTCGTGTTATTCAATTACATACAATTATACAAAACTTTACTTATCCTAAAAGAGGGAGTTAATTAGCGGGAGTTGGATGAATCTAAAAGTAGATTAATGCAGAAAACGGGTGGCGAAGTTTTGCGATCGCGTGGGGGAAAGGGCGCGGGCTTTGAGAATCGCGGCACCTAAAAAGGCATAGGACAACATGCCGATCAATGCTAGAAACACTGGACTTAGCATTCCTGCTGCATTCCAGAGCGTATGTAAGCCGGCAGCAGTGCAGAGTCCAACGCCCAAAATGAGCCAGCGTTGCCGAGACCGCAGGACACTTAGCCCAATGAAGTAGCCAAAATAGCCGCTATAAGCCATGTGTCCAGCGACTAAGCCTAATACTCTAGGGATCAGCAATTGTAATCCTGCCAGTTGAGCAGCTTCTTGTCCGCTTAGAAGGGATGATTTATAAGTTGCGGGAATATACACCCCAAGAGTTTCCATGAGGCTAAAACCCACGGCAGAAGCGGCACCTAGCAAAATTCCATCTAACGGTTCCCATACGCCAACGCGATCGCGGAAAGGCGATCTCAGCCGTAGCCCCAACCCCAAAGCGATGAATACGGGCACGGCTTTCAGCAACTCCTCCATCAGTCCTGCGCCAAAAAACATTTTGACCAGCAGCACCCCAAAATTAGTTGCGGCATCAGTGCTTGATAAATCACCCGGTAAGAGATGGTGAAATACTAACGTGAACAGATCTAGAATGGGGCTAATCAAAATCAGTGCGGTCAGAGTAGCTACCCCTAAAAGTAGCCACCAGGGTTTTTGCTTCCCGCAAAGCTGATAAATGAAATACAACGACGCGATCGCCAAATATACCGCTAGCAACAGGTTAAACATAGCCGGATTGCCGATCGCCAAAAATAACAGCACCACAAAGGTAATGGTGACAATTGCAGGCATCAAATAAGCTTTATCGGTCAGTTCACGCCCAGTAGACAGGATCGGAAATAACTGAGTCAAACTGACATCTTCCAGATTGACGCGGTTTTTAGGCGGTGGCAGAGTCGGGTCGAGCGCCGATGGAAATATACCTAGCGCTACTCCAAAATTGTCTAGCGATTGCCCTGCTTGAGTTTGGCAATCAAAGATAAATTCTGGACCGTTATGCCCTAGCATGATGCGATCGCCAACCTGCAAAACCTGACATCCTTGCACACGAGCACCATTGACAAACGTACCATTGCGGCTGTTTAAATCGCAAACTTGCCAAAATCGCTCCCCGTTCGGGGCTTCAAATCCCAGAATGGGATCAATTTTGGCATGATGCCGAGACACGGAACGATATAAAGAGGTATCCACTGCAACTCCACAGCCCAAAGTGCGCCCTAGGGTAGTAGGTTCTGTGGGAGACAGGAGATAGTAGGGTTGCCTGTTTCCTGTATGGCTCTTGCCACTTAGTCGAAGAAATGCGATGGATTGAATGCCCGACATTTTGGGGAAAGGGTGCCGAGGGAACGGGTTTATTCAAAAAGTAGGCATTTAGCAAGATGATGAGTTACTTTTGATTCGCTCTGGTATCTCGAACGGCTGCTATGAAACAGCCAATTGTTAAAGGAATACTCAGCGCCAAAATAATTCCAGTGACTAGACCACCGAGTTCTGGTTTGCCAGAGGATAACTCAAATACTGAGCCAACTGCTGCGATCGCCGCAATACAAGAACCTGCTAGAAGTATGCCGCTTTTTGAAGTCACTATAGACTAATCCTGAAACATCTCAATTGGTTGAAAATCAGACTATCCACATGAAAGATTTAAACAGCCCATTTATGGAGCCGTGTAGAACCATGCTGTTTACGGAGGATACTATCTCAGCTTACAGGCTTAACCGCCTTTACTGAAAAGCCATGTTTCATCAATTCTTGATTTAACTCCAAGGCGTTCTCCACCCGATCAACAAATAACACACCATTTAGGTGGTCGATTTCATGCTGAATACAGCAGGCAAGCAGTCCGGTTGCGGTTAAACGCTGAGGACGACCGCTTTCGTCTTTGTAGGACACTTCAACCGCTGTTGGACGTTTGACATCTAGGTAAACATTGGGAATGCTGAGGCATCCCTCTTGATTCACCACAATCTCTGGGCTGGCGTTAGTCAGGGTCGGATTCATCAAAATCAGCGGTGGTTTTGTAGCATCATCCGGATCGCAATCTACAACGATAAGTTGCTTGTTGACCCCAACTTGAGGTGCAGCTAACCCAATCCCATCAGCGCTATACATGGTTTGCAACATTTCTCGAATCAGTTGCTTAATTTCTGCATCCACCTTGGCAATCCGCTTGGCAGGCGATCGCAGCACGCGATCGCCCAACTGATGAATCTCCAGCGGCGGCTTCGCTAATTTCTTTTTTTCTACCAAAACCTCAGCAGTCATGGATGGCACTCACAGCTTTAATAAAAAGGTCGGAATCATTCCGTATCAGTTCATCCTATCGAATTTCAGTCCAGTTAGCAGAGTTGTTACCCAGATTATCAAAACTTACAGATACCTGTCGAAATGGCGAGTACTAGTCCGTCATTAAATTGAGCACGGAAAATACTAGGCTCTCAATCCACTTACAACAGAAGGAAACGTATGAAATACGCAATCATGGTTTATGAAAGTGAAGCTCAGTTTAGCGATCGTGGCAATGAAAACCAAGAAACTTACTGGGGTGCCTACCAAGCCTATTCCCAAGCACTGAATGAAGCCGGGATAGCAGCAGGTGGCGCAGCGCTACATCCGGCGCATACAGGTACAACCGTCCGACTATACGATGGACACCGAAAAGTGCAGGATGGTCCCTATGCTGACACTAAAGAGCAACTTGGTGGTTTCTTTCTTGTTGATGTCCCCGATCTAGATGCTGCTTTAGATTGGGCAGCGCGTTGCCCTGCCGCAACTAATGGCGTAGTCGAAGTCAGACCACTCTTACCAATGGGTGAAGGCTAATAGTCATGAACGCTCACCAAGCGGCAGAATTAGCAGCACGTAACTCCTATGGACGGTTAATTGCCTACCTTGCTGTCAAAGTAGAAGATGTTACTGCGGCAGAAGATGCCCTGGGTGATGCGTTCCTCGCGGCTCTAAAAACCTGGACTGAAAGTGGAGTTCCTGATAATCCAGAGGCATGGCTATTGGTAACTGCTCGCCGTCGCCTGATTGATCAGGCACGACATGCCAAAGTGAAAGCTTCAGCCGCTAGCACTCTCAAACTAATTGCGGCTGAAGCACAAAAATTATCGTCCCCTGGAACCATCTTTCCAGACGATCGCCTGAAACTGCTCTTCATTTGTGCCCATCCAGCTATTGATGCTGGAGTTCACACTCCATTAATGCTGCAAACCGTTTTGGGTTTTAATGCCGCTCAAATTGCTTCTGCATTCCTGGTTGCACCTGCCACGATGAGCCAGCGCCTAGTTCGGGCTAAAGCGAAAATTCGGGATGCAAAAATTGGGTTTGAGATTCCAGAAGCTAAGGAGTTGCCTATGCGATTAATAGCAGTATTAGAAGCAATCTATGCTGCCTACAGCAACGGCTGGGAAAATGTAACAGGTGTAGATTCACGTAGAAAAGGGTTGGCGGAAGAAGCGCTTTGGCTAGCCCGTCTGTGTATACAATTAATGCCAGATGAGCCTGAAGCACGAGGACTATTGGCTTTGATGCTCCACTGTGAGGCACGTCGTAATGCGCGTCGAACAATTGATGGTGCCTATGTGCCGCTTTCAGAGCAAGATGTGACACGTTGGTCTAGACCTTTGTTTGACGAGGCAGAACGGGAGTTGGCAAAGGCAGCAACATTTAAGAAACTGGGACGATTTCAATTGGAAGCCGCTATTCAATCCATTCATGCTCAACGAGCAGTTGTTGATCGCACCGATTGGAAAGCACTAGCGTTGCTCTATGAAGGGTTAATCCAGATTTCTCCAACGTTAGGGGCGCAAGTGGGTCATGCGGCAGCGATCGCAGAGGCAAAAGGGCTAGAGCAGGGTTTAGCACTCCTCGACACTCTTCCCCTGGAATCGCTTAACAACTATCAGCCCTATTGGGCATTACGTGCTCATCTACTGAAGCGGTTGGGGCGAAAGGTTGAAGCGAAACAGAGTTATATTCGGGCGATTGGGCTGGCAGAAGATCGAGCTATTCGCGAATTTCTGCTTCAGCAATCTTTAGAAAATGACGCTACGGAGGGGAAGCTCTATAAATGAGTTCTATTCAGCATCCTGCTCTCCAATTTGCACCGACTCAAATACAGGACAAAATCCTTCTGGTGTAACTTTGAACTCAAATAGCGGTGAGGCATCATTCCAGCAGCGTTGTCCTCGATAGTGGCGGCAGTTGCCACAGCAGTTTCGCAGGGGAGAATTGGCATCCATCCAGTCCAGCAGGCGATCGCTCTCATGAGGGCGCAACAATTCTCGTTGGGGCAAGCCCCGCAGCACCAGTTCATCGCCCTGCCAGCGAGCTTCGATTAAGCCAGTGTCTGCTAACCCGCGCCAGCGTGGATCAGCCGCGATCGCGTCCGGTAATGTAATCGTCACTACGGCATCGAGTTCAGTCAGTTCTCCTTCATAGTTCGTATCTGGAGGGGCAGGTTGCAAAAAAGTTTCGCCAATGGGGAGTTCTACCCTAGTGCCGCTAGCCGGTGAATGGAGATGATACCGATTATGTAGATCATCTAAGCCCGTTAAATCTGATAAATATGCTGCTGGACCATGGATAAACATCACATGTTGAGGGCGGAGGTTGTGAATCAGTTGAGTGGTTCCAGTGCCATCACAATGTTGTGCCAGTAAATAAGTTTCAGTTGCCAAATCAGTGTCTACAGCCGATGACACTGACGGCGACCCTGCTTCCCGCTCAATCTCAGAACGATCTACTTGCCAGGGCAACAATGCTAGCCACGCTTTTGGGTTCTCACGGTAATACTGACGGAGATCGGCTGTTTCATCAGTTACGACAATGCAGGGAGATTGCCCCAACTCGGCACAACTTTCTGGAGTGAGACGGCGCACCCGTGGGCGCACCCGTTCATCCCAAAAGAGGGGCTGATGACGGGCAAAATTTTGAACTGACGTGGGCAGATGAGACAAAATCTCTAGGTAGACATCGCAGCCATTCGCCACGGCTCCATCAACCCAAATATCAATGTCTCGTCCTGTGAAATAGTGATGGCTTCGCAGCAGCAACAATAACTCTTGCCCCAAGCCTAAGGAGGCGGGTAACAGAATTGATTGCTGATGGGCGATCGCTTGATCAATTCGCTCCGCTAGGTGATTTTCTTGATGACGACGATGGGGATGACGCGCCGTTCCATAGCTACCTTCCACAATCAACACATTGGGCTGAAGTCCCCGCAACTCTTCTAGGGGCAACCCTTCTACCAACCGCGTATTAGATAAGAAAAAATCTCCTGTATAAAGCACCGTATAGGAGCGGGACGGGGAGTTTTTTTCAGAAGGGGCGGTGTAAGAAAGCAGAATTGCTGAGGCTCCTGGCAAGTGCCCCGATGGATAAATTTCAGCGCTTAGCCCATCTAAAAATTCTATAGGTGTACGCCAAGGCAGGGCATGACAAAACTGTGGTGGTTCATTTCCAGATTGGTCAAGCCAATTAAGCGCCAATAGCTGGGTTGTTACTTCACTAGCATAAATGGGCAGTTGGGGAAATGCTTGATGCAATTCCAATAATCCCCGCGCATGGTCGGCATGGGCATGGCTACACAACACCAAGTCAGCCGGGGGCTTGCCCGTTGGGTCAATTAAGGGTGATAGATCGGACAAGCCACAATCTAGCAATATGCGATAGGTGCCAATCCGCAATAGCAGGCAGACTCCTTCGCCTGCATGACCTACCCCATAGGTTAGACATTCCAACTCAACCACGTTTATTTTGTATCTCCATGGTGGCGATTCGTAAAACGATTCGTGCGGGAATCGCCCATATCCCTGATTGCGTTACTCACCGTCACAAAAAGCCATGAAACTTAGTGGGCTGAGCCATTGCCGTGATAGTTATCCGAATTATAGAAACCATTTTTAGTGCCAAAGAATAAACAGGCAATGGTAAAGAACACGGTTAGAATCACTAAAACTAGTTTGACATCCATGGGGCGATCGCTCCTATTTAAAAATCAATCGTCAGCCTGATAGCTACATGTCTACACTCCATGTCTACAGGTGTAGCTATGTAACTATCTATTCAATGGCTCTATCTTGCAGGCATTGTAAGACTATTTTATTAAAAACTTGGTGATTCAAAGATTTTTACAACAAGTCTTTTTTGTAAAAGCAGGACACTTATGCCCAAATATGGCGCGATCTCCAAAGTTATCGCCATCAAACCAGCCCACATCGGTCAGATCGGTTAAAACAGAAAGAACCGCAGACATAAGATCGAAATCAATAGGCTTGGGGAAGGTGAGGCAATGTCCATGAAAACAGTATTGTTCCTTTTAGGAGAACTGGATGACGACGATATTGATTGGATGCTAGCCACCGGAACCCGTGAGACTATGCCAGACGGAACTGTGCTGATTGATGAAGGTATCCCCATTAACAACCTTTTTATTTTGTTAGAAGGAACCCTCAGCGTTACCACTGCCGCTACCCAAGGGCGCGAAATTGCCAATCTTCTTAGCGGCGATATTGTAGGGGAAATGTCTTTCATCGACACGCGACCTCCTTCAGCAACCGTTTCTGCGAAAGGGGAAGCTCTCGTTTTATGCATTCCCAGAGAGAAGCTAGCCGATCGCCTCAGGTTTGATATTGGCTTTGCCGCCCGGTTTTATCGTGCCTTAGCGATTTGCCTTTCTAGCCGGATGCGTTTGACGGTAAATCAATTACAAAACCGGGATAAGCCTCAATCCGGTCATCTAAATCACGAACTGCCCGTTAGTGAGTTGGCAAAAGATGCTTTGGAGAGTATTGAATTGGCAAAGACACGCCTAGACTGGTTACTGCGACGACTGAAGGATGATTAAACCTTCTTGTTTCAAGGGTTCTGGTTCTTTACTCTGCAAAATGCAGTCTGAAAGGCAAACAAGCTTGGCGGCAATTTGATCGTGTTACTTCTATCATTACCACGGCAGATTTCTCTTGATGAGAGTTCACCCGTCCAGGTAAGAAAGAGATCGCGCACCCTCCCTCCTTAAGCGCTATTCCATATCCATTTCAATCCGCCCAATCCCTGTTCCAGCGTAATAATTGGCTAGAATGGCGCGATAGCTATAGCCTTTCTCTGCTAATCCTAAGGCTCCAATTTGGCTCATGCCCTTCCCTTGAAAGGCATCAGTCACAATATCGTCTGTTGCAGCATAAAGCGATTCCACTACGCCACCTCGATAGCTGACAAACTCTCCTCCTGTATTGTTTACGGCTTGCCTAGTGGTGCTTGCTTCGCTTTCAATCCCTTTATAGACTTGATAATATTCATCAGCACCCATGTCATAAAACTGACGATTTACAGGCTTGATATGGTAAGTCAATGCATAGGATCGGGCGGCGACGGCTTGAGCTTTCAATGCTTCCATGGGCCAACTGGGGGACACTTCACTCCCGACTACGCTGTAGAGGTAATGTTGCATACTGACGTAGTTCACTGCCCACAAACTCCCTTCTTGACACACAATCAGCATTCGTCCGCGATAGTCGCGATCTCCGACTCGAATAGTTCCATTGGGCGTTGAGTCAATCACTACAACCGATGGAAGCTGCATCGACTCGATCAACATGCCTTGCCCATCGGCTTGAATGGTATGGGTTGATTGCGCCGATAGTGTGTGGATCGGGTTCCCCTTGATATCTAATATCACCCCGCCCTTGGATGTACTAATGGGCAAGGTATCTATTCCAGCAGCGATCGCGATTCGCATTTCAATTGCAGCATCAACCGCTAAGTTGGCAGGCAGGGGAATTGAGGCAGCAACCGATTTACGAGACGGGGCGGTTGATTTTTTTTGAGGAATCGCTTTGACTGGAACTGAGGCTGGAGCGGGACGAACGGAAGACTTAACAGAAGGTTGTTGTGAGGCTGCGAGCAAGGATGGTGGTTTTGCGACTGAGGTAGGCAGTACTGGAGTTGGAGCTACCACTGAAGTGGATGGCGCTGATGATTGGCTTTTTGCAAACGGTAAGTTAAGCAATGGAATTAGCCCTAACACGGGAACAATTAACCAGGGGTTTTGCCTGATCCAATCAAAAATTGCATGTCTATCCATCTTTTCAGGCATTGCAGTTGACCCGTATGAAATCTGCCAGAATTCTCCTTATGCATTTTAACTGCTCGATCCGCCCTCATGCTTAAAATCTCACACTTAAGATGTAGAAGCAAAAAATACGATCGCGTTTTACATCTCAATCAGGACTCATAAATCTTGTTTTAGGACTCAAAAAGAGACTCAACTGAGATGGCGAGACAACATCTGATATTACATTTGAAATATGAATCAGCCTGCTCGTCTTAATTGAGAATCATAAATCTTGTTTTAGGACTCAAAAAGAGACTCAACTGAGATGGCGAGACAACATCTGATATTACATTTGAAATATGAATCAGCCTGCTCGTCTTAATTGAGAATCATAAATCTTGTTTAAGGACTCAAAAAGAGACTCAACTGAGATGGCGAGACAACATCTGATATTACATTTGAAATATGAATCAGCCTGATCAATCATCCCTACAAAATAATCTTGCTCAAGGGCATCGCTGGCGATCGCGGCTTATTGTTTTGGGTGCGTTCTTGGGGATAGCCGGATTGGTGGGCGGGTTCGTTTGGCAGAATGGGCAAGCGCAGAATGGGCATATTCTGTTTTTGCTGGTTGGCTTCAGTGGGGCGATCTCCCTAGGAGTTTCAGGTATCCGATTGATTCGTCTATCTTTTCAACGGTTATTAGACTCGAAAACACAATTGGAAGCGCAAGTGCAAACGCAAACCAAGGCGCTTCGTCAATCTGAAGAAAAATTTTCTAAAGCGTTTCGCTCTTCTCCTAATCCACTCGCGATCGTTCAATTCACGAATGGACAAATTTTAGAAGTTAATGATAGTTTTCTTGAGCTTTCGGGCTATTCGCAGCAGAGAATCTTGGGCAAAACTGCCCTGAAACTTCCTTTATGGGTGAACCCGAAAGACGCGATCGCGATCAGTCGTTGCTTGCAAGACACTGGAAGCGTCCATAATTTGGAAATCACCTACCGTACCCAAGTGGGGACTATTCGGACGGCACTGTTATCGGCTGAATTGGTTGAACTGGATGGGAAACCCTGCGCGATTTGCGTGAGTACCGATATTACCGATCGCAAATGGGCTGAAACTATTCTGACCTACAGCAAACAGCAGCTTGATTTGCAAAATTCGACTCTAGATGAATTGACTCGCAGTCATGGGTTGGATCGGGGGGACTGGCAGACGGCTGTGCAAAAAATAACGGCGGCGGCGGCTACGACCCTCGCCGTTGAGCGCGCTAGTATTTGGCTATATACGGAAACAAAATCTAGTATTTGCTGCGTGGATTTGTATGAATTGTGGGGCGATCGCCATACAGTCGGCATGGAGATTTTTTCTAGCAATTATCCGACTTATTTTCAAGCCTTGGAAGCAGATGAAATCATTGCGGCTACGGATGCCAATCGCGATCCTAGAACTCAAGAACTCTCGCATTCTTATTTGCAACCTAATCAGATTGCGTCGATGTTGGATACACCGATTCGGCTAGGCAAAGAAACGATTGGAGTACTGTGCATAGAACGCCTCAACGTTTTTCGCCCTTGGACGGTGGAAGAACAAAGTTTCGTGCGATCGCTGGCTGACTTGATCTCGCTTGCCTATGAAACAGATCAGCGCCAGCAAGCAGAAGTGGCGCTTCGCCAAAGTGAACTCAAGTTTCGCAGCATTGTAGAGAACGCCAATGACATTATTTATATGTTGACTCCAGAGGCAATCTTCTCCTATGTTTCGCCGAATTGGGCGCTGATATTAGGGCATAATCCGGCGGATATTGTTAGCCGTTCAGTGAGTCTGATGATTCATCCTGATGACTACCCACGCTGCACGGAGCAGTTTAATCAATTGATTCAAAGAGATACGCTGATCTCAGGTTTAGAATATCGAGTGCAACATCAAGATGGCACATGGCGATGGCATGTTTCTAATCTATCCGCAGTGCGGGATGAAGCGGGAAAAGTTATCTACTGCATTGGCATTACGCGAGATATTAGCGATCTTAAAGCGGCTGAGGTTGAGCTTCAAACTGCAAAGGAAGCGGCTGAAGTTGCGAACCTTGCCAAGAGCGAATTTTTGGCAAATATGAGTCATGAATTGCGAACGCCACTCAATGGAATTCTAGGCTATGCCCAAATTCTTAAACGCGGCGATCTGACTGCTGAGCAACGGAAAGGACTAAACACAATCCATCACTGTGGAGAGCATTTGTTGATGTTGATCAATGATGTGCTGGATCTATCCAAAATTGAAGCTCAAAGCATGACGTTACACCTGACTGAGTTTCAGTTTCCCAACTTTCTCCAGGCGATCGCGACTCTATTTCACCTCAGAGCCGACCAAAAAGGGATTACTTTTCTCTATGAGCCGCTCACTCCTCTACCTGAAGCTGTTCAAGGCGATGAACAACGCCTTCGGCAAGTTCTCATCAATCTGCTTAGCAATGCGATTAAATTTACTGATCGCGGCGGTGTCGTTCTCAAGATCGGCACTATCACAGATCCTTCTTCTCACCCCCCATTCACTCGTCTCCGGTTTCAAGTGGAAGATACAGGGATTGGCATTGCTCCAGAACATCTACACGAAATTTTTCAGCCGTTTCATCAAGTGGGCGATCGCGATCGGATGATCGAGGGAACGGGTTTAGGGCTGGCTATTAGCCATACTCTGGTGGAGATGATGGGCGGCAATCTGACTGTAAAAAGCACCAAAAGCACAGGAAGCTGTTTCGCTTTTGAGCTAGACTTTGCCGCTGTTGAACATTGGCAGGAGCAAACTCCAACCAAAACACCTAAAGTTGTGGGATATCGGGGCATCCGCCGCCGAGTATTAGTGGTCGATGAGCGATCGACGAATCGGGCTGTTTTGGTGCAAATGTTAACGCCGCTGGGGTTTGAACTGATGGAGGCTGAAAATGGGCAAGATGCTTTAGAAAAAGCGGCGCACTTTCAACCAGATGTTATTTTTATGGATTTAGTGATGCCTGTGATGGATGGGTTTGAAGCGACTCGACAACTCCGGCGATCGCCCACCTTCCAAAACATGATCATCATTGCTGCTTCGGCTAGCGCCTTTGACCATGATCAGCAGGCAAGCCTCGGTGTCGGCTGCAACGCTTTTTTGTCTAAACCGATTGTTTATCAAACCCTGCTAGATACTCTCAAAAATCTACTGTCCCTAGAGTGGGACTATGAACTTGCTTCTAGCACTCCACCTTTCGCTTCTCCACTTTCCGCTGAACCCATGCCCCTTCCACCCTTAGAGGTTCTAGACAATCTCATTATCCTTGCTCGAATGGGTGCTGTATTAGAAATTCAAGATCAGGCACATCAGATTGAACAAAACACTCCGCTTGTGGCTGCTTTTTCAGCGCAAGTTTGCCAGTATGCTGAAAACTTTCAAGTCCGCCAACTGCAAGAGTTTCTTCAGCAGTGTCGAGAGAGGTAACAGGTTTCAGGTTTCAGGTGTTGAGTGGCGAAATTCGATTTCTGGCGCTGCGGAAGTGGGAACGGCAATATGAAGTGGGAACGGCAATATGAAGTTGATTGGGTGTTCCATAGACGCGATCCATTTATGTAGAAACCATGATTGACTAATTGCGGAAACCGCAATTAGTCAGGACTCTTTTAATATCTCACAAGCTGCTTCTAGCAGGAATTTCAGGGGTGTTTATATGTTTGAAAAAAATGGCTGGACTAAATTTGGACTAATTTTTTCAAGCCTTCAACTCTTCACGATCGCGCCAAAATCTGCCAACACCCGCGCATGATTCCGCAATACGCCCAACAAGTTTAAGCGATTTTGTTTAATGGCGGGATCAGAATCCATCACCAGGACACTATCTTCCCCATCAAAAAAATTAGCAACCGTCGGCGCAATCTGCCCTAGCGAATCGATTAACTTCTGATAATCTCGTGTTCCTTGCACTTGGGCATGAACCTGACCGAGTGCCTCAAACAAAGCTTGCTCTGATTTTTTTTGAAACAAGCTTGGCTGCACAACCACTGCCGGATCAAGCTGCTGCGTATCTAATGTCCCTTGAGCCGCCAGCCGAGAAGCCCGGTTCACCGTTTCATAAATCGTCGCCAGTGTACCATCGTTGCGAATAGACTGAAGGAACAACGCCCGATCGCGCACTTCCAACAAATCAGACAGAGATCGCTGCGTATATTCCAAATCGTTTTCTCCCAGCACCGCATTTACCAAGTCGTAATCAATCTGGCGATCGTCCTGTAGCAACGTGCGGATTCGCTGCAAGAAAAAATCTTGAAGTTGTTGGTTTAGTTCTGGCACAGATAGCTTTAATACAGTTGAAAATAATTCAGCAAAATCAGCAATCACTTGATCTAATAACAGCGTCAGATTAATCGGCAAGTTCGCTGACCAAATGATATTGACGATCGCATTGGCAGCACGACGCAACGCAAACGGATCAGACGAACCCGTAGGAATCATCCCTAAACCAAAAATGCTGACCAAGGTATCCAAGCGATCCGCCAAGCCCACGATCTGCCCCGTTAAAGAACTCGGCAAAATATCTCCCGCCCCACGGGGTAGATAATGTTCAAAAATTGCATCCGCCACCGCTTTGGGTTTGCCCGATGCCAGCGCGTATTTTTGCCCCATCACGCCTTGCAGTTCTGGAAACTCGCCTACCATTTGCGTTACCAGATCCGCTTTACATAGCAGCGCTGCCGCTTCTACCCACTCGCGATTCGTTCCATGATCCCGAAGGGAATCGCCTGCTTCCATGGGCAGTTGATCCACAATATGTCCTGCCACTCGACCAATGCGATCGACCTTCGCCCGCACCGAGCCTAAGTCTTGCTGAAACGTGACGGTTTCTAACTTAGGCAGATACTCTTCCAACGGAATCGCGCGATCGGCATCAAAGAAAAACTTACCATCCGACAATCTTGCCCGAATCACCCGCTCATTTCCCTTTGCAATCAGATCTGCCTGACTCGGATTCCCATTAGAAATCGTGATGAAATAAGGCAACAGTTCATCCGACTCTGCCGACTTCAGCACCGGAAAATAACGCTGATGGCTTTCCATCTCCGTTGTGATTACCTCCGTCGGCAATTCTAAAAACTCTGCATCAAATTTGCCCACCACCGGCGATGGGTACTCTACTAAATTCGTCACTTCCCGCAGCAGCGCCAGATTGATCACCGCCACTCCCTTCACCGTTGCCGCAGCCATTTGAATTTGTTGCTCTATTAATTCGTGACGCTTTTCAACATCCACTTGCACAAAAGCATTTTTCAAAATGCTCACATAGTCTTTCGCGTGGGGAATAGATACGGTGTCTGGATGCAACACGCGATGCCCTTGAGACACGCGATCGCTGTGGCATCCCTGTGACCCATTCATCAGTGCGATCGGCAACACCTCGCCATCCAACACCGTCACCAGCCAGCGAATCGGGCGCGGAAACTTCAGGTCTCCATCGGCCCATCGCATAAACCGTTTGCCTTCCAGCTTCGTAATCCACTCCGGCACTAGCGTCGTTAAAATATCGGCAGTTGCCTGACCCACAATCGTTTTACGCATAAACACAAAGTCGCCCTTCTCCGTCGGGCGAACTTCTAAATCTGCTACGGCAACCCCCTGTTTCTGAGCAAACCCGATCGCCGCTTTCGTCGGTTGCCCATCCTTAAACGCCGCCTGCGCCGGAGGACCTTTCACTTCTTCCGCTTGGTCGGGCTGGCGCTCTGGCAATCCCCAAATAATCACCGCAATCCGGCGCGGGGTGCCAAAGTATTCGATTTTTTCTGGAGTTAGACAGCGTTCAGTAAGACTGTTAGGAATCCGCGATCGCCATTGAGTCAACGCCTCATCTACAAACGCCGCTGGCAATTCTTCCGTTCCCACTTCCAATAAAAATGTCGCCATGACTAACCCTAAAATCCCAGATTTCATTCAACCAAATCTTTACCAGTGTACCGTTAGCCACGGAATGCAGATTAAAGATCGCAGTTTGAAGGTATTAAATGGCTCTTAAAAAGAAAAACTGGCTGTCTAAGTACGAACCCGTACCGACACAACGCCCAATGCAACTTAGCGTTATCATAATAGAGACGATATAACAACCTGCTGTTGGCTACGCCTACTTACTCGCAGCTAAAATTAATTAATCGAACATTTAGGACTAGGCTCTGAATTCCCCTCCTGATGTCGATGGTTGGTTTCTACCACACCGCGACGGAGCTTTCTTAGTCTTAAATGATTCAAAATTCAGCTAAACCTAGAAATAGGTTACTTGCCGCATTGCCTGCCGCAGACTATCAGCGGCTATTGCCCGATCTGCAACTCGTCTCCCTTCCCCTCAGAAAAATTGTTCACTTCCCTGGAGAATCAATCGAATACGTCTACTTTCCCTACCAAGCATTGATTTCCTTGGTAACAATACTAGAGGATGGCTCAACGGTCGAAAATAGTTTGGTGGGAAAAGAAGGCATGGTGGGGGTGCAAGCCTTTTTAGGAAATGGCATGCCCCATCAAGCGATCGTTCAAATTGAAGGCGACGGAGTTCGGCTACCCATCGCAGCATTTAAGGCTGAGTTTAATCGGCGGGGAGCTTTACACGATTTGCTGTTCTGCTATCTACGGTTTCTGCTGATCGAAATGGCTCAAGGAAACGCTTGCAATTGTAATCACACCCTTGAAGAGCGCCTTGCTCGTTGGTTACTCAATGTCAGCGATCGCGTAGAAGATAAAGAACTTCCCCTCACTCAAGAATTTATTGCTCAAATGCTAGGCACCCGTCGTGCCGGAGTCACCGTCGCAGCAGGTATCCTTCAGCAAGCAGGTATGATTCGCTATCGACGCGGCAACATCACCATTTTGAGTCGGGAAAGCCTGGAAGCCACCACCTGCGAGTGTTATCAAGTGATTAAAACTGATTTGGATCGATTGCTCAAAACTTATGACCTCCAAGCCTTATAGCCACAGATTGAATAAGTTATAACCAAAAATCCTTGAGAATAAAGCACAGCGGGGGGTTGTTGTCTTAACCTTTCTCGTACTGCTTTTAGAAAAATTTTTAAAATGCGGCAAATGAGTACAGTTTCGTACCGACATCCCGCCGAAAGAAATTTAGCATCGTAGTCCTACGATGCTAAATTTCTTTTTTCTGTCTATCTTTCACTCGTCCTATGAGTTCAATCTCTAAGCCCCAGCATCGAGTTTCTTTCTAATCCATTGAAACGACAAAGAGTTTGACTAACTATGAACCTGGAAAATCCACTATTGCAAATCAGCAATAGTGACCTTTCCCTGAATGGGATCAGAGTCCTTGTAGTGGAGAACGACGCGGATACCCGGTTACTCTACACCATCCTATTAGAATCGTATGGAGCCGAAGTCTTTTCGGTTGACTCAGTAAAAAATGCCTTAATTGCAGTAGAACAACGAAAGCCCCATCTTTTGATCAGTGATATTTATTTACCCGGCGAAGATGGCTACAGTCTAATTTCTAAAATTAGAAGTTTAGACCCGATGCAAGGCGGACAAATTCCCGCGATCGCCGTCACCGGGATGCTTAGAGACCTGTGTGAAAATTCCTCACCCGCTAAATTTCAACTTCATTTCACGAAGCCAATTGACCTGAATGACTTAGTCATAGCAGCGGCTGCCTTAGCCAAGCCAGAACTGATGCCTCAAGTTTCGGCTTCGCCCAACTCACTAGGGGTTGAGTACTGAGCAAAGTCAAAGCATAATCTCCCTACTAAGAGCAGATATTGCCGAGTTAATCCGTGATTTGTAGAAGGATCGCTTTACAAAATCGGCTCATATCTCTAGGATTGGGGCAGCTTGAATCGAGATTTTTTGGGTCAGGGCATTATGTCAAATTCTTCACCTCCAGGGCAGCGTCCACCTCATCTGCGAGATGACGAGCCGATCGCGCTCCTGATTGCATTTCTATCATTTGGAGCAATTTTTCTAGGGATACTCAACCTAAATCAGGGGCGGTTCTCCATTGGAAATTTTCTAACAAAAGCGGGGGAAACCCAAGCGCCTCAAGTCATAACGACACCACTGCCTCAAACTACAGAAACAGAAATAGAAGCAGGAGCAGGAACAGGAGCAGAAATCAATGGTGGTGTCGAAAAAGCTCCCCGTTTAGACAACTCTCCTCAGCCGCCCGTACCCAATACAGGGGTAGTCACGACTCCCGGAAACCCTGTGGCTATAAATCCATCACCAATGCCCTCGATCGCCCCATCCCCGACCCCTATCCCATCTGCTAGCCTAACTCCTGCAAAACCCGGTGGTGCGCCTCTCTCGTTCGTGGATGTTCCAAAAACCTATTGGGCATATCCTTTCATCACCGCGCTTTCAGCACAGGGGATCATCGGTGGCTATCCCGATGGCACGTTTAAGCCTGACCAACCCGTCAAACGGTCAGAGTTTGCCATTCAAATTCAAAAAGCCTATGCCAAACCTAACACCTTACCTCCGATCGCATTCGTAGACGTACCTCAGAATGATCAGTTACTACCCGCAATTGATCAAGCCGTCAAAATGAACTTTATGAGTGGCTATCCCGATAAGACATTTCGCCCCAGTCAAAAAGTCTCGCGCCTAGAGGCAGCAGTCTCAATGGCAAGAGGCTTTGCCCTGCCTACGCCCTCTGATCCTGAAGCGATTTTGCAAGGCTATGTAGATCAAAATCAAATTCCTGAGTGGGCACGATCGCGCATGGCAGCCGCTGTTCAAGCTGGTCTAGTCTCCGGTGATCCAGATACCAAACAGCTAAAGCCAAATCAGTCCGCATCTCGATCCGACATTGCGGCATTAGTTTACAAAGGGCAAAAGCTAGTAGCTAAATAAAAAAGTATCATTGAGCCATAAAAAAGTATTTCAGTTCTTAGGAGTTGCGCTTAAATGTAGACAGGTCTGCATCGCAGTAACCTAAGGAGTGAAATATGCACCCATTCAAAAGTCATCGATTAAATATGCAAGTAGTAACCCGCTGGAAAAATCAACTCGCTGCGATCGGCGGTGTGGCTCTTGCCGCTGGCTTATTCGTTAGCACCCAATCCCCCGTTCAAGCCCAAGCAGCCTACGGTAGCTATATTGGTGGGGGTGTATCGTTTGGGGTAACTAACGGCGGCGGCGGTCCAAACGAAACCACGAATGCTTCGGGAAACCTCGCAGTTCGCTACAAGTTCTTAAGAGCGCCCGTTTCATTGCGAACTCAAGTTTTGGTCGGTGGAAATGGTGCAGCGATCGTTCCCACGGTTTCTTATGATATTCCGATTAACTGGCAGGGAGATGCTTACATCGGAGCCGGAGCCTCCATCGTCAGAGGTGACAAAACTCCCATTGGGAATAAAGGCAGTTTTGTCATTCAACCCGGCGTTGATTATTCCTTGCCCAACACCAGCTTGATGCTGTACACCAACGCGATCATTGCATTTGATGGCTATAAATCCAATAATGGAACCGCAGTATCCATTCAAGCAGGCGCAGGGCTTCGGTTCTAGAACAGGCTTTGAATCAAACAATTTAGCTTAGCCCACTCACCCTCAACAGCCTCTGTACAGCATTAGGTTGCACCAATCACCCAATCCGACATCTTAGGACAGTACGCAAATCATAAGTGGGAGTGATAACGTGCAAATCAAAGAGACAGAGGTGATGATTTCTACGCCTGATGGCTCTATGCCTGCGTTTTTGTATCAGTCTACTGAAGGCGGACAAAAACCAGGCATAATTCTTTTAATGGAAGCCTTTGGTTTAACTGCTCATATTCGAGAGGTTGCAGCCCGAATTGCAAACGAGGGCTACATGGTTCTCGCGCCAGATCTGTACTATCGTGAGTTACCAAACAATAAGTTTGGATATAGCGACGTTGAGCAAGCTATGGCAATGATGTATCGCCTCAACTTTGGCAAGCCTGTAGAAGAAGATATTAGAGCCGCGATCGCATACCTGAAATTACAAGCCGATGTGTTTCCAGAGAAGGTCGGAATCACCGGATTCTGCTTAGGCGGCGGGCTAACCTTTTTCACGGCTTGCAAGTTTTCAGACGAGATTGTTGCAGCGGCTCCCTTTTATGGAATGGTGCTAGATGAATGGATTGAGGCAATTACAGACATTACGGTGCCTATCTATTTGTTTCACGGGGGTGCCGATCCGTTCATTCCGCTTAAACGGATTCAGCAAGTCGAAGCTCGGTTCAAAGAACTTGGCAAAGCGTACACCTTAAAGGTCTATCCTGATGCCGATCATGGTTTTTTCTGCAACGAGCGTTCTTCCTACAACCGTGTAGCAACCGAAGATTCATGGCAGGAGCTTACACAGTTTTTCCGCCAGCATTTGCAAAAGTAACTTACACCCTGTAACTCGCGCCGTGGGCTGCTTTTTTGTTGCAAACCCAATGCAGACCTAATAAGTATCTTCAAACCGGGTGATGTCATCTTCACCGAGATACTCGCCATTTTGAATTTCAATCATCACCAAAGGAATTACCCCAGGATTCTCCACCCGATGGGCAGTAGACATTGGCACGTAGGTAGACTGATTCTGAATTAAGATAGTTTCCTTTCTGTCACAAATCACCTTGGCGGTTCCAGACACAACCACCCAATGTTCACTGCGGTGGTAGTGCATCTGCGTCATGATGTGGTGTCCGGGTGCCAGTTCAATCCGGTTAATCCGATAGCGACTTCCTTCTTCAAGCAGCGTGACATTGCCCCAAAATCGGACACGAGTTGCCTCATTTTCTGAAGCTGCCTCGTCGGTGATTAACTGAGAATTGTTATCGCTCATCGATCGCTCCATTGGAGATGTACTTACCCGCTACAATATTAAGCTTCCTAAATTAGCTTGTCAGCACCACTCAGCCCTACATTGGAAAGTCTTGTTCAAACTTTTGTCGAGTTAGGGGTTGATCCAACACTAAGCCCTCGCCTCCCAAAGTTTCCAATGGTTTCCCTTCAACCGAGAACCAAACACCAGTAGCCGGATTCAGGCTAGTCGCCGTATATAAAATTTGGGCTAAGCGACCTATCATTGAGGTGCTGCCGCCACCGCGAGTAAACTCCTTGGACAGATCAATGTGAATCCCATCAGCTTTAATCGAAAGACTACGAAGCTGAGTTCCAGCAGGAATAGTGGTGGTTTCATCCGCAGTTTTGGAACCTGCCAGAAGTTGCTGAATGGCACTTTCAAGTAGGGCGTTTGGATCTCCACTAGAGCTTACCTTCACCGGACGCGGCGCAAGCTGAATTGCAGTATCCGATGATTTTAACCAGTAAACCTGGAGAGTTTTCTCCGCAGTTGCCGGAGCAGGATTGACCGAGGGATTTTGAGTACTTGAGTTAGAAGGAATGGGTGCCGTAGGCTTGCCATCGTTTCCAAACTGAGACGATTGGATTGGATTGACAGGAGGCAGGGGTATAGTGCGAGATGACCATGCCCACCAAGCAGCCCCTCCCCCCGAAACCAAAACGATCGCGGAGAACGCTGCAAGAATACCGGGGGGAATCGGACGGCGGGGCTGTTGGTCTTGCATCAGAGGTTTCCTCAAACGGTTGAATATCGATTACGAGCGATCGCGTCATCGCATAGGTCATCGCAAGTTTAATAGATCTACATCGGCTTGGAGCAAATTCAGCAATAAACAGGCAAGAACCTACAAAAATTTAAATCTTTAACCCTTGGGGCAGCCGCAAAAACGCCACAAGCTCCAGTTTTTTATCTTTGACCTCAAATTTGATCACCCTCGCCGTCAGTTGCGACCATTGCACTTGACCCAGACCCCCAGGTAAGCCGCTCAACTGCTCTAACTTAAACCGACTAAAAAGATCCGTTGCAAACGCTTGAATGATTTGTTCCGGCAGTTCCTCCCCATTCAGCTTCAGCACGGGTCTGGTTAAGGTCAGCCGTTGTCCTTCCGCAAACGTAAGCCCCGATTCTGCCTCAACTTTGAATTTTTCAGCCGTTTTCACCTCTTCAATCTCAACCTGTAACCGGATTCTGCCACCGGGCAAAAATTCCACATTAGGGTTCAAAATCCGATACTCATCCAGCTTGGTTCGCAGGTCTTGGATGCGCTGAGGAATTCCCGTTCTTCCTGCGTCCCCCGACGGTTCCGCTTGCACTTGTTTGCTGTTGCTATTAGTCAAACCTCTCAGCAGCTTTTGAATTTCCTGTTGAACGACGGGAGCCTTCAGCGCACTAATTAGATCCTCTTCCCGAATCACCAGCCGCATCCCCACGCCCAATGGTGCCTGTAGCTCCGTCTTTTTCTCCTTTCGCAGCGCTTTAACATTGATGTTGATCGGATCAGTTTCAAACTCAAGGGTGTCGATCCGAATGCCTTCTAACGGAAACAGCCCCCGTCCGGCAATCCGAATTTTGTCTACTTTGCCCCCAATCGCATTGTGAACCGGGGTATTATCCACCCGCACTTTGAGTTGCTCTACCTTTTTGAATTGACCACGAATCGTACTTTCAGCGACTTTATCAATCCCAAAGTTAACAGGAGAGAGAACACTGATGAGGCTGGAAAGGATCAGGATGAAGATTTGCATGGTAGGTGTCGGGTGTTAGGGGGTAGGTGTCGGGTGTCAGAGATCAGGTGTCCGGTGTCAGGAGCAAGTAAGAAAGGAATGGAGAGGCAAGCAGCAGAATCCCTCAATTATTCATCAATTGGGTAGCTTCGATCAGCCATTGTTTGAGGGTAGAAACGACATCGGCGATCGCCAGTTCTTGAATTTCATGGGTGGCACGTCTCACCACTTCAACCTTGCCGTTTTTCAGCGATTTTCCCGTCACAACCCGATAGGGAATGCCAATCAGATCTGCGTCTTTAAACTTTACGCCAGCCCGTTCATTGCGATCGTCCAATAGCGTTTCAATTCCGGCTTGATTTAGGTCAGCATAGAGTGTTTCCGCCGCTTGCACCTGCTCCCCATCCGCCATGTTAGGAATCACCACGATCGCATGATAGGGCGCGATCGCCGGCGACCAAATAATCCCATCCTTATCATGAGACTGCTCAACGGCAGACTGCGCCAACCGCGACACCCCTACGCCATAGCAGCCCATCACCAACGGTTTTTCTTCCCCCTGCTCATTGGTGTAAGTCGCCCCCAGCGCTTCAGAGTATTTGGTGCCGAGTTGAAAAATATGCCCAATTTCAATTCCCCGCGCGGTTTGCAGCCGTTGGGTTGGGTCGTGAATGGCGCGATCGCCCGCCGTTGCCTTCCGCAGATCCACCACCAAATCTGGCAGCGTAAACTCAGCACCCCAATTTGCCCCCACCTGGTGATAGCCCACTTCATCAGCACCCGTGACAAAATCCTTCAGGTCTACCGCCGTTTTATCCACCATCCGCAAAAACTTAGGAACCACTATTCCCGCTGCTTTTGAGTCAACCGGAGCAGGTTTTGGCGGTTTGATGTATCTATCAGATAAATTGGGTGCCATATAGCCCAAAGGCAACGGTTTCGCCGCCCACAGCGCTTGAGCCTCCGCATCCGGCACCGTCAGCCCAATCACCGTACTGCCGCCATAGTTGCTTGCCAGCTTGACCAACTCATTTTGCAGCTTCACCTCATTCACATCCTGATCACCCCGAATACTGATCAGCACCAATACCGTCCGTCCGCTGTCATACACCGCTTGATACAGCACATTTTTAACAACGGTGGTGGGGGAGCACTTCAGCAATTCACACAGTTTGGCGATCGTTCCAGCGCCCGGAGTTTCTCGTTTTTCAGCAGTTGTAAAAGGTGATGTTGCTGCCTCAGGTGGTAGCGCGATCGCTTTCTCCACATTGGCGGCATACTTGCCATCCTCGGTATAAAGGATTTCATCTTCACCCGCTTCCGCCAGCACCATAAATTCTTGCGAACCAGAGCCACCGATCGCCCCAGAATCTGCATCCACCGCCCGAAATTTCAATCCGCTTCGCCGCAAAATGTTGTGATAAGCCTGATTCATTTTTTCATAGGTCGCCTTCATGCCTGCCTCGTCAGCATCAAACGAGTAGGCATCCTTCATAATGAATTCCCGTCCCCGCATCAAGCCAAACCGGGGGCGAATTTCATCCCGAAACTTCGTCTGAATTTGGTACAGATTTACAGGCAACTGACGATAGGAACGGATCATGTCACGGGCGATCGCCGTAATCACTTCCTCATGGGTCGGACCCAAGCCCATCTCTCGCCCCTGGCGATCGACCAGCGAAAACATAATCCCTTCCGCCTTCGTGTAGGTGTCCCAACGCCCCGATTCTTGCCACAGTTCCGCAGGCTGCATCTGCGGCAGCAAGCACTCCTGCGCTCCAGCCGCATCCATCTCCTCCCGCACAATCCGCGACACCTTTTGCAACACCCGCCACATCAACGGCAAATAGGCATACACCCCGCTCGCAACCCGACGGATATATCCCGCCCGCAATAACAGCTTGTGGCTAGGAATTTCCGCCTCTGCCGGATTTTCTCGCAGAGTGACAAACAGCATTTGTGACAGTCGCATGACCCGCTTCCTTTTCAGCCTTCAATCATCACCAGTGTACGGTATTGCGGCTAAACGGATGCAGCGATTCGTGAAACCGTCAGCGAAGCTTTCCGCAGGACTTCCTATGGGAATTGCAGTCATTCAGAAAAGAGAGTTTGGCAGAGAGCCGTGCTCTACCAAGAGCCACCAAAGGACTCAAGCTTCACCGTCTCAGCCGTAAATCGGGTATAAGCCCCGTCTTTCTAAAGTGGCTTATCACCTAAACTAGCGCCAGTGGCAAAGGTCTCAACCCCTTCAAAACCTGGTCGTCGAAGGTCACGCTACACCTTGAAAATTAAATCTATTCAATCAATTCTGATTCGGGGAGAGAAAGGGCGATCGCGGTGGCACGTTTTAAGGGTTGCGAGCGCTCAATCGTTTCTGGTGCGGTAGGTTGCAGCAAAGATAGTGGAGTTGCGAGGGGCACCTTAGCGGGTTCAGCAGTGCGCTTCCAGGCATAGAGGGTGAAGGCAACTCCGATATAACCAGCAGTAAAAATCTCGGTTGCAAGGGCAAGCTGAGTTAAAACCTGTTGAGCAACTTCGTAAGACATAGCATCTATCTTTAGGATTTCCCACTCATGAGAACATATGCACGAAAGTATTGCATATCCCCTAAGGCAGTTAGCATCTAAACTTTTATGGGTGACCACGACCGCATGAGATCAAGTTATATTTCGTACTGATTTTCAGTAAACACTTTCATTGTTCGGGCTAGCTCTTTCGCAACTTGTGGGCGGGAAAATTGCGGCGGTGGCAATTCTCCCCGGCGCAGCATATCGCGGACTTTGGTGCCCGATAGATGAATCCGCTCTTCCGGCAGACTAGGGCTAGTTTTGGTCGTTGCCATGCCCTCGGTGCGAGTGCAATAAAAAGCATGTTCAAACTTCAGCGGCAAAATGCCCAATTCTTCAGGTTTAAACTCATCAAAAATATATTGAGCATCATAAGTGCCGTAATAATCTCCAACCCCTGCATGATCGCGACCCACAATAAAGTGAGTACAGCCATAATTTTTTCGCACGAGGGCATGAAAAATTGCCTCACGGGGTCCGGCGTAGCGCATGGCAGCGGGATTAATCGCCAAAATCACGCGGTCTTTCGGAAAGTAGTGTTCCAGCATGATTTCGTAGCAACGCATTCGGACATCGGCTGGAATATCATCTTCCTTCGTTGCACCGACCAGCGGGTGCAAAAATAATCCATCCACGACTTCCAACGCACATTTAATAATGTATTCATGGGCGCGATGAATTGGATTGCGAGTTTGAAACCCTACTACGGTTTTCCAGCCTTTTTCCCGAAATAGCGATCGCGACTCAGCCGGATCAATTTGGTAAAGAGGAAACTTGGAATGCGGGTCGCGCTGCAATAGCCAAATAGAACCCGCCAAATTGACTGCGCCCTGGTTATACACCACATTCACCCCAGGGTGTTTTTCTTCATTCGTGCGATAGACGTGCAGCGCTTCTTGTTTTTTGTCGTAGTGATATTTTTGCGTTAGGTGCAATACCCCCACAAAATGCCCTTTTGCGTCATCCAACCGCACTAAGCTACCTTCTTTTAGCGGTGCCGCAACCGCTTCAGCCACAGAGAGCGTAATTGGAATTGACCAAGGCAAACCATTGGCTAGCCGCATGGTGTTGACGACCGCTAGGTAATCGGCTTCTTCCATAAAGCCCGTCAGCGGACTAAACCCCCCGATCGCAATCATCTCCAAGTCTGACACAGTGCGATCATCAACCTGAACAATCGGCAAATGATCTGCCTTATCTAAAAACTCCTGCCGTTGGTCGATAGTGGCAATGCGATTGACCAATTGCCCACCGTGGGCGGCAATACTGTCGTGTTGAATCATGATGAGGGGTTAGGAATTAAGAGTTAGAAACTAAACTAGCCTTTGCGGCGGGCAGGTCGATTGGCACGTTCTTCCGCATCGCGCCGACGCAGATCGCGCCACTCCGCCAAAGTTAGATAGGCTACACCGCCGCTGACCACGAGCAGCAAGCCAAACGCTGCTAAAATCAGAACACTAAAGACAGGATATTCCACGGTTATATTTAAAGAGTCGTTCTTAGATAAATAGGCATTAGACATACCGCCTACGGACGCGCGATCACCCTGCACACGTTGACTCAAAACCCGTTGCGTGCCCAAACAACCAACGAAATTGAAAAAGTAAAGATAACCAAAAGACCAACCCAACCCAAGCTCAAAATATCCATAGGAATTTGTGAAACACTGTGATAAAACATCTTCACAACTGATCATAGTTCAAAGTGGGAATCTCAGAGCAGCAAAACATCTCACACAACTGTAGATTAATTGCAGGATAGAAAAGAACAGTAGGAGGCTGGAGAAGTAGAATGATTGAGGTGAATGAAGCAGTCCGCGCAATCAAACAGGATGATGGGTTTCATCTCAGTTGGGTAGAGCGATGGGAGTCACTCAAAGCAGGTGGAATCGGCGCGATCGCAGCCGGAATACTGTTTGTGCTATTCACCGTGATCAATCACCAGTGGCTATTCACTCCCTCTGATTCATTCACAGCCTCAGACTCTGCCAGCATGACAATCACGATTGCAGTCAGTGGAGCGATCGCTGTCCTATCAGGATTTTTGTTTGCGGTTACCTATCGCTATATCATTCGCCGCGACCAAAATGTTCATCTCAAGTCAGGAGCCGTTGCCGCTTTTGGCTTAGTGCGTGGACTGGCGCAGCTTGATATAGGCTGGCACAGTGGAGTCGCTCCCTTACTATTAATCGCCCTGCTGCTGGAAAGTTTGGTGCTATTCGCAGGAGTCAGAATGGCTTTAGATTGGGCGGTCGCTCATTCTAAAATCAAGCCATTTTGACACTGCTGCCCAGCACTCTTGGTGAGAATGTATCAAATCTTGCCCTACATGCTACGCTCAACGGAGTTATTTACCGCGCTCGCTTATGGGTAGCCAATCCACAGCCAAAACCATTTTTCTCCTCGCCTCTATGGTAGGCTGGCTGCTCGTTGGGGGAGCATTAATGTATCTTTTTCCCTGGATAGCCGATCGCCTCGTTTCCTCTGATCTCACCCATACCTGGCTAAAAACCTTGGGTCGTAGCGGGTATAATCCCATGCTGGCTTGGGTTGGAGGCGGTATCACTCTGACAGTGACCGTGCTGAGTACCCTCATCTGGCACCAGCGATTTGAAGGTAAGATTCAAATAAGAGGCAGAGATGAGTTTTAGACGGTCGATCGCTGATTCACTCTGCTCAGTCTACTCACAGTCATGGGTTGTTCTACTATTCACCCATAGTCCCCATTCGTCCTTCAATGTCGGCTTCGGCTTCTAGAGAGAGCGATCGCAACTGATCCAGCATCGCCTGATCCACAGTTTCCCACATGCCTCGTTGATGTGCCTCCAACAGTCGTTCTGCCATATCCCGTAGTGCCCACGGGTTTTTCTGCTGCACAAATGCTTGCACCTGTGGATCAAGCACATAGGCATTGGCGACTCCTTCATACATATAGTCTGCAACGCATTCAGCCGTAGCATCGTAGGCAAACAGATAATCAATCGTTGCCGCCATTTCAAAGGCTCCCTTGTAGCCATGTCGCATTGCCCCAGCGATCCATTTGGGGTTGACGACGCGCGATCGATAGACCCGCGCAATCTCCTGTTGCAGCGATCGCACCTTCGGGTTTTCTGCCAGGGAATGATCGCCAAAATACACCGTTGGGTTTTGTCCTTGGAGCGATCTCACTGCTGCGGTTAAGCCGCCCTGAAACTGGTAATAATCATCGGAATCGAGCAGATCATGTTCGCGGTTATCCTGGTTTTGCAGCACAATTTGCAGATTGGTCAGGCGACGTTCAAAGGCTTCCGGTGCCGAGTAGCCAACGCCCTGAGCGCTATAGGCATAGCTGCTCCAGTTGAGGTAGGCACGGGCAAGATCCTCTGTAGTTTCCCAGTTTTGCGATTCGATTAATCCCTGCAATCCAGCGCCATAGGCACCCGGTTTAGAGCCAAAGACTCGATATCGCGATCGCTGCTCTGCGTCTTCAGCCGTTAAGCCTGCCTGCTGCCACTCTTGGGTTTCTTGCTGCACCTGTGCTGCCAAGGGATTTTGATCAGCGGCTTCATCCAATGCCGCCACCGCCGCCACCGCTTGATCAAATAAATCAATTAGGTTGGGAAAGGCATCTCGGAAAAAACCTGAAATTCGTAGCGTCACATCCACCCGTGGACGACCCAATATCGACAGCGGCACTATCTCAAAATCAATCACCCGCCGCGAGGCACCTTCCCAAACGGGCTGTAGGCCCAGCAGCGCCAACGCCTCCGCCAAATCATCGCCCCCGGTTCGCATGGTGGAAGTGCCCCAAATCGAGAGGGCTAGGGTTTTGGGATACTCACCGTGTTCCTGGGTATAGGCTTCGACTAAAACTTCAGCCGCCTTTCGACCCACATCCCAGGCACTCTCAGTCGGCACGGCGCGAATATCGACTGAATAGAAATTGCGTCCCGTCGGCAACACATCAGGGCGACCCCGCGTGGGCGCACCAGAGGGAGCCGCTGGCACATAGCCGCCCGCTAATCCATGCAATAGGTAGGACATTTCCTGGTCGGTGTGTTGCAGATCGGGCAGGAGGCGATCGCGAATCCAGTTCAACTCTGTTGCTATCTCGTCTTGATCTGATGTATCACACTTTCCATTTAGCAATTGCTCAACCTGTTCGGCGGCGTAGTTTTCAATGATGTCGATAACATCACCGATAGTACGGGATGGAGAGGTGAAGGAATAGGGGATTGCTGGATCGGCGGTCAATGGGTCGAAGTCGAGGTTCCAGGCTTGAGCGATCGCGCGGGTCAAGCCTAACCGTCCGGGTGATGGATGGCGAGCGATAGAGACAATCAGATCGCGCAGTTGTCGTCCGGCGGGGCATTGTCCAAAAATGTGTAAGCCGTCGCGAATTTGGGATTCTTTGAGTTCACACAAATAACGATCGGCGTTGGTGATCAGTTCGGTCAGGGCAGCGGGGGTAAATTGATCAAGATCTATATCGCCTGCCATAGATTGAACTTCCTGACTGAGATTCTCTTGCTGAATCAGGGCGGTCATGCGATCACGGATCACCGCTAACCGAGATGGATCGAGGGTTTGAGCTTCGTAGTATTCATCAATCAAGCCTTCAAGCTGCTGCAAACCGCCGTAGAGTTCGGCGCGAGTCATGGGCGGGGTCAGGTGGTCGATGATCACCGCTTGCGATCGCCGTTTTGCTTGGGAACCTTCCCCCGGATCATTGACGATAAACGGATAGAGATGGGGAATCGCACCAAAAGCAACTTCGGGATAGCAATCTTCAGATAGGGCAACGCTTTTACCAGGCAGCCATTCTAAGTTGCCATGCTTCCCCACATGGACGATCGCATGGGTGCCAAAGTCTGATCGCAGCCAGTGATAAAACGCCAGATAGTCGTGGGTCGGTTCTAAATCTGGCGCATGATAGTTGAGTGCTGGATCGGTGTCATATCCGCGTGAAGGTTGAATGCCTACGAAGATATTACCCAGTTGAATTCCTGCGATCGCAAATGAGTCTTGGGCATCTCCCCAGCGTTGTTGAACCTGAGTTTTTACGGTTTCCGGGAGGGTGTCAAACCAAGCTCGATACGATGAGATCGAAAGTGTTTGTTTAACCGGATTCATTCCTTTCGTTTCGGGATCATTCGTGATGCCTGCGGTGAGTCGTCGAATCAATTCATCATCATTTTTTGGAATGTTTTCAACGTGATATCCAGCCTGTTGCAGTGCGTTGAGAATTGCCACACAGCTTGCTGGCGTATCCAGCCCCACCCCATTGGCAAGGCGACCGTTGCGGCTAGGATAGTTGGCTAAAATCAGCGACACTTTGCGATCACCCACCTTGGTCTGCCGCAGTTTCACCCAATTTGCCGCTAAGTCTGCCACAAACTGAACGCGATCGTCCACAGGCTGATAGTTCAGCACCTCCGTTTCTAATGCGGCATTCCAGCCCTGCACTGCCTTAAATGAAACCGCACGGCTAATAATCCGTCCATCTACTTCTGGCAATGCCACATTCATCGCCACATCACGGGGAGACAAGCCGCGCCATTCCTGTTGCCACTGCGCCAGCCCGCCTCCACTCAGAATCACTTGCAGCACAGAAACATCTAACCGTTGCCACAATTCTGGAAAATCAGAAGTCGTTTCACCGCCCCGCTCTCGTTCTCCCAGTTGCGCCAGAGAAAAACTGGTGGTATTCAGCAACACTTGAATGCCAGCTTCATCTTTGGGACGGAAGTAGTGCAGTAACTCTGCTTGAACATCAGGATCTCGCAGCGACGAGACAAAGATAGGCACAGGGCATATATCGCGATCGCTCAATGCTTGACACAGCGCATCGATTGGAGCCAGATTACCCGCTAAATAATGCGCCCGGTAGAACACGATCCCAACTTGAGGTGAATTCTGAATCGCAGGTGGAATTAGGAAGGGATAGATCCCGGCAGATGGTACAGGTTGTGGCGGTTGATAATCATAATCATGGGATACGCCGTGATGTGCCAGCCAGCACAAAGCATTGACCATGTTCTCTACGCCGCCCTCCAAAAAGTAGCGCCAGCATTGGTTCACTTGGGCGATCGCTAAAGTGGAATGGCTAATCAGCGTTGGATCAGGTTGGTTATCTCCCGGCAGCACAATCAGCATGGCTCTAGTCCGTTCGACCGTTTCACGCACTACTTCCAAGCCATAAGACCAGTAAGAACGACCGCCCAATAGCCGCAGCACAATCACTTGTGCGTGTTCTAAAACGGTTTCGGCGTAGGTGTCGATCGACAATTGCTGCTGAAGTTGTAGTAAATTGACGACCCGCAGAGCCGGAAAGTTGGCGGGGAGATAGGGCATCGCTTGGGCGATCGCGCTAATGTCGGTATCCGCTGCGGTAATCAACACAATCGGCGCAGGAGTTTGATCCACAAAGATCACGCCATCTGTGTCAGGAGTCCAACCGCCCGGAGTGGCTGCCAATCTATGCATAATATCTTTCTAGCGAGAGCGACTCTTGAACGTGGTTTATCGTAGGTGACGCACTCCTAGCAAAAAGCAGGCAACAGCTAGGGATCTGGACGTGCAGGGGACGGATCCGGTAGGGTTCCCAAACCAGGCTGCACGGACGGCAGATCCAAATTAGGAGTAACCTGTGGCGCTGTAACAACATTTGCCGCCGGAACCGCAGGAGTTGCAGGAACCGCAGGAGTTGCAGGAACCCCAGCCCCCCCAGGAATCGCTGGAACTGCCGGAATCGCCGGAATCGCTGGGGCGGTGGCAGTAGGGATACTAATAACGGGTGTTGGCAGAGGCGTAACAACAGGTGGAGAAATTGCTGAAGCAGGCGGAGTGATAGGCGGAAGTGCAGCAGGGGGTGGTGCGGGCGGAGCAGAAGGAGCAGGGGCAAACATGGGCGGCGTAGGGGGTGTTCCTACAGCTACAGGCGGCGTTATCGGAGTCGGTGCGTTAGGTGGAGTAGCAGGTGCGCTGTTGGGCGGGGTAACTGGAGGAATCACAACTTGGGGCGGCGGTGTTACGGGAGCAGGGCTTGGGCGAGAGGGGACGATCGCTGGAGCGCTAGGTTGAGTAGGTATTCCTGAATTGATAGGCTGCACAGGCACAGCCGGTAGGGTAGGTTGTTGCGGTGGGGATGAAACTCCGGCAGGCATTTGGAATTGCTGATTCGGGTCACTATACTGTTTTAAAGTAGCTAGTACGGCAGACCATTCGTAGGCGGTTTTATTCGGATCATAGCCTGCAATAATCGACAGGGGCGCAGTTCCAGAAGTGGCGACCGGCAGGGAACTACCAGGACGGTTTTCAGCCGACAAAGCCCAAGGTGGAGTATTCAAAACGCTTTCTGGCTTATTGTTGGCAAATACTTGAGCTTTTCGAGGTGCTGCCATTTCTTGCCCAACAGCTTCTAAGCCCTGCATATCGATATCTTTCACTAACGGGCTAGTGTCATAAAACGCTTTTAAATCAAAATCGTAAATGCCTATTTGGTTTTGATATACCGTTCCTAATTGTCCAGCTTTCAAAACATAAGTTTGGGAACCATCCGCATTAGAAATTTCGATCGCACTATCCGTTAAAGCGCCAACGATAGTCACTCCCGTATCTTCAATATAGCGAACAAACAAAGCAGAACCCCGGATTCCAGCCACTGCATTAGGGGTTTTCACCTGGGTTCTTCCTCGACCCGGTGGAATCAAAAGCAGCACGGTTCCCTTCTGCAAACTCAGGTTGCGAGTATTTGGAATGAAGCGAAAAATAGCTTGTTCCCCAATTCTTGCAAGAGAATTATCGTTAAAGCGAAGCTCTGCCATTGCTTTACGATAAGTCTGTAGTGAATCGCCTGGAGTCATATTGTCTGCTTTTTTGGCAGGGCGCGACTTCGGTTGTTCCTTGAGAAAAAGCTCAACCTGGTTCCGTAAATCCCGAACTGTTGCACGGGTTAAAAAGGTCTGAGCATTGGCTGTCAGGGGAAATGACAGAATCCCAGAACTGCAAAAAGCTACTGCAAAGGTAGTGAGAAGTTGCTTATGCATAAACCTCCAAGCGTTTTAGGCTGTTTCATACAAACTTTAACCTAATTATAAAATTAGGCAATACTCATAAAGGTACACCCATAATAGCTACGTAAATTTTCTGAGAAGTTTGATGGGTATAAACTTGATGAAATCTTCATATTCAAAAAAGAAAGATTCCTCAATCAGAATTTGCGGAAATCAATCAAATCCCTATGAATACTACTTTTGAGTGATGCGATCGCATCACGTTTTCTGAACTAATATCTCTATGCTCTTATGAATAGAAAAACAGGCACCCAATTGATAGTAATCTTCTCTGTACACAAATAATTGCTTGGTGAATCATCTCAGTAGTTTCACGGTTTCTAATTTGTTATTTTGTCTCAGTCTGAAGCCCCTTGCCTTCCAGATCTCCCTGTCGCGCTTCAAACAAGGGCAACGGCTTCTCCTCTGGCTAATTAGCTTATTAGGGTTAGGAGTCTATCCTGCGAACGGTGCCCCACTGAGAAACTCCCTGCCAAGTGATACGGCTGCAACTCAACACGCATCCACTTCTCTAACTCTCATGCAGCCCACTCTCATGCAGCCTAGTTGGCAAGATGATAAGCCGTCCTTATCTTCAAGTTCTTTTGAGCTTCTTGCCAAGTTGCAGCCGATGAGGATAGA
Organism: Leptolyngbya sp. CALU 1928; assembly: GCF_056784215.1. Lineage (NCBI taxonomy): Bacteria > Bacillati > Cyanobacteriota > Cyanophyceae > Leptolyngbyales > Leptolyngbyaceae > Leptolyngbya > Leptolyngbya sp. CALU 1928. The sequence goes on along the minus strand of NZ_JBXBCE010000002.1, from coordinate 236,701 downwards.
TCTGGAGAAAACGACTCTCCCTATGCAACCTACTACAAAAGCTGCTTTTGAGTTAGCTAGGAATTCTCGCAGCGCAGCCAGTCTAAGACTATCTTCCAAAGCGTCTCCAGTCATTTTTGCTGCTAGTAAGCTCAAAGCCTTAGACCCTACTGATATTGAAGTGCCTTTACTCGAATTGGAGAGCGATCGCCCTCCTGAAGCGCCTCAAACTAGCACCGCAATTCAACCGATTTTGGCGATCGATCCTGACTTAGGAAATCTACGACTGCAAGAATCGCCTGATCGTCTTGTTGTTCCTGGCAATCCATCCAATCCCAGTAGCCCATTTGTGCCGCCGATTCCCATCGGGTGCGATCCAGAATTAGGCTGTTTGCGGTTACAAAGCCCCGTAAGCACTGCCGTACCTACACCCGTCATGTATCTACTGCCACGGCTAGATGTTTTCAGAAGCAGTAATATTTTGGCTGGATTAAACCCTGTGGAGGATAGTTTAATCAGGCCCGCTGTCTCTTTGCTGATTTTGCCAGCTTTAGGATCTAGCACTTACCTCAATTTTTCAGCAGAAGGAGCGCTAAATCAGTATTTCAACTTAACCCAATTTAATTACAGTGAATTAAAGTTGAAGGCTGGCATTTTTCAGCGCTTATCACCCTCCATGTCAGCAGAAATTGGCTGGACAAATCAACAATTTTTTATCTCAAATGATCAGATTTTTGGACTGCCAGCCGGAACTCGTTTTTTGAATGATCATTCCATTCGCTTTGAGCTAAGCCGCCAAGATCGACTTGCCAAAAATCTATCGCTTAATTCGTTTTATCAGTTTCGCATTAGTTTTGCTGAACCGAGCGATCGCTCTCGGATTATTAATGTGATGGCACTTTCCTTAAACTACAGTCTCAATCCCCGCCTTCAACTTGGGTTAGATTATCAATTTGCATCCGCTAACTTCACGACGCAGCCTCGAACTGATTTATATCATCAAGTGCTGAGTAGAATTAGCTATAGCGCCTTTCAAAACACACAAATTAGCTTGTATGGCGGCATCAGTACCGGTACTTCAACCGAATCTACAATCAATTTCAATAGTTTTTTGCTAGGGATCAGCGTCAGTCTAAGTCTAGTTATTTTCTAATTGGACTTAGCAGGCAATAACTCTAAAATCTCCTGCGCCGCGCGATCGCAGGCTCCCGGTTTACCCAATGCTTCAGCCATGGTTTGATAGTTTTCCAGCATGATTTTCCGCCGCTGAGGGTTTAGCAGCAAGTCGAGGGACTCTTGAAGCAGATTTTCTGCGGTAGCCTGTTCTTGCAAAAACTCCGGCACTATCTGTCTCATCAGCACTAGATTTGGAGGAGACACAAAGGGCACTGCAAACTGGAGTACTCGGTTTAAGATCCAGGCAGTGACTGAGTTCACTTTGTATAAAACGACCTGTGGCACGTTTAATAGTGCAATTTCTAAGTTAACGGTGCCTGATTTTGTGATGGCTAAATCTGCCGCTGCGATCGCCCTCAACGTAGTAGACGCATCACTGCGCGGATCAGTAGGTTGAGCTTGGTGGGATGAATCCTCTAGCACCGTTGCCCGGAGTCCGTAGGTTTGAATCGCCTGCTCGATCGCAGGGCGATATTTTTCTAGAGCTAAGGGAATCCAAAAATGAATTTGGGGTAGCTTGCTTTGCAGGGCTTGAGCCGCTTGGCAAATGACGGGCAATAAGTAGTGAATTTCCTGCTGGCGAGAAGCGGGTAACAGCACTACCGCAATTTGGTCGGGGGGAATCCCTAGTGCGGCACGAGCGGTTTCGCGATCGGGTGCCGTTTGCAGGCGATCAATCAGGGGATGCCCCACCCAACTGACCTGTGCCCCCTTTTTTTCAAAATAGCGCGCTTCCTCTGGAAAAATTGCCAGCACTCGCCGAGTTGCCCGTACAATCAAATCGGATCTAAAAAACTTAACGCCCCAAAACCAGTCGTCTCCCCACACCCATTCTTGCGGCGCGATGTAATACACCACAGGAATTTGAGGAGAATGGGTTGATAAATAGTCACAGAAGGCAAGATTGGGTCCCATATAGTCGATTAGAACGATCAGATCGGGGGGATGCTGTTTGAAATAGTGTTTAACCTGACGCTGCACTTTTAGCACGGGCAAGACAAACTGCAGAGATTCAATAATGCCAATCGAGCCGATCTCGCTGGTATGTCCTAGCAGGTTTGCTCCGGCTGCCGCCATGCGATCGCCACCCAACGCCAAAATTTCTAGCTGCAATCCACTTGCTTGAGCGTGCCGCTGCAACGCTTCTATTAAAAGTGCGCCTTGCATATCACCGGAAATTTCACCCGTACTGATAAAAATGCGTGCAGTGTTGCTCATGAGATAGGGAGTAACCAGTAAGGGCAGGGGCGATCGCCCGTTGCAGTGGGCATTGCTTAGCGTCTATTCTTCAGTTTCATCAGATTTCGCGCCTGGAGTAGCACCGCGCCGTCCTTCTTGTTTGGATAGCTTCAGAAAGTGATGCAGATGTTGAAGAAGATCATTATCTAGTAAAGTTTCTAATTTTTCGATCGCATCGCTGAGGGTCAAATCAGAGCGATAGAGTATCCGAAATGCTTGCTTTAAGGATTGGAAGACTTTCCCGTCCTCTATGTCCATCAGCCCTGCTCGTTTAAGACCCACCAAATTGAGTGATCTCACCCGTGCAGCATTTCCTTCCGCCAACATATAAGGAGGAACATCGCGCGTGATCCGACTCATCCCCCCAACCATAGCCAGTCGCCCAATCCGCACGCCTTGATGAACTCCACTCATTCCACCAATTCGCGCTTGCGATTCAATATGCACATCACCCCCCAAAGACACTGCATTAGTGATGATCACATCATTTTCAATCACACAATTATGGGCAACGTGGGTATACGCCATCAGCAAATTGCCGTTCCCAATGAGGGTGATCTCATCCGCATAGGTGGCACAGTTAATCGTGACATATTCTCGAATGCGATTATCGTTGCCAATCTTAACCAAGCTTTCGGTGCCGTCATATTTCTTGTCTTGAGATGCTAGACCGATCGCGGCTCCTGGAAAAATTTGGTTCCGCTCTCCAATTTCTGTCCATCCATCCAACACCACATGGGAACCGATTACGGTCTCGGCTCCCACTTTCACCTTGGCACCAATTACGGCGTAGGGTTCCACCGTCACAGTAGGGTGTAGCTCGGCTCCGGGGTGAATAACTGCGGTTGGATGAATCAGAGTTACCATAAAAGTAATAAGTGGTTAATGATGAGCCTTTAGATCAAGAGTTAGAAAACTCGAAGCTCAAGTCGCTCTAGTCTACCAGCGAAAACATGAATTCCCCTTCGGCGGCAAGTTGCCCATCGACTTCAGCCCGCCCTCTCATTTTGCCAAACCGACGGCGTTTGACGCTGATCAGTTCCACCGTCATGATCAGTTGATCACCGGGAACAACGGGGCGACGAAACCGAACGCCATCGATGCCTGCAAACATAAATAAACCGCCTTGAAGGTCTGCCATTTGGGTTAGCACGATCCCGCCAACCTGCGCCATTGCTTCCACAATCAGGACACCGGGCATAATTGGACGACCGGGAAAATGCCCTTGAAAATGGGGTTCGTTGAAGGTGACATTTTTAATCCCTACAGCGTACTTTCCAGGGACATAATCAATGATGCGATCAACTAATGCAAATGGATAGCGATGAGGCAAGAGTTTTTGGATCTCTTCAAGCGATAAGACAGCTTTGCCAGATGCCACGGCATCCATTAAAGCGCCTGTTTCAGCTTGAGTAGGAGCCTGCCGATGGGTGGGGGCTGTATCAGCAGTATTAACATCAGTAAGAGTTGACATGGGCGAAGTTTAATAAGCGTGCGACGTAGAGACGTGGAATGCTGGAGATGTCTTAGTTCCCGACCTTATCATGATTGTGGCGTTACAGGCAGCTTGATTCGGAGGGTATTCAGCGATCGCGCCAGTTGGGTATGCAAAGAATGGCTGGCTTTGTATGCCATAAAGTGGGCGATCGGAAATTCCGATAGACTCAAATCTCCGATCAAATCTAAAAGTTTGTGACGGGCAGGCTCATTTGTAAATCTCAATGGTGGATTGATCCATCCTTCAGTACTACAGACCAAAGCATTCTCTAAACTGCCCCCTTTAATCAATCCATTGGCACGCAGATACTCAATTTGATGGGCTAAGCCAAAGGTGCGAGCCGGGGCAATTTCAGCGGCAAAGGATGAGTTAACCGTAAAATGAGCCGCATTGGGCGACCAGCTATGCCACTGATTCCCGATCGCCGCCAGGTCAAAATCAATCCCATAGGTAAATCGCAGTTCAGCCGCCGGAAGCGCTGCCACAAAAGCATCGCCTTCCTGAATCCAAACGGGAGACTGCAACGACCAGACTGAGCGAGGTGCGGTTTGAGCAATAACCCCAGCTTGGGCGATCGCCTCCGTCCACCCTTGCGCTGAGCCATCCAGCAATGGAGCCTCTGCCCCATCAATTTCAATTCGAGCATTGTCTACCCCCATGCCCACCAACGCCGCCAACAGATGCTCCACCGTGCGAACCGTTGCCTCACCCACACCAATCTCAGTGGACAGCATGGTTTGACCCACCGCATCAATGTGGGCAGGAATTTCAGGAGCATTGGGTAGATCAACTCGGATAAACCGCCGTCCTGAGCCTGAGGGTGCTGGCAACACACGAACTTGGGCTAACAAACCCGTGTGTAGCCCTATCCCCGACTGAATAAACTCACTCCCCAAGGTGTGCTGAACCAAAGTCGAGGATGCCAACACTTGATTTGCGTGACTTTGGACTTCTGCCTCCATTAGAATCGCTCCCCAATACCGAAGTTAATCCGAGTATCGCCTTCGTCGTTAATACCAAAGTCTACTCGAATTGGACCCAGGGGAGATTGAACCCGAACACCCGCGCCATAGCCATACCCACTACCAGGTTTGCCCCGAATCCCCCCTGGATTGCCTGGAACTAGCCCTTGGGAACCAAAGCCATAAGCTCCGTCTACAAAAAGGGCACCTGAAAAGATAGAAATAATTGGAAAGCGATATTCAATCGTTCCTTGAACAAACGATCGCACGGCAGCGAGATCTCCCTCGTCATAGCCTCGGACTGAGTTTGCACCGCCCAACGGAAACGCTTCATAGGGAGGCAGATCGCCAATGTAGTTGCCTCCTTGAATGTTAAAGGCAAAGGTTTGTGGACAATCGTTTGGTCTTGGATTCACAATCCGACAGCCTTTAGAAATGCGAAGTAGCTGCACTGGAATATAAAAACTGTAATTTCCGCGAAGGCGATTAAACAAGATATTGCCCGACCCAATGGGAATGGATTGCTCCGTTCCTAGCCTTAAAAATGAGCCTTTAGTAGGTCTAGTCAGATCATTACGACGGTCTTGAACAATTCCAAATTGCAGCGCTAATAAATCATCCCGTCCAGTACCGCTAAAGCTCAAATTGTTTCCAAGCTCATCCAGTGGGCTTAAGTCGCCATCGCGATCGCGAATCGAGACCCGCTGATATTGCAACCCTAACGATGCAGTCCACTCCGCTCGTTGAAACACATTGCGACTCAGAGGGCGCGTAAAGCTAATAAATCCGCCCGATCGCAAAATCCGGGGAGTTTCACCATTGGGTAAGTTCACTTCTGGATCGCCGCCATCAAAAATTAGCGAGATCGTGCGTCGCCGGAAAAGGTTGAGGGTGTAAGACGTACGGTATGGATCGCCCCCAATCCAGGGATCGGTAAAACTTAAGTCAAACAGGAGTTCCCGTTGTCCAATCTGCACTTCAGCCGAGAGTTTTTGGTTGTTGCCACCCAAGTTTTGCTGTTGATATCCCACCGACCCAAACAAACCGCTGGCAGAGCTAATCCCGGCGCTGGCAAAAATTGATCCAGCATTCTTCTCCGCCACATTGGCAACGACCACCACTTTGCGGGGGTCAGTCTCGCTCGGCTGTAGCGATAGCCGCACATCTTCAAAAATCCCTAACCCAAAAGTGCGCTGTAAATCTTGTTCAACAATTGCCCGATTAAAAATGTCTCCCGGCTTGGTTTGAAATTCGCGGGTAACAATAAAGTCGCGAGTGCGTCCTCGAATCGGGTTGCCCTTGGCATCTTTATCATCCCCGTCTTTGTTAATGAAACGAACTCTAATTCCTTCGACTTCACCCTCAGCCACTTGCAAAGTGACAATGCCTTCCGGGGTGACCGCTGGAGAATCTAAAACCTGCGCCAGAACATACCCGTTCTTTTGATACCATTCGTTGACCTTTTTGATGCCGTCTTGCAGGCGATTCAGGTTCAACACTTGACCGTATTGTTCGCTGAAAGCCTCGGTTAGAATCGCCTCTGGCAAAACTCGATTGCCGTCAACCTTGACGGATTGCAGCACCGGGTTGACCTGTACTTCAAACGTCACCCGCACTCCCAAAGGCGTATCTTCAGGCACCGCTTTTACATTTGAGAAATAGCCAGTCGCAAAGATGGCATTAATGTCTTCTTGAAGCTGCGATCGCGTTGTGGTGCGTCCGGGCTGAGTTTTAATGACTCCATACACCTCGTCTTGCAAGGTTTGGTCGGCTCCCTTGATCAACACTTCGCCAACCAGCACCCTAGGCTCAGCTTCGGTGGAACCAGCAGGGGCAGAAGGGGAAGGAGCGGTAGGGACAGCAGGATCGGTGGGAATGACAGGATCAACAGGAGTGGCTTCTGGCGCGATCGGAGCGCTAGGCGAGGTCGGCAGTTGAAAGGTTGGTGCAGTTTGTTGAGGTGCAGCGGGCGAAAGCGGATTAACCCGAATTCGATCAGGAGACTCTTGATCTGCATTTTGGGCAACCAGAGGCGGCGTAGTCAGCAAATCTACTGGAGAAAGCGAGGGCGAATCGGGAGTAACAACAATTTCACTATCAATCGGCTCACTCAAATCACTGTCTAAATTTTCTGGCTGCGTTACCGATCGCAACGATAGATCTGTCGCGATCTCCTCTGTGACAGCAGGCTGATCTGGAGTAGCTTGAGGGGCAGCTTGCGCTTTGACAGAGTGGGATAGTCCAACGGTTGCAGAAGCCGCCAGGAAAGCTACCAATAAGGGAGATAACCGCATCTTGTTCACGCTATATTGCACAACCACACACCAAATCCTAATTAAAGCAGGATATAGAAAACACGTTTAATTGAACAGCAATGGAAAAACTGTAAAAAGTAAACCGTCAAATTTTACCGCATCAGTGCGTACCAATACTTAACATACTCGCTAAGTTTGATTTTCTAGGCTGAATGTGCCAATACTCGCTGCATAACGAGTTGATAAGCAGACTCAATTTCGCCTAAATCATTGCGGAATCTATCTTTGTCCATAATGCGCCGCGAGGAGTCGGTTTCTGCCTGATTCCACAAACGACAAGTATCAGGACTAATTTCATCTGCCAAAATCAACTGCTGATTCTGATCCAGTCCAAATTCCAACTTGAAATCCACCAAGGTGATGCCGCAGTCTTGAAAGAACTTAGTCAAAATATCGTTAATTTTAAGTGCCATTGCTGTCAACTGATCAACTTGTTCCGCAGTAGCGAGTTTCATTAAGAAAAGGCGATCGCGGGTGAGCAAAGGATCACCCAACTCATCATTTTTGTAGTAAAACTCGACTAAAGGGGGCGAAATCAAAGTGCCTAGCTCTAGCCCCGTTTGTTTACACAGGCTGCCCGCCGCCAGATTGCGGACGACTACCTCTAGCGGAATAATAGTGACCGCTTTCACCTGCATCTCAGTTTCACTCACCTGCTCGATGAAATGAGTCGGGATTCCAGATGCTTCTAACTGTCGAAATAAATGGCTCGAAATGGCGCAATTCATGCTGCCTTTGCCGGGAATAGTGCCGCGTTTTTGGGCATTAAAAGCAGTCGCATCGTCCTTAAAAACGGATAGCAATACATTCGCAACCTCCGTTGAATAAAGGATTTTTGCTTTGCCTTCGTAGAGCTTTTGATGATGGGTCGTTATCATAAACGCAATGCCTAAATAAAGGTGAGTTTTGAAAACTATGGATGAAGTTGCCTTGCTCTTCATCTCATCTTTACCTGAAAAATGCAAATTTCCTCTACGCTGACTTTAGATTAGTGATTCTAACCATGAAGCTCCTACGTCTGAAGATCTTACTGTTTATTTACCTAGGGTTGGCAGGATGTTCCTTCAGCCAGTCTTCCATCATGGCATCGGCAGACAATGGAGCGTCCGATCGCGCTGTTTCCGCAGAGACTCTTACTCCAGCAGAAAAGTTCCGGTCGGCGGAGAAGCTTGCTTGGGATGCCGCAGTCATCGTGCAGCAGCCTCCTCATTCGGCGGAGGCTTGGCAATCTGCGAGAGTTAAATGGCGACAGGCAATCCGCTTACTAGAAAGCATTTCTGACAAAACTCCTCTAGCGGCTCAGGCAACTTCCAAATTAGCCGTTTACCGAAAAAACTACAGGGCGATTAGCCAACAATTGCTGACTGAACAAACCGCACAAGAGCAGATTGCTCAGGCTCAAACTTTGGCATGGCAGGCAGCAGTCACAGTTCAAAATCCGCCTCACTCTCTCACGGTTTGGCAGCGTGCTAGTGAAAAATGGGCGACCGCGATCGCACTATTGGCGGCTGTGCCACCCAACACCTCTGTGACTGAAGCTTCCCGGTCAAAATTAGTCACCTATCGCACTAACTTTTCAGCGATCGCTCAACGACTCCAAACCGAACGAGCCGCCCAGGAAATGGTACGGCAATTTACCCAATCGACTCAGACTCTTGCCTCGCTTCAAGCTCAGGCGGAGCTTGGAAAAACTGAGCAGCCTTTAGGACTGGGCTATTCCAAGTATCGCCAGAGCGTTCAAGCCCTGAAAGACGCATTGGCTCGGTTTAAGCAGGAACCTGAAGCTATTCGGCATCCGGTCTATCAATCGCTGGCAGCGGCGATCGCAGACCACGACGTTGTCTTGAATATTTGGGATTCTTACCTGAAGCACAAGCAAGCCAACGTCTCTTGGCTGAACAATCAAGACTTTTACAATCTGCTGATTCCTTTAACCTTGATTGACGGCGACACCTTGCAACAAAAGTACAAGGTCAAAATTTATCAGGCTTCAGGCGTACCTAAAGTTTCACTCAAACTAACTGCCTGGGAAATTTGGGAGCAGGCAAGCCGTCATGTGGATGATGCTCAACAGCGAGTTTCTACTAAAGTAGACAGGGCATCGATACAATCATTTCACCCTAGGTTCTAATTCTGATGTCTTCGCCCGACTCTGCTCAACCCCTTTGGCTTAGCATTCTGCGGCTGCTTCGCTGGGATAAACCTGCTGGACGTTTAATTTTAATGATTCCGGCGCTGTGGGCTGTGTTTCTAGCCGCACGAGGAACGCCGCCGCCCTTGTTAGTCGGTGTGATTGTGTTGGGGACACTGGCAACCAGTGCCGCTGGCTGTGTCGTGAATGACCTTTGGGATCGAAATATTGATCCCAAAGTTAAGCGGACGCGCAATCGACCCCTAGCGTCTCGTGCATTATCAATCTGGGTTGGCGTGGGAGTGGCGATCGCGTCTTTTATCTGCGCCTGGATCTTGTCTCTTTACCTCAACCCTTTAACGTTTTGGCTCTGTGTTGCCGCCGTGCCAATTATTGTGCTGTATCCCCTAGCAAAACGGGTTTTCCCAATCCCTCAACTGGTGCTGGCGATCGCCTGGGGGTTTGCCGTCCTGATTAGCTGGAGCGCGGTAAGCTGTGGTTCCACTCCGGCGGCAACAGCCTGCTTAGGCACTCCTACTTGGTTTTTATGGGGTGCAACAGTGCTGTGGACATTGGGATTTGATACGGTGTATGCCATGTCCGATCGCGAAGATGATCGCCGTTTAGGGGTCAACTCCAGCGCCCTATTTTTCGGCAAGTATGTCTCCCATGCAGTCGGAATATTTTATGTAGGCACTGTTATTTTGTTAGCGGCTCTCGGCAATAGTATGGCTTTGACTGGGTTTTACTGGCTAGCCTTGGCGATCGCGACAGGACTATGGATCTGGCAATACTATCGCCTTTGTCAAAAAACAATTCCCCCTGCCACCTATGGGCAACTTTTCCAACAAAACGTCTGGATCGGCTCTATTTTGCTGGGAGGAATGATAGTCAGCAGCTAAAAAAGAATCCAAAAATACCTATCAAAAAATCGCCAAAAAGAAGGCTGACTCAAGAATGAGTCAGCCAAAGACACTAGGTAAAGTGAAAGGTTTATATAGAACGGAAAGCAGAACTCTATCCCAATTAAGGATCAGTTTGCAAAACTTGAGGATGTAGACATGCCATCATTTGTTGGATGCCGCGATGAAGGCGACGGGTCACCGTCATGGGGCTTACGCCAATCTTTTCTGCCACTTCTTTCCGAGACAAATCTTTGATAAAAACAAACTCAACTGCTTGGCGAGTTTTTTCTTCTAATTGGTTCAGCGCCCGTTGAATTTGCTGCCGATCTTCCTCCAAGATTTGCAAGTTTTGGTAGTGAGAATCGGGTAAGGTATCGCCCAACGTCATTGGAGAGTCAATTTGCTGGCTAATAGTGGCATCTAAGCTCAAAGGCAAGCGATTTCGTGTTGCCAGTCTGCTTTCGCGCCACTCGTAAACAGACACTCCAAGTTCAGCGGCAATCTCGTCATCTGTGGGTTGGCGACCAAAGGCTTCCGATAGTTCCTCACGAACTTTTTGTCCTGCTTTGTTGAGTTGTTGCCAACGACGGGGAATCTTAACAGTAGAACTGCGATCGCGCAGAAAATGCAGCATCTCACCGCGAATGTAGGGAACCGCAAACGAGCTAAAGGCACATCCCTGATTTGGGTTAAACCGCTCAATTGCCCGAATCAGACCCAAATAACCGATTTGCTCCAAATCTTCGTAAGGCTCGGCGCATTGATGGCTAACCCGATGAGCAATTTTTCTCACCAAACCCGCATTCATTTGAACTAGTCGATTACGGAGCCTAACTGAGGGATTGTGGTAGTAGGAAACTAACAATTCCATTCCGTGGGAACGAACGCAGGGTTGAGTAGCTATCATTGCAGGTCACCTTTCACATCAGAGTTAAGCTCATTCTCTTTAGACTGAGGGGTGTAGACCATCGTCGATCTACGGGACTGTCGCTAGGTGCCCTGTTGAAGATTCGGCATAAATACGCAAACACGGTCAGAAGAATACAATCGATTTTTGGTTGAGAATCTGCCTTTTTAGTCCTGCCAGAGTCCAACAAAGGTCGAATTTGAATGTCATCAAAATCAGCCTTAGAAGGTTGAATTGTCAGCATTAAAGCGCTTTTCAAATATGTTTTTGCTAGGATTGCAGGGAAAGGTTTACAGCCCAATTTAAGGAGAAATTTTATGGTTACTGCTGCTCAAGCCCGCCCAACTGAACGCGCCAAGTTCATCCAAAAAACATATATCCATTTGGCAGGAGCAGTGCTTGCATTTGTCCTGGTCTCTTATTTTTTGTTTCAGTCAGGAATTGCAGAGGTTTTAACCAAGCTAATGACGGGCAGCCGATTTAGCTGGATTGCTGTTTTGGGAGTGTTTATGCTCTTAGGATGGCTTTCTAGGAGCTTAGCCGCCAAAGCTGATTCTATCGGCGCTCAATATGCCGGGTTAGGGATTTTTGTGGTTGTTCAGGCAATTCTGTTTACGCCTCTGCTCTATATCGCAGTGGTTTTCTCCGATCCCAACGTCATTCCAACAGCGGCAATCTTGACACTCACGATGTTTGCGGGTTTGACGGCGGTGGTTTTTATTAGCCGAAAAGATTTTTCGTTTCTAGGCAGTATTCTCGCGATCGGTGGTTTTATTGCCCTAGGCGTAATCATTTGCAGCGCAATTTTTGGCTTTACCTTAGGTCTGTTTTTCTCGTTCATTATGGTGGTGTTTGCCTCGGCGGCAATTTTGTACGACACCTCGAAAGTGCTGCATAACTATTCAACGGATCAATATGTAGCGGCTTCCCTAGAGCTATTTGCCTCCGTTGCGCTGCTATTTTGGTATGTGTTGCAGATTGTCATGTCTATGTCGTCCCGTCGTTAATTTTTCGCGATCGCGCTTCTTCTAACATTTACAAAGCTATGGCTACCAAGCCGTGGCTTTTTTCTTTCTAGGCGTATTTTGAAAACTAGGTTAAATTGCTGAATGTAAAGATACCTATACTTAAACGAAGCGGGTGCATACTGGTAAGGACTACAAAAAGAGTTAAATAGCCATGGAAGTGCTGGAAATTAAGCGTGAGATTGGAGTGTTAAGCGATCGCCTGGGCAAAGCTCAGGACTATCTTTGACGTTGCTGCCCTAACCGCCAAAATTCAAGATTTGGAGCAAGTCGCTGCCCAACCTGGCTTTTGGGATGACCAAGCGATCGCCCAAAAAATCTTGCAAGAACTGAATGACCTAAAATCTAGTTTGGAACAACTGGAGCAGTGGCAAGCTAGCTTAGACGATGCCCAAGCCGTGCTGGAATTGCTGGCAGTGGAACAGGATGAGGCTTTGCTGGAAGAAGCAACCGCCAACGTGACTCAATTGGGCAAAGCGCTGGATCAATGGGAATTAGAGCAGCTTTTGTCAGGTCTGTATGACCAAAAAGGAGTCGTGCTAACGATTAATGCCGGAGCCGGTGGCACAGACGCTCAAGATTGGGCAGAGATGCTGCTGCGAATGTATACCCGATGGGCAGAAGCCCGACGATATACCGTTCACCTGTCGGAAATGTCGGAAGGGGAGGAAGCCGGGATCAAATCAGCAACGCTAGAAATTGAAGGACGCTATGCCTATGGCTATTTGAAGGCAGAAAAAGGCACTCATCGCTTAGTCAGAATTTCTCCATTTAATGCCAATGACAAGCGGCAAACTAGTTTTGCTGGGGTTGAAGTGATGCCGTTATTGGATAACACCGTCCAACTCGACATTCCTGATAAAGATTTGGAGATTACGACCACTCGCGCTGGGGGCAAAGGCGGACAAAACGTCAATAAAGTGGAAACAGCCGTCCGCATTACTCACTTGCCAACTGGTATAGCAGTGCGATGTACAGAAGAGCGATCGCAACTACAAAACAAAGAGAAAGCATTGGTCATTCTAAAAGCCAAACTCCTGATCATTGCCCAAGAGCAAAAAGCCAAGGAGATTGCCGATATTCGCGGCGATATTGTGGAAGCATCCTGGGGAAACCAGATTCGCAGCTATGTATTTCACCCCTATCAAATGGTCAAAGATTTGCGAACGGGGGAAGAAACCACCGCGATCGCGGATGTGATGAACGGCGATCTAGATGCATTTATCCAAGCATACTTGCGCCAAGAAACTCATATGGCTAGTTCTTGAGGGTTTCCTTGGAAATAGTCCAGCCCTGATTAAAACGATCTATCCTAAACGAAGAGATGTAGAACTAAATCAAGACCTATTTAATGGAAACTCCTCAAACAATCCCTGAAATCCCTGAAATCCCTGAATCTGCGGAATTATCAACGGTTGCCGAGCCGAAACCAAGCTACGTCAAGTTGGCAATGCGGAACATGGTTCGTAAGAAAGGAACTTCCCTGAAGCACTTTTTTCTCACCATGTTTGGCTTATTAGGTGCATTAATTGGTCTTGCCTATCTAACGCGCTGAAAATGGGAATTACTGTAGAAGTTTGTGTTCAAGACTGTTTTTCCGAAGCACAAGATAGCCAAGAAAAGCTTGGTTTAGACAACTCCTTAGAACAGATTATCTATTCTGCTCCCATTACTGAAGCGGTGTGGAATGAGTGGTTCCAGCAATGGCTGGAGGCGATGCAACCAGAGCTATCTCCGATTCAAGCCTATGAACTGAGTTTGAGGTTGACGGGCGATCGCGACATTCAAACCCTCAACGCCCAATACCGTCACCAAGATAAAGCCACCGATGTCTTAGCATTTGCCGCTTTAGAAGACAGTTCGCCCCACCTTGACGAAGTGTATGATTCTCAGCCTCTTTACTTGGGGGACATCATTATTTCAGTGGAAACGGCTCAGCGACAAGCTCAATCTCAAAACCATCCCCTCCCCGTGGAACTATCTTGGTTAGCCACTCATGGCTTGTTGCATCTCCTCGGTTGGGATCATCCAGATGAAGAAAGCTTGAACCATATGTTGAGGAAACAACAATTTCTGTTGAACACGGTGGGTCTTTTATCAGAAAACCGTTAAAGTTGTGACGACAGTCAGAATCCTTAGAAAAAGCCGTAATCAAGCACTCAGGAAATACTATGATTGCTCAAAAACGATAATTTTCCTTATGAGTGCTGTATTCAGCCATCAATTTCAGATAAACTATCTCAGATTCTTCGGTCTAAAAAGTAGTCGTTTCACGTTTGTTGCAGCCTATGACCTCTGAACTCCAAACTCCAGATCCTGACGGTTCAGGCAAGGTGGCAACTCCGACAAAGATAACTAGAGAATTGGCATGGCGGATAGCTCCTACTTTGCTGATTAGCTTTAAGTATGCTTGGGCAGGTATTAGCTACGCCTTTCACACTCAGCGTAACTTTCGCATCCATGTTATTTTGGGCGGTTTAGCTGTGGGTATGGGTGCTTTTTTACACCTCTCCGCCGTGGAAATGTCGGTAGTAGGCTTAACGATTGGTGCAGTTTTGGCAATGGAGTTGTTGAACACCGCGATCGAGTCTGTAGTTGACCTCACCGTAAAACAGAACTACCACGAGCTAGCTAAAATTGCGAAAGATTGTGCAGCGGCAGCAGTTTTGATTGCTGCACTAGCTGCGATCGGAGTCGCTGGCTCATTAATTTTGCCAAGACTTTGCATTAAACTTTGGCAAATTTCTCAAACCTTCTCTTTTCTCCACTAGTTTTCACAACTTTTTGTCCACTCAAATCTACACAGTCTTAGAAAGGAGTCAATTCATTTGATTCTCGTTATTGATAATTACGACAGCTTTACTTATAACTTGGTGCAATATTTAGGCGAATTAGGGTCAGAGTTTAGAACGGCGCAAGAAATTCAAGTCTATCGCAATGACCAGCTAACGCTTTCCCAAGTGCGCGAATTGAAACCAGATGGAATAGTGATCTCTCCTGGACCGGGTCGTCCTGAAGACGCTGGCATTTCTCTACAACTCATTCAAGAACTAGGAACAGAGTATCCCATTTTAGGAGTTTGCTTGGGGCATCAAAGCATTGGGCAGGTCTATGGTGGAAAAATTGTCTCAGCCCCAGTTCTGATGCATGGTAAAACGTCACAAGTTCACCATAAGGGAATGGGGGTCTTTGAGGGATTAGAGAATCCATTGATTGCCACTCGGTATCATAGCTTGGTGATTGAACGGCAAGAGTTTCCAGAAGTTCTAGAAATCACAGCGTGGGTAGATGATGGCACTATTATGGGGGTACGCCATCGACAATATCCTCATATTCAAGGTGTGCAGTTTCACCCAGAAAGTGTGTTAACTGTATCTGGCAAGCAAATTCTGCGAAACTTTTTAATGTCTACTAACATCTTGTTGAAATGAATGTGGCTTGCAGCAAATTGACTTTTGATAAGGCAAAGGTGACTACTTTTGTTTGAATTTTCTAAATTATGTGTGGTTTAGTGAGGAGATTATGAAACGGCGCAAGTTAATTCGTTACGCAGGAACAAGCCTATTGACAGCCTGTGGGCTAGGGCTAACCTCTCGCTTTGAGGGTTCTCAAGCTCAAACTTCAAGTCCTTTGTCTATTCAATGGTTGGGACATACGTGTTTTTTGTTTGTTGGGGGGGGGAAGCGAATTCTGGTTAATCCCTTTCGCACGTTGGGGTGTACAACTGGGTATCGGCTTCCCAAAGTGAATACCGATCTCGTATTGATCAGCAGCCAGCTACTCGATGAAGGAGCCGTAGAAATCGTGCCGGGTAATCCTCGGTTGCTTTATGAGCCGGGTGTTTATCAAGTGGATGGCATTAAAATCCAGGGGATTCGCACGGCGCACGATCGCCAAGAGGGTAAACGTTTCGGCATAAACGTAGTTTGGAAGTGGAAACAATCAGGGATTGAACTGCTTCATTTGGGTGGTGCCGCAGCCCCCATTACTCCAGAACAAAAGATTTTGATGGGCACCCCAGATATCTTGTTTATTCCAGTAGGGAATGGTCCGAAAGCCTATACACCGGAAGAAGCGAAGCAAGCGATCGCAGTTCTCAATCCAAAAGTAATCGTTCCCACGCACTACCGGACTCAAGCCGCTGCTAATTCTAAAGAGGCTTGCGATATTTTACCAGTCGATAATTTCTTAACTCTGATGAGCGGTACTCCTATTCGCCGTCCAGGAACTTCGATCGCAATCCGACCCTCAGATTTACCTAAAACTGGCATGGTTGTGAATGTAATGAGCTATCGATTCTAGTCATTTCACTTTAACTCCGAAATTTATTGCTAAAAAAAGGGAGATGTTATCAAGAAACATCCCCCTTTGCTATTTGAAACTAGCTCAGTGTTACTTAATCGCAACCTTGCCGCCAGCTTCTTCAAGCTGTTTTTTAGCATCTTCAGCCGCTTCTTTTGCGATCGCTTCTTTAACGGCTTTAGGCGCAGCTTCTACAAGATCTTTTGCTTCCTTCAAACCCAGACCTGTCAAGGTTCTGACAACTTTCAGAATAGCAATCTTCTTATCAGCCGGAACTTCTTCCAAAACGACATCAAATTCAGTTTTCTCTTCTACTTCCTCAGCCGCTGCCGCCGCACCAGGAGCAGACATCATCATCATGCCACCAGCCGGAGCCGCTGCACTCACTCCAAAAGCTTCCTCGATCTGTTTAACGAGTTCAGAGGCTTCTAGCAAGCTGAGGGTTTTCAATTTCTCTAAAATTTCGTCGGTAACTGCGGACATTGTAATCTCCTTGAGTTTGATTATTGATAATGTATGAATCAGCAAGAACGTTGGATGATGGATTGACCTCATTCAACCCTTTGCTTAGGCTGCTTCTTGGTCTTTGTCGGCAACGGCTTGAATCGCACGAGCCAAACCAGACGGAACTTGGTTGATGCCAACTGCCAACTGGGTTGCCACGCCATTGATAGCGCCAGCAATTTGAGCAATAAGCTGTTCTTTCGACGGTAGGTCAGCGATCGCCTTGACATCTGCCTGCGACAACGCGCGACCTTCCATCACTCCACCGCGCAACTCGGTTTTCTTCGAGGCTTTCTGGAAATCTTGGTATGCCTTTAAAGCACCACCAACATCCTCTTTAATAAAAAGAAGCGCAGAAGAATCTTTGAGAAACTGCGTCATAGGCTCCCAAGTAGGATTACCCGCGATCGCGATTCGCATCAATGTATTTTTTGCCACCTTGCACGTTGCACCTGTTGGCAACAACCGTTGACGTAAGTCAGTAATTTCGGCGACTGACAAACCCTTAAAGTCAATAACCACTGCAAGCTGAGATTGATCTAGCGTTTCCTGAAGCTCCGCAACAATTTCCTTCTTATTCTCTAGTGTTCTACCCATTCGTTCTCACCTCCTTTTAGCGGGTGTATGAAAATTAAATTTGTTTAACCTAACCACGTTAGGCGTGTTGTTGACTAAAAAACCCCGACTAGGAAGCCGGGGTTTTTAGAGCATTCACATACCTTATGTTTAGCAACACAAGTAGTGGAAGATAACTAACGCCTCGGCAGGAGATTAAGTGATAACACCTGCTGTCTCTGGTTTCGCACGATTCAGTTGTAGATAATGCTGATTAGGCTGCTTCTCCAAGCTTTAGATCACGCAATGCACTAATATCAACTTCGATAGAAGGTCCCATTGTCGAACAGAGGTACATTGTACGCCAATAGCGCCCCTTTGCGCCAGAAGGACGATTTCGATCAATAGTTTCTTGAAGAGCCTTTAGGTTCGTCAGCAAATCTTCCTCCGAAAATCCTGCTTTGCCAAACAAGACATGCACAATTCCAGTTCTATCCGCACGGAATTCTAGCTTCCCTGCTTTGAATTCTGCGATCGCTTGAGCCAGATCAAAGGTAACAGTCCCCCCTTTAGGAGAAGGCATCAAGCCACGAGGACCTAACAGTTTGCCGAGCTTCGCAACCTTTGGCATCATGTCAGGAGTAGCAATTAATAGATCGAAATCCATCATGCCTTTCTGGATGTCTTCAATCAGTTCCTCAGAACCGGCAAGATCCGCACCTGCCACAGTCGCCTCATTCACTTTTTCACCACGGGCAATCACCGCAACACGAATCGTTTGCCCCGTGCCTTTAGGAAGCGCCACGGTAGTCCGAAGCTGCTGATCGGCATACTTTGGATCAATTCCTAAGCGAATATGTGCTTCTACCGATTCAGGAAATTTTGCTGTGGCTGTTTCTTTAAGCAATTGCACAGCTTCTAGAGGCGCATAAGGGCGATCCTCAACTTTCGCCTGCAAATCTCGTAACCGTTTTGAAATCTTACCCATTTTTATCTCCTGGGGTGATAACGAGAATTTCTCTCCCCCACTAATGTGAACTAGTCTTGAACAGTAACGCCCATGTTACGGGCAGTCCCTTCCACGATCCGCATTGCTGCTTCAATGTCGTTTGCATTGAGGTCTGGCATTTTGGTTTTGGCTATTTCTTGTAGCTGCGATCGCGTGATCGAGCCAACTTTCTTACGATTGGGTTCACCCGAACCCGTCTCAACACCTGCCGCTTTCTTGATCAAAGTAGAAGCAGGAGGAGTTTTGAGAATAAACGTAAAACTGCGATCTTCAAACACCGAAATTTCAACAGGAATAATCATGCCCGGCTGATCAGCCGTTTTAGCGTTATATTCCTTGCAAAACATCATAATATTCACCCCATGCTGCCCAAGAGCAGGACCAACTGGAGGTGCGGGGTTGGCTTTTCCTGCTGGAAGCGCCAACTTAATCATTGCAACGACCTTTTTTGCCATTAGTTAACTCTGCTTTTGAACCTGATTAAACTCTAATTCCACTGGGGTGTCGCGCCCAAAAATAGATAGCAACGCTTTTAGCTTGCTGCGCTCTGGACTCACCTCAATCACTTCACCTTCAAAATCCTTAAAAGGACCTGAAAGAACTAAAATCTTATCACCCGGTGACATATCTATTTTAACGACTGGCTCTTGTTCCTGAGCTTGCTTAAAGATGCGCTCAACCTCAGGAGGACTGAGCGGCATTGGTTTTACATGCCCTCTTCCTCGACCCGGTCGTCTTTGTTCTGCCCCCACAAAATTAATGACATTGGGGGTGTTTTTTACAACCAGCCACGCTTCATCGTCCATTTCCCACTGTTGAAGATCGTTATTCCAGAACCGTGTGACCCGAATCAACACATATCCAGGAAAAACTTTCTCTTCAGTATTTTGACGGCTACCATCCTTACGAATTCTAACGGCAGGAGTTTGAGGGATTTCAACTTGTAGGATTTTTTCTACAACGTCCAAAGTTTGAATACGCTGCTCTAAATTGGCTTTAACTCTTTTCTCACAGCCTGACGCAACCTGAACGGCATACCAGCGAGATGATTCAGGGGATAAAGAAGTTGAAGAATTTTCGCTTTCCTCAGCTTCACGTTCGCTGACCCCAGTAGTACGTTGGGATTCGTCGGATGTAAAAGTCATTTAAACACCTCCCTTGCTGCCCAACCAAAGAAGTTATCTACGAAATAAATCATGGTCGTGGAGAGAACTACCATGAGAATGACAGCTAGTGATTCGCTGATAAGTTGCTGCCGACTGGGCCAAACAACCTTGTCGAATTCTTCCCTTGTTTCTTGGAGAAAAACGCTGACTTTAAAGCCAGTTGATGCGGGTTGTTCTACTTGCGCTCCATCTTTCTTAGCCACAGTTCTCCAAACTCCTACTGCTGTGCATTCATAGCGTTAATGAAAATGGTCTTTTACAGTGATCCTGTTGGCTTAAAAAGCGGTGGCAGAATTCGTGCTTTTCTAGCATAACACTATAGATCTATTTCTATATGCTTTTAATAATCTCTGCTTGCGCCTGCTTGTTACTTAAAAGCGCCTACTTCCTCCTTCAATCTGTGGCTTTTGCCCAAGAAAGCTATTTTCACTAAATGGTTTTACTCAGCGATCGCGCTAATTTTATTCGGGTAAATTGGGTGATGAATGACTTAACACCTGGTCTAAAAGATCTCTTGTTGGTTGCGCTTTTGTTAAAGCAATTTGGTGATCACTATAAGCCCGAATCAAACGAGATAGACCGCCAACTCCAGTCTTAAGTTGTTCTAACTCTTCCCCCGACATCACCTCTCCATCCAGCATTCTGATTAGGAACGGCTTTATATCACCCACTTCAAGACGCACTTTCTGAAGCTTTTCGACGGTGCTTAATAATGCTTTGAGGGCATTCAAGCAATCATCAATCGTTTGCGTGTCTGCCACTGGAGTCTCTGCACTAGATTCAGATAAATCTGCGGGTACTTCCGCGCCTTCCAGATCGGCGATCGCAGGCGACTCCAATATAGGTTGGTCAGTTTTGCCGCCGTTTGAACGTGCCATCTAATTTTTTCTAATCAACCTTTTCAGTGTATCGCACAAGCACTGTAACCTTTCTTGAAGCTTACGGAAATTAGACCGTCAATCTCAGGTATACAAGTATCGTTCACTACATTAATTGGGCACTTTGAAAGAAAGGTTTAATCATTCATCGGAACACTGTCACTATGAAACGCAGAAATCGAACTCAGCCGTCTCCGCCAACCTTTGATTATCAAGGTGTGCTTAATCGCATGACGAATCGCATTCGGCGATCGCTCGAACTACAAGAAATTTTAAGTACAACAGCGACTGAAACTCGTGCGTTTCTTGACACGAACCGGGTTAAAATCTATCGCTTTCACTCAGATGGAAGCGGTGAAGTAATTGCTGAAGCCATCAGTGGAAACCATCTGCCTTCTCTACAAGGGCTTAATTTTCCTGCAAGTGATATTCCGCCTCACGCTCGTGCCCTATTTATCAAAGCGAGATCGCGGGTAATTGTCGATGTCGCCTCACAGCGTAAAATGCTGAGTCACCTGGATGATCCAGAAACCGGAGCAAGTTTAGGCGTAGGTCATATTCGCTATGCCCCGGTAGATGCCTGCCATGCAGAATATCTAGCAGCCATGGGGGTTTGTTCCTCGCTTGTCGTCCCTATTTTGCATCATAATCAGCTTTGGGGTTTATTAGTATCGCACCACGCCCAATCCCGCCAGTATTCTCAAGATGAGTTGCAAGTTGTGCAGCTTTTAGTCGATCAGGTTTCGATCGCCATTGCTCAAGCCAATCTGTTAAGCCAAACACGACAACAAGTTCATCATGAATCAACGATTAATCACATTAGTCGTTTACTCCATGCTCCCTACGATATCAGTAGAATTCGACAATCCGTATTAGACGAGACCGTCAAAGCCTTTGAAGGAAACGGTGGCAGACTTTACATCAATGCCGATATCACAGGCAATGCTGCCCAACTATATACCTATGGAGTTCAACCAACGCTTGCTCAAATTGAGGAGAGTCATTTTTGGCAACAAGTGATGGGAATCTCTATGGGGAAAACGTTTGCATCGTGCGATCTGCTCTCAGAAACTCCAGAATACTATGAGGATGGTTTCATTGACCAGTCCACTGTCCTGCCGCAGCTTCACAGCGTTCAAGATCTCTACAAAAATCCTCAACTTCAATTTTTAGCGCCTGCTTTTGAGACTACAACCATTCGCTCTATTTTGATTGTGCCGTTGCAATATCGACAGCAATGTATCGGTTGTTTAAGCATTTTTCGCCAAGAAATTGATACAGAAACTCTTTGGGCAGGGCGATGGGAAGCAGACGAGCGTAATATGCGTCCACGACAATCATTTGAGATGTGGCGAGAGGTCAAAAAAGGATTAGCTCAAGAATGGACGACTAATGAAATTAAGCTAGCTCAGACCTTAGGCACCCATCTATACATGGCAGTGATGCAGCGGCGAGTTGAGGATATGATTCGACATCAAGCCTCCCACGATCGCCTAACCGGGCTACCCAATCGACTTTTGTTTGACGAACGGCTATCGCTAGCATTGGCGTATGCGTATCAACAGGGCGAAATGCTGGCGGTGATGTTTCTAGATCTCGATCGCTTTAAAGTGATCAACGACACTTTAGGTCACGCCATTGGGGATCAACTGCTGCAACAAGTGGCTCAGCGAATTTCTGGATGCCTCAAAAAGAGTGATACTATTGCCCGCTGGGGTGGCGACGAATTTACATTAATCTTGCCTCAAATCGACTCTACCAACGACGCGACCAAAATCGCTAAACGCATTATCAGCACGCTGAATGAACCATTTACCTGTGGCAAGCAAGAGTTTCACGTAACAACCAGTATTGGGATTGCTCTTGCGCCTTATGATGGCGAAGACGCGGAGACACTGTTGAAAAATGCCGACACTGCCATGTATCGCGCCAAACAACAGGGCTAAGGATAGTTTCCAACTCTATGCTGCGGATATGAACACTCAAGCGCTAGAGCAACTTGTGCTGGCTAATGATCTTTACAAGGCGCTGAATCGAGGTGAGTTTTTGTTGCATTATCAGCCCCAAGTAGACCTCAAAACCGGGAAAATTGTGGGCACAGAAGCTTTAATTCGTTGGGAACATCCAGTTCGAGGACTGATTCCGCCGAACCAATTTATCCCACTCGCTGAAGAAACGGGGCAAATTGCAGCGATCGGCGAGTGGGTATTGCAAACAGCCTGTGCCCAAAACCAAGCTTGGCAAGCAGCGGGATATCCTCGGATTCGAGTTGCCGTCAACCTTTCTGCACGGCAGTTTCAGCAGCAAAACTTGGCTCAACTGATTAACCGAGTGCTTGCCGAAACTGGCTTGGAAGCTCAATACTTGGAGGTTGAAATCACTGAAAGTATTGCGATGCAAGATATTCATGTCACGATCGCAGTCTTAAATGAACTGCGGACAATGGGGGTGCATATCTCAATGGACGACTTTGGCACCGGATACTCTTCGCTCGCGACCCTTAAACGATTTCCGTTGCACACCCTGAAAGTTGATCGAGAGTTTGTTAAAGATTTAACGACTAGTAGCAAAGATGCTGCTTTGATTCAAGCGATCGTCACCCTAGGACATGGATTAGATTTAGATGTGATTGCCGAAGGCGTAGAAACAATGGAACAACAAAAGTTTTTACACTCAATTGGTTGTGATGCAATGCAAGGATACTTATTTAGCAAACCCTTACCCGCAGAGTCCGCAGCGCACCGATGCTTTAGCTAAAAGGCTTTAACTAAAAGGACGTTTTAATAATTTTGAGGGGTCAAATTTTGTGCTAACTGCCTGATGTAGACCTACAACATTCCTATTGACTTAGAATGTCGAGAGTAGATGTACAACATCCGTAATGGTACAGAAGGACTTCTCATTCATGACTGAACTCGTGTCAAATATTGCTGCACCTCCTGAAACAACCGCGATAGCGCTCCGCGCGACGGGGTCGTTCTCCTACAACATTGAGCAAGCCGTTCGGGAACGCTACGAAGCGGGAGCGCAACAACCCGAAGCATTGCTGTGTTGCCCAACGGATGGTTATGACTCCGCCTATCTGGAACGATTGCCCCAGGAAATCATCGAAAAGGATTACGGCTGTGGAGATCCCACTCGCTATGTGAATCTGGGTGAAACCGTGGTGGATCTAGGGTCGGGAGCCGGAAAAAACTGCTACATCTTGGCACAACGGGTGGGAGCAACGGGGCGCGTGATTGGCGTAGATGTTAATGAAGAAATGTTAGCCCTATCGCGCAAATACTTGGAAGAAATGGGTGACAAACTGGGCTATCGCAATCTGGAATTTGTCAAAGGCAAAATTCAAGATCTCGCCTTAAGCCTCGACGAGATGGAACGTTGGTTGCAGAAAAATCCGATTACTACGCTAGAGGGTGTTGCCGCCTTTGAAACAGAGCGCGATCGCCTCCGCCGTCAAACCCCACTCATTGCCAACGATAGTATCGATGTAGTCATCTCCAACTGCGTGCTGAACCTGGTTCGCCCTCAAGATAAACAGCAGTTGTTTGCCGAGATTTTTCGCGTACTCAAACGAGGCGGACGGGCAGTCATTTCAGACATCGTATGTGACGAAGACCCCACTGCAACCATTCTCAACGACTCCAAACTTTGGAGCGGATGCATTGCCGGAGCCTTTCGCGAACATACTTTTTTGGAAATGTTTGAGCAAGCGGGTTTCCACGGCATCGAAATTTTGACGCGGCAAGAGGAGCCGTGGCAAGTAATTGATGGCATTGAGTTTCGATCGCTCACCGTTCGAGCTTATAAAGGCAAGCAAGGTTTATGCCTGGAACGAAATCAAGCAGTGATTTATAAAGGACCCTGGAAATCCGTCCAAGATGATGATGGTCACACCTTACATCGGGGTCAAAGAATGGCAGTCTGCGACAAAACCTTCAAACTCTACACTGATTCCCATAGCCCCTATCACCAAGACATGATTCCCGTCTTACCTCATGCCGCCATTCCGCTCGAATCTGCCCCGGTGTTCGATTGCTCACGAGATTCTTTGCGTCACCCCCGCGAAACCAAGGGCGTAAATTATCGCGACACCATTACCGATACTGGCAGCACCTGTTGTTAGAACTCCTCATGCTGGCACTTGAACCAAGCGATCGCCCGATAGCTCAAACGCGGCATGAATCACCTGAAGTGCTTTCACCCCGTCTTTTTCAGATACCACGCAGCTAACCTTAATCTCAGACGTAGCAATCATTTCAATATTGATCTGATGATGCGAAAGAGCGGCAAACATCCGCGCCGCGACACCGGGCTGCTGCACCATACCCGCTCCAACAATGCTCACCTTTGCGATCGCGGCATCTAGCACAATATCGCCACAGTCTAACTCTGGTCTCGCCGCTTCTAAAGCCAGTCGAGCTGTTTCTCCATCCATTTGTGCCACTGTAAAAGCAATATCCCGCGTTACTGCCCCCCCAATCACGCGACATCGCTGAGATTGAATAATCATATCCACGCTAATATTTTTGCTTGCCAAAAGCTGGAAAACGCGCGCCGCCATACCTGGAAGATCGGGAATCGAGCGAATCGCCAGACGAGCCTGTTTTTGGTCAAGCGCCACCCCGCGTACAGGAGGAAGATCTGAAGACAGAGATGCGTTGCTCGACTGTTCGATCAACTGAGGAGCGGGAAGTTCCCGGTTTTCTTGCGCTTGATAGGGAGAGCTAGTGAGATTAAACGTCTGACAAAGAGCCGCGATCGCTCGATCACAATCTGCCGCCATCACCACGCAGCTAACCTTCACTTCTGAAGTGGAAATCATTTGAATATTCACTCCCGCTGCTGCCAGCGTCGTAAACATTTGCGCTGCCACACCCGGACGACCAATCATGCCAGCCCCCGCAATCGAGACTTTGGCGATTTGCTGCTCTACCATCACTTCCGCATCCAGCCCTACCGGATTGCCCTCGCACAGAGCCGGAATAATCGCACTGGCAACCGCTTCTGCTCCCCTTAAAGACCCATGAGTCACCGTAAAGGCAATATCGTTCGTATTTCCTTCATGAATAGACTGAATGATCAGATCGACATTCAAGGCTTGAGAAGCAATTTCGCCAAACAATCGCGCCGCCACACCAGGGCGATCCGGCACCCGCAGCAAAGAAACCTTCGCTTGATCAGTGTCAAACTCCACCGCATCAACCGCACGGGTTAATTCCAATCTATCCAGCGATCGCGGTTTAGGCGGAGGCGACATCACCCACGTTCCCGGATCATCCGTCCAGCTAGAGCGCACCACCAGCGGCACCCCAAAATTACGAGCAATCTCCACAGCACGCGGGTGCAGCACTTTTGCACCCAAACTCGCAAGCTCTAACATCTCATCGCTCGTGATCTCCGCCAACAGTTGAGCATCGGGCACCAATCGCGGATCAGTGGTGAAAATTCCTGGAACATCTGTATAAATCTCACAATAATCTGCCTGTAGAACCGCCGCCAAAGCCACCGCCGATGTATCTGAACCGCCACGTCCCAAGGTGGTAATTTCTAGCTCATTAGCGCTACTGATCCCTTGAAACCCCGCAACCACAACTACGGTTCCTTGTGCTAGATGTTGCTTCAGGCGATCAGGTTCAATTCGCAAAATTCGCGCCCGACTATGCTCTGCCTCTGTCACAATTCCAACCTGTGCCCCGGTCATCGAAAGTGCCGACTGACCTGCTTCTTGCAATGCCATACTTAGGAGCGCGATCGTCACCTGCTCTCCAGTAGACAACAGCATATCCATTTCACGCCGACTCGGATTAGCCGAAATTTCAGCGGCAAGCTTGACCAATCCATCGGTTGTCTTGCCCATTGCCGAAACCACAACCACCACTGAATTACCCGCATCCACAGTACGCTTCACTCGTTGAGCTACTGCTTGAATGCGTTCCACCGTCCCAACCGACGTACCGCCATATTTTTGAACAACAAGCGCCATGACTATGCCTCATCAAACCTGACGCAGAAAACTTTCAAGCCTATCTGCTGACTAAAACATAGTACTCACTAAATCCCAACTTTACTTCAGCTAATCACTCTGAATACGCATCCATTCTTTTGTTAGATTGCCATAAAATCATAAATTCGCAAGAAAAAAGCAAATCTAGACCACGAGACTCATTTTCAGACTACTAGCAAGTCCCATTCGTCTCGCTTGAGATAAAACACATCTTATTCAAGATGACTGAGAATTTGCTTAGGGCTCAACATAAGTCTATTAATCTCGCGGCAAGACTTCAGTAGCGTTAATTTATTTAGGAGCTAACCTCAGCCCAAAGTAAACAGGAAATAATTCAAGAAATCGTTAGATTGTTTATAGTTTGTGATCGCTCTTATGCTAATATCAGTAACTGTGGAATGTGGGTCGATGCCCGAGTGGTTAATGGGGGCGGACTGTAAATCCGCTGGCTACGCCTACGCTGGTTCAAATCCAGCTCGGCCCATTCACAATCCGCCCGTGTGGCTCAGTGGTAGAGCACACCCTTGGTAAGGGTGAGGTCACGAGTTCAATCCTCGTCACGGGCTTAGCTTGAAACTCCTGATAGCAAAGGGTTCCAGGATATGTAGGGTCGGAGCGCAAACCGCTAGAGCAGGCTAAACAGGTATGTCAACCTATACCAATCCATACCACTTTCAGCCATCATTGGGTACGGTGGCGGGTACGGAGTTTGGTATGAATGCACGGGTCAATGTTGAGGTGTTTGAGGGGCGGTTGCGATTGCGATGGCGATATGCCGGGAAGCGCTATTGTTTGGCACTGGGATTGAGCGATCGCCCGATTAACCGCATCGTGGGGGAGCAAAAGGCGCGGGGGATTGAGGCGGATATTGCCACGGGCAACTTTGATGCCAGCCTAAAAAAGTACAGACCGGAGTCCCATATAGATATGGGGATATCTATATGGGATCTATTTAATAAATACCAATTATTTAAACAACACAGTGGGATCTCACGTAGCACTGTCAGCAAGTACCGGGCGCTGCTGCCTAAGCTGAAAGAGTTTTTTGGCACTAAAAAAGCCACTTCCCTGACGAGAGAAGAGGCTGAAGGGTATCGAGAATGGCTGTTGGAAAAACTTGCGCCAGTGACGGCGAAACTGAGGATTGAGCAACTAAGGGCGGCTTACGATTGGGGAATTAAGCAGGGCTTAGTGAAAACCAATCCTTTTACTGATGTGCGGGTGAAGGTTCCTGCGTTGCCCCCTCCTAGTGTGTTTAGCGAGGTGGAGCGTGAGCAGATCATCGAGGCGTTTCGCACTCACCCAACCTACCACTACTTTGTGGATTATGTGATTTTTGCCATGATTTCGGGCTGTCGCCCTGGGGAGTTGATCGGGCTGCGATGGCAAAGTGTGAGCGATGATTGCTCCACTATTTCGATTTGGGAAAGCCTGAGCCGGGGGCAAAGGAAAGAAACCAAAACCAACAATTCGCGGGTGATTGCGCTCAACTCCAGGCTGCAAAAGATTTTGGAAGTGAGGCGGGGCGAGAAGCCTGACCCAGATGAGCTGGTGTTTCCTTCGGTCAAAGGAGGGGCGATCGATGATCACAACTTTAGAAACCGGGCATGGAAGCCAATCATTGATGGGCTGGGTTTAGATTACCGCAAGCCGTACACCACGCGCCATACTGCTCACTCGCATCTGTTGGATCAGGGCTGGAGTCCTGCGGAGGTGGCAGAGACGATGGGGAATAGTGTGAGGGTGGTTTATTCACGATATGCAGCCAATGTTAGGGGACGGCGGAAGTTGCCGGACTAAATAGATCCTTGATAAAGGCAGTGCTTTCGAGCTTTCTATTTTTTACGAGCTGAGACTCTGATGCAGATCGCAACGAATAGCCAGCTTTTTTGAGATATTGCTCAACAGAGCTAGTAGAAACTCCAAAACGTTTTGCAACTTCAGGCAAACTTGATCCAGCTTTGTAGGCTTTCCAATAACGATCAGCAGTCTCGCGACGTTTGGTTTCATTCATCTTGTTGCGGGGGCGGATCTGAATGCCGTTCTCCTTCAAAATTCTTCTAACTGGTCCAGCGCTGGCAAGCCCAAAGCGATCTGCAACTTCCTGAGTGGACAGTCCA
Organism: Leptolyngbya sp. CALU 1928; assembly: GCF_056784215.1. Taxonomy (NCBI): domain Bacteria; kingdom Bacillati; phylum Cyanobacteriota; class Cyanophyceae; order Leptolyngbyales; family Leptolyngbyaceae; genus Leptolyngbya; species Leptolyngbya sp. CALU 1928. Next base: position 208,023 of record NZ_JBXBCE010000002.1, on the reverse strand, counting down.
AATTTGTAGGCAACACAGATCTTGTCGTTTCGCTCTTTTAGAGTAAGTTTTCTTGCCTCCTCAACCGTCCTGAACTGATAGCCAGAGCGCTTCATCGCCGCATAAATTTTATCTCTGCCATGTCCAATCTTTGCGGCGATTTGATCGCAGTTTAATCCAGACTCGTAGAGCCTAATACACTGCCTAAGAAACTTTTCTCTAGCATCTGTCCGACGCGGCGCGGGTCTGCGAAATTCTGAAAAACCAGACTTTTTAAGCAGTGCCTTAATTGCGTTGGCGCTGGAAAATCCAAAGCGATCGGCTATCTCCCTGCACGTTAGACCGCTCCTGTAAAGCTCTGCATACTCAGCAATTCGAGACGGGCTAACTCTGTTTTTTGGATCTCTGCTATCAAGAGCCTTCCAGCCGTGGTGAGAAATAGACCGTCCATCTCTCACTGCGCGAAATCCTTCTTCAGGCAGTCCTACCGACTCAGCAAAAGCTCTGATACCAACTCCCTGAAAAATCTCTCCACTAGGAGAAACAAACGCATATCCGACGCTATGAAAGTTGTTTGAACCTTTGGCGTTTCTCCCGTTAGCAGGTTTCCTGTTGGCTTGTGAGATTTTGACGCGAGTTTGCCAAGTTAAAGGTTGTTTAGGGGCGATCGCTCCCAATAGAAGCAGTTGTCCTGGCGAAGTCGGTTTTCGTCTCATCCTGCCTTCCTCCGCTTCTGACTAGACTCCACTGCCTGCTGAAATGCTTGTAAGGCGTTGATATATCCATGAGGGGCGATCGCCCGGTTGTGCCATGCCATCACCAGCGCCTCGTTGTACTCATATCGCCCATTGCGAAACACGTAATGTATGTTCTCTTGCCATGCTGACGCGGGATCTTTGCGAATTCGGGCAAGGGTGGTGGCACTGATACCCATGAGTTGGGCGGCTTCTTTTTTGGGGATGAACTTGAAGTCAGTCAGCTTCATGGGTTGCCTCCTGTCCTGTTTCAGGCTTAAATCCCGACACGTCAACACTCCCTACGTCAAACTCGTAATCAAATCGCCCATCATCGATTACATTTTCAACCGCCTCTTGTATGGCGTTTTCTAGTTTTCTTCCCCCTTGTTCAACATACTCTTCACCAATTTCAACGGTGATTCTAAACATAGCGGGAACCCTTCCGGTGACTTGGTAGCGTTTAGTCATTGAGATCGCCTCCTTTGGTAAATGATTCCAAAGCCTTGACTATCTCCTGTTGGTAACTTTCCAAGATTTCAGCGCCTTCCTCTTCAGAAAGGCTTTCATCCATATCTTTCAAAGCGCCCAGCAGCGAAGCCATGCCAGCATAGAAAGCTTTTTGCATTTCTTTGTGCTGTATAGCAGGAGCAGACCTGGGAATTGAATTGGATTGAAACTGTCGCCAAAGCTGATGTGCAGTCTGTTGTTTAGCCATTTTTTCTCCTACAAAAATCGGGATTCAAGAATCTCGAGGATGGCGGTTTCGAGTTCATCCGCGATCGCTACCAGGTCATCGGGTTCAGCCTCACCCTTGAGGGCGGTAAAAATCTCCGCTGACTTGATGCTGGCAATTTCCTTAAGTCGATTCAGCAGTGTTTTTTGCCCTGTACTTAAATCGCCCGCTTCCAGATTCGAGGATGGTAAGTGCCGTCCTGATGATGGCAAATCGACCCCTCGTTTGCCAGTGCTGTTAGATTCCGGGTAATTCGTAGGGGCTTTATTTGTGGAAAAGAACTGAATATCTCTGTCTTCGTTTTGGGCGATCGCCTCAATAGGATCAAGATCTCTTCCTGAAAATCCAGAATCTCGTTCATCGCCGCTTGGGTGTGGTACATCGGGGTTACTCCATAAAATTTTGGTTGGTGGAAAAGAAGCCTCTTGATCGTTGCCCCATAGCACCTGAACAAAGCCGCGCCCGTTTTGGGCAACTGCCTTGCTTTCGATCCATGTGTCGCCATCAAGAATCCAGACGGGTTTTGGGTCAATCCCGACGTACTCGTAAGGATTCTGGGCAATTTCCCCAACGGTTGGGGATTTGGTTTCTGGCTGTTCTTTTGCAGGCTTTAGCCGCCGCAGGGCTTCATCCGCCTGCTTAATCCCTCGCACGTTCTCTGCCTTGAGGATTTCCCACTTTTCGGAAATCCGTTGATAGAGTGTCGCCGTCTGGCTGGGCATGGGCTTGCCAGTGCGAGGATGCACAATCTGATTCCTCACGGTTTCCCATTGCCCGTGGGGTGTTTCTGCTTTGAGTTGTAGTAGGGTTTCGCCACACAGTCTGGCGGAGTCGAGGGCGCTGTAGTTCGCCTGATCTGCGACAGCAACAGCCTGGTCAATTTCTGCCCATAAGGTTTGGGCGGTGGTGATGAGGGATGGGGCGCTTTCCAATTCTGAGATGGGCAGCCAGTTTTGCCGCTGATACCCTTGTGAGTCCTTAAAAGTCCCACAGCACTGATCGCCATCGATCTCTTGGATGGTGTAGATATGCCCCTTAGTTTTGGGATGGATGACGCGATCGCCCACCTTCCACCCTGCAAGCTCCTGTCCTTCCCGAATATAGGCATCGTGAAAGGATTCATCAGGAGCAGGTACAGGCTCCAAACTCTCCTGTACCAGCGTGAGCATACTCAAGGGGAAGGAATCAGAGCCGAGGTGTCTGGCTTCGTGATCGACAAGGACGCGATCGCCCTTCATTCCCGTGACAAATACCCTGGCTCCACTGGGAATTTTGCAGACTGCACCGGGTTGGCAGCGCGGGTCTGTTTTTTGCTTCGTTGCTACGACCATCACCACTCCCCCCGTTTAGATTTAAAAGGGCTGGAGTCGATGATCTCCCACGCTTCGGCGATGGTTCCTGAAACTTGCCACGCTAAGCGCCAATCGACAAATGGCTCATTTTCGTTTCTGCCCCAAAAGTTGCACATCCTTAAGCCGATGCAGCACCAAATCCGAGGAAATAAATACTTGAAATACTTGAGTTTCATTGACTACCTCCTTGAATGATTGATTCACGAACCCAATGCCCATTGAGCAGGCTGCAACGACAGCACAGGTCGGTGCCTCGGATGTAGACCTCAGTGATGCCTGTGAGGGCGTACAGATGCTTACAGAGTTCATCCAGGGCTTCCCAGTGCGATTGCTGGCAAATCACCGCCTCGCTGGGAAAATGAAGGCAAAACACGGTTTTGTGAGTGGGTGGAATCCGAAAAAAGCTGGGCATCCCCATGGTGAGGATTTTGCGGGATGGGGAAGAGAGCGATCGCCAGAGTTGGCACCGGGTTTCAGATTGAAGTAGCCGGCTACTGGGTAGTAGCTCTCTGAGTCGTTTTTTTAGGTTGGTTTCAAGTGTTGTGTTCATGGTTTCTTCCTGAAAATGCTGACATCAGAAATGTTGAAGGCGCTCACCCGACCATCGGGGCTGCGAACTCTGACCCGCTGCCCATCCTGGGAAATGAACAGAACTTCGCTGGGTTCCATCAGCTTGATGAAAATTTCGGGGCTAAGGACTAGCAACGGAATCTCTGAAGCCTCCCGATAACTTTTGGGCACTGCGTCCCAAGGCAACCCATCACTGCCGGTGCGGAGCCAAGTAGCCGCTCCATGGATGAGCACGGTGTCGCCTACTGCGATTTCACTTGGTGAAGGCTTCGCCAACGCGGTTTTAGTTTTCATGCCACACCCCCTAGTAACTCTTGATCTTTATTACTAGGGGTGTGCACGGCTTCCTCTTCTCGCTGCTGCTGAGCGCTTAAGTCGCGAGTGAACCAACCCGCTAGGATCGCGTCTCTGCCGTCTTTTGGCAGTTCGTATCGATAGACGCGCTGTCGGTTGCCCTTGCCTCCCTCCTGGCATAGGAATTTAAGCTTGATTCCCAGTTTCCCCAGTAGGGTTTGGGCAATTTGAATCGGTGACATTTTTTCATTCACCGTCACCCCAATCACATTTTTCACATCCCAACTGTTGCGTTTCGCCAGATTTGCCAGCCTCAGCAGGGCAGGATGAGCATCTTCATACTCGTGAGCCTTGATACCCCCGTTAAAGTCTTCATCCAAGTTCAAGAGCGCCATCACGCCCAACTGCTCAATCAGCCAGCATCGGGTGCTGAGTTGGGCGCGGTTGGTCGTGGGGAGCCAAGCGCCGGAGGTTTTGAGCGTGTGTTCTAAGGATTGTTCATCTCGATGTTTGAGGAATGGTTTGCCCATTCCGAGGTAGTAGTGCAGCCTCAGCTTGGGATACCAGCCGTCATCATCTTTTTCAATCAGTTCGGGCGTGACTTCATCGACCTGGTAGCGACTCTCTATGGAATATTTCCGCTCCTGATGGCGCTCCCCTGCCGTTTTCGCCTTTTTTCCCTTTAACTTTTCATAGGTCGTGGCGCTGATGCCATCCGCATTGGCGATCGCCTCGCGTTCTTCCTGGTAAAGCCGCTTTCTCAGGGTTTCCAGTTCTTCGAGCAGTTCAATGTTTGCCAGGGGCGCATCAATCTCGTAAACGTGATGTCCCTCACGCTCCAATCCCTCCAAAACCGATTGGCGATACTGAGCCAGCCCACAATTTACCCGCGCCGCCATCTTTGCCCAAACCTGTAGGCAGCATTCGTAGCTACCCGTTAGGGGGCTTTCGGTGGTGGCAAGCTGCACAAATTTCTCAGTGACCTTCGCTTGGCGATACTCCCCCGCGAGGATCGCCTTCTTGGTGCTAAATCCATTGGCGACTTGGGCGAACCCGCGTTTGCGAATCCAGATGTGCCTATCTACCGGATCTCTGACCCGTGCTAGGGATTGCCGCGCTGTATTTTCGGGCAAGACTCCATTCATGCAGCCCCAGACGCTGGTGAAATGCCCTCTGATATCAATGCTCACCCCGGTTTCGAGGGTGGGGGATGCCAGGACGCAATCGTATCGAGACACCACCTCATTGATATGCTCGGTGCATTTGAAGGCGGGATGAGTTGGGTCAGCGATCGACTCTGAGTCAATCCGCAGAATCTTGAGGTGAGGATATTTGGCGTTGAACAGCGCCTCTAGAGTGGTGGTGGAAAATCTGGATTTTCTTTTCTGCGATTGCAGCACGACCAAGGTTTTACCGCCGCTGCCCAACTCTTGATCTAAGCCGCACAGCCAATCGTTAGCGCGATTTTGGGCGTAGTTGTAAACCTGCCAAGCCTCGCTGTCGGGCTGCCAGGAATTGACGATCAGATGTGGGGGTGGCTGATTTGCCAGCAAGCCGTGAACTAGATTGATGCTCAAATCACTCAAATCCGCATCCGCCAAAATCACCCGCCCGGTGGCAGATTCCAGGGTGTTGATCAGCAGGATTTTAAGCTGCTCTAAAATCGTGATCCGATTGTTGGCGACTTCCGTTTTCGCCTCTAGCAGATGCCACGCCACTTGCTCTGCCTCATCTATGATGATCAGGGCATCATGCCAATGATCCGCGTTGAACCTTGCCTGAGACTCAGGGTGAAGTGAATCAATGCACAGCCCATACCCCAGCAAATCGCCCTCATCGGAGCCGCGAACCTCGGTGACGTAATTCAAGCCGATGCGGTTGCAGATGGCTTCCGCTAACTGCACTCTGTGGGAGATGAGCAACACGCGCTGCCCTCTTTCCATTGCCGCTGCTACCAAAGGAATGAATGCTTCGGTTTTCCCGGTGCCCTTTGGAGATTTCAGCCCAACGATTTTGGCGGTATCGGGTAGCTCTAGCGCTCCCAAATAGCGCTGATTGAGCGCCTGTGACACGGGGAAGGTGAGTTTGTTGTATCCACTCGCCAACCATTGCTCATAGGTTCTACGCTGCTTGTAGACCTTGTGAAAGGCTTCCTCGCCTTGGGCAACGATGAAATCATCCACGCCCTTTTCGGGTCCAGGTAGATCGATGACTTTAAATTGACAGCCTGCGTCTAAGAACTGGGTTTTGAGCTTGGCAATCTCATGCTGTATGTCGCTGATTGTTTTGGGCTTGGTTTCGTAGTCAAAACACACGCTAACCTCGCGCCCTGGTGTGGCGAAGAATGCCAGGTCAGGGACTAGATGGGGTGAAAGCAGGCGAACCCCATCTGCGTCGGTTGTGCGAACGCCCATGGTGATGCCGGGAAGGGCGATCGCGCTAATCCCAATTTTCAGAAAGCTAGCTGCCTTTTTTGCGCCTTCAGTCAAGGCGATTGGTAAATTTCGATCGTGAACCCAGCGCCAGTAGTTGGGATTCTCTTGATTCAGGCGCTCAGATCCCGAATCTCTTGCTGGATCAAAGCCTCTGGGTTGAGCGCGGTTATCTCTCGCGAGATGCCGTACTGCTCGAAATAATCGCAGAGCTTCTCTATATTCCCCTCTGCTGCAAGCGCCTTGAATTTCTCCAAACTGCCTGGAGTATTGCGAATTTTCAAGGTCTGATTGTCTATGCCCTGCATTAATTTGATCTGTTGGCGTAGAACTGCTTGTGGCGTGTTTGGTGGTGGATAGCACCCCAATTGATTCAATCGCTGCTCTAATCTCTTCTGCGAATTTCTCCCCATAATTAACTCCTAATAAAAGTGCGGTGTTTGTTGTGTCGCCAAAGGTCTGGCGCAAAAATTGGCATCTGGGTTCAACACCCAAAGGCGCTTCATACTTTTTCTTCTTGCCTGCCTTCGATAGATCAATTCGGGGGCTATCAGGCTTGAGTTGCCCCCACTCCATCGGCTGGTAGTCATTCAGTGGATCAATGCCGTTGACCCACCAGCCTCCATTTTCTAAGGGGCTATAAATTTCTAAAAGTTTGGCAACGCCAACCGTGGCATAGCTGGTTACTTTCTGGCGCTTGGAAATGGCATCGCCCAGGATGCGTTCAATTGCCTCTTGCCCATCCACAGAGCGAACGTTGAGGGCGATAATTTCAGGGCTAATGCCGCTGGCTAGCCATTCTTGGTAGTGAGCAGGCTTGAGATTGGAATCTTTTGGGATATTCAATTGCTACCCCCCCCGATTTTCACAGAGGCTTCTAATGCTTGAATGTAGGCGGAAAGGAGGGCGATCGCGCTTTCTTCAAGCCACTCCGACATTCCAACCTGGTGCCACTCCCGCGCATCCCCCTCATCTGGCTCTACGCGCCACAGGTGAACGCACCATAATTGTTTTGTCGGGTCGTAGTGGATGTCGATGGCTAGATCTTTATCCGCGATCGCCTTTTGCAATGACCATTGCAAAGGCGAAAAATCAATGGCATTTAGATCTTGAGCAAGGCTCCACCAGTCAAAACCGTTAATGGCGATTTTAAAACAATTCCCAATCAGTTTTTTGCACCACTCAGGCTCTAGCTCTGCCCAGCGGTCGAGTAATTCATTGAATCGATTCATTTCACGCCCCTCACCAACACGATCGCGTCCTGCACATCCCGATCCGCCAATACTTTCCAGCGCTGCTCAGTCGGGCAAAAGAAGCTCATCTCACACACGCGATCGCACTCCTGCCCAGACCGCTCATACGCTTCCAGCGCATCTTCTGGGTAGCGAACATCCGCCACTTCGACCGCAAACACGCCGCCCCACCAGGTACGAATGCCGAGCTTCCAAACGGTGGGACGGACTAAATCCGCCAGTTTTGCAATCATGACTTTGCCCTCTTGTGCTTATATCGAATCGAGCGATCGCACCCTTCGGTGTCAATCTTTCCGGTGGAAGCCCAGCGATCGCCAAGCCGCTTGAGCTTCCGCATGGCGCTGGCTTCAATCTGCAAAACGCGTTTGCGGGTCATCCCCAGGATTAGCCCAATAGCAGCACAGGTCTTGGGTTCGCCGTCGCTAATCCCAAAGCGATGGCAAATTACGTCCTGTTCGCGCTCCGATAGGAAACGCAGCAAACTCAGGACGCGATCATAATTTTCGATCGCCGCCAGTTCGTCGGTGGCGTTGGGTGCATCTGCTGCAATAAATTCGCCCAACTCATCGCACTCCTGCTTGAGGGATTTGTTTACGGGAGCATTGAGCGATCGCGGGTGCCGCCCGTGGATCAGAAGCTCGTCCAGTTTCTCTGGGGAAATTTCCAACCGCTGGGCGATTTCTGCTTTGTTGGGCGATCGCCCCAATTCTTTGGTCAATTCGCGGGTGATTTTCTTCACCCGGTTTAGCTTTTCAACCATGTGGGTAGGCAAGCGAATCGTGCGCTGCTTGTCTGCAATGCCTCGCGTAACTGCCTGCATAATCCACCAGTGAGCATAGGTGGAAAATTTGCAGCCTTTGGCGGGGTCAAACTTTTCCGCTGCCCTCACCAGCCCCAAGCTGCCGTCTTGGATCAAATCCTCGAAGGGCATCCCTCGATTCAGATACTTTTTGGCGATGGAAACGACTAACCGCAGGTTGGCTTCGATCAATCTGTCTTTGGCGCGTTTATCTCCCCGCTGGATGCGCCGCGCCAATTCGATTTCTTGTTCTGCGGTTAGCAGCTTGGCTTTGCCTGTGCTTTTCAGCACGAATCCGGTTAGGTCGTTGCTGAAAGATTTCTGCTGATTTTGGGTTGATTGCGATACTCTGGTATCTACAAGTTGAAGTTGCAACGCTTGTGATTGCATGATTATCCTTTCTAGTAAATGATTGAGCCGTAGTGTTTGTGCGCTGCGGCTTATTTAATGGGCGATCGCCTGACGCAAAGCTTCTGCCTCCCTTGCCTTGTGCAGCGCAGCGAGGTTGAGCGACCTGGCTTCTAGCAATTCCCACACTTGCAGGGCTTGTGCCCCGTAGAAAATTAGAATTTCGTCGCACCCAAAGCTGATAGTGCAACCCATTTCGTTTGCGCCCGCTTCCGTTTGCACTACTTCATAGGTGGCATGGGTGATGGCTGCGAGGTTGAATAGGCGATCGCCGACTTTGATCAGTTGCATAGACTTTTTACCTGGGGTGATGATTTTTGTTGCTCCAACTGACTGAAATACAGTTGTATAGCCTCTTCAAGCACTTCACAAACGTTTCGATCCTCGTCAATAGCTCGACGAGCCAAAGCCTTGAACAAACTGGGTTTTATCCGGGTTGTGTAGGTTTTTCTAGATTCTGTAGATATGGCATCCATGACTTTCTTGTAAGTTGTAATTGAGTAAATAATAATTAAATCATAAATGGCTCTTTAATTATTCAATCACGAATGAATCCATTTCTGATAAAACAAGGTGCTAACCTCATCTCTTTGCCAGTGGATAAAGCCGTTTTAGATCGCCTAGCTGAAGCCGTAAAGTCGTCCCGCAAGTCGCTAGAGCTTTCTCAGCGCGATTTTGCAGCGTTGCTTGGTTGCAGCCAGGGAGCCGTGCAAGGGTGGGAAACTGGCAGAAATCCGCCCAACCTGGAAAGTCTGGAGGCGATCGCAAGAGTTCGAGGGCAACTGCCGGAAGAGTTTTTGGCGTATCTCTATGACCGCTCTGGTGTTCCGTCGCTGCAAGAAAGAATCAAATCAATGGATCAGACTGAACTATCTTGGATCTTGATGCTCATCGCCCAACAGATGGCGAAATAATTAAAAAGCCCGTGACGGGAATTCCTGTAACGGGCTTTTTAATGCCTACTCGCTATACGCATCCACCAAATCTTGAGAGAGGCTCTTGATTTTGGGCGGTTGGGTGAACTTGATCAGCGTGGCATAGCGCTTCTTGCCCTGCTCATCAGCCCCCATGCTGTGGGAATACCAGACATCCTCGCCAAAATCAGACTTGGAACGACGGTAGTAGAGTTGTCCTCCGCATTCAATCACCGCTGCACCATAGCGATCGCTCTTGATGATGCTGGCTCCAATCGTATCCCAGTTGAATTCGGGATAGTCGCTCAAAGGCTTGACGTGCTTCGGTCGGGTTTGGTCGGGCGCTGAGAGCCGCTCTAGGGCATCTGCTATGCGCCCCAGATGGCTAAGAAGTTGGTCAGTTTGTTCGGGTGTCATTTCTACAACGGGTTGGGGATTTACTTTTGGGCTGGAATGATGGTGCAATCGAGGGCGATCTCGTCTTTAGTTTGCCTTTGACTCTTAATCACAAACGTGGCAGAGCAGCCGTCAAGCTGGAATCTGCCAGCCTGCAACATCTTGGATGGAATCAGCACTGAATGCAGATGCTCCCCACCAATGAAGATTTGGCAGGGATGAGAATCTTCTTGAATCACGGGGGCTTTCTCCAAAATAGTGAGGGGCGGATTCCTCCGCCCGGTGAACGTGCTTAGAACGGTAGATTGCAGTCAAGGGTTTCGTAGACCTCAAATCCAATCAGCCCGTGCATTACCTTCTGGTGTGTGATCTCGCGCATCACGTCTGTGAAGCGGTCTGAGAGGGTTGTAATCTCCAGCCCTGCTTCCTCTCCCGTGCGACGGTTGATCAGGGTAACGATGTGAACGAAGGCGCGGGTAGTAGTTGGAAAGCGCACCGTTTCGCGTGGATCTCCTGTAGCTACCGATTTGATTGAGTTTGCTGTTAGCATGATGGGGTCAAGTCCGTTGTAAGATTTTGACTTTTTGATCCCGTGAGTCCTGATCCGACGCGCGGGATTTTGATTTGGAAGGGAACACACTGTTTTAGAGCCGAAGCTCAGGCGATCGCCCCAGATTCGATCTGGGTGCATCACGCAAAGGTGCGATCGCGTTAATTAAAAGAGTTGAGCCTCGTTCCACGATGAGCGCTGGAATGCGAGGGGACGGGCATCACACAACTGAAGGCAGTTGGCAGCGGAACCGCGTGGGCTGTTTCGTCATGTCTAACTGTAAATAGATTAGCGTAAAACTTTTTATGGTGTCAAGACTTTACGTAAGGATTTTTACGCCTATAGTTGTATATAAGCGTTCTTATGGGAGAGATACCAGTGTCACGAGTTGCAGAACTGCGGAAGCAGGCAGAAATAACCCAACGAGAGTTAGCAGATCTTGTTGGAGTCACGGAAACGACTATCCGAAATTGGGAAAATAACCGTAACGGGGTGGAGTGGTTAGCAAGGGTCGCAAGGCTCTGCAAAGCCTTGAACTGCACCCCAGAGCAGTTGGTTGATTATGTCGAAGCGATCCAGGTGAGCGAATGAGCGCGATCGCCCATAAAAAAAGCCCCAGCATCAGCCAGGGCGTTTGATTCATTCTTCAAATTGTCTTGCTGTCGTCTACCTCAGCCCAAGCGTTTTAGCGACCTTTTCAGCATACTCAGCAGAAAAGACCCGCTCATCTGCCTCAACGCCGCTTTCATCTAGAGCAACGCAAACCGTTTGTCCGCCATCCCCTGCGATGCCTACCTCGGTGCAAGCTGCCCACACAGGTCTAGAGGAAGCGTAGTCAGAGCGAAACTTAACCGTCAAACCGTAACAGTCCAGAAAATCTGAAACCGATCGCATATCGCCTGCCAAAACCACCCCTTTGTAGTAATACGAAGATTTAGCATTGCCCATCAGCACTGCTTTTGGCAGTTTCCAAGGATCTGCAACCTTGGGCACATAGGTACATTGGGTGATTTCGGTCGGGGTGGTAGTTTGCTCAGGTTCTGAAGGAGTGGGAGCAGCTGGACGAGTTACGCCACCAGGCAGACTCTCACAGGCAATCCCGTCCTTATCCCGATCCAGGTTCCCACCGCCATTGCGATTGAAGTATGCCTGGGCTTCCTGCTGAGTCGAGAAATCTTTACAGCTTGCCGCCTGAGCAGGGGCTGGCAAGAGCAGGGCTGGCAGTAGGAATATGCCGAAAAAGAGTTTTTTCATTGGGTTGACCGGGAAATGTTCTTTCTAAGAGTTCCCAGTTTCGATCGCTAGTTAATGGCTTGAGCGATCTCGTTTGGTTTTGGGCAGTCTGAGCAAACACCCTGCACTAACAATCATGCTGAGAAAATACGCTACCTACTTCGCCGTGGGGTCGATTTGCCTGCTGTTTATCCTGATCAATCTCTTTGGCAATTCAGATAAACCGAGCGAGCCCCCTCAAACTCAAACCACTCCCAAGGCTGAACCCGTGAAAAAGGACTGGAAAACTTACTTGCCAGCGGAAGATACAGCGCTGCGGAAGCTCTATGAGCAGGATGCTTACATCCAAGGTTGGTTTATGGTGGATCACGTCTGGGTTGGCAAGGCGGATACCGAAGACCTGCGGAAGCGAGGCTTTTTTATCAATGCAGGCTGGAAATTCAATGGACAGGGAACGAGTCCGCCAGGGGGCAAATTTCACGGCTCCTGCACGATGGTTGAAGCCAGTGAACCGCCCAAAGTGATTTGCGGGAAAGGATCATGGGGAGTGCAGAATGACGACGCGATCGCGGCGTTGCAAGCGTTTATCGCGCCGCCTTAACTATTTTCCCCCGTTTTCTTTTTCCGTCGCAGCATGGCAATCTCAAACGCCTCGCGCTCATTGGGCGGCAACAGCAGATCATTTTCCCATTTGAGGAACTGCACATGAAGCCCCAACAATCGCGCCTTGACCGACTCAGGGACAGGGGTTGGCTTGGCTCGAAACCAATTGCTTACCCCTTCCTCGGTGTAGCCACCCAACAGCGCTGCTACTTCACCGTGTTTTAGATTCCAATACTCTTCAAAAGCTTGTGGTTCCACGTTGCCACCCAAAGTAAATTCAATCGTCGTCACTGCCACCATTGAGCCATTCTTTGATCAAGTCTTCGACCGAAATGCCGCGATACTGGGCGATCGCTTCGATCTGCTGTTTGCACTCTGCCCGATTCGCTTCTATTCGGGCTTGAATAATATTGGCTGCTAACGCCGCACGGGGAACCCCCTTCAGCTTCGCCCAAAGACGCAACTCGCGTTCATACCACTCTGGTAGCTGGATTCCAAACTTTACGATGTCAGACACTTTAAACGCCTCAATTCAAGATCAGCAGCCAACAATCTAGGGACGGCGGGGGAAGGCTCCCTACGATTATCCCCTCGCATAAACCAACGCTTGACAGCATGGTAGCTGTAGCCAGTGCGAGTGGCTAAATCATCGTAAGAGCAACCTGTGACTTGAACATACTCCGCTGGCGTGATCTTTTCCATAGAGGGCTATCTGAATACGATGTCAATATTCTACAGGCATTAGTGCAATAACGCTTGGGTGACACTGGCACTTGTTTTACTCGCTCAGTGCCGATAAATTGATTCTCGTTGCCGCTCCATTGGTTTCGCAATCGGAGCGGATGACGCGGCAATACGAACCTGAAAACCATGTTGATAGAAGCAACTCAGCCCGATGGACACACCCTCAAAGAATTAGCTTGGCGACTGTCAAGAGTGAGGAAAAAGAGCGTTCCCGATCGCACCTTGCGATGGTGGATCGAGCAACTACGCATTGAGCCAAGCGACTACGGGCTGTATGACGATTCAGACCTTGAAATCCTTACCAGCCTGGTGTTGTTCCTCAAGCGTTGCCGCTCTATTGCAAAGTTCAAACAATTACTCATTAAGGAACTCGAAAAAAATGGCACTCAATCTGAACGAACTCAAGAAATCTGCTGAACTACCCACCCTCAACCGACCTGTACATCCCAGCACCCCAGCACCCCAACCGACCCAACAGGCAGCGCCCGACCCCGGCGACGCTTTAGCCCGTGTTGCTGAATTTCGCGAACAATCTGCTGCTGATATAAGCGGTGAGGTCGTTCTAGCCCAGCAAACCGCATTAGCCAACCTAGAAAGCTTTGAGCAATCCGCTCGGAACACAGCCCAAGCGATCGCCCAACGTAAAGCCCTGACAATTGCCACCTTTCCCGCATTGATTGATTCCTACGCCGCTGGCTACCTCCACCAGATCGAAGACCTCAAAAACCAATCTCAGGCAGGTTTCACCAACACCGCAGACTTGGAGCGCTGGGTCGAAGACTGGACAAGCACCACGCTACCAGCCGGAAACTTTTGCCTGCCTGGTCAATCAAGCGGAACCTCACTGCCACCCGCCAAATAAAACCCTCAAATCCCCAACCCGTTGTACTTTTCAAACTCACCCAAAGGAACCCCAACCCATGTCAAACCCAACCGATCCACGCGACGAGATAGCCTCCTCCCTGTTTGAAGCCCGTGCTGAAATCCAGTATGTTCTTGCCCGACCTGCCACCGCGATCGCTCTTTCACCCGCTGAATGGGAGCAAGCCCAACAACTGCTAGAGCAAATGCAAAGTTTCGAGAACTCCCTAGTAGCGCTGATCGCCGCCTAAAAACACTTCTAATTGTGGGAGCGACCGCGTCGCCCTGGTAAGTTTCGCGATCGCCCCTCGAAAAAGTAAACCCTCTCAAAAGGTTCACCCCTTGAAACTACCACTTTTTTTATGTGGTGCATTAGCTGCTGTGCTGACAGGCTGCGAGGGCACCTGCACAGCCAGCCGTTGCACCATCTCATCAATGATGGGCAATGGAAGCACCCTAAACTCATCATCACCCCAAAACGAAGCCTCTGTAATCACTCGCAGCCGTGCCCCTGAACGCTATCAACCCGTTGCAACCCGGTCTACTCCTACTGCCAGTAGTTTTGTCGCGCCTCAAATCATTGAGGGCGGCTGCGAATCAGCAGCCTATGGAGAGTACGACCCAAACGTAAACACAATCCGCATCTGCAAGCCAATGGATGCTGCCATGCGGAGGGCTGTGATCGCCCACGAAATGGGGCACGCGGTTGACTGGCAAGAGGATCGCCAAATGCAGCCCGATGAGGAGTATTGGGCGGATCAATACGCCGTCAATAGCTTGCTGCAAAAGGGTGACTGTGAGGCGATCGCTGCACGGGCTAGGTTTGGCACCTCCAAGCCATCGGATTACACCAAGGGCACCTATTATGCCCGTGAAATGCATCAAACCCATTGCTAAACGAGAGAAGGAAATTATGACTCAATTCGATTTAGAAGAAGCAACCGATTTTGTACAAGAGCATGGCACTAGCCTTGCTATCGCCGCTTGTATGGTAGTTGGGCTTGCCAGTGTAGTGCTGGGCGGGGGTAGCGACGTTTGGGTAAGGCAGCAAGCGACCAAGGCAGACGATCGTGATTCTGCTCTATCCCAAAAACGGGCAGAACGTATCTTTTTTGAGCAAGGCTGCTCCACTCAGGTACTTAATCAAACGACCCGCACCGCCAACCTAGTTGATGGGGCGATCGTCGTTGATCCAGCTTCCATGACACCGGAGAACCCCAACGGCACGATTTTTAATGGTGCCTACGCCTGCTCCACCGATGGCTCAATCTTTCTAATCAAGAGCGGGGTTGCCTCCCTAGTGGGCACCTCACCCAAAATCAGGAATGCGGTAGTCGCTCAAGGTGCGGCAAAAGGCGCGAAGGATATGGAGGCTTACGCCAAGCTGATCTACCAGCAAGCCCAACAACGTTAATCAATAGGAGGAAAAATGGCAAACCCAAACACAGCAGGCGATACAGGAAAGAATGGCAATCTCCAAAACAGCGAAGTAAAGAAGAAAGATTGGTGGAAATCCATCCGATACGTTTTGTATTTTTGCAGTGGCGTGATGGGTGTAGTTTTGCTAGTCCGCTCGTTTTTGATCTACAAGATAGCCTTTGAAAAATGGGGGCTATTCACCCAGCAAAACGCCTGTGAACCCTTGGGGGGTGTGTGGTTGATTGGTCAAAACCTATCCTGGCTATGCGATGTAGTCGCCACAACAGCCACCGCAATCGCCCCTTATGCCGCACTGCTAGGTTTGACCATTCTTCAGTCAATCGCCACTTTCCTGATTTTTTCACCAGGCGCGATCGCTGGGATGGTGGAACAACTCCGACGAAACAACACCCGCCGCGACAAGCTGGATGCCTATACCACGGACGACGCTGAAACGGCACGGCTGGTTAAGCGTCACGCCAAAGTTCAAGAACAAAACCTGCGTACCTTGCTGGTGTTTTCGGTTTTAGCGTTCGTCGCAGAAGCCTTCATCGTGTGGACAGCGCGAGACGGTCAGGCGGAAATCATGGACATTCTGGTTGATTCCCTCGCTTTCGATGCCCTGGTTGTGTTTGTTCTCATCTTGCGAAATCTGTTCAAGGCGAAACCCCATAAGAATGCTAAACGCTGGCAGGAAGCTTAAAACAGCCGCGATCGCAGTAACCACGCTGCCTGCTCGGTGTAAGACCGGGCGATCGCCTTTCTCATTACCTAAAAAAATCATGCTAACAGCCCAACTTGCTAAGCAATCTTTAGAAATCCAATTGGCGCGTCCCAAGCGCAAAAAAGAGCCACTCCTTAAACCCGCATCTAGCGGCAATCTTGAAAAAGTATTGGTTGTGGGAGGCGGTTTGACCGTGGTTTACACGTTTTGGGCAACCATGCCGATCGCCGCCGCCGCCGCTGTAGTGGCAATGGGTCTGCACTTTTCAAAGGAGATCCAAACCTTCCAATCCCCTGAAAGAGCAGAGCTATTAAGGTTGCTGTGGGAATCCAAAACCGTTGCTCATCCGTCGATGTTGGAAGCATTCAAGCAGCAGAAACTTGCAAAAGTTTACCCGACTGATGCGATTAACCAGGCAGTTGATGAAATGTCAGGCGAATCGGATTGGTTTGTGTTTCAGCCCAGCGATAATCATCCCCTCGCCAATTTTGGTGAGGTTTACTGCTGGCAAGATCCCCTAGACAAACAGGTGATGCTACCGATTGAAGGGCTGCATAAAAAAATGAGGCAATGGGGTTTGGCGGCATCGATGCCCACCCAAGCGATCTCAGTGCCCACCGTTGCCGCCACACCGTCGCAATCCCTGGATGAATTAGCAGATACCTTTGGTGACGCGCCCCCAGTGCAGCAACCCAATGCCTTAGAGTTTCTGCGATCGCTCACCTCCGCACCTTTGCAACCTGTCATCATCGCGGGGCTTCCTGGGAGTGGCAAAGGCGTGATGGCAGCATTAGCCCTGAGTTTGGGAGTAAAAGAACGAGGCTTACGGTATTGGATCTTTAACCCAAAAAATGCATTAGAAGAAGCAGGATATTGGAGTAGAACAGAGCGGCATTACTTAAAAGATCGACTCACCACCGATGAGAATTTATTTGATGATCTGATGGCAACCCTTGAAGCATTCAGCGCCGAAGGGAGCCGCCGTAACAACATACCGGGAAAATATGAGCCGTTTATTCTGTTGCTCGAAGAAATCACCTGCCTGATTGGGCTGTTTACCCCCAAGCAAAAGCAGGTTTTCAAGAGCAAACTAACCGCTTTAGCTTCCCTGCTCAGAAAATGCAACATGGCGATCTGGTTGTCTGGGCAGTCGGTCACCTTGGAGGATTTAGGTTTTTCTGGCACCTCAAACCGAGCGATGTTCACCGCGATTGCTGCGGTTGGACCCGACCGGACGGGATGCAAAAAAATCTGCGATCTTTTAGAGATTCCTTTCAACGAGGCAAGCTTACCCCCCGGTCGCTGTTGGCTGACTGACAACGCGGTTTACCCTGGATTGCAAGCACCGGGCAACATCCCGCAATACCCCACCTGGCAGGATGTCCCCAACTTGATCGATTTGCGCCCTTATGCGGCGGCTGTGGAAGTGGGCACTGAGCAGCATGATTTAGAGGATTTACTAGGCTCACCCGCGCTTACTCCAAAAAAGATTGAGCAGA
Source organism: Leptolyngbya sp. CALU 1928 (assembly GCF_056784215.1). Lineage (NCBI taxonomy): Bacteria > Bacillati > Cyanobacteriota > Cyanophyceae > Leptolyngbyales > Leptolyngbyaceae > Leptolyngbya > Leptolyngbya sp. CALU 1928. Next base: position 190,523 of record NZ_JBXBCE010000002.1, on the reverse strand, counting down.
TTGCAGATGCTTACCAGTTGCCTTCGCCCGTTGAACAACTGGAGAAAACCTATCAGATGGATGCGGTGGAACCGACCGCCATTCGTGAGGTTGCCCCCACCCCATCCTTTGACAACTTGCCAGAGCCGCTGAATGAAGTTGCCCGATATATCCACTCAAAGGGTGGGGAGTTGCCAGTGTCATCGCTCAAAAATTGGGGCAAATCTCGCAGGGCTGGGGCGCTAAATTCAGAGGCGATCGATGATTCTTTGCTGGAACTGATGGAACTCCAACTGATAGAAACCTTCACGCCAATCGATAGCAAAGGGGAGTGGGTTCGTTGGATTGCAACCTAGTTGCAGGCGACAGAAAAAACATCCTTTTAAGTCGGTAACAGCCCTGTTACCGGGTTGCAACTAGGTTGCACCCGACTTGCTACCTAGTTGCAACGGGGTTGCGTTACCGACTTGCACCCGACTTGTTACCACCCTGCACCCGACTTTAAAACCATGATTGATCCACCTGTGGACTCGCAGCTATTTCTGCGGTACGGCTGGAAAAGTTTCGGGCGATACAATTAAGCGATACGTGGAGCAGCAAAAGACTAGATAACTCTGTGGCTGAAGCAGCCACGCGGGAACCCCTTCTACATCCCACGGCTAAAGCACGATGGGCTTTAAGGGTCCCCCAGCCCTCCCTTTCCTGTAAACTGGCTGATTTAATCGAAAATGCGCTGATTCTGTGTGTGGGGTTTGAGATCGGATTCATGTACAAAGAGCTTTATGGCGATCGACTCCAATCGCCCATCCGACCAAATCCCCCAGCAACCCAACCCACAGCCAGCGTCCAACCCCAGCCGTACCCCTAATAATTTGCACCCCGTGATGGATCGCCGCCTTTGAGTTCCCACGAGCTTTGCTCAATGAATCATCGCCTCTCCACAAGGGGCGATTTTTTTATGGGAAATATCTATCAATTCATCCCTCACAGGGATTGACAATTGAATCCCTGTGAGGGATGATTAATGGGTAGTGACGAGAGAGAAAATGTTTTTACCCACTCCACCCCAGGCTGAGGACTTCCAAGCCAAAATGAATCGAATCGACATTACAGATCGGCGCGGTGCGGTCGTTGGGCAGGATAAAGCAAAAGCTTATCTGAAGCGCAATTTTGTATTTACTATGCTTTGCCAAGAATCAGATTTTCTAAATACTCCAGCCCTGCAAACTGCAATTCTTCAGGTGATGGCATCAAGCAAATACACATTTTCAAATGGATGGATGGGCGTAAAGCAAGAAGTCTTCGATCGCATTGTTGGCGAAGCTCTTGAAGTGGCAGGATTGTAGGATATGTACACAAAGCTATACCAACTTGCAGACGAGGAAGGGCTGAGAGCGGCGGTGGAACTCTACCAGAAAGAGCATTATGCCCAGCATGGAACTTTGCCCTCAGATCCGACTTACAATGCGGCGCGTGAATTGCTCTATCAAGGATGGCTTCACGCAGACGAGAAAAGCCTAGGAGATCAAATCATGCATGATCTGGCAGCTTCAGAAAGATTTGGCAAATACATAATCGCAGCAGGCTAATGGCAACCCTTAATCTTGAAATCCTGGCAGCGGCTCATGCAGATGGGCTGCTGCCAAAACGCCTCACGAAACACCAAAACCTATACTTGCACTCCACTGTGCAGACTGCGAACAAGATTTATTGGGCGATCGCGGACGCAGAGCAAGGGCTAAACCTAGAGCAACTGCAAAATGCCGTAATCCCGAAAGCAAATCTCAATACTCTGCTGCAGTTCACGCGCTGGCTTGCCTCAGAGAAACTGATCTATACCGAAGGGTATGGTGTGGGGAATAAGCACATCTATTTTGCCACAAAGCGGGTGAAGGCGATCAAGGCGAAAAGCTAAGGACGATCGCTAAGGATAGTTACCCATCACCCGCCCAATGAACTATCCCGCGCCTGTCCCACCGCCCCCGCCAATTGATTCTGGCGACTATGTGAAACGAAGCCTTGAACTCTGCCGGGTTCAGGGCTTTTTGCATTACCTCAAAGATCGGATCGAATCAGGGGACGTGATTTTGGAAGGCAACCCCGCCGCTGCATGGCACATCAAAGAGCAAATTGATAAGTTTTGTTTATGAAAAACTGCGTATTCTTACGGCTTTTTTGATACCCGCATCTATCTCAAGACGTAACTTTATACAAAATTAATTAGATTCCCTGATACAGATGAACCGGGCGATCGCTGATATTCAGATCAAGGACATTTGGCTTCGGGCTACAACTTTAACCCCTGGGTGCGACCTGAAACCACTTCTTCCTTCCCCACCATGAACCAGCCGCCCATTGCGCCAGATGTTATTTCTCGCGCGTGCCTGCTTTATCTCCAAGGTCGTACCGTACGATCGCTTTCCCGTCAGTTCGGAATCCCCAAAACAACCTTACACACGCTAATCGTCAAACGGCTGGGCAAAGGCTGCCAGCGCAATGGCACTGGGACGATCGCCATTGTGGATGAATATCTAAAGTCGCCTAAAATTTCCCGCAATCAAAAAGCGGTGATCCATCGGTGGATGGCGTTAAATTTTCAGAAAATGGCGGACCTGGATGCAGAGCGGGGCGTTTCGCTGTATACCAATCGCCGTGAGCAAGCCTTGACCGCCCAAGAATGCGGATCACGCTGCGACTTCCGAGCAAACTTGAACCGGGGGCATGGGGGCGATCATGCAGCGTAGTAATTTGGGATTTATCACGGTACAAGTGCAGCCGGTGATTAAAAGTGGTTACGTGGATTTGAGGCACCTGAGCCAATGCCTGGGCATGTATCACTCTGGCATTTTGGATGAAGTCGATCTAGAGCGCTTGTGGATGCGCTGCGAAAACCTGGTGCCGGGAAACCCTTTGGCGGGACAGTTGGATTCGGTGACTCTGCGCCAATGCATTTTTGCCTTGCCTGAGCGATACCGCACCGCGATCGCCCTGTTCTATGAACCGGAAGACACCGAACTGCAACAAACATTGGTGCATTGGTTTGTGCAGTATGGGGATGCGGGGCAAACTTACCCCGAATATCTACAACAGAGCTATTGCGATGGGCTGTTGATGCTGGCTGAGGTGGTGTACCGTGCCCTATGAGCCTGATCCGTTTGAATTGACCGATGAGGATCGCTATATTTTGGAATTGGGCAAAATAGAGCGCTTCCGAATCCTGGCAAAATTGCCCGATACTTGCGCCGTCCATTTGGATCTCAATTACGACCTAAATCTATTTTGCTGCTCAATACCTGTGGCAGAAGCGCTGGTAAGCCGCTTGTGGGAACTGAGATCGCTTGCCTATCTGATTTTGGGCGTTGAACTGTTGCTGGTCTATGGCAATGATGCGCTGCTTTGGAGTGGGGGCACTCGCGATCTAGCCAATGGGGAACTAGAATCAGAAGCAATAGGTTTTGTTTTTGAGGAAGACAATATGGTAGCCGCAACGATTGACCGTGAAGCGATCGCCCAAACCACCCGTGAAGAAATCGGAACCACCGTTAATGCTCAGATTGATGATGTGATTCGTGAGGAATTTAGCAGGGTGCTAGATGAATCCGCATTACAGCAGCGGGTAAAGGAGCGCCTAGCCTTGTTTGTTGGAGCCGCCCCAGCCAACGGAAATGGAGCAGTGGCAACGATGGAACCTGCTACGCCTACAACTTCTACCGCAAAACCAAAACCGTTAAAGTTGCCAAGCCAAACCAAACTGAATGCGATGGTGACGAATCGATACCCCAGTGTTTTGAATCAATTGATTCCAACTGGGGAGCGCGATCGCTATATTACTGAGATCGTCAACGAAACGACTGAAGGTAAAAAATGGATGATGGCGATCGCTGCTGCGGTATTCAAAAAGTACAAAAAGCCCGATGAAGCTGCGATTTATGGCTATTTGTTGAGCAATGCCCGCAAACTTGGGGCATCCTGATTTCAGTAGTCAGATTGAATGTTCACTTTTCCCCCGGTTGCAGGACTGGGGGATTTTTATTGGCGACTTGGGACTGGCTTAGAAGGGTGAAATCCCCAACGGTTGGGGAATGCAACACAAGAACCATTTAGTCACGTAAGCTTATCCCGGTCTGAAGACACGGGGCTTTAGCCACAGTTTTGAATCGTCGTGAAGAAAGTCATTTGACCCGCTAATTGACAACTCATCCCCGGACTTTCAGGACTGCTTACAGAAGCCCCCAAAGCAGCAATATTCAAAGCCGCATTGAGATCAGCATCATGTTCAAACCCACAATGCCCACACTTAAACCGTTTTCCGTTGCGATAACTCTTCCCCTTGGTGGGGTGGAGATGCCCGCATCGGTTGCAGGTCTGAGACGTGTAAGCAGGTGGAACAAACACAACCGGAACGCCTGCAATCACAGCTTTGTACTGCACAAAGATTCTGAGTTGGCAAAACGCCCAATTATTGGTACGTCTCCGCTCAGTCTTGCTTCGAGGCTTTTCGTTCAGACTGTCTCTGATGCCCGTCAAGTCCTCAAAAGCGGTAACGTATCAGGAGTTTCACATGGGCGATCTCGTTCCCCAAAATCAAGAATTAGCAAAACAAGCAGATTCGGATGAACAATTAATTTTGCTTTGGCTGCATGGCAAAGCGGACACTACGCAAAAGGCTTACCGTGCTGAGTCTGGGCGATTTTTGGCAGCGGTTAAAGTGCCATTGATCGAAGTCAAATTGATGGATGTGCAAATTTATCTAAATTCGCTGGCTAGTTTGTCGCCTTCGACTCAGGCGCGATCAACGAATGCAATCAAATCCCTGTTCAGTTTTGGGCAGCGAGTTGGATATCTGCGATGGAATGTGGCAGCCCCACTGAAAGCGCCCAAGGTCAAAAACACTTTGGCAGAGCGGATCATGACTGAGGGAGAAGTGCAATCGCTGTTGAAACTTGAGGAGTTGCCTGTTCGCGATCGCGTGATGTTGCGATTGCTCTATGTCGGAGCGCTGCGGGTTAGCGAATTGTGTTCGCTGAAATGGCGTGATATGCAGCCTAGAGGATCAACTGGACAGGTGACTGTATTTGGTAAAGGTGGTAAAACGGGTGTGGTGTTGCTGTCCCAACAAATTTGGGAGGATCTTCAAGAGCTTCCGGGCGATCGCGGTTTGGATTCTCCAGTGTTCCGTTCTCGCAAAAAAGGACATTTAAGCAGGCAGCAGGCATGGCGAATTGTGAAGGGTGCATCAGGTCAGGTAGGATTAGAAGCCTCGCCCCACTGGTTTCGCCACTCCCATGCATCCCATGCCCTCGATCACGGTGCGCCTATCAGTTTGGTGCAGCAAACCCTGCGCCACTCCAATGTGGCGACGACCAGCCGCTATCTTCATGTTCGCCCTAATGAAAGTAGCAGCAGTTTTTTGACGATCTAAGTGCTGCGTGAATCAGAAGATCATTCCTCTAAACTTGAAAAATACTCGCACTGTTCAAAAGGTTTTTTGCAAATAGGGCAATTTCCATCTTCGAGAAAATCCTTGATCTTGGGATGGTCTAAAACTTTTTTGGCTATTTCATCCGCCTTGCTCCCTTCTCTTTTTCTTAGCCAAGGCAAGCGAAATTGTATTTGTTTTATTTTGCTAGGCATTATTTTAAGCCTCTCAGCGCACCGTAAATGTCATTGCGATTGTCGATCCACCATTTGGCAGAGGTTGGTAGTTGCTTAAAACTCAGCCCAGCCAAGGCAATAGCCCGATTGCTGTTGGTTGCGATGTCTCGCGCCCATTTAATTTGCTTTGGGCTTCCTGCGAATTCAATGGAATCTGCTGCGTTATAGGCATCCTCCAAATCTGATTCACTAGGCTCACTAGAATCAGGCTCACTAGAATCAGGTTCGACTAATTTCTCCAACTCTTCAGATTCATCTAGTTGCACCATCAAGTTTTGAGCTTTCGTGAAAAGTTGATCTTCTGGAGAATAGCCCCCCATCACGGTGTACTGCTTGCCCATTTCCTCATAGGCGAGGTATGCAACCTTGTCGCATACTTTTTTAGCTTGAGCCTCAGACAGCCCATTTTCAATCATCGCATCCCCAAAAGAATCGAACAGTTTGGAGCCGACTTTTGAAGGAGCCAAAAAAGAAAGCTTTTGCTTGATAACGCCCATCGTCCTACCTCTTGTGGTGTATACACTTATTTTAGGGGAGGTGTATACACCTGTCAAGCATTTGAGTTAAAAAATTCGGCGATCTAACTCAAACCCTTGTGCTATCGTGGTTTGCAAGTTGTTCTTGAGGATGAAACCATGAATAAAGGCGAATTAGTCGATGCGATCGCCCAAAAAGCAGGCTCCACCAAAAAGGATGCGGATGCCATTTTGACTGCATTAATAGATGTGGTGCAAGAAGCTGTTGCTGCTGGCGATAAAGTTACCCTCGTTGGGTTTGGTACGTTTGAGAGACGCGATCGCCAAGCCCGTGAGGGGCGCAACCCATCCACCGGGAAGCCCATCAAAATTCCTGCAACCAAGGTGCCAGCATTCAGCGCGGGTAAATCATTCAAGGATCTGATTGCCACCAAATAATGATGCTAGTCTGATCTTTATACTCCTTAACTCAAGTGGTTAGAAGAGAGCGCCCAACCGTGGGCGTTTTTGTTTGGGACTGGCTCAAAGATTGAACTGCAAATTTGATCTTTATGCCAGGTGGTAACAGTCCAAGCGGTGGAGCGATCGCGCGAGTTGCTGCTGGCGGTGGGGCGAAAAGTGCAAGAGATGTTGCTGATAATCTCGCAAAAGACCCAATTAGCAAAGCGCTGATCTCTGGATTAGAAAGGCTTATCAGATAAAAAGATTCGCGAGGCTGCGGGAGTGAGCCAAAGTGAAGCGGTGAAAAGGCTTGCAATCATCCGCAATCAGCTTAACGTGAAGCCAAATGAAAGTCTCAAAGATAGGATCAAAGCTATTTATTCAGATTGACAGGTAGGACAAGCGCAATGGATAGAGTTTACAAGCCGCCCTTGTGTTTCAGCCCAAAATCGAGTTTCGTGATCCGCAATCGCTGACTCCCTACACCAACAACGCCAAACGCCACCCCCAAGCTCAGATTGATAAATTGGCAGGGGCGATCGCGGAGTATGGTTTCGATCAGCCCATCGTCATTGACGAGCAGGGAATTTTGATCAAAGGGCACGGACGGCGCGAGGCTGCGATACGGCTGGGCTTAAAGAAAGTCCCTGTAGTCGTCAGAGCCGATCTGTCGCCAGCCCAAAAGAAAGCCGCCCGAATTGCCGACAACCGGATTGCAGAGGAAGGCAAGACCGACTACGAAGCGCTGTCCCTGGAAATGGAATCGCTCCTAGATCTGGATTTCAACCTAAGCTTGACCGGGTTTGACGCGGCGGAAATCGACAAGTTTTTGTCTGAATCCCAAATTGATGTATCCGCAGGCATGGGGCTACCCACTGGCGATGGCTACCAGGGGGAGGGGGGTGATGACGATGATGAGGACGATAACAGCGTTTTCAAGTCGCCATCTGAGAAATATCCGCTCTCGATTGTGCTGTCGAGTGGCGAGATGCAACGCCATAAACAGGCGAAGGAATTGCTTGAAGTGAAGAGCGATCGCGACCTGTATTTGAAACTTTTAGAAATGGCGGGTGTGTGATGCCAGGAGACAACAGCCCAAAGGGAGGGGCAAGTGCAAGAGCAGCACCATCAGGCAATCTCGAAGGGCAATTAACCGCCGCTGGTCTGTCTGGGCTTGAAAGAAGCGAGGCAAAAGGGTTGATCGAAAAATTTAACCCTCGCGATAAGGCTGATAACAACTTCAAACTGGCGTTGCTAACTAATCGAAGCTCAATGCCAGATCAAGGCAGTTCATTAGATCGGATCATTTATCTCCGTAGGCTATCGGAAAAGCCCAGGCTATCAAAAGAGGATTCATCCGATGCTGGAATTATGTTGCGCCAAGGACTGAGGGGCGGGGAGGGAAGCCCAGGCAATAAAGCTGCTTTGGAATATGCCCATCGGTCGTATTCCAGAATGACCTCCGCAGGTAAGAACGAAATGGCAAGAGAACTGACTAGAGGTGTGCCTCAAGATCCTTTGATGTCTACCAATGCCAAGTATCGCAGTATGTTTGCGGATTTGCAGAAGCGGAGCGATCGCTTAGAAGCTGGCGAAGGACGCAAAACCAGTCGTGGCAAGGCGAAGCGCATTGCATCCGAACCTTTTGATGACTTTTTTAATTAGGCAAAACAAATGTCAGGCGACACTTTCACAACTTTTTACGGGGAGTTCCTCGTAAATCCAATTCCAGGTGAGCTTTCACTAAATTATTGCGATCATTCATGTTCGTACTGTTTTGCCAATCTCAACAGCCAATCCAGACACGATCGCCAGGGTTCACCGCTGCGCTATGCAGACGTAAAAGCCACCATGAATCTGTTGAAGGATTATCAAAACCGTGACTCCTTAGAGGCGCTGTGGCTCAAAGAAAAATACCCGGTGCTGATCTCCAACAAGGTTGATCCGTTTGCCAAGTCCAACTTTAGAACCGCACTGCCCATCATGCAGACGTTGACCGATCTAGATATCCCGATCGCCCTGCAAACCAAGGGCGGCAAGGGCGTGGATGAGGCGTTGGAATTTCTCAAACCTGCGGTCTGGTATGTGACGATCGAATTTAACGACGATGCCCTATCCCAACAAATCAACCCCGCAGCGCCGTCGATTGAATCGCGCTATGAACTGATTGAAAAAGTAATCGCCAAAGGGCATCAGGTTGTATTGGGCTTGAACCCGCTCACCATCGAATGGGCACCGGAACCGAAAAAGATTCTTCAGCGCTGCAAAGATTTGGGCGTGTGGGGCGTGTGGACAGAGCTACTGCACTTCAACCGCGATCAAAGCGCGATCGCCCAAAAGCAGGGCATCATCCCCCAGGCGATGCTAGAGCGCTATAAAAAGACCAAACGACCGAACCTTGAACCGTTTGAACATTTCCTCAAGACTCGCCAAATCGCCCGTGACATTGGCTTGGAAGTGCATAGCGTCGGTCAAGCAACCTATTCCCGCTTTTTCGATGTGTATCGGTCGGTTTATCCCAAAACCTTGCCCGTTCTGCAAGATTGGGTGAATCATGCCTGGGAGCAAGATTGGAACCGCGATCGCCTGATCACCTTCACCGAATTTGCAGACTTTTTTGAACCCAAACTCCCCAAGGGGCGGATGCGATTGGGGCATTATATTGCCGCGATCGCCCATCACATCCCCCAACAAATGGGTGCGGATTGGACAAATTGGATGACTTTTCGCGAGTTGCTCCACTGGGCATGGCGCGATGATCGCTTGAAATTCAACCCGGTGAAATCGCCCGGATTTGCCTATGTGGGCGCTCAGGATTGGCAGCCAGGGGATAAGGCAAGCAATCTGCTCAAAGACAATCGGGGGAACCCGTATATGTCGTTTTGGCAGGAGTATCAAGAATTTTTAATGGAGGATATTTGATATGCCAGGTGATAACAGTCCAGGCGGGGGCGCAATCGCGAGAGCCGCCGCTCCTGCTGCTGCAAATCAAGGCAGTGGATCGCGTGGGTTGCCTGCGGGTGTGACCGTTGAAACCTATGGACAGGATAAATACTATATTTTCAGCGTCGGTGGAAAGTCTGTTGAATTCAAAATAGAACATGAAGGCTCTCGCAGAGGGAGTGTTTCTTTTGAGGTTGCTGGCGATTACGATCGCGGCGCTTTGCGGGGGCGGGATGCAGACCGGGCGGCGCTGACAATTGCTCGGATTTTTAAGCATGATGTCAGCACACGTCCAAATGGATTCAAGTATGAAGCCAGCGCCTTTATGGGTGATGGGTACGGAGACAAGCGAGCCGCATCCTATGAAAGAGCGGGTTTCTCGCGACCCGAAGGCAGGAATGCAGGCGGATTGCAGTTCGGAGTAGTTAAAGGAGGGAAGCTTGTTCCCGACAATGCCACGCTTAAAGAGTGGGATTCGGCTTACTAAAGATAAAGATTCGGCTTTCCCTATTGCCAGTCGATTCAATTTTCTGCTTTGCTTGGTCTAGATATAAGAACCGCCATGAACGACACTGCGCTGCCCGCAAAAGACGAACTAGGCGAACTCATGCAGTTCGTAGATGAGCATCCTGAACTGTCCGAGGATGACTTACTAGATGAGCTTGAAAAGCGTTTTTCCAAAGAAGCGATCGCTGCATTCACCGCCGCATTCACAGGCACAACGCCCGAATAAGTAATCCAATAATTCAACCCTTTCACCCCACCGGATCGCACAGATCCGGTGGGGTTCGCTTTAACTATGCAAAAATCGACCGACGCAGAAGTAGAACAACGAGTGCAGGCGGTGTACATGCTGCTGCTTAGGCGTGAATCGACCCAAAATATCGTGCATTATTGCGCCCATACCTGGGGGGTGCAGGAGAGGCAGGCTAAGGAATATCTCAAACGCGCCCGTGAACTGATGCGAGAGGAAGCCACTGCCGAGCGGGAGGATGCGATCGCGGAGCATATTGCCCTGCGAAAAGACCTATTCAATAAGGCGTACAAGGATCAGAAGTGGGCGATCGCGTTTCAAATCGCACAAGATGAAGCGAAGCTGCGCGGCTTGTATTTCAATTTAGAAGATCATGTGAGGATGGCGATCGCTGCGGGGTATCGCGTCGTTGCGCCCGGTTCTCCAGAGGATGCGGCGATCTCTGCTGAGGCGGATGCAGGGATGGAGTGTGAGGTTGAAATCGGAGAAGCGACACCACCCAGCTAAAAACACCAAAAACCCCGTTCTATGGGGATTTCAGGACGTGCCAAAAGATTGAAGGCACCAAAAGATTGATAAGGCACCCCAATGTTTTCCCCCAAGCTGCAAGCAAAGATAGTGCAGCCGCAGAGAGTATTGAGTGCCAAATTAAAACTAGACTTGCATCACCGCCAGATAGAGGTGTACCAGTCGCCGCATAAGTTTCGGGTGCTGTGCTGTGGCAGACGCTTTGGCAAAAGTCAGCTTGGCAAAACCGAAATTATTAAACGGGCGCTGACCTATCAGGGTGCCTACGATCGCATCTCTCCCCCTGTCGTGTTGGTTGGAATGCCCAACCTGCCGATGGCTAAAAGAGTATTTTTTCGCCCCTTGTGCAATTTGCTCCGAAACCATCCATTGGTAGAGCAGATCAATAAATCGGAGTGCATCATCCATCTGAAGGGCGATCGCCCGGACATTGTGTTCCTGGGGCTAAACGATGGGTTTGGCGATCGCGTCCGGGGTTTGCGGATATGGGGGTTTGTTGGCGATGAAATTCAAGCGGTGACGCGGGGCATTTTGGATGAGGTGATCATGCCTGCGATGGCAGATACGCCTGGAAGTTGGGCGCTATTGGCTGGCACTCCCAAGGGCACTCAAAATCACTTATACGACCTGACCCAACGCGCCAACTCGTTTACAGATTGGGCATTTTTTCACTACTTCACGAGTGATAACCCCTTCGTTAGCCGTGATGAAATTGCCAGAGCCAAGGCAACGCTCGACCCGCGCATTTATCGCCAAGAATATGAGGCAAGCTTTGAATCGCCGCCAGGTCAGGTCTATACCTGCCTCAACTCAGGCAAGCTGATTAGCGAAATCCCCCGGTTTGTGGCGACATACATGGGGATTGACTTTGGGGATATTCACCCCGCGATCGTCGTGGCGGGGATGACGGAGGAAAAACGCTATGCGGTAGTAGATTCGTGGCACAACACCAGCGGAATGCCGATGATTAGCGATGAGTTCTGTGGCAAGGCGGTAGAGCTTGCGAAACGCTGGAATGTGCATCGCGCCTTTTGCGATCCATCACGCCCTGCTGCAATCATGGAATTACGCAGGGCTGGCAAACACCACGACGCGCCGGGATTGGAACGGGCAGTTAGAGGGTTTAACCGGGTGAACGAGGGATGCCAGGTGGTGAATAATTTGTTTTTTGGCGATCGCCTGTGGCTGCACGATTCCCAACGTGATTTTTATGATGAGTTGCTGGCGTATCATCGGAAGACAGATGAGGCGGGAACGGTGATGGACGCGATCGAGGATGGACAAGTGGATCACCGATCGGACGGATTACGATATCTATGTGCTTCATTGGAAGTGAAGCACGATTTGAGTACAGGAAAAGCAGCATGACCGAACCTTTAAGCCACGCTGTCGTTAGATTCAGGCATTTATCCCCACTAGATCTTGATGCCTGTCGCAGCGCATTGGCTAGCCCCCGCTTCTGCGGTTACCAGTACAGAAGCAATCGAGAAGGCACGAGCAACACGTTCACCCTGGAAGTGGTGACAGATCGCGCCTCTGAGCGCCGGGAAGTTCTCGCGCTGCTGGCTACTATCGTGAATGGCATAGCAGGGGTTGAGGTGGAGCATATTCAGGAAAATCAAGATCCTGAATATCCGCGTGGGTTTTCGCCTCAGCAATTTGAGGAGATGCGACAGGCTCTCACCCCTGGGCGATTTCAGGAAGAATATCAAGTTCTGTTTGAAGCCCCTAACCATGAAACAGATACTCATCAAGTAGACGCTTTGGTGTACGCTATTAACTCCATGCAGCCCATGAGTACGTCGCAACGCCCGACTGAGCGTAGGCTGGCAATATTGGCAAGTTCGCATCAAGAAGCAATGCTGTGGTGTAGGCAAGAAGGAATATCGCATTCTCGCGTGAGCTTTTTAATCCATCCTGATGATGTTCGAGGAATGGGCGATCGCTCCCATGAACTGATCCGGGTCGGAAGCTGGCGATTTTCTCCATTGGTGCAAATTTCTGGGTGGATTGATCTGCTTCGCATTGCCTTTCCAGATTGGGAAAATAGCATGGAGTTTTCCTTGGATGGGGCACCCGCAAACCAAATCACCCTCTTGGCTGGCACTTATGAGTGGCAAGGAGCGATCTCCTTTGGTGGATTAAGCGCACCCAAGAACGGTTCAGATGCAGCGCCCAAACTTCGCAGTTGCTTAACCTGTGCTTACTTTATGAATGGATACAAGCCAGGTGAGTTGTCTATCTGCAATGCATTCCACGCGATCGCAGCTACTTACACTGCAAACTCTTTAGAAAACGATTGCCCTGACTGGGAAAAGCGCTAACGCCGCCTAAACCGAATCCTGCACTGGCAATTGGCACGACACACACACTCTGACCCGATCGCCACAATCCCCTCAACAGGCACAAACCCACCCGTGGCATGATCCGGGCAATTCTTGCAGGTCGTGTAGCTTCCACTCAACTGTCGCCAACCTTCCCAGCCGCCCTCTGCAATCTTCACCATCAGTTCCACACGGGAAAAACTGAGCTTGATGGCGGTGGCATAGTTGCTGGCGCGATGCAGGAATTTGAGGCGGTGTTCGGTGGCGACGTTGGGCAGGTTACCCGTGTCTTCTCTCAGCTTGGCAAGGTGCCCATATTCTTCAGTGATCAGCCCATCCACTATCCAGCGGATTTCGGGGGTGAGTTTGTCTTCCCCACCTGCGGCGATCGCTGCCATTTGATAATGCTGCTCACGAATCGCGGTTTTCATTTCCTGCTGCCACTGGTCTAAGTTTGCGCCTTCCAGGTAGGGGCGGGACAGGGCGCGAATTTTGGCTTTACTTTGGGCGGTCAGGGTTTCGAGTTCCGACCTGACATCCCGTTCGGTGGCGACTTTGCCATCAGGCTTAAGGTATCGGTGTCTGCGGGGATTGTACGCGATAGGTGGCATGGTGAGGGGTGAAAGCGCTTTCACCCCTAGGTTTCGTCCTACCCCAGCGCTGCTAGGCATTGCGCCTTGGTGAATCGCGCCGCCCCTTTGATGCCAGCCTCAGTGCAGCGTTTCCGCAATTCTCGGATGGTGCCCGGTGTGGGCGCGTCCTCCTCTACCCGTGTTTGGGCGCTAGTGGAGATCGTGAGGGCAGCGGGGCGGATGGGTTCAGGGGCTGGCGTAGGGGCGGGAGCGGGTGTTTTGGGCGTTTCCCCAACGGTTGGGGTTTTGGTTTCAGGGGTCGGGGGCGCGGGTTCTGCAATTGCCTCGACTGGCTGAACCTGCGGTGTGGGTTTTTTCCAGATTTGATGGAGGATGCCAGCGATGGAGTAGGCGATCGCGGTGTAGAGGACTCCAGTAGCAGCAATGGTCAAAATGTCTTGAGTAATTGAGTAGGTCATTTCGAGTTTCTCCGATTAGTGAATCGCCCGTGAAGTGTTGGGCTTTGACTCCCCTCTGCATTTATCCAGGCTTGGGACTGGGATCGATTCGTCGCTGCGATCGCTGCATTAAAGTTTTCAAAAAGATTGCGTGAAGTTTGTGTGAGGCGGGGCGTTGCGCCCCGATCCCCAGCGATCCCCGTCACAGCAGCCCGTCATCCCGTAGCCTCGCTTCCGCGATTTGCGCCTCCAGGCTTGCCATCGTCATCGCCTCAGCCAGCGCCTCTTTGCGCTCCTGGGCGTGTGCCACCGTCGCCTTCAAGCTCTTCGTCAAACTCGCCATTTTTTTGCCCTCGTTCGTTTCCATGAATCAAATATAGTCCGTGTACACACACTAAAACATCCGTGTACACACTGAACTTTTTCCGTGAGTACATGGGTTAGTATGGAGTTATTGAATCCGGTTTTGATTATGCCTAGCAGTGATACTCAGTTTCAGGGCAAAGGGGCAGGAACCAAGCATGGTGAGTCTCCAATTTCTATTCGCTTCTCGTCTAAGGTTCGAGCAGCACTCAAAGATATGCCAAACGCTCAAGATTACGTGCGACAAGCAGTTGAAGAGAAGCTGTGGGTGGATAGTTTGCCGTCTGTGGCGATCGAGTTAAAATCTCAGCTACCCAAAGAGTCTAGCTGCGATGAACGGGTGAAGGAGGCGATCTCCTATCTTGTGCCCAGAATTGCGATCCGCGATCGAGCAGCTTCAATTCGGGCATTCAAAAAGTTGGTCACAAGGCTTGCTGAATCTGCCTTGTGACAGTTACTACGAAAAAGTCCACTCTGACTCATTGCCTATAGAGCAATTAGTCAAAGCCCCCAAAAACCGCTCAAGCCTTTTGCCTGTATAGGTTTGAGCGGTTTTGAATTTTAAGGATTTTGGACTAGCGCCCCAACGAGAGAATCGGGGTTTGAAGGAGGCGTGTTACATCGTGTGACATGAAAATCCGTCCAACTTTAGTCCAGGGTTGTAGTACGTTGCCTGTTAGTCCAGATTCGAGTGTGCCAGTTGGGGATGATCGGACAAAAGCAAAGGATGAACGCGTTGATTTATCTAAGCGCAGCTTTTTCGCCCCTTTGCCCAATGGATTATCCAGAAACTCTGACACTGAAAATTCTTGAGAGTCAGCATCCGACTTACACCGAAGTTGCGCCCACGCTGATGAAGATTGACGATCTGTGTGCCGGGGGCAATCGGATTGAGCGGAAGAAGGCGGCTTACCTCAAGTCACGCCCAGGGGAAGATCCTGAGCTTTATAAAATCCGACTTGAACGATTTACCTATACGAATTGCTTAGGCGGGGCGATCGCCCAACAGGTGAGCAAGCTGGCAAGCGGGGCGCTGACGCTATCGGGGCTGCCGGATAAGGATAAGTTTTGGAACACGTTTCGAGAAAACACGGGCGGACGGCGGGATGAAAAAACGCTGATCAGTGACCTATTCCGCACCCTGCTTAAGTTTGGCTGTGGCTATTTGCACGTTGAAAAACCTTATAGCGAGGTCAAACCCGCTACCAAACAGCAAGAAGAGTATTTGGGCTTATCTCCTTATGTATGCCTCTACACGCCGTTGGAGATAACAAACTGGGGAGAAGATAGCCAAGAAAATGAGGTGGAATGGCTGAAAATTAGGCAGCTAACCGCTCAAACTGACCCGCTCAAACCTGCGCTGACTCAGGCGTGTTGGACATTTGTAGACGAAACTCATGTGGCGAAATATCAGGCGATTGTCAAACTGGGAAAGAATGGGGCGATCGCTGAAATCCTCAATGAGCAGGGTGAATCGGTTGATTCGGGGGAGGTTGCCAAAGTCTCTCGCACTCGGTTCATTCCTCATGGCGTGGGCAGGTTGCCGATAGTTCGGGTGCAGTTGCCTCAAGATTTGTGGGTGACTGATCAAGTTTATTTGAAGGCGTTGGAACACCTCAACCTGGAAAACTCGCGCTATGACACGGCGCTGATGGCGGGATACGTTCAGAGAACCTGGGTTCCGCACACCACACCAGACAATGATCTTGATAATACGTTTGTGGATGATGAGGAACTGAAAACCGGGAATCAGTATGTGATTAAGGGCAGTTTCGGGTTTTCCGAGGCGGCGGGTTCATCGGTTAGAACGGTGTCTGATTTATTAGAAGAAATCAGAAATTATGTGCAGGACGCGATCGGATCTGCCAGGGCATCATCCACTAAAGGGGCGGTAGAGCAGTCGGGTATCAGCAAAAAAATGAACTTTGTGATAGCCGAATTGCTGCTGAGAGCCTATGGTCAGATTCTCTGCGCTGCTTATCAAGATTTGCTGCAATTGGTGGGCGCGGTGGCAGGGCGATCGCCCAAGGAAGTAGAAGGCTACTCAGTTAGCGGTCTTGACTCTTTTGATGTGGATTCGCTGGAAACGGCGATGGCGATCGCGGTGGAACTTCAGAATGTGGCTGAATTCATTCCCCCCACAGCGTTGAAACTGTTCTATCAGCAGTTGGCAAGTTTGCTGGTGAAAAATGCCAGTGCCGAGCAGCAAGAGCAGATCAATGGGGAACTTGAGGCGATTTTTACCCGACTGCCAGAAGTTTAGGACAAGCTCAATAAATAGAACAGAGCGCTTTTAACGAAAAGTTGGTCATGACAAGTAGTACAGATTGCGATCGCCCCCTTCTGTTTTGGGCGATCGCTTTTTCAATGCCAACCGTGAGGCACAAACCGGACAAACCAACCGCAACGGATGCTGCGGATATCCATACAGGAATTTTCAATCATGGACGAAGAGCAGGTAAAGGCGCTGATTGCAGCATCTCTAGAGGATCACGGCAAATCACTTCTCACTCAAATCGATCAGAAAAATGCTGGCTTAGCTGCATCCATTACTCGTGATGTTAAAAAAACTCTCGACTCGATTCAGCCTGCCAAAGAAGATCCAAAAACTGACGATGAACCCCCCGCAAAGTCCACTGAGGAAGGAAAATTAACCCTTAAGGCATTGCAGGCTCAATTGAGTGAGCAAACTAAGCTGATTTCTGCTCTTAAAGAAGATGGCGATCGCAAGGACAGAGAAACTTTAGCCGCCAGCCGTAATGCTGCCCTGGCAAGCACGATCGCGGGTGCCAAAACCCTCAACCCTTCGTTACTCGAAAAAGTATTGCGCCTGGAATATGGCGACAATCTCAAATCTGAGAATGGGGGCTGGTTTGTGGCTCAAGGCGATAAAGTCCTGACCTTAAACGATGCGGTCTCTTCCTACCTCCAAACCGATGAGGGAAAAGCATTTTTGCCGCCCTCAGGTACACAGGGCGCGGGTTCTGTCGAGTCCAAAACACCCCCCCCAGCAGTCACCGAAAAAAGCGGGTCTACCGATGCGCTGATGGCTGCGTTCTAAATTTTTACCCTACAACACACCCAAACCTATAGCCCATGAGTACCCTAACCCCGTTAGAAGCCCTTTCCCTGTTGATTGAAGAAGAAATCGAAAAGGTCGAATTCCGCCCTTACGTATTGCTATCCAACCTCCAAAAAGAGGATGAATACCAATCTCAAATCCAGTGGGACGTAACCGTTGGCGGCGGCGTGGCTTCGGGTCGTGCGACCACTGCGGACGCTTCCACTAATGCCACCGATGAAACCAAGCAAGCGGTTCTAGCTATTGGCGATCGCGTCTTGGGTCATGGCTTCTCTGTTCTGCGTACCAAGATCGTTGAAGCGAAACGCACTGCACCTCGCGCCCTCCGCTCTCTGTTTGCCACTCACATTGAACGGGCGTTTGAAATCATCTTGCCTAGCCTGAACCAAGTGCTTTACACAGGCACGGGGAACGCCGCGTCTCATGGGGTTTTCGGCCTGGATAACGTGGCGACTAACGTGGCTTATGCTGGCATCCCCGCCGCAACTTACAGCGAGTGGAGTGCAACAGTTCAGGCGAACGCTGGCATCCCCCGTGCGCTAACTAAAAAGCTGATGGACGATCTAGATACTGCGATCAAACGTCGTGGCGGGATGTATACCCACATCTACACCACGCCTGAAATGGTCAAAAAGTATGAAGATCTGTTTAATACAGAGCGCAGCTTGACCGTGAACCAGGTCAACGGAATTGCCGACATTGGTTTTTCTGGTCACGCCTATCGTCGCACCCCCATCATTGAAGATGTCGCTTGCCCCAACAACACGATCTATTTTTTGGATCTATCTAAGTTGAAGGTGAAAACCTACAGCCTGGGCGATTCTCGCGTCATGACCAACCAGGAAGGCAAAATCGTGGGCGCGATGGCTAACCCTGAGAAAACGATGGGCTTGAACTTCTTGGTGGCTGAATTGCCTTCCAACAACCCCCACGCGCTGAAGATGGAAATCTCGCTTCAGCCTCAGCTACAAGTTCGCCAGCCTAAGTGCATGGCAGTTCTCAAAGACATCATCCAAGCGTAAATTCAAGCGTAGATTAAATGCCCAACTTTACCCAGCCCCAGCAAGATAAGCTGCGGGTCGTGCTTGGCTATGGCTCCCTTGCCAATATTTTGACGACGGAGTTAGAGGAAGCGCGATCGCAAGCGGTCATCGACCATGCCCTGGAATTGCTAGACGATTTAACCCGTCCTGCCAATGAGGTGCTGGGGGATTCGGGTGGCATTGATGCCAAGCTGAAAGCAGCGCAAAGTGACTCGATGGCTCAAACGGTGGGGAACCTGCGTTTGAGCTACGGACAGCACGTTGCTCACCTTAAAGGCGAGGGGTCAAGAACCTTGAAGGAGTTGGCACATTTACTGGGCATCCCTTTGCAATACAACAAATATTGCGGTGGCGGTCGATCCATTTCGCAAGTGAGCTACTGGTAAATGGGCGCAACTGTTCGGGTTTCGATGAAGCGGATATCGGGTCCACTATTCGCACCCAATCTCACCGCACGGGCGATCGCCGCTGCCAAAAAAGAAACCCTCGACTATGGGCAGGCGATCATCCAGGTGAAAACGCCTGTAGACACAGGGCTGCTTCAAGCTTGGTGGGAAACGGACAAAATCAACACCATCTTTAACGAGATTCCCTACTCTATATATGTAGAGGAAGGAACCAGCAAGATGGAAGGGCGGTTTATGGCTCAGCGATCGCTCGATGAAATTGGCAGCTACTTCTCAGATCGAATCTCTAAAGAAATTGATAAGGCACTTAAATGACGACAGCAACTCCCAAACCCAAACCCGAAGCCCCAAAGCCGGACGATTCTAGTGGAGTTGGCAACTCCGTCAAACAACAGATTTTTGTCGCAGTCGTGGCTGCTCTAGCTGCCAAGGGAACGCCTGCTGATGAAGCGGCTGCTCTGGCGAATGAGTACGCGATCGCGGCTGTGAAGGTGTTTGATAGCCCATGACAGAAATCATTGCAACGGATGGAAGCTGGCTTGACGCTTTTGTGACCGCCGCCGTAATAACGTTTGTATTTTGTTACTGCCTTAGCGCAAGACGGTAATTCGCTGCTATCAAAGTATTCTCCTAAATCCCCAACGGTTGGGGAACTTGAGGCAAAACTATGTTTATGGCTATTCTTTCCACCTTGATCATTGCCTTGGCAGTGCTAGAAAACGACTTGCTGATGGATGCGATCGCTGAACGCATTCGGGGCGAGAAAGACTAATGGCGTTGATTCAGCGGATGACGGCGCTCCGGGCTAGGCTCAATGCGATCCCAGTTCGTTTGGGAGTCCCGACCTTCAATAATCTCCTAGTTCGTCATGTCGAGCTAGATGATGATCTGCTCGAAACTCATACCGATGAGGTGTTTGAGGCGGTCAAGGTGGTAACAGTCTCGCCCAAATATGTGGGGATGAATATTGGCGGTGGCAACAACAGCATCATCATTGCCCAGAACGACTTTAAGGCAGAAGTGCCACGGGAATACAGCCGCGATTTTCTTGAAAAAGATGTGCTGTTTTACGTGATCAATCCCTCAATGGCAGATGGGGAAGTGCTTTATAACCCTGTGACTCAAGAACCCGCCAGTGGAATTTTCTGCAAACTGCTGACGATTGACGACAAGGAAGACACGATCTGGACGCTGATTTTGCGGGGATACCGCGATCGCCCAGACGACACGATTGGCAACAACGAAATCTCTTACTAATCCCGCAATATGAGCATCAAACTCCTACGAGACGGCATTCGTGCTTGGCTGGGCAGTATGGTGCGAATTGACGTGTGGGATTTAGACGCACCTCGAAATGTGCCCACGGTGATTGCTGGGGTTCGCTACCCTGCCAATGCAGCGGTGGAGATCCCGGTCAAAGATTTTGGGCTGATGATGGCGGAGGGCTACACCGAAGGCGAGGGGCGCTTTACCTATGGGCTGCTTTACCGTTTCAGCGGGAAAGCGGCAAAACATCAACTGCCTGTGTCATCGGTGGAAAACTTGATTTGCTTTTTATCGGAGTACGCGATCGCTAACCCTGCGGCGCTCTGGGATGGAATTTTACACATTGAAGTGGATAATGTTGCCAGCCCGGTGAGCATCAATCGGGTGGAAGGGGAGGATCAGGACTGGCTGATTGTCGGGCGGCTGGAAATGAAGATTAAGTTTGTTGCCAGTGCCGCCGACCTTGAACCCGGTCAGTTCACGGGCTTTGATGTGTTGCAGCCTGCGACATTAACAGAAACCACACCGCCCATTGAAATCAACGAAATTCGCACCGGGCTATATCGGGCAACGTTCCCACTTAACCCTGATGATCCATCTACTTACATCAAAGACCAGGAAATTAAGATTGATATTTTAGGAGATTAGATTTTGGAATTTTTAATAATCGCCTTACTCCTAGGCATTTAGTAGCTCCTGGGTTTGCCAATAATTCAGAGTTGAAAGATATTGCCGAAAAGCTTAGATCAGAGCTTAATAGCTTGGTTCGACCTGACGATGACTGGAATAAGCCAGAAGACTTGAAACCATTGAACATACAATCTCCGCCAGACTGGAATGATTACAACGAATATTTACTTGAAGGCGGCAAGCTTGAGTACTCGGAGTGGAGGCTTCAAAGATTAGCAGCGCTGACTCAGATCCCTGAAAATATTTTGAATAAAACGCATGAAAACTCAAACGAGATACCTCGTCGCAATCGCCTTGACTTGCTTGTTCCCTCTGAACTTGCTGTGTGGCAAGCCAAGCAAACCGTAGAAGAATCGGGCTGTCATCCATTGCTAACCGAGGCAGTTATCTTGCTGGCGCAGGCTCAAGATAAGGTTTCAGACTATGTTGACCAAATCAAAACAAATGAACAAAATTCATCTGAAAGGGATTCCTTGTAAGTCAGGCTCTCGATGGTCTAGCAGTGTTCTTTCAAGTACAACAAACGCAGCAAAAGTCACCTGCCTGCTTTGCAAAAAGCAGATTGTTAAAAAAGTAGAGACTGAAGTGTTTCAACCGTCAAGCATTCAACAGCCCTCAATGCGAACTGATCTTGATGAGTATGTGTTCAACTCGTTTGTTGAACGGTGGTGCGAGGAATGAAGCGTACCGTCTCTATTCCCGTCAACTTACCCCGTGAAAGGTTTCTGCCTTTGATGGGGTTTTGTGCTGACATCTTTAATCAGCACGTTGATTGGGCGTTGAAGGAACGGACGTGGAACAAAAACAAAGCTCACAAAGCCTTGTATGCTGACCTCAGAGCACAATACCCCAACGTACCATCAGCATTGGTGCAAACGATTCGGGATAACGCAATGGAGGCAGTTAAGGCGACTAAGTTCAAGAGGCATCCGAAGAAGAAGCCGACATCAGGATTAAGGTACGACAAACGCACCATGACACTGAGAGGTCATCAATTAACCCTTTCGTGCATCGGCAAGCGTGAAAAGCTCATCCTGAATGTGCCAGAACACTTTAAGGAAATATTTGAAACCTGGGAGTTTTGCGCGGCTACGCTGACCTACTCAAAGCAAAGTAAGCAGTTTTGGGTGAGGTTGGTGTTTGAAGCTGAAACGCCTGAAGTTCAAAACGATAACGCTCAAGGAATTGACCGAGGGTTGTACCATCTGGCAACAACCTCGGACGGTCAGTTCTTTAGCTCCAACAAAGTTCGTGCTACCCAAAGACGGTATTTGTACAATCGGCGTAAGTTGCAGCAAAAAAGCACTCGAAGCGCAAAGCGTCGTCTACGGGCGATGTCAGGCAGAGAGAAGCGGTTCATGCGAGACGTTAACCATTGTGCAACCAAGAAGCTTGCTAGGCAGTCTGATTACACAGTTTTCGTGTTAGAGGATTTGTCAGGCATTCGCACTCAGCGACGGGGTAAAAAGCTCAATAAGTGGCTCTCTAGTTGGAGCTTCTATCAGTTTGAGCAATTCCTTTCCTATAAAGCTGAGGCGCTTGGGAAACGTGTTGTTTTTGTGGATGCTCGATACACCAGCCAGAAATGTTCTCGGTGTGGGCATCGCAGTAGTGCGAACCGCAAGAAATCTCGATTCCGTTGTGGCTCTTGCGGCTATACGGCACACGCAGACATCAATGCTGCGGTGAATGTGCGAGATAACTACATTCTTTCCCTTGCTCAAATTGAGACGGGGGAACAGGGGTCAGTCAATGCTCCTCATGGTTCGGGGACTCTCGGTTCCCAGAGCCAAGCCGCATCCCCTTGTGGGTGCGGTTAGTTGACGAGGGTTCTTTCACGATGCGATCTTGATTTAGCTCGGACAAATTCTAAAGAATAAAGCCTCAATCTCTACCCTTCACCCCGCCTCAAAAGCGGGGTTTTTTATTGGAAACCCCACTATGGTTAATACTCTCAATTCCAACATTGTTCTTGCTCCGGGCACTTACGTTTTCGCGCAGGAACAAGGTTTTCTCCCTGTAGAACTTGCCCCCTTCAATGCCACATACCTCATTGGAACCGCACCCCTAGGGGAATACAATGCCCCTACTCAGGTGATCAGCGCTGAAGATTTTACCAACCAATTTGGTAGCAGTTCCAGCCTCCAAATGGTGAAGCTGTACTTTATCAACAATCCCAATGGCGTGCTGTTTTTCGTCAATGCGCGATCGCCCCAAGTACACGAAATCACCATCACTAGCCCAGTAGAAGGCGATTACAGCCTTACGATCGCGGGAACCACGGTCACCGTTGCTTATGCCGATGCCACACCCAGCAACCCTGAAATCGCGGTGGCGCTGGTGAATGCGATTAATGCCAACAATGCCATTAATGCCACCGTGTTTGCCTACGATGCATCGGTCGGTGACAACAAGCTACGGATTCGGGGGCGATCTGCAGAAACTGCGACCTTTACGGTGACGGGTGCGACGGCTCCAGTCGGTTCAACCATGACGATCGGTGCTGATTTGGCTGAAAACGTGAGCCACTTGGATGCAGTCTGGGCGTGTGAAAATGCCTTTGATGACGAGATGGTGCAAGGGTTTCTCTGCGCTCCTGAGTTTTTCGCCACATTGACTAATCAGAGCGATCGCACGTCTGTTGCAGTCGCCATGGAAAATTTAGCCTCCAAAGAAGGTTTTGACTGGATGGCGTTTATTGATTCAGGTCCATTCGAGACGATTAACACTCACGCGAAAGCCGTGACCGAAGGGCAGCTATACACCAGCCCTAGAGGGCACATTGCTTATTTCTTCCCCTATGTCGTGGATTTAGAGGATTCTGTGATTCCGCCATCGATGGCGATCGCGGGTCTGGCAATCCGTCGCTATCGCAATGAGGGGTTCCAAGAGCCACCTGCGGGTGCAAAATTTCCGGTGAAGGGCGTGAAGGATGTGGCGTACAAAGTCACGAAAGCTCATCAAGAAATTGGCAACCCGCTGGGTATCAATGCGATTCGCAATCTGCCGAATAAAGGCATCGTGGCGTGGGGTTCTCGCACTCGCAGCAGCAGCCCGTATTACAGATTCGTGAATACTCGGATCATTCTCAACATCTTGTCAGGGACGCTGAAACACGCTTTTGATACGTTGATTTTTAGCGCGATCGATGGGCAAGGGATTCTGTTCACTCGGATTGCTGAGACGATAAACCAAATTTGTTACCGCCTGTGGATTGGCAATGCGTTGTATGGGCAGCGCCCCACAGATGCATTTCACACAGAGGTTTCAACCCGCAATAATCCTGCACTGGATTTGGAAGCTGGCATCGTGAGGGCGGATCTGTGGGTGGTGCCCGTGCCCACGATGGAGCGCTTGTTTATCAACGTGATCCGCACTCCGATCGGGCAAATTCAAACTGTCGTTCAACAAGCATTTGCTAACCGATAAGGACATCAACAAGGTGTAGACCCCTAGCTCAGTAGTCACCCCACGCGATCGCCTCCCACGGCGATCGCTTTTTATTTACCCCAAAAAACCCATGCCAACAACTTTAAAACCGCTCTCCCAGAGCGATTATCTGGTCACTATCTCCGATGTCCAGGGCTATTTTACGAAATGCAGTGGATTAGAGGAAAAATTTGAATCCACCGAGTATTCAGATGGCATCTCCAAGCGGATGAAGAAAATTCGCGGGATGTCGCAAATTGATGACCTCAAACTAGAAAAGCCCTTTGATCCGGTTTTTGATGACGCTCTGTTGACGCTTTGCCAAGAGTATTGCGACCTCGAAACCGAGATTACCGTTACCATTCAGCCGATCAAACGCTGTGGCGAAATCAGACAGTATGGCAATAAAAAGCTGACCTTGTTGGGCTGTCGGATCATCCTACTCAAAGGCTTTGAAGTCGATGCCAAAGGCAAAGATGTTTCGATGCTGGAGATCCACTTGAGCGTTGATGATTGGCAGTGGGCTTAAACTCATGCCTAAATCTGCACGGATCACCATTGGACTCGCGATCGCCCTTCTAGGCGTAGGCGAAATATCTGGAGCCGTGATGGGGCTATCCCAAAACCCGCTCACCTGGCTTGCCTTTGCGATGGGCGGCGGCGTGAGCCTATTGATTATCTGGTATGGGCTAGCGATCGCGGCTGGAGTGGACTGGGAATAGATTAAAACGCTGAATCGCGGTTTCTCCTGACAGATCAACACTCTGGAGAAAAACCGATGAACTGGCGTTTAGCTCTATCTTTATTGGCTCTGATCATTGGGATTGCTGGCTTTTGGGTGCAATGGCATCAGGCTGAGCCGCAAAAGCAGTTGATTCCAGTTGAGGTGATCACCGCAGCGCGTGACGGGATACCCGATCGCAGAATTGGCGGTGGAACCCGGTAGGACAAAACCAAAAGTTAGATGTGGCGGTGTGCGACAGATCGCCGCATCTTTCCTGTCGCACTGTCAGCTATAAACCATGAAACTAACGCCCATCGTTGAACCGACTGCAACAGCCAACAGCGTCGATCCTTCCCCCGAAAAGGTGATTGATCGCTTCTTTATCGAAGAAAACGACGATAACTCGGTGTCCTTTACCCTGACTGATGGCACCCCCATTGTCATGCGAGAACTGCTGACAGAGGACATTACCAAGATTGAACAGTTTGTGTTGCAGCAAGACGGTAAGTCGGGGTCAACAGCGATCGCGATGAAGCTGATCTCTTTGCTCTGCATTGCCTGGGGCGACAAAAAAACCGTGAGCTATGAAGAGCTATTGAAAAAACCGCTTCGCAAGTTCGCACCAGATCTGAAGAGGTTTAACAAAGTATTTGAATTTTTTCGGCTTGAAGATCTTCTGTCCGACGAAGGCGACTGATGGTGAGGTAATTTTCGAGTTGCAGGGGCGATTATTTAAGCCCGGTGACATTGCCAAATCGCTGCTGCTGATGTGCGGTGGCGATTTTAATGATTTTTATGTGAGTGCTCAAAAGATGGCGATCGCTCAGGTGCTGTATCTGTTTGAGATGTGGCTGGACTTGAAGCGTGAGCGCAATGGTGGCGATGGCAGCGATGTTTTTAAGGACACTGAGTACTCCTGATGGTTAGATCGAGAGTCGAAGTAACTATAGAGGCTGTGGACAACGCCAGCCCCGTGATTGCAGGGATTGGGCGTGGGTTGGCAGGCGGTGTGCTGAGTATGGGCTTCGACCTGGCGGCTAAGGCGGCGGGTGGGTTCATGAGCGCGGTAGACAAAGCCTCTCAAGCGGTGACCGACAATATCATGGCGGTGGGTTCCCTTGCGTCTGTGATGGGCACGGGGTACGACACAGCGGATAAACTCAACAACAAAATCACCCAAGGACTTGCAAAGCAAGCGGCGATGCTGCCGGGAACGACTGACGATTATGTCAGGCTCTACCGCAC
Organism: Leptolyngbya sp. CALU 1928; assembly: GCF_056784215.1. Lineage (NCBI taxonomy): Bacteria > Bacillati > Cyanobacteriota > Cyanophyceae > Leptolyngbyales > Leptolyngbyaceae > Leptolyngbya > Leptolyngbya sp. CALU 1928. The sequence goes on along the minus strand of NZ_JBXBCE010000002.1, from coordinate 164,144 downwards.
GGTTTCCGACGATGTGATGGATATGAGCAAAGCGCTCAATGGGGGCAGGGTTGACACTGCCAAGTTTGAGAAGCAAGTGGTGTCGCTGACCTCCAAGTTTGGGGCGTTGGGTGTGGGCGGTGGCGCGGGTATCGCCGAGACTACGATGGGCTTGCAGGCGATTTTGGGCGGACGGGATGCGAACAAGCTGACCAAGCTCAAGTTTTTCCGGGAACGCAACCCGCTCCTGACTAAGAATCTGGGCAAGATGGAAGAAAAAGAGGGGAAATCCCTCAGCAAGATGGACAAGGGCAAGCGACTTGAAGTCATTCTCAAAGCCGTGGACATGACCTTGACCGATGACACGATCGCCCGAATGAACGCCAGTTTTGATGCGATCAAACAGTCATTCCTGACAAAATTATTTGACCCGAATGTGGGGATGTTTGGGCTGTTGCGAGATGTGGATAATAATCTCGATAACGGGATGCAGACGGCATTTGAGGGCATCACCGCAGCGCTCGATAGCGTGATTGGCGAGAAGGGCATTTTGATGTCATTGGCGGGATTGCTCAGCGCTTTGGGCTTGGGTGGGCAAGATCCAATGATTACGATGCGGAACGGGTTTCTGAGCTTCGCCGCGTGGATGAAGGATATCGCCAATTGGCTGCAAAGCTTGACGGGGATTATTAATGCGGGGGGTGATGGCAAGCAGGTTGCGATCGCTAATCTGCTCAAAGGGGCAATGAAGATCCCAGAGGCTTTGGGTAAGGGAATAGCGCGACTTGTCAATAGTGCGACAGGAGCTTTGTTCAATCTGGGCGCCTGGACTGGAGCGGCGCAAATTGGCGGCTTGCTGATTACGGCGATCGGTCGGGGGTTGGTTTCCTTTATCACTAACTTATCGCCCCAATCTTGGTTTGCAGCGAGTGGGGCGGTCGTGCTGATGGGAATCGCCATGCCTGCACTAACAGCACTGGCGACTACCTTGATGGGTGGCATAATCTCAGCGGTAGCAGGGGCGCTGGTTGGGGTTCCGGTGCTGATGATTGCAGCCGGGGGGCTGTTTTTGATCGGAGTAGGGCTATTGATTGCCCAGAATTGGCAGACGATTTCAACCTGGTTTGCAACAACATGGCCGGTCGTCACTGCTCAAATTGTTGGGTTTTGGAATGGACTGACCGGGGCGATCGGCGGCTTTTGTAGCAATGCGGTGATGTTTATCCAAACCAAGTTTACTCAGGCAGTTGAGTGGGCATCGGCGCGGGTGACTAGCTTTGTGCAGGGAATCCAGAACGCGATCGGGAATTTCTTCAACATGATTGGAGCCAAGATTCAGGAGGCGATTAGCAATATCAAATTGCCCGATATTGGCGCGATCGCTGGCGGGGTTGCTGGCGGGGTGCCTGGGATGGTGGCAGCCGGAGCCGGATCGATGCTGTCGGGGGCGGCTTCTAAGATTATGGGCGGCGCTGCGACGGGATATATGCCTAGTAGCGGTTTGGGCGGTTTGCTGGGCGCGGCGATCAAAGAGTCACGGGCGATGCCATCGGGTTCTAGTTTGATGATGGCGAATAGTTCTGAAGCCATCTTGAACCGTGGGCAGCAGGGCGCAATGGCAGGAGCGGTGAATGGGGGAAGAGGCGGCACGTTTGCGCCTAACATCTCGATTCAGGCAAGCGCCGGGATGGACGTTGGGGCGTTGGCAGATGAAGTGATGAGGCGGATATCGAGCGCCTATAGCCAGTATGAAAGCGGATTTTTAACCTAGGAAAAATAATGAAACCTACCCTTCGCCCAGGCGATGTCCATGTGATCATCAACGACTGGGAGAGCAAATATATTGGCGAGGCGAAAGCCTACGACACAAGCGGAAAAATACTTTGGAAGATTCCAGCGCTGTGCAAAGGGATTGAAGGATCGCGCTGGAGTGTGCGAAATGGGGATACGCCACCGGGGTTGTATTTGGCTGGGGAGTTGATCATCACATCCCAGAATGAGCCTGCCTCGATTTGGAACGCTTACGGTAGGCACTGCATTGACATGATTGAGCAGGAAAACCAGGAAAGACGCTATGACCGGGGTGGAATTTGCTGGCATGGGGGTGGAACCGCAGCGCCCGATCCATTGGCTCCATTGCAGCAGTTGGTGCCGACGTTGGGCTGTGTGCGATCGCATAACGCGGATCTGGCTCAATACGTGGTGCCGTTGCTGCAATCGTTGAAGGCTAAGGGCAGCAAGTTATGGATCACGGTCAACCAAATCAATTAACGAGGTTTAACTTTGAAAATTACTGCAAAGGTGCCAACCAAGCTGAAGAAAGCTCCGGTTAGCTCTGCCCATCTGTCAACCGCTGAAGTAGTCGCAGTCGATGCTGGGAAAACTTTTGGCGTGGTGAGTGCGATCGCCGCCAAAAATGGACATACTGAAGTGACGCTGGGTTATGGCGGGGGAACTTGGTTTATTTTTAATCAGCATTGGCACGGCTTGAATCCCTGGATTGTCAGCAGAGCGACGGCTGAATACGTCTTTGAGCGAACTATTAGCGATGTGCTTTTAGCGGATCTCAATAGCTGCCTAAATCGCTACGAAATCAACACCTCACAGCGGCTGCGTCATTTCCTCAGTCAGATTGCCCATGAATCTGGCGGGTTGAAGTGGCTCAAAGAATTAGCGAGTGGTGATGATTACGAATGGCGCGAAGATTTGGGCAATGTGCGGTTTGGAGATGGGCGCAAATATAAAGGCGCGGGGGCAATCCAATTAACCGGACGGGCCAACTATCAGGCGTTTGCTGACGCGATCGCTGATCCAAAAGTGATTGAGCAGGGCGTTAATTATGTGGCTGCAAAATATCCGTTCACTTCGGCGGGGTTCTTTTGGAGCAATAACCACATGAATGATTTATGCGATCGCGATGCCACTGTGGAGCAAATCACCCGGCGCGTCAATGGCGGTTTGACAAACTTGGAAGATCGCATTTACTACTACAACCGTTGCTGCAACGTGATTTAGCGACCCAGCACTCTTTTAATATCCCACCCTTTTTTGAGTCTCTTGTAGAGCAGGACAAGAAAGATAGATAGAGCAAGCATTTTGGCGAGATAGATGGCTGACCGAGAAGAACGCCCCTTAAGCGATCGCATGAAGGAAACGGGCTGGGTGCGAATAGGCGACGTGCATTACCCCCCGGAAGAAAAGCCCAAGCCCAAAGAGGAGAAACCCGATGGAAGGATTTAGCGGTCTGAGTCCTGCGGTGATTAAGGATTTGCAGAATCCACCGGGCAAACTGGATAGCCTGTTTGAGCAAGGCGGGGCGTTAGCAGATCCCAGCGGTTTGCAGAGTGGCAGTGGGCAGCAAAAAGGGAAAGGGCAGGCTCCAAGCTGGATGAATCCTGCGGTTTTAAGTCAACTGCCACCCGCTGAAAAAACAGCCCGGATTTTTGCCTATTTATTAGAGGAGCCTCAAACCGCGAAACCTAAGCCCCTGAAACCGCCTGAACCGACTCGCGCTGCCCAGGATAAGATTGCCACCTTTAATCCAAAGGATGCGAACGGGCTGGATGAACTGCTGAAAGGCGGCAAATTGGGCACAAGCAAGAACACTGCTTTGGATGGGCTGCTGCAATCGAGCGCCCCTGCTCAGGGATTGCCACCGGGGGCGGAGGCGACCAGTGGCACGGCTCCTGATAAGCAACCTGTGTTTACGTTTTTAGTGAATCCGCAATCGCTGAAATGGAAGCGGAAGGCGGTGTATGCTCAGGCGGTGACGGCTGCAACCTCCACTCAGGCGCAACAGTATTACCATACGACCGGGCGCGAATTGCAGGTGGATGGGCTGCTGATGGAAACGTTTAGGCTGGGGCGATCGCTCAGACCGATTTTGGAACAATTGCAGGCATTGTTGGTGCCTGATGTGGCAAATCAAAGCCTCGCGCCCAAAGTGTTGAATTTTATTTGGGGCAATCAGAGTTTTCGCCCGTGTGTGCTGACGGATATCAACTGGACTGAGAAAAGCTGGCTAAATGGGGAGCCTGCCACGGTGGAATTGAGTCTATCACTGGAGGAAATTCCTGCGAGTGACGATGACCCGGTGAAGCGGTGGGTGAGTGACCAAAAGAAGGCGACTGCCACCAGTGGGCAACCGGGCGCGACGACTGCCGATAGCAAAGACGGCAAAAAAACGATTCAGACCGGGTTGACCGATCGCCAGGTTCAGGATGCTTCTACAAAAAGCCAAGAATTTTTGAAGGCGAACCAGACTAAATATAGTCCTACGGTGCGCGATCGGATTAAGTCGGGTAATTATTTGCTTCAAACTGACCGGAAAACTGGGAGCGTAGAGATGTTTACAAAATTGCCCGATGGCAGTCCGGGCGAAAAGTTGGGCAAGGTGGGGTCGTGGGATGGCAAGGTATTTGATGCGGATAAAAACACGCTGAAGAAAGCTGCAAAGGTGCCAAAGAAGAGAAGAAGATAATCCCCAACGGTTGGGGATTTACTTTGAACTGTTGCGTAACAGCGCTTCCATAACGTCTGTGGCTTCCGCTTGCCAAGCCTTTTGAGCAAATAAATTGGCAATAACGACTAGATCAAAGGCGATCTGTCCAACGATAAGAATGATGGCGAGTCTTCGGGTCATGGTAGATGCTTTGTTTGGACAATTTTAGAGTGCCCAAAGTCCGTTAGCGATTTGAGCATTGGGGAACCCTAAAACTGCAAACGTTTTTAGGTTTCTATTATGTTCAAATGGTTCTGTGGCATCGCGATCGGTTTGTGTCTGACCTTTGCCTTTTCTGCTTTTACGCCTCAACCGATGCAGGCGGCTAGCGGCTGTGACAAGTCCTACCCTGATTTCTGCATTCCACCTGCACCGCCTGATCTGAACTGTAAAGATTTTAGTCAGAAGAATTTTACGGTTAGGCAGCCTGATCCACACAAGCTTGACCGCGATAAAGATGGGATTGGCTGCGAATCTAGACGCTAATAAACAAAACCCCAGGGCTGTTAAAGCCTTGGGGTTGTAAACGTTTTAGGTGCCTGGTTTAAGTATGCCCAAAACTAGGGCTATGCTGCTAGCTCAGCTTTGCGCTGCGCTAGTTTTTGCTCTTGCTTTTGCTCATATAGAAACCAGCTTGCTTCTACTGGGTCAAGGTAGACATTGCTCTCTAGCTTGGGGATTTTGTTACGCTCGATTTCGGTGATGAACCAGCCCTGCTGCTTTTCATCGCGCTCGATTTGACCCAGGTAGACGCGACGGTTTTGGCGACGTTCATGATAAATGTCGTAAACTGTGCGCCCCAAATGCCACTCCCATTGAAAGACGATGGCTGAACCATCATCTAACATGGCGTAAGCGGGTGGGTTTTCTGGTGTGTATTTCGGAATTGCAGATATCATTGGTTTAAGAACCTTGTTACTAGGGTTTGTGAGAGAGGGCGGTTTTGCTTCCAGGCGATCGCCCTCTCTCTTTGTCTATTATGGCATACTCAGTAATACTTTACGGTATTTTTATATATTGAGTAATACTTGACAATACGGAGTATTACCTGATAATACTTTAGTTATACAAAGACATCCGCAGGCATACTAGATATGTCGTCTTGGGATGTCATGCTGTGAGCGAAAAAATGAGTAGAACGAGTGTCACAATTCCTGAGCCTCTTTTGCAGTGGTTCCAGGATTACTGCAAAAAGCAAAAACGCTCCGTTTCATCGCAGTTCAGCTTCATGATTGAACAAATGAAGGAGGCTGATAACCCAAGCGATGAAAACAAAGCTAAGTAAAAAAGTCTGAAGCGATCGCCGCGAATTGAGACCTCTCAGCGATCGCCTTGTACTCCACCTACCAACGTTTAGCCATAGGTAAAGCCATGTCTATTATTACCCGCCAAATCAATTCTGTTGAAATTGGTCAACGTGCTGAAGACGGTTATGTCGATTTGACCAAAATGGGTCAAGCAGCCGGAAAGCTGATTACCGACTATTTACGCTTAGATTCCACAAAAGCCTTCCTGGAGGCGCTTTCGAGTGATACGGGAAATCCCGTAACGGTCTCTGAAGAAAGTATGGGATTTCCCATAGTTTCTCTTCTTTATGTCAAAACTGGTCGAAACGGTGGCACATGGGCACATCCTCAGATCGCCATTCATTGCGCTCAATGGTGCAGCCCTCAGTTTGCAGTATTGGTCAGCAAGTGGGTATTTGAATGGATGACTCAGGGCAAAACCCCAGTTCTCAAATCAGAACCTCAACCTCAGATCGCGCCCCAAACCATCACCATTACTCCGCAGCCCATCACAGCCACCCCACAGATCACGAGCAATCCCTTTTGGGAATCAACCTTAGCAGCATTCAAACCTCAACAGGCTGTAGATTTGCTCAGCCAGGTGAAGCCGCTGGCTTTCATGCGCTATAGCAACCGCTCTTATGTGATCAACGAAGATCTGATCCTCTTCTTTGAGGTGGAGCTTAAAACCATCCGGGCGGTGCAAACCCGGTTACGAACCGAACTAAAGCAGCATGGTTTTAGAACCATCAAAGGCAAAGCGGTTAGAGCGTTTCGCAGCCATCCGAGGGTGCATGAATGTGCCAACGTTCTGAACGTATGGACTCCCCATTCGGTTTTGCTGCTGGCGTTGTCACTAGACAGCCCCATCGCCAGACAAGTGCAGGTGCAACTGCTATCGAAGGGCGATCGCACTGGTAAAGCTCTCCCCAGCCAAACCGCCACTCTGTATCGACGGATTTCTGAAAAGTGGGAAAACCGGAAAGCAGAGAAAGCCCCGACCCCGCCAGACTCAGCCGAACATGAAGTGACGGGTTCTTCTAGATCTCGCCTGTTTGTGCTGGATAAAGCGATCGCGTTGGGTGAAAAGCTGGGCGGTTTTGACGTAGAACAGCGGACACAACTGAAAAATCAACTACTTGAATTAGCGATGGAAGGGAGGACAGACGCATGAAAACCCTGAAAGACACCATTGAATTTGTGATTCCGCCTGATGTGCCCATGCCCCGGTTCAACCTGTTCCAGAAAGTTCATGTCAATCGAAAAAATCGAGGCAAAGAGGGCAAGCTTGGCAAAGTTGGCACCATCAGCGGGATGTATTACGACGACTTCAACACCACGATGCTAAAACACTCCGGTTTCATGGGCTGGCACTACATCGTCAACTATGCGATCGGTGCATCCCAAGAAAAGCTGTTGCGATTGATTGACGAAGACCCCATCGATTATGTGGGCGAAGATGAGCTAAAAGAGTACCGCGAAGTAGAGGTGGCGTGATGGAAGAACTATTTCTTTATCGCTATTCCCTCAACTACAAGGGCTATCTCATCGTGCCAGTGCAGCGGTTTAACTCAGGCAATCACTGTTTAGGCTGCACCGCAACCGTCTTTGACCCCTTCGGTTTGCCCATTGCTTGGCAAGGAACCCAGATTGTTTCATCGTTTGAAGCTGCCTGGAAACTAGGGAGGGATGCCGTTGAATCGGATATCAACTTGTGGAGGAATAACCCAGACTTGCTAGGTGGTTCAGTTGGGTTTGTTTTCAACCGGGTTGGGGCTTTGCCTAGCAAGCAATAAGGTGAATAAGCAAAAATGAATCAACAAACGCCCTGGCAAATCGTCAGGGTTTTGTTTTGGGACTAATAGAAAGAGTAGAGCAAGGCAAATCCCCAACCGTTGTGTTTTTATGCTGCAAAACATCACTTCTCTTTCCCCAGGTGACTCGCTTTCCAAAATCGCCTTCGATAAAATGGGCGATGCCTCCAAATGGAGGGAGTTGGCAGAGTTTAACGGACAAGATATTTTTGAGCAGTTGCCCATTGGGAAGGACTTGCAGATTCCCAACGCTCAGGACTTACAGGCGATCGCAATTAACCAGATTCAGCAGCAGTTGGGCAAACTGCCGGGGGATTTGGGCAGTATTGCTGGCGACTTGGATTTGAGTTCTATCGCCAGTGGGCAATTTCAAGAGGCGCTGTTGGGCAAACTGGCTGGCAAGTTGCCTGGGAAGGCGGGGGAGTTGGTGCAGCAGTACAAATTAATTGACTGGTTATTCGGGAGTTAAGCAGCTAGCTTAAACCCTTGCCGTTCTAGAGTTTGCTGGCTTCCCGTGACTGCCGATTCTTTATCCAAATCCTGTATCTGCAACACGATCGCCCAATCGGTGCTAACGACCTGATGCAATTTGCCAACGGGTGATACGACGCGATCGCCCACAAACCATTTACGCCCCATGACTGCATTAATCTCCATCAACTCGAACCCAGCGAGACGGGTTCTAGTTCCTATTGTGCGTTGCCAGATTGGGGTTGATATTTTCATGTCGGGGGATGGGTCGCTAATGAGTGCCAGCGTGACACTGGGCGAAGGCGATCGCAGCAGTCGATGTAGTTTTGAGCTATATGACCCCTTTCAGCAGTGGGCACAAAAGTATTTTTCCGCTTCTTATGAGCAGGGCGGTTTGGTGGGGATTGGGACAAATTCATCAGGAAGCGCCGCACCTGTAGGTCAAATTGTGGGCGGGGTCGGGGGCACGGCTGCGGATATGACCCCAAGACGCAAAGCTTTTTTAGACATGATCGCCCTCGCTGAAGGCACCAGTGGGCAGAACGGTTACAAGACGATGTTTACGGGTAAGCAGTTTTCTAGCTTTGCAGATCATCCACGGGCGATTCAGGGGGGAGGGCGCTTGCGATCGGATGCGGCGGGGCGGTATCAATTTCTATCAACGACTTGGGATGGTGCCAAACGATCGTTAGGGCTGAAAGATTTCACGCCAGCCAGTCAGGATAAGGCGTGTATCTGGAAAATTCAGCAGCGGGGCGCGTTGGGAGATTTGGATAGTGGCAACTTTGAAGGAGCCGTCAACAAACTAAACCTGGAATGGGCTTCCTTGCCCGGATCTCCTTATGGGCAGCCGACAAAATCCATGTCAGTCATTAAGGCTTACTACAATCAGCGCCTTAAGGTTTATCAAAATGGTGGGCAGGCGCAAGAAGGGGCGAAACAGTCAGCGGTTTCGCCTGTGAAAGAGGCAACGCCCCAAGTGGAAACTGCCGATAAGGGATGCCAGATCATTATCTCGATGGGCTATGAGATGGCTCAATTGGTGGATTTTTCGTTTATCCACACAGGTTCGCGGTTTAGTGGAACCGATAAAAACATCACCAGCTTTGAGGGACAGTCGGTGCGCTGGCTGCTGTCGCGCCGGACGAAAAACACGACCTATCAGGGCATCACTTTAAGGCAGCTATCGGAAAAGGTGGCGAACTCTTACGGGCTAAAACTGGAAATGGTGGGGGATGGTCCCAAGTTTGAACACCTGGATCAGACGGGCATGAGCGACTTTAAGCTGTTGCAAAGAGAGTGCGATCGCATTGGCTACCGCCTCTACGACAAAGGCGCGAAACTGATCGTAGAACCCAGACACAGCAAGCCGTTGGGGTTTGTGTTGGAGTATGGGGTAAACATGGATTCGTTCGAGTGTACGGATTCTGCCCAGAAAGACAGCAGCGCGGGTGCGACGGCTTCGCAACCCAGTACCACGGGATCTGAGGGTGAGATTAAAACGGTGACCGACCCATTGACGGGGGCACTGGAACAGAAGAAGCAAGAGAACAAGGCGGCTACTGGATTAGCCAGTGGAACAGCGGCGATCGCCCAGACGGGTGCAGCGATTCCGACGATTACGCCCAAGCTGTTGCCTGTCACTCCGACGGATAAAAAGGGCAGAAAGAAAGAGAAGAAGGAAGATTCTAAGGTGCTGTTTTTGCCCGGTGTGGCAGACAAGCCGCCAACCGCAGTGCCGAAAGAGGTAACGGATGAGGCAACCGCCCAAACATCGAAGGAATCGGTACAGCGGGTGAAGGGGTTTCCCGGTTCTGCGACATTTACCACGACCGATGCAGCGCTGACGGTGGCACCGGACACGCCATTTGTGACGGAGGGGCTAGAGGCTGACTTTTTTAACCGGGTGTGGGCGATCGACACTGTGACCCATACCTATCAAGGGGGGAACCTCAAGACCAGCATCAAGTTTTATAGTCCGATGCTGGCTCCGGTGACGGGCAGCGTGGAAGCAACAATTACGCCCAATGTCCAGGGAAGTAACTGTAATCAGCGGATTTTGAATGCTGCAAACGCACTTAGAGGGATGAACACGAAGGCAGGACCCGATGGGGGGAACAATGCTTGTGTTTGGGCGATTAACAAGGTGCTGGCAAAGGCAGGCGTAGCGAACCCGTGGGGAACTAGCGTTTATGTGCCAACCGCAGAACAAAGCCTGAAAAGCAGCGGCGCTCAAAAAGTTCCTGTCGGGCAATCCATTCCGGGGGATATCGTGATTTGGGATGATGGCGTGGCAAGGGGGCATATTGGGGTGGTGACCGCAGCGGGGGGAGCCAAGGTTTTAAGCAATTCGTCCAGCCGGGGTTCGTTCGCCTGGGAAGCGCCCAATAGTTCCTATGAAAATTTCTATCGGGCAAAAGGACAGATTTACCGGGTGAAATGCTGATGGACAATATTTTTGCAGTCATCAAAGATTCTAAAAAAGCGAATCAGCAGGCAGCGGATTTGGAGGGGCGATCGCCGTTTACTTGTCTGGGAATCGTCACTGAAAACGAAGACCCGACGAACAAGCGCCGGATCAAAGTGACGCTGCAATCGAAGGGTGGAATGGTAAACACAGACTGGCTCTGGCGCAGCCTCAACACGCCTAGCCATGATCCGCCGTTGCCTAAGATTGGCGCGACAGTGGAAGTTTCATTTATTGATGGCGATCCTCATAAGGGCAGCTATGGCGGGGTGCTGACGAATGAACCCAACCCTGAACGGGCGAAAACCAGCGGGGTGCTAGATGACTGGCTAAGCATTGAGGGGAATCAGACGGTGGAGGTGGGGGGCGATCGCATTCTCACGACTGAGGGCAAGTGGGATATTGAGACGAAGGGTAAAACCTTTCACAAAACCGAACTGGTGATGGAGGATCTGTTCCGGTTGCAGTTGGCAGATAACCTGCCGGAAGCCAGTGAGGAGAATCGGGGGAAGATGGTAGTGATCAAAGGGCTTCCGGGCGATCGGGATAGAGCTTTTATTTGCCTCAAGAGTGTTTTGGATACTTATTCTTGGAAAGAGTTTGCGAATGGGGGTTAGGGCTACTCTAGCCTTGCTCTAACAAAGCAATCTTTAGCTTCTAGCAATTTTCGCATTCCGGTTGATTTTTCTGCCCCATCTGGTAATGATGCCTCCATTAATTTTGCAAGCTCTGCTATGGGCTTACTAATTTCTTGTAGATGTTGAGGTAGATGCTCAAACGTGAAAAATTTATCGACATTGGTAGGCATGGCGGATGTTGTGTTTGTTAGTTATTGGGTGCGATCGCGCTTGCACCGTTGCCGCCTAGACGCTCTTAACTGGGTTTGCTAATTAGTGAAGGCACCCACGCCTCACTCTAGACAATCAGTGCCCAGTCCTACAACACTGGTTCTTCGGTTTCCCTACTCCCTCAGTTATCGGTTAAGGCGCGGCTTGCCAATGGTGCGCGATCGCCTGCTAATTATATCAACCTAGGACAAGCGCAATAATTGAAGCTTCAAAACTATTGCTGTGCCCATCCTTCGCGGAATCGCCTATCGTCTAGCCGTAAAGGATGGGCAATTGGTCACTCATACCGATTTGGATCTGATTCTTGACCACATCATGTCAGTGCTGGAAACGGAGCCGTACGAGCGGGTTATGCGCCCAAATTTTGGGACTCCAGACTTCCTGTTCACGGGTGTGAAGGATATCAACCTGATCGCCCAATGGGTGAGGCAATGCCTAGAGCGCGAGATCCCGGATGTGGTGTTTGGGGTGCAGGGCGCAATGTCTGACGATGGCGCGGGTGTTTTACGTGTAAATTGGGCGGTCAATGGGCAGCCTCAAGCACCGTTGTTGTTTCGGTTGGCAAGCTAATGAGTGACGATATCAAAAATAATATTCCTGATGGGTGTGAGACTTGCCCCAATCGCCGCAAAGAACAAAGCGATAGAGACAAAGGGAAGTGGGGCGCTTATGTGTTTGCTTTGATTTTGGGTGTGTTGGTGCTGATGTTTTCTGTGGAGAGAGCGCCGGATGGCACCTATCAACGCACAACCGAGCCGCCTGTAATGGTGTGGGGCTTGCTTTTGCCTATGATGGCAGTGTGTTTGGGCGTACAGGTTGATCCTGAGCAGATTGGACAAGCGATCGCCCGTGCCACAACAAAGTAATTTAAAGAGGCGATATGGCTGATTCAGAACCGTTACCCCTACCGCTGCTCGATCCTCGCAACGAGACAGAATTGGTAGAGCAAGCGCTGGTCAGGGTTTTTAATGCGTCTGACGGGCGCTTGAATGACTTCAGTTCTAGTTCTGTGGTACGGGCGCTGGTGGAAGGGCAAGCGTTCGCAGGTTCCGAACTTCTGTTCTACCTGAATCAATTGCCCCTGGCGATCGTGATGAAGTATCTCCAAATTGCGGAGGTACAGCGCAGGCTAGGAACCAAAGCCCAAGTGACGCTGACGTTTACGCTAAGGCAGGCGCTAGGCGCTCCCTATACGATTCCCCAAGGGTTTCAAGTGTTGGGGGGTCGCTATAGCTTTTTTACTGACGCGATCCTGATTATCCCTGAGGGGGTGATCAGCGGGGAGATGAGTGCGACGGCTGCGGAAGTTGGCAGTGCTTATAATCTGCCTGCCTACACGATCGCGTCATTTACCCAACCGCTGGCGTTTCTGTCGTCGGTGATCAACACGGAGCCTGCAGGGGGTGGGACGGATGAGGAACCGTTAGCTGAGGCGATCGCCCGTGGGCTGGCGGCAATCCGCAGACGAAATCTCGTAACCGCAAACGACTATGAAGAAGAGGCGGTGTCGATTTTGGGTGAGGGTTCGGTGGCGAAGGCGATCGGGCTGTTGGGTGGCGACAAACTCAGCTATCAATTGGGTGCGGTTCATGTGTTTGTGATCAATGGCAATGGCAACCCGCCCAATGATGCTCAGTTAGCAGAGATGCGGCGATCGCTCTCGGAACGGGTGCAGATTGGCACGGCGTTGTATGTGTCGCCGATTGAATTGCTCGATATTGATGCGGATTTGGTGGCAAAACTGATACCAGGTCAAGATCCGGATGAAGTGGCAGAAACACTTTGGGAGGCGCTGCAAGAACACCTCAATCAGTTGAGTTTTTCCGTGGGAGAGACTGTGATTTTGAAGGAAGCGGAATATGCGCTGCGGTTGGCTGGCGGGATCGAGTACATCCAGGCGTTGACGCTGAACGGTGAGGGCAGCAATATTCCCATGCCCACCGAATTTAGTTTGCCTAAAGCTCACAGCCTGTATTGTCAGCTTGTGAACGATGAAGGTGAAATTTTCCAGATAATTAAGGGCGCTGGGGAGTCATATATCTAATGGACACAGCTACCGCTTGGGCTTCGCTCCGCCCTGTATATAATCGCTTACCTGGGATTTCTGAAGGCTACCGCAAGGATGAAAACCCCGATGTAGTACGGGATGTGGGCGATGATGATACGCCTGTGGCGCTGTGGCTAACGGATTACTGGGATAGCTTTTTGGTGGGGTTGAAGGGGAAACTGGATGAGGTGCGCGATCGCCAGATGAACCCGATGCTCTGTGATCCAGAATGGCTGGATTTATTGGGGGCGATGGCAGGCTACACGGGCGATTACTGGGATAGGGCGTGGTCAGATTCGATCAAGCGCGTGTTGATCCGTGATGCGTTTACCCGCATTTGGTCGAATAAAGGTTCTGAGGCAACGCTACGCCACTTGCTGGACACCTTTGGAATTATTTATGACGTTTGGATGGGCGATAGCCTTTTGGCAGGTATCCATTCAGTTCCCCACATTGTTGGATCTCCAGAATGGCGTTATGTAATCCGGGTGGGGTTGAACTATCTGCGGGATAGCTATGAGTTTAAGCTGGCAGAAAGAATCAACAGATTATACGGTCCGCTTTTCGCTGATAGCAGAGTGGCTTATAAACAGTTCTACGCTGGTTTTTCTGTGGCGAACGATAATGTTTTCACGCTTGAACCCTAGTTAGCAAAATTTCTCCATCAGCCATCCCTTGTGAGTTTTCTGCTTCCCTTGTGCAACCTTTCTCATGGCTGATCGGTGCAAGCCAAACTCCTCGCAAAACTGAGCCAAATTCATAATGTCTTCGTAGGTTGTTCCGTCTGGAGAAATTGCTCTGTATCTGTAGCTCCTGTGAGCAGCGCTCATTCTCGCTCTAACTTCAGCGTCGTGCTTTCTGCCAAGGTTGGCTGCACTTATTTTTGCCTTGACTTCCTGCGACACAACCCTGCCAAGATGAGCGGCTCTTAAATTTGCTACATGTTCAGGAGTGCGTTTTCTGCCTTTTTGAAAAGCGCTCATATTCGCTCTAGCTTCAGCACTGTGCTTTCTGCCAAGGTTAACGGCTCTAGTCTTTGCTGCATGTTCAGGAGTATGTTTTTTGCCCTTGTGAGCAGCACTTATTTTCGCCCTAGTTTCCTGCGATATCACTCTGCCAAGATTGGCGGCGCTCATTTTTGCTCTGGTTTCTTCTGATTGGTACGATCGACCCGCTCTAGGAGCGATGTTGAATCCGTATTTGCGATCGAATGACTGATAGAGATCAATCCATTTCTGCTCGCAGTCGATCAAATCTTCAATAAATGCAACAGGCTCTAATGGATGAAACTCAAAGACATCCTCGCCGTACTTGTTCCAGGAGCCTTGAAGGTGTCGATTGGGGTGGCGATTGCCTTTAAGCTCACGACAATGCTGCCGCCATCTCTGTCTGAATTCGTGCTTAGTGGAGCCGACATAGCTCTTGCCTGTTGCTTCACAGGTAATCCGATAGATCCCGCCAAGGCAAGGTGTTTTTGATATTCTTTTAGACATTGACCTATTGATAGTAGGTTGATCGCGCCCCTTGGTGTTTCCAGCACCGAAGGGGTATCTTCATTATACCCTGAAACCCTTGCTAGAAGGGGATTTGATGGCTATTTGTCTAGTTTTTCCACGCCAGTTTGATATTGCACTTAGGACAAGCGCAAAGAATGAGTCCTTAGCTTTTAAAACATGTCTACCTGCAATATCGTTGGGCGAATTCTTAACAGTGGTGGAATTCCGCTTAACGGTGAATTACATGTGCAGTTAGATGGTCAAATAATTGACGAAACGCCTTCTCCTGATGACACATATACAGTAAAACTTCATCGATTCACCATCACCGCTGGCGTGGTCAATATCACTCTGGCGGAGTCAGAAACGTCTCAGGTCACCTACTGGTTTCGTTTTTTTGCAGCCAACGCTGAAAATTTGGAAACCGGGCTAGATGACGAACCCACCATTGATTTCCATAGCTTTGTGCCCAATGTGGCATCGGTGCAATTTTCTCAACTGGTGCCCACAGGCATTACCAAAGACACGCTCGATACCGCGATCGCAAGGCTTGCCCGAATCCTTACCCAAACCGCTGACTATGCCGAGGAGTTGCGGGGTGGACCTAACGCCAAAGGCGCGTGGAGCGCAGGCACCTACTATCGCAAGGGCGATTTAGTCAGCTATGGCGGCTCATCGTGGCTCTATATTTTCAATCAGCCAACCTTAAACATTGCGCCCTCAATCGCGAACCCTGCCTACTGGATGCTGGCAGCGGCGAAAGGTGACGGCGGGGGGACGGATGGGCAAGATACCGCCTACAACTCTTTGGGCTGGGATGGGGCGTTGTGGGCACCAACCGCAAATGTGCTGCGAGACATCATTGAAACTTTGGCACCCAAGGCAAGCCCTGAATTTACGGGTAATCCCACCGTCCCGCTGCAACTGTTGACGGATGAGGATTTCAGCATCGCTTGCACGTTGTATGTCGCGAATAAGATCAGCGATCGCCTGAGTAATGCCACTTTCGCAACTCAGGCAAACACTAACAGCAGCACGCTCCCTGCGACGACTGCGTTTGTCAAAAATGTAGCGTTTCGCTACTCGCGGATGACCGACACGAAAGCCAGTGGCACCAATGGCGGATCGGCTATTGCTGGAATTCAAACTCGCACTCTCAACACGATTGAAGTGAACGCGGGGGATATTGTTGCTCTCGCCTCAAATACGTTCACCTTGCGCCCTGGCACCTATCGAATACGGCTTGAAGTGCCTGCTTACACGGTTAGTCGCCACAGAGCAATTTTACGGAATGTGACATCGGGGGTGCTGGTGCGGGGACGATGCGCGTTTAGCATATCTGGTGTGACCAGCGACGCGATTTTGACTCACATTTTTACACTAGCTGCCAATGCGGATTTTCAGGTGCAGCACTACTGCGAGAATGCCGTCGCAACTTTTGGTTTAGGGGTGCAGGTTGGCGAGGCTGGGATTTCTGAAATTTATACTCAAGTTGAAATTTGGAGGATTGACTAAATGCCTAAAACTGTTTTCGTGAATGGAACGGTCGTCACTCCAGAATTTCTAAATTCGCTGAATAACCCGGTGTTTGTGGATACGCCAGACAATGATGGCGAAATTCGCAAAATTCAAAATAGCGATTTTTCGACAACCCCAGGAGAATTGCTACCCGAATGGCAGGCGTTTCGAGACGAATTCAAGGTGAGTCCCGGCGTTGGGCTGTCGGTCACTTATGCGGGCGGGCGGGTTTTGTTGCCCAACAATACCTATGCGACTGTGGCACCCGGAACGCTGGCATTAGCAAATAACGCCACCAACTTTATTTACGTCAGACCAGATGGGACGGTCGAGGCAGGTCTGGCTCTGCCTTTGAATTGCACCCCGCTTGCTCAAGTAACGACAGTGGCAGGGGTGATTAGTGGGGCGATCGCTGATTTGCGACCTCGATATCGAATATTGCCCAGAGTAAACGCCATCCGCGTTTTTGGTGGGAGCGGTGATGAGGGCGACTACACGCTCAATACTGGTTCCGCAACATTGGGCAATGGCGAATATTATTTTCGTAATTTCACGATTGGCGCGGCGGCAACCATCAACATTCCGCAGGGCGCGACGATCAACATTTCAGGTGACTGCAATATCGCGGGGACGATCAACGTTTCCACTGCGATTTCGGGCGGCGCGGGGGTTGCGACCAACACGGCGGGTAGCTGGTCGCAACCGGGCGCTGGAATTGGGCGGGGAGGGTTGCAGAATGACGTTTCCGGGACGTATAGCCTCGTTATTAGCAAAATTGGCAGTTCTGGAGGGAGTGGGCAGCTACTTATTCCGACTTCGGGCACAGGCAATGTAGGCGGCACAGGCGGTGCCGGGGGTGGCTATCTTGAAATCAACTGCGCTGGGACGATCGCTATCTCTGGGTCGGTTTTGTGTCGGGGTGGCGTTGGCTTTCTGGGCACAGTTGGCACGGGCACGGGCATCCTCATCTCTGGAGCGGGCGGCGGCAGCGGTGGTGCAATCATCTTGCGATCGCTCTCTTCAGTCGTCATTTCGGGCACTCTCGACGTGCGCGGTGGAAATGGGGGGAATGCGTCGCTCAATGGGGTTGGTGGTGGTGGTGGTGGTGGTGGCGTGATTGCCCTCACAAGCCCATCAATTAATACAACAGGATCTAATTTGCTATTAGCGGGAGGCTCCTTTGGAGCAACTCAAGGAAGCCCTTCCGCGACGGCGGGATGCGGTGGCAGCTTTGGGGGTGCTGGGGGGACTTCCGGCACGGTTGGATCGGCTGGCTTGCTGATTGCGAGATCGTTTATTCCGGTGGGTTAAATGTTTTTTTTGATTTCTGACGATGATCAAGTAGTGGGCACTAGCGATGCAGTCGTGGCGTTGCCGGATGGCTGGCAATGCGTAGAGGGGGGCGATCACGCTCCTGATGCGGTGTATTTTGCGGATGGGCAGATTTTTGATCGCCCTGAGAAACCAGAGGCGGGTGCGTTTTGGGATGGGCAGCAGAATCAATGGCGATCGCCCGATCCTTTGCCAATCATCATAGGGCAAGACTGGAAGGGGCTAGAGGAAGATTTTCGGGGGAGCGCGATTTACGCCAAAGTCTATGTAGCAGGCAAGGTGCCAGAAGCCAACACGATCGCGGCGCTCACCAAAACCCAAGCGGCTGCCCAGGCGGGAAATTTGTTGACCGCCTCGCTGACTGCAACTCACTCCGTCGCGGATCTGATGTTTGCGATATCGGAGGTCAGGTCAGCCCTAACCAGCATTAATAGTATTGGCGACTTTACAGCAGAGCAGGTGGCATTTATCAACGAGCGGTTGCTCGCTCGTGGTTTTGATTTTCAGCTAGATTAATTTATGCGCCTACTCCCCAATGGATATTTTCAGGTCGCTTTGGGTGTGGCTGCAAGGCAAACTCCAACGCAGGTTGCGGCGTAGGCAAGTGAATGTCCTTGCTGAAAAGCTGGCTTATGGATCAGTTTTTCCTAAAAAAATTACCAACCCCACCCCTTTTACGTCTTATGCAGGGCACTTCACAACCAAACCAAAAGTCGCTTACACCGTTTTCGCTCATGGGTCGCTACCCAGAAATAGAGGCAAAACCAACCACTATCTCAGGATCAGACCGTATCTGGGAACAAGAGATCCGGCGATTTCAGCAGGCGTTCCGAATCGCAAACGATTCGCACGGATCGTTCTTGCCACGTCAATTTCGCCAGAGAACCGGGTTCTTTGGCTGGCTTTCTTTAACAATCCTCCGACACACGTTGTAAGGCTGGGTTTTGTTTATTCCAACGGGGTTGCTCAGGATATTCTCTATATTCCTGTGTCGTTTAGTTTTGCCAATCACGCCTCTAGCAGCATTGCTCTTTCGGTCGGAAAACGACTGATAGAGCAGTTGGAGAAGGAGCGATCGCCAATGCTGTGCCCTTCCCCTGAGAAGATGGGCGGGGTGCAAATGTTCTGGATTGGTATGATTTTTTTGAATTGGCGATGGCTGGTGAGCGATCGCTATCACCTCGAATAATGGGTACGGGATTGACCATGCCCAAGCTCTAGCGCTTGTAACTGCTGCTAATTATAGGTTTTGGCGCTTGCCTTCACCCTTGGTAAGGGTGAGGTCACGAGTTCAATCCTCGTCACGGGCTTAGCTTGAAACCTGTATGTTCGCACATTAGAAAAATCCTCTCTAGTGGAGGGTTTTATGTTTAGCAAAGATTTTTGGAGTGGCTTCAGCCACTGGGATCTGAAAACCCCTTCAATCAACTATTTCACTAAAAAACGGGCTGCTGCTTGCTAAGACTCAACCAGCATTAGCCGTTAATGATACAGTCTACAGCGGAGGATCTTCAGGAGAGTAGTGAATGAAAGCGCAGGTGTTTCGTGGGGTGAATAACCTGAGTTACGAAGAGGTGCCCATGCCGGAACTGCTGCCGGACGAAGTGCTGGTACAGGTGCAGGTGGTGGGATTATGTCAGTCAGATATTAAGAAGATTCGCTATCCACTGTATGAGCCACCGCGCATTTTTGGACATGAAACAGCCGGGACAATTTCAGCCGTAGGTGCGGAGGTGAAGGGCTGGAATGTGGGCGATCGCGTCGTTGTATTACACCATATTCCCTGTATGCACTGTGGCTATTGCCTGAACGACAATTTTTCCATGTGTGATGTGTACAAAAATATTACAACTACCGCCGGATTTGCGCCCAGCGGTGGCGGCTTTGCAGAGTATGTGAAGGTGCCGGGGCACATTGTCCGAAATGGTGGCTTAATGACCATTCCAGACAAAATCACCTTTGATCAGGCTAGCTTTGTGGAGCCGACCAATTGCTGCTTGAAAGCGGTGAAAAAAGCCCAAATTCAACCCGGACAAACGGTCTTAGTGACAGGCGCAGGACCCATTGGGCTGATGTTCATCATGCTGGTGAAGTATTTTGGGGCGAGAGCGATCGCCACTGATCTGCTGCCCAGCCGTATCGAAAAAGCCTTAGCAGTGGGTGCCGATGCTGCCTTCGATGCAAGAGATCCAGAGTTATCTGCCAAAATTCAGGCGATGACGCAAGGCATGGGAGTTGATACTAGCTTGCTGGCGGTTCCCAGTGACAAAGCCTTTTTTCAAGCCTTAGACTGCACTCGGAAGGGCGGCAAGATTTTGTTCTTTGCCGAGTTTCCCGATGAGCTAGAAATTCCGATCAATCCCAATATTCTCTATCGCCGGGAGATTGACTTAATGGGTAGCTACAGTTCCTCTTACCGGGTGCAGCAGTTGGCAGCCGATATTGTCTTTAACCAATGGATCGATGTGGATGCATTGGTCAGCGATCGCTTTTCGCTCAAAGACCTATCTGCCGCCGTAGATCGGGCGATCGCGCCAACCCCTGATACCTACAAAATCTTAATTTATCCGTGAATTCGC
Organism: Leptolyngbya sp. CALU 1928; assembly: GCF_056784215.1. Classification (NCBI taxonomy): domain Bacteria; kingdom Bacillati; phylum Cyanobacteriota; class Cyanophyceae; order Leptolyngbyales; family Leptolyngbyaceae; genus Leptolyngbya; species Leptolyngbya sp. CALU 1928. Next base: position 143,806 of record NZ_JBXBCE010000002.1, on the reverse strand, counting down.
CTCACACATACTCTGAGATATCTTCCTTGCAGTCATCAGCAAGATAGGAAAGCGCACGAAATCGTAAGCCCACTAGCTGGTCATAGAGCGGATTAAGCTTACATAGAGGCGGAACATGAACGACTTTGCGCCCAAATAAAGTAATGTCCCGCTCAAAGGGACATTGAGCAGGAATCATTTTGCACATCATCCGTGCAATCTTTGGATCTTGAACATCCATGCGATCGAGCCAATCGCGCACAGGATGCAAAACATCGACCTGAGCACCATCAACAGTAGACGGCATTAAGCCAGAAGCCCTAACTGGCTCCGTGCCATCACTGGGCTGGGCATCTGCAATACTTTGTAGTGTGCTTCGGAGGATATCCAACGCATCGAGCTTCAGCCCTAAAGCTTGACAGTACTGCTGGAGCATTTTGTCCTCACTAGAGGAGTAATCTTCATCTGCCAGTGCCACCATAACGGCAGTTCTGAGAAAATTTTCTGCTAAATTGCGATCGCTGCTTAAAATCTTTGCCAGATCATCCGTAGAAATTGGCTCCATTGCCTTTGCTTTTTCTTCAGCAGTAAAATCCTTATTGAGCAGAGTAGAAATCATCGCCTGCTCTTTCGTATCAAAGTGTCCGTCTGCCCACGCCAAAGAAACCAAGCCACGAATCCAAACAGCGGTTTGCTCGTCGGTGTAAGCAGACTTGGTAGTGCTAGTCATTTTCGCTACAGCCCGATTAAGTTCCGAGTCGATTCTAGCCCGTTCTTCCGATAAATTATTCAACGACTTAACGGTAAACTAAGAGACTGAATCCATCGTAGAAAAGTACACCTGTGACCCTCCAAGAATTTCTGCTGTTTCTATCGGCTATATTGATGGCATCTGGAGGACAATTCCTGCTCAAGTTAGGGGCAGGGAAGCTAGGCAAAGTAAATGCCAATAACGTCATCTCTCTGATTCTAAATATTGCCTTAACGCCGGAGCTAATCGCTGGATTGGCGCTATATGCTTTTAGCTCCATCTTTTTTATCTTGGTCTTAACCCGCGTCAAGCTGAGCGTGGCAGCCCCAGCGGTTTCCATCAGCTACATTTTTGCAGTGCTGCTAGGCTACTTCATTTTTAATGAACCCATTTCTCGATACCAAATATTTGGGTTAGGGCTAATTGTTGCCGGAGTGATTTTAGTGGTGAAACGGTAGATAGTAGATAGGGGCTAGCTTACGATCGCCGAATATTAAGACAGCACCAATCTCCTCGCTTCCATAGCGCAGTAACCATCCACCCGTTCGCTTCCAAAGTATCTGCGACTGGTTTCGCCTGCTCAACTAAAATGCCGCTGAGAATTCCCCAGGTAGTTGGTTTAATAATGGCGGTCATTTGAGGAATTAGATCAATAATCACTTCTGCCAAAATGTTGCAAACAATGCCATCCACCGGAGCATCGAGCATCTTAGCAACTTGGTCTACGCTCCCTTGAGCAATGATTAACCGATCTGGATCAATTTGATTCAGATCTCCATTTTCACGGGTTGCTTTAACGGCTAGGGGATCGGTATCGACGGCATACAGTTGCTTGGCACCTAACAACAGTGCCCCAACCGACAAAATGCCAGAGCCACAGCCAATATCAGCAATCACTAGATTTACAGGTAACGGCTCACTAGCCATGGCAGGCGCTCCCAGCCTCATTTCTAGCGCTTCTAGGCAGAGTTGCGTAGTGGCATGTTCACCCGTGCCAAAGGCGACTCCAGGCTCTAGTTTGAGCAACACGCGATCGCCCAATTCGGGAGTTGGGAGCCATGCCGGGTTAATCAGCAAGCGATCGCCCACTTTTTGCGGCTTCCAATGCTGCTTCCAATTACTCGCCCAATCCTCCTCCTCAATCAAGTTCCATTGAACAACAGGAGCCGATAAACCAAGACATAAAGCATCTTGCCGAAATAGCAGGGAAAGTGCCGCCAAATCCAACATTTGGACTTGTGCTTCAGGCACATAAGCCCGCATCAAACAAGATAATCCCTTCATTTGGCTAGATGATCCCAAACAGCCAAACGCATCCAATCGCCAAGAAAGCATATCTTCCAGCAATGGATCAGCAAGAATCTGAATTTCCCACCAGCTATTTGCCATGATTTAAGGGAACTAGAAGATAGGAAAAAATTTAATCAAGGATTTACCCACTCTGCGGGAAGCGAGTTACATCCCAACCTTTCCCCTCTCCCGGCGGGAAGGAGCTAGGGTGAGAGTCTTTCGCAGTCTTAAACGCTCCTATAGAGTAACGGTGTAGGCATCTCGGATACCAGGAACTTTGAGAAACTCAGCCAGAACGTCATCAGGAAGTGGATCATCAATGCTGAGAACCATAACAGCATCGCCTCGGACAATCTTTCGTCCCACCTGCATACTGGCAATGTTGACATTAAAGCTGCCCAACAAAGAGCCAATTTTGCCGATAATTCCTGGCATATCTCGGTGCATGGTGAAAACCATGTACTTATTGGGCGGCACATTGACTGGAAAGTCATCCACGCTAGTAATCCGAATTTCGGAATCGCCGAGGAGCGCCCCCGCCACGGAATGTTCCCCTAAAGAACCCTTGGCAGATAGATGGAGCGAACCCGTATAGTCCTTAATCGACGCATCGCGAGTTTCCACAACCCGAATGCCGCGCTCTTTGGCTTCAATGCTGGCGTTTACATAGTTAACCCGCTCTTGCAACGCATGGGAGAGCAGTCCTTTGAGGGCGGCAACAACGATGGGCTGGCTTTGGTTCGTGGCAAGCTCCCCTTGCAGGCGAACATTGAGAGCTTCCACACGTCCGCCGACCAACTGAGCGACTAGGTTGCCCAGGGTTTCTGCCAATTCTAGGTAGGGTCGCAGTTGTTCTAGCAGGTCGGGACGCAAACCGGGAATGTTGACCGCAGACCGGGCAGGCAAGCCTAGCAGGACATCGCGAATTTGCTCAGCAACATCGATCGCCACATTCACCTGAGCTTCTTCAGTTGAAGCACCTAAATGGGGAGTCAGTAGTAATTCTTTGCCCACTCCGCGCAGAGAAGAGTTTTCTTCCAGCGGTTCTTGCACGTAAACATCTAAGGCGGCTCCTGCTAGCTTGCCTTCTTGCAATGCTTGGACGATCGCCGCTTCATCCACAATTCCCCCACGGGCACAGTTGATAATACGGGTAGTGGGCTTCATTTTGGCGATCGCTGCCGTATTAATCAAATTTGCGGTTTCAGGCGTTTTGGGAAGATGTAGCGTAATGTAATCCGCCTCTTGAAACAAGATATCCAGTTCAACCAAACGGCATCCCAACTGTTCAGCGCGTTCGTGAGACACAAACGGATCGTAAGCCAGTAGTTTCATGCCCATTGCATGAGCCACTGTTGCAACATGGGCACCAATTTTACCCAAACCCACAACGCCCAGCGTTTTTTTATATACTTCAACGCCCATATAGCTTTTGCGATCCCACTTGCCGCTTTTCACCGATTGGTTCGCTTCGGCAATATAGCGCGACATCGATAGCATCATCGCCAGCGTATGTTCAGCAGCAGCGATCGTATTCCCTTCAGGAGAATTAACAACCACAATCCCTTTTCGAGTGGCAGCAGGGACATCTACATTATCTACCCCTACCCCTGCTCGACCAATAATTTTAAGTTGGCTAGCCGCTTCGATTACCTCTTGAGTCACACGAGTGCCAGAGCGAATCATTAAGGCATCGTAATTTGAAATAATGTCAATCAGATCTTGAGGAGACAGGCTGGTTTTTACGTCAACCTGAGCCACCTGAGACAAAATATCAATTCCGGCTTGATCAATCGGGTCAGAAACAAGAACCTTCGGCATAACAGGCAGATGGGGTTAAACAACAGGGCTTCTTCAACGTTCCAGCAGCGATCGCCTTGCACAGGTTTGTAGAAGGAAAAGCTTGCATATCGTCATCAAACCGACTCTTTACGATACGGCATTTTTGAACCAATCGACAAAAAGTGCTGGATTTCTTTAAAAAGAACGTCAGGGGCAAGTAGCAAAGCACTGATGCAAAGTACGGAGTTAGGGGCTAAAACCTGAAACCCGAAACCTACCCAAACTGCCAAAGATTATTCACAATTTTCAGCCATTCTGAAAAATTGTTGTTAACATTCTGCTGCTACGGTTGTTTTCGCGCTCAGTGATGTTGCGTATTTAAAGTCCGTGAAAGATCATAACTCGCTTTCGGGTCAGCCTAAAAAAGTCAATCTCAGCTTAAAAAAAGTTTCTAAACAAAAAAAATACCGCTGGTTATGGGTTGTCACTGGCTTGACAGGCGTGGCGGCTTTGTCGGCAACCGCAGGGGCGATTTTGGCGATGACGATGGCAAGCGCACCCCTCTTACAGCGCAAAATGAGTCCTAAAGATGCGGCAGTATTTGCGAAAGGTGACCTTTCTAGTATTAGTAACTTGCAGTTGCCTGAATTGACCCGCCCAGTCAATGTTTTGGTTTTAGGCGCTAAAGTGCTGACCAGTGATGTATCGGGTGAGCTACCCCAGGAACAAAAAAATCTAGGATATCAAGCCCTGGTGAATTCCTTTGAGGGATTAACCGATACGATGATGCTGGTTCGGTTTAACCCTGAAGCTCAGAAAGTGGCGCTACTCTCAATTCCCAGAGATACCCGCATTGAGATTCCGGGTCATAGCGTTGGCAAAATCAACGAGGCAAATTCCGTAGGCGGACCCGCATTGGCAGCTCGAACCGTGAGCCAGCTATTGGGCGGGGTTGGGGTTGATCGCTATATCACCATCAATGTCCAGGGGGTTCAAGCCTTAGTAGATGCATTGGGCGGCGTAACCGTCTACGTGCCAAAAGACATGAAATATAGCGATGATAGCCAACATTTGTATGTCAACTTAAAAGCAGGGAAGCAGCACCTAAACGGCGACCAAGCGCTCCAGCTACTCCGCTTTCGTCATGATGCAACCGGCGATATTGGGCGAGTGCAGCGCCAACAAATGGTGATTCGCGCCCTATCTGAGCAAGCGCTCAATCCCATGACTTTGGCGCGGCTACCTCAGATCATTTCAGTGATTCGGGCTTATATCGACACCAATTTGACGGTGGAAGAGATTTTTGCATTAGTCGCTTATGCGAGTCGGGTCGATCGCTCGAAGATGGAAATGGTGATTACTCCGGGTGAATATGGCGATATTGAAACCTATGGCACAAGTTACTGGCTGCCAGATTTAGCGAAAATTCAAGTGATCATGGCTCAGCATTTTAATCTAGGTCTCAATCCAACCGCGCCCAATATTTCGCCTGGAAAAGTTCGGGTTTCCATTCAAGACACTACCCATCAAGGCGCGCCTAATTCTTGGATAAATTCACTGTCCAAAGCGGGCTATAGCGATGTTGCGATCGCCGAACCCTATGGTGAACCGCTAGATGTTACACGCATCTTGGCGCAGCAGGGCGATGTTGCTAGTGCTGAGAATATTCGCCGCTTACTAGGGTTTGGCGAAGTGCGGGTTGATGGCAATGGCGATCTCAATGCGGATGTGACGATTCAACTTGGCAGAGATGCAATGAAACGTTGATTAAGCTGTAGGGCGATCGCATCTAATTCCGATCTGACGAGTTTGTTCTACTGCGCTACGACTCACACTTTCTCAGAGCAGCGATCGCGATGAATATCTCATACTTATCAACGTTGCAAAGCCAATCGCGATTGGCTGTTGCATCGACCAGAAATTTAGAGGGGCATCTGTAATAATTCATTAGAACGCGATCGCTACAGCCTACTTCTTAAAGTTTGATACATCTGAATGGAGATATGTAGACAGCCCTTCTATTTTGGGCATTCTTTTAGATAGAATCAAATCTCTCATAAAAAGTGCTATGTCCGTTCCTATCTTTATTGTGAAACCTCTGCTAGCCCAAGCTCCTAGCAAAGCGACGAAACAAAATCCCACTGCGATCGCCCAACCTGCAAAGCCTGCCGATACTAGTTCTAATCCTTTGTGGTTAGCCACATCGGGTGGCTTGCTTCTGCTTCTCGTTGCTTTAGGCGTTTTTACTAAAGTAAGCATTGATAAAGCTGCGAAACAACTGAAGTTTGAAAATTTCAAGAATCGTGAACTGCAAAAAAAGTTGAAATATGCCGTTGAAACAATCGGCAAAATGGAGCGTAACCCTGATCTAATTCACTCTCGCGAGTTTAATTTAGATTATTTGCGAATGCGGATGGATGAAGAAGTTTTTCACTTTGCAATTTTGAATCAAATCAAAATGAAAGTGAAGGACAAAATTACCATGGCGTTGCGATCGTCCCAGCCCCATCAGGGAGAAATTGGCATTGCCAGTGGCGGTCGGCAAGTCGATGAGGTGTTTGATGTAGAATATGAACCCGGCGATTTGCCAAAAGGCACGAAGCGAGTGTTGTTTAGGATCGAAATCAGAATTCTTAAGCTACCTACTCAGCCAACCTCCGTCACCATCAATCAAATCATTGACTGTATCGAAACTTTTCTTAAACCGACCAACGACCACGATAGCTGGCAGCCCACAATCCAAGGGCGTATCGCCAATATGCGCTGGGATCAAAAAGCAAAACCCACTCCACTGCTGGTGCTAGAGCAAACTCAGGAAGGCTCAAACGTCACGTTTAGAACGACTCGCATGGCGCAAGGTGCATAAACTTCCCATTCGTGGAAATTAAATAAACAATCAACAGGGTGCATGAATACTTTCACGGGCTTTCACTAGTTGTGTAACAATCTGTTTTATATTGTTTGCACACATCAACGGGTAGAGCGCATTGGGTGAGAAACAGTTACTAAAGTCTCCAGGGACGTTGATCGCCGTGTTGGTAATTGCGGCGTTGGGAGTGGCAGGATTGGGAATCTATTTGGCGTTACGCCCTTCATCCACCAGCCAGTCCAGTTCTTTGCCTCCCTCTCCAGCGGTTGAACAGCCAGCCAATACCATTACGGCTTTAGGTCGCTTAGAGCCAGAGGGTCAGGTTGTCAAAGTCGCGGCACCTTCCACTTCAGGGTCTGCCGTCCCTGTGTTTGGCAGCCCAAGGGTCGCTCGCTTGTTAGTTCAAGAACGGGCACAAGTGAAAGCGGGGCAGCCGATCGCTGTACTCGACGTATATGATCGCTTGATGGCAGCAGCCCTGCAATCTCAAGCGCAGGTGCAGGAAGCCCAAAGTCGGCTGGCTCAAGTGCAAGCGGGTGCAAAGCGTGGCGATATTGCAGCCCAGCAATCTGCTGTTGAAGCCAGTGTCGCCACAGTTCGGCGATTAGAGGCTGAGCTGAAAAAAGCCGATTTAGAGCTAAAGCGCTACGACAAGCTACGAAAAGACGGCGTGATTACCCAGCAAGAATTGGATAACCGCAGTTTGACCTACGCTACCGCTAGTCAAGAAGTCGAACGTGCACGGCAGGAGCTGAACCAGGCAAGAGCCACTTTTAATAGCGTTGCGGAAGTGCGCCCGACAGATGTGCAACAAGCACAGGCAGAAGTAAATGTGGCAATGGCGGGCATGCAGCGTGCTAAGGCAGATTTAGAATCAGCAGTGGTGCGATCGCCCATCAGTGGGCAAATTATCAAAGTCCACGCCCGTGAAGGAGAACAGATTGGCAACGATGGACTCGTCGAAATTGGCAAAACCGATCGCATGTATGCCGTCGCTGAAATTTATGAAACGGACATTCAAAAAGTGAAACAGGGGCAAAAAGCAGTGATTACCAGCCCCGCGTTCCCAGGGGAAATTTCTGGAGTGGTCGATCAAATTGGGCTTGCCATCCGCAAAAATGACGTATTGAACACCGACCCCGCCGCCAATACTGATGTGCGCGTCGTGGAAGTAAAAATTCGTTTAGATGACAGCCAGCCCGTTTCTGGCTTAACGAATTTGCAAGTTAAAGTCACCATTACGCCCTAAAGGAATTCATCATGTTTGCAATTCCTTTAGCCTGGTTACAGCTTAAACGCGAGAAAATGCGCTTGCTGATTGCCCTAGCGGGAATTGGGTTTGCGGTCATCTTAATGTTCATCCAGCTAGGCTTTCAAGATGCGCTGTTTGACAGTTCTATCAGTATGCACAAAGAGTTGCAGGGAGACATCTTTTTAATTAGCCCCCAATCGACCTCCATGATTGCGATGAAAAGTTTCTCGCAGCGGCGGCTTTACCAAACATTAAGCTATGGCGGCGTAGAGTCGATTAGCCCAATTTATTTGGACTTTGCCCTGTGGAAGAACCCAGAGAACCAGCGGACACGGGGCATTTTGGTGATTGGATTTGATCCATCCAAACCGATTTTTAGCCGAGAATTGGTGCCCGATCTCACGCCAATTCGCTTGGCAGATGTAGTGCTGTTTGACGAAAAATCGCGAGCAGAGTTTGGTCCGATTCCTAAGATGTTTGCGACAGGCAAGCCAGTGGTTACGGAAGTGGCAGGACGGCGATTAACGGTCGGCGGATTATTCGCCCTAGGGGCATCCTTTGGAGCCGATGGCAACCTTATCACCAGCGACACGAATTTTCTCCGCATCTTTAGCCGTCGGGCTAGCGGCATGATTGATGTGGGCATGGTGACGTTGAAGCCGGGTGCTGATTTAGAGAGTTTGATCAAGCAAATGCGGCGAGATTTGCAGGATCCGTTTGAAGATGTCAAGGTGCTATCAAAAGCGGAATTTATGGAGTTTGAGCGGGATTATTGGCGTAGCAGTACGGCGATCGGGTTTATTTTTAGCTTGGGAACGGCGATCGGTTTTTTGGTAGGCACCGTGATTGTGTACCAAATTCTTTATACCGACATTACAGATCACCTGGCAGAGTACGCCACCCTAAAAGCGATGGGCTACCGCAACTTTTACTTGCTGAGTCTAGTGTTTCAAGAGGCCGTGATTTTGTCTATTCTGGGCTTTATTCCAGGATTTTTCCTGTCTTTAGGACTGTATAATTTGACCCGAGATGCGACCTCTTTGCCGATCTACATGACTACCGATCGCGCCATTCTCGTGTTGTGTCTAGCAATGACAATGTGTACTATTTCGGGAGCGATCGCGGTTCGCAAAGTTCAAGATGCTGATCCCGCTGACATTTTTTAGCTGTCATACTCTAGATATAAAACCGTTCTACGCCCAGGCTTAGATTCTTCTTGCAAAGCGTACTCATAACGAGTATGATTAAGAAGTTCGGTAAAGCTACCTTTATCCAAGCAGCCGAAGCAATACACCAGTCTTATAGGAGATGCTATGACAACCACATTAGAAGCGTCACAAACAGCCTTAGTCAAAGCGCTCAATCGCAATCAGGCAAATGCGCTAGTTGCCTACCTCAACTACAAAAAATATCATTGGCTCACTTTTGGTCCGCTCTTCCGCGATCTTCATTTGCTATTTGAAGAGCAGGGCGGCGAAGTGTTTGCCATGATTGATGAACTGGCAGAGCGCAGTCTAATGATTGATGGTGTCCCCGTAGCAAATCCGGCTGATTATTTGCCGACGGCTTCGATTCAAGGTTCCACGGCTGAAATGTCGGTGCGGGAAATGATTGAAGAAGCGATCGCCACTCACGAGCAAATCATTCGCGAGATGCACGAAGATGCAGATGCGGCGGCGACTGCGGCTGACATCGGCACGGCAGATTTGTATACGCGATTGGTGCAAGTTCATCAAAAGCACCGCTGGTTTCTGAAGGAACTGCTGAAAAAGGGTAATGGGTTAACTGCGTAGGTGAGTTTGCAAAATAACGCAGTGGCGGCGAGGGCTAGAACCAATGAAACACTTTCTCCGCCACTTTTTCTACATACTCTCTAGAAAATGCATACTCTCTAGAAAAAATGATAGACGTGGGTTGAGAGACTTCATTTGCAAAAACGGCAGATGATCTGATTACAATGAGTGGGGCGGCGATCGCCATGGGTTTCATTTCCAAATCCTAACCGCCTACCCAAGAGATTCCCCAGTGAGAAATTTGACATATCCACGATATGGATCAAGTCGCCTGCTGAATCACGCGACCTTTTTTGATCTAGTGACTGTCTGCCATGGCTAAGTGCTTTAGATTAGAAAGACTAGAAGTTTTGGGTTGAAATGGAGTGTACTTGCCGCCCAAACCTTCAACAATCGTTTTAGTATTCGCAATAAAGAACTTTTGGTATGTCTCGGCGATGCTGCCCTGTTCGCCCAATCCATCGGCAAATAGATCCTGGTCTGCCACCTTAATCCCTGCTTCTTTCGCCACCGCTTCAATCAACTTCGGGTTTACCGTCGCCTCTGCAAAAATCGTGGGCACTCCCGCCGCTTGAATCGCTTTAACCAACTCTGCTACTCGTGTCGGAGTCGGTTTTTCATCAGTGCTAATGCCTTGAAGCGCTCCCACGACTGGAATTGCATACTCCTTAGAATAGTAGCCAAATGCATCATGAGTAGTGACTAACTTGCGTTGCGTCGTCGGAATAGTGGTAATTTCAGACTTAATCCAGGTGTTGATTTGGGACAGTTCATCCGTCACCTTTTTTGTGTTTGTCGCGTAAACAGAGGCACTGCTCGGTGCCAACTGACTCAGATTGTTGCTGATCACCTCGGCAATCTGAACCCCATTCGCAGCACTGTGAAAAACGTGAGGATCGGTTTCAGTTTCGCCATCCTCCTTAAAGGTGAGGGTTTTGGGAACCGCCAGTTCATAAACCGCAATTTTGGGAGCGGGGTTTGAGCTAGCAGTGATTAGTTTAATTAGGGAGTGTTCAAAGTTATGTCCGCCATACAACACTAGCTTTGCTTGTTCCAGGGCTTTGATATCCTCAGGTTTAGGTTCGTATTCATGTGGGTCGGCACCCGCAGGAACTAGGCATTTGAGGTTGATCGTGTCGGCGGCAATTTGCCGGGTGACATCGCAAACAACGGAGTTTGTTGCGACAACCAAAGGGCGATCGCTGGTCATCGCGCCACTCGTCGCGGTAGTAGCTGGGCTAGGACTCGCAGATTGATTGGGTGAAGGGGAGCTACAGCCGTTGATGCCCAGCACCAGTGATAAGGCAGCGAATCCACCCACCCGGCAGAGTTTTGAAGGAAATTGGTTATATGTCATTTGTTTACAGACCCTCAGTTTTCCAGTAATGTTATGAGAATGGTTATCATTACAGGTTGTTATGCTACTGGTTCAGCACCTCTCTGTCAATTACCGGAGCGTAAAAGCACTGGAGGATATCACCTTCCAACTGCCAGGGGGAAGCTTAGTCGGGTTGCTGGGTCCCAACGGAGCCGGAAAAAGCACGCTGATTAAAGCTTTGTTGGGGTTAATTCCTAAACAATCCGGCGAAGTGATTTATCGAGACGCGCCCCTGCAACAGCAGCGTAAGCAGGTTGCTTATGTGCCTCAGCGATCGCAAATTGACTGGGATTACCCCACCACCGTTTGGAATGTGGTGATGCTAGCTCGGACGACTCATGCCGGATGGTTTCGGTCGCCTAGTCGGCAATCGGCAGAAATTGTCAAAGAATCTTTGCGGCGCGTAGAACTGTTTGACTTGCGCGATCGCCCGATTGGATCGCTCTCCGGCGGACAACAGCAACGGGTTTTTTTGGCAAGGGCGATCGCCCAACAAGCTGACCTGTTGTTGCTTGATGAACCCCTAGCAGCCGTCGATAAAAAAACAGAAGCACTGATCTTTCAAATCTACGATGAACTGAAAGCGGAGGGTAAAACATTATTGATTAGTTGTCATGAATGGGGCGGAATCTTGAACCACTATGATCAATTACTGTTGATTAATCAGCGACTCGTGGCTCAAGGTGTTCCCAAAGAGGTGATGACCCCTGCCAATATTGAACTGGCATATGGCATTCCGCCCCAAACTAGGCATTTTCACGATGCGCTCGAAACTACATTCTTCTGCTAAATCCTCTATTCAATCGCTTTTATCAAACCGCTTATGTTGGACTGGTTGCTGGAACCGCTTAGCTTTGAGTTTATGCGGAATGCCCTGATGGTTGGCATTCTCGCCGGTATCCTCTGCCCCGTTGTGGGCACTTACCTATTGGTGCAGCGGATGGCGATGTTGGGCGATGTCATGGCACATTCAGTGTTACCCGGATTGGCGATCGCTTTTTTTTTGCAGATCAATATCCTAATTGGCGCATTTGTATCTGGCGTTATCAGCGCCTTTCTTATTGCTTGGATTCGCTCCCAAACCCGAATTAAAGTGGATGCCGCAATGGCGTTGACGTTTACTAGCTTTTTTGCTCTCGGCGTACTGCTGATTACCCTGCTGCGAAATAAGCTCGATCTCGATAGTTTTCTGTTTGGCGATATCTTAGGTGTGACTCAAGCCGATGTCATTCGCACCGCCATGATCACGCTGGTTGTGTTAGTGCTCATTCGACTGTTTTATAAAGAACTGTTTTTCTATACCTTCGATCGCTTAGGCGCACAGGCGATCGGCTTACCGATTAACAGCATTTATCTAGGCTTAATGGCAGCCGTGACGCTAACGATTATTGCCAGTATGCAAACGGTTGGCGTAATTCTAGTGGTGGCGCTACTCGTGGGTCCCGCTACCACTGCCTACTTACTGGTTAAAGAGCTACACCAAATGATGGGTCTGGGCGCAGTGCTGGGAGTTGTGGCTAGCATCATGGGACTATATACCAGCTACTACTTAAATGTACCCTCCGGTCCTTGTATTGTTCTAATCAGCTTTAGTTTTTTTGTGCTAGCAATCTTGTTTAGCCCTTCTCAAGGGTTGTTGACACGACCAGAGACAATACGTTCAGCCCGTATCACTCGCAAAAACAAGCTTAACCGCTAGCTTAAAAGGAATGGCTATATGTAAAGACAGGCATTGCCAAATCTAGATTTGGCGAATGAATTGCTGAAGCGTTGCATAATTTCAAGAAATGCCTTAGATAAATTGGGAAAGTTTCTAATTTTCCATTACACGCTAAAGCATGAAGGGAACGAAGATGAATCGTCAGATTTTGAGCAGCCTATGGATCGCAACTGTGAGTATTGGCGTTTTTCCGACGTTGATACAGGCAACTCCCGCCGCAAGTCGCTTTGAGAACCCATCTAGTATGACGGTGCGCCGCAATCTGCAACTGATGGCGCAGGGCAGACAGCCGATTTATCTCAAAGTTCCCCAGGCGCAAATTGAAGAGTTGCGATCGCTGGGAATGAGGGTCGCAATGCCGATTAATCCGCCCGCTGGAATGAAGTTGACTTCTGTTTCTGGGCGCTCTGATCCTCGCTTTGGTCGTAGTTATTTGCTAGTCTATCGCGGCGATTCTAAGTGTTTTGCGGTAGAAGGAACCAGTGGTGGGATTGGCGGCGTTCCTGCGGGTACAGCGGGTAGCTTTAAGGTGCAAAATCCTGCCATGGGTAAGGGCGCGATCGAGGTGCGAAAAACCAGTGAGTCATCACCGCTGCTGATTGGACAGTGGATGAGCCGAGGTCCGTTCTATCGGATTGTGGGTGCAAACTATACGACGGATGGCATGGGTTCGGATTTGGCAAATTGTCAGGATTTATCTGCAAAAGATGCGGTGGCGGTGTCTGAGTCTCTGCGTTTTCTGGATCTAGAGCCTGCAACTATGGCAAAATTGCCACCAAACACTTTGCAGGCGCTTGATCCAAACTCACCGACTTCAGCAGGCAAGGGCTATCCAAGCAATCAAGAATTAACCCAATTCAAACGCAATTTGAAGTCGGGTGCCTATGGTAAAGGAGCGTCACTCGCTACGATCGATCGCACTCAGCGGCAAGCATTTCAGGCTACGATCGCCAAATCAAACCCAACGATCGCTAAATTTGTGGGTGCTTGGGCAACAGGCGATCGAGTGTATTACGTTTATCCCTCTAAGGTGAAAAGCCGAGTCTGTGTCGTCACAAACTCTGGAAACAATGGCACACTAGAGTTTTCCAACGGCACTGCGATTAGCCGCGAATTAAACTATCAAAGTAACGGCATGTACTGGGTTGATCAACCGGATGTGCTTGCGTCTAGAGATACCGGTGGAACGCTCTACCCAATTTTTCCAGCATCTAGTGCGCCCAGCCTCAGCGCTCTGGCTAACTTTGACTATGGATTCCGTAATGCAGAATGCTCGATGCAACTTCCTGGCATGGTAGAAGCTGGGCAATAAAGCTTTGAGTGTCCTGAAACCTGAAACCCGAAACCTGCTCCCCCCATTTTCCTCAAGTGTCGCCTTTTGAACTAGAGGCAACCTCTTCCCTCTGTTAGGCTAGTATCGCTTGATAGGGTGAGGATGATGCACAAGTTATTGACAGGAGCGCTAACGGTTGAGCATCTGCGGGTGTCGATCGCCAATTTGCCAGCCCATCTCAAGGGATTGCGTTTGGTGCAGCTTTCAGATCTTCACTTTGATGGAATTCGATTATCGCCAACCTTGTTAGATGAAGCGATCGCGGCTAGTAATTCTGCCCACCCTGATCTAGTAATGCTAACCGGAGATTTTATCACCGATGATCCGGCACCGATTCATGATTTAGCACAGCGGCTCACTCAGTTAGAAAGTCAAGCGGGAGTGTATGCCGTGTTAGGAAATCACGATATTCGCTATCGCCATTCTCGTTCAGAGGTTACCAAGGCGCTTGAGGATCGCAATATTCGGGTACTGTGGAACCAAATCGCCTATCCGGTGGGCAAAGAGTTGGCGATCGTGGGCTTAGCAGACCTGTGGTCATCCGAATTTCGCCCTGCGCCTGTGTTAGAACAGCTTGATCCCGCGACTCCTCGAATCGTGTTATCTCATAATCCCGATAGTGCTGAGATCCTGCAAAAATGGCGGATCGATCTTCAGCTTTCTGGGCATACCCACGGGGGGCAAGTGTTTGTTCCTGGAATGGGCAACGTAGTGCACCGCCTTTCAGAGTTTTACCACAACCTGCCGCAGCGGATGAAGCGATATGTGCCGTTGCTCAAACAATTCGCCTGTACGATGAAGCATTGGGAATGGGCACAGGGCTTACATGCTGTGGGAGACAATCGCCTGTATGTAAACCGAGGGCTGGGAACCTACTTGCCAGGGCGACTTTGGTGTCCTCCAGAAGTGACGGTCATTACCCTTGATTAAAGCCATCTGACGCTAAACAAAGCTACGCTAATACAAAGTTAAACACTGCTTGATTGTTTGGCTGAGTAGAGTTCATCCGCAACAATAACACTGGTTTAAACAACCCATCAGATGCGTTGCCTGCTTCACCCGGAAAAAAGAGTTGGGTAGTTAAGATCGGCTGATTGGCTGCTTGAACAGCGACATGGATATGACGCACACGACCAGGATAAAGCCCCGGCACAATTGTTTCCAGCCTGTAGCGTCCTTGAGAGTCGGTAAATTGGTGCCCACGCAGTTTATAGCCTGAGTTATCGTAATTGCCAGCCTGATCCGCCTGCCAAAAATCGATTAAAGCGCGAGGAATCGGCTGACAGGCTCTGTTGAGGACTTTTCCGGTGAGGATAAGCTTAGTGCCATTGATGCCGGGTTCGATCAGGGAATTGCGGTTGGGTGAGTTGGGTGTGTAGAACGGTCCAGCAGTGAGGGATGGGGTGGGGCGATCGCCTTTGCCACAGGCTGGAGTAAGCGCCAGCAGTGGGTCTGAAACCAAACTGGATTGATCGATTCTCTGAGTAGATGATGGATGGCTACTGATTACGATCGCGCTAGAGGCGATCGTCAGTGAACCGATTTGCAGAAACTGTCGGCGTGTTTGTAGTGGCTGCATTTTATCCTTTTTGTTCCTACCTTTAATCTCAACTCTCTCTTTCTAAGGTTTACCGCGAGATTTTGATTTTGGGTTAGTGGAGCCTGCGATCGGGAGGATTAATCGGCTCGTATTGCGCCCATCTTCTAGTTTGTAAAAGTTGAATTCGCCGCCTACTTGTTTCATTAAGGCTTGACAAATCGACAGGTGCAAACCGGGTGAATGATCCAAGATGGAGGGTGCTAGCCAGTCAATCCGACCCGTTTCTAGTTCTGTAAACAAGCGTGATTCAACCTGACCGCTGTCCGTAATCGATAGCTCAAACCAGCGGGTATCAATTTGCCGACACCACAGGTCAATGCGTCCACCCACACTCGATCGCTGGCAGGCATCCAGCAGCACCTCATAGACAATTAGCTCGATTTTAGGAATATCGCCACCGATATTGATGTTCGTTTCATCGTGAACCTGTGACCAAAGTTGTCGTTCTTTGATCACGCCATCAACCCGCTCTAAGGCTCTTTTGAGCAGCGTAATTAGGGTGATGCTGGCGGATTGGGGTTGAAATTGCCACTGCTCCGCAGCAATAACTTCGTTTACGGGCGCGATCGCGTCTTTTAACTGCCGTAGGATCTGCTGTTGTCGGGTGGCGAATAGCGGTTCTTTGGGGGCACCCAGTTCATCTAACCGCTTCACTCCAGTTTCCACCAAGCGCTGCATATCTTCTAGACGGCGATGTTTATACCAATTGAGCCGCTCTAGTTCTAGCCGCTGAGCAATCAGTTGTTTAGTCAAGCTGAGGTAGCGTCTCGTCCAAGCAAGTTGATTGGCAAGAATGCTAAAGGTCGCAGTGTAGCGGTCTGCCCAACGGCGTTCGGCATCATCGACAACGATCAAAATTCCGGTAGGTTGATGGTCTGGTGAGGTTCGTAGGGCGATCGCGAGGATCTGACCAATGGCAGCACCATAGAGCCATCGCCGACTGTTGATCGGCAGATCTGCCACACTCAGAGGCAATACGCCATCTTTTTCTAGCGTCCACTGCACTAAAAAGTCGGTGTGAATGGGAATGGCAGTTTCAACATTCGCCGCAAAGCGATCGCTGGGGGGCGGTGAAGTGATGAGTTTAGCATCGGTCTGACCAGGAGTCCATGCCACCAATAGCGCCAGTGGAACCTCCATCACTTTTGCCACTTGTTGCAAAGCAGACTGCTCTAGCTGGTCGGGATCATGAGTTTGCTGCATTACCATCAAACCCCACTGCATTGACTCGCTTAAGGTTTGCAGTTGCTCAGTTTGGCGTTGCAGTTGCCACTGGTGCAGGATAAATCCAATTTGTTGACTAACCACTTGCACTAGCTCTCGCTCAACTCGATTCCAGCCACGCGGCGATTCATGCCCAATCAGAATCAGTCCTTCTAAAGGTTGCCCAATGGAGGTACTACACAACACGAGCGATCGCACGCCTGCTTCAAGTAAGCGATCGCGCCATGCCAAAAGTTTGACATCAGTATCCAAATTTTCGATGCTGATTGCTTCCGTGCTTCTTTGCACCATTTTTAGATCAGTATCGCTGAGGGCTTCTAGGAGGGGCGCGAGAGGACGGCGATTGCTCGGATGATTTTGATAGGAGACTTCAAACTCTTTCAGATCTTTTTCATAGAGCAGCACCAAAAACCGTTCTACTTTAAGCCGCTTGCACAAAGTATCAGCAGCGTTTTTCAGGGTGTTTTTCCAGTCCTCTTCGCTATAGATAGAACGAGCAATCTCAGCAGTCAGTTCGCGATCAAGCCGAATTTGGGCGATCGCGCTTTCCATTTCATCCAGGGGAGCCGTGAGGGCAATCATTTGGGCAGCCCCCCGAATAAAATTTTTCTCGTTGTCCGTCCAAATGCGGGGTTCGTTACCTTCCACCGCTAAAAAGCCCAAGAGTTCGTTCTGATACAAAATGGGTGCAGCAAGTAGCGATCTCGCCTTGATTTGCTGCATCAAACGACTGGTGGCATCGGCTTTAAGAGAACTATGCGCCTCCCCAATCGCAACCACCTGATCGCCCATCAGCGCTTGATAGAAGCCATTAATCTCTTGTACCGTGATACCCGAAGTCAGTTGATTTGCTTCTTTAAACCCCACAGTCCGCTGACGATTGCCCAATCTGCGCCAAAAATAGCGGCGTTCCCGTTCATACCAATAAATGTTGGTGCGGGTTGGCTGAATAAATGAGTGAGTTTCTTCTACCACCGCTTCCAGCCGTGGTCCTAACCCAGACAGCGATCGCATCTGAGTTAACAACTGCAACAGCGGCACATCAGGATGTTTCGTTTGTTGGCGCTGCCACTCAGTTTCAATCTTGAATAACGCGGCTGCCAGTTGACCCAACAGCATCGATAAGCGTGCCTTTTCATCCGATCGAGGAGAGATGCCCCAAGCCGTAGAACCCAACAGCGCCACCCCATAACAAAGGTCACGGTAGCGAATCGGAAAAATCACCGTGCCTTGAATCCCAGCCTTTTGGGCTGCTTTTCGCCACTCTCCGCCCCGGATTTCCTCGCGCAGATCGGGAACGGCTAGCGCTCGCTGCTGAATTACCACTTGCTCTAAAATGTCGCCCGGTTGCAGGTTAAACCGCTGCTTTAAGAAAGATTGATCCCCGGTCGGGATGATGCCGCCCTTACCAAATAGCCGATGCTCTAGGCGATCATACAAACCCAGCCATACCAAGCTGTAATCAAACTCAGTTTTGAGATAATTCAGAACCGTATCAATTAAAACATCAGAATTTTCCTCTTCCCGCAGCGTTTGCAGGATTCTCCCTAAAGCAACCAATTGCTTATCGTAAGACTGCGGCTCTTTGGGCTGAACCATTTCAATTAGAGGTTCCTATGAGATAACGGGCGCAATATAGTAAAACATACCCAGCGCGGAGTTTTTCAACGACTCCCTAGGCTTCACAATGCATTTAAGCTAAACCCTCACTCAATCATCGTTAGGAGGTCAGCTTTCAGTGAGGTGCTACTAATAAAGACTGTACCCTGATCACAGAGCATTGATGACATTCTTGCTACCATCCCATTCTAGGTGCTGTATATCCTGGCGATGGTACGGCAATTCAGGAAACTCATTGCCCAACGCCTGTGTTAACTACTGCTGAAATTCCAATGGATTTATATCAAACGCTGCTGCGTCCTTTACTATTCTCAGGTCTGAAAGCCGACCCGGAATGGCTGCATCAGCAAAGCTTAAAAGTGTTGGGTTGGTTAGATGATTCAACCAGCCAATTGCCTTGGGTTTTGCCTCAAATGGAGCGATCGCTGAGCCTATCCGATCCACGGTTGCATCAACAGCTTTGGGGCTTAAATTTTGCGAATCCAATGGGACTAGCCGCCGGATTTGATAAAGATGGCATTGCCGCCGGATTGTGGTCGCGCTTTGGTTTTGGCTTTGCCGAACTGGGCACCGTCACCTTTCATGCCCAATCGGGTAACCCATCGCCGCGCCTGTTTCGCCTGCCGTTGGATCAAGCCGTGCTAAACCGTATGGGATTTAATAATCAGGGATCGGCGGTGTTGGCGGAAAGACTTAGGGGAAAGGGATTGGGGGTCAGGGGTCAGGGGTCAGAAGAAACTCAAAATTTAGAACTCAGAACTCAAAGCTCTCCATTTTCCACTCCGCACTCCGCACTCCGTATTCCAATCGGTATTAATCTCGGTAAATCTAAAGTGACTCCGCTTGAAGAGGCGGCGGCGGATTATGTCAACAGTTTTCGATTGCTGAAGGATCTAGGCGATTACTTTGTGGTAAACGTGAGTTCGCCGAATACGCCGGGATTGCGATCGCTTCAGGATAAAGCCCAACTAGAGCCAATTTTGCAGGCACTTCAGCAGGAAAACACAGCCCATAAACCGCTGTTGGTGAAAATTGCGCCAGATTTAGAATGGGAGGCGATCGCGGATGTGATTGCCCTTACCCAACAGCATCAGCTAGCAGGCATTATCGCCACCAACACTACGATTCAGCGCGATGGATTGCAGACTCAGAGGCTCTCAACTGGCAACCCTGTCAGACAAGAAGCGGGAGGAATTAGCGGCGCACCCGTGAGACAGCGATCAACGGAAGTCATTCGGTTTATATACAAAGAAACTCAAGGGCAATTGCCAATCATCGGTGTGGGCGGCATTTTTACGGCTGAAGATGCCTGGGAAAAAATCACCGCTGGAGCCAGCTTGGTGCAGGTTTACACTGGCTGGATTTATGAAGGTCCCTGGATGGTGCGGCGAGTGCTAGAAGGGTTGCTGCAAAAGCTCGATGAGGCTGGATTGCAAAAAATTGAGGATGCGATCGGGATTAGATGCGATCGCTGCTAATGCCGATCGCATGAAACGGCTATTTTGAGCGCGGGTATAATTTGAGAACGCCCGGTCATCAACCTAAATCCAGTTTGATTTTGTGTTGCAAGTCTTAATATTTTCTAGGTTTTTAGTCATGGGCTGGCTTGGTAGACTGATATGGCATAGCGATCGCAGGATATTACCCCTACAATAGCTATCATTGGTAGGCACTCTTGGCTCCGAAAGGGGTGCTTGCATCGAACCACTTAATAACCATTCTGTAGCTCAGAACCTAGAGAAAACGACTCATGGTAGATTCCCTTAAAAAGCCAAATTTTGAAGAGTTGCGTCCCGGCATCAAAGTTCCGGCAAAAGAAACCATTCTCACGCCTCGCTTCTACACCACTGATTTTGATGCAGTGGCAAACATGGATATTTCTGTTAATGAAGATGAGCTACAGGCGATTCTAGAAGAGTTTCGGGCAGATTATAATCGCCATCACTTTGTTCGAGATGCGGAGTTTGAACAATCCTGGGATCACATTGACGGTGAAACCCGCAAGGTGTTTGTAGAATTTTTAGAGCGTTCCTGCACGGCTGAATTTTCTGGCTTCCTGCTATACAAAGAACTCAGCCGCAAACTAAAAGGCAAAAACCCAACCTTAGCAGAGTGCTTTGAGCTAATGTCGCGGGATGAAGCCCGTCATGCAGGCTTCCTAAATAAGGCACTATCTGATTTTAATCTCCAGCTTGATCTCGGCTTTTTGACCAAGAGCCGCAGCTACACTTTCTTTCAGCCTAAATTCATCTTTTATGCGACCTACCTATCTGAAAAGATTGGCTATTGGCGCTACATCATGATCTATCGCCATTTGGAAGCTCACCCCGAAAATCGCGTTTATCCAATTTTTAGATTTTTTGAAAACTGGTGCCAAGATGAAAACCGTCACGGCGATTTCTTTGATGCGATGATGCGCGCTCAACCCCAGTTTTTGAATGACTGGAAAGCAAAGCTGTGGTGTCGTTTCTTCTTACTTTCAGTGTTTGGCACGATGTATCTCAATGACGTGCAGCGATCGGGCTTCTATGAAGCTCTGGGGTTGGATGCACGAGAGTACGACAAGGGCGTGATTGAAAAGACCAACGAAACAGCGGCGCGGGTTTTTCCGGTCATGCTAGATGTCGCCAATCCAGAGTTTTATGAACGCCTAGAAGTGTGTGTGGGCAACAACGAAAAGCTGACCCAAATTGCCCGGTCTAACACACCGAAACCCCTGCAACTGGTTCAAAAAGTGCCTTACTACCTGGCAAATGGCTGGCAGTTCTTGAAACTATACTTTATGAAACCCATTGATGTTGCCCATACTCATGGTGTAGTTCGTTAGAACATAGTATTCTCTGATTAACAGCTAATAAAACTCTGCATCTGTGATTTTTTCAGGTGCAGAGTTTTGTTTATGTAGCATTATTGTTGAAGCGTGCGTGTTTTAGGTGTGAGGATTTTTGTATGACTAGTCAGAAAAGGCGATCGCCCCAATTCCCATCCACTTTAATTTCATCCTCTGTTTGTTTAGCGATAGGGATGTTTGGCTTCTCTGGAACTGCCCAGGCAAATCCGACTTCTAGTCTCTTGCTTTCGTTGAAAGAAGACTTGCAACCCTTATCAGAAAATGTTTCTAGCCAGCCGTTCAACAATGAGTTGCCGCAAGACCTGAACAATTCGCTAAATGCTTCTAGCCAGCCGTTCTATAATGAGTTGCCGCAAAATTCGTCTGATCCCGACATGACAGTTAGCCCTGAGGGTCAGACAGAGGAGGAATTATTGACGCGATCGCCCATGCAGGTGTCTCATTCTGCCAGCGATCTTGCCCAAGCTGAGCCTGCGCCAGAAGCTCCCACTGTCAGACCTGATGATGCTAGCCCCGTATTGGATAAGTGGGAAAAACAAACGCCCAATGTCCTAGAAGATATTAGACGCGACCCTAGTTTCCGCACCCGCCTTCGTTTAGGGCTTTCCTACTTTCCTAGCACCAATGATGCTCTCGGCTGGAATGTTGGCGTAGAAGATTTTTTTATTGGCAAAACCAGTTTGACAGTCAGTGGCAACTATATCGCTTCTTTCAACGGCGATCGCAAAGCAGGCGGTGCCGATCTGCGTTATTACCTGTTGCCATTAGGCGGTTACTTTAACATTGCTCCGGTATTGGGCTATCGCTACTTAGAATCTCCGCGATACACGACCGATGGTTTGAATGTGGGGTTTCGGGTGCAGGTAGTACCTTCCCGCACAGGGGCGGCAGATTTATCATTTATGCTGACCTGGGTTGATCCCGGTCAATATGATGAGGTTGGGGTTCTAACGCTGTCCTTTGGCTACGCGCTGACTAAAAATGTCCGGCTGTCAACCGATATTGAGAAGCAAAACTCGCGCTATAAAAAAGATGATCGGTTTGGCGTGTCGCTGGAGTATATGTTTTAGGATGCGGAAGCGGTAAATAGCGATCGACGAGCTAAACAGACTTGGCGGATAAACTGGCTGAGATGCTGAGAGTTTGTATACCCAGTTTTGCTGGTGAGGAGGCTCTCTTCTTCATAGAGACGCGACAAAATAGGTATTACTTCTATATCGATCGCGAGTCTAAACAAAGCGATCGGCAGTAATAAATCCGATCCCTGGCGTAAATCATGGAGTTCGGGGAGCGCTTCCAACGCGATCGCCGGATCTCCTGTAATTAAGGCTAACGGTCGTACCCAACACACTTGGCGCTGCTCTGCCACTTGCACCACCTCTGCATACAAACAGGTATAACCCTGCTCTAGGCAGACCATTTGAGACGGCTGAAAAGACTGGGCGAGATGAGTGGACGATGATTCAGAAAACAGACTCATAGTGGCGATCGCTTAATCACTCATTTTATCGGCAAAGTCTTATTTTAGAAGAACCAAAACAGCATGATTGTTGGAATTGTCGGGCTGGGATTGATTGGCGGATCGCTGGGGCTAGATTTTCGAGCGCAAGGACATCGGGTTTTGGGAGTCAGCCGCAAGCTGGAAACCTGTGAACGGGCGATCGCAAAAGGTGTCGCTGATGAGGCGAGCGTCCATCCTGAGATTTTGCGAAAAGCGGATGTGGTGTTTTTATGTACACCGTTGGGCGTGATGGAAACTGCTGTAGATGAAATTTTGCCTTACTTGTCACCGGATGCCGTGTTAACAGATGTAGGGTCTGTGAAGGGGTGGGTGATGCAGGCGATCGCGCCCAAGTGGGCAAATTTTGTGGGCGGGCACCCAATGGCGGGAACGGCAGAAAGCGGCATTGAGGCAGCCCAGCAAGCGCTATTTGTAAATTGTGCCTATGTGCTGACACCTGCTGAAACTACGTCGCCATCAGCCGTACAACAAGTGGGAGACTTGGCGCGATCGCTGCAATCTCATGTTTATATCTGTTCTCCAGAAGAACACGATCGCGCGGTTGCTTGGATTTCTCACCTGCCAGTCATGGTCAGCGCTAGTCTAATTTCTGCTTGTCTCAGCGAGGCTGATCAACCCGTGTTGGAATTGGCAAAAAAGCTGGCTAGCTCAGGATTTCGGGATACTAGCCGAGTGGGGGGGGGCAATCCTGAATTGGGCGTGATGATGGCGAAATACAATCAAGAGGCGCTATTGCGATCGCTCTATGCTTATCGAGAGCAGCTTAATCAGGCGATCGCGCAGATTGAACACTCTGATTGGACAACCTTAGACCAGCACCTTCAAGCAACCCAACACCACCGACCTAACTTTATGCAGTAAGGGATTCATGAGAACCAGTGCTGCTGCATTTGAGCGAGAAAATCCTGGGCAATGGGATAACCAGATTCCGAGCCAATCACCAAATCAATGCCGCAGTGGGGACAAATTGCCGTATTTCCAATTCCCTCAAAGTCGTCTGTCCACTGCTGAATTTGCCCAAGCGAAAAAATAGCACCACAGTAAAAGCAGCCGCATTGTGGACTGGCTAAAATCTCTTGTCGATGGTGGCTAGAGTGACGATGAGCGCGGATGATATCAGGCGTAGATATGGGCAGTATGGGTGACTTCTAAGTAAATATGCTCTAAGCGGACAGGCTGCCGAGCGATCGAACTCAGTGGAATGTTCTCAAACAAAGTCACAATTTCCTTCAGTTCCAGGCTTTGGGGTAGCCAAAAAGCAAGGTCGCCGCCATAGTAGCGATGCGTCAAACCAAGCTCAGTCGCACGGGCGATCGCGCTGGCTTCGTCAGTCGTTTGCACGGTAACGACTTCTTGAGCCGGAATGCGGCGACGCAGTTCTGCTAAAGTGCCCTCTGCCAATAATCTACCCTGTTTGAGAATGCCAATGCGATCGCACAATCGTTCCGCTTCATCCAGCAAATGAGTCGTTAGCAAAATCGTGATGCCCTGGTTTTTAAGCTGGCGAATCAGGTTCCATAACTCATATCGGGCTTCCACATCTAGCCCGGTCGTCGGCTCATCCAAGATCAGCAGTTTAGGTTGATGCACTAGGGCGATCGCTAAACTGAGTCGGCGCTGCATTCCGCCACTAAGAGTTTCGGCTAGACTCGCTGCCCGGTCTGCCAATCCCACCGCCTCTAAGCAAGTTTGCACCCGTCGCGCTTTTTCTTTGCCCCGCAATCCATACAAACTGGCAAAAAAGCCAAGATTTTCAGCACAGGTGAGCGATCGATACACTAACGTTTCTTGAGGAGCTACACCAATCCAATACTTCGTTTTCTCGGAAATAGGCTGCTCATTCACCCGCACCGTGCCGCTGTCCGCCTTCAGCAAGTTGCAGAGAATATTGATTGTGGTAGTTTTACCAGATCCATTTGTTCCCAACAACCCATAGATTTGCCCAGACGCGATCGCCAAACTCAGATCATCCAGAATCACGTTCTGACCGTAGCTTTTGCAGAGATGTTGAATGTTTAGCATGGCAAATGGCGAAGAAATATAACTAACGCTTCCTATCTCCCGAAACCTGAAACCTGCTACAGTCGCCTCTCTACCTGAATCATGCGTCGATAAGAAAGCCAGCCGCCGCCCACCATCAGTATGGAAAACACAGCGAGGAACCAAAAGTTTGGGGCTATTTCAGACAAGTTTCTGCCTTCTGCTAAGACTTTAGTCAGGGCTTCGGTCATGTGATAGATCGGGTTGAACTGGGCTAAGTCGAGTAAAACTTTTGGGAAAATGAAGGCTGGCACGAAGGCACCGCCCAAAATCAGCAAGGGCACCCCAAATGCAGCAACAAGAGTATTCACGTCTTCGGTGCGACGAGCAAGCTGAGTCCCCAAAATGAAGCCTACGCCGACATAAGACAGAATGCTCAACAAGATAATGGCGATGCCAAGCAACGGTGACCCTTGGAATTTTGCACCAAGGGCGATCGCGACGATTCCCACCAAGAAAGTCTGGGCGATCGCGATCGCGCTGAGTGCCAACCCAATCCCTAGAAAGTAGGAGATGCCGCTCAACGGGCTGAGAAATAACCGCTTTAAGGTGCGCTGTTCCCGTTCTGAAACGACTGTGGCAACGCTGCCACCCAAACAGCTAAAGAACAAAGCTGCTCCGACTAAAGTAGCGGGTGCCGATCGCTCTAGTGCTTGCCCCAAGGTCAGCGGTTCCGGTAACGCCGTTTTGGAACGTTCTGCAAAAATCAACCCATTCAGCAACAGCACCGCGATCGGAAACACCCCCCAAAACACTAAGCTGCGCTGCCGTCGTCCCAGTTCCGTTAAAATGCGCTGGGCGATCGCGATCGTTTCATAGACATATTTCATAGCAAATAACCGCACCTACCTGCTAAATCTTGATTGCTTCGACTTCCAACCGCACCATTTTGACATGGGAATTTCCCTGGCGATCGAGGGGATGCTGATTCAGGTATTCCTCAAGAAATTCTTTAATCAAATCTTCCTGCCTAGATTCTGGCACTCGATGAATATAGGGCATCCAGGTAGTCCGAATCCAACCAGCTAGCCCCTCTTTCCCAGTGTGAATCATATCTTTCGGCACCAAATCGACCCGCACAGGTTGAAAGTCAGACTCCGGTAGCCAAGCTGCATACTCATCTGGACTATAGAAAAAGTAGGGAAACTGAAAGTCTGTGAAATAAGGCTGCCAAGAAGATTGCTGGATTAATGCCTCAAACACTCCCACAATATCCGCAGCATTGCCCTTCCCTCCACAAGAAATCACCAGTTTGCCGCCCGATCGCAGCACCCGACTGGCACCTCGCAAAAATGCTGGATGATCATCGACCCAGTGCAGCACCGCATTAGAAAAGACGATATCAAAAGAGCGGTCACTTTCAATGTGGCGGGCATCCATGCAGGCAAACTGCAAATTTGCGATCGCGGGCTGTATATGCTCAGTGGCGGCAAACTCCACCATCTCAGCCGAACTATCAATTCCTAAAACAAATCCATTGGGTAAACTCCGCGCCATTTCAGTCGCTATTTTGCCATCGCCACAGCCCACATCTAAAACAGTTTCATCGCCATTGAAGTTGAGTTGAGTAATCAGTTCTTGCGCCCATGCCGCCTGTGCTGACGAGCTTTTAGCGTAATCCTGAGCATCCCACTGCGCCATGATTAGTCCCTAACGATCTATCCTCTCCAGTTTCACCTGAAAATCGACCCAAAAAAAAGTAGGGCAACCATCGCTCACCCTACTTTCGATATTAGATTAGCGAGTTTGGAATAACTAACCCAAACTGCTTAAAACTCAGAACTCAAAACTTAGAACTCAGTTCTAACCCCGAACTAAGTTAAGAAGTTCTTTAGGCGATGCCAACAAATCAACTGCCACAAAGAAAATTTTACCTTGAGGATCGAGCAAAAAGCGCCATGCAATATTCATACCCACGCTTGCACCAAACCAAGGCGTTTGCACCTTGCCTGTCACCTTCACTGGGGTATAACCTTGGTCGGGGTCTTCAGCAACGCCCCGTTCTGGCATCATTTTCAAGCCCTGGCATTCTTCTCGCATATACGCCAAGATCGCCTGACGACCCACAATGGGTTTCTGGAACGGAGGCTGCAATGCACCCTCAGCCGAAAATAGTTCAATTGCCGCCTCAAAGTCATTGGCATTCATATTATTGATGTAGTCAAAGACGGTGGGGTTATCAATCCCTTCAATCTTGACCTTGCTCCGGGATGCCATCTCGGTTGGCACCACCACGGGATCTTCAACCTTCTTATAGCTACCGGGCGCGTTTGGATCAAATCCCATTTCGAGAACCATGTTTCTTAGAATGGTGATTTGTTGACCCGAATCTGCTTCCCGAACCGCTTGCAGCACACCTGCCGCTTTGGGTGAAAGCTTATATCCCTCTGGAATAGGAGCCACTAGACCTTGTGCCATCCATTCTCCAAGCTGATACCAAAAACCCAGCTTAATATTCATGCTGAAAGAGGCATAGGATCGGCAAATGGGCGTATCCGCACGGTTTGCCAAGTCACACATGACCTGAGTTTGCGCCATTGGAGGCATTTGCTTAATTTGCTCAAGAATGCCCTGAGCCAAAATCATGTTGGCAGCCCCAGGTGCAGCAACAGTGACGGTTGTGCCCATTTCAGTGTAGACAAACCAAATCAGCGCCAGTTGATCTTCTGCACCGAGTTGATTGAAAGACTCGATCGTCGTTGGGACGACATTAGCCGCCAACGTTCCCGAGAAAATAGAGCGGGCAGACTCAATATTAATTGCCATGTGTAAACCTCCAAAGCGCTCTCAGCGCAGAATATTGCGAACTGTTAAGAATTGTATCAAAACTTGTTACGGAATTAAGTGAGATTTATTTTTCAGTGCTCAAGTTTTACTGCTATGAAGGCTGAAAGTACTTTCTACCAAGCACTTGGTAAAGTGGCACAGCTTTGTAAAGTGCAAGAAAATACCTCACTCAAGATGAAGGATAACACTCTGATGTAACGGTTAAAGTAATGAGTCCTAGAGATCTGGGCGGATTCCTTAGTTTTACGATCGCCCTAGCGATATTGGTTTTAGGGATATTTGGCGTTCTGCAACTGCTGCATATTCCCTCTGGCAATTTTTTAGATTGGCTCGTTGGTGCGGCTAGCTTTTGGTGGCTATTGGTGATCGTGACAGTACCTTGGAATATTCACTTTGGGGCAAAAGCGGTGCTGGCAGATATGGCAGAGTCACGCAATAAAGAGATTGCTGTAGACGAGTCACAGATGCGGTATGTGCAGCAGTTAGCCCAACGATCGCTGTGGGCAGCGATCGCCCTACATCTTCTATCCGCGGTTGGACTGTATGCGCTGGCAGTGACGGGCATCAGCAGCATTGGCTACATCAGTTCTGCGGCGGCGTTACTGTTTACTATCCTGCGCCCCGCGATCGCGCTCTATCAATATTTGGCAGATCGGCTGCAAGCGATTGGGCGAACAGTGCGCTATCCCCGTGAAGATGTGATAGAACTACGCGATCGCCTAACTCTAGTAGAAACCAACTTGCAACAATTAGAGTATCAATTTAACGTTGAAAATTTGGATAGCCAAGCCGCCACTTTCCAACGCCTGACAACCGCCCTACGACAAGACCTAACCCAGCTTGCCACTGCCCACGAAGACCTGAAAGCCACGAACCAAGCCGATCATGAGCGCTTATCACGGGAAGGAAGAACCGCGATCGCTCAACTTAGCACCGATGGTCAGGTGCTTGATCATGTGCGTGAACTGATCCGCTTTTTCAAAGAGGCTTAAGGGGCAGTATCTCTTAATAACTCCGGTGAGGGGGTGTTATACGGAAAGAGTCTTGATACCCCCCCCTGTTCAGGAAGATATATGGAAAGAGTCCTGACAATCTTCCATCTGATGGTTATTATGCGGAAACAGCCGATGAACCAATAGTTATGTGGCTGTTGTATTTCTCTGACTATCCTGACAGAAGAGGGCTTGTTTTTAATCGCAATGGATAACACAACAATTCTGTATAACTCCATTCAACGCATTTACAGAAGTGCAATGGTTGATCTCATTCGTAGTACTCTTGAGGCTCCCAAATCAGGAGGAATTGAAGCGGTTCAGAAACTGTTTGCCAAGAAAAGTAAGGAATCCGATAGAACACAATGGGAGGAAATTAAATCGGCAGCAGAGCAAAGAAGATCAGGTGGAACAGGAGAATTATCTACTCCTATAAGAGATGAGTACGAGCTTATTGGCGTTGAACATTTCTACAATATCTTTGAATCTCACTTCGAGATTTTATGTCCAGTTCATGGTAAGAAGCCCAAAGCAGAGAAGAATCAAGCACGTCAAGCTTTATTAACGTGGATCAAGCAGATAAAAAATGTTAGAGATCCAATTTCGCATCCTACCACTGACGATATTAACTACGATGACTCGTGGAATGTTCTATACAATGCTCGTAAAATACTCGACTTTTGTTCGCTTCCTGATGCCTCATCTCAGATATTGCGCCTTCAGAAACAACTTTTAGGTGGATTTTCGTATGATAAGGAGTCCATATTGTCTGATCTGCCACCACCTGATGAGGTAGTTATAGATTTTGTGGGAAGGCATTCTGAGCTTGCAACTTTGAATGAGTGGCTCAGCAAGCACCTGTCTAGACGCTGGGCATTGTCTGGAGAAGGTGGAAAGGGAAAATCAGCGATTGCCTACGCATTTGCTAAGTCCATCTCAGGTAGGAATGATCACGGTCTAGATGGAGTCTTTTGGATGTCGGCAAAGCGGCGACGTTTTGTAGAAGGGAGCACAGTTCTTATTGACAGACCAGATTTTTACAACAAAGAAACAGCTATATCTGCAATTCTCAGATTCTTCGGTGAAGAGAGAGAAGGTGCTAATGAGGATACCGTATTCAGCCTTCTGACAGAATTCCCGTCTCTATTAATTATCGATGACATTGATACAGTGGAGACGGAAGGTGAAGATGCATTTCAATTTTTGGTCATGACTGTTCCAGACCGTACAAAGTCTATAGTGCTAATCACCTCTCGACGAGCTATTTTTGGTATGGCTAACCTCACAACCCAAGTCACAGGACTTACCCATCCAGATGCAGAGGAATTTATCAAGTCTCGATGTGATTTCATGGGAATTTCTTCACTCGCTATACTCGACCACAAGGAAAAACTCCTTAAAGTCACAGATGCATCACCACTTTTCCTTGAGGATTTGCTAAGGCTTAGTCAAACTGGTTTATCAATTGAAAGAGCAATCGGCTTGTGGGCAAGCAAGCGTGGAACTGAAGCCAGAAAATATGCTATTCAGCGAGAATATGACCGATTAGATGATGATGCAAAACAGATCCTTTTGGCGCTTAGCATCCATAGCCCATGTGATTCAGATACTCTTTGTCGAGGACTGGACTGGAGCGAGGAGAGGCTACTAGATGCTTTGCAGCAGTTACAAAAGATGTTTTTAATGCCGACTCATAATCCAAGTAGTGGCAAAAAAGGATTTATCCTTGGACAGAATACGCGGCTTCTAGTGCAGGATGTGTTTAGTGGTACCGAGGCTTATCGCCGAATGGAGCGGTCGATTAAAGCAGCAACAGGAGAGTTGCGGACACGACGTTCAGAGGATCAACGAGTAGATGCGCTACTAAAGCAAGCTCGTTACCTAGCTCAGTCAAAGTTGGAAGATGCTGAAAAGATTGTAGAGGATGCAACGGAGCAATACCCAGCTAGGTCTGACTTGTATGCAACACTTGCATGGATACAGCTAAAGTCAGAAAACTTTGCATCCGCACGTATGAACTTTAGAAGATCTCATGATTTAGGGACTTGTAATGCGGATGCATATTGGCATTGGTCTGCAATGGAATCCCGACTCAAAGAATGGAATGCATCAATGAATGCTGCTGAACTTGGTGTAGCGAAATATCCTGAAGATCAAGGCTTACTGTTCCGCCTTGGCTCTGCACTTCAGAGACAAGGAAAAGAATTGATGAGTGAAGATGATTCCGACGTTGGACTTAAGTCTCTCAAACGTGCAAGAGCCTACTTAGATCGTGCGCTTAACCATAAAAATCCAGATGGAAGAAACCGCTCGTTACAGCCTCAGATATTTCGTGCAATGGCTCTTACAATTGAATCTATGGAGGATTGGTCTGCCTTACCAAGTCTTTTTGCAAGATGGAAATCTGAATGTCCAGAGGATTATGTTCAAGAGACTGAGAGACAGCGGTTGGTTACAAAGTGTCCTGGTCTTAGACCCGCATAACAATCTAATGCAACGGACAGGATAAAACTAGTTGATTGAGTTGCCGAAGAAACTAGTGCAGCCCAGTAGAAATAACTGTCCAGTTGAAAAGCCGTAAAAGCTATGCAGGCTAGGCATTTTTAACTCTAATTTTTGATTTTTAATTCAGCCTTGCTGCACTAGCCGCGCTGATTTAGGGCGTTAGACCGCTAGGTTAGGTGTTAAGGTGCAGTCAAAAAGTTTTGTCGGGGCACGATCTCCAGAGCATTATGAGTGGATTGATCGTGAGATTTTTCTTGACCCTAGACATATTCCTAAACATCTACCCAATACTCCTCAATCACAGAGATTACTGCTAAGAGGGCGATCAATTCATGTCTTCAATAATGAGGACACGATGCTGCGAGTTGCTCAAGCTATCCTAGAAGGAGGTGAGTATACAGGCAGCGTTCGGAACTACGAGCGCTATGGGTTATTTTTTACTGAGGCAATCGGCGATCTCATTAGTCCAGACGGTTCAAGAACTCCTTTGTTCTACGGTGAGGTAAAAATTGATGCAAACAACAGATACCACGCAATCCCTCGTACCCGACTTAGTGAAGGATAACTGGAACTTCTTAGAAGTTTGGGTCGATCCAATGCAATCACCACCTTATGTATTGCTCTTACTAGGTGACGAAACGAGAGGCTGCTACATCTTCGATCCTGCCGATCTCTACAGTCTTGTAAAGGCTTTTCAAGGTTATGAAGAAGCACAACTTTGGCTTTTGGAAGATGAATATGAACCACTTGAAGGACGGCTATCTAGCTCCGAAATTCACCAGAGCGCTTAAAGCTTATCGAGTTCACAAAAATAGGGTGGAACATTTCTGCCCACCCTAAATCATTTAACTATTCAGCACTTTAGTAGCGGTAGCCGCTGCCGCCGCTGGTGTTACCTGTGCTGCCGGGTTTATGAACGATGAAGCTCATCACTTGGCACTGTTTGATGTTGTCAAATGCAACCACGCGAATGTAGCAGTTGCCATATTCTGAGCGGCACTGTTGCACTTCATTCAGCACTTCTTGAGGAGAAGAGCAGCCAAACATGGGCAATTTCCACAGAGTCCAGTAGTAGGTTTCTGCATTGGAGTCTTCATTAAACTCAACCGCAGGATGGAAACCTTGGTCAATGGTGTATTGAATTTGACGGGCGATTTGAGCATCCGTGAGGGGAGGCAAGTAAGAAAAAGTTTCGTAGCGCCGCTCTTTAGGGAGAGTCTTCATGAAAGTCCTCGGTAATGTCTAAAGGTTTAGGGTTGAAGTCAACAGTTTCTAGCGATTTGCTAATAGCTGTCGGGTTGATAGCCAGATTCCTGTTCAGGTTGTTCGGCTTGTTCAGGATGGCTTGCAGATGCAGTCGGATCGGTTTGTGTCATCCGTTCCAACTGTTGAGTCCGCTGCTGTAAGTTGGCTTGTTGGATTCCCGTGCGGAGCATTTCCGGTAGGTAATCCGCCATTTCTTCAACAAGATGTTCTCTGACAGTCAGAAGGCGAAAGGCGATCCGCTGTTCTTCTTGAAAGAGCGCTGTTAGATACACTTCGCTATCTTGAACGCTGACTCGATGGGAAAACTGGCGTAACCAGTAAGCCCGTTTCGGTTCAGTTTCATCTAACTGGGCAATCACCACTCTCAACGCCTGATAAGTCACATAGCTAATCAGGGTTTTGGTTGTATCTTTCGCAATTTGCTTGAGATCCATAGAGAAGCTTTAAGTTCTAAGTTTTGAATTTTGAAGATAATCGCCCTACTGACTGATAGAATTCAGCGACGAGTTCGGATGATTATCAGCGAACGGTGAATCGCTAACAGCTAATAGTGAACTAACTCAAAACTCAAAACTCATCACAGCGGCTGATCTTAGATCGTGTCTTGTGCTTCAAACTCAAACTTGATTTCCTTCCAGAGTTCGCAAGCGGTTGCCAACTCAGGAGACCAACGGCAAGCTTCACGAATGATGTCGCCACCTTCACGCATGAGGTCGCGACCTTCGTTCCGAGCTTGAACGCAGGCTTCTAGGGCAACGCGGTTTGCAGTTGCACCAGGAGCATTACCCCAAGGGTGACCCAGGGTGCCGCCGCCAAATTGCAGGACGGAATCATCGCCGAAGATTTCCACTAGGGCAGGCATGTGCCATACGTGAATACCACCGGAAGCAACTGCCATAACACCCGGCATCGATGCCCAGTCTTGGGTGAAGTAGACACCGCGAGAGCGGTCTTGCTCAATGTAGTTTTCACGCAACAGGTCGATGAAACCAAGGGTGATAGCTTTGTCGCCTTCTAGTTTGCCGACAACGGTTCCGGTGTGGATGTGGTCGCCACCGGACATCCGCAGGCACTTCGCCAAAACGCGGAAGTGAATCCCGTGGTTCTTTTGGCGATCAATAACGGCGTGCATGGCGCGGTGAATGTGCAGCAGCACTCCGTTAGCGCGGCACCATTTTGCCAGGGTGGTGTTGGCGGTGAAGCCAGCGGTTAAGAAGTCATGCATGATGATGGGCATGTTGAGTTCTTTGGCGTACTCAGCCCGTTCCAGCATTTCTTCACAGGTGGGAGCGGTGACGTTCAGGTAGTGACCCTTGATTTCACCAGTTTCAGCTTGAGCTTTATGAATAGCATCTGCCACGAACAAGAAGCGATCGCGCCACCGTTGGAAAGGCTGAGAGTTGATGTTTTCATCATCTTTGGTGAAGTCCAAGCCGCCGCGCAAACATTCGTAAACCGCACGACCGTAGTTCTTCGCCGATAGACCCAACTTGGGTTTGATGGTGCAACCCAACAACGGACGACCATATTTGTTGATTTTGTCGCGCTCAACCTGAATCCCGTGGGGAGGACCTTGGAAGGTCTTCAGGTAGGCAACAGGAATCCGCAAATCTTCCAAACGCAGAGCTTTCAGCGCTTTGAAGCCAAACACGTTCCCCACAAGGGAAGTCAACAGGTTCGTGACAGAGCCTTCTTCAAACAGATCTAAAGGATAGGCAATGTAAGCAATGAACTGATTATCTTCGCCGGGAACGGGTTCGATATCATAGCAACGACCTTTGTAGCGATCGAGGTCAGTCAGCAAGTCAGTCCAAACCGTCGTCCAGGTTCCCGTAGAAGATTCAGCCGCTACTGCTGCTGCTGCTTCTTCGTAAGGAACTCCAGGCTGAGGCGTGACCCGAAATGCCGCCAGGATATCCGTATCCTTAGGGGTGTAATCTGGGGTGTAGTACGTCAAGCGGTAATCCTGTACCCCAGCCTTGTACCCAGCTTTTGCCTGGGTTCTAGTTTGCGCGTAAGACATAAATCTCCCTTCCAATAAACTGAATCTAAAAAACCTCGCGACCCCTCTGTAGGAGAAACCGCTGGACAAACTGCAAAACGCCAAGAAGATTGAACATCACCATGTGAAGTTTGGGGAGCTTGGCACTCGCCCGAGTGTAGCTAGAGAAACAACCGACTAAAACCCTAGAAAACCCTAGAGCAAATGGTTTAGACTCAATGCCTTTGATGCGTAAAGATGCATCTTGACTGAATCATATCAGCATTCAGATCATTTAAGATAAGCTCAACTTTAGTTATTCTGTTTAGTTAAATAAACAATAGTTATAAAAAAATTACTAATTTAACATCTCGCAAGAATTGAAGCAGCGCTGAATCAGTTTGTGAATTTCGTCACTTGCCTTTATCTTAGTCTTAGCCCGTTGGACGGGGACTGGACTTCTGCTTCTTTTCCCTAGAGAGAAGTTGGGGATGGGGGCAGCTACTCGTTACTCAGTTGAAACTTGAACCTATTAATCCAGTAATCAAGCTTCATAGCCCTCTATTTTGGTAGTTCCTTTTCTGACAGGGAAGCAGGTTTTGTCCCGGTGTTACGGACATTCATGAGCTTACTCATGAGATCGAACCAAAAAGGCGCACCCATAGCGATCGCAATTCCAGTGACTAACCAGCCCAGCAAAATTCGAGCAAGAGTCGAGAGCCGATTCAGCACCACCTCGCCCAATAGCGGAAAATTAAATTCATTACTCCCGGCTCGACCAAGCGGCAAACAGGCACGATAGAAACTACCCCATTTGTTTGAATCACCCGGTGCCATACTGGGCAACTCTGGAGGATTACCAATCGATTGTGGGTCTGGAGCTAAACAATCAAACTGCTGGGTTAAATTGGCAGGAGTCCATTGAATCGGAAAGGCGACTTCTTGCAAAACTGCATCGGTTTCCCGTTTAAGCACTCGCAAATCGTCTCTAGTAATCTTGCGTTGATCAGGATTATTGATCGCTGAGCGTTGAGTTATGGTAGCAGCCTGTTGAGTAATCACTTGACGTAAATCGTTATCGGCTGACAACCGCCTAATAATATGAAATGTATCTGCATTAAAGAGAATCGCGATGGTGAGACCAATCATAATGGCAACGCCTTTAGCATTTCGCTTATAAACACCCGATGTCCGATTCATCGAGCGATCGAACCAAACTGATACCTCATTTCTAAACTGATTAATTTGCTTTTCGGTTTCCTGAACTTTTGTTTGAGCGCGTCTTGCCAAAATCGCCAAACTTTGTTTAACAGATATAGGAACTCGACTCAGCAAATCTTGAATTTGATCATAAGATTGATAGCTGCGATAGACCTTACGCTGCTCCAAAGTCAGTTTATTAAGAGCAATGTTAATTCGCAATTGCTGCTCTTCATTAGAGAGTTTTCCTAAAGAATATTTAACGTAATCCGACAGGGTAACTGAATCAATCGCTTGATAGGGCTGAATCACATACTCATCTTTGCGATAAAGTCGATTTTCTGATTGAACCTGTTGAGCAATTACGTATTGATTTTCACGATTAAATAGTCGTCCTTTAGCCTGAAGTTGATCGGCAAGATCTTTTATAACTTTGGACACAATTTGCTGATAAATTTTCCAGCCTTTATAGGCTTGCTGATAGGCTTTTTGCTCTGCTGGAGATAGGCTATCTAGGGCAATTTCTATATAGGTTTGATATTCAGTTTTAAGTAGATCTTCCTCAGTAAATTGACCCATCAGCGGCGCGATAGATTGGGCGATCGCAGTATCTCGGCTTGTAGTAGAAATGGGACGCTGAACCACTTCATCTGGATCGGTTGTGGATGCTGATGAAATGATGGGTGGCTCTGAGATAGCGGGGGGAATTCGAGTTATGGGTGAAACCGCATTAGGAGAAAATGGCGGGATTTCTGTAATGTAGGTTGGAGCCTCATTAGTGGATTCGGATTCTGTAACAGGCGCTGGGTGATTAGTAAAGGGTGGAGAGTCAGCAATTGTTAAGGTGGGAATTGTGACTTTCGCAGCGGCAACGTCTGTGCTTTCTGTAGGGATGGTTTCACGACTTTCCCCAGGTGATGCTTCACTGGATGGGATCGGTAGATTGTTGCTGTTGTTGCCGATTAATTCACTAATTTTGGTGGTTAGCGTTTTTAGAAAAGGTTCAATTTCGCTTGGTTTTGTCCCGGCTTGATAAGCCGCAGCAATATCTTGATAGGCACCTTCAATTTCTTGATAGGTGGTGCTAGTGCGGTCAAATATTTCAGCAATCTCTAATAAGCTAGGCTTAAGTTTACCAGCAGCGATCGCGCGTTCACTTTTATCACCAAACGTACCAGATCGAAGCGCATCCAGACGTTTTTTAAAATAAGTAAGCTGTTGCCGCTCAATTGGCAATAAATTACTTAAACTTGCGCCTTCATTAGTCGCATTTGGCATCGTTGATAGAATCAATTCTCCAATTTGATTCACATATAAATCCAGTGCTTCTTTCAATCGCTCCACACAAGTTTCTAGATTGGCTTCTCCTGCCTTAAAGTCCCTTAAAATATCATCATATTCTTCTACAAGTGCTAGAAAATCAGGATTGGCATTACTTAGGGTTAGCATCGAGATCGCAGCAGATCCACTTTGATTAGGAGGTTGGGCTAAATTCTTTGCCTTCCCTGCTAAAACGCGAATGCTTCCTTTTTCCCAATTATCTTTTAATTCAAACTCTTGTTCAGTTGGCAGCGTAATTGCGTGCTGAATGCTTCCAGTCTCTTGAGTAATTTCCTCAAGATTATAAAGTCCTACAATTCGAGAAATAAATTTTTCAAGCCGAATCTCTGTTAGTTTATCAACAAGAGTTGACATACCTAACTGTTCAAATAGTGCCGTTGAAAATGTTTCTGGTGAAATGTAAGAAGGTGCAGTTGATTCTTTACCAAAGACACCTTTACCAGGATAGACAATTCGATAGATAGTATGACCCAAACTACCTAACAGCCCTCTTGAGCTTTGGTTAATATTTCTAATTAATGGATCACTATAAATAGACTCAATAAAATCAGCAACTTTTTCTGTATCTTTGGTTCCATATCCACCTGATAATAGATTTTGGATAGATTCTCTTAAGTGTTTTGCTCTCCATTGCAACAGGGTAGAAACAAGCTCTTGAATTTCGGATGCAAGCAAACTAAAAATCAGGTAAATAAATATCAACCCGATCGCAATATCCAACACAACGGGCAAATTCATGTAGCACACCTTGATTGTAAACAGTGCCCATCCGAGAAAAAGGCTTTTGGACTATAGGCGATGAATGCTGTCTCACTGATGGTGTCTTAAATAAACTTAAAATAGGAAAAGCGATCGCCCCACGGTTACAATCTGAGGCGATCGCTTTAATCAAAAAAACAATTTGAAATTCGATGCTGCAAACTATAGATTCATGAACGGGCAGCAGTTGCCAACTTTTTAATCGAGGATAGTACTAAACGGGGCTTAAGATTCATTCCCATTTCTAGTTCTAAATCAGGTACTTCCTGCCAGCAATGAGGGCAGAACCAATAAATTGATCCATGACGAACATGACGCAGAACTTTGGCAGAGCAGCATGGGCAAGTGATCATAGCTACCTTTTATTTTTTGTTAAAGTAAACTTTTGTTAAAGTGAACTGGTGAGACTTACAGCAAAAAACTGCTTAGTTTAAAACTCGGTGTTGCTGAATCTGGGGATGATTTGAAAATGTTGCCCCTTACTGTAGGGGCGCTTCGCAAAACGTCCCTACGAAATTCATCTCTTAAATCAGCAACGCCTAAAACTCTTCTTCCCAAGACATTTCCTAAGACACTTTAAAGATAAAAAAAGAAATTAGAGATAACAATCCGTCGAAAGGCTATTTCCTAGTACTTTCACTATCCCAAGGCATTTAATTTAGTATTTTTTAATACTAAGAAATGGTTGAATCCACTCAGATTTAACCATTTGCAAAACCTTTGAGCGGTAACAAACTTACTCTCAAAAGAAATACAAATTTATCTAAAGATTTATTTTATTGACGATTTTGCAATAATCCGAAGCATCTCTTCACGCTATTCACTATTCACTTACCTTCAATTAATAAAATTCAATCAAAATGAGCGGAGTAGTTCGGTCAGCGCGATCGCTAAATACTCATACTGAGCAGGATCGTTGTAAATCTGAGCAGAAATGCGAATT
Source organism: Leptolyngbya sp. CALU 1928 (assembly GCF_056784215.1). Lineage (NCBI taxonomy): Bacteria > Bacillati > Cyanobacteriota > Cyanophyceae > Leptolyngbyales > Leptolyngbyaceae > Leptolyngbya > Leptolyngbya sp. CALU 1928. Next base: position 105,028 of record NZ_JBXBCE010000002.1, on the reverse strand, counting down.
TGCCGACCTGTTGGGTGTCCCCAGGGAATGATCGGTACTTCAATCTGGTACTTTTCGAGTAGCGCATTATGTAGCAGTTGCCAGTCTCCATCAGGGAGCGGCACCACCGCCAGAGAACCGAGCATGTCCCTGGGGCAAGGGAAAAAAACATTCAGCGCCCGACAAAGAGTTGCTCTAGCAGCGATCACTTTAGTTCGATTCGTTGCCATTACTTCTGTCCAACCGCCGGGTAACAGAGAACCCATAAATTGGATAGCGGTAGGAACACATAGATACGCTGTTGGATCATCAGTTCCCATCCAATCAAACTCTAAGTGAAAGCGGCTACGATTAGGGCGATCAGCATTGGCACCATGGCTGATGGTTAGGGGGCGAATTTCAGGCTGGCGATCGCGCTGTACATATAAAAACGCTGCCCCTTTCGGCGAACAAAGCCATTTATGGCAATTGCCAGTGTAATAAGTGGCGTTCAACTCGCGTAAATTCAGCGGTATCATTCCCGGCGCGTGGGCACCATCAATTAACGTTTCAATACCGCGCTGGTTGAATTCCTGAACGAGTTCAGCCAGAGGAAACACCAATCCTGTTTGACTGGTGACGTGATCGAGCAACGCTAACTGAGTCCGGCTAGAAATTTTGTTTGTAACCGCTTCCAAGATTTGGCTAGAAGATGTAAGCGGAAAAGGAATCTCTGCAACGACCACTTTCAATCCTTGTCGCTCAGCAATGTAGTTCAGCGCATTGCGGCAAGCATTGTACTCATGATTGGTGGTCAACAATTCTGCTCCGGGCTGAAATGTCAGCGATCGCAACACCGCATTCACCCCCGTCGTCGCATTTGGCACAAACACGAGGTCGGCAGCATTAGCACCCACAAAAGCCGCGAGAGCTTCCCTTGCGTTATCCAGCAGTGGCTCAAAATCAACTCCCAAAAACTGGAGTGGCTGCCGTTCCATTCGCCGCCGATACTGCTGCTGCTGTTTTAAAACCGCAATTGGGCAAGCTCCAAAAGAGCCATGATTGAGAAATGCGATCGCTGGATCAAGCGACCAATATTGGGCAAAAGACTGATGAGCATTGGTGGCTCGTGTCCAATCTATTGACATGTGAACTTGGTTATTTGGGTAAGGCTTCTCAATTGAATATTACAAATTAAGCCGCTACGAATCGACATTGTATAAGAATAAACTTTGTGAAAAACTCCCCAGGCTGGATTCGAACCAGCGACCAATCGATTAACAGTCGATCGCTCTACCACTGAGCTACTGAGGATTACAGCGTGCTTCTTATCGTAGCGACAAGCGGTTCATTTTGACAAGGCTTTTTAAAAAATAGGTGGCAGGAGTTAGGGATTCAGAGCTTAGAACTTTACCTTAGCTGCAACCCGAAACCCAGAACCTGAAACCTTTAGCCTCTATTCTCCACTCACAATCCCTGACCATTGAACTTTTTTCTCACGGCTGCGGCGATAGGAAAAGAAATAGCTAGATTCCTGATAAGTGCAGTGGGGCGCGATCGCAATTTGATCGGGGTGAATGCCTAACTGGGTTAACTGAAGGGCGTTGACTTGGCGGACATCCAGCCGCGCTCGTCCGGGTTCGGGGTCGTCAAATACTGGAGAGTGTGGCATTTGGCGGAGATAGGCGATCGCGTTGGGTAAGTTGCTTAAATCAGGTGGGGCGATCGTCGCGCCTACTTGTGCCGCCACTTGTTCAGATACTTGATAGACCTCTCCTGCGATCGCGGGACCCATGGCAATCCGCAAGTTTTCCAGGCGACTGCCTTGAGATTGCAACTGGGCGATCGCCTCAGGCACAATTTTTTGCGCTGTTCCACGCCAGCCTGCATGAACGGCGGCAACCTGTCCTGTCACTTCGTCCCCAATTAACACGGGAGTACAGTCAGCGCTACACACCCATACGGCTTGATTCGCTTGCTCAGTCACCAACCCATCGGCGGCAGGTAGTTCCGGTATATCGCTGTGATTTTCCATTCCAACCTGAGTGGGTGTAAAAATCACGCTGCCGTGTACCTGTTTGACTCGATACGATACAGCGGTTGGCTGTAAAACTGGTGTTAAGTCTTCGGGTAAGCGCGGGTAAAACTGCTGGGTAAAAAAGCCGTGTTTCCAAGGCTCTAAAATACTACAAGCTAGATAAGGAAGGTCGTTCCAGGTGCGCCACTGCCAACTATGCATAGATGTATTTATTGAGATCACCCTGCTAACCGTAGCATTCTGGGTTAGCAGGGCGATCGCTTGAATCTTCTAAAGCCAGCCAGATCCTGTGCAAGCCATGGCACGCAACAGATTCAGACCGATTGGTCATAAAAGTTTCACGAAAGCCAAGTACAATCAATCTGGGCTATTAGTTGTCAGGTTCACTGAGACAGTTTTGATAGTCGCGTTGGAACTTTGCAGCCCTGAGAATCGACAGTCTGGTGTGAGCGTGTTGTCTTGGAATCTAAATAATGACAGACAAAAGAACGGGTAAATCTACTCATGAACTAGCGACTTGCTTGTTTAGGCTGATGCAAGGAATCGCATGGCTCGGCGGCGTGAGTGCCCTTAGTGGTGGCATGGCGATCGCGCAATCTTCCACCAGCGATCCCTTTTCAGCATCACCCTCTCAACCTGTCATGGCTCCCATAGAAACGACTCCCAGCGCTCCGGTGACTGCTCCAGCGGCTCCTGAATCGTTTCCCAGTGAGTTCTCGGCTCCCTCTCCAGCGGTTCCCACCTATCAACCGCCAACTTCTGCGGCTCCTGCGGTCGTTGCTCCTCCGAGTCGCGCTGCGGAACCCTATGCTGCTCCCAGCACCATCATTTTCTCGGAGCGCTCGTCGGGTTGCCAAGCAACAGTGCGATCGGGTCAAGTGCCCGATGAGTTATGTGGCGGCGCAGCGGTGAGCAATCCTGCTAGACAACCCTTCAATCCCGGACAGCTTGATGCTGGGAGTCGGGTAACAACCAGTCAGCTATCCAACCTTCCCGCCGTGCAGGTAAGTACTCTACTTTCCACGGTCACCGGGCTAAATCCTGGTACTCCTTCTCTCAAAGACTACTATCGCCGCACCATGCGCCCCCCTGCCCAACTGGGGAATGGCAACATTCAGCTTTTGTTTCCGTTGTCGATTCCTGCCGCTATTTCCTCATTGTTTGGCTGGCGAGTCCATCCGATTAGCGGTGATGCTCGGTTTCATAGCGGCACCGATCTGGCGGCTCCCCTAGGCACCCCCGTCTTGGCAGCCTATGCCGGACAAGTCGTTCTAGCGGATCTGTTGGGTGGCTACGGACTCGCGGTGGCGCTAGAACATAACAAAGGCACCGCGCAAACCCTCTACGCTCATTTGTCGGAAATTTTTGTGCAGTCTGGAGAAGTCGTTAAGCAGGGCGATGTGATTGGTCGCGTTGGCAGTACCGGCAACTCCACTGGACCTCACCTACATTTTGAGTTTCGCCAACTGACGACGGAAGGCTGGGTGGCGCTGGATGCAGGCGCTCAGTTGGAATATGCCCTTGCCCAACTGGTGCGATCGCTCGATTTTGCTCAAGCTCCTCCCCAATCTGCCAAAGCCAATGCTGGAGTTGAGGGCGTTCTATAAAAAATTTAGCCTTTTCCTATAAATATCCATGCTCTGCCAAAAAATTTGGAGTCATGGTTTCCAGCGATCGCGGCAAATCTGTGCCATCCCAAGCCTGATCTGCATGAGGAGCCGTTCCCGATCGCAGGAATTTCTCGACATACTTTCCTAAAATATCGCCTTCCAAATTCACCAAACTTCCAGGAACGAGATATTGCAGGTTAGTTTCGGCATAAGTTAAAGGAATGACAGCAGCCGTGAAGCAATTACCCTCAAGGTTGCAGTCCGCAACAGTCAAGCTGATGCCGTTAACCGCAATACTGCCTTTGGAAATGATGTAGCGGGCAACTTGAGCCGAAGCGGTATGAAAGGTCATTTCCCAAGAGGTAGCCGTCTGAACCGCAGATTTTAGGGTGCCCGTGCCGTCTACATGCCCTGTGACAAAGTGCCCCCCTAACTTGCTGCCTACTTTTAGTGAAGTTTCTAAATTAACGTATTGTGCGGAATTGCCCAGCGTAGAGCGATCGCGGGTTTCTGGCGATGCCACGGCAACAAATCCCTGTGGCAAAATATCCACCACGGTCAGACACACACCATCAACTGCTACACTGTCCCCCATCGCCAAACCCGACAGGATTAAGCCAGCAGATTGGGGCAAACAGATAATCTGTAATTTATCGGAGTCGATCGGCTGCAAAGTGCCTAACCCTTGAACTAATCCTGTAAACATTGGTGTAAGTAGGGGGCGATTGGATTAATGAAGCTTAGTCAATCACGCAAAATTCTTAGCCTACAGGCGATTATGAGGATTTTGCAAACGTAAATTTAGCATATAGTTCGATAGGATTTGGGCAGCAATCAGGGCATACTAAGTGTCATGGAGATACCGCTATTGTATAACTGGTTCATTTAGCTAGAATGCCTGCTGAGAATCTGTAAAGCCGAACGAAGCTTTAGACCCAATTCTTGGCTGTCAGTTTTACGGGCTGATAAGCGATTGGTTTCCCCGTTTATGCTTAAGAATGTACTAGATTAGAGTTCCTTTGGTTGTTTCTCCGATAGTTTAGAGTTCGTTTCAGGTGTTCTAGAGGCTAAAACGATGATTGAAATGAAAGTCGCTGGAATTGCGTTGGATGCGGTAACGCGCAGTCCAATTGTGCTTTTGAGAGATTTCACCGAACGCCGAGCGCTGCCTATCTACATCGGAAACGACCAGGCAAAAGCGATTATCAACGCGATCGAGAATCAGGCACCTCCTCGCCCGCTGACTCACGATCTATTGGTCAACATGCTGGAAGCATGGGGCATGACCTTAGAACGAATTGTGATTCACTCTTTGCAAGACAACACCTTTTATGCGTCGCTGACGGTGGTTCAAGGGGATGTGAAAAAAGAAATTGATGCTCGCCCCAGTGACGCGATCGCCCTAGCGCTGCGAACAAATTGTCCCATTTGGGTGCTAGAAGAAGTGATCGCTGATGCCTCCATTCCGGTAGATCGGGATGCCGACGAAGCCGAGCAGCAAGAATTTCGTGATTTCATCTCTAGTCTGCGTCCAGAGGATTTTACCCAACGCAGCAAATTTAGCAGCGAAGAAGCTCAATAAGACTTTACCTATAAATTTTCGTTGACTTATCGTTGGCTTAACCGGGTTGTGACTGCTGCCATTGACGTTGGCGTTCGATCTGGCGATTCGTGAAACGATCCCTACGGGAATCGCGTTTTTCAGGTGTCATGGATTCGGCGCAGTGAGGACAGCAAATGCCCTCTTCATACTCAGGCAAGGCTTTATCAGCGTCAGAAATTGGATGTCCACAACTGCGACACATCCCATAGGTTCCTGGCTCTAATCCCTGTTTGACAGAAACGCGATCGTCAAACACAAAACATTCTCCTTGCCACAGGCTGGCATCTTTGGGCACTTCTTCCAGATATTTCAGAATGCCGCCTTGGAGATGATAGACCTGCTGAAAGCCTTGGCTGAGCAGATATGCCGATGCTTTTTCACAGCGAATGCCACCTGTACAAAACATGGCAACTTTTTGATGTTGCGTCGGATCAAGCTGCTGTACATAGTCTGGAAATTCTCGAAACGAAGTGGTTTGAGGATTAACGGCTCGTTGAAAGGTGCCAATAGTGACTTCGTAATCATTGCGGGTGTCGATCACCAGCACTTCTGGATCGGCAATGAGCGCATTCCAGTCTGCTGGGGTCACGTAGGTGCCCACTTGCACACCCGGATTTGCCTCTGGTTTGCCCAGGGTGACAATTTCGCGCTTTAGCTTTACTTTCAGTCGCTCAAACGGGGGCGTTTTAGCCAGGGATTCTTTATGATCTAAGTCTTTTAGTCGTGGATCAGCTTTGAGCCATGTCAAAACAGTGTTGATCGCCTGCCGAGATCCAGCGATCGTGCCATTGATCCCTTCATGCGCCAGCAAAATCGTTCCTTTAATATCCTGTGCCTGACAATAGTTCAGCACAACGGGTTGCAGTTCAACCCAGTCCGGCAGCGGCACAAACTTATAGAATGTGGCAATAATCCAACTCATAAGCTTTCTATTCAAGAACCTGTCTTAAGCGAGGTTGGCATCTACTAAATCCTATGACATCTACAATTCTAAAAAACTATATCAATGGTGAGTGGGTTTCTTCCAACACATCTGATTATTTAACCGTAATTAATCCGGCAACCGTGGAAATTTTGGCACAGGTGCCGCTGTCTGAAGGGCAGGAAGTGGATCAGGCAGTGCAGGCAGCGCAACAGGCGTTTGCAATATGGCGGAGGGTTCCAGCCGGCGATCGCATCCAATATTTGTTCAAACTCAAAGTTTTGTTAGAAGCAAACCTGGATGACTTGGCGCAAACAATCACGATGGAATGCGGCAAAACCCTAGCAGAATCAAAGGGAGAACTGCGGCGCGCGATCGAAAATGTGGAAGCTGCTTGTGGCATTCCGATGATGATGCAGGGCTACAACTCGGAAGATATTGCGAGAGGAATTGACGAGTTTCTGATCCGGCAGCCCTTGGGCGTGGTGGGGATTATTTGCCCGTTTAACTTTCCAGCCATGATTCCCTTTTGGTTTATGCCCTATGCGATCGCCTGTGGCAACACCGTGATTCTGAAACCATCCGAAAAAGTGCCGCTGACGTTGCAAAAAGTGGTGCAGTTAATTGAGCAAACCGGGTTACCCGCTGGCGTGGTCAATTTGGTGAATGGCACAAAAACAGTGGTGGATGCCCTGCTAGATCATCCCGCAATCCGCGCCATTAGCTTTGTTGGGTCTACTCCCGTTGCTAAATATGTCTACAGTCGGGCGGCGGCGAATGGCAAGCGTGCCCAGTGTCAAGGCGGGGCAAAAAATCCGGTGATTGTGCTACCCGATGCGGATATTGCTACGACCACGCGAATTATGGCAGATAGTGCTTTTGGTTGTGCTGGACAGCGATGTTTAGCAGCATCGGTGGCGATTACGGTGGGAGACGCAACCCAGACGTTTACGGAAGCGATCGCGGAGGTGGCGCAAACTCGCAAAGTCGGCTACGGGCTGGACGACGGCATTCAAATGGGAGCCGTGATCACCTCTGACAGCAAAACTCGGATTGAGCGCCTGATTCAACAGGGAGTTGATCAAGGCGCAACGGCGCTGGTGGATGGTCGTCAGCCCAAAATCATTGGCTATGAGCAGGGTTATTTTGTGCGTCCTACCATTCTGCAAAATGTGAATCCCTTGGGCGATCTTGCCAAAACCGAGATTTTTGGTCCCGTGCTGAGTTTGATTCACCTAGAAACAATTGACGAGGCGATCGCGCTCATTAACCAAGGGCAATATGGCAACATGGCGTGTCTGTTCACTTCCAGTGGTGCCGCAGCCCGACAATTTCGTTCAGAAGCTGAAGCTGGCAATATTGGCATCAATATTGGCGTAGCGGCTCCCATGGCACAGTTTCCTTTTAGCGGGTGGAAAGATAGCTTTTTTGGCGATTTGCATGGACAGGGGCATCACGCCGTAGAATTCTTCACTCAGACCAAAGTAGTGATAGAACGCTGGCATAGCTGGACGCGGCAGTTTTAGAGATAGTTTTAGAGATAAGAGATCTGTGCTTCCAGAACAGCTATCTCGTTACTTTACGCCTTGTGCTGCTACCCTTCGCTGACGAATGGAGTGTTCCAATAGCTCCAATTTTCTTTGTTGAAGGGCGATCGCCACTTATGAATGAGCGTCGATTCTAACTTTTGGCGATCGCGAGTATTCGTCGGCGCATCCGCCCAAAAGCTAATATTGACGGCGACAGGTAAACCATGGGGACGGTGGGCAGAAACATAATTGAGGATATACCGCTTGCAGTCATGTTCCCCTTTCCATCGCTGTCCTGACTTCACAGTTTCTCCTACATACAGCACAATCGGCAACTCGTAATCCACTACAAAGTAAAGCGCTGAAACTCCCTGATCATCTGCTTTCCACCGCCAAAATTCCGTATTCTGTCGTGGCAATTTAAATAAATCAATGCTTTCTGCCACATCTGCGACGGTAGGCGACAGCGCAAATAAACTGCCTTGCTGGGCAGGCGAATTCATCGTTACTTGTTGTTGGTGCTGAAAAACTTGCTGCTTCCACGACTGCAACGCCTCAACACTCATTTGAAGCGGTTCCACGGGCGCTACTCGATAGCCTCCCGGCATATCTGATACCGAAAACAGAGCGGTCTGATGCCCGGTTGTATACTTCGTCAAATTCAAACTCTACCTACTTTGAACTGAGCAAAGATAGCATGATCTGATTGGCTGGATGCAAGGAATTTTGTAAACGGGATGGCGTTAAGGGTCAGGAGCGCGGTTTATCTGAGAACGCCCCCTCAATTAAGCTTCTAGTCGCTACACTGGCAACGGGTCTGTAAAACTGAGATCGGCATGATAAAACACGTTGCACAGTCTGTCCTGGTTGGATTTTTCGCTCGGTTGTTCTGGATGCTGACCTCAATAACGTCTGGGCGATCGCTGCGATTATGTACTGGGTTTGGCGCGATCGCGATTCTTTCCAGCGCGATCGTTAGTTTCCCTGATCTCGCGTGGGCGCAACCGTCTCAGCCTGAAAATGCCCAAGCTCAACTAATCAGCGAAGTCAAAACAATGCAGGCGGGCAAACCGTTTTGGGTAGCATTGCAGCTTAAATTACGCCCAGAGTGGCACGTTTACTGGAAAAATCCGGGCGACTCTGGTAGCGCCCCCTCCATTCAATGGAATTTGCCCCCAGGATTTCAAGCGGGAGAACTGGTGTTTCCCTACCCCAAACGGATTCCGGTCGATCCGCTGATGAACTTTGGCTACGAAGATGAAGTGTATTTATTAACGCAGATTACTCCGGCGGCTCAAGTGGCAAGCAACCCCATCATCCTCCGCGCCCAAGCAGAGGTGTTGGTTTGTAAGCTGGAGTGCATTCCTGAGCAAAAAACGTTGGCGCTGACGATCCCTGTTGCCAACACGTTTCCCATCAAAGACCCAACTTGGGCAGATGCGTTTACCCGGACTCGCCAAGCTCACCCACAGCCTTCACCGTGGGAAAGTTCCTTTGCAATGGATGACAAAGACTTGACGCTATTGGTGAATGCGCCCGGTTTAGCCGCAGGGCAATTGAAACAGGTCGAGTTTTTTCCGAACAAAGACGGCATTATTCAAAATGCCGCGCCTCAACGATTGACGGTCGATCAGGAGCGGATCACATTACAAATTGAGCGCGGCTATCAGGAAAAGCCGGATCGGGTTGAAGGGCTGCTGGTGATTCAGGAAACCAGTGACGACAAAATAAACACTCAGGCATTTGCGATTCAGGCGAAACCTCAGTCTGCGAATGCGGCAACTGCATTAACACAAAGTACTGAAGTTGCTAATTTCCCAATTTGGCAGGCGCTCTTATTGGCATTATTGGGTGGCATGGTGCTAAACCTGATGCCCTGTGTGTTTCCGGTGTTGTCGCTCAAGGTGCTGACGATCGCTCAGCAATCACAGCACAATCCCCGTCAGGCGAGACTCAGTGGGCTGGCGTTTACCGCTGGAGTGCTTGCTAGCTTTGCGCTGGTGGCTGGGGTATTGCTGATCTTGCGATCGCTGGGGCAGCAGATTGGTTGGGGGTTTCAGCTTCAGTCGCCTGTGTTCGTGTTGCTGATGGCGTATGTGCTGTTTGCAGTGGGGCTAAGTTTGTCCGGCGTGTTCACCGTGGGAGCCTCGATTATGGGCTTGGGTCACGGCTTGACGGCAAAACCGGGCTATGGAGGCGAATTTTTTACGGGGGTATTGGCAACGGTGATGGCAACACCCTGCACGGCTCCATTTATGGCAACGGCGGTGAGTGTGGCGTTGGTGCAGCAGCCGACCGTGGCGATCGCAATTTTGCTGACTTTGGGCTTGGGCTTAGCACTGCCTTACTTAATCATTAGCCTCACTCCTGCCCTCCGTCGCTTTTTGCCAAAACCCGGAGCCTGGATGGAAACGTTGCAGCAAGTGTTGGCGTTTCCAATGCATGGAGCGGCGGCTTGGTTGGTGTGGGTGCTGACCTTGCAATCAGGCACCAATGGATTGGCGATCGCCCTAGTGGGCATCATTTTGATCGGGTTCGCGGCTTGGCTCCATCAAAAGACCCAACTGTCTAAAACCATTTGGCAGCGAGTAGGATTGGTCGGCTCACTGGCAGCGATCGCGATCGTCTTGACTCTCACACCGCTGGTTAATACTCCTATTCCATCCTCGTCGTCTACTCAAGCCAATAGTGCCAACAACTCAGTTTGGGCAGCTTACACACCTAGCCAGCTAGATAAGTTGCGCCAATCTAAGCAGCCTGTGTTCATAAACTACACTGCCGCTTGGTGCATCACCTGCTTGGTAAATGAACGAGTCGCCCTCAGCCAGCCAGATGTACTTGCCGCCTTTCAGCAAAAAGGAGTGGCGTTAGTCAAGGCAGATTGGACAAACCGAAACGCAGACATTACCCAATCCCTCAGCCAGTTTGGGCGTAGCGGGGTGCCGCTCTACATTCTCTATCCCGCTGGATTGGGGCAAGGTGAACCCGTCATTTTGCCGCAGGTGCTCACGCCAGATTTATTGCGGAATGCCGTCGCTAATGTTTCTGTGTCATCATAACCAGTGTGAAATTCACCTGTGGTCGCGAAATTCCAATTGTTATTTTCGATCTTGCTCCACGCTACTGAGTTAACCAGGAAATATCCATGAAATTAAGTCGTTCACAAATCCAAACCCAGTTCTTAAAAGTTGCAGTGGTGGGCGCTGCTGTCAGTGCATTAGCAGGAGCCAGCGCTGCGATTAGTGCGTCTAAAGCTCAGCTAACCTCGCAGTCTCAAATTGCTGACTCTACTCGTCTGCCGATGCAAATTGCCGCCGCGCCTGTGCGAATCGGGCAACCTGCCCCCAACTTTATCGCCACAGACAGTAACGGTAAGTCCCATCAGTTAAGCAACTTTAAGGGCAAAACGGTGGTGATGGAATGGACGAATCACCAATGTCCGTTTGTTCGTAAGCACTACGACTCGAGCAACATGCAAAAGCTACAAAAGCAGGCAACTGGAAAAGGAGTCGTCTGGCTATCAGTGGTGTCTTCGGCTCCAGGCAACCAAGGCTTTGTGGATGGCAAAAAAGCGAACGACTTGAGCAAGAGCCGAAGTGCCTCTCCCACGGCGGTATTGATTGATGCGAATGGCAAGTTGGGTCGGCTTTACAGTGCCCGCACAACGCCTCATATGTTCGTAATTGCGCCTAACGGAACGCTGGCATATATGGGCGCGATCGATAGCAATCCTTCCAGCAACCCTGGTGATATCGGCGGTGCGAAGAATTATGTCGCCTCTGCCATAGACGCGGTTTTAAAAGGGCAAAAGGTTAATCCATCTGTGACTCAGCCCTATGGTTGTTCAGTCAAGTACAAGAGCTAGAAATGAATAGAGTGAGGGCGATCGCGTTTGGTTGTGGGGTGAGCATGGTGCTAACAACCCAGACCGCCATATATGGGAGGGCGATCGCCCAATTCAGTACTAGGGAAGCCACTTGGAAACTACTGCAACAGCAGAAATCGGGTTACGTGGTGTTGATGCGCCATGCCGAAGCACCGGGAACAGGCGATCCAGCTAACTTTCAGCTAGGAGATTGCTCAACCCAACGCAATCTATCAGCCGCTGGGAGATCGCAAGCCGCAAAAGTGGGTCGAGAATTCCGCGATCGCGCCATCCCAATCGCCAAAATTCTTTCAAGCCAATGGTGTCGCTGCCTAGATACGGCTCGATTGCTAAACTTAGGTGCAGTGCAACCCTTCCCCGCCCTCAATTCATTTTTTCAAAATTCAAACCGTGAACCCAAGCAAACTGCAAGGGTTCGCCAATGGATTAAAACGAACTCTAAACAAAAAGGTGTGAGTATTTTAGTGACTCACCAAGTGAATATCACCGCACTAACCAATATTTTTCCGCAACAGGGAGAGTTGATTGTGCTAAGCACAACTGCGGATGGAACAATTCGGGTCGTTGGACGAATTTAGGAAGCCTGAGGGCACTGTTTGTCATCTCAACATGACGAAGCAGTGACCTTCAGCCGATTCCTTGCTTGAAATTGATTTATTTTTTCTTAGTAGTGGCTTTCGTGGCTTTCTTTTCTTCTTTCACATCTTCTTTTGCAGGGGCAACCTTTTCCTTAAAAGACTTACCTGCAGAGAACGCCGGAACCGTTGTTGCTGGAATTTTAATCGGTTTGCCCGTGCTAGGGTTACGCCCTTCTCTCGCTTGGCGTTGACGTGCCTCAAAAGTTCCAAAGCCAACCAAGGTCACCTTTTCCCCTTCAGCAACAGCTTCCATAATGGCATCAACAACTGCGCTTAAAACTGCATCAGCATCTTTTTTGGTGATCTCTGCTTTTGCCGCGATCGCATCAACTAATTCACTTTTGTTCATAAAAAACCTCGTAGGGTATCGAATAGCCTGCTGCGATTATACTTGAGCCGTTTCAAAATGAACCGACTACGATGGCATAGATCTGCAAATTATTATCAAAAATACTAATCTATTTGCCCCTCTAGCAGCTATTTCGTGGGTTTAGACTAATACTTTCGCTGTTTTAGCCGTTAAAAACGTGATTTGCAGAAATACGCGAGATAATTAAACCACTACGCACAGGATGCGATCGCAGGAAAAAAGATGGATGTAAAAGCCGCTGTTGCTTACGAACCGGGAAAACCCCTCACGGTAGAAACAATTCACCTAGAAGGACCCCAAGCCGGGGAAGTATTAGTCGAAATCAAAGCAACGGGAGTCTGCCATACCGACGCTTACACCCTCTCTGGCAAAGATCCAGAAGGACTATTTCCCGCCATTTTAGGGCATGAAGGAGCCGGAATCGTCGTCGAAGTAGGGGCTGGCGTGACCAGCCTCAAACCCGGCGATCATGTGATTCCGCTCTATACGCCTGAATGTCGCAACTGCGCCTATTGCTTAAGCCGGAAAACGAACCTGTGTCAGGCAATTCGGGCAACTCAAGGAAAAGGACTGATGCCCAATGGCTCTAGCCGCTTTTCTAAAAACGGCACCCTGATTCATCACTATATGGGCACCTCCACCTTTGCCAACTACACCGTGCTGCCCGAAATTGCCCTTGCCAAAATTCGTGAAGATGCGCCTTTTGACAAAGTTTGCTACGTCGGCTGTGGAGTGACCACGGGCATTGGAGCCGTGATCAACACTGCAAAAGTAGAAGCAGGTGCAAATGTGGTCGTGTTTGGCTTAGGCGGCATTGGCTTAAATGTGATTCAAGGCTGTCGCATGGTGGGGGCAAACAAAATTATTGGGGTCGATATTAATCCAAGTAAAAAAGCGATCGCAGAACAGTTAGGGTTAACTCACTTTGTCAATCCGAAAGAAATAGAAGGTGATTTGGTTGCCCATTTGGTGGAACTGACCGATGGCGGTGCCGATTACAGCTTTGAGTGTATTGGCAATGTCAACCTGATGCGGCAAGCCTTGGAATGCTGTCACAAAGGGTGGGGGGTGAGCGTGATTGTGGGAGTTGCCCCTGCGGGAGCCGAAATTAGCACCCGACCGTTTCAATTAGTCACAGGACGGGTGTGGAAGGGAACCGCCTTTGGGGGAGCTAGAGGTCGCACGGATGTTCCCAAGATTGTGGATTGGTATATGGAGGGCAAAATCAACATTGATGATCTCATTACCAACGTGATGCCGATTGAGCAGATCAACGAAGCCTTTGATCTGATGCACAGCGGCAAAGGCATTCGTACCGTTTTAACGTTTTAGCTCAGTGAAGTCGTTCTACAAATCAGCTAGCGCTTAAATCATAGACTTTCTTACTTAAAGTCAAGCGCTTTTTCGATCGCTTTCAGCATCTCAGATTCATCTCGGCTGACTCGTTCGCCGCCAATTCCAAACAAACCGCCTTCTTTCACTGCTTCGGCAATTTGGCGGGCGATCGAGAGAACCCAAGCTTTGAACTCTTGTGCCTGAACCCCCGTTACTTTACTGCTCAAAATCACACTGACCTGCCTAAAGTGATCGAGGGTGTTTTTCCGCCCTTCAGATGCATTCTTGAGATTTTGAAGTGCGCCTAGCAGTTCAAACTGTTTTTTGAGCAAAAGCTGTTCTCCCTGTAAAGGATCTTTTGCATCGGTTTCTTTCATGGATGCGGTCAATGACTTTGCTAAATCACTGGTTAGATCAGTGCGGTTCTGCTCATTTACCACTATCTGAACGGCAGCTTGGGTTTCTTGTAGAAAGGAAACCGGATCAGTTTTGTCAGCAAGTGTCATTGCCATGATGATCATGGTGGGAGTTTGCAGCAGAGTTGACCACTCACCTTCTGGAAAATATTGTTGACTCATGATGGAAAACCTTCTTCAAAGAAACCTTGTATTTTGACCAATATACTTTCTATCCTTGCGTAGGAACAGGCTAATTGCCTTTAAGCAAAGATTTCAATTTGGCATCAGGACGGACGATAAGATTAGAAAAAATATCAATGGAAGCCCTATGTCAGCGCCCTATAGTGACGACCTGCGAAAAAGGCAATTCTCTTCGAGACACTGTGTGAACGTCGCTGCCAGACGAGGCGATCGCAAGAACAAAGTCAGCCAGATGTTGAACGCTAGCCGTAATACCTTAGACCAGTGATTCAACCGAGAAGTCCAAAATGATTAGTTTTTTCTTATCATGTGGAGATAGATACCTGGCTAAGATACTGCTAGTTTGAAAAAGGCGCAGACCGATGAAAGACCTAAAAAAACTAAGAGTACCCAAGTGGCTGATTACTCTGTTGATATTAGGTCTGCTGGCAGGCGTTGGTTATGCCGTGTATGCCCAGATCACCGCTGCCAATTCCAAAGAAGGCAAACGGCGCGGAAGAACGGTGGCAGTTGAGCAAGTCAATTTGCCCGTGACGATCGCGGCAAATGGCACCGTGCAGCCAGAACGCTCAGTGAACGTGAGTCCGAAAACATCCGGGAAACTGAGAGAACTGCTGGTGAAAGAGGGCGATCGCGTGGAGCAGGGACAAATTCTTGCTTACATGGATGATTCCAATTTTCAAGGACAGCTTACCCAAGCAAAAGGGCAAGTTGCATCCGCTCAAGCCAATCTGCAACGGTTGCTAGCAGGAAATCGCACTCAGGACGTTGCCCAAGCCCAAGCGCGGGTTCGGAATGCAGAAGCCACTGTGAGACGCGCAGAGCAAACGTTACGGCAAAATCAGCAATTGTTCAATACCGGGGCAATTTCTCAACGAGAGCTAAACAACTCTTTGGCAGACCGGGATAGCGCGATCGCCCAACTGACAGAAAATAAACAAGCGGTCTCCTTACAACAGGCAGGGTCGCGCCCTGAGGAAATCGCGGAAGCCCGTGCCCAAGTGACCACGGCTGAAGGTGCCCTGCAAACCGTGCAGATCCAGATTGCCGACACCGTGATTCGTGCGCCATTTGGTGGCGTTGTTACCAAAAAGTTCGCCGATCCCGGAGCCTTCGTCACCCCAACGACTTCGGGAAGTGCGGTGTCTTCCGCCACATCCTCTTCAATTTTGTCTCTCGCTTCTAACAATCAAATTATGGCAAACGTGGCAGAGTCCAACATTGCCCAAATCAAATTAGGGCAACCTGTTGAGATTAAAGTAGATGCCTTTCCCGGCAAAACGTTTACAGGAAAGGTAATTCAACTGGCAACCCAATCCACCACGGTGCAAAACGTCACCAGTTTTGAAGTGAAATCTTCGATCGCCGATCCCGCAAAGGTGCTTCGAGCCGGAATGAGTGTAGATGTAGAGTTCAAAGTGGGCATGTTGAGCAATGTCTTGGTGGTTCCCACCGTGGCGATCGTGCGGCAAGAGGGAACCAGCGGCGTGTTGGTGATGACCGAGGGAAAAAGCGATTCCCAGGGCGATCGTTCCACAAATCGCCCTTCAGAATTTCGTCCCATCACCACTGGAGTCAGCGTCACCGACAAAACAGTGGTGCTATCTGGGTTGCAGCTCGGCGATCGCGTCATGCTTAGTTTTGCTCCAGGAGATCGTCCTCAATCTCGAACCCCCTCAGTGCTTCCAGGCATGGGTGGTTCTGGTAGTGGCGGGTCACGACAGCGTTAAGAGGATTGTATGGTAAAGCCTGATCAAATTCGCCCGACGGCCGTTCCTGTGCTTGAAGTGTTGACCATGGCACTCAATGCCCTCTGGAGTAACCGCCTGCGTACCGCGTTGACCATGTTGGGAGTTGTGATTGGTATCGCCTCTGTGATTACAGTAACCTCAGTTGGGCAAGGCGTTCAAAAAGCAACCGAGCAGCAAATTCAGGCATTGGGATCAAACGTGATGCTGGTGTTGTCTGGGGTTGCCCGTTCGGGTGGCATTAGCCAAGGCAGCGGTTCCGCCTCGACGTTGACCTGGGAAGATGCCCAAGCCGTGGCTAGTCAGGCTCCCGCCGCCAAAGCCGTCACTGCATTTCTTCAGCGCCCTACTCAGGTAGTCTATTCGGGCGAAAACACGTCAACTAGCCTTTTAGGGGTTGATTTGAATTATCCAGAGGTGAAAAATATTTATCCTCAAACAGGGCAATTTTTTAGCCAAGCCGATTTGGATGCCGCCAACCCCGTGACGGTATTGGGCAGTAAGGTGCGAGACGACCTATTTGGATCGGGCGGCAATGCTCTGGGAGCTAGCATTCGCATTCAAGGAGGGAGTTATGCAGTGATTGGAGTGATGGAGCCGAAAGGCTCGGTGGGTGGGCAGGATCAAGACGATCGCGTATATATTCCCTTGACCAACATGTCGTCTCGAATTGTGGGAAATAATGCGATTAATGGTATCGCTGTGAGTGGTTTTTGGCTTCAAGCGGAAGATGATGCGGCATTGGAAGCGGCGCAATTTCAGGTAACCAACCTCCTACGCATTCGGCATAATATCTACCCACCTCAACCGGATGACTTCCGGCTGAGTAATCAAATTGACATCATTAATGCCTTTGGAAACATTGTTGGCTTATTCACAGTGATGGTGGGGGCGATCGCCGGTATTTCTTTGATCGTTGGCGGGATTGGAATTGCCAACATTATGCTGGTATCTGTAGTGGAGCGCACCCGTGAAATTGGCATCCGTAAAGCAGTCGGAGCGACGAACAGTGCCGTACTCAGCCAGTTTTTGACGGAAGCGATCGTCGTATCGATCATCGGGGGCGCGATCGGTATTGCTTTAGGGGTCGGCTTAGCCTTTGCTGCCGCTCAACTCTTTCGCTTTCCCTTTGTGCTTTCTCTCTGGGCGATCGCGGCGGGACTTGCCCTCTCTACCACCGTCGGGTTAATCGCCGGAGTGATTCCTGCCCGAAATGCGGCGCAGCTTGATCCGATCGCGGCTTTGAGAAGCGATTAGCTCTACGCTTGTTCCGTGATCCGTGGCTTATAGCCGCGCTCAAACGCAAACCGCACTAGTTGAGACCGATTTTCTAGCTCTAGTTTGTTCAGAATATTACTCAAATGAGTTTGTACGGTGCGGGGGCTAACAAATAAGCGATCGCCGATTTGCTTGTTAGTCAAACCCTGCACCACTTCCCAAAACACTTTTTCCTCGGCTGGCGTTAATGGTAACGCTGGCTGCGGTGTCACCGGACTAGTTGACTTCTCCAAATCAGACTTTTGCATCAGCCGCACAATTTCAGAATGAACCCGGCGCGATCGCTCCAATTGCGCCTCAATTTTTGCTAACAGTTCACGAGGTTCAAACGGCTTCATCAAATAGTCATCAGCTCCCATAGAATGCCCTTGGATGCGGGCTTCTACTTCCCCCTTGCTAGAGAGAAATATAAATGGGACCAGTTGCCCAACGCGAGTTGCCCGCAATCGACGGCAAAACTCAAACCCATCCATCTCCGGCATCATCACATCTGACACAATTAGATCTGGCGGATCTGCTTCAACTGCACTCAGAGCTTCTGTTGCTGACCCCGCACTTTGAACGAGGTAGCCTCGCTTTTCTAAGTAACGCGTTAGCGCCATTCGCAAAGTCGTGTCATCATCAACCACGAGTACTCGTTTCATCTGAATTTCCTGTAGAGTAGATCACGCGAAAATACTATTAACTGGCACTTTTTGAGCCTGTACGAACCACATTTCAGCAATTATTCTGCTTGATTCATTTAGCATTCCCAGAGACGCGCAAACTTTATAGTTATCTGACACTTTTTCTGAAAGAAAGCCCAAAATTTGACCCCAAAAAAGTAGCGAATCAATTTGGGCAGCCCCTTTCTGTCTGGTGCCAAAGACTATTTTTTAGGAGGAATTTTGCAATCTGCTCAAAAAAGACAGTTCACAGTTCCCAACTTGAGATACCCTAACCGAGCGGCATGAAGCAGGTCACTCAAATTGTTACTCCCTGACCCGACGATTGCCTGCCTTTATATTGGAGCGACAGCAATGACTTACGAAAAGATTAGCCCTCCAACTACGGGTTCTACAATTACATTCAAAAATGGAGAGCCTGTAGTTCCAGATGACCCGATCATTCCGTTTATTCGGGGAGATGGAACCGGAATTGACCTATGGCCCGCGTCTCAAAAAGTCTTTGATGCGGCAGTGGCGAGTGCTTATGGGGGAAAACGCAAAATTTCCTGGTTCAAAGTTTACACCGGGGATGAAGCCTGTGAACTGTATGGCACCTATCAATATTTGCCTGAGGATACGCTGACTGCAATTAGAACCTATGGCGTGGCAATTAAAGGCCCGTTGACTACCCCCATTGGCGGTGGAATTCGATCGCTGAATGTGGCACTCCGCCAAATTTTTGATCTGTATACCTGCATTCGCCCCTGTCGCTATTACGAAGGTACGCCCTCGCCCCACAAAACGCCTGAAAAGCTAGACGTGATTATCTATCGGGAAAATACAGAGGATATTTATCTAGGAATTGAGTGGAAGCAGGGCACGGAAATGTGCGATCGCCTGATCAAAATTCTCAACGAAGATCTGATTCCTGGAACCCCGGAACACGGTAAAAAAAAGATTCCCCTGGATGCAGGCATTGGCATCAAACCCATCAGCAAAATGGGATCTCAGCGCCTAGTGCGTCGTGCCATGCAACATGCCTTGAGACTGCCCAAAAATAAGCAAATGGTGACCCTCGTCCATAAGGGCAACATCATGAAATATACGGAAGGGGCATTCCGCGATTGGGGCTATGAACTGGCAACCAGTGAGTTTCGGGCAGAGTGCGTCACGGAGCGGGAATCTTGGATTTTAGGCAATCAGGCAAAAAATCCAGACCTTTCCCTTGAAGATAATGCTCGAATGATTGATCCTGGCTTCGATGGGTTGACCATGGAAAAACGAGAGGTCATTTGTGCCGAAGTGAAACAAGTGCTGGATGAGATTGGAGAAAGCCACGGAAATGGCAAGTGGAAGGAAAAGGTAATGGTGAACGATCGCATTGCCGATAGTATCTTTCAGCAGATTCAAACCCGTCCTGATGAATACTCCATTTTGGCAACCATGAACCTAAATGGCGATTATCTCTCGGATGCCGCAGCGGCGATCGTTGGGGGACTGGGCATGGGACCAGGAGCCAACATTGGCGACTCCAGCGCTATTTTTGAAGCAACCCACGGCACCGCACCGAAACACGCGGGATTGGATCGGGTCAATCCCGGCTCGTTGATTCTCTCCGGCGTAATGATGCTGGAATATATGGGTTGGCAAGAAGCTGCAGACCTGATCAAAAAAGGTTTGGGTGAAGCAATCTCTAATCGTGAGGTGACTTACGATCTAGCGCGATTAATGGAACCGCCTGTGGAGCCGCCCTTGAAGTGTTCTGAGTTTGCCGAGGCGATTATCAAACGCTTTTAGCGATCGCTGGCTATAACTTTCCCAAAAAAGAGCCAGATCCTTTACAGATCTGGCTCTTACTATTTATCTCTGCTTTACTAACACCCTGATCTGGCTAATAACTCATCAATCACTTAGCTTGCTGCTGCTTCTTTACGACGACGGGCGCGCTTCAGCTTCCCGATTGCCGCAATCCCCAAGGCTGCACCTGCCATAGTTGTTGGTTCTGGTGCGGCTTCAGAGGAACCGGAAAATGCGATGGCATCGTTGCCGCATTCAAGGAATAGGTTTGCCATGAAAGAACCACCGGGCAATGCGCCTCGATCAAAGCTGAAGCCAAAAGTGTTGTCACTGGCAGCCCCACCCCCAAAGTTTAGCCCTATTGCAGATAGGTTTTGGGCGGTTAGAAGATTGACATTACCTACTTTGTTTCCAGAATCAATCACATTTTGAATGCTATTGGTTGCGCCATAGTAGCTATTGGCAGCAGCACGAGTCGCGATCGCGGTTCCCTGCGTGTTTTGCTTATTAAACGCACCGCCTGAAGCCGTGTAGTACTGGTTGAGGCTGCTATAGCCGTCGTTTTGTAAAGCAACACTGGCGGTTTTCACTCCAGAGTAAACGCCCAGACCCACCTTAGAATCGTTGGCGGCTGCAAAGCGAACTCCAAACAGTTGACCTGCTGCGGCGGCATCATTGAAGTTTTTGCCGGAGAAGTTGAAGAATAGGTCACCAAACCCGATCGATCCACCTTGGGCACCAGCGTGGTTAACGCCTGCCAATGGGGTTCCGCCCGTCAACGCCACAAAGAGCTTGTCACCTTGGACACTCATTGCCATGCCCTTGATGTCATATTGGCTACCACCAGAACCGTCTCCAATTGCATCATATTGATAGCTCCAACCGCTGCTTAAGGATTGAGCATTAGCGCGATCGCCGGAGGTGGCGATCATCCCCAACGCAGCCACACTACCAACAACAGTCGCAACGGTTACTTTTAACATTGTGTTCATGGGATTTACCAGCCTTATAAGAATCAGGTGAGAGATGTTTTCTCAGTGAAGAATGTTCACTATGAACTGTATTTATCTTTCCCAAGCATACTCATCGGACTAACAGAAATGAGTAAAAATCTCGCAAAGAAAGGCTCTGGCATGAAAAAATTCCGTAAGGGTTTTCCAAAAACTGATCCTCAAATACACGGAGATGTACGTACGTATAGGTGGTTTATTGCCATCCGACTATACGCATAATGGAGAAATAATTGACCTAACAAGAAGCGGCAGCAGAACAGTGAATCTAAACGTTCAAAACGCAAGTAGCCCTTCCTCTCTATTATTTTCAGCATAGTTATTCCTTGCTTCAAAATCGCCATTCATGCGAATGTGCAACTCTAGACCGATTATTTAGAGTATTTGATCCTCAAATTTTCAGGTTGCCGCAACTGATACAAGCAACGAGGACGGTTAACCTTTCATCAAGGCTAATATTGGTCCTATCAAGGAACCTAACAACAAAACTGCCACACTCAGAAAACTAATGCCAAACCCAGGGCCACGTTTTTTTGCTTCTTGGTAGTATCCCCATGCATAGAGAACGCGACCCATCACCCATACTGCCCCAATTCCGGCACCCCAATAGGGATTTACATAAATTGAGAACAACCACAAAGCAGGCAGAAACAAAATCATCTGTTCTAAAGTATTTTGCTGCACTCGCAGCACTCGCTCAAAGCTAGGATCGCCCGTCGTCGCGGGTGGCATGACTCCATATTTCATCCGCGCCCGACCCACGTTTAGGGTGATAACCAAATACAGCACCAGTGCCAAGCTAGTAATCAAACTGGGAAAAGCATAAATAGATAGGGGAGAACCAGGCATAAATAATTTTGGATAATGGAACCTTTAAATATTAGGGTAATGAGTTGGTTTTAACTGGTGTGTGACTATGAAGTCATTTCACTGTAAGCGCGATCGCGATTTTCAGCCTTTCCCTCTCCTTTTATTAAGAAAACTTGAGTCGTGACGCTTGCTTCGTTACCCTGAGTTGCTGGAGAAATACCCCATCTGCGCGATCGCTCTAGAAGATTAAATGCCTAAGTTTCAAACAATGCAAATATGGCAGCAGGCAGAACTGCTGATGCAGCCTGCGTTTATTCGGCTAATTGCCAATGTGGAAAAGCAACTTGAAGACTCTGCTTGGAAGGGCACCTATAAAGATGTGCAGGTGTGGGCAGAGGGCACCAGTGAAGAGACGAAAGCACTGGTGATGCAGTTGCGTAGTCAATTAGACGGAGCAACGGAGGAGGAAACTGAGGCGATCGAACACCAGTTATCTCAGTTTCCGGCACCCTTTCCAGGGTATTGGTTATGTCTTTCCCGTGGCAATCATCAGCTTACGGTTGACCTATGGGATTTGTGTTATCAAATTTGCTTCCAAAATTACGACTCAATTCATGGCACTTCCCACGCTGCCGATGAGCCGATTGGAGAAAGTGTTGCGGTCGATGTCAATTTGTTTGATGAAACGGGCGAAGTTGATTGGCACCGCTTAGACGATAAAACCTGCCAGACTGTTAAACAAGTTTTTGATGCGTTACCAGCGTAGACCCTGCTTCAAGGTGGCAGGGTCAAAACTAATTCAACGCTACATCGGAGCCGCTAGCTTGAACAAAATGCTGAGACATAGGATCAATAAGGCATCGATCGCAAATTCACGAGGCTTGTATCGTCTTGCCATAGAAAGGGATTCCTACTCAGCGGGTAACAGGATGGTGAGTTGCTATCTATACTACAGTCGTTTTCTACTTACTTTCACCTCTCGCCTCTCATAATACCTGCCCAGCTTTAACCGTAAAAACCTGTGAGGAATTGAGCCATTGAGCATCAAAAGAGCCGAGGTGTGTGGTTGTAATTAAGGTTTGGAAGCGATCTTGAATGGCATCGAGCAGTTGATTTTGGCGGTTTAAGTCTAGCTCTGCCAACACATCATCTAGCAATAGCAACGGCGGTTCACCGATGACATCTTCAATCAGCTTGAGTTCAGCCAGCTTTAATGCCAATACGAGAGTACGCTGTTGTCCTTGAGAGCCATATTGTCGGGCAGATGTTTGGTTGATGCTGAAATTCACTTCGTCTCGATGAGGACCCACTAGGGTTGTGTGTTGATATTGCTCCGCGATCGCCCGCTCCTGGATTTTTGCTAAAAATGTCTGCTGTACGATAGCGGGGTCATCGCTTTGCAACTCCACATTCGGCAGATAGCTGATGATTAATTCCTCGGTACTGCCGCTAATTTCGCGATGCCAATAGGTCGCCAACGGTGCAATTCTTTGAACAACCCGTGCCCGTCGCCGAATCACCCGCGTTCCAGCAACGGCAAGTTGGGCATCCCACAGAGCAAGTTCAGATGTAGAAGGTGAGTGGTGAGTGGTGGGTGGTGGCTGGGAGTTCGGTGCCTGATCTCTAACTCCAGCCACCTGCCCCCTGAGTAAGGCGTTGCGCTGCCGCAGAATATGGGTATATTGCTGCAAGATAGACGCGTAAATCGGCTCTAGCTGAATCAGCAACGAATCGAGCCAGTGGCGGCGCTGCTCCGGTCCACCTCGAACTAAATCAAGGTCTAAGCTGGAAAACTGGACGATGTTTAGCGTTCCCAGAAAATCTAGCTGGCGGCGCAGGGATTGCCCGTTTAAGGCAACGGTGCGACGGCTGGAGTTTCTTAAAGTGATAGCGAGGTCAACAGTCCCTAAATCCCGCTCCAGTTGGGCAGAAATCTGCCCGATCGCCGCCGCATCTCGAATCAAATCGCGATCGCGAGATGCCCGATGCGATCGCAAGGTCGATAATAACTCCACCGCTTCCAGCAGATTGGACTTCCCTTGAGCATTGTTGCCCACCAGAATCGTTTTGGGAGCCGAAAACTCCACCGCTTGGTCTAAATAATTGCGAAACTGACGTAAATGAAGCGATCGGAGATACATGACACCTGAAATAACGGCAGAGATCTAAACCTGGCAAAAGCGTATCACTCAGTGCCAAGGATTCGCCTCAAGCGTACGACCTGTAGATTCTGCCTATTATTTTTTCCGCAGTGCAACCCAGCGGTAAACCAGTTTTTCCATTTCAATCCAAACAAACATCAACAAGCTAAATCCAATGCACACGCCTAACTCATTCAAGCTGAGAAAGTGAGTTCCAAAGAAGCTGCGGAGCGCTGGCACATAGATCAACATCAGTTGCAAAATGCTAGTCAACACCACCGATGCCAGCACATAAGGGTTAGAGAATGGGTTCATTTCGATCGTCAAGCGAGTGCTAGAACGAATTGCCATCGCATGACCCATTTGGGCAAGACAAAGGGTGGTGAATACCATTGTTTTCCAGCGATCGGGTTCGGGAGTGCCTTTCGTATAGTTGTAGGCTCCCACCATCAACACAATCGACAAAATGGCAAGAATTAAGCCAATTCGGAGCATATAAGCCCCCAAACCACGAGCAAAGATGCTTTCCTGCGGATCATAGGGAGGACGCTTCATTACGTTGGGGTCAGCCGGTTCGACCGCAAGCGCGAGAGCAGGCAACCCATCTGTGACCAAATTCATCCACAAAATTTGTAGGGGAGACAGCGGCACACCTCCCAATCCAATCAAGGGTGCGGCTGCGATCGTCAGAAGCTCACCAATGTTACTTCCCAAAATGTATTTAATAAAGCGGCGAATGTTGTTGTAAACTACCCGACCTTCTTCTGTTGCCGCTACGATCGTCGCAAAGTTATCATCCAGCAACACCATATCGCTGGCATCTTTACTCACGTCTGTGCCTGTAATGCCCATGGCAATGCCAATATCTGCCTGTTTTAGGGCGGGAGCATCATTCACCCCGTCACCCGTCATTGCCACAATGTGATGTTTGCGCTGCAATGCCTGCACAATTCGCAGCTTATGTTCGGGTGCCACTCGCGCATACACACTCACATTCTCAACCACTTGATCCATCTCAGCATCTGACATGGCTTGCAGATCGCGTCCGGTGAGGGCACGACTGGATTCAGTATCAGTTTTACTATCGTCTACTTGGACAATGCCTAGATCTTCTGCGACGGCTTGGGCGGTTAGTTGATGATCGCCGGTAATCATCACGGTGCGAATTCCGGCGGATCGGCACCGGGCGATCGCTGCTCGAACTTCAGGGCGGGGCGCATCTAACATGCCGATTAAGCCCAGCCAAACAAGGTCTTGCTCGACAAGCTCTTCATTCTGAGTATTGGGAACGGCGGTTAGCGGTTTGCATGAAAAACCGAGAACACGCAACCCGCGTTGTGCCATCTGATTGTTGCGCTCTAGGATGCGATCGCGTTGCTCAGCGGTTAGCGGTTGCGCTTCATCATTCACTTGAATTTTGGTGCAGCGCTCTAGAATCAACTCTGCCGATCCTTTGGTAAACATCATGTAGCGAGATGTGTCTGTGGTTGCGATCTCGTCTTGATTGGGTGCCTCCACAATCACGCTCATGCGTTTACGTTCTGAGGAAAAAGGAATTTCAGCCTGACGAGGCAGTTTGTCTGTTAATAAATCCTTTTGAAATCCGGCTTTTCCGGCGACCGATAGCAGCGCTCCTTCGGTTGGATCTCCTAAAATGACCCAGTCTCCGGCTTCTTTTTGGAGGACAGCATCGTTGCAAACGGTACAAGCAGTCAGCAAATTCAGCAGTTCCGGTTCGTCTTCTGGAGCCACTGGAAGGGCAGAATCTAGCTTTTCAGTGACGGTGTAAAATTTGCCGTCTGGATCATAGCCTTCGCCGCTAACTCGTAGAGAGGTCGTGCAGGTATCTAGCAGCTTGACGACCATTTTGTTTTGGGTCAGTGTGCCTGTTTTGTCAGAGCAAATAGTGGTGACGGAGCCAAGCGTTTCGACGGCAGGCAATTTGCGGATCAAAGCATTGCGGCGCACCATCCGTTGGGTTCCCAAGGCAAGGGTGACGGTGATCACGGCGGGTAAGCCTTCGGGCACGATCGCCACTGCCATACTCAGAGACACTTCTAATAGCTCTTGCCATGCGCCTAGACCGAGATAGAGGATGCCGCCGAAAACAACGATCGCGACTAACACCAATGCCCCGGTTACCAGCGTTTTGCTGAGTTGATCCATCCGCTGTTGTAAGGGCGTGGGTTCAGACTCCACGGATTGCAGCAAGGTGGCGATGCGCCCCAGCTCGGTTTTCATGCCCGTGTTGGTGACGATCGCGCTGGCTCGTCCTTGAACCACATCGGTTCCCTGAAAAATCAAATTAGTGCGATCGCCCAGAGAAGTATCTTCTGGTAGCTCCACATCCACCGCTTTAGTGACTGCCAGCGCTTCCCCAGTCAGCGCCGCCTCGCGGACTTGCAGATTTGCTTCCTCAATCAATCGAGCATCAGCCGCCACTTGCACCCCAGCTTCCAGCAGCATCAGGTCTCCGGGCACCAAGTCCTTAGAGTCTATTTCTGAGGGTTTGCCATCTCGAATCACCCGCACCCGTGAAGAAGTCATTCGCTTCAGAGCAGCTAAATCTTTTTCAGCTTTGATCTCTTGAAAGTAACCCAACATTCCGTTCAAGATGACGATCGCCAAAATCGCGATCGTATCTTTAAAGGGAATTTCGTTTGGTTTGAGGTTACCCGCTTGCAAATTGACAAAATCTAAGACCCCAGATACCACCGCCACTGCAATTAGCAAGATCAGCATGATGTTGGTGAACTGATCAAGCAGAATTTGCCACGGGCTACGTCCAGCAATTTCTTCAAGCTCGTTAACTCCATACCGTTCGCGGCTTTGGGTGACTTGAGACGTGGTCAACCCGGCTTGGCGATCGCTTTGAAAAGACTCTAGAGTTTTATCTACACTGGCTGAATGCCAAGATACAACGGGATTTGAAGCGGGATGGATTGTCATAGCAAGGTAGGGGAAAGGGATTACAGAGCAAGCAGCCGTTGAGTAGCGTGTTAGGATTCTACCTGACAGCACTATTATATAGTGCGAACTTTGTAAAAGTTAAGCCGCCAGAAAGCGCTGAAATTTGCTGAGTATTCCGTTGTTTGACTTGCCCTCCATTGCTTTATGGGTTCCAATCTTTTTACCATTGAACACTTAATTGGTCGGCAGGCTGAGCTAAATCAGGTCAGCCAAGTTCTGGCGACAGATGGCGACTTGCTCATTGCTGGAGTGCCTGGGAGTGGTCGCCGTACCCTGGTTCGGTATGCGGCTGAGCGTGTGGATGCTCGCATTATCGAAATTGACTGTTTGAGAGCCACCGACCGCGATCGCTTTCTGCATTTATTTACTGAAGGGCTGTTGCAAGCGTTTGAGTCTGCGGCGGAGCGATCGCTGATTCAACAATGGAGCGCCCAGCAGCCTATTCGTTTAGAAGATACTGCTAATGGAACGCAGCTAGTGTGGCATGGATCTACCGATGAATGGACGTTGCTGGAAGCCCTATTAGGGTTGCCTCAAACGTTGGCAGAAGGGTTAGTTTGCCGCGTTGTGATCGTATTTCAAAACTTTCCCCACATTCGGTCTTGGGATCGATCGCAGCAGTGGGAGAACTATCTTCGCCAAGAAATTCAGCGGCAGCCGCAGGTGAGCTATGCGTTTATTGCCACCGTTGCCGAAAGCTGGGTGCAACAGAGCGAGTTGCAAGTGGTGTTGTTAGGTCCATTGAAATCAGAAGATCTTCAGCCTTGGTTAGAGAAAGCCATGGCAACTCAAGGAATTACCTTTGCACCTGAAGCGCTAGACTTGCTTCTGGACTACGTGCAAGGCAACTTTGGCGATGCGATCGCCCTCATGCGCCGCCTTTGGCAAAATCACCCGCTTACAAAAATTGCTGAAGTGAGTCGCTTTCCATCTTTGCTCAGCGATGCGCCTCACGCTTCACTGCCTCCTTCCTCTTCCCCTCATCCGATTCAACCGGAGCAGGTTCACAACAGCACGCTTGAACTGGTTGAAGATCTAGCCCGAACTTTTGAAGCTTTGTTAATGTTGCTGCCGCCTAGCCAAGTAAGACTGCTGGAAAGTCTGGCGCTTGACCCAACTGATAGCCCTCATTCGCGGGAGTATATTCAAAAACATCATCTATCCCGTGGTGGCGGATTGCAAGGGGCGATCGCCAGCCTCCAACAAAAAGGCTTAGTCTATGGGGCTGAGTATGGCTACCGAATTACCATGCCCCTACTGGCGTTTTGGCTGAAACATCGATTGGCATAGATTAAAGAGTTCGGAGTTCAGGGTTTCGGAGTTCAGGGTTTCGGAGTTCGGGGTTTCGGAGTTCGGGGTTTCGGAGTTCAGGTACTCCCAACTCCGTACTCCCAACTCCGTACTTCCAACTCCGTACTTCCAACTCCGTACTTCCAACTCCGTACTTCCAACTCCGTACTTCCAACTCCGTACTCTCTACCCCGCGCTTTTGATGAAGTTAAGCAAAATCTCCCGATGAGGTTTTCCTAAAGGGCGCACTTGCTTGATCTTGGCAGAGTAGCGATCGCCCCGTTCAATGTCTTCCGATGTCAGCCACTCCAAATCCATGCCTTCGCCTAACACCAGTTCACTCACTGCTTTATCGAGTTGTCCATGGTAGACATAGCGAGTCACGTAGGTATCTTGATGGCAATCGAACAGAGCTAGATTGGGCGGGCAATAGCTGAGTTCTTCCATTAGTTCGCGCTGCACGCCCGTTTCAGCAGTTTCTCCAGGCTCTAAATGACCGCCAAAAAAGCCCCAGTGTCCGGGGTACAAAATATCAGGATTATCGTCTCGTAGCTGCATCAAAAACTTGCCACCTTGATGCAGAATCGCGATCGCTACCTTAGGAAGATCAGAAATTAGTTCAGTCTGAACGTCAGAGATCATGTAGATGATACCTCTCCAGTGATTCACAAATTTAGCTAAATCTGCTTATAGATTACGCAAAACAACTTAATAGTTCGTTAAGATTAAGCTTAATAGAAATACACATACTTCTCAGCAATCATCTCCCTCATATGAAAAGTACCTCCTTTGCATTGCGGCGCTCTTCCACCATTTTGGCTGTTAGTGTTTTGACTCTAACATTGCTAGCTGCCATTACCGGAGGCTTGCTTGCATTCAACTATCAGCCCACAGCAGGGGGCGCATTTGAGTCTTTGAGCAAAATAACGACTGATGTGCCCTTTGGCTGGCTGATTCGCCGAGTCCACGATTTGGCAGGTAATTTGGTGATTGTGGTGGCGTTGATTCAAATGGTGGTGATGTTCTTGGGTGAACGTTTTCGCCGCAGTTGGTTGACCGCTTGGATTAGTGGGATTTTGTTCATTTTGGCGGCGATCGGCTTAGGCTGGACTGCCATGCTGCTAGACTGGTCCCAAATTGGATTCTGGCGCTTGCGGGTGGAACTGGGCATCATTGAATCCATTCCGATCGCTGGACCGATTATTCGCAATATCTTGACGGGCGGCGGCGCGATCGGGTCCATTGCAGTCGGTCATATGTATGCATTGCATAGCTATGTCTTATCCATAGGAGCGCTGGTATTGTCTGTAGTCCATTTAACGGGGCTTGTGTTTCAAGAACGAGAAATTGCTCAGTTAGCGGTTCAGCAATCTACTTCAGAAGTAGTTCCTCAATCTACGCTTCCAACGCCCGATTCAGACAGCAACACAGTTGTACCTGTTTAACGCCATCTGGGGATTGACTCCCACTCAATTGCCGCTCCTATCCCTTCCTTTGCTGAAGCAGTAGGGTTTCTCGAAGAATATTGACGAACAATCAAAGACTATCACTCCTTCAGATAGAGAAAGTTTCATATATTCTCCTGTATAAACAGTTGAGAGAGCATTTTGAAGCGCCTAAAAAAGTGTCACTGACTACCTTCTAGTGCTTCTTTAAAGAACTTGCCCTAAACATGTTTGTATTATTTATTGGGAGAGAGAATCATGTCCTATACTGACCGACCTATTGACCGACCCATTGATTATGTTGCTGAACGTCCCATGGCGATCGCCACTGCTGAATATCACGATCGCGTTCGTTGGGGTCCAATTTTTGCCGGATTGGTGATTGCGCTGAGTACCCAACTAGTATTGAGTGCAATAGGTGCCGCGATCGGATTGACAGGACTTTCAGGTTCCGGTGCGCCTCGTTCTAATGCAGGTGATGTTGGCTCTGCTGTGGGTATTTGGTCAATTATCAGTTTATTCATTTCATTGTTTGTCGGGGGATGGGTCACGACTCGTTCCTGTGGAGCAATGAACAAAAATACAGCATTGCTGAATGGAGCTATCTTGTGGGCAACAACTCTAGCCATTAGCGCTTGGCTGCTTTCTAGCGGGGTTTCCGGCGCTTTCGGTGTCGCAGCTTCCAACGCTGGCGAAATTATTAATCAAGTTCAACAGGGCGGTGTTGATGTTCCAAACGCAACCCCTGGCAATGCGCCCAATGTGACCGCTCAACAAACGCGAGATATTGCGGGTAATGCAGCTAAAGTTGGCTGGTCGTTTGCTTTAGGTTCTCTATTGGGGTTGGTAGCTTCTCTGTTGGGGGCTTCTGCGGGTGCGCGTCGTCCTCGCGTTTCCACAACCAATACGCTCTAATCCTAGCGATCGCGTGAATTAACATCTTGATATTGGAATTGATATCGTTCGTTTTAAGCTTCGGCAAAGAAACGAACGATATTTTTGTTTGAGAATAACTACCTTTTATGTTCCGATTCGGCGCATTGGTAGCAAAGTATCTCTGCTGATAGAGGAGGCTTTATGAGTGCTTCGTTACAGTGTGATTAATCAAGTGAATCACCTATTCAATTGATCCCCAAGATTAAAAAATTATACATCGGAGAAAAACCATGTCTTTAGAAGATAAAGCAAAAGCAGCCGCTAAAAAGGTTGAGGGCACCGTCCAAGAGGGCGCAGGAAACCTTGCTGGAGATAGAGAAGCGGAAGCAAAAGGGAAAGCAAAGAAAACTGAAGGCGAAGCTCGTGAAGGGGTTGAAAAGGCAAAAGACACCGTCAAAGATGCGATTGATTAATCTTAGTTATCTCCTTTAACCACAGGGATTTAAGGAAGCGTTTGCATTTTTAGGAGTGCAGACGCTCACTCATTTTAAAGTAAGCGCAATAAAGTATTAAGTTGGCAGTGTGGGCTTTTGCAGCATCGGAGTTGTGCCCAGTGAAGCCGAATCACTCAATTGTTTGGCGGGTTAGGAACAGTAAAAAATCACGTTGTAGATATCAATACGGGCTTGTTTAGGTGCCGGATTGGTGGTTGTTCCAATTTGAGTTATTTTGGTTCGCTAACTGCACGATCGCATTGATTAGCTTTTCCGGTTCAACTGGCTTTGTAACATGGTTTTGAAACCCTGCATCAGCAATCTGCTGCTGATCTAATTCTCCAGCATAGGCAGTTAACGCGATCGCTGGAATTTGGTTT
This sequence comes from Leptolyngbya sp. CALU 1928, assembly GCF_056784215.1. Taxonomy (NCBI): domain Bacteria; kingdom Bacillati; phylum Cyanobacteriota; class Cyanophyceae; order Leptolyngbyales; family Leptolyngbyaceae; genus Leptolyngbya; species Leptolyngbya sp. CALU 1928. The sequence continues at coordinate 73,654 of NZ_JBXBCE010000002.1, read as the reverse complement.
TCTGGTGATAGTTGAGATCGAATAGCACGAATTAACATATAGCCATCCATTTCTGGCATTCCAATATCGCTCACCAGGATATCGATCTTCGACTCCTGTAGAGCCGCGATCGCCTCCAGCGCAGAGGTGGCTGAGATCACTGTGGCTCCATCTTTCTGCAAAACAAATGTAGTAAAGTCACGTGAATCGGCATTGTCATCAACCACTAATATTGTTAATCCAGTGAGCGATCGCGATTTGAACGTGAGTGTAAAACTAGAATCATCTGCATCAGATGTAGAGGTTTTTTGATCAAGTAAAGGAAGCTGCACTGTAAAAGTGGCTCCTTGCCCTTCGCCAGGGCTGGCTACAAAGATCTTGCCGTGGTGTAGGTCAACAATTTGATGTGCGATCGCCAGCCCCAAACCCAATCCGCCAAATTTACGAGTTGTGGCTCCGTCTGCCTGTCGAAAATAATCAAACACATAAGGAAGAAATTCTGGACTAATGCCCTTGCCAGTGTCGCTAATTTGAATAGTGGCATGGTTAGAGGCTTGGGTTAAGCGAATATTAATCTGTCCCCCTTCAGGTGTAAACTTAATGGCGTTGGAAAGTAGATTCCAAACAACCTGTTGGAGTCGGGCAGCATCGCCTGGAACGTTACCAACATTTGGCTCAAAAAACGTTTGAATTTTGATTCGTTTTGCATCAGCGCTCAGGCGAACTGTTTCCTGAGCAGCAGTAATCATAAAAGTTAAATTAACTGGATAGATCGACAGCACTAACTTCCCTTGAAGAATGCGAGAAATATCGAGTAAATCTTCGATCAGTTGAGTTTGGAGTTTGGCGTTGCGCTCAATGGTTTCAAATGCTGCCGCGTGCTTATCGGGGGCTACCTTGCCAGTCCGCAGGAGTTTTGCCCAGCCCAAAATGGGATTCAGCGGAGTGCGAAGTTCATGTGACAAAACTGCCAAAAAATCATCTTTCATTCGGTTCGCATGTTCGGCTTCTGCTCGTGCCGCGTGTTCTTGCTGCAAAATGCGATCGCGTTCATGTTCCAGTCGTTTTTGATCATCGATATCAGTTGCCGTGCCAAACCATTTAATCACTTGCCCAAGTTCGTTTTTGGCAGCGATCGCCCGGTGCAAATGCCAGCGATATTCTCCATTTGCCCGTCGCATTCGTCCTTCGGCTTGATATTGTTCACCGCTTTGTTGAGCTTCCTGCCAGCATTCACTGAGCCTTGCCAGATCATCTGGATGAATCAATAGCTGCCAGCCTGCCGTTTGAACTTGAGAGAGAGTTAACCCAGTAAAATCTAGCCACCGCTGATTTACATCCAGCAGAGTCCCGTTTAGGTCGGCAGTCCAGATGATTTGCGGAATCGACTCCACCAAATATCGATATCGTTCTTCGCTTTGCCGCAGCGCCTTTTCTGCTTCCTTTGCTTCAGTGATATCAATCGTACTGCCTACAATTCGTATGGGCGCTCCGGCAGCATTACGTTCTACCAACCCCCGGTCATAAATATGTACATAGTGTCCCTGTTTATGACGAACGCGATATTCAACCCGATAGCGATCGCTGTGCTCCTTTTGTGCCCGCCCTTCTGTCCGACACTGCTGCAAATCATCGGGGTGAATGTGCTGATCCCACCAAGCTAGGGTCGGTTCGGCTTCGGTTAACGAATAGCCTAGAATACGGGTTAAACCTTCTGTTCGAGCAACAAAACCAGTTTGAATATCTACGTCATAAATCATCCCTCTAACTGCCTTGGCGGCGAGTTCAAAGCGATCGTTTGCCTGTTGAAGCTGAAGTTCGATCATCTTTTGGGTATGAATATCGGTAGAGGTTCCATACCATTGAATCACCTGTCCCTGCTCATTTTTAACGGGCACTGCTCGCCCTAAATACCAGTGATAAATGCCATCGGAGGCTCGTTGCAACCGAAATTCGGCTTGATAAGGGGTTTCAGTGGCGAGGGCAATTTTCCATTGCTCTATGTTTGTTTGCACATCATCTGGGTGCATAAACTGAGTCACCTGATCGCGATCGCGGGTTTGTTCTAGCGTTAGCCCGGTGTAGTGAACCCATTGATCACTCACATACTCCAGTTCGCCCACGGCATCAGTTGTCCAGACAATTTGCGGCATGGCATTCGCAAGCTGACGAAACTGCTCCTCGCTTTGCTTCAGAGCAGTCTCGGACTGGTGACGTTCCGCTTCAATTCGTTTTGCTTCGGTGATGTCTCGGTAGAAAATTCCTAAGCCTTGCGCCGATGGATAGGCATGGATTTCTAGCCAAGTATCATAGTTGGGTGGATCAAAGTAGTGATGTTCAAAATGCACAGGAACTTGTTCTGCCATTGCCTGTCGATATTGGCGTTCTAAGTTGGTGCCAACGGATGCTGTCCACACTTCCCAGTGGCTTATACCCAAAGTTTCTGCTCTGGGTCTGCCAGCAATTCGCTCACTTTCAGCATTTTGATAGATCACGCGCCAATCGCGATCGAGTGCCACAAAGGCATCGGTCATACTTTCCAAAATTTGACTGACGCGCTCATAGGCTAGTTCCGCCTCCTGTTGGGCAGTTTCGCTAATCAACCGTAGCTCGCGTTCCCGATTTGCGGCGACCCGTCGAATTTGCGAGAGTTTTAAGGTTGCTTCCACCCGTGCCAGGAGTTCCCGTGCTGAGAAGGGTTTCACCAAATAATCATCGGCTCCGACTGCCAGCCCTTCCACCCGCGATTCTTCGCCTGCGCGCGCTGATAGAAGAATTATGGGCACTTCCTTGGTCAGCGGATCGGCGCGTAATTGCTGCACTAACTCCAGCCCGTTGAGATTGGGCATCATCACATCGCTGAGGATTAAATCAGGCTGCTGCTCACGGGCGATCGCCAACGCAGCCGCGCCATCTGCAACCGTAGTCACTTGATATTGAGGAGTGAGCCTCCCCTTCACATAGTCCCGCATATCAGCGTTGTCGTCCGCTAGGAGAATGTGAGCAGTAAGTGTTGAATTTTGAGTTGTAGGATTGGGATTGAACTGAGCACTTAAAACTAAGAACTCAGAACTATTATTATTGTCTGGTAGCCAACGCAGTGCTTCTTCCACGTAGGGTGTGACACCAAGGGATGGGGATGTCAGGGCGGGAGTGGTGCTCAGGCGGTCGGGGGATAGGTGAGCGCTGCCGGTGGGAATGCGAATGGTGAAACAGGTGCCGCTATCCACAACGCTAGTGACTGAAATTGCGCCTCCATGTAGTTTGACCAGATCTTGAACGAGGGATAGTCCAATGCCAGAGCCTTCGTAGCTGCGTCCTTGTGCGCCTTCAACGCGATGGAACCGCTCAAATAAATGAGGTAGCTCTGCGGCGGGGATGCCGGTTCCGGTATCGCGCACTTGGAGGGTAACGTGATCGGTGTGCCAGTCTAGCTTGACTTCAATTTCGCCTGCAAACGTGAACTTAAAGGCGTTGGAAAGCAGATTGAGCACAATCTTCTCCCACATATCGCGATCGACATAAATCAATTCTGGCAGAGGTGGACAGGTGACTTGGAGGGTGATTCCGGCGCGTTCGATCGCCGACCGAAACATACTCGCCAACTCGCTCGTCAAGCTGGCTAAATCTATAGGCGCATAGATGACTTGCGATCGCCCTGCTTCCATCCGAGAAAAATCGAGTAGGGTATTCACCAGTTTTTGCAAGCGCAATCCATTGCGATGCATCATTTTTAGCTGGTCTTGTTCCTGTGAGTCCAACTTGGGGGCAGTGGTGGCAAGCATCTCTTCCAGCGGACCGAGCATCAGCGTTAATGGCGTGCGAAACTCGTGGGAAACGTTGCTAAAAAAAGTGGTTTTGGCGCGATCGAGTTCTGTCAAGGCTTCCGCCCGACGACGTTCTTCTTCATAGGCGGTAGCGTTGGCAATACTAGAGGTAATTTGAGCGGCAACCAGATCAATAAATCCTTGATATTCATCGTTGAAGAGGCGAAATGGGTTCAACCCAACAACCAATACTCCAGCCTTTCCGGTTCGTCCAGACGGTAAAATTGGCAGAACCACGGCTTGATGGGGAGAACGATCCCAAGCACCTGTTGGCAAATCATCCAGTGATGTCAAATCAGAAATCAAAACCGTCTTCTGTGTTGTGAGGACTTCTGCCAATGACCAAACCGAATCAGCGTTAAGGTCAACGATTCCAGGAACGGCGGCGTGTCTATAATCAATCCCACTGGTTCCAGCCAAAACAATCTGCTGCTGATCGGTATCAAGCAGATAAATCATGGCAAAGGGCAGGTCATATAGGTTTGTTTGCAGACATTGAATGCTGCTAGTACAAGCTTGGTCAAAGGTGCGAGCATCAGACGTTTTGGCGGCGAGTTCTCGCAGTAGCGCTAATTGCCGCCCGCCCACAATACGCTCAGTGTCGTCTGTATTAGCGCAGATAATTCCCCCCGGACTACCCTGATCATCGGGAATTGGACTGTAGGAAAACGTGTAGTAGGTTTCCTCTAGATAGCCGTTTCGCTCCATGATTAACAATAAAGCTTCGTCATAGGTGCCTTCATTGTGGAGAATGGCGGATTCTGCTCGCGGTCCAACTTGCTCCCAAATCTCATGCCACACGGCTGAGGCAGGTTGCCCCAAAGCCTTCGGATGTTTGCCTCCAACAATATCTCGGTAAGCGTCGTTGTAAAGATTAATCAGTTCCTTTCCCCACCAGACAAACATTGCCTGACGAGACGTTAGCATGATCCGCACCGCAGTCTTCAAACTCCGCTGCCATTGCTCTGGCGATCCTAGCGGAGTGGATGACCAATCAAACGATCGCATTAGGGCACCCATTTCGCCGCCGCCGTCAAGACATCGGATTGTCTTAAATGGGGTTATGTCGTTGCCGATTGGTTCTGCTGAAGAGTGCGATCGCATTCTGTCCTGTGCATCCATCATCGGCGATCGGCTCCATGGCTAAGAAGCATTACAACAAATAGCGTGGCAAAATTTTGTGTTTTCAGCAACGTTCTACAACGATGTAGCAACGAGGTTAGATCATTACCCATCCCATCCCTAAGCAAGATGGATTGAGAATCCTAATGAGAACACAGTATTTTCTACCCGTAATTATCTACTTTTAGACAGCCTCAATGCTCTACCTTTTGGGTGAAGTCAGAGTGCAAAACGGGGCATAGCGAGAGAATATTGTTTGGAGAAGAGGTGCCGCTATGATAAGCAGCCTAAACTGTTGACAATTCTGAGTTCACTTGGCTCAAATAAACGGCTGATTACCCGGATTGACTGCGTGGATATACTCACTGCCAGATTCTGGAAAACCATGACGGTAAGTCGCGTCTTCTGGATTGCCCCAGCCTAATTGCAAAATAACCTCAAGCTGACTAGGGTTTCCTTGCTGGCTTAAGCTTGCCCACTCAGTGCGTTGCATAATGCGATCGCCATCCTCCCGCGCCACCAGCCGATAAGCTTTACCCCCATTCAGGCTGAGATATAAATCCATCCCCTGCGTAACTCCATACCAAAACTCAAATAACTGAGTCTTTGCCGCTCTCAATAATTCCAAGTCTTCTGGGAGCGCTGCCAGTTGCTCATCAACCTTGGGAAAGTGCAAATGGTGTCCTTTTAGGGTTAACGTTTGCCAGACAATCCCTGAAATTTTATGTTGTCGCTGATAATCATGAACAGTGGCGCGAAAGTTGCGGTAGGCAGTAAATCGTTGGAGTCCTTCTGCTTGCAAGAACTTATCGATAAAGGGGCTGCCTGATGGACTCACCGCTAAATTTAGGCGTTTTCCAGCCATGCAAGCTTGCCGTTCATCTGCCAAGATTTTGATCAGGTCTGCGGTGCTATGGATCTGGGACATCAGCAACCTACCGAACGAAGGGCAAAAGTTTACTTGAGAAGAAGCATTCGTTTAAGTAATACGAGTTCTGCTATATTTATTCAGATATTTCGGCTACTTTCTCACACCTTCTTCGATTTTTTTAGATTGTGCGCTTCAGTATGGAGCGCGATCGTCGCATCAGAACAATCATTCCATCCTACTGAACTAACTCGGTGTTGATCTCATTAACAGGCTGGCGTTTTAGCTCAGACGATTCGGAGCGAGGCAACAGCTTAAACACTTTACGCAACACATCATCTAATTGTTCATAGGGAACGCTGCCTTTCTGATTGAAAACAACTTTACCTGTTTCATCAAACAGAACGGTTTGCGGCACTACTCCACTGTAGTAATATCCTGCTTCGGTTTTGGCGTAGTCTTTTTGGGTCGGAATGGCATCCACTCGTAAGGCAATAATGTCGGATACCCGACCATAGAAGGCTTGCAGTTGGGAGACAATAGTGGAATATTGTTTGCTATCACTATTATCGTCTATGTAAAAGACTAGTATGATTGGGCGTTTTCGCTCTAAAGCTTGCTCTAAGGTAACTTTAGGCGGTACAAGAGCGCCATTTCCTGCATACAGGGTGAAAATATCACCGTCATAGCGATCGTCGTTCAACCCTGCGATCGCCATCGGCATATTCAACACCGCTAATCCACTAACCAAAATCAGTAGGCTGATCGCAAAGAGGCTTAGTTTACGCCAAGACCACCGCGATCGCAGCCGAGAAAAAATAGGAAACCCAAAGAAGCACATACCATTCAGACTCATGTTTTATTCTTTAATTGTGAAGCAACGAAGGACAGGCGTGAACCCTAAACGCAAATGGCTTAGCTCGCAGCCTTAAACCAAAGTTGTAGCGAGTTTACTTTAGCTATACTAGAACTATACTTGGAAGCATGATGTGTAAAAGCACCTAAGACAGATTGTATCTAGCTATAGCCGCATCGCATCAGAAAGCTTGGTTGGAAAAAAAGCGGTTAGATATGAAAAACAACACGATTAATCAAAAACCAATTCGATCGCTTGATGATGCTCTAGATCGCTGTCAGGATTTAGGGATGCGCTTGAGTCGCCAGCGTCGTTTTATATTGGAACTGCTGTGGCAAGCCCAAGAACATATGTCTGCTAGAGAGATTTACGATCGCCTAAATCTGCAAGGCAAAGAAATTGGGCATACGTCCGTTTATCAAAACCTAGAAGCGCTTTCTAGCCAAAATATTATCGAATGCATTGAGCGATCGGATGGCAGGCTCTATGGCAATATCAGTGATTCTCATAGCCATGTGAACTGCTTAGATACCAACCAGATTCTAGATGTTCACATTGTCTTGCCAGCCGATATTCTTAAGCAAATTGAAGAGCAAACGGGCGTTCGGATTACGGACTATCACATTGATTTCTTTGGCTACCGCAACCCAGACCCCGCCAATAGCTGAGCAACCCCGAGGACGATGCTTTGATTAACCATGACTGTGCGATCGCGAAAAATTTCACTATTTGCGATCTAAACTATGTTTAAACAAAAGCTAGGGACTATACAATAGCGGCAAGCTGGAATGGGGATGAGTCCACTGATCAGGCGATCATCCTATCTCAGTTAGGCTGTTTATAGCAGTCGGCACTGAATTGTTGACACGGAAGCGCTGAAGGCATGGCACATAAGGCAATTGACCGATTTCGTCCCCAATTAGCGACGGAGCATCAGGCTGCATCCGACTCTCATTCTCCCGTTCCGCCTACTGAGCCAGAAGCCACCCTTCCCATAGAAATCGTCTCACAAACCGCCGGGCTGGAAATCTCAGAAGGAGCAAACCAGTCAACTCAATCTGAGCCTAATAGTCTAGTAGATGCGAGTAGCCCTAAAGAGGTAGAGCCATCAGTCGATGACCTTGATTTGTCTGTAAAAGCCGAGACACAGAAGCAAACAACGGCGGAATTATTTGCTCAAGTGACCTTAAAGCTGAAGCAAGGAGCAAAAGCGTTAGGAACGCCTTTGGTGTGGTTGGGAGTGGTGGCATTTTGTGGCGGCACCGGAGTGGCAGCGATCGCGTGGCTAACGGAGGTGCCGCCGAATCCTAATTGCCAGCAGCTATGGTTTTTTTCATCTGATGCCGAGCGGTTATTTTGTGCAGAACAAGCCGTGAGATCGGGCAGTGCAAGCGCGCTGGTAGCTGGATTAAAACTGATTGAACCGTGGCAAAATAACCACACATTAGAAAAGCCTGCCAAGCGACTCATGAGCGACTGGTCTAAAAATACGCTGGCGATCGCCAACCAAAAAGCAGGACAAAATAACTTAAAGCAGGCAATTTATTTAGTGAGTAAAGTTCCTGCCAATAGTCCGTTTTATAAAAATGCTCAACAAGCTGAAACTCGCTGGCGAAAAAGCCAAATCAAAGGCACCGCACTAGAGGCTGCGATTGAGAGTGCTTTAAAGCAACAAGAGTGGCAAAAAGCCGAAGCGCTGATTTTACCGTTTGCCAACCAACAAGATGAGTATTGGCAGCAGCAATTCATTCGGATGCAAGAGCGCATCATGACCGAGCGCCTATCCCACAATCAGCTTCAAGCAATCCGGGCAGACATCGGAACCGATCTCGTCAAAGCAGCGGGAAAATTGGGATCGGCAATCGCCCAAGTGGAGCAGTTACCGCCTAAAACCTATGCTCGTGCCAATGCCGAAGAGGAAGTAGTTCGCTGGCGCAAGGCATTAACCGAAAGTGCAACTCGGCAGTTGGAGCAGGGCAACTTGACAGCGGCGATCGCTCAGGCAAAATGGCTTCCTGTCCAATCTTTATCTCCCAACTTACAAAACCTGATTGAATTTGACCAGGCAACTCAATTAAACCGACAAATGCCTGCCGCCATCCCTACAGAGGAGAACTTTTGGCAGCTAATCAGCACCCTATCGACGTTGCGCCAGATTCAGCCCGGTCAACCACTGTATAGCGCAGTGCAACCCACGATCTCACCCTTAGAAGCCCGACTACAAGATTTAACCCAACTGCGGCTTGCTAAATTGGTCTCAGAGGCGCGATCGCTTCCAGTGCTGCCGTTTGCCATTCAAATAGCTCAAGGAATTACCCCTACTCGCCCTCATCGTCTTTATGCTCAAACGTTAATTTCGGTTTGGCAGCAGGATACTCAACAAATGAGCGATCGCGCCAATATCATTGCGGCTGAAAAATTTGCGGCACTGGGAACAACCCCGGCATTGACCACCGCGATCGCCCACGCGAGTCGAGTGCCCCTAGGAAGACCGCTGCGCCCCACTGCCCAAGCTGCCGTTTTTGACTGGAAACAACGTCTTCTCGACCTTGAAGATCAAGCAATACTAGACCAAGCCCAAAAATTGGCAACTGCAAAACAGTATACTCAGGCGATTCAGCTTGCGAATAAGATTGGGGATGGTCGCCCACTGTACAATTCAGCGCAAACTTTTGTTCAACAGTGGAGCCTTAATGAAAGCGATCGTTCTCCAGAAGAGCAGTAGCACGGGTTGCCAGACAAACCTTCCTAACTACGGTTGAACATAATCTTAAGAAGGAAGTCAATAAGCAAGTTAATATCCTGAGTAAAAGTCTCTAAACTGGATAAAAGACCCAACCAAGGAGAATCTACATGACTGTAGCGCAAGTATCGGCACAGGAGCTATTTCAAGCCGCTTATGAAAATCGTTATACCTGGGAGCCTTCGTTTCCTGGCTACACGGCTGATGTGGCTCTGAAGCTAGATGATCAAGAATTTAAGGGCACCGTGCGGGTGAATCCTGACCTGACGGCTGAAGTCTTTGATATTGAAGATGAACAAGCGAAAAAGCTAGTTCACGGGCAGCTTTGGGAAATTGCGATTCATCGGGTACGACGTTCCTTTGAAGATACTCACAGCAAAAACACCTTTGCTTACGGCAAAGCAAACGAAGCAGGTGCGGTCGAAATTTTGATGGGTGGCAAATCTGAGGGCGATCGCTATGAAGTTCATAACGGCGAAGTCAGCCTAGTTCATCGTCATATGCACGGCGTTGTCATTACCATCAACACGTTTAGCACCCATAATACTGGCGAAGGCTATCTCCCTCATCGCTATGATTCTGTTTATCAAGACCCCAAAACAGGTGAACAAAAAGGCGGCAAGACAGTCTTTGAAGATGAATATGAACAAGTCGGTGGCTTCTTCATTTTGAATCGCCGTTTCATGGAAACCGATGTTCACGGCAAAACCTCAACCCAAGAGTTTCTCTTTTCCAACATCCAGCTTTTGTTACCCAACGCCGCTTAGAAAGTAGCGTTAGGATCAAGTGAAATGATAGCTTTACAACAAACCAAGGTGAATTATGTCTGAAACGCTGACCCTAAACACTGAAAATGTAGAAACCGTCTTAGACGAACTGCGCCCTTATCTCATGGCAGACGGCGGCAACGTGGAACTTGTCGAAATTGATGGTCCCGTCGTTAAACTGCGGCTTCAAGGTGCCTGCGGCTCTTGCCCTAGCTCTGCCATGACGCTGAGAATGGGAATTGAACGCCGCCTGCGCGAATTCATTCCCGAAATCGCTGAAATTGAACAGGTTATGTAGGCAGTAAAAAGTTGATATCCCCCGCTTAAAAGACGGGGGCTTTACGCCTTCACCAGGTAAGTTTGCTGTTGCTTTCGGTCTGGCATCTACTTAGCCCAATGAGAGTAAGGGTGTTTTGATAGATTGGCATTGTAATAGCGGGGATCATGGGAGACTTCTGCGCCAATCCACGCGGGTAGGGCGATCGCTTGCTGTTCATCCGCAAGCTCAACTTCTGCCACAATCAAACCCTGATTCTCTCCATTAAATTCATCAATCTCCCAGACTAATCCGCCCCATTCCACTCGATAGCGCGTTTTTTCAATCAACGGGGGTTCGCACAAAGTTTGCAGTAGCTCTTGAGCCTGATCTACTGGAATTGCATACTCATATTCTGCACGGGTAATTCCTGCTGTGGCTCCTTTAATCGTCAGATATGCCTGTTCGCCTGCAATTCGCACTCGCACTGTTTTAACTGGAGAACTGAGCAGGTACCCTTGGCAATAAAATGTTCCTGTTCCCAGCGATCGCCAATCATCATTCTTGACTAAAAACTTCCGCTCAATTTCAGTTGGCATGGGAAATCACTCTAATAAACAGGACTACCTTTCTATTAATAGCCTGCCGCAGCCAAATCAAGATCGCAGCTATAAGCCACCCGCTCAATTTGGCTTTCCCATGTGCCATCGGCATAAAGCGTAACTAACCGCAAACCGGGTTGTTCTTCATCTAATGCGAAGTCAACGCTGTTCGGCTTAAATTGAATGCACGTTGAGGGAGTGCCCAAATAATGGACTTGGTTGCGCTGCCGACTGAAGTGTTGGTGGATGTGCCCAAACAAAACGAGCTTAACGTGAGGATGGCGATCGCAGACCCGAAAGAATTCGTTCGCATTCCGCAGCCCAATATCTTTCATCCAGTCGGAGCCGCTTAAAAAGGGCGGATGGTGAAAGGCGATCAGGGTAGAAACATTCTCCGATTGACTCAATTCTCGATCGAGCCATTCCAAGCTTTCGGGCGAGAGTTCGCCATGAACACAGCCCGGTACGCTGGAATCTAACAAAATAATCTTCCAATGATTCGCATAAAAAGACTTTTGAGAGGAAATGGGCGATCGCGTCAATACCTGCGCCATCGTCTTTGGGCAATCGTGGTTTCCAGGCACCCAATACGCTGGAATTGCCAGCGGTGACACGATCTCTTGCAACACTTCATAGGACTCTACCGTACCATCCTGAGATAGATCACCGGTTAAAAGCAGTAGGTCGGGTTGTCTTGTTAAAGCCTTGACTTGCTCAACCACGGCTTGAAACGATGCCAGAGTGTGTAAACCCAACAACTTTGTTTGGTCGTCGGCAAACAAATGAATGTCTGTAATTTGGGCAATTAGCAAGGATGAGGGGGGCTTGACGGCGATCGCGCTCATAAAAAAATTCCAGTGGTGCAATCAATAATTTTAGCCAGTTGGGAAAACACGTTAGGCTGAGAAAAGTAGGACTGAGGACTCTATGCATAAAGTAGTATGACTAAAGTTTTAGACCTGCGATCTCCCTCAGTAAGCGATATGATTTCGATCACATAGAAACTCCGTATAGAAAGGTGTTAATCCGTGCGGCAAGAACCAATCATTGCAATCGATCATGTGAATCACTACTTCGGAGCAGGGCGACTCCGAAAGCAAATTTTGTTTGAGATCACGACAGAGATCCAACCCGGAGAAATTGTGATCATGATGGGTCCTTCTGGTTCTGGAAAAACTACTTTGTTGACGTTGATTGGGGCGCTGCGATCGACCCAAGAAGGCAGTATGAAAGTGTTAGGTCAAGAATTGAATGGTGCTCCCAATCGCTTGTTGGTGGAGTTGCGGCGCAACATTGGCTATATTTTTCAAGCGCACAATCTGCTAAATTCTCTGACCGCTCGCCAAAACGTGCAAATGTCCATGGAGTTGCATGAAAATTTATCTGACCGAGAGCGACGGCATGGAGCCGCAGAAATGTTAGAAGCGGTTGGGCTAGCCAATTGGAGCCACTCCTATCCTCAAGAGTTATCGGGTGGGCAAAAACAGCGGGTGGCGATCGCCCGTGCCCTTGCGAGTCATCCCAAAATTGTTTTAGCCGATGAACCGACTGCCGCTTTAGATAAGCAATCGGGGCGAGATGTAGTAGAGATCATGCAAAAACTAGCAAAGCAGCAAGGCTCATCCATTTTGTTGGTGACCCATGACAACCGGATTCTAGATGTGGCAGATCGCATTCTCTATATGGAAGATGGCTATCTGTCGGCTTTGGAAGCGGCTCCAGTCTAATCCAGGTTCATTTAGCTTTTAATAATGGGTTTCTTGGATAGTAGATTGAGGCTCAGCGCAGCCAGACACAAAGAACTCTGCGCGAATTTTATTGAACTCAAGCAAATCTCCATCGCTTAGAAACCGCTGCTGCAATGGAACTAGCTTGGAGCGATTCACCCAAGTGCCATTACTGCTGCCTAAATCCATGATGTAAAAACCCTCATGCGGATGATGCCCGATCGCCGCATGACAGCGGGAAATAGATTTGTCTAAAAGGGCGATCGCGCAATTACTGCTGCGCCCAACCAGCCAACTAGTTGCCATTTCAGTCACTTGAGTCGAGCGAACATTGGTCAGGTTCGTCGTTAAAAAAGTGGTTCGCCCCGTAGTGACCGCTTGAATGTAATTAGCGCTAACTTCACAGCGACTTGGCGCATTTAAAATAGGTTCGATAAAGGTTGCAACTTGGCTAAGATTTTGTCCAAGTTCTTCAATGAGTGATTCTGAAATAGACGGATTTTGCCTGAGGAATAAGTGAGTACGTGGGTCAACTTGACCAGAAGATTTCAGATTCAACATGCTTACCTAATCTAGAAAACTTATGACAATACAACAACAAGCGCTTAAACCGAGTTGCTGAGTCTAGACCCTTAGTGCAACCTATCTGATGATTAAAATTTATCCGAATAGTTAAAATGACATTGAATTTAACTTGGGGTCTAGCTAAGTGCGACTACGTAGACTAAACACTAGCTTCATTGCCTAACGCAATCATCTCAGGCAAACTTTTCTCAACCTTTATGGAGTCTATAAGTATTGCAAACTTTCGTTAAAGTTTTCTTCAGCATTTATCCGCTGTTTTTTCTCACCATAAGGCGCGCTGTCCCTGACCAGAAACCCTATCATTTTGATTAGACTCTATTGAGGTAGGCGGCGAAGAAGGGTTGCCTGGGTTTAACGGCTGAGTCCCAATTGGAACTTCAGATGAATTGGCAGATTGAACGCTGAATCCGGTATTGATCGTTTGGTAAGTTTGGCTACTCGAATTAAACTGATTTTCCCACCAGCCTTGGGAACTGGCATATCGAATTCCGATCGCGGCTAGAATCAGACCAATCAACACTGGAACCCACCAGCCTGCTTGTTGGCGCTTCTTTTCCGTACTCATGATTGACACTCCGTTGAGTTTTTATTGTCCGCGATCGCATCCAGTCTCTAGCCCAGATCAGTCGCTTCTCGTCTTCTATGGCAGGATCTCGTCCGCTTGTCCCCAAAAACCTTGATGCTTAATCACCGTTAAGTCACCCAACACTTCCACCTGACAGGACAAGCGACGATTTTTTTCTAAAGAATGCGGGGGTAAAGAGAGCCGTGCTTGTTCTCGCCAGCCCATTTCCGAAACCGCTCCTTCAATTTCAACCGCACACGTCCCACAAGTGCCCAATCCATGGCAATTAATCGTATTTGCTGCGCCATTGTAAACCGCCATTCCGCTGTCCAGCATAACCTGACGCAGATTCGCGCCTAACTCACACTCAAACGTTTTACCTTGGGCTTTGATAGTTGGCATCGTGATGGACTCTTTTTGTAGGTTTCCACTCTTAGGGTATCGTCTGACAGCCTGAGTTTCCTACAATAGAAGGGGTTGCCAAAAACTTTACTGCCGTGCTGTCATGACTTTAGACCGCCCAATCTTGATATACGACACCACTCTCCGCGATGGGGCACAGCGGGAAGGGCTTTCCCTATCTATCGAAGATAAAATTCGGATTGCCCGGAGGCTCGATCGCCTGGGAATTCCGTTGATTGAAGGCGGCTGGCCCGGTGCGAATCCTAAAGATGTCCAGTTTTTTTGGCAACTTCAAGAAGAACCGCTGACCCAAGCGGAACTGGTGGCATTTTGCTCCACTCGTCGTCCTGGAATAGCGGCAGCGGATGATGCCATGTTGCAGCCGATTTTGGCAGCGGGAACTCGCTGGGTGACGATTTTTGGCAAGTCCTGGGATTTACACGTCACGGAAGGCTTGAAAACGACGCTCGATGAAAACCTGGCGATGATCGGTGACACGATCGCCTATCTGCGTGCCCAAGGTCGCCGGGTAATTTATGATGCCGAACATTGGTTTGATGGCTATAAATGTAATCCTACCTATGCTTTAGAAACCTTGAACAGCGCGATCGCGGCAGGGGCAGAATGGCTTGTTTTCTGCGACACCAATGGCGGCACCTTGCCTCATGAAATCTCCCGAATTGTCCAGAATGTCATTCAACATTTCGACCAACCCTCACTCGTCACTCCCCAATTCGGCATCCATACCCATAATGATGCGGAAATGGCGGTAGCAAACGCGATCGCGGCAGTCATGCAAGGAGCCACCATGGTTCAGGGCACCATCAACGGCTACGGCGAACGCTGCGGCAACGCCAACTTGTGTTCGGTCATTCCCAACCTGCAAACCAAATTAGGGTTTTCTTGCATCTCGCCTGACCAACTGGCGCAACTGACTGACACCAGCCGATTTATCAGCGAAGTGGTGAATTTAGCGCCAGACGACCATGCCCCCTTTGTAGGATTATCGGCATTTGCTCACAAAGGCGGCATTCACGTTAGCGCGGTCGAACGAAACCCGTTGACCTATGAACATATGCAGCCAGAAATCGTGGGAAACCGCCGCCGCATCGTCATTTCTGAGCAATCTGGTTTAAGTAACATCTTGGCAAAAGCCCGCAGCTTTGGAATTGAGCTAGAAAAACAAGACCCTACTTGCCGCCAAATTTTGCAGCGCTTAAAGAATTTGGAAAGCGAAGGCTACCAGTTTGAAGCTGCCGAAGCCAGTTTTGAACTGCTGATGCGGGAAGCTTTGGGACAACGCCAATCCCCTTTTGAGGTCAAAGGCTTTCAGATTCACTACGACATGATTTCAGGCAAACAGTTGCTCTGCGCGACTTCCATGGCAACAGTGAAAATTGCAGTGGGAGGCAAAGATATTTTGGAAGCAGCGGAAGGCAATGGTCCTGTGGCGGCAATGGATGCCGCGCTGCGAAAAGCGCTGGTCAACTTTTATCCTGAAATTGAGTCGTTTCACCTGACCGATTACAAAGTGCGGATTTTGGATGGAGCCGCTGGCACTTCTGCCAAAACCCGCGTCTTGATTGAATCGAGCAATGGTCATCAGCGCTGGACGACGGTCGGCGTTTCCGACAACATTCTGGAAGCTTCCTACCATGCCGTGGTTGAAGGCTTGGAATATGGTTTGTTGCTGCAAAGGCAGGTAGAAACCGCGATCGCTACTTCTACCTGAACGGCGTTGATCTATATTTCCACTTTCACGCCCTTCCAAAAGGCAACATAACCTTTGATATTTTTCGCTGCATCCTTGGGTTCGGGATAATACCAGGCAGCATCTTTGTTGGTTTGCCCATCCACCACCACGTTGTAGTAGCTAGCGGTGCCTTTCCAGGGGCAGCCTGTGTGGGTGTTGCTTGGCTCAAAATAGTCTTGGTTAATCGAGTCCGCTGGGAAATATTGATTGTTCTCAACCACTTCGCAGTGGTCGCTTTCGGCAAGGACGGCACCGTTCCAAATCGCTTTCGGCATGAAAAATAATCTCGTCGAATGGTTCGCCTTTAGCCTATCGAAAGGGGCTTATTCTGACAAGGCGATCGCAGCGTTATAGCAGGGGACAGGGGTCGGGTTTCAGGTTTCAGGGATAGAGTGGTTTGGATGCCTGGGGCTGCCGTATTGCTTGCCCTAACCTGCTTGACTACAGCGTTAACTGATAGACTTGTCCCCATAGGGTGAAGTAAATAACCCGGTTTTGATCACTCTCCAACTCTTTTTATGCTGCCAGTCAATCAAGCTGAACAAATCATCTTAGATCTCGTCCAGCCACTTGATCCGGTGCAAGATGGGGAAACGCTCAGTTTACTGGATGCACTAGGGCGAATTTTGGCAGACCCGATCGCCAGTTCGCTAGATTTCCCCCACTGGGATAATTCGGCAATGGATGGCTATGCGGTGCGATATGCCGATGTGCAGACCTGTACGGCTGCGACTCCGGCGACGTTGGAAATTGTGGAAGAGATTCCAGCGGGATATCAGCCGCAGAAAACGATTCAGTCGGGTCAGGCAGCGCGGATTTTGACGGGTTCGGTGATGCCATCGGGGGCGGATACGATTGTGATCCAGGAGGAGACGCAGCGAGAGGGCGATCACGTGACGATCTTTGCCACGCCCCAATCCCGTGCGTTTGTTCGCGATCGCGGTGCCTATTATCAAGCAGGCACTCCTTTACTACCCGCAGGCTTACGATTGCAGGCTGCCGAAATTGCCGTGTTAGCGGCTGCTCAATCTGCTCAGGTCAGAGTGTATCGCCGTCCCAAAGTCGCCATTCTTTCCACGGGTAGCGAACTGGTCGCGATTGATCAACCTTTGCAACCGGGGCAAATTGTGGATTCCAATCAGTATGCGTTAGCGGCGTTAGTCGCTCAAGCGGGAGTCGAACCCGTGCTGCTAGGAAGGGTGCCCGATCAGCCAGACGCGTTAAAAACTGCAATTCAACAGGCGATCGCGGGTGCCGATATGGTGCTGTCCTCCGGCGGCGTTTCTGTCGGCGATTATGATTATGTCGATGAAATATTGGCAGCGCTAGGAGCCACCATTCATATTCGGGCGGTTGCTGTGAAACCGGGAAAACCTCTGACGGTAGCGACATTTGAAACAGAGAACAGAGCACAGCGGATAGAAAAAGAGAGTTCTCCTAGCCCCGCTATTCTTTACTTTGGGCTTCCTGGCAATCCAGTTTCTGCCCTGGTCACCTGCTGGCGATTTGTGCTGCCTGCCTTGCGAAAGTTATCTGGTTTGCCTGCACCCTGGGAGCCAGAATTTGTCCAGGCGCGATCGCTAAGTGTTCTCAAATCAGACGGGAAGCGCGAATCTTACCTGTGGGGTAAACTGCGGCTGGTGGATGGGGAATATGAGTTTGAACTGGCGAGGGGTAGCCATAGTTCAGGAAATTTGATCAATTTGGCAGGAACCAGTGGATTAGCAGTGGTTCCATTAGGAGAAACCCAAATTTCAGCAGGCGATCGCGTGCAAGTGTTGCCCATTGGGTGATAATTCTAAAATCTTCACTCCCAAACGCGCAAGTATGATGAACTCTTTTTCCATCATTGTTCCGGTCTACAATTGCGAAAAAGTGATTGTCAGAACCCTAGAAAGCATTGAAGCCAGCATTAATTTTTTCTATGAATATGCTGATCCAGAACGAAAAATCATCTCCGAAATTGTCTTAATTAATGACGGATCTAGCGATGAATCTTCCGCCGTAATTCAAAACTATATTCATGAAAAAAATAGCTATCAATTCATTGAACATACTACAAGCTTAGGGGCTGGACCTGCTAGAAATATTGGTGCCAAAATTGCTAAGGGTGAAGTCATCTTTTTTATGGATGGCGATGATCTTTTTTATCCAGAGCATGTGTTTGTTTGTTTGAAGGTGTTAGGGCATCAGGCAGATCCAGCAACACCCAATGCCTTCACAATCCCTGGCAGCAATCCCCCTATGAAAATCGAGTTGCCGCCTGAACCTGTAGGCATTGTAAAAACTGGAGTTGCAACTCAAGATAAGCTACATCCCTATTGGAAAGTGGCGATAGAAAATAGTGTGCCAATCAACTTTTGTCTTTGGAGAGCGTGTCACGAATTTGTGGAAGGCTTTCCCGAAGCGGCAGTTTATAAACGCACTGGGCGAGAAGATATTCCTTACTATTCCTGGTTGCTGAAGTTCTTTAGAATCCATCGAACTAATTTAGATACTATAGAATATATTCGCTATCCTAATAATAATCTCGATCGCCAAATTGAAAAATTTCAAACTCCTCCAGAACTCTGTCAGTCGGAATCAGTAAAACCTGAAGATCAAGCATTGTATTTGTTAACCAGTAAGCTGGAAGAAGAACGGCTGAAGTACCTGTTTGAAAAAGTTGGCACGTTACAGAGCGATCGCATTCCAATGCATTGGATGAACTGGCAAGCACTCGCTCAAGAGTTTTTAATGCAGCAAAAATACTCACAAGTTATCTTTTTGTGTGAAAAAGGTGTGGAAGAAAATCCTGCGGCTGCCACTCAAGTAAGCCAGTTTCTAGCAGTGTCTTATAACAATTTAGCCTCTGCTCAACAACAGCAGGGAAATCTTGAAGAAGCCGCTATATTTTTCAAGAAAGCAATTCAAGTCAATCCTAATTTGCTTCCATCCGACTTAGCCCGGATTCATTACAATGTTTCGACTGTTTTAAAGGCTCAAAATAAGCTAGATGAAGCCCTGATTTATCTGCAAAAATCAGTTGAACTAGATGCAAATTTAACCCAAGCAGCTTCTGATCTCGCCTCCACACAATACACCCTGAACAATCAGCAAAAAGACTACCAATTTTCTCAAGATTGGTTTAGTCATAACGTGCCGATTTGGAAACAGTTTTTAGACCCATTGAAAGGACTTGTAAACCTGCGGATCTTAGAAATTGGGAGTTGGGAAGGACGCTCAACCTGTTGGTTGCTAGAAAATATTGCAACTGATTCTGCGGCTCGAATCACCTGCGTTGATACCTTTGAGGGCAGCGTTGAACATGCAGTGATAGTGGAGCAAACGATTCTCAAAACGATTGAGCAGCGGTTTGATTGGAATCTTGAAAAAACAGGAAATCCTGAGAAAGTTAGGAAAGTAGTAGGTGCATCTCAGATAGCTCTGCGATCGCTGATTCCAAACACTTACCATCTAGCTTATATCGATGGTTCTCATGTCGCGAGTGATGTTTTGGAAGATGCCTTATTGACTTGGCGATTAGTCAAAGTTGGCGGGGTCATTATCTTTGATGACTACGGATTTGTATTCGCTCCAGAAATTACGGAAGATCCGCCAAAAGCAGCGATCGATGCATTTCTAAATCTGTTTCAAAAGAAGATTAAATTACTTCATCAAGGCTATCAAGTGATTCTCGAAAAAATTGCTGATTAAATGGTTTGACTGATCCTGCTCTTTGTAAGAATCTCTCAGTTCTTGTACAAAGACTCTCTGCTTCTCTTTCCAAGAACATCATTGATGAAACTGCTTGCCATAATTCCAGCCTCGCCCTGAGACTCATAAATCTCTTCACGTAACGGGCGATCGCATCTAAAACTTTCGGAGATGCCAAGATAACGATGAAGTTGTGCAGCGGCAGAAAAGCTAAAACTCTCACCGATAGCCTTTATTTCGTCCGCTCCAACGTATTGTTTATGCCGCGATCGCTACTGAGTTTACAAAGGCAAGTACAGGACAATGCCTTTCCACTCATCTGGCTCACTACAATCATTCAGTAGTAACAATTCATCAATTGCCTGTCTAACTGGCATCCGATCATTAATCACAAATAACCCCGACATCGGCTGTCCCTGTGACAACCGCTCGTAAGCGAAGTCTGGCATTGTTGCACGATCATGAGTTAGAAGAATGCGTCCATTGCTTGCCGCCCAGTCTAGAATTGCCGGATCATCCACTTCTCGCAACCCAACATCCTGAACACGTAATAAGTCAAGATCTGGCTGACGAAGAAACAATCCTCGCGCAATATCGCCATTAAAATTTTCATCACTCAGCAGCCTCAGCATAACAAGGCTTAGGGAGTTTGCTGTGCTAAAAGTCTGGATCGAATCAGACTCAGGTCAGGCTGAATTTCTGAAACACGTTGACGAACGGTTTCTGCTAACTGTTCGCGCTCATTCAGATAGAATTCTATTTCCTGCTGATGCCGAAGATAATAGCCAATCGTGATGTAAACGTCAGACAGGGAAAGCGTGGAGTATCTCTGCACAATGGTTTCTGGGGAAGCACCATCCTGAAATGCTCGAATTACCAACTCTAGCAGAACCCTTGAGTCGCCAATCCGAATTGCTCCTGTTTCATCTTCCCTAAGCGGTGGGGATTCACATTCCAAAACAAGACTCACAATTTCATCTCCATTATCGACTCCTAGAGCAGGCTTCAAGCTGAAAATATTGCTCTAAGTATACCTACTAATCCTATGTCGCTCCCAGAATAATCTTTGAAGAGTCAAGCTGTGTAACGGTTGCAAATAATCGATCGCCAAATCCTGCATAGTTCCCTGCCTTGACCTGCGACTCATAAATCTCATCGCGTAACGGGCGATCGCATCTAAAACTTTCAGATCTGCCAATATACCCCTCATTAGTCACTCTGAGTAGAAATTATCTAGAATAGGGTTAAGGTTATCCAGATTAATGATTGATGCCTGCCTCTAGAACCGCTCGACCGACGATTCGCTTTGTAGATGAATACTGCCAACTGTATGAGGGATTATTCCCAGAAGTGCGAAGCTTTGAAGCCTTCAAACTGTTGCACTTGGGGATGGTTAGCGAGATTAAACGCAAATCCTTACCCGCCATTGCCAAAGCAGTGGGCTTAGACAATCAACAAAACATGCATCACTTCCTGACCGAATCTCCTTGGCAGGTGCAGCAGCTACGCCAGAAACGACTGGAGTTAACCCTCAAGGTGCTGGGTGGTCGCTCATTGATATTACTGATTGATGAAACCGGAGATTGCAAGAAGGGAAAAAGCACTGATTACGTCAAACGGCAATACATTGGCAACGTCGGTAAAAAGGAAAATGGCATCGTGGCTGTCACGGCTTATGGATTAGTGGATGGCATGATTTTGCCGTTAAGCTTTGAGGTGTATAAACCCCGAGAACGACTCAAAGAAGGAGAGGAGTACTCCAGTAAACCGCAAATTGCCGCAAGGATGATTCGAGACCTGCAAGCCCTGGGATTTCACTTTGAGTTGGTGCTTGCCGATAGCTTGTACGGAGAAAGCAAGGTGAACTTTGTCCATGTGCTTGATGAGTTGAAACTGCCCTACATTCTGGCGATTCGTAGCAACCACGCTCTGTGGTTACCGCAAGACCAGGAGGTGTATCAGGAGCCGTGGCAACCGTTTGAACGCACCTTTAGCAATGGCACCACCGAAGTGCGCTACATGGCAGAGGTGATTTACGGCAAACGGCACCGCAAGCAGTATTGGCTTTTGACCACTGACCGTGACACCTTGCCAGACAATTCCACTTCCGTGTGATGGTCTGTGCCCCAGACATCAAACTCAAAGAAATTGGAGACCACTACGGCTTTAGAACCTGGATTGAGTATGGACTCAAACAAGCCAAAGACGCACTCGGTTGGGCAGACTTTCGCATGACAAGCTATGAGCAAATTGAGAAGTGGTGGGAGATAGTGATGAGTGCATTCCTCATGGTCAGTTTGTTTGCCGACCCGTTCAATGACTCATGCCCCCTCGCCCATCAACGATTTACAGGGCATCCTTGGTGGGATAACCAAAGCGGTTGGAAGAATTTATTAAACAACCTACGTTTAGTCATTCAACCTTTAGTTTGTTTTAACTGGCTTAAACAGTGGTTGACGGTTTTTCCCATTGCATCACTCCAGTTAGGGTTTGAACAACTCACGCAGAAGATGAATGAGTTTATCTGTCCACTGGTGCATCGGCTAAATTTACAACTTATCTTTTCCTCTGCTTAAAGTGACTAATGAGGGATACAGCGGTTTGCAGACTCATGAGGGACAGTAGCAGCAGTGGGCAAACCAGTTTCGCAAATGCTTCGGATTCATTAAATCCATCGCCGTTGCAATCAGCGTATCGACCCGTTTCGAGGTCGTCGGCGAGAACTGCCTTAAGAAGGCTTTTAACTGCGACCACCAGTGTTCTATGGGGTTAAATTCCGGGGAGTAAGGAGACAGGTACAGCACCCTTGCGCCAACCGCTTCAATTAGAGGTGCTATCGCGTTGACTTTGCTGGTCGGCAAGATCGTCCATGACCACAACAGCCCCTTGCCAGAGTTGGGGCACAAGACACTGGGAGACATAGACTTCAAAGGCAGCCGCGTCCATCGAAGCATCCATTGTCATTACAGCCAGGACTTTTGAGACCGAGATCGCACCAATGACACTCACCTTACTACCGCGATAAAAGGGTTTGAAGTCGTAAGCTCGTGCTCCAGACCTTGCACGGGCATGCGTTCGCATCAGTCCCAGCAAAACTCCCATCTCATCAAGAAACACTAAGTCCTTGAGGTCTACCCCCTTGACTTGGGTCCAATACTCCGCTCTTAAGCGTTGTACGCGTTCGCTCGTCGCTTGGTGGGCGCGGAGTGTTTTTTTTGGCGTGGTAAATCTAGTCGCTGGAATGTCCGACACATGGTGCTTTGGCTTACCCATAGTCCAGTCGCATCAAACAATAACTCACAGTATTCTGCCAAGGTCGCATCGGTCTGTTGCTCAAAGATCGCCATCAACTGATCTTGATGCTCCATCACCGCACTCACCGACCCACCCTGCTTGCGTGGCACCACATGACCTTCTGTCCGCTTCTGAGTGACCCACCGCTCGACACAGTTTTTGCTGACACAGAAGCGCTGCGCTACTTTTCTGAAAGAGCTATCTCCTTGTTCAATCGCACTGACAACTCGTTCTCGCAAGTCGATGGAATACGGCTTCATTCGTTACCTTCTTTTGCACCACTTTAGTCTCCCCTATCTGAACGCAAACCGCTGTAACGATGAAGTTGGGCGGCGGCAGACAAGCTAGAACTCTCACCGATAGCCTTTATTTCGTCCGCTCCAACGTATTGTTATGTTTCCACTACGATAAATTAATTTATACAAATCCGTGTCAGCAGAATATCAATCTAGTTTATTCAAAGTATTGTCCAGGAATAGCTCCTCAGAAGGAATCCAGTCCTGCGCATATCGATCAGCCATTGCTAGCCAAGTAGAAATTCGTGCTTTACTGGGTACGAGCATTCCCCAGTATTCCTCAAACAGAGCATCTTCTAGGGTTAAAGCAGCAACTCGCATTTCACTTTCTATATCAGCAAGCGCTCTCTGAATATAGTTTCCACCCCTGACTGGATCTGCTCTTAATGCGACACTACCAGCGGAGAATAAGTCACGAGCCTGGGGACACAGAACGCCTCTGTAAGTCAGCATATAACTTACAGCATCTGAGTATTTGTCTTTAGACCGTGAAGATTTTACTATCTGGGGACATAATATAGCTGCCTCAGCACGAAGTTTTCGTTTCTCATTGCGATCAAGATTCATATAGATCCTGACTTGAAGAGGTAAAGTATGTTCTTGCTCTTCTTTCTCTTCAAGCCACCACAAGCGCTCTCCAGACTTGAGTCGTTTTCTTGCATAAGCCCTCACATAAGTCATTTTTTGGTCATCCGACGCTTTGGAGAAAGACTCATAGGTAGTCCCCATCTGGGTAAATAAGCTCTCTTCCGCAGTCATGTCAACTTCAAATCTGGGAACATGAGAAGTTCTAACATGCATAACGCAGTCATCGTATTTTCCCCATTTAACTTCTGGTTCTCCTCCCATTTTTCCAAAAATCAAATAGATGTGTTCAACGGACGGATCGCGCATACCTTCAAACACGCTATTTGCGATGCTCCGCCATGTATCATTCGTTGTGAATTTAACCTCTATTCCAAACTCACCCAGTGGTATATCAGGAAAGACATGAGGATGAGGTTCATAATTAATGGATAGCCCCATTGAGGCAAGTATATTTCTAACTCCATCTTCAAACTGTTTTGAAGTTAGGAACTTCCCATTTATTCTTATATTCTGATTCAGTTGAGCTACAACGTCCGAAACAATAACTTCAAATTCAGTAATATTCATTTATTCAGTACGCGAAGTACAGCCTTTGCAATGTGCCACGACAACACAGGTGGAACAGCGTTACCGACTTGGCGCTCCGTTTCGCGCAGCTTAGACTGAAAAATAAAATCATCAGGGAAAGATTGAATTCGAGCTGCTTCCCGCATGGAAATTCTTCTTGGTTGGCTATAGTGAAATTGGATATTTCCATGACATTCTGCACGTATTGTATAGCCAGGTCTATCAGCTTTCAAACATCTATTACCTTGCTCAGGGCTTCGATTCGCCTTGCTCCAAACATGGTTAATTGATTCATCTTCTGGAATTGTCTCTAAATCAGCGATTGCCTGAGAGGCTGTGATATGTTCACTTTTTAAGAGAACTGTCTTTGGAGGTTGAAAATTTATTCCTGGTTGTGTACCCACAATAAAAACGCGATCTCTCGTTTGAGGTACTCCAAAATCAGCCGCGTGATAAAGACGGTAATCAACTTGATAACCAATGCTTGTAAAATCTGAGATTACCTTTGCCAAAGATGCCTTATTATTCCGCATCAGCAGCCCTTTTACATTTTCAGCTACAAATATTTTCGGTTTTAATCTTCTAACTGCCTCGACCATTGCGCTATACAGACCACTTCTGGAACCATTTACACCAGCGCGTTTACCATTCACAGAAATATCTTGGCAAGGAAATCCACCAATAACTACATCAGCAGAACCAGGCATTGTATCTAACACATCCCAAATATCACCACAAACAATCTCATTACTGAGATTATATTTATAAGTTCTGCAAGCAAACTCATTAATGTCATTTGCCCACACAATATCGAAGGGTAAACCTTCATACCAATTATCTAGAAATTTAAATCCACCTAAAAACCCTTTGTCCATACCGCCGCAACCAGAGAAAAGAGAAACAACTCTTACTTGTCGCGGCTGTGTACGAAAACTTCTCTGCCCTAAACGAGTACTACTTGCGGATGGGACTTCAGCGAGGTTCGATTTGTTGGCTTTTTCAACACTCAACGTAACCATGTGGCTGATCCCCAGGAGTAGAAGTATCAAGAAATCGTACTACAAAAGATGAAACAGTGGACGAAAAGCTGAAATTCGCTTGACGGCTGATAGAGGCTCTTTCTGGAGTACCAAAAGCTGCATCTTGAATCAATTGCCTAGTTCTACTAGAAGCTCGGAAGCATGACTTGTGACTAGATGGAAAGTTTCCGCATAACACGCCAAAGCGGGTGAATAGACGGATTGTTTCTGAATAACACCTCTAAATTAGATAGATAGACCGAGACTTTCCGTATAGTATGCCGTTTGGGGTAGATAGGCAGAATCTTTCCACATATTTTTAGATGAATACTGCTACTCACGATCGCCCCAGTAGTTGACTTTCAGCCTATCTCCCTACCAGCAGTTTATCGGTGTCCTCAAGCGCGACAGTTTTGTACAGCTTTTTGAGGGCAGCGAGGGCTTGGCGGTGGTTGGCAGTGCTGCCTTGGTCTGAAAATAGCTGAACGGCTTGGCGCAGGTCGTGGATTGCCTCCGATCGCTGTCCAATTTTGGCGCAGGCAAGTCCGCGATAAAAGTAGGCGATTCCCTTTGGGATCGTGGAACGAATCGCGTTTTCAGGATCAAGCCGAATCACTTCGGTATAGTCTTGAATGGCTCCTAGTTTATTTTGTAGACGAGTGCGTGCGAGTCCCCGATAGAAGTAAGCCAGAGCATAGTCGGGATTGAGTTGAATCGCGTAAGCATAGTCTTCGATCGCATCCAACTGATCGCCCAACGCTGCACGAATAAAGCCTCGGTTGCAGTGGGCAACAAAGTTTTCGGGATTTTGCTGAATGGCTGCATCTAGGTCCGCGAGTGCGCCGATTTTGTCGCCTTGGTCATAGCGGACTAGGGCGCGGTTGTTATAGGTGATATCGTCTTCCGGCTGGAGCCGTAACACCTCGCTGTAGTCTGCGATCGCGCCGGGATAGTCGCCCAAATCATAGCGTGTGGAGGCGCGATTAAAGTAAGCTGCGGCATCGTCTGCATCCAGCGTTGGGTTGTCGAAACGGTCAATCAAGCCTTGAACCACGCTTAAATTAGTGGTGCGTAACCCTACCGCAGCCGCCGGAAAAACGGCACTGGCTATGGCGATCGCGGAAGTTCCCAAAATAGCATAGGTGCGATCGCAGACCAAAAAATGTTCATGAGTGCCCAGCACCCTAAAGCGAAACTGGTCAGGATATCGTTTTTTTAACGCCATCAACTGATTCAGCGTCGTGTATAAAAAGCCTTTTTCTGTCGAGTTTACGACCCGCCGGCGATCGATGGAGCGAGACAAAGGGCGATCGTGAGTATTGCCCAAATGTCCCCAGCCAATATCCAAACAGCCCTTTTGTGCCAAAAACTGCTGTAGCTGCTGCATCATGGCATCATCAAAAATCGCGGCTTCTGGGAAAGGATAGACCATCACAAGCCGAGCCTGAGCTTGATTGAGCGCGGCTTCTAGCATGGCGCGGCTGGTTAAATGGGGCGGGTTACTGTCATCGGTCTGCTGTCCTTGAACCTCAAACACAAACTCATAGCGAGGATCGAGACTGCTAATGTCTTCTTTTTGCTGCAAATGAGTGACCGTATTTTCTGCCCACTCCACGCGAGTAGCTAAATATTTGACCTCGTTTTGCAAAGCGCTGGTATCTAATAAATGGGGCAGTCGTTGCACCGAGTCGCGCAATTGTTGCTGTTGCTGATCGAGAGTGTGCGATCGCTGGTGTAAGCCGACTAATTGCTGCTGCACCTGATCGAGTTGAATAGCTAATTCTCCCTGTAGTTCTGTTTTTAGCTGGGTGAGATCCTCGGTGGTGAGTTGGTTCAACCGCTGTTCTAGGGTGTGAATAGTAGTTTGCAACGTCGTTAGTGTGGCTAAAATATCAGAGTTTACTTGCTGGGCAACTTCAACATTCACCACCTTTGCCGTGGTTACGTCTAGTTGCTTCTTCAAAATTGTGGTTGCCAGTTTCAGGGGCGCGATCGCCTGCTCCAGATAGCCACCTTGTTGAGCCACTTTATCAATCTGCATCTCTAGGCGAGCAAGATCACGCCTGGTTGCCATTTCGCTCACCATTTTGATTAATGATTCCACGTCTTGCTTGAGGGCATTGGCATCGAAAGGCGCAGGCAAATGATTCAGCCGACGATTGATATGGCTAATCTGATCTTGCAACGTCCGATAGTGTCCTAACTTTTGCTGAGGCTCCATTTGCTGGAGCCTGCTCCGCAGTTGAGTAAGCTCAGCTTTGAGTTGTTCAATATCGGGCTGCCAGTTAGTCGGTTGTTTCGCAGGAGTGAGCCGCACCAATGACTCCCTCACCCCTGCTAAAGAATTATCCAAAGCGGCGTGCTGCCGTTGCAACTGATCCATGTCTTGCCTAAGCGATCGCCATTCGGGTTTGATGATTTCCTGTTGTAGCCGCGAAACACTAGTCGATAGATCGCTATAGAGCGCTTGATTTTTCCCTTGAAGATCTTTTCGCAAATTGGCAAGATTCAGCGCACTCGGCAACCCTTGAATTTGTTGCTGCATCAGGTTCAGGGTGCCTGATAGTTTTTCATCTAGCTGGGCGATCGCGCCATCAATTTCAGATTGAGTCTCTCGCTCAAACCGACGATGATTCAATGTATTGAGCAGTAGTAAGGCTGAAACTGGAGCCGCCGCATAGAACAATTGCTGGGAAACAGCCGTTGCCACGGAGCCGACTCCGGAGCCAACCAGCATAACGGACTCTGCAAGATTAAGCCAATGACGGTTTTTCACAGCGGTTTGCCTGCCTAAAGTAAGACGGCTGAATTGGAGTTTTAAGCTGGAATTTTTATATCCCTTTCAACCCTTTTTCAAAGATTCAGCGTCTAATCAGGAAAGAGATTGATTAGGATAGCGATCGCTATCAGTGCCAAATAAGCAAAATCAATCAACAGCCGTTGAACAAATAGTCCAATTTTTTCAGAATCTACGGAACCGACTGATTATCCTGTGTATCGCTGCTGTGACTTTCAATTTTCACCTCTCTCGTTTTGTAGAGGAGTCAGCGTCAACAGCAGGGTATAATCTCGAAAAGTTTACATATCGCAAAGTTCAGCACTGACATGGGATGAAATCAGTCTTAAGCACTGGGGAAACTGGGATTGCAGGAATCAAGTGGGATAGGAGTGACTGTGAAACAAATTAATACTAATAGTGGGCAAACTGAAGTTAAATCAAATTCATCACCGCCGCAATTGACTAATCAGGATCAAAAAAACCCTCAAAAAGTGCCTCTTGTCTCTCCCCACCCCCCTTCTGCCGCGAACTGGCTACAAAAAGCTGTTGCTATCGGTATTGTGACGATCGCATCCACAACCGTTGGGTTAACGGCTGCTCTTTTGCTGCCCCTCCCTATGGGTTTGGTTGCGAAAGATAAAACCGCTAAACCGCCCGATTTGTGGCAGTTTGGCATGGGCTACCAAGTTTCTCGCCCAGTGAATATTTTGGTTATGGGCATCGATCGCGTACCAACAGCGGCACCCGGTTCTCGTGAAGTATTTAGTGGTCGTAGCGATACAATGCTGCTGCTGCGAGTTGATCCAGACACCGATTCCATTAGTCTATTGTCAATCCCGCGTGACACTCAGGTTGAAATTCCTGGAGTCGGCACCACGAAAATTAATGATGCTAACGTTCAAGGGGGGGCTACTTTAGCCGCTCGGACTGCTAGTAGTGTGTTGAATGGGGTGCCAATCGATCGCTACCTGCGCGTCAGCACGGAGGCATTCAAAGAGCTAGTGGATCTCATGGGTGGCGTTGAAGTCTATGTGCCTAAACCGATGGTTTATGAAGACAAGACTCAAAAGCTCAAAATCAATCTATCGCCTGGAAAGCAAGTTTTGAATGGTGCCCAAGCGGAACAGTTTGCCCGGTTTCGCAATGATGATCTCGGAGATATTGGGCGGGTGCAGCGTCAGCAAGCACTGCTAAAGTCGCTACGAAAACAATTGACCAGTCCTAGTGTGATTCCACGCATTCCTAGTCTGGTGCAGGCGATGCAGAAGTATATCGATACCAATCTCACAGTAGAAGAAATGCTGGCGCTGGTGAGTGCAGGGCGGAAGTTGGGCGATGGTAGCCTTAAAATGGTGATGTTGCCAGGGCGCTTTAGTTCACCGGATGAATTTAGAGCAAGCTATTGGATTATGGACCCGACTGGGCGCGATCGCGTGATGAAGCAGTACTTCAACATCGATCCGCTATTCGCCTCCTTAGATGATAGTTCTGCCTCTGCTCTGCGAATTTCAATTCAGAACGCTTCTCGCAATCCCAATGCTGCATCTCAGTTAAGTCAGCGGTTGATCGCGCTAGGTTTTTCAAATGTGTTTATCACGTCTGATTGGGCAGATAAACAAGCCAAAACTCTGGTTATCGCCCAGCGCGGAGATCTTCAAGCTGCCCAAGTACTGCAACAACAGTTAGGGCTTGGGATGGTCGATGCAGATTCCACAGGCGACTTAGAATCAGACATTACCATCCGCGTGGGTGATGATTGGGGGAAAGGCAAATGATCAAGTGGCTGCGAAAAACGGTAGTGGTTTTAGGGGCGATCGCGCTGGCATTAGTCTGGGTTTTGCTCAGCGCTCAGCCCGCCTTTGCAGAGGAAAATAAGTTTGCTGGGTTTACCAATGCCCAACTCGCCAACCAAGATTTTTCCAATCAAGATTTATCGGGCGGCAATTTTGTTTCTTCCGAAATGCGGGGCGCAAATCTCAGCGGAGCTAACTTGACCAATGCCATGTTTACGAAAGGCAACCTGCTAGGCGCTAACCTATCTGGCGCTAATTTGTCTTGGGCGTTAGTCGATCGCGTCACGCTTTACAAGACCAATTTGACCAATGTTAACTTTACCGGAGCGACGCTTTCCAACAGCATTTTTGAAGAGGCAGATATCACTGGAGCCGACTTTACCGATGCCATTCTCGATCGCTACACCGTCGCCCAACTCTGCAAACGAGCAGAAGGGATTCATCCAATCACTGGCATTGAAACCAGAGAGAGTTTAGGTTGCCGCTAACGGTAGCGAACCTCTAGTCGTTAGGCATTCAGCTAATCAGCAGCAGATTTGCTTCTGTATGGCGCAAACTTGGTTATCACAAGACATACCTACTAATAACTTTGTTAAAAGCAACCACGTCAAAGTTGCCTCGTATTTCAAAGCGAATCTTGCCAATCGAGCTTATATAGATTTCTATTTCACAGTCGCGCTCCAGCGTACCTGAGGTCTCTACAGAAAATGTTTGTATTTTGCTATAGGGAATTGATGTGTAATCAACTTTTTTGCCAGTTAGCCCCTGCACGTTCGCAGCAATAATGCGCTTGTTGGTAAATATAAGCTGATCTCGAACCGTCTTGAATACCGAGAGTACTGTTTCATCCTCAAGCAAGAAATTTCTGATAGTTTCAAGCATTTGCTCAACAGGAATTGGTTCAAGTTTAAACAAGACGCTTTTTTGAAAATCGATCACGTTAGCCTCCTATCACAATTGAAATACTTGTAGCTTGAAACGCCCATCATCCTATCAAGCGAGTGGTCTAACGCCAAATGCTTCGCTTACAAGACCATGCGATCGCATGGTCTTGTAAGCGCCTTTTGCAAAACATCCTTGCAGAAAGATGCGATGGTTCATATCTTCAAGGCTGCTATTCCTCTTCGTCTCCGTAACTTTCCTCGCTTTCCTCCTCTTCGTAGTCTTCCTCCTCTTCGTAATCTTCTTCCTCGCTTTCCTCGCTTTCCTCCTCTTCCTCGCTTTCCTCGCTTTCCTCCTCTTCCTCGCTTTCCTCCTCTTCCTCGTCGCTACTGTCTTCTATTTCTTCCTCTTCATACTCCTCACTGTCTTCCTCACTAGATTCTTCCTCTAAGTATTCTTCGGTTTCTTCGTAGCTAGATTCCACCGTTTCAGTCGATTCTTCGGACTCTTCAGTTTCCTCTAAGTATTCTTCAGAAGTCTCTTCACTCTCCTCGTAGTCAGCGTCTACGGTTTCAGTCGAGTCCTCATATTCTTCAGAGGTTTCTTCATATTCTTCAGAGGTTTCCTCAGAGTCGTCGGTTTCTTCTGTTTCATCACCCGATTCGTCCTCGTACTCGACATAATCGTAGGTATAGACTGATTCGTCTGTGTCTGCCTCCAGTTCATCGCCAAATAGGTCAAAAATGGCATCGGCAACGGCAAAATCGTCTTCTACCCACACGCCTTGGCTAAAATCTAGATCGCTTACGGCGCGGACTGCCCATAGCTCTTGGCAGACTTTGGGATCGGTCATGTAGCTGTAGGGTACATAGCAGTAGCCCTTTTCGCCCCACTCTTCACCCCAAGAATTACGTACGATGAACGCTTGGGATTGGTCAGAATAGCCGACGCACAGCATGGCGTGCCAGCCGTGTTCTGCCCGTCCTTGTTCAACAGGGTCAGGAACCGGAACAATGCCACGCTTTTGGGCTTTGTCGAAGGAATGGAAAAGCTTTAGTCCGAAGGCGAAGGGAAACCCTTCTGCGAGACAACTCTTCATGGCGGTTAGGTCACAGTCAATTTCTTGAGCTTCTTGCACTAAAAAATTACGGGCTTCTTCGTAGGCGGCATCGTGGGGCTGCACGTTGACTTGGGCTTCATCGTATGCCCACGTTGCTTCGCTACAGGCTCCATGTTCTTGCAGCACTTGAATCGCAGAGACGATCATGCAGCCCGCATCTTCTTTACTGTTTTCGTAGGCACGGGCGTTGTAGTAAATAAACAGGCGGCTGACATCACCCGCATCGCCATTTGCCCGTTTTGCCAGATATTCATAGGCTCCAGCCATGGAGTTGGCAACACAACTGCTAAGTTGGGATTGATTCTCAACAGCGGTCATGTAGGGGCGCAAATCGACGCGGGGCGGCAATTGATTTGCCTGGAAGCGATCGCTGGAGTATTTTTGAGAGTTGGGCGGTTTTTTGCCGTTAGCGGGTTGAAAGCCACCGAATTTGATTTTTTGTCCGGTTGTGCGATCGGTGAGGGTCGTAATTTTATGACGGGTCATGGAGTTGCGTGGGTAAAATTCCAGTGGTCTGCCTCTGGTATTCCCAAAACCGCTCCTGAACTCCCATAGGAGGACTTTAAACAATCTTTGCTGAATTGGAATGGCTTCACTGTTTAAGCAATCCGTAACAGCAAAGCAATTCAGTCTATTTCTGCCGACTCAAGTTTGAACTGGGCTTTTTCGGCAACCAGAGTTAGATAATTTGAAGACGCTCGCGAGGGTTCGTAGACTGCTTTTTCCCATTCGCTGACGGTTTGTTGCCGGATACGGAGTTCTTTGGCAAAGCCTGCCTGGGTTAGCTGCATGTGCGATCGCAAGGCTTTGACCAATTCCCCATTCCACTGAATTTCGTCATTTACGCGCTGCACTCTATAAACTTGAGACGGCTTGTGGAAGATGACCTGTTCATCCAAAAAGTTCAAATCTTTCACGAGATACCCTGCCCCCATCCAAGCGGTTGCTTGCAGCGCTCCTTTGCTACGGTTGCTCCACCACGCTCGATTGTATCGGGCTGAATCCGGTAAGGGCGCATCCATAAGCGTTTCAATCGCTGCAAAGGTTAGCACCACTTCCGGGCGATCGCTCCGCTGTAAATACTCTAGCAATGGCTGATATTTGCTTCCACCCTTCATAAAGCCATTCCACAACAAGTCATAAACTAACAACCATCCTGAGTCGGAAAATTCCCATAGATGGAATCGTCCCATTATAGAAACACTGGACTGAACCGCCGCATAAAGCGACTAAAATGCCGCTGATGAAATCGATCAGCGCCTAAAGACCTTGTTTATTATTTATGGTGATACCAAGTTTTTTCAAAACTTACGGATCACTTATCCGGTGATGTGAAATAATTAGCAGGTTTTAATATCCTGCCTCTTCATACTTCCCAATCTTTATGAATCAGTTTCTTCGGCTTTTGCTTCTCTCCCCAGCGACATTTGCTTCAGTCGTGTCTCTGATGATGGTTCAACCAGTCCAAGCCAATAAACCTGCTTGGGTGCAAGTTTCCAAAGAAACCACTTGTTTACGTGCGGTTGCCCATACTGCGACGCAATTTACCTGTAAGCGTGTCACTTCTGAAGCGGCTAAGGTTTTTGACATTACTCAATCTGCCGCTGCTGCGCGGGATGCGATTGAAATAGATGATGTAACGGCAACCTCGTTTGATATGAGCGAGGAAGAAAGCGATGCCGCGATCGCCCTGTTTGGCTGCGACTGTCCGGCTTGTACGCGATCGCTGCGTCAACTCCGCAGTATGCTTTCGTAGATCACTTATCCGCTGCGCGTTAAGGTAATAGTGACTCATATTTGTGGCGCGATCGCGCTCCTATTTTTCTAATGTCTACCTCTTCTATGCCATTGCCGCCCGTCTTAGAGAAAATTGTCCGTCGTTTACAACAAACAACTGACCCAAAGCGGCGCTACGAATATCTCCTTTGGCTTGCCAAACGCCTGCCAGAACTTCCAGAGTCACAAAAAACGGCTGAGAATAAAGTTCCAGGGTGCGTGTCCCAAGTTTTTGTCATTGCCGACTTGGTGGATGGGAAGGTCGTGTTTGAAGCAGATTCCGATGCTCAATTGACTAAAGGATTAGTGGCGTTGCTAGTTGAAGGGTTAAAGGGATTGACTCCCCAAGAGATTTCTCAGCTTACCCCGGATTTCATTAAAGACACGGGCTTAGATGTCAGCCTTACCCCTTCTCGCGCCAACGGGTTCTACAATATTTTTCAAACGATGCAGCGTAAGGCGCTTCTGTGTCAGTTGGAAATGTCTATGCAGTCGATCGCTCCGGGGGATGCATCCTCATAATCCCAGTTAGTGATGAATTTCCAGGCTTAAGGTGTATTGCCCTAACTGGAGGCGATCGCAGCGAAGCTCATACTCTAACAACAGGTAAGAAGGCAGCGGATTTCCTTTCACATGTAGGTTGCGGGTAAAGTTGCGTAACCGTAACTCGCGATTGGGATACACTCCATCTTCTTGCAGGAAATAGCGGCTAAGCCCCACTACTCCCGGTTCAAACAGATGGCGGTAGTTAAACTGACCATTTCCCTGCATGGTCATCGTCACACGATAAGGCGAAAACTCAATCCATAAGAGGCGCGGTGTGGGAACAGCAGTGGTTGTTAAGGTGCTGATGGCAGAGGCTTCTAACGCCTGCGATCGCGTATCCCAATCCATCACCAGTGGCTCTGTGAGCACCAGATGATAGCGATCATCCTCTTTTTGGTAGAGCGTGCCAACCGTCTCTAGCTCTGAATTTAGCAAGCCATCCGCAGAGCTAAAGGATAAATGAATCGGTCGGCGAAGTTGAGTCAGCATGGTAATTAAGCGGTAGGATTACTAACGCAGTTCAAATGGCAGTCTAGCCGATCCCCATGGCAGTGACCCAGGTAATTACCCTTAATCAAACGGAATATCATCACCACCTGACAATTATCCCCCCGGTTTCAGGGCTGGCACTGCAAGGGCGAATTCGAGTGCCGGGGGATAAATCCATTTCCCATCGAGCGCTGATGCTAGGCGCGCTGGCAGAGGGCGAAACGGTGATTCATGGGTTGCTGCTAGGAGAAGATCCTCGCAGCACTGCCAGTTGCTTTCAGGCAATGGGGGCAGACATTTCAACGCTCAACAGTGACGAAGTGCGAGTGCGCGGGATTGGCTTGGGGAAACTCACGGAACCGCTGGATGTGCTGAATGCAGGCAATTCTGGAACGACACTGCGGCTGATGTTAGGCATTTTGGCTTCTCATCCAGGGCGATTTTTTACGATAACAGGAGATAGTTCGCTGCGATCGCGCCCCATGTCACGAGTCGTCCAGCCGTTGCAGCAAATGGGTGCCGAAATCTGGGGACGCAAGGATAGCTCCTTGGCACCTTTAGCCGTAAGAGGGCAAGCCCTACGCCCCATTCATTATCAATCGCCGATCGCCTCTGCCCAGGTAAAATCCTGCATTTTACTAGCAGGGCTGATGACCGAAGGAAAAACGACCGTCACAGAGCCCGCCCTATCACGGGATCATAGTGAACGGATGCTGAGTGCTTTTGGTGCCAAAATTATTGTTGATCCAGAAACCTGTAGCGCCACCGTGATCGGACCTGCGCCCCTCAAAGGACAAACTGTTGTTGTGCCGGGGGATATTAGCTCAGCGGCGTTCTGGCTGGTTGCCGGGGCGATCGTCCCCGGATCGGATCTCACCATTGAAAATGTGGGCGTGAACCCGACCCGCACGGGCATTTTAGAAGCCCTGGCAATGATGGGCGCAGATATTACTCAAGAGAATCTGCGGGAAGTTGCTGGGGAACCCGTGGCAGATCTGCGAGTCCGCTATCGCCAAGGACAAAACGGTGCGCCGCTGCAATCCTGCACGATTGAGGGCGACTTAATTCCTAAATTGATCGACGAAGTGCCCATTTTGGCGGTGGCAGCAACGTTTGCCAAGGGCACAACCATTATTCGAGATGCGGCAGAACTGCGCGTCAAGGAAAGCGATCGCATCACCGTGATGGCAACTCAACTCAACCAAATGGGAGCCAAGATTACCGAACTTCCTGACGGCATGGAAATTGTTGGGGGAACACCCCTAATTGGAACTGAAGTAGATAGCCACACCGATCATCGGATTGCCATGAGCTTGGCGATCGCCGCCCTGACTGCCACAGGAAGCACCATCATTCAACGGGCAGAAGCCGCCGCAATTTCCTATCCATCGTTTGTAGAGACCCTACAAGAAGTGGTGCAGTAATCAAAAAACATTGATTAAGTTTCGCTAAAGTATGTAATTTTTTTTGAGGAAATCTCAGCTTTCAATCATTCTTCTATATGCTGATATGAATTCATCGAAGCCATCCAGATCGCTGGGTGACATTTTCATAGCATTCTGCATTTTTTTCAAATTTAGTCAATTATTTTTAATTAAGGAGTCAAGCATGGCAGTTTCCCAGAGTCAAACTATCAGCCAATCAAATTATGGCTTAATGCTAAAAAGCTTTTTATTATGGACGGGAATTCTAACCGTCTGCTTGCTAATCGCGGGGTTCCCCGTTGGAATTTTGATTGTCACGGTTGGTTCCTTGCTAGCTATGGTGCTGCATGAAGTTTTACCAGGAATTAGTTTGGTGATGATTGTGAGCAGCTTTATTTCAGTCCAGCTAGTTGGAGTGATGGTTGCAGCC
This sequence comes from Leptolyngbya sp. CALU 1928, assembly GCF_056784215.1. Lineage (NCBI taxonomy): Bacteria > Bacillati > Cyanobacteriota > Cyanophyceae > Leptolyngbyales > Leptolyngbyaceae > Leptolyngbya > Leptolyngbya sp. CALU 1928. The sequence goes on along the minus strand of NZ_JBXBCE010000002.1, from coordinate 36,903 downwards.
GCAATGTTGACCTTGCAGGGAACTCACCCCAGTGATGTAAGCTGGCTACCCTGGCTGAGTGGTCAATCTAATCCCCAGAATTATTCAGTTTACGCCGCTTGCCCACTCACCTGCGAAATTAAGTAAATTCACAAACTTTCGTAAATAACTTGAGAAAGCCTGGTCAAACTGGGCTTTTTCCATATCTAAATCCTAGATATGGTTATCCTGCGTCCCATTCCCCCCTAAAGTTTGCCACCGATGAGAAATCCGACCATGATCAAAAACAGACGGTAGTAAACGACCCAGCCTGTTTTAGGAACGCAGACTAGCAGATAGACCGCAGCGATCGCTGGAGCTAGAATCACACCCAGAAAAACGGGTGAAAGTATAGGAAATATAGCAAGCACATAGCGAGATGCAACCCGAACAATTGCAAAAGTAGTAATCCATAGAGCCGCATTGCTGAGGCGCTCGATCGGTTGGCGAGGGAGTTCTGGCGATCGCTCATCATCCAAACGTCTGAGCCACTCTCGCAAATAACGGCGAAGCGTCATCGGTGGCGAACCAGCACGAGAATGAGAGCGATCGCGTGGGAGTCGATTCGCGGCAGTTCCCCTACTTTGATTGGGGATAGATTCAGTTTGCGGAGCCTGTGACGGCGTTGCCTGAGTCGGTGGATAAAATGATGGAATTTGGCAAGTCTCAGGGTTTTGCAAGGAAGAATGTTGAAATTGAGCAGGACTTTCAAGATTTGAGCCACTGAGGGTGTCGGAAACAGGGGCGCGGAAATCTGCTTCATGCAGATATAACCCCAATTCATGCAACCGCTGATGAATGCTTCCTGCCGAAAGGTTTAAGCCTTCAACAGTCTGTTCTTCGATTGGAGTGGAAGACTGCCACTGATTTGTAACAGGTAGTTTTTTGACAGGCGGGTCTTTAATCGGCGGATTTTGATATGAAGGCTGAACGATTTGCCATTGAGTGGGTTGAGTTGAAGCTTTTGGTAGCGGTTGAGGATATGCTATTGAATCAGAACTGGATTCACGCATCGCTCCTTTGTGAGCGCGATCGCTGTTGGCACGATCAGCAAGAATTTGATTAATCCGCTTTGCCTGCTCTTCAAACCGTTTTAGTTCATCAGCATAAGGATGAGGCAGCGTCGATTGATTTTTCCGAACTGCTTTAAGCGCTTTTTTACTAATTGTCGCGGCTCCTGTTTTGGTTTCAGGTATCCCACGCTGCTTGCGTTGAGCGGCAGCACGGGGGCGACGTTCATCTTCAGTAATGGTATTTTCGATCAGCATTGGCACCACCTTATCTTCTGCCGCAGGCGTATACTTATTTTCTGGATCAGGTAGCGGCGCTGAAAGATGAAAAGGCAACTGAATCGGTGATGTTTGTTCTTCCATCGCTGAGGATAGCCCCTATACGAACAATCGGCACTTACAGCAGTGATGCACTCCAACCACTCTATAAGTTTGGTACAATTGTATCATGTTCGCGCAAATCGCTAATTATTTAGAGTATTCCCTTCTGCTAGCTGCTTCTAAAACCGATTACTCACTGCAACAGATGCTTGTGTTGCGCCTCCCTAAGGCTTATTGTGTAGTTCAGTGAATCTTGCACAATTTCCCAAAAATCTTACCGTTAGGACGCTGGAACGACATTATGGCACCTTTGGTTGCAAACTATTATCTGACCTACCGCTGTAATGCTCGGTGTCATTTCTGCGATATTTGGGCATTAGACCCCAAAGAAGAAGCAGAATTTGACACAATTCGCACAAATCTGATGGATTTGCGTCGGCTCGGCGTGAAATATATAGACTTCACAGGTGGAGAGCCGTTACTGAGAGCCGATGTTCAGCAGATCTACGCTGAGGCAAAACGGCAAGGTTTTGTGACTAGCATGACCACAAATACGATCTTGTATCCCAAACGGGCGAAAGAGATGCAGGGGTTGATCGATTTTCTCAACTTTTCTCTGGATGGTCCCGACGCAGAAACCCACAACCAATCCCGTGGGGTGCAAATTTTTGACACCCTGGTTGAATCGGTTGAACTGGCTCACTCTTTGGGCGAATATCCGGTTTTAAACCATACGGTGACGGCGCAAAATTTCGATCGCATCTCAGAAGTGGCAGAACTGGGTTTACGGCTCGGTTCACGAGTGTGGCTGAATCCCGCCTTTACGGCTTATGGCAACTACAACTCGAAGAAAAACCCGACTCCCGACATGGTGCTGGCGATCGAAGCTGCTGCCAAACAATACTCCAACGTTGGTTACAATAAAGCTGCACTCGCTTTTATTGAAGCTGGTGGAAACGATACCCAAAATCCGCGCTGTAAGGCAGTGGATGCCGTGATAGCTATCTCACCCAACGACGAATTGCTTTTGCCCTGCTACCACTTCGCTCAAACAGGTTTGCCCATCAACGGTCGCCTCTATGAGCTTTATAAACAGTCGGAAGAGGTGGAAAGCTATCGCCAGTCGCAGGGCAAGCTGTCGGTTTGCGAAGGCTGTACAGTCTGGTGCTATCTAATTCCTAGCTTCTTCAAAGGGATTGACAAATATTGGTGGTTAAATCAGGTGACCTATGCCGGAGAATTCCTGGCGCGAAAGCGATTCATTCAACGACCTGCCTCCTATCAGCGCTCTGCTAGCTGATTTATCTGATCTGGTTGAACCCGATGAAGATCCAGATCCCCATATTTACGGGACTGGAAGTCGGCGGCGCAGGGCAGCGATCGCCTTAATGACGATTTGGAGCGGTACGATCGCCCTTCACTTTGTGGCTTGGAGCTATTGGTTTGTCGCGGGTTTAACCACGCTGATCGGCATTCACGCCGTGCGAATTTTGTTTGCCCGTCCGTTGCCGCCTGCTAAACCCCTAGATGCTATTGATCTGGCTTCCCTACCCATGGTATCGGTTCTCGTCGCGGCTAAAAACGAAGAAGCCGTAATCGAACGATTGGTGACAACTTTGTGCAGTCTCGATTACCCTGCAAGTCAGTATGAACTTTGGGTGATTGATGACAATAGCACGGATAAAACAGCGGCTTTGCTGAAGCAATTGGCTCAACAGTATGAACAACTGCGGGTGTTTCACCGTCCTGTGGGATCGGCTGGGGGAAAGTCGGGGGCGCTTAACCAAGTGTTGCCGCTGACCAAAGGTGAGATTATCGCAGTGTTTGATGCCGATGCTCAAGTTACGCCTGATTTATTTCGGCGAGTGTTGCCGTTGTTTGACCGGGCGGAATTGGGCGCGGTGCAAGTGCGTAAACAAATCGCGAATGTATCGGGGAATTTGTGGGTTCAGGGGCAAATTGCCGAGATGGCGCTGGATTCATTTTGGCAAGATCAGCGGATTGCGATCGGCGGCATTGGCGAACTGCGGGGGAATGGTCAGTTTGTCCGACGAGTGGCATTAGATCGCTGCGGCGGCTGGAATGAAGAGACGATTACGGATGATTTGGATCTGACTTTCCGTTTGCATTTAGACGATTGGGATATTGATTTCACGACCTATCCCGCTGTGGAAGAAGAAGGGATAACCGACGCGATCGCCCTGTGGCATCAACGCAGCCGCTGGGCAGAAGGGGGCTATCAGCGCTACTTAGACTATTGGCAACCACTGCTTCGGACGCGCATGGGCATTCGCAAAACAGTTGATATGGCTGTTTTCTGGATTTTGCAATATGCCTTGCCTAGCGCCACTGTACCCGATACGTTAATGGCAATTTTGCGCCACCAGCCTCTATTGTTTGCACCGCTGGCTGGCTTATCGGTACTGATGTCGCTGACGGGAATGACCTTTGGCTTACGGCGAATTCGACGTTCAACGCGATCGCTGTCCACTCAGCCTACTGAAACCAATGCATCGACTTTGCCATCTTTGATTCTGCTCAGAGCAATCTATGGCACGTTATATATGCTGCACTGGTTGCCTGTCGTTGCTAGCACCACCGCTCGAATCTCTGTTCGCCCTAAACGGCTCAAGTGGATCAAAACAAAGCATTACGGGCAGGATGAGGCAGCTTAGATAGTTTAGAAGGGTAAGTCATCTTCGTCATCCTCATCTAACGGGTCATCGGCAGTGGAATCAGCCCAAGGCTGGGGCGTTGACTCCTCTGGCTCAATATCAGGCTCAATCTCAGGTTCAGGAACATCGATCGCTGATTTAATAGGCACGTCGGCGCTATTGTCATCATCCACGACCTTACCAGCAAAAAAATCGGCAAGTCGATGAGCGGCATCGGTGACTTCATCCTGCTTCCAGATAGGTCTACCATCTACATTTTTTGGATGGGCTTCATTTCCTAAAACTTCTTCAAGGGATTGAGTGGGTGCTTGTATTTTAGGAGTAGTTTGTGGGGGAGTTCGCCGTGGCTCGAAGGACTGTGAACTCGCAGGTTGCGACGGATCAGTTGGCGACTTGAACTGGGGCGGAGCAGGTTTTGCAGGAGTAGGCGGCGGTGGCGGAGTCTGGGCTGGAGGCGGGGCAGTCATTCGGGTTCCTGGCGCTGCAACCTCTAAGCTAATCCGAACTTTTTGCCCAAACACTTGCTCAAATGCAACTTCAATATTGGGTAATTTTTCCTGCGCCAGTTTGAATAGCTGCTGAGTACTCACAGCTAGCCGCGCTTGCTCTCCATCAAATGTCACCAAATGGCACTGTTGCCGCATCATTACCTGGGTTGAGAATGGTTGGATTTGGAGAATCACCTGTTGCCAAGTATTTTCTAAATTGCTGGGCAATGCGGGGGGCTGAAGTTCTGGTTCAGGCTGTGGAGCGATTCCCGTAGGGATTGTTTCACGACTCGCATCTGTTGGTTTTCTCAATTCTGCTGGATGAGTTGCTGGTTGTTCTGAAATGGGTTGAGCATTCGACTGGGGAATCGCGGCAGGTGGAATGGGTGTTGCGGTAGGGGTGGCAGTGCTGGACTGAACAGGAATAGCTGGCTTGTGGGATGTTGAACTAGGGCGATGAGCAGGACTGGGGTGAGCGATCGCCGAAGGATTGACCGCCGAAGGATTGACCGCAGAAGGCAACAACCCCATAAGTGTTACTTCCAACCAGAGCCGGGGTTGAGTCGTGTTTTTAAGCTGAATTTCGCTGCTGCGGAGATGCTGCTGACTGGTCAGAATTAGCCCTAGGTCAAGAGTTTGGGTTAGGTCGCAAAGTTGCTGCCAAGTAGCCGGAGTCAGGGCAACCAGATCGTTTCGCTGAGGAGCGGTTTTGGCAATCAACATGTCCCGATAAAAGCCAGCGAGATTTTGCAGAACAATCAGCGGTTCTCGACCCCGATCCATCAAGCGACGGGTACTATCAAGCACCGCTTCTGGGTCATCTTGGGCGATCGCGCCGACCAACTCCAACAAATCCCGCTCCGGCACTGACCCTACTAAATCCCACACCTGCTCCACAGTAATTTCAGTCGGCAGGAGGCTGAGTTGGTCTAGTAAGCTTTCCGCATCTCGCAAGCCACCTTGGGCAATTTGCGCCACCAACGTCACCGCTTCCGCCGTAATCAGAATGCTTTCCTTGTCGGCAATATGTCGCAAATGATTTGCCATCGGTTCCAAGGGAATCCGCCGATAGTCAAACCGTTGACAGCGAGAAATAATCGTGGGCAAAACCCGCTGAGGATCGGTCGTAGCTAAGACGAAGACTACGCGATCAGGCGGTTCTTCCAACGTCTTCAGCAGCGCGTTGAATGCCGCTGTGCTGAGCATATGAACTTCATCAATAATGTAGACCTTATAGCGGCACTGCACCGGGGCAAACTGCGATCGCTCAATCAATTCGCGAATATTATCTACTCCCGTATTGCTGGCAGCATCAATTTCAATCACGTCCAGCGCATCCCCTTTAGCGATCGCGCGACACACCTCACAGATCCCGCAGGGTTTTTCAGTTGGGGTTTTACTGCTGAGACAATTCAGCGATTTTGCTAAAATTCGAGCGCTCGAAGTCTTCCCCGTGCCCCGCGCCCCGGTGAATAAATAGGCAGGCGCAATTTTCTCCTGCCGAATTGCATTCGTCAGCGTTGAGGCGATCGCCTCCTGCCCCACCAACTCCGCAAACGTCTGAGGTCGATATTTATGATGTAGCGGTTCGTAAGACATAAAAGGGGCAGAAGAATTGAGTGACGAAGGGCGCATGACGAATAGCGAAGGAATCTCTCCCACCTTTTATTCTCCACGGTCTATCTTCTCTAAAGTAAAGGATTTTCTGGCGGGCATTTGAACTACTTTGCCAATTCATTCACACCGTTCCTCCAGCCCCTTTCTTCGCATAAGCCCTACCCTAAAACCTGAAGCTCGAAACCTGAAACCCCAAATCTCATATATTGCCTTTCTTTGCTGAATATTGCAGATTGTGTCAACCCTGAGGCTGAATGCTTTGGCAGTGAACACTCCGGTGTAAAGTATCTGCATTAGCTGTGTGAGTTAAGCAAATAAGGGAAAACACTCATGGTTCAGCGTGGTTCTAAAGTCCGTATCATGCGTAAAGAGTCCTACTGGTTTCAAGAAGTAGGCACTGTTGCCTCTATTGACCAGGGTGGCATTAAATACCCCGTTATCGTTCGATTTGATCGGGTCAACTATGCGGGGGTTAACACCAATAACTTTGGTCAAAGCGAAGTTGTTGAAGTTGCACCTCCGACTAAGAAGGCTAAAACCACTGCATCCGGTGGTGAACAAACTACTATCAATGAAAGCACCCGCAGAACGGGTAGTAATGTTGTCACCGATGCCAAGTCTACTGCCAAAGCCGAATCCGGCGAAGGCAGTAGCGTGGTTGAAGGATCTCCTAACCAGGGAACTGAAACTCGTTAAGGAAATCTGATTGAATCAGCACATCGCTTAACCTTTTACGGGATGAGGCCGTGTTGCTGGATACTTTAGAATTCATTTGCGTTTTTGGTGAATGGCTGCATCTCTACTAAGATGAATATTCGTACAATATTTATTCTGTGGTGTAGCTGTGCCTGAATTGCCCGAAGTTGAAACGGTTCGGCGAGGGCTTAATCAGTTGACCCTCAATCAAAAAATTCAGGGTGGAGAAGTGTTGCTTAATCGCACCATTGCCCACCCTATTTTTGTACCCGATTTTTTGCCGGGACTGACCGGAGCCGCGATCGCCCAATGGCATCGACGCGGCAAATATTTGATTGCCGAACTGGTTCAAGGAATAGGCACTGAGAATCCTACTGCTGCGGGTTATCTCGGCGCACATCTGCGGATGACCGGGCAAATGCTTTGGGTAGATGCCGCTGAACCAGTGCAAAAGCATACACGAGTGCGGCTATTTTTTCAGGGCGATCGCGAACTACGATTTGTCGATCAGCGCACCTTTGGACAACTCTGGTGGGTGCCGCCCAATCATCTGCCAGAGCAGATTATCACTGGATTGCAAGCGCTTGGACCCGAACCCTTTTCGACCGAATTTTCGGCTGACTATCTATATCAGCAGCTTCATCCCCGTCAGCGCCCGATCAAAAATGCTTTGCTGGATCAACGCATTGTCGCTGGATTAGGCAATATCTATGCGGATGAAGCCCTCTTTTTGAGCGGCATTCATCCCCAAACGCTGTGCAGTATCTTGAGCCGAGATCAGGTCAAGCTATTGTACAGTAAGGCTTTAAAGGTGCTGCAAGATAGTATTGACGCAAATGGCACCACCTTCAGCAGTTTCCGGAGTGTGGAAGGCATCAATGGCAACTATGGCGGCAAAGCCTGGGTTTATGGCAGGGATGGAGAACCGTGCCGCACCTGTGAAACCGTTATAGAACGCCTGAAAATGGCAGGGCGATCGGCGCATTTTTGCCCCCAATGCCAGCGATAGAGTGTGTTAGGTACGCCAGAACGCACTATTATGTCAACCTGACCCAACGGCAACGGTAGAGTATTTGGCTATGCAGAGATGGATTGGCAATCAACGACTGCGATCGCTTAAGCACTTAAAGTGGGTGTTTCTGGGGGCGATCGCGGTTTTGCTGATGGGTGCGCCTGCCTTGCGATCGGCTAGCTTCACTACTCTCCCATCCTCCCAATATTCTTCCACCATCACCGCCCCCTTCAACCAACCCAACTATTACCCCGCCCAACAATCGCCTCCTTCCAGTTTCTACCGCCCCACTGCCGAATGGGTTGGGCGATTAATTCTGCCCACCGCCGAGCAATATCAACAATTTGCCAAAACCAATCAAGAAATGGATTGGACGTGGTTTGAAGTCTACACCGCGCCAGCCAATGCGAAAAATCTGGTGGGTCAAACTATTCGGCTCGCCTGGGCAAAATCCCCCAGCATTGAGCAATATGTCAGGGTTGCCTCTCGCAATGTTCGCTTTACCGCACGGGCACATAGAAGCTTTCAAAATGGATCAACCAATCCCATTCGCTTAGATGGTCGCAATCAAGTTGGACCGCTGCAATCTCTGGCGGGCGGACTACCCCACGATGCCGTAGTGGTGCAATTGCGGGGAGCCGTAACCCTAGAATCGGGACAGACCGCAACCAGTGACTTAGATCTCCGAGTGGTTCAACAACTGGTTGATCTAGAAAAGACCGCGACTGCGCTGCCAGCTATCCTGCGGCTGGAGCGTGAACCGTTTCAAGACGTAGGACGATTTCAAGCACTGGTGAAGTTTATTGAATCGGTGCCGCCAACAGACCCGTCCCTGCCGCAACAGTGCCCTGGAGAGCAACCTTGCACCAGTGATTTGATGCGTGTCAGGCATTACAACCCCAAAACTCGACAGTTTGATGGCTTGGAGGAAGTCATTCGGATTCCCCAACAACCAGCAGATTGGGGGGGAGTGTTTACTATGACCACTCGTGATTTGGCAACTTCACCCGCAGGAGAGGCGGGTTGGTATATTTATGGGGCTAAGGCGAACGATCAAAGGTTCACCGTTCAAGGGTTAAGACCGCGATCGCTGTTTTTGCTATCCCCACAACAAACCGTTTTAGGGTTCAACAATGGGTTGAGGCATATCAGAACCGAAAATTGGCGGGATGTTGAAAATCGTAAAGGCACACTACAAACAGTACTGGTGGATGCGAGTGCAGACACTCCAGAAAAGGCGCAAGCCAGTTGGAAGGTGGGCGATCGCGCTTTTGTGCTGCATTTGTTTGGTGGACGCGGTGGCACTAACGCCAACCATGAGTCCTTTATTTTAGGCACCTACGCCGGACACTTTTCCTTTGGAGTTGCCGAGGTCATTCAAGACCCTTTTACCCAAGAACCCATGCTGGATGTAGACTACCTGCAAGTCTACGGGAATGCCCCGGATGGAACAATATCTGGAGCGCAAACCTGGACTCACTACATGGGAAATATGCGGCGCGGATTCATGGGAACTCGTCCCGTTTCCGATGTCCTTATTAAGCTAGACACCTTAACGGATGACTATACCTTTGGGGGCACAACACTTTCGTTCTACAACGAATTGATTGGTCAACTCAGTTTGGTGATGGCTCGGTATCGCATTGGAGATGGCACCGGAAACTCGACGATTACATCAGCGACATCCTGCGTGCAAGATTCTGCTCAAGCAATCCTACATACCTTGGTGCGATTTAGACACCAGATAGAATCGAATCCTGAAGTGGTGCAGTGGATCAAAGCAAACCCCACTGACCCCACCACACAACGGTTTGAGAAACTGGTTCAATTAGGGGAGGATCTGACTCGACAACTGATACCCATGGGGATTGTCAGATGGGACTGGGAGCAAAATGCTGAGATTTTGATGGGGGTTGAGAAAGAACAGAAATTTTTGAGTATTGACGATTTTCGACCCAAAAACTTATTGACTGGCTTAATCAGTTGGCGTACAGCCCTCCCCCGGCAAACCCACGACGAGTTTTCCATGTTGTTTTTGAATAACGGGGCATCCCTGTGGTTTTTGCGTCCGAACATCATTGGGGGCAATGATCCAGGGCTTGCGCCGTTAGAGGCAACCTTGTTGTTCGGGGCTTGGAGACTTCCTTTTACCCAAATTTCACCGTTGTCCTACCTGGTACTCCGCACGTTTGGAGGCGTGACGATTCCTTCAGCAGGAGATTGGTTAACAACGCTGGGGATTTTGCTGGGTTTTGGCGCAATCGCCCTTTTCTTGGGCTTTTCTCAAGGCTTCTTGCACTGGCACCCGTGGCAAGCTCCTTGGCATCACCAACTGGCTACCTGCCTGCGATTGCTGATTATTCCCGCCCTCGTGCAAGAATACATTTTTCGCGTCTTGTTAATTCCCTACCCCAAAAATTGGATTCCCGCTGGGAGTTGGTGGGCGTGGGCACTGTTGGCATTAGGATTATTTGTTGGCTTTCAACGGGTCTATGCCCGCTTTGCACCGAGATTCCCTTTAGGATTGAATGAATCCCGATCCATTATCGCTAATCCCACATACATCAGCCTGATCACCATCCTGGGATTAGCCTGTACCATCATTTATCGCATCACAGGTTCCCTTTGGACAATCACTGTTGTGCATTGGGTATTTATCTCCGTCTGGTGGCTGCTCCTGGGTGGACATCAACAGAGTGGGATTGAAAAAAGTAAACGGGTGTCGGATGTTGGAACGATGGAGTTGTGATGAATAGTGTTTTTTTAAAAGGGTTCATAGCAGGAGCGATCGCTAGCTTACTCATCCCCTCCTCCGCTTTTGCCCAGTCAGCAGCAGACTATCGCCAGCAAGGACTAAGTTTGCGCGACCAAGAGCGCTATCCAGAAGCGATCGCGGTGCTGCAAAAATCCGTGGAACTGGAGCCACAAAACCTATCAGGGCGAGTGTTGCTCGGCTGGACACAGCATAAAGCCGGACAAACCCCGGTTGCCGAGAAAACTTTACTTGAAACCTTTAACCTAAATCCGTTTGATGTGCCAACGCTGAATGCTTTGGGCATTGTCTACCTAGTCGGCGGCAAACTCAACAATGCGATCGCGGCTCATTCCTGGGCAGCATTGCTCAAACCCAACAACGAAATCGCCCACTATAACCTCAGTTTGGCATTGGAGCGAGTCGGACAATATGATTGGGCGATCGCTACTGCAAAGGAAGCCGCAAAGCTAGAACCCAGCAATCCCCATCCGTTAGTAGCAGAGGCGATCGCCCATTTGGGAAACCAAGAAACTCCCCTTGCCCAATCCGCATTTCGCCAAGCGATCGCTCTTGATCCGCGCTATGGTGACTCCAGCTTTTTGGCTTATCTAGACGAAGCAGGCTTCAGCACTGACCAAATTCAGCGATCGCAAGTTGTACTGCGATCGCTATAAACACTACAGCAACTCGCGTATATCAGTGACCTGACCAGTCACCGCTGCGGCGACCACCATCGCAGGACTCATGAGTAAGGTGCGACCAGAGGAAGACCCTTGCCGTCCTTTGAAGTTGCGGTTAGAAGATGAAGCGCTGAGTTCTCGTCCTTGAAGCTTATCGGGGTTCATGGCAAGGCACATGGAGCAGCCTGCTTCACGCCATTCAAACCCTGCTGTTTCAAAAATTTTGTCGAGTCCTTCAGCTTCTGCTTGCTCTTTAACTCGCTCCGAACCGGGCACAACAAAAGCTTTCACGCCATCGGCAACATGACGACCTTGGGCAAATTTGGCGGCTTCGCGTAGGTCAGAAATCCGCCCATTAGTGCAGCTACCAATAAAACAGACATCCACTTTGGTTCCCTGAATCGGGGTGCCGGGTTGCAGATCCATATAGCGATAGGCTTCTTCCGCGATCGCCCGTTCCTCTTCCACCATTTGTTCCGGGGTGGGCACTTGCTCATTCACGCCAATGCCTTGACCGGGTGTAATGCCCCATGTGACGGTGGGCGAAATCTCTCCGGCATTGAAAACCACCACATCGTCGTACTCGGCATCGCGATCGCTGGCGATACTCTGCCACCAAGCGATCGCGGTATCCCAATCGGCTCCTTTAGGCGCAGCATCTCGCCCTTGCAAATAGTCAAACGTGACTTGATCAGGATTGATATAGCCGCAACGAGCGCCACCCTCAATCGACATGTTGCAAATGGTCATCCGTTCTTCCATGGTCATTTGCTCGAACGTGGTTCCAGCAAACTCATAGGCATAGCCCACTCCGCCTTTTACGCCCAGTTTGCGAATGATATGCAAAATCACATCCTTAGCATAGACACCGGGACTCAGTACGCCATTCACTTCAACCCGACGCACTTTTAGCTTGGCAAGGGCAAGGGTTTGAGATGCCAATACATCACGGACTTGGCTGGTGCCAATGCCAAAAGCGATCGCGCCAAAGGCTCCATGAGTAGAGGTGTGGCTATCTCCACAGGCGATCGTCATACCGGGTTGAGTCCAGCCTTGCTCCGGTGCAATCACATGGACAATGCCCTGATTGCCAGACCCAACGGGATAAAACGTGATGTCGTTTTCCTTGCAGTTTTGTTCCAAGGACTGCATCATTTCTTCGGCAAGCGCGTCAAGCAAGGGGCGATCGCGATTGTTTGTAGGAATAATATGATCGACCGTGGCGATCGTGCGATCAGGAAATAACACTGGCAAGCCCCGCTCCCGCAGCATGGCAAACGCTTGAGGGCTGGTCACTTCATGAATCAAGTGCAGCCCAATAAACAGTTGAGTTTGCCCTGAAGCAAGCATCCCAACCGTGTGTGCATCCCAAACCTTATCAAACAACGTTCCCCTGCTCATGACTGCCTTTACAACTAAAATTACTCTCAATGATTAGGTCTTTAGTTTATCAGCTAATTTAGAAGCTTTCAGATAGGAACAGTCTGAGTAAAGTGAGATTATGAAATCGTTTCGGTTTTATCAATAGGCTCAAAACTATTAAGCGTGGTTAGATTTTGAGCAGCTTGAGTAATTACCTCGTCTGCGCCTGGTTGTAGCTCAGGCTTTTTGGTATACCACCAAGCCCACACAATTAAAGGAATTTGGAATGGTAGCCTCAACCAATACAGTAATGGGTGATCAGGAATTCCATCAATTGGAATGCTATTGATTGCCTGATTAATATTAGCTGGAAATACTGCAAGGAATAAAGCAATAATTCCCCATGCAGCTAACACGCTGACTAAAGGAATTAACAAACCAATGCCGCCAAGAATTTCAAAAAAACCGCTAATGTAAACCAATGCCACTGGATTAGGAAGTTGCGGCGGCATAATCCTAACAAACTGCTCTGTATGAGTAAAATGAGTAATACCAACAATAGTTAGCGCTGCTGCAAAAACTACTCGGAGAATCTCTTTACGTGTATTTTTTTGGTGAGCCATAGATATCCATTACCAACTGCTATAGATGAACCTATTTCTTAATAGAATTTTGCGTATAGAAAACTTAGGCAATCAGCAAGATATATATTTAGAATATTCTTAAGTAAAAAATTTTTACTCTAACTAAAGTTGTGTTTAACAAGTACGATCTGTTGTTTTTATACTCCTTCAGGAAGAAGGAAAATTACTTTACCTAAATAATGCTTAAGATAGTTTAATCACTTTATCTAAACTTTTATCCAAAAAGGTTTAACCATGACTTACACAATGGAGTCTGATTCTAATATTATTGGTGCGTTTCCAGGTCAGCAGGTGGCTGAGACCGCGCTTAATGCCCTACAGGATTCTGGTTTGCCATCGGAAAACTTTTCTTTAGCGCTGCAAACACCGCCTGTTACTGAAACCGAAGCAGGAAAAGATGCTGGGAAAGGCGCGATCGCAGGGGCGCTGTGTGGGGCAATTGTTGGACTTATTTTAAGCTACGTCAGAACTAATTTTGCTCAAACTATCAGTAGTGATAGTCCTATTAGAAATATGATAGGAATGATTTTAGCAGGAAGTCTGGTTGGTGCTGCTGGATTGGGGCTAATGGCTGCGATCACGGGTGTAAATGTGGTGAAACAGAACGGTGCAGAGATTTCTGCTTTAACTCCTAGCTTTGTAGTGTTTGCTAAGGATTTATCGTCAGAGGATATCGCGAAAGCTAAAAGGATTCTTGTCCAAAACGGGAGTCAAATTCAGGAGTAGTTTTTGCCCAAAAAGCTTGGTCTTTTAGTGTGGAAAACTCTGCTTTAGGTAGAGTGAGATCTAGGCAAGATAGTAGTTTCATAGACTGGTCAAATTGGTAATACTAAAGATAGTATTCACTACTGGAGGTGTCCATTGTCTTCTACTGCGATCGCACCTTCCAATAATCCACTTCAGCCCGTTCAAACACCTCCGCGTTTGTGGATGCCAGAGCAAGTTTTGTTTACTCCCGCCGCTTTAGAAGAGCCTTGGGGTCAGCACATTTTATCTAAAGTGCAGGCACTAGATTTACCGATTGAGAAGTTATCCCGCAATCGTCTGACGAGTTTGCGAGGAGATACAGAGCGAGAAACCTACGATATTTCTAAGCGCACTTTGGCAATCGTCACGGCTCCACCTAGCAACTTTAAGCTGAGTCCAATTCCCCCCTCAGCCGATTGGCAGTTTCACCTAGCGGAAGGTTGCCCCGCCCATTGTGAATATTGCTATTTAGCAGGTAGTTTGCAAGGTCCACCTGTCATTCGAGCCTACGCTAACTTGCCACAGATTTTAGCGGGCTTGGGTGCTTACGAAGGATCTGAAGCAACCTCATTTGAAGTGAGTTGCTATACCGATCCGCTGGGGATTGAACATTTGACAGGCAGCTTAGCAGAATGTATTCGCTATTTCGGCACTCGTGAAGCGGGCTATCTGCGTTGGGTTTCTAAGTTTGACGGTGTGGATCAGCTACTCGATATTCCTCACAATGGTCATACTCGCTGCCGATTTAGTGTCAATGCTACGCCGATTTCCAAGCGGTTTGAAGGGGGAACTGCTGCTGTATCGGCTCGATTACAAGCGGTGAGAAAGTTAGCACGTCCGCGATCGCACGGGGGCGGTGGCTATCCAGTGGGTATAGTGATTGCTCCAATTATGGCAATAGAAGGCTGGCAAGACCATTACTCTGATTTGTTTGACTCGATAAATGTTGCACTAGATTTTGATTGTGATCTCACTTTTGAGTTCATTACTCATCGTTTTACGCCTAGTTCAAAAGAAGTGCTGGTGGGCTGGTATCCTCATAGTCAGCTAGATATGGATGAGTCAAATCGGAGTGTCAAACGCAATAAGTTTGGCGGTGTTAAATATGTGTATGATTCTGACACGATGAAGAGTCTACGCCGTTTTTTTGAGAGTGAGATTGGTAAGCGATTTCCTCAAGCTAAACTACTTTATTGGACATAAAAAATTTGGGGTTACGGGGTACAAAATACGGAACCGTAGAATACGGAGTGCATTAGAATTGGTTCTTTTCACGCTGAATTTTAACCTCCTAACTATCTAAAAAGGTGTTTCGATTTTGAGTTTCTAAAGGCATACTACTCTTTTTCAGAAAAAGTCCAGGTTAACACTTTAATCGGTGCTGATTGTAGTGCTTTGACAAGTGCATCATTATCTTTAAACTTAAGTTCTGATAAACAGGAAGCCTCTACGTTGACCGTGAATTCTTCTTCAAACGGCCAAGGCTCAATGGTTAGATGTCCATTGCTAAGTTGCCGGATATCGTATCGTTGATTATCAAGACCGCTAGTGATTTCAAGCGATCGCTGGTCTTCTGGGACTTGGTTTTGTGCCAAGATCAGCGAGAGGCGATCGCACCACAACATAAATTGATAAGCCCGTTCTACTTCCTCTTTTTCAACGCCTAATTCTTTAGCCCAGTTCTCTTGATTGTTCTCTTGCTCTTTTAAAAAGTTATCCCACTCTTTAGAAGAACCCCATTTATCCTGATTGAGATAGGAGATGTGTTTAGAAGTCAACAAGGTCACCCAGCGACCCCGATATCGAGCGTCTAAAAGATGCTGTCGGAGTGGCTCAGTTGAGTCTCCCCGACTCAGGGTAAAATCCAGCGGTGCACCAGCTTCGGTCAACTCATTGCCTTCCCATTCTTTTTCAAGATCGTCATGGTGAGAAATTGCGGCAATCGTTTCATAAAAGCGTTCTGGGGCATTACTTTTGCTCCAGTGCCCACCAATTTGAGCAGCGAGTAAGGCATGGGCACGATGGTAAACCACCTCCCAACCATCTTGAGTGAGATGAACAATCATTCGATAACTCCGATTGCAAAAATAAATAGTGGAGCCTAAAGATTGGCTGTCACGTAGGCGATCGCTAGTGGGATAATTGCTTGCTCTACTTCAGTCATGATGGCGCGATCGCTGGCAGTCCAAATGCGAGGTTGTCCAAAGACGCAAGGCTGCAAAATGCCCCATAGCTGACCGTCTTGGCGTAAATGAGCATGAATCAAAGCCCGATGCCCAAAGTTCTCTTGCTCAAACTCTCGATTAACAACCTGTGGGTCGGCTATCTCCACATCTTCTACATATACAGATGGTTTGGCTTGCAGAGCAGCAGTAAACAATGGATCTTGAGCTAAAGATTTTGGCTCTGACTTCCACTCAGCATCGAGAATTTCGGGAATATTAAGATTACGTCGCCAGCAAAACGGTACTTTACCAAGCTGATTATTAGGATTTCGCAAGTAGAGGAAGCAGCGATCGCACTGGAGAATCTCGCCTAAAACGGGCAGCAGTTTGGCAAAAACCTCATCTGGAGATGCTTCAGAATGCAGAATAGTTTGCAAGTGCAAGTGTGTTTGACTGACCATAAATAGGTTTGAAAGTTATATCAGGTTTCGGATATCGGGTTTCAGTTTTTTCTGCTCTGAAACCCGACCCCTGAAACCTAAAACCTAATTCAAGAGTCCTAGCCCTCTAGAAGCTCCAAGCCACCCGGCTAAACCGGAGAAGAAGGCAGAAACTAGCGCAGTTGAGAATAGCCACCAAGCCGCCGTTGCCGCCGCCTTGCGAGTGTCTTCCATTTGTTTCTGCGTTTGCACTTTCACATCTTCCAGACGACGCTGAACTTCGGTTTGAACGAATTCAGCCCGTTGCAGCACATTCGTGCGTGCGCCTTCAATTTGATCGATGATGCGATTTGCGTCTGTTTCTGAGATGTCATCACGAGAACTCATGATGGCAACAAGCGTCCCGCGATCGAAATGTCCCAATCGGTTTCGCAGCGCATCAAAGCCCGCTTGAGGATCATCAAACAAGGTGCGAACATCAGTTTTGATGCTTTCGTAGTTTAGCTCTGGGCGATCGAGGGAGTTGAGATAATCACGAACCCGTCCAAAAATCCGATCGATCACTTCTTGAATGCGATATTGCACCAAGCGCATTTGATCCATCAATTGATCGCGAACTGATTCAACTTGGGCAACCACGCCCTCAGCTTCTTCGGGGGTCATATCCTTGCGTTGAGAGAGCAACGCAACGAGCGTAGATCGATCAAAGCGAGACAGGCGATCGCCCAAGTTTTGCAAGCCCGCTTTAGGAGATTGAGTCAGTAGCGCTAAATCGCGCTTAATCCCTTCAGGACTCAGTTCATCCTTATCGGTATTGCGGAGGTAGTCTTCCACCGTCGATTCAAAATCCATCACTTGCTGCTGAGTTCGCAATGCCAACCGTCGCGGAGATCGCACCACTTCACGAATGGCTTCTTGCACTTGATCAATCGTTTGATTGACTTGCTCTTTGCTTAAGTCTTGGCGCTGGCTAAGCAACTGCACCAAGGTTTCGCGATCGACCTTTGCTAGTCTGCGGCGCAGTGCAAGTGAGCCTTCTTTCGGATCATTCAACAGCGTTTTTAAGTCGCGCTGAATCCCTTCAGGGTTTAGCTCTTCTAGGTTAGTTCGACGCAAATAATCCGCGATCGCAGTCTGGGTTTCGTCTACTTTTCCTTTCACATTATCTGCAAGGATGCTGGGTGAACTGATAAATGTATTCCAGTTCGATTCCACTTGATCCAGCACTTGATTGACTTCTGCTTCATTCATGTCCTCGCGCTGACTAAGCAGTTGCACCAATGTATCGCGATCGATTTTAGAGGCTCGACTCCGCAGTGCAGACAAGCCCAACTGTGGATCATTCATCAATAGCTGCAAATCGCGCTTGATCCCTTCAGGGTTTAACTCTGACTTGCCTGTATTTTTCAGGTAATCCCCTAAGCGCTGCTGAGATTCTGCCAATCTTTGCTTAGCACGTTCGTCTAATGATTTTGCATCAAACAAAACGCGATCGCGGGTCGATTCCAGCGCGTTTAAAATTGGCTCGATATCCTCTGGCATCGTGTCTTGCCGCTTCAGCAAAATTTGTCGCAGAGTTTCGCGATTGTAAGTGGATAAGCGCCTGTCTAAGGCATCTGCACTGGTGGTGTCGTCTTGCAAAAGCGCTGTAAATGCTGGTAGAGGCTCATTAGAACGAAGTTGATCCAGTGGAGTCAGCGTCAGGTAAATATTAACGCGCTCTTGCAAGTCGGTTTCAACCTCAATTTCCTTAGCCGCCAAAGCTCCAGCGAATACATCGCGCCGAATCGATTCGAGTTGGTCGGCAAGCTGCTGAATTTTGTCTTGAGTGAAAACACCACGCGCAGAGAGTTTGTCTACAAAAAACGTGCGATCAAGCTGCATTAACTGCTGAGCCACTTCTCCAGGATCGGCTTGAGGATCAAACAAGATCTCGCGAAATTCTTTTTCTACAGTTTCCTGGTTCATCTGCCAGGAATATTTAGTTTGTAGATATTGCTCGACATCATTACGAATGGGGCTGTAACCAGTGTCGGCTGCGCTTCTGAGTTTCAGTGCTTGAGCGCCTTGAGCCACTTTTTCAGGAGCCAGTTTTAAACGGCTTAGAATTTGCTCAATGTTCAAATCTGATAAGTCGGTGCGTCCGGCTAGCAAACCCACGAGGCTAGTGATGCCGGATTGGATATTTAACGGAAGACCGCTGGACGCTGCATCTGGCTGAGGCGTTGGCTGATTTTGTGCTGCCAATAGCTGATCCAGTTTGGCGTTTAGCTCCTTGATTTGCAACTGCCCAGGTTGAGTAGACTGCAAATACTCAGTCACCTCTGCCATTGGATCACGGCGCGATCGCTGCCCAATCGTTTGCTTCCATACGCCTTCTAACAAATCAGCGATCCGGTTCACGTCACTTTTTGAAAAATCAGTGCGTTTGCTAACCAAATCTACAAAGGTTTGACGATCCACATTGTGCAATCCATCCGCATCTGCCAACGCTGCAACTTCAGGATCATTCAAGATCCCTTCAAAATCTTTGCGAAGCTGAGAGGTGTCAAACTTAGGCAGTGGTAAACCCTTGACGTAGCTCTCCACCGATTCTCGAATGCTGCTGGGGTCGATCGCAGAACCTAACTCATTCCGCACTGTTGCCGCCACGGCTTCAGCGGTTGAAATCACCTGCTGCTGCGCCATTTTGCTGCCGATTGCAGAGGTCGCTGCCCCCAACACACTCTGAAACCCAGAGGTGGCAGCATTAACCACGGAACCCACTAACGAGCCAACGGTGCTAGAACTAACCCACACTAATAGAGTGAAGTATGCAGCCCAAATGACTAGACCCAGAATTGCACCTAGTTTTGCAGTCGCTACAAAGCTCAGTTGCACGGCTAGATAACATGCAAAAAACAGGGCGATCGTCACCGTAATCAGTGTCCACAGACCCACGCCCGTGCCAATTTTACGAACAGTTGAGCCACTGCTACTGTCAGAGTGGTGGTCATCTGACCCGGAACTAGACCGCCCAAGATAAGAAATTCCAGCCGCAACCGAAAGATTGGTTAGCAGGAGTTGCATCGCGAACGCGAGCAAAATGCCTGAAATTAAAGCAATAAAAAACTGTGGACCTGTAAAAAGGGTTGGAACTACCACAGGAGCAGAAGGGCTTGATATGACGGGCGTTTGGGCAATCCAAAGCTGATTTAGATTTATTGGTAGTGGCATGGGTGAAAATGTAGGGTGAATCATATACTCTCCTTCGAGTGCCAATCGCTCTTTAAAAGCTGCCAGTTTGAGAAACCATGGCTGGGGTGGCTAAGGCTGGAAATACCTCTATAGTCTAAGAATCCTTGGTGTGACAGGGATTTACATCTCCCTTTAGATTGAAATCAAGAGAATATTACACTAAAACATTGAAAGAGCAGGCAGAAGTATTGCCCCAATAGATTGAATTGACCCATAGAGATAGGGATTCGCACTTTTATAGGGGTGATTAGTCTTCGACTTGAAGCGATCGCAT
Source organism: Leptolyngbya sp. CALU 1928 (assembly GCF_056784215.1). Taxonomy (NCBI): domain Bacteria; kingdom Bacillati; phylum Cyanobacteriota; class Cyanophyceae; order Leptolyngbyales; family Leptolyngbyaceae; genus Leptolyngbya; species Leptolyngbya sp. CALU 1928. The sequence goes on along the minus strand of NZ_JBXBCE010000002.1, from coordinate 16,762 downwards.
TAGTAGTGCTAAGACAACGCCTCTGCGATCGCAAATTTGATGCTGACTTGGGTTCCTTCAGCCGCATTGGAGGTGATCATCAGTTCTCCACAATGAGCATCTATAATGCGTTTCACAATTGCCAGCCCCAATCCAGTTCCACAAGACTTTGTGGTAAAAAAGGGTTTCATCAGCTTTGGCAGAGTTTCTGGAGGAATCGGATTTCCGCCGTTGTGTATCCGAATGTAGACCGAATGAGTGGTTAAATCAGGTTCTACAGTCCAAGTGATTTTCGCATCTGTATTCGCACTGCTTTCAATAGAAAGTGCTTGACAGGCGTTGTCTACTAAATTGATAAATACCTGCTTTAGCTTATCTTTGTCGGCTAAAACCGTGACGGGATAGGGCGCTGGCACAAAGTCAATTTTCTGACTGATGGCAGGCATCATGCGAATGCTCTCCAAGGCATCGCAAATGAATGCATTGATTTCTAACTCAGAAGGCTGAAGCACTTGCGGTTTTGCGTAGAGTAAAATTTCCTTCAGCAGATTCCGAATACGTTCTGCTTCTTCGAGAGATAAGTTAAGACGTTCTTGAACGGCTTCTGGTAAATCTATTGATTGGATGGCATTTAATCCCATCAGCACCGTAGTGAGAGGATTGCGAACTTCATGCACAATCATGGCGGCTAACTCGCCCACTTCTGCCAATGCCGCGATCGCTTTTCCCATTTCCTGCTCGGCGTGTCTACGTTCGGTAATGTCCTCGGCAATTCCAGCAATGCGGTAGATATTCCCTGAACCATCGCGCACCGGAAACGACTGATCTCGAATCAGCCTGATAGACCCGTCGGCTCGAATAATCCGATATTCTTCATCCACTTTTCCTTGACCAAGCTGTTCTCCTGCTTCTAACATTCGGGCGCGATCGTCGGGGTGAATGGAAGCTACCCACAGGCTGCGATCGTGCAACCACTGCTGGCAAGGTTGCCCCCACACCTGTTCAAAAGCGGGGCTGAGATACAGAACCTGACCATCGGGCTGGCGTATCCAAAAAACTTGCTCAATATTCTCAGCAAGCTGACGAAACTTTTCTTCACTCTCTTGCAGGGCACTTTGGGCTTGCTGGCGTTCTTTAATCTCTGCCTCAAGCTGTTGATTCACTTGCTGCTGTTGCTGATAGAGATGGTAATTGTCGATCGCCGTTGCAGCCCGTTCCGCAAACAATTGTGCCAGTTGCACTTCTGCCTCAGTGAAGCGGCGCGGCTGATGCTGAAACGAACAAACAGTGCCAATTACTTCACCCGCAGGAGTCCGCAGGGGAACTCCCAAATACGCTCGATATCCTTCTGGCGCAGTGCCATAGTCTGTACAGGCTGTGGCATCTTCCACCACCAAAGGCTTGCCTGTATTAACTACAGTGCCCGTTAGGCTCCCGTGTAAAGCATAGATCTCGTCGGCTGCCTCTCCCAAATCAACCGTACTTGCCAAAATACGCTCAGAGTCATCTTTACAGAAGGTGACCACCGACCAATCCAGTTGCATCAGTTCACTGACTCCTTGGGCAACTTCGTGCAGATAGCTGCTCAGTTCCCCTGTGCGATAGCTCAGGGAGGAGAGGACTTCTAATACAGACTGCTGTGGGTGCTTTGAGGGTACTGTCACTGCTTTCTGCTGACTAAGTTAAATACTTAACAATTTGTGGGCTAAAACTTTTATTGTCAAACGCTTAAGTCTCTAGAAAGTATACTTCTTACGACTGAAATCTTAGGACTGAAATAGTATGAGCGCAGGCAATTTTTGAAAATTTGCCGATTTACCCTGTGTGACGATCTAGATTTGGTTTCCTCAGCAGCTTTTAATCTTGCTCTCAGCGATAACAGGAGTTTCAGCGACACACTACGAATAGATCAACTGAATGAGTCGTATGTTTTTTGCCGTAATCCTAAATGTTCGTAAGATTTTCGATCGCATAGAATTCTGCTCAGGAGCTAAACGATGACCGCGCGTATCCTACTGGTAGAAGATGAAGTCAAGCTGGCTCGGTTTATTGAATTGGAGTTGGGGTGTGAAGGCTATCAGGTTAGCGTGGCGCATGATGGCATGTCGGGGTTATCTTTGGCGCGAGAATCTGAGCCAGATCTGGTGATTTTAGATTGGATGCTACCCGGTTTGACTGGCGTAGAACTCTGTCGTCGGCTGAGGGCAACGGGCAGCAAAGTCCCCGTTATTTTGTTGACGGCACGAGATGATGTGGGCGATCGCGTTGCAGGTCTAGATGCGGGAGCCGATGATTATGTCGTTAAACCCTTCAGCATTGAGGAACTATTAGCCAGAATTCGCGCTCATTTACGCCGCACTCAGGAAACGGACGAAGATGTATTGCAGTTTGAAGACTTGGTCTTAAATCGCCGCACTCGTGAGGTACATCGAGGGCAACGGGCGGCAGACTTAACTGCAAAAGAATTTGACTTGCTGGAATATTTGCTTAGCAACCCCCGTCAAGTATTTACCCGCGACCAAATTTTAGAAAAGGTTTGGGGATATGACTTTATGGGTGATTCAAACATTATTGAGGTTTACATTCGCTATCTCCGGTTGAAGTTAGAAGAGAAGGGCGAAAAGCGGTTAATTCATACCATTCGGGGCGTTGGGTATGCACTACGAGAATAGTTGGCAGCTTAATTATCTTGAACTGGGATTCATAAAGGACTAATCTGTGTAGTTTGGATTCAGTTTATAACTACTTCCAGGGATAGTTTGAATCATATCTTTATAGCCTAATACCAAAAGTTTGCGTCGCAGTCTGCGAATTTGCGCTGGAATTACATTGCTGGTTCGCTCCTCATCTACTTCATAAAGATAGCTCAACAGTTGATCATGGGTCACTGCGAGTTTTGGGTGCTTAATCAGATATTCCAACAATTGAAACTCTTTTTTACTCAATTGAATGGTAGGTGGTTCACCTGTATCAAACTGCCGAGAAATCATGCGATTATTACAGTCCAGAATTAAACTACCAAACTGAAGTTTGAGCGGCTGAAACTGTGGCGATCGCCGCCTGAGTGCCCGCAATCGTGCCAACAGTTCTTCCTGCCGAAATGGTTTGCTCAAATAGTCATCTGCCCCAGCATCTAGACCTATAACTCCATCTTCCCACTGCTCTTTATCCGTCAGAATTAAGAGTGGCAATGAATTTTGTTGCGATCGTAGTCGTTTGCATAGCTCTAATCCAGTCAACCCAGGCAACATCCAACCCAAAATAGCCAAAGTGTATTGAGGATATTGACTGTCTAAATGATTCCAAGCGGTTAGTCCATCCTGTACCCAGTCAACAATATATTTTTCTCGACTCAAGCTCCGATGGATTGAGGCTCCCCAGTCCAAATCATCTTCTGCAACAAGAATTTTCACGATGAATCACAGTGTCTCAAAAAATATTATCAAGATGATGCCTCGAAGAATATCTTGAGAGTTCAAAATGCTATTCCATGAATGTTATCCAAGCAAAATCTAGAGTTTAATACTCTACAAAAATACTTTGCTATCCAGAAATCTGAAGTTTCTATAAAACCACATAATCACATTTTTTCTGCTCAATCATTCTCTAGTCAACCTATTGATAGATTTACAGACTGAGATGAGATTGTGATGAGAACAAAGTAAGGTTAAACTAATTCTTAGTTAGCTTGTGGATAAAAAAGTCAACAGACTCTTTTAGCGTTGGATGTGAGGAAGTCAATGTTCTCTCTCAAGCTTCATTGACTTCTTATTAAGGTGCCAAAAGTAGTCTGTTAACCATCTATAGAAATAATAGAATCTCTCGATGAAATTAGAGTGATAATTTCAGTCAAAGTACAATTAAATTCATTCAATTTAAAAAATAAAATGAGGCGAAATAATGATCTCGCCTCATCAATAGATATATTTAGCATTATGCAACTTTCTCAACTTAATCAATAGGTTAATGACCTTCAATTCACTAATCAAATTAAAGGTCATTAACAAAGATCTAGAAGGTAAAAGTGGTGCGGATAACACCCACATATTGGGTTTCGTTACGGCGATTTCCTTCAGGATTAAACAACACAAACACACCAGGAGTGATGGAAATATTGTCATTCACTCGGAAGCGATAGAACCCTTCTAGGTGAAATGGTGGATCTCTATCCAATCGACGAGCCTGAGTAGGTGCGCCACGGAAGTTGTTATCCGTCACGCGAGGTGACATGCCAAACAAAAGACCACCCAGGTTGCCTCTGCCACCCAAATCGGGGAAGGATAAAAAGGCTGCCCAGTTTTGAATCTGAGCTTCTGTATCCGAGCGTTGGTTGTTAGCCCATGTGTAGCCATACCAGCCACCCACTGCAATTTTACGGGCTACTCTCCACTGCGCCTGAACAGCAGCCGTGTCGCTGACAGTCGCATTGCCATTAAATGGGTTGGCAGCGTATCCCGTACCAGTGCTGGCAGTGATGTTGGGGGTAGGCTGACCAAAGGTAGTGTTGCTGCCTGGGAAATAGGAGCGAACATAGAACAATCCAATATCCAATCCGGTAACGGGACGAACAACTAGTTGCCCGATTGCGGAAAAGCCCCCATTGAATAAGCCATTCTTCTCACTGGGAACGTTGCTTCCACTCGTACTCCCAGAGGTTTGGTCAGAAATAAAGCCGCCCTCAAACAGAAGCTTGGGGCTAAAGGTATACCGAAAGCTACCGCCCGCGCCGTTGTTCGCACTTCGCAGATTTGGGGTGAATCGACCAAAGCGAGAAACGGCACCCGCACCGCTGCTGCCAAAGGGTGACAGACGGCTAACCATCCCGTCATAAAACTCATTGGAGTTGGCATCGATCTGAATGGTTAGCTTGTTGCCCAAGGGAAAGCGGTAGTATAACTCATCAATTTCAACTGAGTTGTTGTTGCTGCCGTCAAATCCCAAGCGAGTTTCATTTGTACCGGTGAAGGCTCCAGAAAAGGGCGTGAAGTTTCTGGCTTGAAGGCGAGTCCGTAACGTATCTTTACCCGTGAAGCTAGTATCGAAGTTTAGACGAACTCTGTTTCCAAAGATAGTTTCAGTCTTGTCGTCTCGAGCATCTCGCACAGACTGGGTTGTAGCACTACCGTTTTGACTAATTCCGCCCAAGAAAGCGCCGTTTCCAGTAACAAATGCTCTTTCGCCAAAGGTATCTGCGACACCAAAGATTACCTCGCCATTGAGCTTGGTAGTAACGGAGAACTGTTGTTTTTCAAGGGTAGCAGTGCGAACTTCGAGGGATTCAACCCGACCACGCAAGGCTGCTAATTCAACCGCAAACTCTTCTTGCAGTCGCTTAACAACTTCTAAATCTTCTTTTTTAACGAAGTCAGCGGTTGCGGCGGCAATCAGTTCTTGAATCTTATCGAGGCAGGCGTTCAAACCAGCCGCAAATTCAAACCGAGTTGTAGCACGATTTCCCCGAAAGGTTTTGTCGGGATAGCCTACGATACAACCATAGCGTTCGACTAACGATTGCAGCGCTTGGAATGCCCAATCCGTCGGTCGAACATCCGTTAGCTGAGACACAGAAGTCACTTGACTCAATGAGTCGTTTTTACCTTCAGAGCCATAGTTGTTAATTTGTTGTAGTGTTGTGGTGCTATCTGCAATGGGCGATCGCTTCAACCCTTCGGTTGGATCAGCCAAGTTAGTTGATGATTTTACTGATTCACCCGCAAACGCAATACCAGAAGTCACTAGAGCAAACACTAAAAATGCAGAAACACTGCAAGTCACATCTCTCAGGATTAAATTCATGGATATCCTCACACTCAGCAAAAGAATTCAAGTCTCAATCAAAAAATCATTGAGATCTCCTACTTCATTAGCCTGACAGGATGTAATGACATTTCGATGACAATTCTGGATGGAGATTTAAGCTTTGGTTAAGCTCTAACTAAAGAAGTCGATTTGAATGCCACCTTATAGCACTTTAAATTCTTGAAAATAGCATTTTTATACACGATTATCACTTCGGCAAGCATTAAAACGAAATAGCTTGTCGTGCAGTTTTAAAGAGAGTAACAGCGCTAACATCAAGCTTGTGATTAAATATAAATTTTGGTCTAATAAATCTCCTAAATAGCCGCCATAGCATTCTGTCGATTGTATTGAGAATATGGTGTAGTGAACTATATGAGGAGTTCCTTAGAAATTCTTGCTGAGACTACATTTCACGCTAAAATCAGCAGATCCAAAGCATTTCTTTGAAAGAGCGCCTCATGACCAGTGAAACAATTGTTAAGGCGATCAGTCTGATCCTTGCACCTGTTGTAATGATTACCGCTTGCGCCATACTACAAAATGGTCTGATTTCTCACTACAGCATCATTAGTAATCATCTGCGCTCAGTGAATCAAGAGATTTTGAATCTTTCTGAAATCGATTTAAGCGACAGCCTCCCTAAAGCCGGACATCTTCACGACTTAGAACATCTAGTATTGCCAGACTTGTTTCATCGTCATCATGTTGTGCATACTGTTTTGGGATGGGTTTATACCGCCATTCTCGTGTTGATAGTCGATATGTTTGCAATTGCGATCGCGATCGCCACTGGGATTAACTGGTTATCTCAAGTGGTGTTGATCATTTTCCTCATTGGAGTTGGGATTCTGTTTTGGAGCATTATGCTGGTTTCCTATGAACTTCGCACCTCTCATCAATCGCTCCAGGTTGAAGTGCATCATGCTTGCGAACTGTGTCAATCGAAACGACGCAACCACAGACATCAACACTAGGCGATTGCTTAAGATTGCTCATTTTAGACTTTGGATACCGCCACTACGCTCATATCAGGATTGCGATCGAAAATTACTCGTGGTCTGAGTAGAATTCTGAACAATAGCCAGAGCGATCGTAATTCTCCTGGAGAACAGCGGCTTTTCCATTGACCCGGACGGCAAAACAACATCTCAACCAAACATCGTTGCTGTGGGAGATTAACGGATTCAAACCGGACTCGAACGGTGGGGTATTCATCCTGAGTACCCGTGCAGATTGCCTGTCCTTGCAGCACTAATCCTGATTCTAGAATTTCTAGCTCTACTGGAGTTTCTGCATCCGGCAAAAGGTTTTTACTATTCATTTGCTGAGGAATCATTGGAAATCCTGCTTGAGTGAGAACCACCTCTGCGCCAACCTCCGAGATGGCAGTGGTAGTCCCCCAAAACAGTTGCTCACCCAGTTGCAACCGCACGGTTCGCCGTAGGTCAAACCATTCATATAGGCTAGGGTGGGGAACATCGAGTAGCACCAGCAGGGAGATGCCGATGGTCATCAGGTTATAGATACTCCAAATCAAACCCAAATCAAACCCCTTCATCTTCTCAGCCATGGCAGGCGGCATACTGGGTTGTCCCATACCGATCGCCAAACTGATTCCCAGGCTTGTCCACAGGCTAAACGCCGTTGCCACAAATACCATAATCAATGGCAAGGCTAATTGCCAGTTGAAAGAAAAGCGATCGCTCGATGTTCCTTTCGGTGTGACGTTGAATCCTTTACCAAAGGGGTTCAACATTGTTTTAATCACGGTCAATGCCAGGGGGAAACAGAGAACTAGTGAATAGATATCGGAGAGCAATGCTGATCGCGATCGATGATTGAGCCAGGAAAACACGCTCAGGTTTACTACGTAGTAGGGCACAAAGAAATACAAGAGGTCTGCACTTGTAGCACGTAATGGAATCACGCCCAAAAAGGCATACGCCAGCGGCATCAGCAGAAAACCCACACGAGAAATGCTGGTAAACCAGTGCAGTAAGCCTTCCAGATAGGCGAGGCGCTGAATGGGTCGCAGACCGGAAATGGTCAGAGGATTGGCTTTGACAAAAAATGCTTGTAAGGTTCCTTGTGCCCAACGAATTCGCTGTAGTGCTTGATCGGCAATACTTTCAGCCGCCAAACCTGCACTCAACTTTTCATTGAGATAAACCAAGCGATAGCCTTGTGCTGTTAACCGAATTCCAGTGAAGAAATCCTCGCTGAGGGATTCCGTGACAAAGCCTCCCGTTTCAATCAAGGCAGATCGGCGTACGACAAAGGAAGTACCAGAGCAAATCACCCCACCCGCAGCGTCTCGCATCGGTTGAATTTGGCGATAAAACACTTCTTCTTCGGGCGTGAGAATATGTTCTAGCCCCAAATTACGGGCGATCGGGTCAGGGTTATAAAACGACTGAGGCGTTTGCACCAGAGCAACCTGAGCCTCTTGAAAGAACCCGACTGTGCGGGTGAGAAAGTTCTTGGTAGGCACAAAGTCGGCATCAAAGATCACAATCAATTCTCCATGAGTGCCCGCGATCGCATGATTCAAGTTTCCGGCTTTGGCATGTCGATTATCAAGGCGAGTGATATATTCACAGCCCAATTCTGCGGCGAGAGAGGCGATTTCAGGTCTACGCGTGTCGTCCAGCAAATAAATTGTTTTAGGGTCATACTCCAATGCCTGACAGCCAATAATAGTGCGCCGTAGGATCAGGGGCGGTTCATTATAGGTAGGAATCATAATATCGACGGTGGGCGTAAAAGCACCGCTGACCACATCGACCACGACGCGATCGGCTTCGGGTCGGCGATCGCGCACTCGCAGCAGCAAAACAAGTTGAATAATTCCGCCAATCAACAACACTAACTCTAGGAAGAACAATCCTAGACTAAACATGCCATTCAATGGCGTGCTGAGGTTGAGTGTGGAGAGCGATCGCCACAGCAAGTAGCGAATGGTTAGCACAGCCAGAATACTCACTACGAGGGTTCTTGACCACGGGCGGGGGCGAGGCGATATCTGCATTACGATCAATACTACTAAGAGCAGTGCCACAGTCCAAAACAGCAGGTATTGTCCCACCATCATCGGCGCTTTGATCCACATTGGTGGATGCTCCTGCCACTGATTCAAATGTTGAAAGATTTGGTTAATCGTGCCCTGTTCGGCAAACCAGGCTGTCACAACAACACCTGCTATTACTACAACACCAACCATCACCAGGGTTGCAAGCTGAATACGAGAAAATCTCTGCCAAAGCAATCTAGGAGAAATCTTTGGATCAAGTTGAGAAGAAGCCATCCATTTGTCCTATATCAGGAGAATCATTTAAGCTAAAGAATTTCATGATCGATGATCTAGCAATCGCTCAATCATTTGCTTAAGCTTGTAAGAGGCACCTGAGAAGAAGCTGAAAATCTCCTAAACTTATACTGAAAGATTGCAGCGCGATCGCTGAGTCGAAAACAGATACTCATTGAGTTACTAATTTCACAAGAATTTCTCTAAAAAGCTACTTCATCAGTAGATGCAGACTCGGTATTTTTCTGATTTCCTAATGAGATATTTCGTCATCTCACTGACTCATTATATTGCTCTACTTTGTTTTTAACCTTGTTCTCATTCAGCCCATTTGAGTTCACTTTAATCTACCTCTAACTAGATGTAATTCGTGTCTTCAATTGACTGAATTTATTTAACCCAACAACTATTTTAAGGAGTTTTTCCAGTGATAAAACTTGTCTATAGCCTTGTGTCTAGCCTGGTGATTGTCTCTGCTGCACTGCCTGCTCACGCTGAGACACCAGCTTTTAGGGTTGCTCAGCAGGACTCGACCATCCAGCGAATGTTTCGAGAACTGCGAGTGGTTACAGATGATATGCAGACGATGATGGCACAAATGAAAATGATGATGGCAGAGATGAAAGCGCTCACTGCTATCCCAACCGGAAAGTCTGCAACAATGAACGATTTATACAAGCAGCAACAGATTTTAACCGAACAAATGGAGATGTTGATTGGTCGGACAAAGCTAGATACTCTTTTGCCTAGAACAACCAGTACAGCGTCGGTGAAAGAAGTTCAACAGCAGCAACAGGTCATGCTCACTGAGATGAAGGCAATGATGGCTGAGATGAAGGCAATGATGGCTGCCTACCGGGGGCGCGCCACCGATCGCCGATAATCAGGTAAACTTGCAGCAGAGAGCTTAAAAGACTAGTCGCTTCGGAGCGGAAAACAGCCGACTCTGCTGCAAGTTTCAGACCATATCACTAGCGTTCGTTATGTTGCGGGCAGATTCTTTCATTTTATTGAGGTGTCTGCGGAACAGGTGATACTTCAATCGTGCAAGGTTTCTTATCACATTGTTGCCCATACAGTTGATTAACATACGGTTCTTGCCATGCGAGAGGAACTTCTAGTAATGATTGAGTTCCAGTAATACCCTGACCCACGAAGATAAGCAGCGCGATTGAGTTGAGAACGATATGAACGGTACGCCAGCGATTGGTTCGATCTTGGTAGATTTCTTTCAAGATTGCCAGAGAAAAGATCATCAATAGTGCCGCAGTGATGCCGTAATAGTAGTGGGAAACATACCATTGATTGGTTTTGCGATAGACACCATCTTGACAGCCCAGTATAACCAGACTCATACCTGCAAGCGTGGCAAATATTCCTCGCCACAGTCGAGTCTTTGCCCGGTAGAGTAATGCTAGAGAGGCGATCGCTACTCCAAAAATGGTGCTAATCAGTATGACCTGAAATAGATTTTGTTCCCATACTTTGTTGTCTACAATATTGCCAAATACATCGTTTGCCAATGCTAATAGAACAATGCCAACCACTGCACCCGTTAACCAACGACCTAATTGAACGTGTTCCTGCCCTGCGCTGGGAGGAATTTTGCTTTTCTCTCCACTAGCGGTCTGCAAACGACGTTGACGAGTTTGCAGCGCACGATTGACAACAATACCAATGAGAGGAAACACAATCACTACAGCGGCGATCGGGTGTAGCAGCAAGATAGCATCCCTAAATTCCATGTAAGACCTCTTTTCAAGCAGGGTGATTTTGATAAAAAGAGCTAGGAGAAAGAAATAGAGTGTTCTTCTGACTCCTAGCTTCCAAATTGGATGTCTCGACTCGTGCGCCCTACTTAACTTCACTGGCAAGGAACTGAGTCACTTTGCCTTTCTTCACGGCAACCACTACATCAAAGTGTGAACAGTATGAAAAAGTGACATCGTTCGTTTTGTTGTATAAGTTGACCACATGACCACCTCCACCGGGCTGAATGCCGATTGGGTCTAACTCTCCGAAGAAAAATCGACGGAGTTGATCGCCACCGCCAATTTGCCCTTTATTTTTGGTGATGAGGGCAATTTTTTGTTGAGCAGTAGGCATTTCAGCCGCCGCTGCTACTTGAATCAATGAAGGATGAACTGCTTTTAATGAAATATCCCCCACTGTCACTAATCCAACCATTGCAATACCGGTAAGCAAAGAAGCTAACTTCATGGGGTACTCCTGACTAAATATTCAATAACAGCACAATGTTTTTGCAGGTGAACCTAATTGGCTCACTGGTTAAAGCATCTCAGGAAGCACTGAAGCCTATCTGAAATAAGAACAGAAATCTCCTGAATTTAGTCATAAAAAGCTCTCAGCTTAAAATCAGCATTTTCTCAGATTTAATGTTAAAGCTTTGATGGCTTTGACTGCCTTGCTGTTCAGTCGATAGTTGCAAAAAATAGGGCAGACTATCGAGTCTGCCCCGTTTTGGATTGAGTGTTGTCTCAATGGCTTACAGACCATGTTGATCTTGATAGAGTTGATCAAAATATGCTGGAGAAGGATTGTCAGATTCTTCTTTTTCTTCAGCTTTCATTTCCTTAGCTTGCATAGACATAATGGCAGCTTTCGGTTGAGGTTGGCTAGTTTGAATACGCTCAACGGTTTGATTCAATTGTGGAGCAGGGAGCAGTTCTGGACGAACAGCATGAGCGCTAGGAGCAATCAAAGTAGAAGCAACTAGAGTGAATAGAGCAAAACCGATTATTCGTTGCATGGTGTTTTTCCTTTTAGATGAATGAAGTAAATTGATTTCCTTAATCACTAGAATGCACTTTGATGCTGAGTACTTGCTAGCGAAGTAGTGAGAAAACCCTAGGAAAATGATGAGTATTTCCTGAGTTTCTCAACGGATCTTGAGCTTATCTATATTTGATTTGAGAAATAGATAAGAGCAGTTTTTGAAAACTATTTGATTTATAAAAATACTGTTTTTGGGATACACCTTCTTTTACTTCTGGAGCTTTGATTTTTCAAATTTAAGGAGCCTCTCAGCTTACTATCAAGCATAGCTTAGAAGTGTGGCTCAGACTAATAGCTAGATATAGAAAAGCACTCATTTACAACAGTTTTTGAGCTTTTCTGATTGCCCAAAAAACGTTTTATTAGCACACTCATCTCTTCAAGGAGAATTCTAATGAAAACTCTCATTTATGCGACAACTTTTGCATTGGCTTGTGTGACTTCTGCGTCGATCGCATTGATTACATCTACTACTTCTCGCGCTTACGCAGCGGATCGCTCATGCTTATCCAGTTCAAGTTCAGCTACAACAGGAGGGGCGGTTCGACAACAATTGACCGCGATCGCCCGGTGTGATTCAAATTCGCCACCCCTTAACAATGTACCTACCGTTCTCGCACTGCCTAAAAGTGCTACGCCTAAAAGAATGGTGGACGGAATGAATACGCCTCGCTCAGGTGAGAGTGATGTATATCCCGCTTACTGCGCGGTTTTTGTGGGTCGATTGACTCCAGATGATTTTGGTTTTTATGACGCGCTTGAACGCTGTCTCCATGGCAATTAAATATTTGAGGCAGTGCAATCCTATGGGATTGCACTGCCTCAAAGTTCATTAAAATGCTGTACTGTCAGTTTTTCTGAGCTTGTATCGATAAGGCGATCGCAAACACGCTGCCCTCACCTGGTTTCGATCGCACAGTAATTGTGCCACCCATCCCTTCTACCAGAGTTTTTGCGATCGCTAGACCTAATCCATGCCCTCCAGTATCACGGGCACGAGCTTCATCTACTCGATAGAACCGCTCAAAAACACGGCTTTGATCCGGAAGCGGAATTCCTACACCGCGATCTCGCACTTGAATGATAGCTTGCTGATCGACTCGCTCCAGAATCAGATCAATGGGTTGATCAAAATCAGAATACTTTACCGCGTTATTAATCAAATTAATCAATACCTGTTTCAAGCGATCTCGGTCTATGATTGCTGCAATCGTTTCTTTTGCTTCAACTTGAATCAATCGATCACTAAAATTTTCCGCCATCCCTGCGACTTCAACAACTAGATCATTGAGTATCACGAATTCCATCTGGTAATGGGTATACCCACTATCTGCCCGCGCTAGATCAAGTAAATCTTGCAGCAAGTGAACGGTGCGATCGGCTTCCGAAGCGGCGGTTTCGAGTGCCTCTTTTTGATAGGCATTCAAGTTGCTACTACGCCGCAGGAGACTCTGCAAATAGCCCAGAACAACTGTTAATGGTGTGCGTAACTCATGGGAAACATTGCTAGCAAACTGCCGCTGTTGCTCCCATGCATCGGCAAGCCGCGATAGCATCCTATTAAAAGTTTGTGCTAATTCCTTAACTTCACTGGGAGCATGGCTTAGTTGCAGTTTCGCTTTACTCAAATCTTCTACCGAGATTGCTCCTGCCATCTGATTCATATCCTGCAACGGCTGGAGCGATCGCTGAATCCGCAGGGCGATCGCTCCCATCGTCAAAATTGTGACTAGAATACAAACCAGGGCTAAACCCTGAAGCATTGCGATTAAACGACGTTGCTCCTCGGTAATATCCTGCGCCATGTAGACTTTGCCCAGAGGCTTGCCCTTGATCGCGACTGGACTTTGGTACAAAATTAGATATCGACTACCCACTTTATAGACCTGTGGTTTGAGAGGCATTTCAGCGATCGCCATTAGCTCATCCGTTGCGGTAAATGATGACTTTACGTCGGTTGATTGCGCCAGAATCTCTTTGCCATCAACGCTCTTCACCCAAATCGCTAAACGCGGCACAGCTACGTTATTAATTGTTTTTTCCAGTCCGGCTTTAATCGGCAACATCTCGCTGTAGAGTTCTACATCACGAGGAAAGCGATTTGCAATATATTCCACCGTCTGAGTATGGCTCGTAATCAACACCTGTTGCATCTTCCAGCCAGTCCAGATTGCAACACTACCCAAAGACAACACTGACAAAGCAGCAATTTCAACGGTAAGGCGAAACTGCAACGAGGATGAATCAAGGTGCCGTTGTTTAATTTGATCAATCGTCTCCCACCATTGGCGCATCAGCCGCATCCAAACATAGTTTCTTGATGTACATCAAACCCAACTGATGGACGAATTCTAACAATTAGAGAATCCCATAGGAACACGCTACCTCTCAAAACGCTGTGTTGCTTCACGATGGGGAGAATTTGAAATCAGCGATCGCACATTGTTATTTGCAGACTTTAAGTAAAATTAGCTGCGGCAGTATGATGTGACTCTAAAAAAAAGATTAGTTTTTGCTGAGAAAATGCTGTTGCTGCATGAATCATTTGCATTAGAAGGGATGATGATAGGGTTAAAGCGTTCCCAAAATTGGGGAACTCAAGCAGTCGTTCGTGCAGATGTCCCTGCATTAGCCTATTGAAGCCAAAGGAGACCCTATGAGAGTTCCAAGCCCTGTCGTTGCATCCGAGCAAAAAGCAACTCGGCAACTCTCCACCGTGCGGCGATTCTTGCGATACTTCCAGCCCTACCGCAAAGAAATTCCGATCGCCCTTGCCCTGATTTTGATTGGTGCCGCTACTCAAGCGGTGGGTCCCTTTTTCCTGGGTTGGTCGCTTGATCATCTGATTGCTCAGGGAAATCTGCGGGGATTATTGCTGCTGTTGAGCGGATTAGCCCTGATTTCCCTCGTCGGCGTTGTTGCTATTCGGGGGCAGATTTTACGCGTCGGCTGGATTATGCAGCGGTTGCTTGCCCAACTGCGGCAGGATATTTTTGCCAAGATTCAAAGTTTGCCTCTCAGCTTTTTCGATCGCAGTGAAGCGGGTGACCTGATGAGTCGATTGCTAAACGATGTCAGCACGGTCAACCAGGCATTTGGTCAAACTGTGGCGCAGATGCTAGGCAACCTGTTCAGCTTACTTGGCATCGTCATTGCCATGCTGGCGATTAACCTACAGCTTGGCTTGATTAGCAACTTAGCCGTGCCGCTGATGATTTTCACTACAGGCTTGTTTGCACGGTGGGCACGAGCCAGATTTCGCGTCACCCGCCAAACCATCGGTGAACTCTCTGCCCGATTAGAAGAAGACATTGGCAGTGTTAAAGAAGCTCAGGCATTCAATCGGGTGGATCTGAATATTGAAGAGTTCAGCCTGTTGAATGCTGCCAATCGGGATGCCAATGTGCAAGCGGTGGCAATCACTTCTGCCTTTCTGCCCTCGATCGACTTTCTCAATAGCCTCGCAACCGCTGGAGTGCTTGCCTATGGTGGCTATCTGGCGGTTACGGGTGCCGCCACGGTGGGCGTAGTCACAGCGTTCTTACTGTATGTGCAGCAGTTCTTTCGCCCCATCCAAATTCTCAGCCAGTTTTATACCCAGGCGCAATCTGCCTTTGCCGGATTGGAGCGGATTTTTTTGCTGCTGGATGAACCTGCCCAGCTTACCGATGCAGCAGACGCAACGGAAATGCCGCCCCTGCGAGGTGAGGTGAGGTTTGAGGATGTCACTTTTGGCTACTCCGCCGATCAGTTGGTCTTGAAAGGAGTCAGCCTGGATGCGAAACCGGGAGAGATGATTGCCTTAGTGGGAGCAACTGGAGCAGGCAAAAGCACGATCATCAATTTGATTCCGCGCTTCTATGATGTTTCTGGCGGCAGGGTGACGATCGATGATGTTGATGTTCGCACGGTCACTCAAAACAGCCTCCGCCGACAAATTGGGATTGTCCTACAAGATAATCTATTGTTTAGCGGCACGGTGGCTGAAAACATTGCCTTTGGTCAACCTCATGCAACTCAAGCGGCGATCGAAGCAGCAGCACAGGCGGCAAATGTGCATGAATTCATCACGTCGCTATCTCACGGCTACACGACGCAACTAGGAGAACGGGGCGCGCCGCTGAGCCAAGGGCAGCGACAGTTGATTAGTATTGCCCGTGCGGTATTGATCGATCCGCGCATCCTGATTTTAGATGAGGCAACCAGCAGCATTGATACTCGCACAGAAGCGTTGGTGCAGGCTGCGATCGCCCGTCTATTAGAAAATCGCACCAGTTTTGTGATCGCCCATCGCCTCAGTACCGTCATTCAAGCCAATCAAGTCTTAGTGATTCAGCAGGGACAAATCGTTGAACGAGGCACCCATGCCGAACTCATCGCTCAACAAGGCGTTTATGCCAACCTCTACGCCCTCCAGCTAGGCAAAACAGAGGAATCAGCGATGAGTCTCTAGCCATCAACCAAGGGGTCGGCAATATCGAGGCGATCGCGCTGATATTACACTGAAATTTTTGGGGTAATAATTCCAGAAAGTGAACTACCCCGGCAATTTCGGGGATGAATGCCAAAATAAGAGGCTATACAGAAAATTCCAGGAGAGTAAGTTGCTAGATCCCTTAAGCTCTTACGTTGCAAAGTTATCCTAGAGAAGGGATGAATCACCATGTAGAGTTGCTCAGGCAAGTTTGATTTCCAGACTTCTTTCAAAACCGCCTATGCAATCATAGTTTACCTGTACTAATCTAAAGGTGTCAAACTTAGTACAGACGCATTATGCAAGTTAATCGTAATAAAGATAGAGAATCAAAGTCTAATAACGTTGGACTTCACGTTATGTTTTCTGAAAAAGCTCTTATTTCATTGCTTCATGTCATCCTTGCT
>NZ_JBXBCE010000001.1:2610723-3329005 GCF_056784215.1 Leptolyngbya sp. CALU 1928 | reverse complement strand
TAAGCGCTCCACATTGATGATTGCATTCGTAAATACAACCGAACCATCAAACGGTTAGTCGCACAGAAGAATCAACTGCGCGGGCAAGAACGTTATCACATCGTTGATATGTCTAAAGCTCTACAGCAGATCGCTTTCAAACGGAATGCAGGGAAATTGCAGTACGAATTTCCTGACTTCTTTGACTTTCAATACCCACGAGTTAGTACAAAGTACTATCACGCAGATAAGCAAGGTCGGCTGCGTCAAGGAGGGTTATTTAGCCTAGATGGAGTTCATCCCTCTGCGATCGGTCAAGGTTTGATCGCTCATGAATTTCTTAAAGTGATGAACCAAGCCGGGGTTTCGGGCTGCGATCCCAAACACCTCAACTGGAAAGAGATTTTCAAAAGCGACACCCTTTACCAATCACCCATTCCCATCATGGGCGAGTTCTATGAAAACAAGAAGCTGTCCGAAATTGCCATCGACATGATTACAAGGCAGCGTTTCACGACCCACAGGAAGAACTAATCAAACGGAAATAGATCGCTCTCCTCTTTCAAAACTTGAGCGATCGCTTGATTGTTGGGGTTCAATGGAGCGATCGCCTGGGTATCCTTTATCCTAGGAGTAAGACTTTTTTAGTGGCAACTATGACTTACCCCATAGAATTAGAGGGCACTTGGGAAGAGATTCTGACCCATGCTTCAAAGCTTGCAGGTCACCGAGTTCGTTTACTCGTTCTGCCGAATGAAAGCACCACTCCCTCCTTGAAAGCATCCCTTACACAGACTGAACAGCAAGCGTTTCTCCGGTTGCCCTTAGAAGCACGCCAGCGCCTTCTTGCTGAACGGGCAGAAGTGATGAAAGCCCACTACGAGAAGGATACCGAGTGGAAGGACTTTCTTGTGGGTGATATCATTGAGTACTGAGGTTCAACCAAAACGGGGTGAGGTCTGGTTGGTTAACCTTGATCCAACGTTGGGAGCAGAAATCAGGAAGACACGCCCAGTGGTAGTCGTAAGCTCTGATGGCATTGGCAAACTACCCATTAAGTTAGTCGCACCCATCACAGATTGGAAAGATTCTTTTGATCTCAATCCTTGGCACGTAAGGCTTGAACCAGTTAGTGAGAACGGTTTAACCAAAATCTCAGCGGTGGATACGCTGCAACTGCGGGGTGTGGATGCTCAGCGATTCATCAGAAAATTTGGGCAACTTTCCGGTGAGGAAATGATAGACGTCGTTGTTGCGATCGCGATCGTTGTAGAGTGTTCAGTCTAGTGACAATTTGTATGAGCGATCGCGTTTCTCTTTCACAACTTGGGGTGATCGCTTGATTATTGGGATTCAACGGGGCGATCGCCGAATTCTTAGGCAAAAAAGCAACTCACAGCGCAAGCGATGTAATTTTTTTAAGTAATGGAAACCCTAGCTGCTCCCGCTGCTGAAGATGGATCTGAGCAACCTGACGAGCCATTGTGCGAATTTTGCCAATGTATCGAGTTCGCTCTGTTACAGAAATTACACCCCGAGCATCTAACAAATTAAAGGTGTGAGAACATTTCAGGACGTGATCAAACGCCGGTAGCACTAATTCTTTTTCTATTAATTGCTCAGCTTCTTTTTCATACAAAGAAAACAGCGTAAAAAGTAATTCAGGATTAGACGCTTCAAAATTATATTTTGAGCTTTCTATTTCACTTTGTAGATAGACATCTCCATAGGTCAGCGTATCATTCCACTGAATATCAAAAATTGAATTGACTGCTTGCAAATACATGGTCAATCGTTCAAGACCATAGGTAATTTCAATCGACACCGGGCGACAATCCAGCCCGCCGCACTGCTGAAAATAGGTAAATTGGGTAACTTCCATGCCATCTAGCCAGACTTCCCAACCAACTCCCCACGCCCCGACTGCTGCATCTTCCCAGTTATCTTCTACAAAACGCACGTCATGCTCTTCTGGCAAAATTCCTAGGGTGCGTAATGACTCTAAATAAAGTTCCTGAATGTTATCCGGCGAAGGCTTAATGAGAACTTGATACTGGTAGTAGTGTTGAACTCTGTTTGGATTTTCCCCATATCTGCCATCCCCCGGACGACGACAGGGTTCAATATAGGCAACAGACCAAGGTTCGGGTCCAAGCGCTCTCAAAAATGTGTGTGGACTTTTGGTTGCCGCACCTTTCTCCGTATCGTAGGACTGAGCGATTAGACACCCGCGATCGCCCCAAAATTGGTTTAGCGCAGTGACAACAGACTGAAAATTCATACCTCTCCGCTCCCATAGTTTTGTATCACGCTTTAATTTTTTGCGTAAAGCTTGACCCTATCCATCCTAAGTATTTTTTGTCAATATATATCGCTATGTACCGACTAGCTGATTGTTAAGGATTTGCTACCGTGAATTACCTATCTCGGTGGAATACATTAGGATCATGCTCTACTAGACCTTACTCAAGGTAAACGAGAACAATTGCTATGGTTCAAGCCGTTTCCCAAAAAGTCAGCTTTGATCAGTTCATTGAGCAATATCCAGAGAACTCAGGGCATCATTATGAACTGCGGGAAGGAGTGATTGTTGAAATGCCAAAACCAAGAGGGAAACATTCTGAGATTGCTGGCTTTTTAAGTCTTGAATTGGGTATCGTCATCCGCAGTTCAAAATCGCCTTATTTTCTTCCGAGGGAATCCATTGTCAGATCGGCGGATGGTGAATCGGGTTATGAGCCAGATGTGATTGTTTTGGATAGACCCGCGATCGCCCATGAACCCCGGTGGGAACATGAATCCATTATCACTTTGGGATCATCGGTTCGACTTGTGGTGGAGGTGGTTAGCACCAATTGGCAAGATGATTACCTAACAAAGCTGCGAGATTACGAAGCGCTTGGCATTGGAGAGTATTGGGTCGCAGATTATTTAGGTTTAGGCGGACGGTTGCATATTGGCTATCCTAAACAAGCCACGTTTTCGGTCTACAAGTTAGTAGAAGGGGAGTATGAAGTGCAGCGGTTTCACGGGGGCGATCGCATTATTTCTCCCACGTTTCCCGATCTGAATGTATCAGTGGCAGAGGTCTTTGCCGCACTCCAGTAAACAATTTATTCTGTCTATTGAGATTATTTCTGATGTTAATCGGTTTGTTGATACTCTTGGTTACGATTGGAATTGCTGCCACCCAACTTTTACTGCTTCCGTTTCATGTGTTGCATTGGATTCACCTGCCGTTTTGGTTTGTGTGGCTGCCAGTGATTGCAATCTTTGCTTGGTGCTTGGCAGATTAAGGCAAAAAATTAAATGCTGTCGTCACGATCGCGTTATGCCCTAGGATTTGTGGGAACTCTAGTAAACAGCACTCTTTTAAGAAGAACTCGTTGCGGCATAAATGCCGTCTGCTGCTGTTAAAGCGAATGGAAAGTCAGCGCTTATGAGATCTGCCCCTCCTATGATTAATTCACCTGTAGCTCTACCGCCCTTATCGATTGACTGGCATCATCTTCATCAGATTTCTGACCATAACGCAGAGTTTGAATTAGAACTCCTACACATGTTTGCTGAGGATGCAGCACACCATCTCAAGCAGCTAGAAGCCGCGATCGCCACACAAGACTTCTCCGCCTTAGAACAACAAGCTCATCACCTTAAAGGCTCCAGCGCCAATCTAGGGCTTAGATCGATGCAAACGGCTGCCTCAATTCTCGAAATTCAGGCGCGCAATCATCGGCTTGATCAGCCTACTTCACAGATACTTATTTTGCAACAGACGCTTGAAGTCCTATGCATCTTTCTAACAGTTAAAGCAAGTGTATGAACAAAGAGGGTGTTGTGAGTCCGCGATCGCCCTCTTTTGTGGCAGCCTTTTTGACAGTAATCTAAAGTGCGATCGCAGCCGAAGCCGTTAAACTTTGCCGGGATGTTCGCAAAACAGTGCGCCTGAACTTAGGATTAGCACCTTAGCAGTTTTTTCTAAACGCGATCGCGCGCTTTTTTATCAGCCCTTTTTGACAGCGAGCCAAACCGCGATCGCTCGTGATGCTGCATCCTATATTCGTCGAATCTACGGCTCTAACAGCTTTTCCAGTAAATATCTTTCTTATCGCCCTCTTTGCGCCGACCAATTCCAACAATCATTACTAAAACTTGTTGTTGCTCCACTTTGTAGATGATGCGGTAACGCTGTCCGCCTGCTCGAATACTGCGAAATCCTGTAAGACTATCGACGAGTGCTTTGCCTTGTTTTTCAGGATCGGCTTTAAGCTGGTCGATGCGGTCGCGAAGTTTTTCCTGCTCTCGCCGATCTTTCACGGCAGCCAACATTTCTAGGGCAAGGGGCGTGAGTTGAATGTCATGCGTTGGGGTAGATTCGTCGCTCATAGCCCAAGCTGTACTTTGGCGTTCTCCCATGAAATAGTATTGCTTTGCTCGACTTGGGCGATGCTTTGGCGCAATTGGGTGACAAATTCAGTATCGGTAAGGATATCAAGGGTTTCGAGCAGTTCGATCAGGTGGGTGTAGCTGATCGCGGCAATGACGGGAACACCGTCCTGGGTAATGATGATAGGTTCTTTGATCAGTTCGCTGGGAAAGTCGGGAAGTTGTTGTTGTGCCTGGGCGATCGTTAAATGTTTGGGCATGGGATGGAGCATAAACAACTGGATTTACTCTAACACCGACTCTAAATCACCAGCGGTTGATGAAGCCTAGCGGATCGCAGCCGAAGCCGTTAACCTTTGCCGTGCAGTTCGTAAAGTTGTCCGTCTGAATTGGGATTTGCGCCGTAGTGTTTTTTTGAATGCGATCGCGCTCTTTTTTATCAGCCCTTTTTGACAGTAAGAGGATGTCTGAGAAGTTTGAGACTACGCTAGCCGTCTGAGTAGCAGGCGGATCATCGCTACATAGACAAAGGTTTCTGAAGTTTCTGGTAGAACTTCGTAGTCCCTGGATAGACGACGCGACCAATTGAGCCAACCCCAAGTGCGTTCGACTACCCACCGTTTGGGCAGTAAAACAAAGCCTTTGACCCTATCAGAGCGCTTGATGGTTTCGAGAATCCAACGGTAAGTGTCCATGACCCACTGCATGAAATCCACTCCTTCATAAGTTCCATCCACCCAAACCAAAACCAGACGAGCAACGCGTTCAGGTAATCGGGCAAGGCGAGCGAAGATTAGCCGAGCGCCTTGCTGGTCACTAACATTGGCTGCTGTGACTACGACCATTATGACCAACCCCAAGGTATCGACCATCAAGTGACGTTTGCGTCCTTTGATTTTCTTGCCTCCATCAAATCCAACTTCAATGGCACTAGGGGTTGCGCTCTTAACCGATTGAGAATCCAAACTAGCAGCACTGGGGGCAACTTCACGCCCCTGAGCTACCCGTTCCCATTGCACCAATTGGTGATGGATCTTTTCCCATGTCCCATCTAAGCGCCATGCCCTGAAGTAGTGATAAACCGTTTTCCACTTCGGAAAGTCCTTGGGTAGCATCCGCCAAGCACACCCCGCAACAACGATGTAAAAAATGGCATTGACAATGGCGATTAAAGGCACGCTTCGAGGTCGTCCACCGGGTTTTGCTGGAGGCAGTAATTGGGACAGGAGTTCCCATTGTTCTTCATTCAGGTCGGTCGGATAGGATATTTCCATTGCTCTCATTCCTCTGTCATGGTTGTTTCTTTTGACAGATTAAGGGATGAGAGTTTCTTCGTCCTCTCGCTATGCTACACCTTCTCTTTTAAGACATCCTCTAAGCTAAACTGCGATCGAGATCGAAGCCGTTAAACTTGAACGTGAAGTTTGCAAAACAATACGTCTGAGCTTAGGAGTAGCACCGTAGTAGTTTTTTCTTCTAAGTTGAAATGCTCTATTTGGAAGAACTAAGAGGGCAAATTTGGGTTTCTTAGAACTGGCTCTTTATAAGACGGCTCAAATGTTTCATAAATACTGAGAATTGAAGAGTGAAGTAAGCCGCAAATCCATAAAGCAAAAAATCCACCATAAAATAAGCCTCGAAGGATAGGAAGAATATTTTCCTGATCTGAGTAGGCGAAAAAAGCAAGAGATATCTTGTACATAAGATCAATATGATCAAATAGGATACCCCCCCTATCCGGGATTTGGACAAGTGCAAAGACAAAGTAGCACGTCAGCAGAGGCAGACCAATTAATTTAGTAAAAGTCCACGTTCCCTTTTCGATTTGTTTAACTTCTGATAAATTTAACGGCTGCAAATTTTGCAAATTTCGCTTATGAAAATATCTACGGGTATAAAAGTTGATTATGGCAATTGTATACACTACAGATACAAATACTAATAACCAAATATGTAAAGGAATTTGAGAGCTGCTTACATTAGAAAGCGTGGTTGAGGAGGGCGAACCAGCAACATTTGAAGCAGAAGATAAAGCACTAAGGCTTATTGTGTCAGCTAATAATCCGATTAACCCGGTGCCAATTCCAAATTTATCAATCTTACTAAGTCGTTTCTGAGGAGATTGTTTGTTGGTCATATACTTGGGTGAATACTAACTACGTTCAGCTTTAAGATAGCTGCTCAATATGAGTAGTTGTAAACATCTACAAAACAAGTTAGCTCACCGTCCTTTGTAACATTAAGCTAAACCGCGATCGCTTCTGGAATTGCGCCTTGCATTCGACCGAGCCAGGTGATCAGGTTGTCGAGTTGTTGATCGGCGTTGAGGATGGCTAACCCGCGAACGGTGACTTTTCCAGGAGTGTAGACAAAGCGGGAATGGAGATGATCGGGTAGGTTAGCTTTGAGTAGATTCCAGGCGGGTTCTTCCATAGGTGTTTCCAGGACGATGTGCTGAGTGCCTTCGGGCTTGATGCGTGAGAAGCCGAGTTTTTTGCCAATCTGCTTCAGTTCCACGACGCGGATGAGTTGTTTCGCGGCAACGGGAATGGTGCCATAGCGATCGCTCCAGTCGGCGGCAATTTGGGCAAGTTCTTGTCGAGAACTGGCAGAGGCAACCGCACGATAAGCGCTCATTTTTTGGTCTAAATCGGGGATATAGTCGGCGGGAATAAATGCCGTCAGGTTCAGATCAATTTGGGTGTCATCCACCTTAGGAATTGCTTGACCCCGAATTTCTTGGATTGCTTCTTGCAGCATTTCGACGTACAAATCAAAGCCGATCGCGTCCATTTGTCCCGACTGTTCCGCACCCAGCAAATTACCAACCCCGCGAATTTCCATATCGCGCATGGCGAGTTGATAGCCAGAGCCTAGCTGGGCAAACTCTTGAATAGCGCGCAGTCGTTGACGGGCAGTGTCTGAAAGCTGGGAGCCTTTGGGATAGAACAACCATGCGTGTGCTTGAATTCCGGCTCTGCCGACTCGTCCCCGCAGTTGATACAACTGGGACAAGCCGAAGCGCTGGGCATCTTCAATCAAGATCGTGTTGACGCGGGGAATATCTAGCCCCGACTCAATGATCGTGGTGCAGAGCAGGATTTCGGCTTCGCCTTCGCTAAAGGTGAGCATGGTAGATTCCAGTTCCGCTTCGGGCATTTGACCGTGGGCGATCGCCAGTCTGGCACCGGGCACCATCTCATGAATTCGCGCTGAGATTTCCTCGATTCCCTCAACGCGAGGCACCACATAAAATACTTGTCCCCCGCGATCCAGTTCTTGCCGAATCGCCGATCGCATGACTTCCTCATCGTAGGGCGACAGGTGAGTTTTGATCGGACGACGCGAGGGCGGCGGTGTGGTAATTAGACTCATCTCACGCACTCCTGACATTGCCATATAGAGCGTTCGGGGAATCGGCGTGGCGCTGAGGGTCAGGACATCCACCTGAGTTCGCAGAGATTTAATTTTTTCCTTCTGGTTCACGCCAAACCGCTGCTCTTCATCCACAACGAGTAAGCCCAAATCGCGAAACTCTACGCCTTTGCCTAAAAGCTGATGGGTTCCCACCACAATATCCAGTTCCCCCGTTTTCAAGCGCTGCAAAATCTCTTTGCGCTCCTGGGCAGAGCGGAAGCGATTCAACAAGCCAACCTGCACGGGATAGGGGGCAAATCGTTCTTTAAACGTGTGATAGTGCTGCTGGGTCAGAATGGTAGTGGGAGCCAGTAACGCCACCTGTTTGCCAGCGGTGACGGCTTTGAAAATGGCGCGGATCGCTACCTCGGTTTTACCAAATCCCACATCGCCGCAGACCAGCCGATCCATGGGGCGATCGCTCTGCATATCCTGCTTCACATCCTGCACTGCCTTCAGTTGATCGGGTGTGGGCTGGTAGGGAAAGGAGTCCTCCATTTCCTGCTGCCAAGGCATATCTGCGGGAAAGGTGAAGCCGACTTGCTGGGCGCGATGGGCATAGAGTTGCAGCAAATCCACCGCCACTTTTTTGATGGCTTTGCGAACTTTTGCGGTAGTGCGCTCCCAAGCTTTGCCCGACATTTTATTCAGTTCGGGAGCGCGATCGCCCGCTGCCCGAAAGCGTGACAGGGAATTCAACTGATCCGCTGCCACCCGCAGCAAGCCATCGGCATACTGAATCACCAAATATTCGCGAGTTTCATGGTTGATTACCAGGCTTTCCAGCTTGATAAATTTGCCAACACCATGACTGCGATGCACGACATAATCGCCCTGCTGGAGCTTGTTTGGGTCAACCTGCTTGGAAGCTGCCCGTCGTCGTTTGCGAACATAGTTAGGCGAGGTTAGGGTGTGCTGCCCAAAAAATTCGCGATCGGTGACTAGCACTAGCCGGAAGGTCGGCAGAATAAAGCCTTCTAATTCTGCCAAACCCGAATACTTGACCGCAACTGGAACATGGTGGGTTTGCAGCTTGTCGATCGCCAAATAATCCCGTGGATTAGGCACAAACTGCGCTGGGCAATCGTGTTCTTGCAACAGGGAGACTGATCGCGAGGGTTGCGCCGATATTAGCCACACTGAAAAACCGCGATCGCGCTCATCGCGCAATGTTTCCGCCAATCGCCCAAACTGGTTAGGAATGGCAGGAACCGGACGGCTGGCGAGATTAATAGGTTTCAGGTGTCGGGGATCGGGTGTCAGGGGTTGAAGGGGAATTTCTTCGGCGAGTTCGGAGAGGTAGAGGCGATCGAACTGTTCCGCCTCGGCGAGGGATTCGGCAAAGGTGCGGTGCGTTTTAGGATAGGGGGGATTCGACCTAGGCTCTATCTCCGCTGCTGTTTTCCCTAATTCCTGCCAGTTTTCTTCAACGTGTTCAAACCAGCGATCGCTGTGTGCTTCACACTGATCGGGTTCATCTAGAGCAACTATTACATTGTCAGGCAAGTAATCCAGCAGAGAGGCGGGCTGGTCAAAGGCATAGCCGAGAAAACGGCGAGATCCTTCTAAAAGTTGCCCTTCTTCAAAGGCTTCTCGCTCTTGATCGGCTAAGTGAGTTTTGATCGCTTCAGTGCTTTCGAGTGAAAGATTCGCTTGGATAATGGGCGCAAATTTGGTGGGCGTGATCACGATGCGATCCACGCGATCGAGCACGGTGCCTTCGCCAACGCTGGATCGCTGAGTCACCGGATCAAATTCCCTTAACTGATCGAGTTCATCGCCAAACAGTTCCAATCGCACCGGCAACTCCGATGCCACCGGAAACACATCCACAATGTCTCCCCGGCGGCTCCACTGCCCTTCGGTTTCCACCAAGTTCACGCGATCGTAGCCCAACCGCGCCAACTCATCCGCTAGTTTTCCCAGATTCAGTTCTGTCCCCTTTTGCAACGTCAGGCAAAACGACCGAAAAACCTCTACAGGCGGCAAATGCGGCTGAAGCGCCCGTTCAGTCGCCACGATCGCATAAAGGGGCGAGGGGCGAAAGGTGAGAGGTGAGGAATCGGCTTCTTCCTCTAGCCCCTCGCCCTTTGCCTCTTGCCCTTTTCCCACCAAATCCGCCAGCACCTGCATCTGTCCCCAAATAATTTCTGCTTCTGAGTCAAATGGCTCGTAGGGCGACGATTCAGACGTGGGATAAAAACTAACGGTTTGCCAACCCATGGCTTCTAGCTGGGCTGTCCACCGTCCGGCTTCTTCTAACGTGGCAGTGACCACCAATAAAGGGCGATGATCAGACTGTGCTAAGGCAGAGCTAACCAAACCCTTGGGTAAACGGGAGGCTCCAGTCAGCTTTAAGCACTGCTGCTGCTTGAGTTTGCTCAGCAGTTCCGAGGTAAGGGGCGATCGCCCAAGAGCACGAGTAACAGAAGACAGCGCCATAAACTCTGCAAAACCACACAAGAGAGACAATCATTGTATCTTTACATCCCAAAAATTTGCCTGAATCCTGATGGCACGTCTTTGACGTGTATAGCTTTTAAGCTCAGCAGATAGGCGGGGTAATCAACGCCTCCTGTCTTGTTAAAATCTATTCAAAAAAAGCAACAAGAGTTTATGAAGTCAGATTGAAAATGCTGCCGCTTGCAAAAAACAAGTGTTTTCATCAAAAGTGGGAATACTTTAGGTAGCAAAAGCCCTGATCTTAAATCTCTTTGTCCAAAAAGTCTTACGGCGAACGGCAGGATTCTACATGCCCCAAAATCTCAACCCAACTGTCAACGGTGACTCACCTTCAATTTCAAATCAGCCCCTAGGGTTATGGCAACAAATTACTGAAGATTGGATTGCCCACGGGCGCGATTGGACAAAACCTGGATTCCGCGCGATCGCCGTTCACCGATTTGGCGTGTGGCGCATGGGTCTATCGTCCAAGCTACTCCGCGCCCCTTTTAGCGTGCTATACCGGATGCTGTATCGCAAAGTGCGAAATACCTATGGCATTGAACTACCCTATACCGCCCAGTTAGGTCGCCGGGTGATTATTGAACATCAAAGCGCGATCGTCATTCATGGATGCTGTGAAATTGGCGACGACAGCATTATTCGCCAAGGGGTAACCCTGGGAAATCGCTATCTAGAAAAACCCCTAGAAGCACCCAAACTCGGCGCACGAGTGAATGTTGGTGCCGGCGCAAAAATTTTTGGAGCGGTGACAATTGGCGATGATGCTAACATTGGTGCCAACGCAGTGGTATTAATCGATATCCCTGCTGGGGCGACGGCAGTGGGGATTCCTGCCAAAATTATTAAAGCAAAACCAGCGCTTCCCTTTGAAAGCAAGCTGACTGAAAGAGAAGATATTGGAGCAATCCAGACAGCTTGATCGATGCCTCTTTCGATTTTTGTAAATCGGTCCGATTCATTCATTGTTCGTTTGTACACCGTCCTTTTCACTTTGTGGGTAAACCGCTATGTCTCCTGAACTTCAGCTTGAAGATAAAACTCGTTTGCTGATTGTCATGGTCAATTATCGAACTGGCTCCCTTGTGGTTGATAGTTTGCGATCTCTTGTAGCGGAAATCCAATCGGTGCCTGGAACAAAGATTGCCGTGATTGATAATAATTCGGGCGATGACTCGGTAGAAAAAATTGGCACTGCGATCGCGGCGGAAGGCTGGCAAGATTGGGCAACGCTCTTACCCTCGGAGCTTAATGGTGGCTATGCCTATGGCAATAACTACGCCATTCGTCCTGCTCTCAAATCAGCCAACCCACCCGACTATTTTCTGCTGCTTAATCCCGATACGCAAGTGCGTCCCGGTGCCCTTAAAGCCTTGGTCGATTTCATGGATCTTCATCCAGAAGTTGGGATTTCAGGCAGCAGTTTTGAAGAAGCCGATGGCAAACCCTGGCCCTATGCATTCCGGTTTCCCAGCATTTTTAGTGAGTTAGATTCCGCCCTGCGGCTTGGTGTTGTCTCTAAGCTTTTGTCTAAATGGATTGTGGCTAAAGTCATGGGCAACGAAGAGGAGCAAATCGACTGGTTACCCGGTGCCAGCATGATGATCCGGCGGCAAGTGTTTGAATCCATTGGACTAATGGATGAAGGATATTTTCTCTATTTTGAAGAAACCGACTTTTGTTTGCAGGCGCGGCGTGCTGGTTGGACTTGCTGGTATGTTCCCCAAAGCCGAGTCATGCATATTTTAGGGCAAAGTACGGGAGTGACAGCCACCAATCAAGCGCCCAAACGCCTTCCCCAGTATTGGTATGATTCCCGCCGTCGCTATTTTCTGAAAAACCACGGATGGTTCTATACTGCACTAGTAGACGTTAGCTGGCTCAGTGGTTACAGCCTGTGGCGGGTACGGCGAGTATTGCAACAAAAGCCAGATAACGATCCCCCGAAAATGTTGCAAGATATGTTTCACAACAGTGTGTTTTCAAAGCAAGGGATTCCCTGTCAGAAACTCCCTAGCGTTTAAGAAAAAGTTCTGATTAACCCATGAATCTCTCGCTTTCGGTGATCATTCTTGCAGGCGGGCAAAGTTCTCGCATGGGCAGAGATAAGGCGCTGATTTTGGTGGACGGTATTCCATTACTACAGCGAACCTGTGCGATCTCATTACAGTGCGCTCCTCACGTATTTGTTGTCACCTCGGCAACAAGAGACTACTCGAAAATCCTCCCTGATCGCTGCTGTGTGATTGAAGAAAAACCTCTACCCGGTGAATTTAAACCCCAGGGACCATTAGTCGGTTTTGTTTACGGATTATTGCAGGCTCAAGAGAAAACTCAAACAGAGTGGGTGTTGCTGCTGGCGTGTGATTTACCTAGACTCAATCAGGAAATTTTGCAACGGTGGCTGCGGCAGTTACCACCGGCTAATGACGCAATTGCTCTGCTCCCAAAGGGTAAAAAAGGATGGGAGCCGCTGTGTGGTTTTTACAGAACTAATTGTTTGCCAAGCCTGACTCGGTTCATTAATCAAGGAGGGCGATCGCTTCAGGCATGGTTAGCTCAAACCTCAGTTCAAGTCGTTCAGTTTAGCGATGATCCCGATACCAAGCAACAAGAACAGGCAATGCTGTTTAACTGCAACACGCCAGCAGATCTGCGGCAAATTAGTTAAGACTGTTGTTCTAAGAGACTCATTTGTTGCCACCAGCGATTGAGCGGAAAATAAATCACGGGTGCCCACAGACTGCTGAGAACCGCCGATCCCAAAGCGATTAGCTGATGATAAGTCCAGATTTCCACCAGAGAGCGATCGCCTTGAATACTATACTGAATCGCCATCACGGTTTCTGCCATCACTGCCATCGCAAAGGCAATCAGAGCCACTGAAATAAAATCTTCTCGAAGATACCGCTCTTTTCTCAAACGAGCCGTCAAAACTCCCACCAGCATCAAACTGATTACATGAGTAGGCGTATGGGCAGTCATACCATCTTGAATCAGCCCTAACGCTACCCCCGCTAATGCACCCTGCACCACAGAACGCTTCACACTCCAAGCAACCACCCAAATGAGTAGCCAGTTGGGTCCGATTCCTGCCAACTCCATTCCAGGTAGGCGCGTGGGCGAAATCATTAAACAGAGTAGTACCGACAGAGCCGTCACCCCGCAGTTCACAACAACACGAGCGCCAGGACGGTCTTGCAATCGCTCAAACAAAGACTCGTTTCTCATAGCGGCGGCTCTGTTGGCTCGGACTGGGCGGGAATAGATCCGCCTGTATTTTGATTGGGTTGCCCAGTGCTAGAGGGAGCAATCTGACCAGACGGTTTATGGGGATAGACTACTGCCCATTCTAAAAAACTAATCGGCGTAGATAGCTCAATCACGGCTTCAGGAGCAGGACTTTTATTTAAGTTGATCGATTGCACTCGCCCGATTGGTAAGCCTGCCGGAAATAGTTTACTCAAGGAGGACGTGGCAATTACATCCCCTTGACGCACATCAGGAACCTTATCAAAAAACTCCATGATGGCGCGATTGGATGTTTGCCCTCGCAGATATCCCATATTACGGCTGCGGCTAACCGTCGCTCCGACGCGGCTAGAAGGATCGCTTAGCAACAAAACTCGACTGGTGTTTGGGGTTGCAGAAACGACTCGCCCAACGACTCCGCCGGGAGCCATCACAATCGAACCGGGTTGAATGCTATCTTGAGTTCCTCGCCCTAATATGAGATGCTGCCACCAATGATCAGCACTCCGACCTATGACAGGTGCAGTAATTCCAGGCTTTTTAGTTTCAGAGATATAGCCAACGAGCGATCGCAACTGTTGGTTTTGACTTTCCAACTCTGTTAACCGCTGCTCTAACTCTTGAACTTGAGCATTTTCCAACGCCGCTTTGCGTTCTAAATTGGGTTGAAAGGGAAAAGTCAGCAGCTTATAAGCTTCATATAAAACTGCGCCCTCGGTTTGCTGCAAGAAAGCAGCAGAGCCAAGAGCCAGACTCGCTAAAATAATCTGTAAGCGGTGACGACCCCACCAGCGGCGTAGCGTAAACATGCAATAAACAGGTTTGCGAAAAGGCTAACTCCCCAGTCCGAGCGTCAGAATAAACCTTTTTTCAAAATATAATATTGAAATGATTTATTCCGCGCCAGAGACACTTAAAAATTGCGAGAACGACCACTGAAGACTCGTTCAAGCTGTTTGAAATTCTCTAATACTCTACCAGTACCCAACACGACGCAACTGAGTGGGTCAGCCGCCACATGTACTACAATCCCCGTTTCGTGGCTAATGAGTGTATCTAACCCTTTGAGCAAAGCGCCGCCGCCTGCCAGCATAATTCCGCGATCGATAATATCTGCTGCCAGTTCTGGAGGAGTCCGCTCTAGGGTACGCTTCACCGCATCCACAATGACCGAAAGCGGTTCTGCCATACTTTCTCGAATTTCGGCACTTTTTACAGTGACCGTCCGCGGCAAACCAGAGAGCAAATGTAAGCCTCGCACATCCATTTGAGCATCGTCATCAATAGGATAAGCAGAACCAATCGTGATTTTAATTTCTTCAGATGTCCGCTCACCAATGACAAGATTGTGAATCTTCTTCATGTAGTGGGAGATTGCCTCGTTCAATTCGTCGCCTGCAACCCGCACAGACTCGCTCAAAACGGTTCCCTGCAAGCTAAGAACGGCGACTTCTGTGGTGCCACCTCCAATATCGATAATCATGTTTCCTGTTGGTTCAGCAACAGGCAGTCCTGCCCCAATCGCGGCTGCAACGGGTTCATCAATCAAGTAAACATCACGCGCTCCAGCTTGGGAGGCTGCATCCATCACGGCTCGACGCTCAACCCCAGTAACTCCGCTAGGAATGCCAATCACAATTCGAGGAGCAACAAGCGTTTTGCCTTCGTTAACCCGCGCAATAAAGTGCTTCAGCATTAACTCGGCAGTATAAAAGTCTGCAATTACCCCATCCCGTAGTGGACGCAGTGCAACGACGTTGCCGGGAGTCCGCCCCAGCATTCTTTTGGCATCTTCTCCAACCGCCAAAGGAACATTCTCGTCTTGATCCATTGCCACCACGGATGGCTCTTGCAAAACAATCCCTTTGCCCGACACGTAGACCAACGTATTGGCAGTGCCAAGATCGATACCCATATCCCGTGACAGGGAAAAGCGACTGAAAAGACCCACTAGTCTCTATGCCTCAAAGAAGGAACAAGTTAAATGCAATCTTAAAAAATGCGATCGATTAGAAACCAATTAAGCCGACTAAATCAATACAGTAATCTAAAGGGGATTCTATTACGCTTTTGCTTACTCGTCTAGGTAGAAAGTGATCTTTCGTATGGAGCCTACCTCTACAAATCTGACCTAATCTAAATTCAACCTAGTAAATCAATTTAAATTCGTAGAACATATTGCATATCAACTACAAATTGCGGTATTTGCTCTGAGCTTCCCACTCTACATCAATTTTCCCTTTTTATTAAAAGGATTCTGATTCGTGATTGGCTAGCTACCATGAAATGCTTGCTGCAAGTCTTTTTTCGACAAAAGAAGTCTAAGGCGATAAGATCGTATGTATTATTTTGAGTTGAACAAGCTCTGTGAGCTAAGCAAAATTTTCGATTAAAATAAGTGGTCTTGCTAATACTGCGCTTTTACTTTCAACGAGATGAATTATGAGTTTAAATGTTGTGACATTAGTGGGTCGAGTTGGGGGAGATCCTGACGTTAAATATTTTGAATCGGGAAGTGTCGTCTGTAACTTGACCTTAGCAGTCAATCGTCAAACTAAGAATAACGACCAGCCTGATTGGTTTAATTTAGAGCTTTGGGGAAAGACGGCTGAAGTGGCGGCAAATTACGTCCGTAAAGGCAGTTTGATTGGCATTACAGGTTCGCTTAAGTTTGATAGTTGGAAAGACCGAAATACTGGGGCAAATCGGTCTAAACCAGTTGTGCGGGTTGAACGGATGGAACTATTGGGTTCTAAACGGGATAACGAAGCCGAAGGAGCAAGTGGGGGCGGGTATCAGGATGAGTTTTAAGCCATAGAGGGTAACGAGGTGAAGGGAATCGATTCGTCTATCTATTCACCTCGTCACTTCTAATGCTTTCTTTAATAGCTGATTTGCAACGTAACGGAGGCTTCAACCTGCTGCTCTCCACCGATCACGGGACTAGGTGCAGCAGCGGCTTTGAGTTCCATTGCGTCTGCTCTTAACGGACGTGGAGGCGGTGTAAAAGCACCATTAATTTGGATGCCGACTACATCTTTACGAGTTAGATTGAGAACGCTCAATACAGCATCCGCTTGAGATTGGGCATCCTGGGTGGCCTCTTTTAAAGCAACTTTCTGGGCACCCGCGATCGCGCCTTCAGTGGCAACAAAGCTGACTCCATCAATCCGCGTTGCTCCTGCTTTAACAGCATCATCCAGCAGCGCCCCTGCTTTGGATGTTGCGACCCGGAAACTTACAATATTGCTAGCGCTGTACCCCGTTAGGGTTTGGTTGCCGTTGTCATAGCGATAGGTGGGATTCAAATTAATTCCAGTGGTTTCTAGCTTTTCAACCTTGCGCGATTTCAACAAATCGACCACTGCGTTTGAGCGCTGAGCAACGATTTGTTGCACCTCGCTAGCAGTTTTCCCTTGAGCTTCTACCCCAAGCCGTACCTGAGTTAATGTTGTTGGGACAAATTCGGTGCCGCGTCCGCTGACCGTTAGGGTTCTTTGGAATTTTTCTTGGGCGATCGCAGGTGGGATCAGGCATAGGCTCGTGATTCCAAGCATGAGCACAAACGGTTTCCAAGAGCGCTCAAGCCATTGATGAGCCAGCATGGATGATTTCATAGTAATCCCCTCACAGACGAATTAAATTATTAGGATGTCCTCACTTTGACACTGGTAGACCTTTACTAGGATCTGGTTACAATTTTGGAACATAATTTTAGAAATTAACTATAAGAAGAGAGACGCTACATGTAGCGTCTCTGTGGATTGACAGTTTGAAAATAAAAGCGCTAGATGGCAGGAACCACGTTAGGAAAAATCATCCCCAGTACCTTAAATAAGATTGAGTTGACAAACGTGAGCGCGATCGCACCCAAAATTGCGCTAATGACCCCCATCCGAAGACGGAACCCTTCGATTAGCCAAGCAGACAAGCCAAAAATAATTGTGTTGACCACCAACCACAAAATTCCCAGTGTGAGAACATTGAGAATCTTACTGCCAGCCATCCAGCCTAAAGCCCAACTCAATATCCCAAACACAACCCCAGCTAGCAGGGCTTTACCAATACCATCTATTTCAATTCCTAAGAAGGGAATTTTTGAAATTAATAGCAATGCGATCGCGGTAACGATCGCCCCAATAATAAACGGAATTAAAAAGTCCATGGCATACTCCTCTCAATATGTGAAATTACATTAGAGGGAGCAGTTAGCTAAGGTCAAGTGCGTTTTGCAGTCTGTAAGGAAAATATATTAGATATGCCTGCTATTTTGGCTGAAAATCTTAGCAAACGGTATCCAGTCACCGTGAAGGAATCGGGCTTTCAAGGAACTGCCCAACACTTTTTTCGCCGTAACTACCAGACTGTCAGTGCGGTGCAGGCGGTCTCTTTTCAGATTGAACCGGGCGAAGTCGTGGGTTTTTTGGGGGCAAACGGAGCCGGAAAAACAACCACGCTCAAAATGCTGACAGGGCTGATTCATCCATCTGAGGGCAGGGTTCAGGTGGCAGGATATGTGCCATTTCAGCGAAAAGCAGGATTTTTGCGAAAGATTACCTTGGTGATGGGGCAAAAGCAGCAGTTGATTTGGGATCTGCCAGCCATGGATTCGTTACGGATCAATGCGGCAGTGTATGGGATTAGCGATCGCGCCTTTCAGCAGCAAGTCAGCGAACTCACCGAAATGCTGTCTCTAGAAGGCAAACTTACTCAGCCAGTTCGCAAGCTTTCTCTGGGAGAGCGGATGAAAGCAGAACTGCTCGCTGCCTTGATCCATCATCCCGAAGTCTTGTTTTTAGATGAGCCAACCTTGGGATTAGATGTCAATGCCCAAGTGAGCGTGCGGGAATTTCTGCGCGACTATAACCAACGCTATGGGGCAACCGTTCTGCTCACCAGCCACTACATGGCAGATATCACCGCTTTGTGTCACCGAGTGCTAGTGATTCACCAAGGCGGGATGATTTACGATGGAAGCTTAGCAGGCTTAGTCGATCGCTTTGCACCTTGTCGGGAGGTAACTGTGGAGCTTTCCCAGGTGTACCCAATTGATCAACTCTCTCTCTATGCCGATGTGGAAGCAACAGAAGATCAGGTCAAAGGTCAGACTGTAAAATTTTTGGTATCCCAAGACGCGCTGACGCAAACAGTGGCAAAAATATTGGCTGATTTAACAGTGGTGGATTTAGCGGTGACAGAACCGCCGATTGAAGAGGTGATTGGGCGAGTGTTGCGATCGGGGTTAGCCACATGAATCGAATCGCAAGAATTGCCCGTGAACTGACCGTCGTTTATTACGCCTATATGGTGGAATATCGGGCGGAGTTAGTATTGTGGGTGCTGTCTGGATCGTTGCCATTTATCCTCATGGGCGTTTGGATGCAAGCTGCCCAGACAGGACAATTTGGTCTTTCTCCCGTGCAATTCGCCCGCTATTTTCTAGCTGCATTTCTGGCGCGGCAATTTACAATTGTGTGGGTCATTTGGGAGTTTGAACGAGAAATTGTGGAAGGGCGCTTGTCATTCCGGTTATTGCAGCCCCTTGATCCAATCTGGCACTATCTCGCCTCTCACCAATCCGAGCGACTGGCTCGTCTTCCTTTTGCTTTTGTGCTGATTGGCGTGTTTTTTCTGTTGTATCCCGCCGCTTTTTGGATACCCAGCTTAGGAACTCTGACGCTGTTTTTATTGGTAATTACGCTTGCTTTTATCTTGCGATTCCTAATGCAGTACACGCTGGCAATGTTTGCGTTTTGGACAGAGCGGGCTAGCGCCTTAGAGCAATTTTGGTTTTTATTTTACTTATTTCTCTCTGGCTTGATTGCTCCCCTGGAAGTGTTTCCGCCTGCGATTCGTGAGTTTGCCCTGTGGACTCCGTTTCCCTACTTGGTGGGGTTTCCCGCCAGTATTTTGGTCGGGCTACCAGTCGATTTAGGACGAGGACTGCTAGTTATGATTGGATGGAGCGCAGTTTTTTTTGGGATTTATCGGTGGCTCTGGCGCAAGGGTTTGCGGCGTTATTCGGGGATGGGGGCATGAGGCTGCTTCTGCAAGGTCTTACTTGAAGAATCTTTAAACTCTGAAAGCCAAGAGGTCATGTTCTTTCTCCCTTGGCTTTCAATCCATTTGCAGGTTTTCAGCATTGGCGCTGAAAATTGCTGCGACTAATGATGGTTCTCATTGACTTACTTTTTCTCAGCCATTTTGGCACCCAGTTCGATGTGCATCCGTTGCACTGGGTCTGGAGCGCTAACGGTTGCTTTCGCTTTTGCAAACCAAACTTTCGCGAGTTCCCAAAATCTTCCAAGCTGTTGTTTTAGTTGCTGATAGCGATCGCCATATTTTTCCGACAGTTGAGCATCTACTGAATTCAAGCGAGTTTTCACTTCAGCATAGCGCTCCATCAGCACAGCATATTGCGGAGAGCGTTTCACAGCATTCAGCGCTGCCGCCATCAATGATTGCATATCCGCAGAGGTTTGGTTCCCAGAGTTCTCGATTTCAGCCAAAACACCCCCAATATCCGCTGCATTATGATTGCTATCGTGGATGCCTTCCACAATGCCTTCCACCGATGCATTCACCTCGGCTTGAGTGTTGTTGCCCGTTTCATTCAGAATGTCGATCACACTTGCCATACTGTCTTTGGCGATCGCCCGAACTCCACCCGACCCGTCTTTTACTTCTGCAATAGATTGAGCCACCGCAGTTTTGAAAATCTCGCGAATTTTTTCAACTCGTAATCCACCTTCTGCTTTTGCTTTTTGTAAGTCCGCCGTGATTTTTTCTTTGATTACAGTAGCCATGGGGAATCTCCTTAAAGAGTATTAAAAACTAGTGGATAAGAAAGTTTCTACCTAAGAAATCACTAAACTAGACTAACTAACAGAAACACTTTCAACATCAATTGCAGGTGTTTGAGTATCCACTGTTGAAATGGGCGTTGAGCCATTAGAAAATTTGTTTTTTTGAGCTTTGAGGCGATCACTCATGATCTGAGAAACTTCTGAAACAAGCACCGTTACAATTAAGCCATCATCAATCATGCCAACGACTGGCAAAAAATCCGGGAGTGCATCAAAGGGATCGACCAAATAAGCCAAACTGCCTAAAATCAACCACCAACGCCATTTAGGGTTCCGAATAGTGCTGCGATACCAATTAAAAATCCAGTTTGAGACTGCGGTCACGGCAAATATGTTTTTCACTTGATTCCCTCTGATTCACCTATTCATCATCCCAAACAGATCTGAATAAATCTGGTGTGGAGAACCCCACGATTTGTCGTAGTAATCCCACTTTTTGCGGTCAGCCGATCCAACTTGAGCGGTTATCCGAAAAGGGGGACAGGAAAAGGGAAAAGGTTTTGTATTGAGGCAGAAAGTTAGAGCATCACAGTACTTAGTCTTATAAACTCTGGAGATTCAGCGCTACCATAAACTTTATCCAGAGGAGAAAGTTCACCTGAAACCTGTCACCTGAAACCCGAAACCTGTACTAACTATGGAAACAGCAACCTTTGGAGCCGGATGTTTTTGGGGCATTGAAGCCGCTTTTTGCCGAGTTGAAGGCATCACCAAAACTTCTGTTGGCTATATGGGTGGACACTTTGAAAACCCAATTTATTTAGATGTTTGCGCTCGAATTACCGGACATGCCGAAGTGGTGCAGGTGGAGTATGATCCCGCGATCGCGCCCTACACAGCCTTATTAGACTTGTTTTGGAGTATTCATGATCCCACTAGTCTGAATCGCCAAGGAGCCGATCGCGGGGATCAATATCGCTCCATCATTTTCTTTCATACACCTGCCCAGAAAATTGCTGCCCACCATTCCAAAGAGGCGATGGGGCAATCGGGTAAGTACGATCGCCCAATTGTGACCCCCATTGAACCCGCTTCCCAATATTGGTTGGCAGAAGAGTATCACCAGCAGTATTACGCGAAAAAAGGGCGGCGCTAAATTCCTTTTAGCCTTGCTAATTTCAACCTTGATAGGCGCATAATTCAGTCTTAAGGTAGTTGTTTCAAGGTGAAGTAGCGGATAATGTGCAGGCGAAAGAAAGCGAGGATTTAGGTGAATACTATTTTGGAACGAGCGAGAGCGCTAAAACAAGAACTAACGGATTTCGTTTTAGATGCGGAAGGAGAAACCGCGATCGCCCTAGAAGCCTTCAGCGCTGACCAATCTACTCATTCTTATCAATCAGAATTACACCAGCGCAACTTAGTGGTTGATCGCTTTTTGGTCGAAGGAACGGTGAATGATACAACCCCGATTCAATTGTTTTTAGAGCAATCAGCCTCATTCACAGACAGTGATCGCGCCTTGTTGCAAAGTTGGCATCGTGCATTCATTGGTTTGTTTGAAATTGTACAAATTTTGCCCGATGGGTTTGAGCTACTCAACTGGACAACCGCCAAGCAATATCGTGTTAAACCGCTAGATGGCACTGCATTCCAAACCACTATGGCACGGCTGAAAGTGGGCGAAATTTTGCTGACTCAGATTGCTCCCCTAACAGAGGATGAATGGATACTTTTTGGTGATTGGACATTGCTGGGAAAATTGGGTAAGCCCAAACTAGCTGTGGCGATCGGTAACTTTAAGAAAGCCTATCCCGCTTTTCTCTATAGCGATGCACCTGAATTAGTAGAAGAAGCATGGCGATCGGTCGAGCATTACCACCAAGACTTCTTAGACTTTTTTGGCAGCGATGAAATTACGTTGCCAGGATATCAATTCAGCAAAAAACTAGCCGAGTTTCAAACCTACATTACCCAAAAACAAGTAAAGAGTGCGGGTCTAGATGAATCACTAACCGTGGCAGAATTAGCCCAGAAAATGGGTACATCCACAGACGAAATCACCTCTGCGGCAGAAGCGTTAGGGGCGGATGCCAAAACCATTACTCAACTGCTGGATAGTAAAGCTTCCGCTCAAATGGTGGCTCCGCAAGTTGAGTTGCCGACGCATCTAAAACAAGCAAAACAAGTGACTGCTTTGACTCATCCTCAATGGGGACAACTCTTTTTAACAACTTATCAGGCACTCAAAACACTGTTAGAAAGCGATGATTGGCAGACTAATCCCAATACTGAGAAACAAATTCTTCAGTCCTTAGAAAACACTGAAATGAATAGCTTTGTTTGGCATCGACTCGCCGCTCAACATCCAACAGCGTTGCAATCCATCTTGCAAGTTGCTTTGAAACGTCCAGAATTCAACTTGCAGCAGGATTTAGATACCCTTTTGTTAGACAATAAAAAACCTTTAGAGCCAACATTGCCTGAGATTGCCAGCGTTCCTCTACATTTGCATGAACTATTTCAAGATGCAGTTTTGGAGGTGAATAAAGATCGAACAAAATCTAAAGTGAAACAGCCTAAATCAGGGTTTGGAGCAAAGAAGTAGAATTACGCTCGCTGCTTTACTTTGTAGCTCTCTATCTTTAGGCTATGTCATCTTACTTCTCTAGAGGGACGTGTCTTAAAGGTTGACTCGATAATATCGTATCAACGGTTAAAACAAACGTTTTCGGAGATTAAAAAAATGGGTCTTATCGCATGGTTGGTTTTGGGCTTGTTGGCTGGCGCGATCGCTAAAGCAGTCTATCCTGGCGCTCAAGGCGGCGGCATCCTTTCCACAATGTTGCTTGGTATCGTCGGCGCATTTGTAGGCGGTAGTTTATATACTCTTCTAACGACGGGTGCGCTCAATCTGAGTTCAGTTGCACTTACTATTCCCGGTGTCGTCATTGCCGTTTTGGGAGCAATGGTTGCAATCTTCCTCTGGGGCTTAATGACCCGCAACGCAGCGTAGCCTGATAATAGCTATCTCTAGCTATCTCTTGTAACGCGGCACCTCACAACAATTTTGAAGCTCTCTGTAACTTAAGCACGGTTATGGAGAGTTTTTGTATGAGAACCGCAAGAAATCTTTAGCCAAATGCTTTCACTAGATAAGCTAATCATCATTTAAGTTACAGTCTTGATAAAGCTTAAAAACCTCTATGCAACAAGAGGCGTAACCCCTTGTTGCTGCAATTTGAGCATATCAGCTTACTGTGCTGGTACCTCCTACCCATTAATATGCTAGTGATAAGAATTAGGATACTTAACCTAAGTTCGCTGTTACAAGGAGGATTTCCTTGAAAAAGCTCTCTGAAAAAGCTGCTACAGGTGGATTTGCAGTCGCATTGCTAGTGTTGGGCGGAGTCAGCGCTAGCTCTTATGGGACTGTGCAGCAGTTGGATGAAGATCGGCGTAAG
Source organism: Leptolyngbya sp. CALU 1928 (assembly GCF_056784215.1). Classification (NCBI taxonomy): domain Bacteria; kingdom Bacillati; phylum Cyanobacteriota; class Cyanophyceae; order Leptolyngbyales; family Leptolyngbyaceae; genus Leptolyngbya; species Leptolyngbya sp. CALU 1928. The sequence goes on along the minus strand of NZ_JBXBCE010000001.1, from coordinate 3,305,238 downwards.
GTACAAAATACTCATGCAATTATTGAGTCGATTCACAAGACGTTCAACAGTGCTGCAAATACTGGAAAGGGGCAACGGGGATATATTCTCTCAGGCGGAAAGGATGCGGCGGCGCGCCAAGAGTTTTGGAGCAGTGTGGCAAGCACCGATCGCGCGATCGCCAAATTACGATTATTAACTAAAGATAATGCCCTACAGCAGCGCCAGTTGGAGACGCTTGAACCTTTAATCACCAGCAGAGTCGCTCGTCTGCAACAATCGATTACACTGATCCAACAAAATCCATCAAACCAATCGGCACAAACCGAACTCTCTCAACAATCTTTAAGCTTGTACCAAAAAATTGAATCGAAACTGCAAGCGATGATCGCGGTCGAACAGGCTTTTTTAGCGCAGCGCTCTGCAAGCGTCGATCACAGTGTGCAACGCGCTTTGTGGAGCAATGGACTTGGCAATGCCTTGGGGTTTAGCCTGCTAATCGGCATATTTTCGTTGCTTCTACAGCAAATTCGCGATCGCTACCGGGCAGAAATGGTACTTCAGGAGGCAAACGATCGCTTGGAAGCAAATGTGCAAACGCGCACCCTGGAACTAGCCCAAGCCAATAATGCTTTGCAAACTGAATTGGCAGAGCGCAAGTTGGCAGAGCGATCGCTTTTGAACAGTGAAAAGCAGCTTCGCCTAATTACCGATGCCTTACCTGTTCTGATTTCCTATCTCGATTCAGAACAGCGCTATCTTTTTAACAACAAAACCTACGAAGAATGGTTTGGAGCCTCTCAAAAAGATTTGACTGGGCGATCGCTGAAAGATGTAATCGGCGAATCTGCCTATCAAGCCATTCGCCCCTATGCTGAAGCGGCTCTAGCCGGACAACAAGTTTGCTATGAAAGCTTGGTGCCTTATCAAACGGGGGGCGATCGCTGGGTTCAGGCAACCTATATTCCCGATTTTGGCGAGCAGGGAGAAGTCCGAGGTTATTTTGCATTGGTCAGCGACATTGCCGAAGTAAAGCACCATCAAGTTGAACGGCAACAGGCAGAGGAACAGATTCGCCAAAGTGAAGAACGCTTATACCGGATCTTACAAACTATGCCAGTTATGCTGGATGCCTTTGATCATAACTTCAACCTTATTGAGTGGAATCATGAATGCGAACGGGTGACAGGCTATAGTGCCGCTGAAGTGGTGGGCAATCCGCAAATTATGGAACTGCTGTATCCCGATGGGGCATATCGTCAGCAAATGCTGCAAGCATGGCGCGATCGCGGCAATGATTATCGCCATTGGGAATGGGATATCGCCTGTAAAGATGGCAGCATCAAAACCATTTCATGGTCTAGCATTTCTGACCAATGTCCCATTCCCGGTTGGATATTTTGGGGAATTGGCGTGGATATTACGGAAGCGAAGCGCGATGAAGTGGTTCGCAAGTCGGCTGAACAAGAAATCATTCAACTCAATCAATCGCTCAATCGTCAGATCAAACAATTAGAAACCTTGCTGGAAGTGATCCCTATTGGCATTGGCATTGCTCAAGATCCAGACTGTAAACATATCAAGGTGAATCCTGCTTTTGCCAAACAATTAGGCATTCCCTCCAACATCAATGCTTCTCTCAGCGCTTCGCCAGAGGAAGCCCCTAAGTTCAAGGTGTATCGGCATGGCAGAGAAATGCTTCCCGAAGAGCTACCCATGCAATATGCTACGGCTCACGGAGTTGAAGTGATGGATGTGGAAGTAGAAGTGGTGCATGAAGACGGCAAGGTTGTGACGCTGCTAGAATATGCCGCCCCCTTGTTTGATGAGCAGAATCAAATCATTGGCTGCGTGGGTGCTTTTTTAAATATTAGTGACCGTAAACGAGCAGAAGCAGCCTTACAACAAATGAACGAAGCATTAGAGATCAAAGTTCAGGAACGCACAGCCACCCTAAACCAAGCAAATGAAGAGTTAACTCGCTCTAATCAAGAGCTAGAGCAATTTGCCTATGTGGCATCTCACGACTTACAAGAGCCTTTGCGAGCAATCACAGGCTATACGCAACTGTTAGCGAAAGACTACCCCGATCAACTCGATGCAACCGGACAGCAATACACCGCTTATGTGGTAGAAGGGGCAGCCCGGATGCAGCAATTAATCCAAGACCTGCTGGAGTATTCTCGTATTGGCACTCGCGATTTGATGCTCACCTCGACCGATTGCACTGTTGTATTGAAGCGGGTGCTAGAGTGTTTGCAACCCGCGATCGCCCAAAGTAATGCCATCATTACTCACGATCCCCTTCCAATCATCACTGCCGATAAAACCCAACTTGCCCAGCTATTACAAAACCTGATTGGCAACGCCATCAAATTTAGACGAGAATCATCACCCCATATTCATATCAGTGCCACCTGGAATTCTGGCGAAGGGCGATCGCACTATCTATTCAGCATTCAGGATAATGGCATTGGCATCAAGCCTCGTTATCTTGAACGAATTTTTGAAATCTTCAAACGGCTCCACACCCGCCGCGAGTTTCCTGGCACGGGGATCGGATTAGCCATTTGCAAAAAAATTGTAGATCGCCACAAAGGGCATATCTGGGCAGAATCTGAACCCGGCATTGGCACCACTTTCTATTTTACCCTCCCTCACCCCGCTCATGGTTATTCAAACCTTCAACTCAATCGAGATTCTGCTGATTGAAGACTCTCCCAGCGATGCGAATCTAACGATGCAAAGCCTCCAACAAGCCAAAATTATTAATCGCTTGCATTGGGTTGAAGAGGGCGAAGCCGCAATGGATTTTTTATATCACCGGGGAGACTATGCCGATGCCCCCCGCCCCGATCTGATTGTGCTTGATTTAAACTTACCTGGAATGGACGGTCGAGAGATATTAGCAGAAGTGAAAGGAGACCCAGATTTAAGGCGAATTCCGGTAGTAGTGCTAACCACTTCAGCCAATGAAGCAGATGTGCTTCGTTCCTATGATCTCAATGCCAATTGTTATGTGACCAAACCGTTCAATGTGCAGCAGTTTATTCAAGTGGTGCAGTTGATTAGCGATTTTTGGCTAACGGTTGTGAAGCTACCTCCAGAGTAGCGATCGCTCTAGCAGTTCTTTTATACACTTGTGAACTTCTCACTCTACATTCCGTATGCGTCGCTAAGTAAAATATCTGTCCATAGGAGAAGCCCCATCGCTAATCTGGCAAGTAAAAATAGTTGTTCAAGAAAAATACAGATGTTCCAGCATTAGGATAGAGTCATTTTAAAGTCGAGTTCCTCAGATAAATTATATTTTCAGTCCGTTTTTTTAGCGCTTTCCTCATTCTGAAAAATCAGTTTCATGGACACACTACCCGTGCAAATCTTGTTGGTGGAAGATAGCCCAACAGATGCCGATTTAATAAGACAGGTTTTTTTGCACTGCGGCAAGGAACAATGGCACTTGACCCATGTTGAGCGGTTGACAACCGCGATCGCTCACTGCGATGAAACTGCCTACGACGTAGTTTTATTAGACCTTGGCTTGCCTGATTCTGAGGGTTTGGAAACCGTCACTGAATTTCGGGAGAATGTCCTCACAGTTCCAGTTGTGGTATTGACGATGATGGATGATGAAGAATTTGCCTTACAGGTGATGGCGCGGGGAGCACAGGACTATCTCGTTAAAGATCAAATTACAACTCAATTGTTAGTGCGCTCAATTCGGTATGCGATCGAGCGAGAACGGATTTTCCAACAGCTTAAAAACAGCGAACGTACCATGTTGAACGCTTGGGAACAGGAGCAGGAGTTAAATCTGCTGAAGTCAAGCTTCATTTCTATGGCATCCCATGAATTTCGCACCCCAATGACAACCATTCGCACCTCAGTTGAATTGCTGCAAAAGCGCGATCGCGAATTGACTGAGCAAAAAAAGAGCGATTACTTTGAGCGAATCAAAATGGCAATTAAACAGATCACCCATTTATTAGATGAGATATTGCTCTTAGGCAGCGGTGAAGCAGGAGGTTTGCGCTATCGACCAGAACCACTCGATTTAGAGAAATTTTGCATTGAACTCATAGAGGACTTGCAGTTTAGCCATCACCAGCACTACACTATCACGGCTGAATATAAAGGAGATTGCTCTGGTGCAGTGATGGATGCGGGTCTGCTGTGGCACGTTCTCACCAATTTACTTTCCAATGCCATTAAATATTCTCCCGCAGGAAGCAGTGTGCAATTCAGCCTACTCTGTCAAGCCAGTACGGCTACTTTTCAAGTGCAAGATCACGGCATTGGCATTCCCTTAAAAGACCAAAACCACTTGTTTGAGACGTTTTATCGCTGTAGCAATGTGGGCAAGATTCAAGGAACAGGGTTGGGGTTGGCGATCGCCAAAAAATGTGTTGACCTCCATCAAGGAGACATTCAAGTGACCAGTGAGTTGGGAAAAGGGACACTATTTACAGTGATGTTGCCATGTGTCCCTCGGTCGCAAGTGATCTAAGTCACAAACTTCATCCTTAAATCTCACACCAGTGCAGGCTTGCCAATCACCCAAAACCCACGCCAGAAGAACGATAGTTGGATCATCGAATTTGGCACACCTTCATGATCTCCATCTGTCTTTTACCTACTGCCTTACCAGAATTATTTGCTCAATCTAGCTCTACGGGTAGGCTTACGTTAGCGGATCGCTATGGCATGATGGCTACTATCCTGAGTGTTCAATCGACTCAGGAAGAGCTACATCTCATTGATCGCCTGCTCTATGGACTTCGTAGAGGCAGAATAGAAGTCGTTGATGAACTGTCTTCTGTTCTGGCAAGGCAATGGTCTTAAGGACTTTAGTTCGCTGCAAAATCATCTCAATAGTCACTAGGAAAACGATGGAAAATAGAACCAAGCAGTTAATCAGATTTCTTCAGGAGGAGTTAGCGATTCCCTCTGATAAAATTCCTGACATCATTCAACAGTGTCAGAATATGAACCGATTACCTGTGGTTTTATGGCAGCAAAAATTGATTACTATTCCTCAACTTGATCGCGTTTTCAAATGGCTAGAGGGTTTTATTCGCTCAGCCGCTTGATATAAAACTTAGATTACGGTTAGTTTCAATAGCCGCGATTATTGAACAACACACTGCCTATAAACAAACTTATCGTCAATTTCGATGGAGGCTTCTTGGTTGACCATCGTGAGTAAAGTACGTTTAGCGGCGAATTTGAGTCCTTCCCTCGCATCCAACGGCAGCAGTTTCAAAGTGGCAGTCCCATCTAGCTTCAGTTTAGCTTTGTCTGGTTTGACCATCACCTCAAAGGTCTTGCCATCTCCACACGCGTATCTAAAGTATTCTTCTTGAGCTTGGGCTGGAAAGATGGCAACGGTAGCGAACAAGGGCAAAATCAATCCGACGGCATTAATGATTTTCACGGGGTTTTCCTGCGTAATTTGTAGCGATTACGCTTAGAATACCCACCTAGATTTTAAGCAGGATAAGGTTAGCCCAAAACTTTATCCTTTCCTCTGCCTTCATAAAGATTGCATCAATATCGATGACTACTGCCTCCGAAATTGACTGTCGGGCGTAGTGATGGTTGGCGCGATCGCAGACATGGTGTGCAACATGGAGGGTTGGCTCGACTCTATGGGCATAGCGGGATTGAAAGTGGGTTGAGTAGAACCTTGAGCCGTAATCTGCACCACATTAGGAGTGAACAGAAAAATATTCTCCCCCAATCGCTCTTGATGCCCATCGATCGCAAACACTCCTCCCGCCACAAAATCAACTGAGCGTTGTGCCTGCTCCGGGTCCATGTGCAGCATGTTCAAAATGACCGACTTCCGTTCCCGCAAAATCCTGACGGCTTGGGGAATTTCCTCAAAGGAGCGGGGCTGCAAAATCACAACTTCTGAAATGCCCGATGCCCGATTTGGCATCCCAATCACGTTATTTGCTGAAGCGATCGTCCGATCACGGGGCAGCATTGCCGCTTCTTGTACCATCGTTGGATTTTGAGCATACTCTTCATCGCCATACTCATAGTCGTAGTCGGCTTCATCAAACTGCTCTGCAAACCCAAACGAATCCCAAACACGCCGGAAAATATTCATGCCAAGCTAGCTCCAGGTCAATTTGCCCGTATCTTAGTTCATTTGTCCTACTTATTACAATTACAAATGCAAAATAAAATGCGATCGCAAAAGAATCTCAGAACAACCCAGCGACAGGCTGAGTTAGCTAAGGCGAGGGCTTGGTAGATAGTAGCCGATGGAAATGAACTGGGAACACTTTTTTGCGATCGCAGCACGATTCAACCAGTGATCTTGCAAAAAACTAGCTTTACTAGGGCGATCGCTCACCTTAACGACAGCCAAGGGATTCTCGTGTATCAATGTTCGTTACAGGGTTGATGCCGCTGGCAGTTTTGCATAATCGCAGCACTTGTCCGCGATCGAGGGCTGCATCACTAAAATCGGCTCCGGTCACTATCGTATCTTTGAAGCTAGACTTCAGCATCATGGCAGACGTGAAAATTGCATTGCTCAGGTTTGCGCCTGAAAAATCTGTGAGATAGGCAATCCCATTGCTAAAATCAATGCTGCTTAAATCCGCATTCACTAGGCTGGTTCCGTTAAATACAACGCCCCGTAGATCCGCACCTTTAAAGTTTGCATCCTTAAAGTTTGCATCAGCAAATTCAGCTCTAACCAAGTTTTGCCCAGAGAAATCTTTGTTGATCGTCTCGTTATCATCGATCGCCCGAATTGCCGCCGAACTCGCTGCATAAGCAGGATTGGGCGAAAATTGAACCGATATCAGTAGAGCAATCAAGAGTCCGAAGAAAAGACGAAATAATCGCATAAAGAATGTACTTAGAAATTAGCGTTCCTTCGTCAAAGTAACACTTGCGGCATTGAAAGGCAGTGTTCTTCTCACAAAGATGCTGCTGTTTTTGCAAGATTTCCGGCTTAATCCTCTTGGGGTTGCTCAGTCCACAGGGACGTGGTTTGCCTCATGCTGAGAAAATCTCCGTTTCCCAAAATTAAATGATCCAGTAACGGAATGCCCAAAAACTGCGCCCCTGTAAGCAATTGACGAGTTAGAGATAGATCTTCCGGGCTGGGTTCCACATTGCCAGAAGGATGGTTGTGGGCAACGATAATCCGAGTTGCACCCTGTTTCAGCACTTCTCGAAAAATCTCGCGGGGATGCGCCAGAGTTTCGGTCGCGGTGCCAATACTGACTACACGAGTGCCCAACAGTCGATGCTTTACATCTAAAAACACGACCGCAAACCGTTCTTGCGCTTGCCACATCAAATCGTGGCTCAGGGCGGCGGCAGCTACAGCTGGATCGTCAATCAGCGTCGTTTCGGCAGGACGCGATTGAAAAACGCGTTTACCCAGTTCGATCGCCGCCAGAATCGTAGTGGCTTTTGCTTCTCCAATTCCCGGAACCCTCGTCAACTCGGCAACAGTCACAGTTCGCAACGCAGACAGCGGATCTTGTTGATATTTACCCAGTTCATGCAGCAAATATTGCCCTAAACCCACCGCCGAAAGCTTGCCGGCCCCTTGCCCCGTTCCCAGCAAAATTGCAATTAGTTCCGCGGTAGCGAGATGGCGCGAACCATAGGATATCAAGCGTTCGCGTGGACGTTCGCTTGCAGGCATATCTGCAACTTTGAGGGAATAAGTCATGGATGCACCGAGAAATTTAGGAAAAACAAGAATATTGTTCAGTTATTCCCAAAATCGGTGCGTTTAGAACTATTTTCGATGGTGCATTAAAAAATAGTGGGATCAGGCGCGATCGCTGAATCAAAAAAGCTAACTATCTCGGCAATAGCTTGACAGCATTGGGCAGATACTCACAAGTGTCTCTGTTACTCTATCTTCATAAGGTATTGTTCACTGATCGGGTCATGGGCAAACGCCAGATAGACATTGGAATAGGGCTTGGTTTTGCCAATGGACACCGCAGGGGTGAAGTAAGCTTGTCCGGGTTGCAGCCGCACCGGGGACACTTTTCGCCACTGACCTTTAAGCTGAAACTGGAACGAGCGTTTAATGGTCAATTGACTTGTAGAGGAGTTCGTTCACAGTAGGACAACGCGGCTTCTCGGTGAATGTCTGTGGGGACTCTGGTAAACCACTTGGCGCGGAAAGATGGTTGCTCGATCGCGACCGCACCGATAGATCCAACGTCTGTCTGCCCCCTTCATACATACCAAATCGGGTTTCCGCTTGTTATTCCCGTGAAAAATTAACATCCTCATAATCAGTCAAAAGATCCTACTCAAGAATCTAGTCGGAATGAATCACATCATGCATCCACTGTGATTGATGATATCCCTTGGCGACTATCCATATTGAGATGCGCTAGATTGGGATTCCTGGGCTGGCGACTGACCTATGAGCCACCCATGCATACCTCCCCAATTGGCGAAAATGCAGCTTGGCGGGGCAAAGTGCAGACGCTGAAAAAATTGGTTGAGGTTCTTTAGAGTAACAGGATGTTAGAGCATTGAAATTGATTCAACCGCGAGTAATGCTGCCAGCGATGCAGTCGAGAAACTATCGACTGTATTTTATGGGACAGGGTCTTTCTTTGGTTGGCACCTGGATGACCCAAGTAGCGACGGTTTGGTTGGTCTATCACTTAAACCCATCTGCCTTGCTATTAGGAGTAGTCAGTTTTGTTAGTCAGCTCCCCAATTTCGTTTTGGTTCCGTTCGGGGGGGTGTTGGTTGATCGCTGGAACCACCACCACACCCTATTGATTACCCAAACACTATCCATGCTGCAATCGTTTGCCTTGGCGATTCTGGCACTAACTGGAACAATTCAAATCTGGCATGTGATTGTACTCGGATTGTTTCAGGGCATGGTCAATGCGATCGATGCGCCTACCCGCCAAGCGTTTGTGCCAGAGATTGCTGAGCAGCGAGAAAATCTAGGGAATGCGATCGCGCTCAATTCTTCCATGGTGAATAGCGCCAAGCTGATTGGACCTGCGATCGGTGGAGTGTTAGTGGCAAGCGTAGGCGCAGGCTACTGCTTTTTGATCGATGGCTTTAGTTACCTGGCTGTTCTTGCCGGATTATTGGCAATGCAGCTAAAACCCAGTCCCATCAAGCAGCTTCATCAACCCTTGCAGTTGACCGCACTCTGGCGCAACCTGAAGGAAGGCTTTGTTTACGCCTTTAGTGATCCTCCAATTCGCTCCATTTTGTTGCTGGTTAGTTTAGTCAGTTTTCTAGGCATTAACTATGCAGTCGTATTACCCGTTTTCACGGCTCAAATTTTGCATCAGAACGCTCACACCCTGGGCTTATTAATGGCAGCCTCTGGAGTCGGGGCACTGGCGGCAGCGATGTATTTGAGTCTGCGTCAGGGAATCAAGGGTCTTGATCGCTTGATTGCGATCGCGCCTGCGATCGTGGGTGCCAGCATGATTGCCTTCTCCATATCACGCATTATCTGGCTTTCTGCCCTATTGTTGGGACTGATCGGGTTTGGTACATTACTACAAAACGCTTCCAGTAATACGATTATTCAAACGCTTGTCGATGATGATAAGCGAGGTCGAGTCATGAGCCTTTATTTAATGGCTTTTTTGGGTATGATGCCATTTGGCAACCTGCTTAAGGGGAGTTTAATCAGCGTCATCGGCGCTCCAGCTACGGTTGCGGTGAGTGGAGGTGTTTGTATTCTGGGTGCCATCCTATTTGCCCGTCAACTTCCAAAAAGTGGCATATGCGCCCCTTGATCAACTCTCAAAGCTTGATTTGCCAAGACTCTTTCCCCTGATCGACATTGCTCACAACGCAACCCATCGTTTAACGAAACTGGAAACAGTGGAAGGGCGAGTAGATTGTCAACTTTGACAGAACACTAGCCCCCCATTCCTAACTCCACATTTCTAATTTCTCGCGACTCCATCTTGACGGGCGGCGCGTTGAACGGCGGCGGAGACGGCAGTTGCTACGCGCTCATCAAAGACGGAAGGCACGATATATTCAGGGTTGAGATCGGAGGGTTTGACAAGTGCCGCGATCGCTTGGGCTGCCTCCAAATACATGCTGGTGGTAAAGGTTTGGGCGCGACAATCGAGGGCACCGCGAAACAGTCCTGGAAATGCCAGCACATTGTTAATTTGGTTGGGGTAATCGCTGCGCCCCGTTGCCATCACTGCCACATCCTGAGTGATCAGTTCGGGCTGAATTTCAGGAATGGGGTTTGCCATGGCAAAGACGATCGGATCTGTTGCCATAGATCGCACCATTTCAGGAGAGACCACTCCTGGCGCGCTCACCCCCAGAAACACATCACTGTCCTTCATGGCATCTGCCAGTTTGCCGCCTTGCTCTACGGCAAATTCACGTTTTTGGTCGTTGAGATCGGTGCGATCGCGGGAAAGGATGCCTTTGGAGTCACACATGCAGATATGCTGGGCATCTGCTTTTTGTAGCAACCGGGCGATCGCCACCCCCGCTGCACCTGCCCCGTTAATCACAATTCGCACCTCTGCCATTTGCTTTTTCACCACCTTCAAGGCATTGATCAGCGCTGCCAAACTGACGATCGCGGTGCCGTGCTGATCATCATGAAAGATAGGAATATTCAGTTCGCGCTGGAGCCGTGCCTCAATTTCAAAACAACGGGGCGCAGCAATGTCTTCCAAATTCACGCCGCCAAACACCGGGGAAATTCGCTTCACGGTTTCCACAATTTCATCGGTGTCTTGGGTCGCCAGACAAATAGGAAACGCATCCACACCCCCAAATTCTTTAAACAGCATGGCTTTCCCTTCCATCACGGGTAGAGCGGCTTCTGGTCCCAGATTGCCCAAACCCAGTACGGCACTGCCATCCGTGACGATCGCCACCATATTTTGCTTAATCGTCAAGTTATACACTTCTTCAGGATTTTCCGCGATCGCCGAGCAAACCCGCCCCACTCCCGGAGTATATGCCATTGCCAGATCTGCCTGTCCTCGTAGCGGAATCCGACTTTCTACCGTAATTTTGCCACCTCGATGAATGGTGAAGGTGCGATCGTAGACATTGATTACCTTGGTTTCTGGCAGTGCCTTAACCGCTTCCACAATCGTTTCAGCATGTTCAGTACTGGCACAATCAACCGTAATATCCCGCATGGAAACCTGACGAGTTTGCTCAATCAGGTCAATTTGCCCCATACTGCCGCCCAAAGACGAAATCGCGGTCGTCACGTTTGCCAACATGCCGGGACGATTGGGAAACTGAAAGCGAATCGTCAGACTATAACTAGAATTGGGGGTCAGTGTAGGTGTCAGGTCTGTCATGGTGCCTCGTTATGGATGGAGCCGTGCTTTAAGAGCAGTTAAGAATTGGCTCAATATGCCAAACTCTAAACGCTCTTTGATTGTTTAGCTTAAAAAAATATAAATCCTGCAATTGTACTCAGTCACACCAACCGCTCAAGCAAATGTGAAAGTTCAGCGCAAAGTCTCAAACTCTTCCCGATTTTGCAGATTAAGCGTGAAAAAAGAATAAACTGATCGCCGCTCTCTTCCCACATTTATCGATCAACTAGCTATCTTGAACAGAGCAGGGAACAATATTATCTAGCGCACAAAATTTCATTGATACTTTGAGTTTTTATGATACAGGTTGGTATTTTGCATTCTTTAACTGGCTCAATGGCGATTAGTGAAGCCTCGCTGGTGGATGCGGCTCTGATGGCGATCGCCGAAATTAATCAGGCGGGGGGTGTTCTAGGTCAGAAGATCGCACCGATTGTGGAAGATGGAGCCTCCAATGAAAAAACCTTTGCCCAAAAAGCCAGAAAGCTGCTCCAGCAAGACCAAGCTGCCACACTATTTGGCTGTTGGACTTCTGCCTGTCGCAAAGCCGTAGTACCTGTTTTGGAAGAGCTTAACGCCCTGTTATGGTATCCCCTGCAATATGAAGGCTTAGAAGAATCCAAACATATTTTCTACACCGGATCATGCCCCAATCAACAGGTCGAGCCTGCCCTAGAGTGGCTGGTAAAATATCATGGCAAGCGGTTTTATTTAGTGGGATCAGACTATGTATTTCCGCGCACGGTGCATAAAATTATTGATGCCCAAGTGAAAGGATTGGGGGGCACGGTGCTTGAAGAAGCCTATGTACCTTTGGGCGGCAAGGATTTTAGCCAAATTCTCGATCGCATTCTGCATCTACAGCCCGATATCATCTTCAACACCCTCAACGGCGACAGCAATTTGGCATTTTATCGGCAGTATCACCAATCAGGAATTCAGCCTGCTCACATGCCAGTTATGGCGGTCAGTGTTGCTGAGCCAGAACTCCAAAGCATTGCCATCGAAGCCGCAGGCACCTACGCCAGTTGGAGCTACTTCCAAAGTTTAGACACGGCTCAAAATCGGCAGTTTGTCCAAAATTTCCAGGCGCGGTATGGAGTTGATCGCGTCACCAGCGACCCGATTGAAGCAGCTTATACTCAGGTGTATTTATGGAAGCAAGCCGTAGAAGCTGCGCGATCGCTGGAGATTAACGCCGTCCGAGCCGCTGCCATTGGGCAAACTTTTGAAGCCCCCGGCGGTTTAGTTCAAATTGATGAAAATCAGCACCTTTGGAAGGATTGCCACCTGGGAAAAGCACAGCCTAATGGACAGTTTGAAATTGTGCATCTGAGCGATCGCCCGATTCAACCCAAACCCTGGCTTGGCATCAAGCAGTTAGCCGATCCGGTCATGCGTGACTTGCTGGTCAATCTTCTTGCAGAAGTGCCCCAAGCCGTGCAACATATTTCACAATTGGAGCAAAAATCTCAGGAACTAGAAACAGCCCTAACCCAATTGCAAAGAGAAACCACAGCACGGCAAGAAACGGAAGCCGAACTACAAACTATGTTTACGGCAATGAATGATTTTGTGGTGGTTCATGATGAGCAGGGAACATATCTCAAAATCCTATCTGCCCAAGCTAGCGTTTTATACAAGCCAGACATCGATCGCCTAGGCAAAACGCTTCATGATATTTTGCCGGAGGAACAGGCAGATGATCATCTGCATCATATTCAACAGGTTATCCGAACTCAGCAAGCAGTCAATGTTGAATACCAATTACCCATTCAAGGCGAGATCCGCTGGTATTCTGCCCATGTTGCGCCGCTGACAAAAACCACGGTCATCTGGGCAGCGCGAGATATCAGTGACCTCAAACGCGCCGAGGCGGGATTACGCCAAAGCGAGAAGAAAAAGCGGGCGTTGCTGGAGATTATTCCTGATTTAATGTTGCAGATCAACCGGGAAGGCGTTTATTTAGACTTTATTCCGCCCACTAATTTCAACGTGGTGGGGGAAGACTTGATTGGCAAAAATGAATACGGAGTAATGCCGCCTGAGTTTGCCAAGCAGCGGATGCACTATGTGGAAAAAGCGCTGCAAACTGGCGAACTACAACTGTTTGAATCTACCTTGGAAGTGAATGGGGTGCTCCAGTATGAGGAATCGCGCATTATTCCCTATGGAGAAAATGATGTATTCGTGATTGTGCGAGATGTCAGCGATCGCAAGCGATCGGAGCTTGCCCTAACTCAGGCACACGCAGAAATTGTGATACTGAATGAGCAGTTGAAATCAGAAAACCTGCGGATGGGTGCGGAGCTAGCAGTCACCCGGCGGCTACAGGAAATGGTGCTGCCGCGAGAAGCGGAACTGCAAGCGATTTTACCTCTGGATATTGCGGGATTCATGCAATCTGCTGAAGAAGTGGGCGGTGATTACTACGATGTTGTGCAGCACAACGGCAAAATTCGGATTGGCATTGGCGATGTCACTGGGCATGGATTGGAAAGCGGTGTGTTGATGCTGATGGCACAAACGGCTGTGCGAACTTTGATTGCTAATGGGGAAGAAGACCCGATCAAGTTGCTGAACACCATTAATCGCACCCTGTATGACAATACCCGTCGAATGAAATCCTACAAAAATATGACCCTTTCCCTGCTGCAATATGAAACGGGGGTGTTGAACCTGAGCGGGCAGCACGAAGATGTGATTGTGCTGCGAACCGATGGCGCGATCGAAAGTATCGATACGTTTGATCTGGGGTTTCCCTTAGGATTGGAAAAAGATATCAGCGCCTTCGTTGCCCAAACCAACATCCAGCTTAACCCTGGTGATGTGGCGGTGCTATACACCGATGGGATTACGGAAGCAATGAATATGCAGAAAGAACAGTATGGTTTAGATCGTTTCCACCAGGTGCTACAAAATAATCGCGATCGCCCTGCCACCGACATTCGTCAGCGCGCGATTCAGGATGTCATGGCGTTTGTGGGCGATCAGCGCGTATTTGATGACATCACTTTACTGGTTCTCAAGCGCCGTTGAGGGGCTAAGGATTTCATAAAGTGTAATCAAGGCTGAGTTATCGAATTCGCCTTTGCCTTGAGCGATCATTGCATTCATCAATTCAGCCACTTGAGCCGCGCCAAGTAGGGGCAGATTTAGCTCTTTCCCCGTTTGTAAGACGATGTTCATGTCTTTGCGATGCAGGTTGAGCTTGAAACCGGGTTGAAAGGTGCGATCGATCATTCGCTGACCGTGAACTTCCAATACTCGACTTTGGGCAAAGCCACCCATCAACGCATTCCGAACTTTTACCGGATCAACTCCTGATTTTTTTGCCAGCGTCAAAGCTTCTGCAACTGCCTGCACCGTCATAGCGACAACAATTTGGTTGCAGGCTTTGGTCACCTGTCCGGCTCCCGCCTCGCCGATGTGAATGATATTTTTGCCCATGGCTTGCAATATGGGCAGAGATCGCCTAAATGCCGCCTCATCGCCGCCCACCATAATTGACAACGTGCCCTGCTGTGCCCCAATATCGCCACCCGAAACCGGGGCATCTAATGCAGCAACTCCACTCAGTTTCAGAGCCTCGTAAAGTTTGCGAGAGGTCGTCGGGGCGATCGTGGAGTGATCCACATACAGCATTCCAGGACGAGAGCCAGACAAAATTCCGTTTTCGCCCAACACCACCGCTTCCACATCGGGCGAGTCGGGCAGGCAGGTCAGCACCACATCAGACTGTTGTGCAACTTGGCTAGGACTAGTTGCCAGGTGTGCCCCTACTGCTCCCAGTTCATCCATTGCCGCCCGACTGCGATTAAAAATGGTGACAGCGTAGCCCGCTTTAAGCAGATTTTTCACCATGGGTTTGCCCATCAGTCCTAGTCCAATAAATCCGATGCGTTCCATGGAGAAAAAATAGTTAAGGACAGCCAATAGAGGCGCAATCATAGCCTAGTTCAAGCAAAATTTTAAGTAAAAAATTAAACATCCCATGATCTTCACTGTGAGTTAAAAAGAACCAATAATCCTCGCGCATCCTGTCATGTTAGGATCTATGGAAATTCTAAAATTTGTACAAGAGGTTATTCATGCAAGCAGCGCTGCTCTTAGCAAAATTGCCCGAAGCTTACGCGATTTTCGATCCATTAGTTGACATTTTGCCGATTATTCCAGTCTTTTTCTTGCTGCTGGCGTTTGTCTGGCAAGCGGCGATCGGTTTTAGATAACTCTGTTAGCGACCAATTTTTTTGAAGAGCAGATCATAATCTGCTCTTTTTTATGGGCGATCGCCCGCAAGATCATCCTACCGATACAAACGTTTCTCAAATTCAATGGCACACTGAATAAAGTCAACTCTTTCCTAAAAGCGTCACAATTCAGATGCGATCGCACTCTGGATCACAAAAGTTTTATTCACTTGTGAACGTTGCTGTTTTCGATAGCATCTCAATAGCAATTGTTTCCAGATTCAGTAAGCTTATTTCATGCTTGAACTTTTAGCGGTACTCTCTGCCTCTGCTGCTGCTGGGTTCCGTCTTGCCCTGCCCTTACTGCTGATCGGCTTGCTTTACGGCGAGAGCTTATGGTCGCAGGTTCCTATTCTGTCTGGAATGAATCCGTCATTTGTTCTAGGCGTTCTAGTCGTCTGGTCATTGCTTGAAATATTTGCCTCCAAAAATCGCTCTGGTCAACGATTTTTGCAAACGGTGCAACTGATATTTAGTCCAATCGTGGGGGTTATTATTGGGGTTGCGATCGCCCGGATTACCATTAAACCCGAATGGCTAGTCTGGATATTAGGATTTACTGGTGGAGTCCTAGCCCTAGTTCTACAGCTTGTTCAAACAGGATGGATCTATCGGCTCAGACAGGTTCCAGTATGGGTTATTTTTGCCCAAGATGCTCTCTGTATCGCCCTCGTATTCCTTGCCTTTGATGCCCCCAAACAGGGAGGGCTGATTGCCTTGCTGCTTCTATGGCTTGCCATTCGTAGCTCTAAAGAGTGGCACCACTGGTATACCCAACAATCAGGCTCAAGGAAGCAAGCAAAACCTAGGGATTATAAGCAAGACCCCGATTAACAGCCCTGAAGATAGTGCAGAGTTCTAGTAATTCAGAGTGTCGGCGTTGCTGAATGATGAATGGACTGATTCAGCAACGCTAAATTTTCAGTTGTCAAAGACTTATACAAACTGCAATTAGCGTTTTCTAAAGCAGTCCGATCGCATGTAAAAGTCCTCTTCCAGTCACTAATTCAATAATGACAGCGATAATTCCTAGCATTGCCAATCGCCCATTCCATACTTCGGCAGAAGTGGTCAAACCCATTTCCCATCGCTCTTGAGGATATAGCTTGACGTTTTCAATTTGCATTACGTCTGTCAACTTGCGGCTAGGGGCAGCTAAGGCATCGGTGACTAAAGTTGCTAAATCACTAATAAATACAGGATGAGTATCTAAAGCAGGCACTCGATGAAAGTTTTCAATCCCTGCCTCTTCAGCTAATTCCCGATATTCAATATCAATCTCTTGCAATGTTTCAATATGCTCAGAGACAAAGCTGATGGGCACCACTACGATATCTTTCACGCCTTGAGTTGCTAGCTCTTTTAATGCATCATCTGTATAAGGTTGCAGCCATTCGACAGGTCCCACTCGACTCTGATATGCCAAAGTGTGAGGATTGGGGCGATTTAAAGTTTTTATAATTAGCTGGCTGCACGCTTCGATCTCACGCTGATAAGGGTCGCCCACTTCCTCAACATAGCTAACTGGAACCCCGTGGGCACTGAAAAAAATATGCACCTGGTCAGGATTTTGAAACTGGTCTAGCTGTTGGGCAATGAGTTGCGCCATGGCTTGTAGATAGCCAGGACTGTCGTACCAAGAAGGAATCACCGTATGGTCAATCGCCCGAAGTTCTGGGTCATTTGCCATAATTTGCTCTAGCAACCGGAAACTAGAGCCGCTGGTGCTTATGGAAAACTGAGGGTACAGCGGTAATATAACGAGTTGCTCAACGCGATCGCGCTTAATTTGAGCAATGGCTTCTTCGGTAAAAGGATGCCAATAGCGCATTCCCACATACACTGTCGCATCTTGCCCTTGTTGCTGAAGCTGAGCTTGAAGCGCTTGAGCTTGTTCATCGGTGATCCGACGCAGTGGAGAGCCGCCGCCAATTTGTTTATAGTTTTCTTGAGATTTTTTTTCGCGGGAGGTTGAAATGAGCCACGCTAGAGGTTTTTGCAGCCAGGGAAATGGTAGTCGAATAATTTCAGGGTCGGAAAATAGATTAAACAAAAATGGACGAACGTCTTCCAACCGATCGGGTCCGCCCAAATTTAGCAATAAAACTCCAACTCGACCCATGACTGCAACGACTTCCAATTTTTTAGATTTGTAACTGATTTTAACAGCAAGGTAGAAGAAAGTGATTAAAAGATAGGCTAAACTTCTGAGAAACCCTAATGTAACTGGCTATAGCCATTTTTCATTTTTCAGTGTGAGATAGGCTGCAAACCTTCATATCTCTTATCTTTCGACATACAACTTGATAAACTTGGCAGTTTCGTAGTTTCAAGACCTGACCCGCGATCGCAATGGATTCATCAATCGACAGCAAAATTGCTCAAATTAATCAGCGCTTTAAGCTTGCCCAACTAGGGCTGCAAATTGAGTGTCGTGGGCAAAAGCTAGGACTACGAGGAACACTGCCACCGCGTCCGGGGAGCGATCGCCTAAAGCCTCACCAACAGAGACTAAGCTTGGGCTTCCCTGCCAATGCCACTGGATTAAAACAGGCTGAGCAGGAAGTAAAAGTGATTGCAGGGCAACTGATTGAAAATCGGTTTGATTGGCGTAACTATGTGGATGGAGTCGGCTGGGGACGGCTGGATCAGTTAGGGCTAACACAGCAAATTCGAGCCTTTGAACGCTACTTTAAACAAGATCCTAAACGCTCAGGCAATCCTACCTCCACTCAGACAACTTGGGATTTTGCCTATGCGCCTTATCTGCGAAAACTAGAGGCGATCGCCGAAGCAAATCCTAGCCTTAGCCTGGTAGAAGCCATTTACGCCACCGTCCGCACCACTGAAGTCAATAGCCGCAGTCGCCAAGTCTGCTGTACTGCACTCACCGCGTTTACTGGATTTATTCAGCTTGCTTTACCCGAAGATCTGAAAAACTACTGGGGTAGCTATGGCACCACCCATACTCAGGTGCGCGAATTGCCCCCAGATGACCTGATCCTGCAAACCTGGGCAGCGATTCCCAATCCCCACTGGCAGTATGTCTACGGCATCATGGCAACCTACGGACTGCGGAATCACGAAGTTTTTTTCAGTGATTATTCTGCCCTGCAAAATGACTCAGAGCCAACAATTCAAGTTCTCAGCACCACTAAAACCGGAAGCCATGAAGTGTGGCCCTTTCATCCTGAGTGGATTGAGCGATTCAATCTTCGAGCAGGCACTCTGCCGCCGATTCAAACCGATTTAACGAAAACAACGCTTCAGCGAGTTGGGCAATTGGTCAGCGTCCAGTTTCGCCGCTATAACCTGCCCTTTTCACCCTACGATTTGCGCCATGCTTGGGCAGTCCGAACGATTCACATCGGCTTGCCAGACACTGTTGCTGCCCGGATGATGGGTCACTCGGTTGGCGTTCATACTCGCACTTATCATCAGTGGATGACTCGCCGCGACCAGCAGCAGGCAGTGGATACCGCGTTGGCTCGTAGGAGATAAAACAAGTTGAAAAATATTTAATTCCATCGATCCGAATTGCTGTTCGTCAGAGTCCCGATGTTTTTGAAAGTGATCGCAACGTCATGACTCAAAAGATTGAAGTTGCTCTGAAAGAGTTTGGTTTATACTCAATTTCTTCTCAATGGCGATCGCTCTACACGATTGTGTAACATCCTCTGCCAAAAAATGATCCAGAAACAGAGTTAAAAGCCCTAGATCTCCTATTTGAACAATAACCATTAATCACTGAGCCAATAGAAGACGCAAAGAGTGCATCCTAGTTATACAAATTCGCCCTCAGCCCCTAACCCCTGCAAGCCCTTTAGTCTAATCCCAAAAAGAGAGAAGGGGAGTCAGGTCTTCTCAGACTATGTGGAGTAGATGTCAAGCGCACAAATAATTTTCAGGCAGATAATAAAGCTCCAACACCTTTTGTTAACGACTTAATCGTTGATCTTCGGCGTAAATATGAAAACAATTTAGATCCTCCAATATGGAGATTTATTCATAAAAAACAGTACTAACTAAGTTTTTGGAAAATCTAATTCACTCAAGCTCATAGGTTCAATCTGTTGATAACCGAGCCTTTATTACCTGATTCATGGAAATGGACTGAATCTTCATGCCCAGCGATCGCGAATTGTGTGAGATTAGTCATCTTTGATTCCATTCGTAGACAGATTGGGGAGTAGTATTACTTGATCTGAATTTGCAAGAATTATGTCTACACTGTTGGTCAAAAACATTCACACCTTGGTTACCCTCGATGGGGAGCGACGCGAAATTCGCAATGGTGCCTTGTTTGTGCAAGATAACGCGATCGCGCAAGTTGGCAGCACTTTAGAACTTCCCCAAACAGCCGATGACGTGTTGGATTTGCAAGGGCGATATATTGTTTTACCTGGGCTAATCAACACCCATCATCATTTTTGCCAAGTGCTGACCCGTGTAGTTCCGGCGGCTCAAGATTGTACGCTGTTTCACTGGTTGCAAAATCTCTATCCCATTTGGGCAAACCTGACCCCAGAAGCTATCTATATCAGCGCTCAAATGGCGGCGGCAGAATTGATGCTATCAGGCTGCACCACAGCTAGCGATCATCTTTATATCTATCCCAATGACTGCACCCTAGATGATGAGATCCGGGCGATTCAGGCGATCGGGCTGCGGTTTCATCCCACTCGTGGCAGCATGAGCGTGGGAGAAAGCAAAGGTGGACTGCCTCCCGATTCTGTGGTCGAAGATGAAGCAGATATTCTTAAAGACTCGCAGCGCTTGATTGAGCAATATCACGACAACTCCCGCTATTCCATGCTGCGGATGGCGTTGGCTCCCTGCTCTCCCTTTTCCGTCACGCCAGATTTGATGCGCGAGTCGGCGATCTTGGCGCGTTCCTATCCGGGGGTACGGCTTCATACCCATCTGGCAGAAAATCAATCCGATATCGACTATAGCTTGGCAACGTTTGGCATGATTCCTGGTGACTATGCAGAATCCGTCGGCTGGTTGGGAGATGACGTGTGGCACGCTCACTGCGTCAAGCTAGATGATGGCTCTATTAAAAAATTTGGGAAAACAGGAACGGGCGTAAGCCATTGTCCCTGTAGCAATACGCGTCTTGCTAGCGGGATTGCTCCAATTCGCCAGATGCTCGATGCGGGAGTCCCGGTGAGTTTGGGTGTCGATGGCTCTGCTTCCAATGATGGAGGAAACATGCTGCAAGAGGCTCGAATGGCGTTTTTGCTGGCGCGAGTCCGAGAATCAAATGCGGCAGCGATGACAGCCCGCGACATTTTGGAAGTGGCAACGTTGGGCGGTGCCAAGGTTTTGGGACGCGATGATGTGGGAGCCTTAGCGCCTGGTATGGCAGCAGACTTTATCGCCATCAATCTTGATCGCCCTCAGTTTGCCGGGGCGTTGCATGATCCCGTAGCGGCGCTGATTTTCTGTCAGGCAAATGCGGTCGATTACAGTTTTATCAATGGTAAAAAAGTTGTTGATCAAGGGCACTTAACGACCATAGAACTGGAAACTCTGGTAGAGAAAACGAACGCGATCGCGGAACAATTGATGCACTAATCTATCGTTTAGATCGGTGCAAGTTCCTAGGAGGGCGATCGGATTGAGGGGCTTTTCTATGTCTATCTGCTTAGAACGACTGGGGTTCAGTAAGCTCTCGTCCAAAAGGCAAGAGCGCTAAAACCATGAGTTTGAAATGCTGTTTGGCAAAGGGTAAACCAACGATGGTTATGGCAAGAATGATGCCCCACAGTAGGTGAGATAGGGCAATTCCCCATCCAAAAAACACAATCCAAATCACGTTAAAAATAGTTGTCAAAACGTCACCAGCATGGGGTTTTGCAATCACTTCTTTTCCAAAGGGGGTGAACGTTGCAATTCCTAGATTAATCGCTTTAATGCCAAAAGGAATACCGATGATAGTGGCGCAAATTCCGATTCCACCAATAATGTAGCCGATGCCACTCATAAACCCGCCAAAAATTAACCAGATGATGTTTCCAATTAAGCTCATAGTAACTTTCCTATAAACACGATGATTTCAAGGCAATCGCTGCGATCGCACAAAAATGCTATTTCACAGAATGCCTCCTACTCAATACTATAAGCTGCAAAAATTGTCGCTCATGATCAGAAGACAAGGTTGATTCCATTCCTGTGTCAGGATGAGAGTAGAAATAATGAGTGAAGAGTATGGCAAATCATTCTGTCGAAGATGCGATGAAATCTAAGCCGCCTAAAGCCGAAAAAGTGAAAACCTTGCAGCAGACCGACCCAGAAAAGTATGCCCATTTACGAGCTGAAGCGGCTGCGCCCTATCGAGGATTGCGGAGATTCTTTTATGTTTCCTGTGCCGCATCTGGCGCGATCGGGGGATTTATTTTTGCAAGTCAACTGCTGGCGGGTCGAGGCATAGAAAACACCTGGTTGAATCTTGCAGTGCAGGTGGGGGTGGTGGCATTAATGGCTTGGTTTTGGCGATTGGAAAATCGAGCAGAGCAGAAGGAACTATCAAACCGTGACAAATAGCTAATTGGGCTGATGGTTTTAAAGACGCGATGCTAATTCTCTAAAGTTTCTGCCATCTATCCTTCTTCCACGTCGGTTCGATTAATATAGCCCCACTTGCCATCAATTTGAACACGCGCAAATCCTTCGGCAAAAAGACCCCCATTATCAAATTTAGGTTGCACCACTAAGGTGCCAGCAGGGTTAATGTAGCCCCATTTGCTATTCATTTGGATGGCTGCTAAACCTTGTGAAAAGTTGGCGGCAACCTCAAATTGGGGAGCAATTACCATATTACCTGTAGCGTTAATATAGCCCCATTTCCCGTTCATTTGAACGGCTGCTAAACCTTGCGAAAAATCAGAGGCAAAACTGAATTGAAGTGCAATGATGGGGGAGCCTTGTGGATTAATATATCCCCAGCGATCGCCCATTCGCACTCGCGCTAAAGATTCGGAAAAATCAAATGCGCCCTCATAAATGGGTTTAATCTCAACGGTCTTCGATTTACCTAAATACCCCCAGCGCTTATTCACTCGTACCGGTGCAAATCCTTCAGAAAACTTCCAAGCATCTTCAAATTGAGGGGCGATCGCCATCGTTCCAGTTGGATCAACATAGCCGTATTGATCAGCAACTTTGACAGCCGCTAGTTTTTCAGAAAAGCGATCGGCGAGAATATATTGAGGGGCAATAATAACTTTTCCAGCCTTATTAATGTAGCCATATTTACTGCCAATTTTTACTGCTGCTAAACCTTCCGAGAACTTAGAGATTTTGTCAAAGTAAACGTTCTTAAGCAAGTCTCCTTTAGTATTTAAGCAACTGTAAGCTGAACCTGTCTGGACGATCGCTAAACCTCCAGAAAAGGGAGCCAGCGCACTCATATTTTCAGTAGCTCTAATGACTATTTTTCCAGTCTTGTTGATGTATCCATAGGTATTTCCAACGCTGACGAGCGCCAATCCTTCAGAAAAATCTGAAGCGCTATCAAACTGTGGAAAAATACCCTTCGATTCAATCGCCATCTTTCATTACATCTACAAAGATTGCTCTTGAGCGCCTGACTTGAGGTAAGCAAACACGCTTTTGTCGCCAATATCTGGTGGAATTGGCTGAATCACCTTGCGGAAAGAAAATATGCCAAACAAAATCGCCCAAACAACTAATAAGCCTTGCTCAACGGCAGGCGATAACCCGCCTAACAGATGACCCAACAGTAAAAGCGGCACGAGTGGCATTAATACTTTGGTTTCTAAACGGTTAAAACAGACGGCTTCTTTGAAGAAAATGCCGGTAAGCGCAGCAAAAACGAATCCGACCCCCAAAATAGTCAGAGGATAAGTATAAACAGTGAGGGCAAAAGGTTCTGGGCTGCCATGGGCGATCGCCATCGATGCCAGCACGCCCACTAGCCAAAATACCTGGAGCGCGAGATGTAGTGGTTTGAGATAAATGTGAATCATCCACAGGCTCACACCTAGCCCAAGGCAAAAAATTGAATACAGCCCGCTGACCCAATGCAAACTGGTGGCGTTATTTCCCTGCCAAAGGACTAGCCCCGTTGCGATCGCAAAACACACCGCCGACAGCATCAACCCACCCCGATAAAGAATCACCTCTCGGCGATCGCTTTCTAAAATGGTGAAATCGCCAAACTGACCTTGATAAACAACAGGATCCGTAGAAGAACGCATAAAAGTTAAAGGCTAAAAATTAGGGGATAAATACCGAAAGACGATTGGTGAATGAGAAGAGGTTGCTAATAATTTCAGATGAAAACTGAAACCCGAAAACTGAAACCTAATACTTCGCACTTCATCATTCGCACTTCGTACTTCCCTCCATCCTATCTAACTTCACTTGTACGGGATCTCCGATTTTTAAGTTCAGGAGAGATTGAGCGCTACCGTTGTTAATAGCAATTTCTAGCCAACCGTGACTGCCGATGAGACTGAGGAGTTCTCCGATTGGGCGATCGCCATATGTAAAAGCACTCAGAATAGGCAGGACATTGATCAGGATTGACCAGGGATGAGACAGAGTAGCGGCGGGAATATTGGTGATTACATTACCAAAGTGATCAATGGCTTGGATACAGCCATGAATCGTGTCTTCAGTTTGAAAATAGGGCGGCAACGAAAACTGCACCAGACTTTTAGGTGCGATCGCGGTGCCCAGATCTGCCAAAGGGATACCACTGGCAAGATGAGCGCCCACTGGAGCAAAAATATCGCGTCCATGAAAGGTGCTGCTAGGTTCAGCCATGCGCCAAAACTGAGCATTGGTTAATTCAATGGCGGCATAGGCGGGAAATTGGTCTAACACGCCGCTAAAAATGCCATTGTCGGGCCCGACTAAAAATCCCATCGGTGCCCCAAGCTGTGTGCTAATGGCGATCGCCACAGCCCGACGCTTACCGCCCACACCCGGATCAACGACTGCCACATGAACGGTGCCGGGTGGAAAATAGGGAACGGCTGTCATTAGCGCAAATCTGCCTGACCCGATGTTTTGAGGCGGAATCTGGTGTGTAATATCAATGATCGGGATGACTGGGTTAATCTGGGCGATCGCCCCTTTCATCACGCCCACATAGGAGTCACTCAGTCCAAAATCACTTAGTAACGTAATAATTTGACTCACGGCTCACAGATTATAAAATTTTGGTAACAAACACTACAGTTTAGTTTTTCTGATGTTAAAGTTAAGACATACGCATGAATCAATCGAAGGGAATGTCCATGTTGAACAAAAAACGTCAGGAAATGGCAACAAAAGCGGCGGCGGCTCATCGCGATACATTGCATAAGAACCTGCAACGGCGCTTGGAAGTAGCTAGAGCCAGTGGAAATGAGAACCTGCTTCGTCAATTAGAAGCTGAAGCTAGCTACATCGGTTTAAACTAACTTTTGCTAGTTGTTTTCTTTGTGCCTCAATTCTGTGAATACGTTGATGCCTCGTAACCCTACGAGGCATTCATGCTTTAAAGGAAGGTTGCTACTTTGCCAAACTGAGCTTAACCATTATATTCAGAGTCAATTTCAATATCGAGGGTATCCTCATCGATGCGGACATAAAGATGATTTGGGCGGCAGCAGACCTGGCAATCTTCGATGTAAGCCTGCTGCATTCCGGCACTGAGATCAATAAAAGTTGTGTTGGGTTCACCACAGTAGGCACAATTAAACTCAGCAGTATTTTGCATGAAGATGAGAATGGTTAAAAATTAAATAACAGTGTACGCTGAGCGATCGTTGGCACCAAATCAAAGCTTAGAGTGCTAGCCGACGTTGATCGTGCAGCGCCCTGTGTATTGAACCATCTTCATTGTAAAATGCCAACTACAAACTTTCTTATTGGCTGCGCCCTCTGGGGCTATAAAGGCTGGACGGGTGAGCTATTTCCACCGGGTAGTCCAGCGTCTGAGTTTTTGCAGCTTTATAGTCAGCGGTTTACAACCGTGGAAGGGAACACCACTTTTTATTCTGTGCCCGATGCTAAAACAGTGGCACGCTGGGCAGCAGAAACCCCAGCAGGCTTTCAGTTTTGCCCCAAGTTGCCTAAACAGGTGACTCATGTTGGATTGCTGCAACCCCAAATCGCCCAGACACAGCAGTTCTTCAAACGGATGCAAGGCTTAGCTACTTCCAACGAAACCCGTTTGGGACCGATTTTTGCCCAACTGCCGCCGAGCTATAGCCCTAATAATTTTCAAGATCTGCAAGTTTTTCTAACCGCGATCGCTCGTGAAAAGGTGGAAGTTGCCCTAGAAGTGCGCCACCAGGATTGGTTCAAACCACCTCATGCTCAACGATTAACCGATTTGCTGCACAGTTTAGCAATTGGTCGGGTGCTGCTGGATACGCGCCCGATTTACGAGGTGTCTGATGATCCTCAGCTTCACTCCGATCGCAAAAAGCCCCGTGTACCTGTGGAATTTAGCGTTACAGCCCCTTTTAGCCTAATTCGATATATTAGCCATCCCGATCCAGATACTAATTTGCCTTTTATGCAAGATTGGCTGACTCACATTGATCACTGGTTACGCCAAGGCACCCGAATTTACCTATTTGTTCACTGCCCTCTAGAAGCGCGATCGCCTACCAATGCCCGCACCTTTCATCAGCTACTTGAACAACACGGTGCCCCAATCCCGCCACTTCCTTGGAATACTATTGACCAACCTCCAACCCAGTTAAGTTTGCTGTAATGACAATGAATATCAGCTTGCGACGGTTTGGATTCGGTTGTTTCCTGGTTGGGGCGATCGCGTAGTCAGCGATCGCAGTCAATCAACTCAAGCCACTGAACGACTCAATTATGCATCGTCATGGAAAGGCTACAACAATTTCTTCCAAGATCATTGAAGCGATCACCACCGTTGCGCCTTCTGCAGCTAAGGTGATCGCGGTTGCTTCACCAATCCCTGAGGAAGCTCCAGTGACGATCGCCACTTTACCCGCCAATTAATCCGTCATGCTCGATGTCTCCTGAATTAATTTTCCGGTTTCATTAAGGACACTTGCGATCGATCATGGTTAATTCGCCATCGCTTAGGTAGTGGACTAGACCTGTGGAAATGAGAGAAACTAAAAAGGTCGTTTGCCTAAAGTTTCTGCCATGGTACTTGAACCCGTTGTTTGTCCAAGTTGTGGAAGTAGTGATGTCGTCAAGCATGGTCAATCGGGTGAAGGCAAGCAACGCTACAAATGTCGCAACTCCCAATGTTCTCGCTCTACTTTTATTCGCGACTATCGGTATCGTGGATACCTACCAGAGGTGAAACGGCAAATTGCAGATATGGCAGTCAACGGGAGTGGGATACGAGATACTGCGCGTGTTCTCAAGATTAGCCGCACGACGGTGATTGAAACATTAAAAAAAAGACCGTCATCTTAAAGCAATCAATGAAGCTCGTTTGGCAGAACTTGAACCAACTCAAACGATAGTGAAACTGTGTCAGTGGGAAGATCTGGAGGCTGAAGCTGACGAAATGTGGAGTTATGTCGGTTCCAAGAGGCAGCAACGATGGCTATGGCATGCCATAGACCATGCTACAGGTGAAGTGCTTGCCTATGTGTTGTCCGACCATAAAGATCATGCCTTCTTGCAGCTTAAAGCCTTGTTAGAACCGTTTGGCATTATGCAGTTCTACACCGATGATTGGGGAGCTTATGTTGGCGTAGCCTGCCGGAGGCATTACGACATCTAGAACCTACTTTTCATACCGTTGGCAAACGTCATACTCAGAGGATTGAACGTAAGCATCTAACCTTACGCACAAGAATTAAACGGTTAGTTCGCAAAACGATTTGCTTTTCCAAGTCAGTGTGGATGCATGATGTAGTCATTGGTTTATTCATCAACCGCTACGAATTTGGTTTAGCTATCTGACTCGATCAACAGGTCTAGTCCACCACCGAGCGCGTCAAGTAGTGTGAGATAGGCTCGATCAGTCTCAGCAACTGCGTTCTCGTCGCGGAAAAAATGGGTGTAATACTTGTAGTAAACCGCCTCTGGCTTCTCTGTTTCATAATCCGGCTGATCGATTTGTATCAGGGTGGTTGAACCAATGCCCTTTGTTAATGGCGCGATCGTGACAAGGGGAACTGTCCCAACAAAAACTTTTCCGCTGGGGTTTTGGTTGTTCTCCATGATTGCATCCACTCGATCGAGCAATTCACTGTACTCAGCCTCAAAATCTTTTGGATGCCATAAGTTCCACTGCTCCCGTTCTGCGCGAGGCAGGTGCAGGAGAGGACGATTTGGATCGTTTGGGGTTTGGCTGATATTCAGTCCAAACACTGTACCTAAAGCATTGTTTGCGCCCAACCAAAGCAACACATTTTCTACCCCGGCGGGAGATTGGGCTGCGAATTCCAACCAACTTAGCTGGCTGAAATCATCAAAATGATGATCGAGCGATGGATTGAGAACCTTAAGAGCAGTTCGGTGAAAGAAGGTGTTGGGAAGCGCGAAAATACCGTCTCGATTTTCTCCTTTCGCGTTACTCTTGGCAATTTCTGCTCTGCATAATTTAGGAGTAACCGCCCAGGCATCAGCCACATCAAATCCCTGGACTGATACATTATGAAAGAACTTGACTCCGCTCAGATCGGGTTTGTCTTCAGATCCCTCCCCTCGCTCGTAGTAATCCTCAACTTCATCCAACATTTGATCGAGAACTGGAAGCAATCTCACCCAGTCCAAGGCATTGATGTCCGAACCAAACAGGACTTACGCATGGAAAGGCTGGGGCAAAATAAGGGAACGCTTAAACGAGAAGAATGAGCTTCACTAAACTTGACTACTGTCAATATCTGCTGAGCAGCCCTATCCATTACACGGTGACAAATTTGGCTGACCATCTTGATGGAATTAGCCATGACCGAATCAATCGCTACTTGCGAAGCGAGAAACTGACTCCTCGTCTGTTGTGGGAGAACGTGAAACCATCGCTGCAAGAGTCTGAGAATGCTTATATCCTATTCGACGATACGGTATTGGACAAACGCTATTCGGCATCAATTGAACTGACAAGGCGGCAATACAGCGGCAACGAACATCGAGTGATTCGGGGCATTGGGCTAGTGAGTTGCGTGTACGTCAATGGAGAAACTGGGAAGTTTTGGGTAATTGATTATCGCTTGTATGACCCTGATGGGGATGGACACAGCAAGCTTGACCATGTCGCCCAAATGCTTAATGGAGTGCTCTATAGCAAGCAGCTACCCTTTACAAAGGTGTTGATGGATAGCTGGTATGTGACTCAAAAAATGATGGCGCAGATTGACCAACTGGGGAAGGTATACTACTGTCCGCTGAAAACGAATCGGCGCGTAGATGATAGTGGCGGCACTGCGCCCTATCAGCGAGTGGATGAACTGGGCTGGAGTGACCAGGAGTTAGAGCAAGGCAAGCTCATAAAAATTCGAGGATTTCCTCAAGACAAGAAGGTGAAACTATTCCGGGTTACTGTTTCTACCAACTCCGGCGGAGTTTGTCGTCACAAACGACTTAACTCAATCTTCTACGGATGCGGTTCAAGATGAGTGTGGCATCCGTTGGAAAATTGTAGCTTGCTTCCCGCAGGGTGGAGTTTCACCGTGAACTCAAGCAGTTGACTGGAGTGGAAGCTTGTCAATGCCGTAAAGCGCGGATTCAGCGCAATCATATTGCCTGTGCCTTGCTCGTTTGGGGTCGCCTCAAAGCGATCGCTTATCAGACCAGTAGAACGGTTTATCAGATTAAGCAGGGAATGCTCTCAGATTACTTGATTGCCCAACTCAAGCATCCATCTGTTCAAATGACTCTTGCGTAAGTCCTGCCAAATTTTCTTGCTAGACGACGCAAAACCATTTCAAGGTTGATTGGAAGTCCACCTTTTTCCCACACTTTGGGATAGCTGTAGTCCAAATCGGTAAGTTCCATCGATCGCGCAATCAAAGTGGAATAGCAAAGATCCGTCCGGGCGGCGGCACCAGACATAAAACCTTGAGATACGCTGTCACCGATCGTAAAAAGTTTCATACTTCCTTTCTCCACAATTACTTTTAGTTCAGATTACAAATTCACCCCAGTCATTTTTGCTGAGACGAGTTTTGGGCGATCGCTCTTCCTGATTTTGTAAGGAGCGATCGCAAATTATTCCAACTCCTTTCTACGGAACCACCAAAACTGCGCTTTCCTTACTTTTCAGATGAGTTACTTCCAGCCGAACTCCCAATGGGAAAACATTTACACCTGCAATCACAATTCGGTAGTCAGTGGATGCTCCACCGTGAGCCAATATCAAATTGATTAGATCAGTCATTTTGAATCTTCTGTTGGTAGGTTTATGAGGTGCAATCTCACTCTTTTCCAAACGCGATCGCTTCTTCAATGTTGGCTAGAGCTTTCTGATGGATTTTCTTCGTGGTATTTCAGTATTTTATCTATGACCTTAAAGATCTCTTGAAATTCTTCAAAATTAAAGTTACTAAAATTTTCTAAACCTTGCTCAATATAATCAGCAAAACTATTCTTGGAAAGCGCGACGTTGGTATGGTTTTTATCAAAGACATCACTATCAATAATTTTTAATTGATCGCGTTTGATTCTTTTTTGGTCTGTATTCAAATCTAGTTCTAAGTGCCTACCACTTTTATAGTTAAACTCACTGCTTAAGAATATTCTGCGATCCTCTTTATCTTCTCTTTTAATTTCTTCATCCTTGTAGTAATGCTCAATACATACATCCTTTACATCTTGACGATGGCGAGGAATTGGTATTGCAAATGAATATACTCCCTTTCCCCATACTTTAAAGCCTTGAGCATCATCATGAGCTTTCTTTACATAGTCAGGTTTGTCTCGATCAAAGATTGCAATAATAGGCTCAGACCTCGCTTCTTTGCAGAACTGTTCACACACCTTAAGTAACTGATCATCTCCTTGTCCATCCCTGAAAGCCAAGTTGAATTCATAAAAAATTCCTCTGTTTCTCAGCCACTTTAAAGCAGATTCGAGATGCTTTATATCTGTTTTCCCCTCAGTCCATATGACTGCTTTCTGTATGGTTTTTTCCTGATTATCAAGAAGAATTGTAGGAATAGCTAAACTGAATTTTGAATCGCTCACTAAATCAGGAGCAAGCATTTTCAACCATCTTAAAAAGTTTAAGTAGATTTGATCATCTTTTCCTCTTACCGTACCAACGAAGTCAATTCTACCTCTGATGATTTTTCCAAAAGAGTCTGAATTCCTCTGAAAGCGGTGCTTTTTGTCTTTCCTCCAAAATTCCGCTTCTGTATTTTTAAGACCATATTTTTCCCAGGCATGAAGCACTGCACGGATTTGCCGGATATATTCACGGTTAATATTTAATTTTTCATTTACTGTAATTCCAGTAACTTCTTGGCGCTTATATCTGCTTTGTAGCCTAACTTTTGATTCATTAACTAAAAAACCATTTTCTTCGATAATAGCTTTTAGCTCATCACCTAAAATTGACTTTTCAGCTTCTTTAGAAAACCAAATTAGATGAGATGGAAATCTCGATCTAGACGTAGAAAATGTAATGTCATCCGCATACCTCGTATAAATACACTGATACTTTTTAGCTAAACGCTGTAGCTGAGAATCTAGTTTTGCACAAATCATATTTGAGATGATTGGTGATGTTGGTGCACCCTGTGGCAATTGATTTTCATAGCAGCAGATCTGTGCTAACACTGTTGCAACTTCATCCGTACAGTTATATGGATGACTCCTGAGAAGCCCCCGAACTCTGCCAAAGTTGATAGAAGGGAAAAAATCTTTGAGGTCGATATTTAAAACGTATCGCTGTCTAAGATGTTGCTTTGCGTTGGTAACTATGCTTTTTTCAACTGCAAAACCATGTGTTGAGGGCTTAGGTTTATATACACTCTTAAGTACTTGATTCAATTTCCGTTGAATAATCTTAAGAGGTGTCTTAGGAGCAAGAATTGCTCGACTTCCTCCAGATTTCTTCGCAATTTCAAACGCTGTGTAGGCTTTTTCTTGCGGATAAATGTATAGATGATACCGAAGCTGATAGTCACTAATCTGAAGTAACGCTGCAATATCTTCGCGTGCTTTTAATTTGTAGAAGAGGTCTTCCAGTTCGTCTTCCGAAAGGCTCAGAAAAGTCGTGCCCATTTCATCAAATAAAAATTGAAATGCTAGATACCCGCAACATATTCCAACCTAATACCACCAGGGAAACACCTGGGAAAGTCAATAGCGCGACGTGTATATATGCCGTCCCTTAGAACATTACCGCCGCAGGATCAACAGCGGGAATCAATTTTGTACGAGTACCTAACTCTGCAAGTATAGTCCAAGAAAAAGCTCTTGACGTGGGTTAGTAAAAGTACGCCGAACTCATGGCGCTTTGCAATTAACCCTTACTAGAAAGCTAAAAATCTTGCTTTTTAGCCTTTGAACGCTTATCCGTCTAAGCTCCCATCTTTTCTTATGCCAGCCGGTAGTTGTAATTGAGAGCTGGACAAGTTTTTCACGGTTTCGGCGAGGTCAATACCAGTAGTTTGGCGGATTTGTTCGACGAAGGTAGCGAGTTGGGTGGCGGTGTTGCCATTGCTGCTGTCTACCAGGGTGACGTTTTGCACGGTGACATCAGGAACGGCGGCAGTGAGGGTTTTCAGAAGGGTTTCTAAGCGTTGCAACAGGTATATATCGCGGGCATTGGAACCCGCATCGCGCCACGATTCGGCAAGGCGCAGGGTGCCTCCGGCTCTAGCTTTACCGTCTTCCAGAATTTTGGCGGCGTTTCCTTGGGCTTGGGCGATCGCCTGTTTCGATTGCGCCTCAGCAGGAGCGATCACATCTGCCTGTAACTGCTGTTTCACTTGCTTGATCCGTTCTTGCTGCACAGGCACTTCAGCTTGGATTCGGGCAAGCTCGGAGGCAATTTCAGCGATCGCTTCGGCAATCACGGCATCGCGCATGGTGGTTGCGTCAGTGAGGCGACGTTGGGCATCGGCTTTGGCAATTCCCAGATCGCGATCGAGTCGGCTGAGGGAGGTGATTTTGCTATTTTCCGAGGTTTGAATGGCGGATTCAGCTTTTGCTTGGGCTTCTGCAATGCGGGAGTCCCTTAGCATATCTGCCTGCTGTTTGCGCCCAATCGAGTCGAGATAGCGAACATCATCAGAAATATTTTGGATTTGGAGCGTGTCTAAGACTAAGCCCAATTTTTCCAGGTCGTCTTCGGCTTCATCCAACAAGCTTCTGGCAAAGGCGATTTTGTCTTCATTCACCTGCTCTGGCGTGAGGCTGGCAAGCACACCGCGCAGATTGCCTTCCAGAGTTTCTTTTGCCATCTGTTCAATTTCGGCGCGGCTTTTACCGAGTAGACGCTCGATCGCGTTGTGAATCGCAGGTTCTTCTCCGGCAATTTTAATGTTGGCAACCCCTTCCACCTTCAACGGAATGCCCCCTTTGGAGTAAGCATTGGCAACTTTGAGATCAATAATCATGTTGCTCAAATCCATCCGCAGCGCCCGTTCTAGCAACGGCACTCGCACACTGCTGCCGCCTTTAACCAGGCGATATCCAACTTTACGCCCATTAGCAAGCTCGTGGGAACTTCCGGCAAAAATCAAGACTTCGTTGGGCTGACAAATGTAATAGAGGTTGCGGATGACGAATAAGCCCGCGCCCGTTCCCAAGCCCAAAATTCCCAGTAGGGCAATGATCGATTCAAACATGGTTGCTCCTATGACCTTTGTAGAATGGAAGAGGTATTAATGATTTTTGCGATCGCGCTGGCGGTTGAGGGTTGATGCGACATCAATGCCCAAGGTTTGATCGACGCGATCGAGGAACTGCCGGACAATTTCAGGATAAACATTCATTAGGCTGGCGAGGGTTTTGCCATCGCCGTTGTCGATGACGTTGATGTTTTCCAGATGCAGGCGATTAGGAATCTTGGCAGCTTCTTGCAGCACCATTTCAATTTGCTGAATCAAAAACACCTCTGCCGCATCCACGCCCGTTTTTTGCCACACTTCCGAGAGCATATCGTTCACTAATGCTGATGCTTTGGCGTTTTCTGACAGTTCGGCAGCGGCTCCTTTCGCATAAAAGGTTTTAGCTTCGCGATCGGCTTCAGCGGGTAGCACTTGATCCGCTTCCAACCGCAACCGTTCCAACTCTGCCCGAACCGTCTGAAATGCCTGCTCAGCCCGTGCCCTGGCTTCTTTTTCGGCGGCTTTGGTGCGTTCCTCTTCCGATCGCGCCTTTTGTTCTAATTCAGCTTTCACCTTTCGCAGTTCGTTTTGCCGTTGCTGGATGATAGCGAGGGCTTGAGATTTGGCAACTTGAGACTGCTGCTGACAGTCAGCTTCAATCCGATCCGCCTGACTCACCGCCTCGGCTTCCGCAATTTCGGCATCGCGGATGATTTGGGCAATGCGTTTGCGCCCGATCGATCGCAGGTAGTCCACATCATCCGCCACATTTTGAATCTTAAAGGTATCGAGTTGCAGTCCGAGCTTGACCAAATCACGAGTAACATCTTGAGCAATCCGTTCGGCAAACTGGAGGCGATCTTCATTCACCTGCTCTGGAGTTAGCATGGCAACAACCCCACGCAGATTGCCCTCCAGGGTTTCTCGTGCTACACGGGCGATTTCTGAGCGATCGCGATCCAAAAACCGCTCGATCGCATTCCCCACAATCGCCGGATCACTAGAGGTTTTGACATTAGCGATCGCCTGAATATGCAGCGGCGTACCCCCCTTGGAGTAAGCATTTCTGACCTCCACAGTCACAGGCATACTGGTGACATCCATTCGCTTCACGGTTTCCAAAATTGGAATCGCGATCACCCGTCCGCCAAAAATCACCCGATAACCCACATCTTCCCCTTCCTTGGTGCGGTGCTTGCGTCCTGACAAAATCAAAATCTCGTTGGGGTTACAGATTTGCATGAAGCTTTTAATAAACCAGGCAATCAGAATCACTCCAGCGATCGACAGGGCGATCGCTGGAGCCGTTACCCAGCCACCCTCATTGGTATCCGGCGCAGCGGATGGAGTGGATTCCGCCTGAGCAAGCTGCACCGTCACGAGATCTGGCGATTGGGCGATAGGAATTTGAGAGAGGTAAGGATAGTCATTCATAGTGAGGGGGAATAGGGGATAGGGGACAAGTTTCGGGTTTCGGGTTTCGGGTTTCAGAAAAGGTCGGAGTAATAATTCATTGATCGATAGCTGTAGTTAGAAGAGTGAGGACAAACAATAGGGAGTAAATCGTAGGTATACAGACCTCTTCCTCCCTGCCACCTGCCATCTGACACCTGCCATATTTTTTGATCTACCTTTCCTTAGTTGACTATTCCTGACTGGATGTCAAACTAGCCGCAGAAACGACCCACAGCCGATTTTGGTCGGTGCTAACAACAAGCACCTGTTCACCCGTCTGAAAGTCTCTGGCTTCATCGGTGTAGGCAATTAATTCGAGAATGCTGCCTTTGATTTGTAGCCGCACTTTGCCTCGGCTGTTGGCATTGAAGGGCACTTCAACCGTTCCAGCGATGCCAACTAGATCAGCAGAACGCACGAGGCTATCTACTTTCTGGTGACGTAAGGCGCGTAGACTGCCTGACACTAGACCACCGCAAAGAATACCCATAAGTACAGCCGCGATCGCCACAATTCCCGCAGGCAAAGGCACCGATAAACTCGACAACACTAGCCCCGTCAATCCAAAGAAGCAAATGCCAAACGTCCAAAACTTGAGGCTTTTCATCACCCCTAGCCAACCCCAGCGATTGGAACGGCGCGGCAAAACGCGATCGCCATTTCCTGGATCAACTAGCTCAACATCCGTGTCGAGATAGACCGCCAGATCAGCATCATGATCAAAGTCGTGATCTAAGTCATGGTCAAAGTCAAAATGATCGAGTCCTCCCAGCATTGCCAGAAGCACAAACACTCCCCCGATCGCAAAACAAAACCAGTAAATTGTCAGCATTGCGGCAGGTTCAACCAAAAATCATCTTCATCTTGGCATCCCTATCTACCGGAAACTTAGATTTGGTACGATTTTTAACCTGAGCGAGTTTCGGGTTCCAGGTGTCGGGTTTCAGAATTGACTTATCTTTCTTTCTGCCCCTGCCCCCTGACCCTATCGCCTAATCCTCAACACATAGGGCGCTATACGATTCTTGGCGTAAGAACTGACCCAAACTTCATACTTGCCAGCCAGCCATTGCCCCGTCACACCCGGATTTTTGCCAGCCAAATCATCGTTGCACCATACGCCGCCCGGTCCTCGAATGGCTAGCGCGGTATCCTCTGAGCTTTCCACTAAAATGCTAAGCGACTCAGTAAACCCTTTTAAGACGATCGTATGAGACGGTGCAGAATTGGCAAACCCTGTACAGGGTCCTGTGGGCGTAGCGGCTCGTCCAGTGATGTCGTTGACTGCCGTGGAGCCGCCCGTATTGCCCCGCAGTTCGACAGGGGAAAATTGGGGGCTAAGATTAACGCTCGCTGGCTGAGAGTGAGCCACATCAGCCCAGATATTCAGCGTGGTGGAAACAACAGAGATCGCCGCCAAGCCCCTTTTCCACTGGGATCGGTTGAAAAATCGGTTGAAATTGATTTGGGTTGCCATTGTTCACGCTCGTTCAACTGCTAACTCGTGATGACGATAGCGCCGAATAAGAGTTCCTTATTTTGCAATCTCTAACGCGGCTTGCAGTCGAACCACGTCCCAACCCTGTTGATGCAATAGCAGCCAAGACTGGATCAAATCAGGTCCTTTCGTTTCTCCAGTCAGGGCAGCCCGCAAAATCGGCTTCAGTTGACCTTCTTTACGCCCTAAATCCTTGGCAACCTGCTTGATAATCTCTGGAGCATTCGTTTCCGTCAACGGACTGTGAGCCGGAATTGCCGCCGCAATCCCTTTGATCACATCAGCACAGCCTGCTTGCTGCAACTTTTTTGCACCCTCTTCATTGATTGGAGCATCGGCGACAAACAGGTAGCGCGTCATGGCAACGGCATCGTCTAACCGAGTCAGGCTGGCACCCACTAAGGCGGTGACTTGTTCCAGCCAAGGGCGATCGCCCGTCCAGTCAAAGTCGTAGTTTGCCTGCCAGTAGGGAATCAATAAATCGGTCAACTCGCCAACAGGCATAGGATGGAGATATTGGCTATTGAGCCAGTTGAGCTTGTCCCAATCAAACTTAGCTCCGGCTTTGTTGACGCGATCGAAGCTGAACTGTTTAGCAGCCTCTTCTAAGGTAAAAATCTCTTGAGTAGAATCGGGTGGCGACCAGCCCAACAGGGTCATGTAGTTGACCAATCCAGGGGCGACATAGCCCATTTGCTGAAAGTCTGAAATGGAGGTCACGCCATCTCGTTTAGAGAGTTTCGCGCCCTTCTCGTTCAAAATTAGCGGCGTGTGTCCAAATTCTGGCACCCTGGCACCCAGAGCTTCATACAGCAGAATTTGCTTGGGCGTATTGCCGATGTGGTCTTCACCGCGAATCACATGGGAGATTGCCATATCAATGTCATCCACCACTACGACAAAGTTATAGAGAGGCTGACCAATGCTGGTGGCAGAAGCCGCACGAGCAATCACCATGTCGCCGCCCAGATCTTGCCCTTTCCAGGTGATAGTGTCACGGACTAAATCGTTCCAAGTGATTTCGCGATCGCCCTCAATCTTGAACCGAATCACCGCTGTTCGCCCTTCGGCTTCGTAAGCCGCCTGTTGCTCCGCCGTCAAATTGCGGTGGCGGTTGTCGTATCGCGGTGCTTCACCCTTTGTCTTTTGCGCTTCTCGCATGGCATCCAGTTCTTCAGGCGTGTCATAGGCGCGATATGCCAAGCCTTTATCCAGTAATTCTTGAATTTTTTGATCGTACAACTCTAGGCGCTGGCTTTGAAAAAAGGGACCTTCATCCCAATTCAACCCCAACCACTGCAACCCTGACCTAATGTTGTCGGTAAACTCTGGCTTGGAACGCTCCAGATCAGTATCTTCAACTCGCAAAACAAAGGTGCCGCCATGATGACGAGCAAACAACCAGTTAAAAACGGCAGTCCGAGCCGTGCCAATGTGAAGGTTACCGGTGGGGCTAGGAGCAATACGAACGCGAACGGTCACAGCAAAACTCTCAAGAATTGTAATCTCTACCATGCTATCTGAACTTTGCAACCCCGCGCAGCCTCTCCGGTGCATTTGTGATTACGGTACGACGGTGCCAAACGAACTGTCGTCCTGTTTAACGTGCCACACTGAAGGCAATGATTGGAGAAAACCCTAGGGGGTATCACTGTGATCTCAACAGAACAGCAGGTTTGGACAGATGAAGCATTTATGGCATTGCCTAAAGATGGGCATCGCTATGAGTTGGTCAATGGGGAATTAGTAGACATGGGCAATTCAGGGATGGAGCATGGTGAAATTGGCTCACTTTTGGGTGGGCTTTTAGCGATCTATGTTCGGCAGCATAAATTAGGAACCGTGTGTGATTCCAGTACGGCGTTCGCCTTGAAGAATGGCAACAAGTGATCGCCAGATGTCTTTTTTGTATCCAAAGAACGACTTAAGGGCTTAAAGCGTCCGCCACGCGGCTTTTTTCAAGGTTCCCCCGATTTGGCGGTTGAAATTCTTTCGCCTAGCAATACGGTTGAGGAAATCCATACAAAAATTGTGGAATATTTTGAGAATGATACGCGCTTAGTGTGGGTCATTCATCCCGATGAAAAATATGTGTTGGTCTACCATGCGCCCGAACCAGAGCGCCTATTGCGTCCTCAAGATTCGTTAGAAGGCGGCGCAATCGCTCCAGGATTTTCGATGTCCGTTGCTGAATTATTTGAAGAGTGGGATTTCTAGCGATCGCCTATTACTCTTTCATCTATCTCAGCTACGTCACTTACCCCCAAACGATTGTCATCGAATGGTCAGCAATAAGAACAGCTTGAAACGGGATCGACGAGGCTCGAACTCGCAACTTCCGCCGTGACAGGGCGGTGCTCTAACCAATTGAACTACGATCCCACGCAGCCCCTTTTTCAGAGGAGACTCTTATTGTGTCAATCACTCGCCCATTTGTCAAACATCTGACCAAGTTTTTTAGGATTTGACCTGCTATCAAGGCGAAATAAAGGCGAAAACCGCGATTGCCCCAAGATTTGCCCTATCCATTGAACTCTCGAATATTGCCGTAGTGGTTAATCGCATACTGTACTTGCAGCAGCAAGCGCACGTTGTCGGCAGGAGGGCTAGCTTTGTGAAAACAGCAGGGATCTTCTGCAAATCCGAAGCCTGCTTTTCCACAAAATGTAACTATGTTCTCGGTGCCATACTGATCGATCAGTTTCTGATCAGGAATCGCTGCACACCGCTGCCCTAAAAGTTGATGGAGCAGTGTTTTATGGTGATGAGTGCCGGCGATACAAACATGTGGTCCGCCCGAAATATCGACAGCATTGATATAGAAGAAAAACTTAATGGAGCGGTAGTCATCCAAATCATAGTGAAATACTTGAGCTTGGTGGGTCTGCTCTTTCAAGGTTGATGGGGCTGGGAAACTCCACAGCAACTCGCTGCCAATGCAAATGGGTTTTGCGCCCAGAAATTTTGCCGCGATCTCCAGCAGCGTTGGATCGTGAATCAGTTGTTTGACAGCAGCACAGTCTTGAGTGGGGTAGCTACAAACCATAAACTGCTTCCCTATCTTTGACTCAACGGCTGGTTTATCCGCAAGGCAAAACTGTAGAGTGGGATCGCGATCGCCCCAACAAGGAGTAGTCTCCGCATAATCTAAAAATTTTTGTATTAGATCAGGAGACAATTCAATTCCAGAATAATAGCCATCTTTGTGAATCGCTGTCACCACTGCATCAATATCAATAGGCTGGAGATTTGAGCAATCAGCAGCTCTGATTGTGTAAGATTTTCCAGTGATTTGATACAGCGAACTCATTAAGTTGCGCAACAACTCAATTCGGCTAATTTTTCGCATTAGAAACAGCTTAGGATTATGCCGAAAACAGTAATAACTGCTGTGAAAATATTTTAATATTCGTGATAAAAAACGCTCAGAAAAGACTCGTCTTGAGACATTTTTTACCTGCTGATATGACAAATCAATCATAATTAGAATCCTGTTTCTAGAAATTTCAAGACAGTATTCAGCCAAAGAAATATTGGGGGCATCTCACTTTTCCACTCCAATCATTGCCGTCATCCTAAATCTCTCTGCCGCAGGCAATAGACTTTGAACCTAGCTCCCTTCTTCTGCGAGAGCAGTGAGCATAAGGACGGTTCAAGTGACGGCAAAACAGGGATACACTTGAATCGTCTCTAGCTACTCATAGCTAGAGACTTACCGAACGAATTTTTCACATATTTCAATCCCTTGCTTGCGACTAGCAATGCTTATGTAAAATCTGGGAAATAGGTATATTACCTAGCTTCAAACGATGTAAATACACGGGAGTTGTTAATTTAAGCAATTGGTATAATTTGAGAGAGCTAGAATTGAGTGAAGTTAAGAAATAGAAAGAGTTGACAATAAAAAAGTGATTCAGTTCTCATATTGAAAAATTAAGCCTCTGTTGTGATTGCAAACAGCATAATTGGTGATAGAACAGCACATAATCTTTTTTATAGGATGGATAGAAAAACGGCTATGTATTTCTACTAGCTTTATCTTTATTTTGTGTAAGGCTGAAATTCTTTGAAGAAGCTATGAAGTTTCACTGAACTGTTTTCTAAAGTTGATGTGAAGTTTAAGTAAGTGCTTTTGAGATACGGATGTGGATCTTACTTTATGCTACGGTTCCACCCAGAATTAATGTCTAGATTCACAACTATGATCATTCGAGATGCGGTGGAAGCAGATTTGCCTGAGATCGTTGAAATTTATAACTCCACTATTGCCTGTCGCTTAGTGACCGCCGATATAGAGGAGATTTCTGTGGAGAGCCGCCTATCTTGGTTTCACAGTCACACTTGCGATCGCCATCCTTTATGGGTGGTCGATCCAAGCCTTGAACAAGAAATGGAGTGCAATTTCTTGAAAGAGGGGATTCGCTGTGACATTGCAGGCTGGTTGGGCTTTCAATCTTTTTACTCCGCCCGCAAAGCCTACGATAAAACGGCGGAACTAAGCATTTATATTTCTCCAAATTATCGGCGGCAGGGCATTGGGCGGATTTTGCTGCAAGAGGCGATCGCCCGGAGTCCTGCGTTGGGCATCAAAAATTTGGTGGGCTGCATTTTTGCTAACAATGAACCCAGCCTGAAGTTGTTCAAAAAGTTTGGATTTGAGCAGTGGGGCTATCTGCCCGCGATCGCTGAGTTTGAATCAGGCACCCGTGATCTAGTGATTTTAGGGCGGCACTTAAGCAGTTAGGTGATCCAAAACGCGCTACCTTATCGGATAGAGTGCGATTCACATAGCGCGTGGCTAGATCAGCATGACCTTAACAGAACAGTTTTTTTCGCAGCTACCAGCGGATGCTTTAGCAGGGCTACGGCGCACGGATGAACTTTGGCGATCGCTGCGTTTGGGAACTTTACCCATCCCGACAGTCGTGCAAGAAAGTCCAAAATTGATAGAAAGTATCGATTGGGATGTGGTCGTTTGTGGCGGCACCCTGGGCATTTTGCTGGGGTCAGCACTGGCGCAACGAGGGTGGCGGGTGGCGCTGTTGGAGCGGGGCAATTTGCGGGGACGCGATCAAGAGTGGAATATTTCTCGGCGGGAATTGGATGTATTTGTGTCGCTGGGGTTGTTGACCACCGATGAACTAGAGCAGGCGATCGCTACCCAATACAATCCAGCGCGCATCAGCTTTTTGGGTGGGGATGAGGTCTGGGTCAAAGATGTCCTCAACATCGGCATTGATCCGGTTTATTTGCTCGAAACCTTAAAACAGAAATTTTTGCAAGCAGGCGG
The DNA here is from genome assembly GCF_056784215.1 of Leptolyngbya sp. CALU 1928. Classification (NCBI taxonomy): domain Bacteria; kingdom Bacillati; phylum Cyanobacteriota; class Cyanophyceae; order Leptolyngbyales; family Leptolyngbyaceae; genus Leptolyngbya; species Leptolyngbya sp. CALU 1928. Next base: position 3,263,668 of record NZ_JBXBCE010000001.1, on the reverse strand, counting down.
ACAGTTGTTTGAGCAAACGCCTTTTAACGGGGCGATCATCCATCCTAATGGAGCAATCGTTCACGCGGGAGAACGGGAGTTTTCAACGCGGCTCGTACTAGATGCCATGGGGCACTTTTCACCGATTGTGCAGCAGGCACGACAGGGCAAAACGCCGGATGCCGTTTGTTTGGTCGTCGGCAGTTGTGCCACAGGTTTTCCAGCCAACCCTACGGGCGACTTGCTCGTCTCCTTCACACCGATTCAAAATCAGTGTCAATACTTTTGGGAAGCGTTTCCCGCTCGTGATGGCAGAACGACTTACCTGTTTACCTATGTGGATACTCATCGCGATCGCCCCAGCCTGGAAGCCCTATTTGAAGACTATCTTCGCCTGATGCCCAGCTATCAAGGTGTGGGATTGCAACAAATTCAGCCCAAACGTGCCCTATTTGGCTTTTTTCCGTGTTGTCGCAATAGTCCTCTGCAACCCAGTTGGGATCGAATTTTGCCGATTGGTGACAGCAGCGGTAGTCAGTCGCCATTGAGCTTTGGCGGCTTTGGGGCAATGGTGCGCCACTTACAGCGATTAACCATCGGCATTGATCAGGCATTGCAGGCAGATGTGTGCGATCGCCGCGCCCTTTCCCTGCTCCAGCCCTACCAGCCCAATCTTTCCGTCACCTGGCTATTTCAGCGCACCATGAGCGTCCGGATGGATCAAAAAATTGCGCCCAATCAAATCAACGACACCTTATCCAGCGTGTTTCAAGGCATGGCAACCCTTGGCGATCCAGTACTCAAGCCCTTTTTGCAAGATGTTGTGCAATTCCCTGCTCTTTTCCAAACCTTAACCAAAACCGCCCTAACCCGCCCAAACATCGTCGCCAGCGTTATTCCCCAAGTGGGTATCCCTGCCCTTGCATCGTGGATGCGGCATTACGCTACTTTGGCAACCTATGCCGCTCTCTATCCCCTCAGCCAACCTCTAATTTCTCCCTGGCTGACGACCCTCTCACCTACTGCGCGCTACTATAGTCAGCGATGGCTCGATGCATTTAAGTATGGCTCTGGCAAAGATTATGACGAGTGACGAGTGACGAATGGCGAGGGCGAATGGGGAATGCGAAGTGTTGGGAAAATTTCGAGTTTTGAGTGCTAACGAGTAATGGTTAAAAAGGATTGGGATGGCGATGGATTTGGCGGGGCGACGTTTGTTTGTGCAAGAAATTCGACAACTAGATGAAGCGATTAATCTAGAACGTGCATCGCTGTACATTGCTCTGGAAGAATATCCTGATCTGGATGTGGATGCCTACGTCAATACGTTGGATGAGATGGCAGCGGTGGTACTCGATCGCTTACCCGCAGAACTATATCCACTAAAAATTCTGAAGACCATCCAGCAGTATCTCTACAACGATTTGGGCTACTCCGGCAATCGCGCAGAGTACTATGATCCGCGCAACAGCTTCTTGAACGAGGTGATTGATCGCCGCACTGGAATTCCTATTACCCTGTCACTAGTTTATCTAGCGATCGCCCGTCGGATTGACTTTCCCATGGTTGGCATCAACCTGCCGGGGCACTTCATCATTCGCCCGATCGCCCAAGAGATGGAGATCTTTGTTGATCCCTTTAATGGAGGCGAGATTTTGTTTCTGCAAGACTGCGAAGAGTTATTGATGAAAGTGTTCGATCGCCGCGTGGCACTCCAGCCCGAACACTTGGCTGCTGTTAGCAATCGCCAGATCTTGGCACGCTTGCTGACCAACCTAAAAGTGATCTATGCCAACCAGCGTAATTTTCCCAAAGCCGCCCAAGCCTCCGAACGAATTTTGCTGTTGTTTCCCGATGCGCCCCTAGAACATCGAGATCGCGGTATGCTTTACCACCGCAGCGATCGCCTCGCCGAAGCCCGTCAAGACTTTGAACGCTACTTGGAGCTTGCCCCCCTCGCCGAAGATGCCCAAGTCATTCAAGGAATTTTGGATGAAATGTCGGAATGAGGCGAAAGGCGAATTATGTAAATAACTCAAAACTGTCCTTGCCCCTTCCTATCCCTTAACTCCTATTAGATAGACTTCTTCTGCTACTTGCTTGATGCGTTGTAGTTGAGTTTGCATATCTTGCTGAGTCCATTGGGCGGCGAAAGTGTTGAACCCAAACCGGATGATGGGGTTGGGAATCGTGAACTCAAACCGATTGACTAAGCGGGTGCCTTCTAGCTCAGGGTTGCATTCCCAGCGATCGCGCCCTGCAAAAAAACCCTTAAACGCCCAGACAACCAGGCCCGGTTCCCGCTCCACCACCACATTCGTAAGAGTGGGCTGCAACACTGGAATTTGCACCACAAAACGGCTCTGGCTACCGATTTCTGTAGACCAATCGCCCACAGGTTCACAGCGCAAAGCCGGGTTAAGCCAGCGATGCATCAGCGTCAGTTCTGTGATGCACTGCTCAACCACCGTGGCACTGGCATTCACCTGAATCGACTGTTCAAATACCCGCGTAGAAGCCATGCAAAAATCAAAATTGAACTCAAACGTTAGAAAAAAGCTAGGGATAAAATGCTAACTGGGGCAACCCTAATTGTTCATCCCAATCCATCATAATGTTGAGACATTGGATCGCCTGACTCGCTTGCCCTTTCATTAGGTTATCGATCGCCGATATGACAATCACGCGCCCTGTCCGAGGGTCAACCTCCAGCCCAAGGTAGCAGAGATTGGTATGACACGCCCACTTCGTTTGCGGAAAGATACCGCTCGGCAAAATCTTCACCCAAGGAGAATTGCGATAGAAGGCGTTAAAAATCGTCAGCAAATCTTCTCGCACTAACCCCGGATCGCGGAGCGTGGCGTAGACCGTCGCCAAAATGCCGCGCGGCATGGGAACCAGGTGAGGCGTAAATTGCACCATCACTTCATGACCCGCGAGATCGCTGCAAATTTGCTCAATTTCTGGGGTATGGCGATGGCGGGCAACTCCATAGGCACTAAAAGAGCCAGCGGCTTCTGCTAGCAGCATATTAGTCTTTGCCTGCCGCCCGCCGCCCGAAGTGCCCGATTTGGCATCGACGATCGCAGTTTCTGGCACAATCAAACCTTGCTTGAGCAATGGCGATAATGCCAGCAAGCTAGCAGTCGGAAAACACCCCGGACAGCCAATTAGCTGAGCCTGAGCAATGCGATCGCGATACAATTCCGGCAAGCCATACACAGCGGTTTCGGCAACTGCTTCGTCCGTGCGTTCAATGCCATACCAAGTTTTGTAAACCGCCAAATCGGAAAAGCGATAGTCTGCCGAAAGATCTAAAACCTTACAGCCTTTCGCCAGCAACGTCGGAGCCATGGTGCAGGCAAGTCCATTGGGTAGCGAGAGAAAAACAACTTGGCAGCGCTCGGCGATTTTGTCCAAATCAATGGGTTCAATCACCTGATCAACGCAAGATTCCAAATGAGGATAAAGATCTGAAAATGGCTGTCCGGCACTGCTGTCTCCGCCTAGATAGGCGAGTTCCAAATTCGGGTGATCCATCAGAATGCGGACAAGCTGCACACCCCCATAGCCCGATGCGCCGACAATTCCAACCGGGATACGTCCACCATCACCCATGATGCTTTTACCTTATTGCAGATTAAGTACAGAGAACTTTGCTGCATTGTAGTCCCAGATAAAAGATTTGGGGAAGGCAGCGATCGCGGGTTCTGCAAAAAGTGACCTGTGTCCCCATTTAAACAGTGCTAAAAACAAGTGAGGCACTAGGATGCAGAATTTAACCCACATTATGAGGAAAATGTTTATATGAAAAAAACTTTTACGGGCGGTTGCCTATGCGGCGCAATTCGCTATGAATATTTAGCCGAACCGATTGTAATGGGATAATTGTCATTGTCGTAAGCGAAGCCACCGGTGAGTTTGCTAAAACGACATTAAAAGCTTTTGTCATACAGTATGGCTCTCGACATCCTATGAACTCTCCTTTCCCAGGCTACAAGATTCGAGCTGCTCGAATTGAGGATTTAGCAACGCTAGCTGAGATTGAACGAGCCGCAGCCACCTTGTTTCGTGATACGCCTCATGCTTTTCTGGTTGACGCTGAACCGCTCTCGTTAGACTTTGTAACCCAACAGTTTCAAGCAGGACGGGTGTGGGTGGCTGTAGACGATCGCGATATAGCTGTGGGATATGCGATCGCACAGGAGGTTGATGGCAACGCTTATCTACAGCAAATTGATGTCCACCCCTCTCATGGACATAGAGGTATTGGGCGCAAACTTGTCGAGGTTGTTTGTGCTTGGGCGAAACAGCAGAACTATCGCAGGATAATGTTATCGACCTTCCGTGACATTGAGTGGAATGCCCCTTTCTATGCAAAACTTGGATTTCAGATTTTGGCTGAGACTCAACTCACCGAAGGGTTACAGCAGATTAGGGGTAAAGAAGTTGAGATTGGATTGCCCATTGATCAACGGATAATCATGTACCGTGATTTTGAGATCATGCCGCTGAAATAAGCGCGATCGCCATGATCGTCTGCCTTGCCGTTTGTGAGATCACAACTTGCCGATTATCGCCCCTTGATCATGAGCAATGCGGCACCATCGGGCGTGATTACTTCGCCAACTGCAACAAAGCCAACTCGTCGGTAGCATCGGATGGCGCGATCGTTCTTAGGTGAGGGATCAGTTTGCACCTTAGTAACCGCCGGATCTTGAAAGAGCCGAGTCACAAAAGCACTAATCATCGCACTGCCCAAACCTCGACCAAGCTGCTCCGAGTTAGCTAAAAACTGGTCAATTCCTCTCGCCCCCGGATCGGTTTCCTGCTCCCACCACCCATCACCAGAACCCATGACTACATAGGACTGAATAAACCCAATCGGTTCATTTTCAAGTAAGGTAAGGTAGGCTCGTGTGGTCGATTTGCCCGTAATAGACGGCAGGTAGTCGCACTCCACCTCAGCGTAGGTTGTGGGACTGTCCCACCATTCCGCGACGTGCGGGCGGTGCAGCCACTCATGCAGCATCACAAGGTCAGAAGCAGCCAACGGCTTAAAAGAAATCGTTTCAGCAATGTGGTTCATGGGCAGATTGCATCGTGAAGTAGGGCTGCCCTAATTTAACGTGGGATGAATTGACCTGATCAGCAATGGTTTGGCTAAAGTTCAAGTAACCCGCCCTTACCGCAAACAGACTAGAATTTAATTAGAAAGACTCTTCAAAAAACGTTACGGTGGCGCTTTGAACTTCTCCGCAGATTCCTCACAGATTGCTTTATCTTCCTTTCAATTTGATGCGATTGAGGCAGCTTTGGCAGATTTGAAAGCCGGTCGCGCGATCGTGGTCGTGGATGACGAAAATCGCGAAAACGAGGGCGATGTCATTTGTGCCGCGCAGTTTGCCACACCTGATTTAATCAACTTCATGGCGGTGTATGCGCGGGGGCTAATTTGCCTCTCCATGACCGCCGAGCGGCTCGATGAACTAGACCTGCCGCTGATGGTGTCCAAAAATACTGATAGTAACCAGACTGCCTTCACCGTCAGCATTGATGCTGCACCAAATGTGGGAGTAACTACGGGCATTTCTGCCGAAGATCGCGCCCGAACGATTCAAATTGCGATTAATCCCGGCACCCGCCCCAATGATTTGCGCCGTCCAGGTCATGTGTTTCCCCTCCGAGCTAGAGAAGGGGGAGTGCTGAAGCGGGCAGGGCATACCGAAGCAGCAGTGGATTTGGCAGAGATGGCAGGGTTATATCCAGCGGGGGTAATTTGTGAAATTCAAAATCCCGATGGTTCCATGGCGCGGCTACCAGAGTTGGTTGAGTATGGCAAACTGCACAATCTTAAAATCATCAGCATTGCCGACCTAATTAGCTATCGGCTTGCTCATGAGCGGCTGATTTCGCGAGAGGCGATCGCCGATCTACCGTCTGAGTTTGGGCAGTTTAAGGTCTATGCCTACCGCCATACGCTAGATAACTCAGAACATGTGGCGATCGTTAAAGGTGATCCTGCTAACTTTGCCCATCAGCCCGTGTTGGTAAGAATGCACTCTGAATGTTTAACAGGCGATGCTCTTGGTTCCCTGCGCTGCGATTGCCGGATGCAGCTTCAAGCCGCCTTAAAAATGATTGAGAGTGCTGGACAAGGGGTCGTGGTTTATCTACGGCAAGAAGGGCGCGGCATCGGTTTGGTTAACAAGCTTAAGGCTTACTCGTTGCAAGATATGGGTCTGGATACGGTGGAAGCCAACGAGCATTTAGGTTTTCCCGCCGATTTGCGAAACTACGGCATGGGTGCCCAAATGCTGGCTGATTTGGGCGTGGGTCAAATGCGCTTAATTACCAACAATCCGCGCAAAATTGCGGGACTGAAGGGCTACGGTTTAGAAGTGGTCGATCGCGTTCCATTGCTCGTCGAAGCGACTACCTATAACTCGGCTTATCTGGCAACCAAGGCAGAAAAGCTAGGGCATTGGATGTTGCAGACCTATCTCGTGACGATCGCCCTGCAATGGCAAGATGGCGCTCAATCCATCACCGATTGGTACGAACGGTTAGAAAACCTTCGGCAGCTTGTCAAGCCTTACGATTTTCAACTGCAAGAAGAAGTGCGCCCCATGGCGATAGCTCTCTTTGGCGATACTGCCCGGATTGTCCATCTTGGCTTTGAACAACCGCTGCTGGGCACCCCCGATTGGTATCAACAGCCCGATCATCCCTATGTAGAGGCGATCGCTAAAATCTTAGATTCCTTAGCCGCCCAACCCACCCTTAAACAGCTTGAATTTTTGATTGCCCATGGGGGCGATCCGCTGACTGGTCTGCAAATTCAACTCGATCGCCACACCTATCCCCTCAGTTTTTCTCCTTCCGCCGTATGTCAACATCTACAAACCCAAATCATCTACAGCTTTCAGCATGATCCGGTGAAGGAGTAGAGGAGGGGTGGAGGGGGGAGGCATACTGCATTTTCGTCATTCGTCATTCCCCCTCGCCTCTCGCTCGCCCTTCCCTAAATCAACCCCTTCTCTTTCAGCCATTCCCGGTTAAACAGCTTAGATTGATAGCGACTGCCGCCATCACAGAGGATCGTGACGATGGTATGTCCGGCACCCAGTTTTTTTGCAAGTGATACAGCCGCCGCAACATTGATGCCGACGGAGCCGCCCATGAATAGACCATCTTTTTCGAGGAGTTGGTAGATGGCTTGAATGGCTTCGCGATCGCCCACTTGAATCGCATCATCCGCAGGCGCACCTTCCATATTGGCAGTGACCCGGCTATTGCCAATCCCTTCCGTAATCGAACTTCCTTCTGGGTGCGGTTCTCCGGTTTTGACATAGCTGTAGAGTCCGCTACCCATGGGGTCGGCTACAACGCATTGAATCGCCGGATTTTTTTCTTTGAAGAATTGGGCAACTCCAGCATAGGTGCCACCCGTACCCGTTGCCGTCACCCAAGCATCCACTTTGCCATCGGTTTGTGCCCAAATCTCTGGAGCCGTGGTTTCATAGTGGGCGCGGCGGTTTGCCAGGTTATCAAACTGGTTTGCCCAAATTGCGTTCTCCAGTTCGCTGGCGATCGTGCCAGAAAGCCGGACGTAGTTGTTGGGATCTTTATAGGGCACGGCAGGCACCGTGCGAACTTCAGCCCCTAGCGTTCTCAGCAGGTCGATTTTTTCCTGAGATTGAGTTTCAGGAATGATGATCAGACACTTATAGCCTTTGGCGTTGCAGATGTGCGCCAAGCCAATACCTGTATTGCCTGCGGTGCCTTCCACCACAGTGCCGCCGGGTTTCAGCAATCCTCGTTCTTCGGCATCCTGGATGATATACAACGCAGCTCGATCTTTGACCGATCCGCCGGGATTCAAAAATTCCGCTTTGCCCAAAATTTCGCAGCCCGTTTGATCACTAAAGCTGTTGAGCCGAATTAGGGGAGTATTGCCGATGGAGCCAACAAATCCGCTTTTGATATCCATGCTGAGAGATCCTGCCGTGTTTCCTTTCTACGATTTTGGCGCATTGCGATCGCCTATCTGCCCCCAATCTACAATTTGAGCCAGCAAAAATCATCAATATTTGTAGTTAGGCTAATTTACGCTCCTCTATCGTGATTCAAAACCTGGGCTGCGATCGCCAAAGCGCTTACGCCAACTACTGCTCCCGCCATCGCCCCCCATTTCAACACCGGATTTTTGTCAATCCAATCCGTCACGCTGGGGATGACCCATTGCCCAAAATCGCCTTCAATCCGGTTATCTTCTGAGGCGGGTTCGTAAAGATTATTGGAATCAGTCTCAGATTTGGCTTCACTCGTCTTCTGCAATGGAAAACCAATCGCCGACAAAATGGAATCCACCAGCCCTGGCGAAAGTCGCTGTGCCACATCTAGAACTTTGCCCACATCGCCCACAATAAAATCTCGAACGGGATGTTCAGCCGTATAAAGAATCGCATCTGCAACTAAACTCGGTTGATAGTAGGGTGGAATTCCAGTGGGTTTCACACCGAGCTTGGTGCGCCCATGATTATAAAACGGAGTGTTAATCACCGACGGCTTAATGCTGGTGATGCTAATTGGAATGTCCTCATGGTGCAGTTCAACGCGCAATGATTCCAAAAATCCCTCTACTCCATGTTTAGAGGTTGAGTAGGCACTTTGAAACGGCAGCGATCGCCGACCTTCCATTGAAGAAATAGAAATAAAAGCCCCTTGTCCTGCCAGCCGCAAGTAAGGAAGTGCTGCCATTGCGCCATAAATTTGCCCCATCAAGGTCACGTCTACGACTCGCTTAAATTCCTCTGGTGTAGTTTGCTCAACTGTTGCAAAAACGGCTGTTGCCGATGCATGAACCCAAGTATCTAAGCGACCATAGGTGGCAACAGCTTTGTCGGCGATCGCTTTCACTTGCTCAAACTCAGAAACATCGGCAACGACAGCGGTTGCCTCTCCCCCTGCTTGCTGAATCTCATCTACTAAGGACTCCAATCCGGGCTGACTGCGGGCAGAAACTACAACGCTTGCCCCTCGTTTGGCAAACTGGAGCGCTGCTTCACGTCCAATACCACTGGAAGCCCCAACGACTGCGACCACTTGTTGAGAAATTGGCTTTAACTGCATTTAGGTAACTCTCCAAAATAATGCAAAATTACAGAACAATCAATCGAGCTTTTACCGCTCCCTATTAAGAATCGTAACGACTATCATTTCGCTCAACATCTGTCGCAAGAGTAGGCTTAACTTCAACGATTGCAGTTATGAGCGATCGCGTCAGAGTGGGACATCAATTCAGCAGATGAATGAATGGTTTCGATGAATGAAGCGGTGCGATCGCTTGCAAAAATTGCGGAAACAACGGCAGCATAACGCTGGTATCTTCAAAGCAAAAGTTATAATTACGTCCATGTTCATTGAAGTGCTTAATCGCTATGAGTCAGAAGCTAATCTTAGAAATAAGCGATGAAAGTTATGCAGACCTACAGCAAAAAGCAAACGCCGTTGGTGTATCCATCACAGAGTGGATCGTCACAGCGTTAAATAAACAGGATGTTCCTGTCAATGAGGTCTTACATTCAGCAGAGCATTTAGAACAAGCGCGGCAGAGGTTTAGGAGCCACGCTGGAGCAATTAGTCTCGGTTATCCCACAGGCATAGACAATGAAAGTATTGATGCTGATCTTGCAAAAGCTTATGCAGACAATTACTGAGAGCAAGGTTAGTTCGTGCTTTTAGATACGTCAGGATTACTCTGCTATCTCCATCAGAATGAACCCCAACATCAAGAGGCTGTGCAATTGCTTGATGGTGCAAATGAAAGGCTGTTGACTCACAGCTACATTTTGGCTGAGTTAGTTGCTTTAGCCTTGGTGCGTCGATTACCTCGTCCTGCGGTATTGACATTTGTGATGGATTTGCTTGATTCTCCAGATATTGAAACTGTTTGGGTGAGCAAACCATTGCACCAAGAAGCAATGCAGCTTTTGCTGGATAGGCAAGATAAGACCTATTCCTTGTGTGATGCAGTCAGCTTTGTTTTAATGCGTCAGCACGGCATAACAGAGGCATTAACAACTGATCGACATTTTGAGCAAGAGAAGTTTGTGCGCCTGTTGCAGTCCAACGCATCTTAACAACCGCAAGGTTTTGTAGTGCTTTATTTGAATTGGTTCTGGAGACAGCTTGTTCAAAGCGTTACTGCTTTCTTAGTTTCGGGAATGCTAAAGGCAGTTATATTTTTCTACTCAAGAAGCGAAACTGCAATGACTAGTCATCCAGATCTTTTAGAACTTGCCAGAAGTGGAAATTGCAGAGCTATTGCTAAGTTAATGAATCACGCTCTTCAAGCTAAAGGTATTGATGCAAAAATAACAAAAATAACTCTCAAAAGCGGATGCTTACAAATCATGTTGGAAGCACCTCAAATCCCTGACCAGCAATCTCTAGTTTCGTCAATTTATAAGGGTCTTATCAAGCTGGGATCTGAACATATAGAAGAAGCAGAGATTTATGGAAAAAAGACGGGCGAAGAAATTCCAGCATGGCACGAAAAATTTGATTTGTTGGCGAAATCTCACACTGGCTTGAAGGTTTTGTCTGCCAGTCCTTCTAACACCACCCCAAATGATCTAATAAAAAATCTCCAAGCTGATAACTATCGAGTTATAGGAGAGAAAGAAATACTCTATGCAAGTCTTGGAGTACTAGCAGTTTCCCTATTCATTTTACTTAGAATTAGTTTCGGTTTTGCTGCTTTTATGCTGGTTATAACAGTAATTGCAGTTAAAGTGCAGCAACTTCAGTGTTTTGGTGTCGGAATCAAAGTATCAGAAAAACAGCTACCTGAGATTCATGAAATAGCACAGCTATCTGCTCAAAGATTGTGCATGAGAACACCAAATGTTTTTGTCAAAGAAAGTCCAACTCTCAATGCTTTTGCTATCGGATTTCTAGATGACAAAAAAACTGTTGTGATTCATTCAGCATTAGTTGAGGCTATGAATAAAGATGAACTAGCTTTTATCCTTGGGCATGAATTTTCTCATATTAAGTGTGATCACACTAATTACATAGTCTTAACTAATACTGCTGAAAACATAGCCAAAATACCAATCCTTTCGGATGTTCTAGGTTTTATTTTCTTACTTTAGTCTAGAAAGTGTGAATATACTTGCGATCGTGGAGGCTTGATTGCTAATCATAATCTTAAAGCTGCGATTTCTGCGCTAACAAAACTTGCTGTTGGAAAAGAACTATTTGAGAAGATTGATATTGAAACATTTCTGTCTCAAAAGAGAGAAATTGATGCAAATGATACAGCGGTTTGCGTTCAGATAGGGGACACTAAAGTGGTGCAAAAGAAGGTAACGAATGAAGCCGTATTCCATCGACTTGCGAGAACGAGTTGTCAGTGCGATTGAACAAGGAGATAGCTCTTTCAGAAAAGTAGCGCAGCGCTTCTGTGTCAGCAAAAACTGTGTCGAGCGGTGGGTCACTCAGAAGCGGACACAAGGTCATGTGGTGCCACGCAAGCAGGGTGGGTCGGTGAGTGCGGTGATGGAGCATCAAGATCAGTTGATGGCGATCTTCGAGCAACAGACCGATGCGACCTTGGCAGAATACTGTGAGTTATTGTTTGATGCGACTGGACTATGGGTAAGCCAAAGCACCATGTGTCGGACATTCCAGCGACTAGATTTACCACGCCAAAAAAAACACTCCGCGCCCACCAAGCGACGAGCGAACGCGTACAACGCTTAAGAGCGGAGTATTGGACCCAAGTCAAGGGGGTAGACCTCAAGGACTTAGTGTTTCTTGATGAGATGGGAGTTTTGCTGGGACTGATGCGAACGCATGCCCGTGCAAGGTCTGGAGCACGAGCTTACGACTTCAAACCCTTTTATCGCGGTAGTAAGGTGAGTGTCATTGGTGCGATCTCGGTCTCAAAAGTCCTGGCTGTAATGACAATGGATGCTTCGATGGACGCGGCTGCCTTTGAAGTCTATGTCTCCCAGTGTCTTGTGCCCCAACTCTGGCAAGGGGCTGTTGTGGTCATGGACAATCTGCCGACCCACAAAGTAGACGCGATAGCACCTCTAATTGAAGCGGTTGGCGCAAGGGTGCTGTACCTGTCTCCTTACTCCCCGGAATTTAACCCCATAGAACACTGGTGGTCGCAGTTAAAAGCCTTCTTAAGGCAGTTCTCGCCGACGACCTCGAAACGGGTCGATACGCTGATTGCAACGGCGATGGATTTAATGAATCCGAAGCATTTGCGAAACTGGTTTGCCCACTGCTGCTACTGTCCCTCATGAGTCTGCAAACCGCTGTATATCGAAACTTACAGAGATTTTCGAGACCCACCCATATATTGTAAATAGAATACATGAAATAACAAATTTCTATGAATCAGAATCGTATAAGCAAATTGTAAGTGACTAATAAAAGATTAAAACCAAGATATTTTTACTAAATATTTTTGCGGCGTTTTCTCAGGCTTCATGTTTGGTGTTCGCTATCTGGTAGCAGCTTGGACTGAGAAGAGTCAGATTCTTCACGATATGATAGCTAGCACGTAGAAGTAAAAAAGCTCCTTCTTTGATTGAATTGATGCCTTCTGCTAAAAACAGCGATTCAGCTTAACAACCCCAATGCAAGTGATCATGAATGCGATCGCGATTAACTCTGCCCAAAGTGATTCTGTGGACTACACGCTTCAGCTAAAGCAATTGATGCACCAAGCGGGATTGGTTAGCTTCAAAGGATTGAGTCATACGGCGGGTGTGTCAGAAGAGCAAATTCGCAAGCTGAGGCAAGGGCGCGTTGATCAAATGCAGGTTGTTACCGTACAAAAACTGGCTGAGGCGTTGCAGGTTTCGCTTTTAGAATTAATCTCTACTTTTTCAGACATGACTCTTAGCTCTGAACCGTCCGCCCTTCGCGACGTTACTGATTTGCAGCAGGAGTACGATCGCTTGCAACGTCAGCTAGACCAGCAAAAAGCAGTCCTTTTGCAAGAATTTCAGCAGTCGAGCTTGCAGGTGTTGGAGTCACTGCTGTTGCAGTTGCCCACGGCAGCGTATGCGGCTCAGCAAAATCCCCAGGTGCCAGCGGTGAAGCTGTTGCCCTTGCTGCGCCCAATTGATGCGTTGTTGCAGCAGTGGGGCATTGAGGCGATCGCGCAGGTTGGCGATGAAATTCCCTATGATCCGCAGCAGCACCAACTGATGGAAGGAACGGCGAAGGGAGGCGATCGCGTCCGAGTCAGGTATGTGGGCTATCGCCAGGGAGACAGATTGCTTTATCGGGCAAAAGTCAGCCTCGCTGGGTAGTATCCGGTGCCAACCATAGCGCTAAATTTCGCAGGTAAGCCTTCAAATCGGGAAGCGCTTGGGGTTCGGTTTGCATGGTGTCTCCGGGTGGCTCATCGACAAAGCTAGGACAGTCTAAACGGGCATCCCAGTTGTAATCGCAAAAGTGGTGAAAGGTGGACTCGGCAACGGCGCGTCCCAGTAGGTTGCCTTGGGCATCTCGTTCACGCTCAAAGGCGATCGCCAGGTTGAATGAGCGACCAGTCACCAAGCTAGTTCCTGTGGCGATCGCCCGTGCATGGGGATTGTTGGCAGGCACACCCACAGCACCCTCATGGGGATGGGCTGGGAAAAACTGAATGATGCCCGTGTTCGCAGCAGGATTTTTAAGCAGATCGTGAATCGGTTCCGTAATGGTGATCCGCTGGCAGTCTCCATTTCTCCCTGAATGATAGTTGGGGTAGGAAATGTACGTTGTGTAAGGATCATCAATGCAGTGGCGCGATGGATCAGGGTCGGGATTTTTGGTATGGAAATAGTGCGCGTCGCCCACACCCGCTAGGGAACAAACCGAGCAGCCTAAATCCATGTGGTCACGGGTCACCATCATGCCGCCGCCCCGCCGTCGAAAATCTGAAATCCCTTTACAGTCTTTTTCACTAATGCCATCGCCCATATCCACGGCAAACAGCCACAGTTCATCAAAGTCTGATGTATCCAGCGTACTCAGCACCGGATCATTGCCGTTCTCATCCGCTTCGCGATCGCGGGAGGTGATTTCACATAAAGGATTTCCTGCCGGATCTCGCAGGGATGACAAATAACCATGCAGCAAGGAGAATCGGCTAATGCTCCAGTCATCTGCTGTTGTGGGAATAGTCGTTTGCAGCAAAATCCGAAGAGGCGACATAGGCGAGAGGGAAAAAGGGGTAGGGAATGAAAGGATGAACTTATCAAGTCCTATCTGGTTCTACTACCTTAGTAAAAAAACCCCTAGACAGAATTGCCTAGAGGCTAGAGTTTCACTAAGTAGTTCAAAACTATGCGTTATAAGGAGCAACACCGCTAAATTTCAGCTTGACTGGGTCAGGGTTGCTGCCAATATTGCGACTAACGTTGTTGACCATTGCACGACCAGGATTGACTTTTTCAGGGAAAACGCCATCGGCAGGGTGAAGATATTGCACTTCTCCGTTGGGGAAAATGCGATAGATTTTGTAATCCATGATTTTCATTTTCCGCAATTGCTGACCACCCAGTGCAAGACATTGCTCTTTGCGCGCCAGATACAAAAGGTTTTCTCCTTCTCTCATAACCGCTGCCCCGCCAGTCGGCATTTCAAAAACCTGCTCGGTTGGGCTGGTCCAGGTGATTGCGTATTTTTCTTCAACAAGGGCTTTCGTCAGTAGTCCACCAGTGCTACCACCAAAAATGGGGGGTTGTCCAGTAAGAGTGTCTGCCATTGGATATTTCTCTCAATGTTTTAGGGAATCCTATCACTGAGCTTGCCCCCTTCTATGGTCTTTTGAGGGAACTGTAACAGTTCTTTAGCTATCACCATCAATCGTTTGCATGAGACAGATTTATCTCAGTTGTAGTTTTCTGGCAATGCACAATCTCTTGCTAGTATTCTTTTTTTCAGCGAGGACTGCCTGTTGCCTATAGCAGGCAACGCGATCGCGCAATAATCAGGGCAGGCGATCGCGTCCTCCGAGAAGGCTGTAACCAGATGCACCATACATTTTAGACAGTGTTGCTGCGTAAAATATTGACAGTGGCTACAAGGAATCTGACGCTGGGATCAAATCTTTGAAGCGCTAAAGGTATCGCATTGTTTGAGGCTACCCGACTGAAAGCCACGATTAAACCAGCGCACTCGTTGGGCAGAACTGCCGTGAGTAAAGGAATCGGGCACCACATACCCCTTTGCCTTGGTTTGTAAGCGATCGTCCCCAATTTGGCTAGCCGCATTTAAGGCTTCTTCAATATCGCCGGGTTCCAAAATTTGTTTGGTTTGATTCGCTTGATTTGCCCACACGCCAGAAAAACAGTCTGCCTGAAGCTCAACCCGTACCGAAAGCTGATTGGCTTCGGTTTTGCTGACTTGCCGCTGAAGTTGATTCACTTTCGGCAGAATGCCAAGCTGATTTTGTACATGATGCCCCACCTCATGGGCAATCACATAGGCTTGGGCAAAGTCGCCGGGTGATTGAAGCTGGGTTTTCATATCCCGAAAGAAACTGGTATCGAGATACACTTTGCGATCGCTAGGGCAATAGAACGGACCCGTAGAGGACTGTGCCACACCACACGCAGACTGCACCGCGCCCGAAAACAGCACCAGCTTTGGCTCCTGATAGGTTCGTCCCAATCCCTGAAACTGCTCATTCCACACATCTTCTGTCTGGGCAAGCACCGCCGCGACAAACTTAGTTTCTTGGGTTGGTGCTGGAGGGTTGCTCCCTTGCGGCGCATTAGAAACAGGTGGATTGTTCCCAGCCTGATCCAAAATGATGCTTGGATCGCCACCTAGCAGCGTCACAACGATCGCCAGAAGAATCGTCCCAATTCCTCCCCCTGCCACGGCTTTACCTACGCCACGCCCACGCTGATCTTCCACGTTGTCACTCTGGCGACCCATTTGCCACTTCATGGTGATGTCCTTTCATAAAACAAACAGTTGCGGCTCACTATATCGGGTTCAGCGAATCACTTCATCACCATAAAGTAAGAGTTCGCTAGAGAAAATTGCTGTTTGCTGAGATACGATTGCTTGGTGAATCTGCCCAGTTATGCTTGACACTACCACTTTTGCGGATCAGGGCTATGATGCTCAGAAATCTGAATATTTGGGAGAGAACCTGTGTCTAACGTGATTGTTCAGCTTTTGATCATTGGTTTGGTTGCCGGGATTGCAGGCGGCATGTTTGGCATTGGGGGCGGCGCAATTATGGTGCCGGCGATGGTGTTGCTGCTGGGCATGGATCAAAAGTTCGCGACGGGCACTTCTGTAGCTGCCCAAATTTTGCCGATTGGATTATTTGCCGCGATCGTCTATCAACGCAATGGCAATTTGAATCCGTGGCACGCGTTATATATTGCGATCGGACTGTTGATTGGCAACTTATTTGGGGCATTGTTTGCCAATCAGCCCTATGTCAGCAGTGAGATGATGAAAAAACTGTATGGCGTGTTTTTGTTTGTGATTGGTGGACGCTATCTATTTTTTAGATGAGTCGTCGCCAATAATTTGGGTCTGGTATTCTCGTTCGCTCATTAGGTCTTGGGTTGTTTCGACGCGATCGAGGAAAACAATGCCATCCAAATGATCAAGTTCATGTTGGAAAATCCGGGCGACAAAATCCGTGAGAGTCTGCTGATAGAGACTGCCATCGCGTCCGGTATATTCCACCTGAATGGTAGTGTGACGAGGCACCAATCCCCGAATGCCGGGAACACTGAGGCACCCTTCCCAGCCTTTTTTGGTTTCTGGTGAATAGGCAACAATGCGAGGATTGATCATGGGCGTAGGCTCCATTTCTGGCGCATTGGGGTAGCGTGGGTTGGGGCGAGATGCCACAATGAATAGTCGCACTGACTCATTTACTTGGGGTGCGGCGATGCCTACCCCATTGGATTGCTTCACTGTCAACAGCAATCGATCAATTAACGTTTGCATCTGTGGACTTGGTAGGGATACAGGTTGGGATGCGATCGCCATAGGAATCACTTCCGCAACCCGACGCAATCTTGGATTCCCCAGTTCAATCACTGCTAACGGTTCGATATTTTTCATGCGTTAACTTCCCACTTTTTATTCTCTATTTTTCCACGGTTTGTTTGGGGTGGATTTTGCGATGCTCAATCCTCTCAAGCGATCGCATCTTTTCAATCCATCATGCAATCTTTGTTACTCGTCATGTTCTTTTAGACCCACGATCGCAGCCACATCCGCAAAGTAAAACCATCGGGCGACAACGGTAAACCCAGGTAAACAGGTAGCCAGAACAGGAAAGAAAGAGTGACGATCGCCAGGATGGCAATGCTGAGTTGACGCAGATGAGCCTGACGGCTGCCCAGCCAGCGATCGACGAGCCATGCCAGCGCCATGGAGGCAAACACCGACGCGCCCATATAGTGATAGATAAACAGGCAGCGCGTCACCCGCAGCCAGGGCAGTAGGTTTGCTAGATAGCAAATGGCAAGGAAGACTAAGAGCGATCGCTCGGTCACACTCAGCGCTATCGGGATGGTCCATTTTGCTGGGTTTACCCGACGGTTGAACCGCTGATTGATTTGGATGGTGATTTGCTGAATAAACAACCAGCCAACGATCGCTAAGACAATTGCGATCGCCGCTGTGGAAAACCACCATAAAAAAGGATTGCCCATCGCGTGAACATCGTAAATCACCCTTTCGGCATTACTAGGCGGCAAGACAACCTCGGACGGCAGCGGATCACCCTTGCCCGTAATTTTGTAGAAATAAGCCACGGGTCGCCACATAACCAGCCAGCTAAACCAGGTAGAGCAGTAGGGATGAACTTTCGGTCCACTGCCCACCCGCTCGTGATACCTCAAAATTTCACCTTGGATATTCCATAAATCTGTCCAAAACCCAAGCTTGGCGTTGAGTTGGAGATGGGGAATCCAAATCAAAATATAGGTGAGACCAGGAATCACCATCAGAGCGATGAAATAGCTAACAATTTGCCACCCACGCAATCGCGCTAATTTTTCTAGGAGGTCAGGTTTCGTAGACGCAGTGCGGGGGATGAAAGTGGGCGATCGCGGAAACAATCGCCAGATCCCCTGCGCCGCCAGCAACAAGCCATAGGCTGCCAGCAAAAACCATAGCCCATTCCACTTGACCGAGGCAGAAGCTCCAAAGCAAATCCCTGACGCTAGCAACCAGCCGCCCCGCTTTAAGGGGTGTCCACGCTCCACACTCAATAGCAAACACCACAGCCCCAGCAGCCCAAAAATAACCAGATAAACATTATTGAGGGCATAGCGCGATTCCACCAGAAATAGCCCATCGAGTGCCGCCAAAAATCCAGCGATCGCGGCATAGCGACGGCAGCGAGTCACCTGATAAGCAAGCCCGACGATGACCAGCGGAATCAGCGAACCCGTCACTGCATTCAGCCAGCGATAAGTCCAAGGGGCAACTAAACCGCCAACTAAGCCATTCACCTCCGATTGCCCAAAGGGAAGACGACTGCCAATCCACATACCGCCCGCAATCAAATATTTGCTTAGGGGCGGATGTCCATCAAAAAATGGAGTCCAACTGAGATAGTTGTAAGCAAATTTGGCGAAATAAACCTCATCAAAAACTAACGTATTGAAGCGATTAATCCCCCAAAACCGTAATCCCAAAGACAGCAGTAGTAAACCAATTAGATAGGGTCTGAACCAAGAGAAGGACTGGTCAGTCGTTTTGAACTGGGTCATACCTTAGCGATCGCGACTTTTTTGTCTCAACTGTCTCATACTCCTGTAACGATAGGGTTGAGTTAGAATAGAAATATCTTCTTTTTAGTTCTAAGATCTATTTTTTACAGCATAAGGGTAGTTTCAATCATGTTGGTAAGAGTTAGGAGCGTTTCGCGTTGATGGGTCATCCTTCGCATTCGGTTGATTACGGTTCTTTGAATGATGCATTGCATCTACCACTCACCTGCGAATCTGACTTGCCTTCTCACCCCTTAGATACCCTCACCCCTTCCCTACAGCCACTAGATCGCCAGCAAGTTTTAAATTGGTTAAGCGAGAATGTGCCAGAAAAGCGACTCAATCATATTCTTCGGGTTGAAGAAACCGCCATTAAGTTAGCCCAGCAGCATGACTTAGATTGGGAACGAGCGGCTCAGGCTGGATTGCTGCATGACTTAGCTAAGTATTTTAAGCCTAAGCGCTTGTTAGAACTCGCAAAAGCAGAGGGAATCGACCTGAATCCGATGGATGAAATCAATCCTCATTTGCTTCATGCCGATGTGGGGGCGATCGTGGCTAGGGATGAATTTGGGGTAGTGGATGCTGAGGTGTTAGCAGCGATTCGCAACCATACGCTGGGTCGCGCTGGCATGAGCCTAGTAAGCTGTGTTGTATTTTTGGCGGATAGCATTGAGCCGGGTCGGGGTGATACGACTGAGTTAAATGAACTCCGCAAGCTCAGCCGCAAAAATTTATATCGTGCGGTTCTGCAAACCTGTGAAGACTCGATGCGATCGCTGTTTGCAAAACAGGCATTGGTTCATCCCCGCGTCTTACAAACCCGCAATTGGGCGTTACAAATGGCACAACAATCTGCCAAAGGCGATAAGCCTAAACTGAGTAGCGCTTAGTCAATTCACTTTTTCTGATGTGATGTAGTTTAACGATGAAAGTTTGACTTTTTAGCTCAATGTCTCTCACTTAATATCTCTCACCCTACTGCTCAAAATTGATTAAGGAACCACTGAATGCAAAATCCTTCTCCCACCTCCCCCAACTCCGTCGCAGATTCTAATACAGCGATCGCACCCCTTGAAGACTCTAGCTTGCAACTCGCGCTGAGTGCCGTTCATGCCGCCGACAATCGCAAAGGCGCAGACATTACCCTGCTGAGAACAACCGCAGTTTCTCTTCTAGCAGACTATTTTGTGATTGTCACAGGCTTTTCTAAGGTACAAGTGCGGGCGATCGCCTATTCCATCTCCGATGCAGTGGAAGAAGATTTGCAGCGTGTGCCTAAACACATGGAAGGGCAGGGAGACGCAAATTGGGTCTTGCTGGATTATGGCGATGTGATCGTGCATGTGATGATGCCGCAAGAACGCGAGTTTTACGATTTAGAAGCTTTTTGGGGACATGCAGAGAAAGTAGAATTCGCAGAACTGCTGACTGATTAACCTGAGGTATGAAAGAAAAAACAAACTACAGCGAGGATTAAAAGCACGATTTAGAAAGTGTTGCAAGCTTTAAATCAACAAAGCGAGAAAAGGACGACTATGATGAGCGAATCGAGCGATCGCTTGGATTTAATTGAATCATTATTGCTGCAAACCGCGCAGAGCCAGCGAACAACTCAGCAGCAGATTGATCAGCAGCAGATGCAAAGTGAGCAGCAGCAGATGCAGATTAACCAACTGACTCAGGCGGTGAGCGCTAACACAGCAGCGATCGCAGATTTGTATGCAAGCGTTGAAGATCTGGTGCAAATGGGAGTTGAAACCTATCAGTTGGTCGCTTTGAACAGTAATGATATTCGCTCTATACAAACTGATATTAGAGGAATGCAGGTAGAGAGTCGCCGGATCTTAAGGGAATTACGAGATCGCCGACGCGATACCTAATCTGCTAGTCAAAAAAGTTGACTATGCAGAACTGCTGGCATAATCAACGTGATCCATTATCTTCGTTGAACAGTTGATGATTTTTGCGCCGAATGATTCCTCCAGCCTAATTTCGCCGGACGGTGAGTTGCCTTTCAACCCCGATGTTGCCCCCCTAAAGCTAGGTGTGATGGCATCGGGTAGCGGCAGTAATTTTGAGGCGATCGCCCAAGCAATTGCCGATCGTCAACTGAATGCCAAAATTCACGTTCTAATCTACAACAATCCTGATGCAAAGGCAGCAGTACGGGCAACCCGTTGGCATATTCCCGCTGCACTGCTGAATCATCGTGATTTTGCGAGTCGAGAAGCGCTCGATCGGGCGATCGTCCAAACCCTGCGCGACCATGACGTAGAGTGGGTGATTATGGCAGGCTGGATGCGAATTGTGACGGATGTTTTGATTGATGCCTTTCCCGATCGCGTAATTAATATTCACCCCAGTTTGCTACCGAGTTTCAAAGGTGCCCACGCAATTGAACAAGCGTTTACAGTGGGAGTGAAAATTACAGGCTGCACGGTTCATCTGGTGCGTTTGGAAGTAGACAGCGGACAGATTTTGATGCAAGCTGCGGTTCCCATTTTGCCCGATGATACCGTGGAAACCTTGCAAGCCCGGATTCAAGTGCAAGAACATCGCATTTTTCCCAAAGCGATCGCGATCGCCGCTCAGTTGTAGGAGGCTGTTAGTGGCTTACCGCGCTCCGCGATCGCGCTCCAGGTCATAAATCACTTTCTCAGCGTACCAGTTGGGAGTTTCTCCTGGATACCTAAGGCTGGCTTGCGTGAATAGTCGCTCGGCAATCGCTTGATCCTCGTGGAGCAACCGCAATAGTTGGCGTTGCAGGGAACGACTCGCCCGATTGAAACTGACACCTTGTGAAGCTTGAAGCGATGGATTGGCAGCGGAACAACGGGCAGAGGGCGAACGTTTGCGATCCGCGATCGCAGTCACTCCCAGACAAAGTGCCACACTGCCACCCACGGCGATCGCGATTGCACCGGGATTCATGTCAGACGGTTCTGACTTAGTCGCAGGGGAATCCAGTTGCATGGCTTGTGATGCAAACGAGGAAGGCGCAGTCAGAACCGAAGCTGCAAGAACACTGCCAGTAATCGCGCTGATTAAAAGAGACGCTTTTGCTGCCGAATTAGAAAACACATCAAAACGAAACATGGTTGACTGCCAAACTCACTGACTAGAGGTTCAACATTTTTATTGTGATCGGCTGCCGTGACAATTCTGTGACAAAGGGATTGCTTCAGGAATTAGATGCCCAACACACCTCGAATCAGTGGTAGGAGCTTGCTGCAAGCATCGGCAAGTTTGGCAGTATCGGGAAGCGTTGCGATCGTCCCTTTCAAAATCTTTACAGCCGTGTTGGATAACTTCTTCAACGCTCCATCCTCTGGCTTCTCCCCCGCTTTCGCCAGCGTTTCCACCTGCTCTAGCGCTTCTGCCTTGTCTTCAGGCTTGAGGGTCGGTTCCGCCTCAATCGCCCCTTGCAACTCCTTCAACCATTCCGCCAACTGAGCCGATTCTGGATTAGTGGACTGTTGCAGTTGAGCGATCGTGTTGGTCACAGAACCACTGATGTCGCGTAGGTTAACGACGGAATTAGTCGCTTCAACGTTGAAATTGCCGCCTACTTTGAAACTTTGGCTGCTGTCGTTACTGTTGTTCATGGTTTTTGCCTCCGCGATCGCCTGTACATTAATCGGTCGATTTGCCATTAGCCGAGTGATTTCCAACATATCAGCACTCTGCTGACGGTAGATTACAATCTGGTCGTCTTTAGCTTGTAGTTCTGCGTGATATTTAGCTTCCAGCGCTTTCACCGCCGTTTCGTAAGTTTGATTAAACTCACGGTGCAACGTTGCCTTATCCGCATCGGGCGGCGCATTCACTCGCACCACAACCACGCCATCTCCCTTATTCTCAATGCTCTGGATAGACAGTTCGGTGCCTTCATTCTCCAAAACGAGTTGATTAAAGGAATAGGCAAACGCCTTCCAATCAATTCCTTTGCGAAAAATCAGATCTACCGTGCTGAGGACTTCCTGAAACAGTTTGGTGAATTCTCCCGGTGCAAAATCGCCACTGCTAGGACGGCGCTCCTGCTGGTTTCGCAGCAGATAAACGTACTGACAATCGACGCGATCGAGTTTGGTGTTGTGGTCAGTGTTCCAACCCTCTAAACAAGCTCCAGTAAAAAATGCATCACTAAAGTCAGTGCCTAAGACAAGAGCTTCGGTTAAGTCTGCCCCTCGTAGATCAGCATAGTGTAAAGTAGCTCCGCTCAAGTCTGCTCCTTTCAGGTCGGCTTCTTTAAGATCGACCCCATCGCGAGGACTGGTTCCATTAAGATTTACATTTCGGAGATTGGCATTGATGTAGGATTTCTGGCAACCATCGCGAGTAACGAGCAAATTCCTTACAGCAGGATTAGACAAGATGGAACTGCCAAGCCTAGCGCGATCAAGTTCCACTACACCAGAAAACTCAGTATGAGCGAACTGCGCTTCCCATAAATTGACTCCTCTGAGAGTTGCCCCAGCAAAACATGCGTCTGTTAAGTCAGCACCTCGAAATGTCGTTCCACCCATCGCAGCAAAACCAACTGCAAATTTTCGTAATAGCGAAAAATCTTCGCCACCATTCAGAATTCGCCATGCAATAAAGCCCGCCAATAAACCTACTACTAAAGCACCTGCTCCGGCTCCGCGTCCAACGTCGCTTCCAGATCCGATCGCAAAAGCAACTCCCGCACGAGCGACAGCAAAAACTTCAGCGAGAACCACAGCCCATATCAAGCACTGAGCTAAAGCGATTACTTTGCGCTTAGACCACTCTAAACCCACAGCTAATCCTAATATCAGCGTCAGCGCTAATGTGATCAAAACGACTAGCCCACCAGCCCACGTTATGGTTACTGCCCAAGCAACAGGTTGCTTGCCAGCTAAAGCCCAAGATCCGGCACCCGTCAAAATGCCAATTAAGGTGATCATTAATGTCCAGATCCAGGCTTTGATCTGAGGGACTATTGCCGACCCTTTTTGAATGAATATGAGCATCAAAACCATAAATATTGCCAAAACAGCAACACCGCAAAAAAGGGTATTTTGCTCAATCGTTCTAGTGGAGTTAGACCAAAACGCTGCGAAAGTACTCACGACCGCTGAAGTGGAGCCTGCTATTGTTGCTGATGCTAAAGCAATGCTTGCCAAACCCAAAATCCAGCGTTTTTGCAGTCCTGCGATCGCTCTAGCAAAATTTGCACCTTTCAAAGTGGCATTACTAAAGTTTGCCCCCCGGATGTCGGCTTCGCTGAAGTCTGCACCAGAGAGAGCCTGTCTTTTGAAAGATTGCCCCCGCAAGTTGGTGCGGCGAAAGTCTCGTTCTCCGGCGGCGTAGCGTTTTAAAACTTCGCTGGCTTTCATAAGGGCAAGGGCAGGCATCTAGGTTGGCAGAGAAACTCGATCAAAGGGTTGTTACCAGTCTGCCCGTATATTGCTCGAAAAACTTGCAAACTTGAAGATGGTGATCATCTCTGGCACTGGAATAAGCAACAAGGATTCCGCTATCGATCAGAGTGACAGCCGGGTACCTCATTGGGGAAATTGTTGGGGATGACGTTTGATCAGAAGATCTGCGATCGCTTGTTTACGCTGTTTCCGTTCTGACAAGTTCGGTGATGCATCTTGTAGAAAAGGTTCGGGATGTCTACCTAAACGTTCAACAACTGTCTTGGGTGTTTGCAAACGTCCCCAATGCTGATGGAGCAAGGACTTGATCAATGCCTCAGGAGTAGTTGCTTCCCGACTCGCCATTCCAACTAGGTAAGCCTCTGTTTCCAAATTGAGTTTGACATTTAGCATGGCGGAAGTTCTGCTCAACTTACCTAAGATTGTAGCCCTGTCCTTAATCTGCTTATTCTATCAGGCGAGGAAATTGAGCTTGGAATCCGATCTAATGGAGAAGTGAAGAAAGTTATCGAGCGCCTAGCTTCCCAATTTTGATCTGTTCTAGATTCCTATTTCAGCAAAATTGCATAATATTAAGAAGGAAATTAAGAAAGAACTTTTTAATTGAATTTTCTTTCAAGCTTTGAGTATTTTCTTCATAATGACCGCAACTAACCCCCGACCATCCATCCAATATTCTGACAAAACAGTGCTAAGGGCAGACCGGGCGATGCGATGCGCTCCATTTCGGCTGAGGCTGTTTGCAACGATGATTCAGCACAGTGTCGCACTGGGCGCGATCGCGCATACTACAGGCGTTCAGAATAAATATACCGTCACCTCTTTATCAGAATTACGAGTAGAATCTGAGTTACTCTGGCTGATTCAAGTAGGACTGCTGCGGCGCGAGGTGGATGGGCAGGGATTGACCGATAGTTTCAGGGTGACTCCATTGGGGCGATCATTGGTCGATAAATGGCAGCAGCACACCGGAGCGCAGCGGTATTCACCCACAGTCGGCGATCGCTTATATAATGCAGTGTTGCGCTGGTTTCGGCTGCCTATCTAACGTGATTCAAACAACTTCCTTAAGAACAAAACTGGCAAACTATGCAGAATATTTACGGTCTGCCAGTCTGCCTAATCCCTTATTAAACTGCGTGGAGGTTCATGAATGAAAGCCATGATGGTAGTGGGAACGACCTCCCATGCAGGCAAATCCTTAATCACCACTGCAATTTGCCGAATTTTAAGCCGTCGAGGGTGGCGGGTTGCTCCTTTCAAAGGACAAAACATGGCGCTCAATGCCTATGTGACGAATACGGGTGGTGAAATTGGTCATGCTCAAGCGGTGCAGGCATGGGCAGCCGGAATTTTGCCAACCGTGGAAATGAATCCGATTTTGCTGAAACCCCAAGGGGATATGACCTCTCAGGTGATCATCAAAGGCAAGGCAGCAGGTCGGGTTGGGGCTAGCGAATATTATGAACAATTTTTTGAACCGGGTTGGCAGGCGATCGAAGATTCTTTCACTCGGCTAGCCGAAGATTACGACATGCTGGTGTGTGAGGGGGCAGGGAGCCCAGCGGAAATCAACCTGAAGCATCGCGATTTAACCAATATGCGTGTGGCAAAGCGGTTAAATGCACCGACTATGCTGGTCGTAGACATCGATCGTGGGGGCGCTTTTGCCCATGTGGTCGGCACGTTAGAACTCTTAGATGCCGACGAACGTGCCTTGATTCGCGGCGTGGTGATTAATAAATTTCGGGGACAGCGTTCTCTTTTGCAGTCTGGTATCGATTGGCTGCAAGAACGGACAGGCATTCCAGTTGTGGGGGTGATTCCTTGGCTCGATCAAGCCTTTCCCGCAGAAGATTCGCTCAGTTTAATGGATACGCGATCGCCCAACCCGACAAGCGAAATCAATATCGCCGTGCTGCGCTTGCCCCGCATTTCCAACTTCACTGACTTCGATCCTCTTGAAGCGGAACCCAGCGTTTCCATTAAATATATCTCTCCCAAATCGTCCTTAGGTCATCCTGATGCTCTGATTATTCCGGGTTCCAAAACCACTATTCCCGACTTGATTGTGCTGCACAAAACAGGGATGGCAGAGGAGATCCAGAGCTATGTAGCTGCTGGAGGAACCGTTCTGGGCATCTGTGGCGGCTATCAAATGCTGGGTAAAATTTTGGCAGATCCAGAAGGCATCGAAGGGCAGGAAGGGCGCTATAAGGGAATTGGATTATTGCCGTTAAAAACAGTGATCGCCGGACAAAAAATTGCCCGCCAACGCACGGTGACCTCCCGCTATCCTCAGGAGGGGTTACCGATCACGGGCTACGAAATTCACCAAGGGCGATCGCGCCTGATGGAAGAAGCGACTGGAGTGGATGCTCTATTTGATGATGCGAACTTGGGCATGGTGGATGAAAGCCGTTCTGTTTGGGGCACCTATCTGCATGGCATTTTTGATAATGGACCGTGGCGACGAGCTTGGTTAAACCGCCTGCGGCAGCAACGCGGCTTAAAATCGTTGCCCACTGGGGTTGCCAACTATCGCGAACAGCGAGAGGCAATGTTGGATAGCCTTGCCGATGCCGTGGAACCCCACCTTAACCTCACCCCGTTTTTACCCAACAAGTAGCGCAAGTGGGGCGATCGCTAATCCTTAAATTCCTCCAGTTGCTCTAGCCGCAGCCAAATGTTGGGCGTGGGCGTAATGCCAAATTTCACCAAAGCATAGTCGCCACTGAGATCAACCACTTCGCCTTTGCTCGTAAACAGGTAGGACGGCAAGCGCGGATCACTGGCTTGGGCTTCTAGGCTGTTTTCTAGCTTGTCTTTGATAGCACGAACAAAGTCACCGCGTTTGATAGGCATAGGGTCACAACCACAATCAAGATCTTTCGATATTCTAAGGTGTGGAGAGCGTAAGGAAGCAAAAGTTAGTAGTTAGAACGATAGATGTTTCTAACCGCTTGCATCAACTGCCGCCATCGCAGCCGCTGCCATCGCCAAAATTACAGCTAATACCACCATCTATATTTGCGCCGCTGTCGGTATACCCGATCGCGGACGAGCAATCGGTATGAAACGAATTAGGTTGGTAGCCACGACGATGCAGGAAGTTCTGAATTTTGGGAACTGCAAAATTGGCAACTATGCCAAGTAGCATCAATAGGGCAGAGAGGAGGGCGAAACTGCTGGATTGCGGGTCAGTTTTTCTAGATAAGATTGCTATCACTAACAAAATGATCGCGATCGCGCCGACCAGCATTCCCATATTCAACTTAATCCCCCAATTTGGTGGCTTCAGCATCGTGATTCTCCAGCCAGCTTGATAGAGTTGACAGGCTGGCTATATTTTGGCATAAACGACCTCTTATGAAGTTTATCGGCGTTGATTTGGGCTGGAGTTCAGGCGCGAGTGGGTTGTGTTGTTTAGAGTGGCGATCGGGCAAGCTGGTCTTGCTGGATTTGCAGCGAGTGTTAGCGATCGCCGATATTCTCGCCTGGATTGATGGCTGGCTTCCACTGGATCAGCCGGGAATGGTGGCGGTGGATGCGCCGACCCTGATTTCCAACGAAACCGGGATGCGTCTCTGCGATCGCTTAGCTCACAAACATTTTGGCAAGTACCATGCAGGCTGCTATCCGGCAAACTTGGGTTCTACCTTTGCTCAGCGCACGTTGGCGTTTGGCTTAAGCCTAGAAGAACGAGGATTTCACCATGCCCCCACGATTCAACCCCAAAAACTAGGACGTTTCCAAATTGAAGCCTTTCCTCACCCTGCGATCGTTCATCTGTTCGACTTACCGCGCATCTTGAAGTACAAAAAAGGAACTCTGGCAGAGCGTCGCCCCGAACTTGCCCGCTTGCGCCACTACATCCATGAGTCTTTACCACTGCACGATCCACCCTTAGACGTAAGCCTCAGCGTGATCGCGATCCCAACCATTCCGTTCAAAGGGGTCGAACTGAAAGCCGTAGAAGACCAGCTAGACAGCCTCATTTGTGCCTATATCGCCGCTCACTGGTGGCACTGGGGCACTGAGCGAAATTTGGTACTGGGCGATTCCCATAGGGACTCTCCTACCCTGCGGGAAGCAAGAGCTACGGAGACGCTTCGCGAACGTTTCACGAATCGCGCCGAAGGCTACATCGTCGTGCCTATGCCAAAAATGGCGAGGGGCGAGTGATGGCTCAAAAAAGATTCCCACGGAAGACAATACAGATAGCGATAAACGCTATGAAGTATTGCCCACTATGGGAAATAAATTGAAAGTTGAGTTAAAACAGGCGCAATTCTACGCCCTAGAGGCTTTGCCAACGCCTAGGACATCGCCTGAATAATGTAATCGAAGTAGGGTGAAGCCTCTGCCGCATCCTCATCGCTCAGGAGTTCCACAGAGGCGAATTTTAAGCAACGAATTGCTTCCGCCATACCGGGAACCGGAACGCCCAACGCGTTATACATCTCACGTGCACCAACAATACCAATCGATTCGATCGGATCTTTGTCGCCTGCAAGAATGCCGTAAGTGACTAATCGCAGATACCAGCCATAGTCTCGGAGGCAAAGCGCCCGCTGCTTATCGCCATAGGCGTTACCACCCGGAGCAATAAAGTCAGGGCGCTTTTTCCAAAGCTGCTTGCTGGCTTCTTGAACAATCTTTTTCTCATTTATAGACAGCGTTTCGACGATGCGAGTGCGCTGTTCGCCAGTTTGAAAGTATTCTTTCACGGCTTGGAGTTCGCCAAAAGTTGGGTAGCGAAGCTCATCATCGGCTTTAAGAATGACTTGGCTAACTACGCTCATAATTATCGTGGTGTCTTAGGGTATTGGTTTATAGTTTAACGAGTCTTGGGGTCGCAAATAAAGACAATTATTGTTTCGCAGCAAGGTTCGCCACACTCTCAAGAGAGTACCGCGCTAAATATATGAGAAATCAAAAAGTTTTGTAAAGATGCGCCGCTGCTAAATTTCCTCCCAGACGGAAAGGCGGCGGAGTTCATAACAAATTGCCAGATGGGAAATGCGAACTTCGAGGGCGCAGAAAAAGACACCCGTAACCAAAATGCCAGCCCCTATCAGGAAGAGCGCCAGCACTGCGATCGCGAACCAGTTGGAATTCAAAATGACAGAGAGGGCGATCGCAAACATGCACAACATCAGCGTTAAAAGTGCCCCATAAATGCTGAGGGCGGCTTTTTGCAGCAGCCCATGACGACGAACAAAAACCGGAACTTGTTGATCTAGCAGGCTTAAGCGCTCTCTCCAATAGGCATCCGTGTTGCTTTTTTGGCTGCTTTTAAGAAGCAATTCCAGCCGCTCTTGATCAATCTTTCTCATGCGATCGCCCACGGAGGTATACCGGGTGAGAATGCCATTTTGCACCAGCGTACAGACCGACATCAGCACCGCTGGCGCAATAATCAGTTGAATAGTACGAGCCACGGATTCGGCATTCATTTCAACCAGCATGATAGTTAGAAAATAGGGTGGTTAGAGAGTGCAGAGTGCAGGGGGCGAAAGTACGAGGTGCGCTTATTAGGCTCCAGGCTTAAAATAATCTAGCAGGCGATCGCCCGAATCAGCCCGGACTAAGCCCACCGCAATATCGGGCAGTTGAGTAACGCTGAGAAAAACAAGATAGCGCGGTTCCCAGCGGGGTTGAAATTTTTCTTTAAATTGGTGCAGTCCTTTGAAGTTATAAAACTGATTGAGGTGTTCAAAAAAGTAGTTTAAGCCTTTTTCCACTCGTCGAGCATCAGGGCTAGCTCCCACCCCTGCCAAGGGTGATAGGCTGAGGTTAAAGCCTTCATAGCCAGTCTCTTGAAAGTGCTGCATCATGGAGACAAATAGAAATTCCATGGTGCCTTTTTCAACCTCAGTCCGGTGGCGCATCAGGTCGATGGTGACTTCTTTGCGGTTATAGCCGGAAAGCAAGCTGGAAAAAGCAATCGCGAGATTTTGATCGTTGTATACGACAGCAATATGGCAGCCTTGCAAATACTCTGAATGAAACCACCCGATGGAAAATCGCTTCTCCGAGCCATTTTTGCTACTCAACCATTCGTCGCTCACCGATTTAAGCTCGGCGATCAAGTCATCGCTAATGGGTGGCTCAAACACCTCAACGCGATGTCCTGTTTTGGTTAAACGGTTAATGGCAGTCCGCAGATTTTGGTTTGCCTTGCCTTTTAAGTTAAAAGTAGTTAGGTCAATAATGGCATCTTCACCAATTTGGACATGGCTAAAACCTAGAGACTCATACAAGGGCAACTGATCGGGAACGGCTTCATAAAAGGTGGGAAACCAGTCGTTGCGATCGCAATATAGTTGGAAGCCCCGAATGGCTTCTAGCCGATCAGCTTCCGGTCCAATTGGGTCACCCAAGGCGATCGCCGCTCGTCCCTTGACCACATACGCTACGACACTTTTACCCGACAGGCTGAAATAATAGGATTTATCATTCAGTAAGGAAAGCCGCGCTAAAGAAGACTGCCCGTATAAATTGATAATTTCTCGTGCTTGTTGACGTTCTGCCGGAGTTGCCGCTGCGCCCCGCAGCAGCACCGGACGCAGCAGCATCAAAAATGCAAAGCTGAGCGTGACCCCGCCCACAATATAAATGGAATCTGCAAAGAAATTAGCAAATCGCCCGACTGGTTCCAGTCCAGCATTATCTTCCGCAAAAAACATCGCCAGAGTTTGCAAAATAGATTGGATCAACCCAAAATTCGTCGGTTGACCCTCCACCTTAAATCGCCCATCGAGAATGTAAAATCCTGCGGTGCCGTAGGCTAGCGTAAACAGCACCGCCACAATCAGAACCCGGATTCCTTGGGCAATGGAAGGACGATCGGACTGCGCCGTAAACACCGGACGCATAATAATCAACTGGATCAACAGCACCCCTGCCAGCAGACTTTCTTCGTAGTCAAATCCCTTGATCAAATGACCGAGTATGGAGGTGACTAGCAGCCCCACCGTGAGCAGCCACGCCACCCGTTTTCGCCGGAGCAAGTTTGCAGCTAATACGACGAGCAAAAAGCCCGCGATCGCCGTAAAAAGCCGTCCACTTGCCCGCACGTCGAAGGGAAGAAATAGCTCTAGCCAATCCCGTCGCTCTGTCAAACTCGGCGTAACGGCTGATAGCAAGTTGATGATGCCCACGAAACCAGTCAGCAAAGCGGCTGTCCACAAGCCAATTTGGGTTTTGCGGTCTAGCGTGCCAGGAATTTGTTTGGGTGGGATTAGATTTGGCATATTTTGGGGGTTCATGGCTGATTGACTGATGTATCTCGTTTCAAGACTCCGACTTGGAATGTATTTTTGTGGTTCCGCCGATTGGAGCGATTTGGCAGAGCCACTTTTAAGGTGTTCTCACATAGAATATTTGTCGGGATCACTTCACAAATAGTGGGGCGGCAGGCGCTTTTGGAGATGGTTTTGCTGGAGCCGTCTTTACTGCACCCTCAAACTGCTTTCCCACAAAGCTGAGGGAATCTGTTAGGTGTGTCCGCCAATAGTTCCAGCCGACATTTTTGCCATAAATGCCATGTCCACCGGGATATATCCGAAAGTCATTGGCAATACCCAATCGATTTAGCGTTTGATGAAACGATCTCGTTGCGTCAAGATATTTGGCATCTGCGTTTCCCGCATCCAAATATGCTCGAATCTGTTTGCGCTGAGCCGCAGGGATTTGTTGAATAAACTGCTGAGGGCTATTAGCAGAACCGCTTCTATCGATAAAGTAACCCGTGTGGCTAAACAAAACATGGAACTGGTTTAAGTTACGAAGTCCGATATTAAAGGCACCCCAACCCCCAGAGGAACTGCCCCCGATCGCCCAAAATTGTGGAGAAGTCAGCGTCCGATAGCGAGATTTGACCACCGTTGGTAGTTCCTTCCCAATTAATGTTCCCACGTTGCCGTTTTCCCCATCAAAATAATCAGGGTCCCAAAACGGGCTGCTGCCCCGGTTGTCGCTGCCATCGGGCGTAATCACAATTGATGGCGGCAATCGCTTTTTCTGGTATAAATCATGCAGCACAGAAGTTAACGCCGCTTTATCTTGAAAATCTCGCTCACTGCCATGTCCGCCATGCAGCAGAAAAATAACTGGGTAGCGTTTGGAGGGATTTTGCTCATAACCGGGTGGCAACACTACGCCATAGCTGCGATCGCTGCCCATTGCCTTACTGGAAAAGGTTTTAGCTGTAAACGTTAACCCGGTGTTTTTCTCAGGCGGCGCTAAATCGAGTTGAGGCACCCCGGCAATGAAGACATACCAATAGCCACCGGCTGCCAAAGTGGCAAGAATGGCAGCGCTAATCACCAACATTTTTTTAATACTTCCCTTCATGGTGAAAATCCACGGTGCCTGTTAGGATGGTCGTTCGCAGAATAGTATAAATTTGTTGGTTTCCCATTGAGATCAAGTGGCTTTAGGGTGACAAATCGTTAATAAGCGATGCCACTAGACCTCCAATTCCCTCTGCCCTCCTTCCGCGATCGCGCATTTACACAGAACACTTCGCCATGACATACTCTCCCGATCTGGTTGATTCCGCCCCGTTAGAAGACCCACGCTGGCAGCAAGGCGAACTGGTGGAAGTCGTCATTTCCGATCTAAGCGACAGCGGTGATGGCGTGGGGCGGGTGAATCAGCGGGTGGTGTTTGTGCCCGATACGGTGACGGGCGATCGCGCGATCGTGCGGTTAGTACGCGTCAAGCCCCAATATGCCAACGGCAAACTGCATGAATTGCTAGAACCCTCACCCCATCGCATCCGTCCGGGCTGCATCGTGGCGGATAAATGCGGCGGCTGTTTGTGGCAGCACGTTGACTATGCCTATCAAATTGAGGCAAAGCAAAATCAGATATTGCAGGCATTAGAGCGGATTGGCGGATTCAAACAACCGCGAATTGACCCAATGATCCAGGTGGCAGGTGCCTTGGGCTATCGCAATAAGGCAACCTATCCCATGCGGCGATCGCCCACAGGTCAGGTGCAAGCCGGCTACTACCAAAAAGGGAGCCATTTGCTGATTAACCTCAACCAGTGCCCCATACAAGATCAGCGGCTCAATCCCTTGCTTGCCGAAGTGAAGCAAGATATTCAAAAACGCGGCTGGAGCATTTATGACGAAACTAAACATCAAGGCAAGCTGCGCCATTTGAGTTTCCGTATTGGTCGCCATACGGGGGAAATGTTGCTGACCATTGTGGTCAAAGAGGGTCACCTGGAAGGGATGAAAGAACAGGCGGCAGAGTGGATGGAGCGTTACCCCGAATTAGTAGGGGTGGGGCTGAACATTAACCCCAATCGCAGCAACGCGATTTTTGGCAAGGAATCCTACCCGATCGCTGGACAGCACCATATCCACGAAATCTTTGCGGGCATGACCTTTCAAATTTTGCCGGATACCTTTTTTCAGGTCAACACTGAGAACGCAGAGGCGCTGATGCAGTCAATTCTGACCGAACTCAACCTGCAAGGCACTGAGGTGGTATTGGATGCTTACTGCGGCGTGGGCACGCTCACCCTACCGTTGGCGAAACAAGCCAAACAGGCGATCGGTCTGGAAGTGCAGCCCGAAGCCATTGAACAAGCGGCGATGAATGCTGCCTTGAATGAACTGCATAATGTCACGTTTCAGGTAGGCACCGTTGAGAAGCTGTTGCCTACTTTGAAAGTGCAGCCGGATGTGGTGATTCTTGATCCGCCCCGCAAAGGCTGCGATCGCTCGGTGATTAAAGCCCTATTGCAAATTCAGCCCGATCGCATCGTCTACGTGAGTTGCAACCCCGCTACCCTTGCCCGTGACCTAAAATTGCTGTGCGAAGATGGAGCCTATAGCCTCACCCGTGTTCAGCCTGCTGACTTCTTTCCTCAAACTGCCCATGTGGAATGTGCAGCTTTTCTAACTAGAACGGATTCCTAGTGCAGGTTGCCAGTTTACAGGCTCAACCAAACCGTACTTCAGATGTCAGTCGCCTGACTCCGACCCTGATATAATCGCCGCAAGTATGGTGATTTTGGGAGAGCGACATGGCAGAATGGCAAGTGATTTCGGGTGGAGTAACGGCACCAAAAGGGTATCGAGCAGCAGGGATTACCGCAGGATTAAAACCGTCTGGGTTGCCAGATTTGGCGCTGATTGTGTCGGATGTGGAAGCGATCGCAGCGGGAGTTTTTACCCTTAGCGTCGTTCGAGCCGCTTGCATAGACTACTGCCGGGATAAACTGCGCGCCAGACCCAACGCCCGTGCCATTCTTTGCAACGCAGGACAGGCAAACGCTGCCACTGGGGCGCAGGGCATCGTGGATGCCATCGAGTCTGCTCAATCCCTCAGCCAACAGTTAGGAGTTTCATCCGATGCCATTTTGCTGGCATCCACTGGCGTGATTGGGCAGCGAATTAAGCTGGATATTTTGAAATCTGCCTTGCCCAAACTAGTGGAGTCCCTCTCTGATACTGGATCAGATACCGCTGCTAAGGCAATTTGCACGACCGACTTGGTGCCAAAAACGATCGCCTTAGAAACCACCTTTGGCGACAGACCCGTACGGATTGGCGGCATTTGCAAAGGTTCCGGCATGATCCACCCCAATATGGCGACGATGCTAGGTTTTATCACCTGCGATGCGGCAGTTTCCCCCCAGCTTTGGCAGCAAATGTTAAGCCGCGCTGTAGATAAAAGCTTTAACCAAATCACCGTGGATGGCGACACCAGCACCAATGACACGGTATTGGCGCTGGCAAATGGCGAATCTCGTACTCCCGCAATTACCGAGCCGGGGGCTGAGGCCGACAAGCTGGAAGCAATGCTAACGGAAGTGTGCATTTATTTGGCAAAGGCGATCGCCCGCGATGGCGAAGGCGCAACCTGCCTGATCGAAGTGCAAGTCTCTGGTGCAATCGATGATGCCTCTGCCAGGAAGATCGCTCGTACGATCGCCGGATCATCTCTCACCAAAGCGGCAATTTTCGGGCGTGATCCCAACTGGGGCAGAATTGCTGGAGCCGCCGGGCGAGCCGATGTCCCCTTTGATCAGGACGACTTGCAGATTAAACTGGGCGATTTCTTGATGATGGATCAAGGTCAACCCCAACCCTTCGATCGCATCGCTGCCAATGCCTATCTCAAACAAGCCGCTGCCGGAACCTATTTGCAGGATGATACGGTTTTGATTGCCCTCAGCGTGGGAGACGGATCGGGAGTTGGCACCGCTTGGGGCTGCGACCTCAGCTATGATTACGTCAAAATTAATGCAGAATACACCACTTGATTGGATGGGTGAAGAGATGAAAACGTGAAGGGGGAAACGGTGCGCTCCGAACTTTGTTAGCCCATTCCCATCGGGATTGAGGAAAACTCATAGCGCCCTTTACCCGCTTGCTTTGCTCGGTACATGGCATTGTCTGCTTCCTTTAGCAAGGTTTCTAGGTTAGATGCCTGATGAGGGTAAAGGCTAATCCCAACACTGCTGGTGATGGAGATGAGATGTCCTTTCAATTCAAATGGTTTAGCCAGTGTACTGAGTAATTTAGTGGCGACTCTAGCAGCATCCTGGGCGCTGGGAATCCCCGGTAGGATCACGGTAAACTCATCGCCGCCCAGCCGCGCCACGGTGTCACTGCCGCGTAAACAGCCCGTCAGACGACGCGCCACGGCTTCGAGCAACCAATCACCAATGTCGTGTCCTTTGGTGTCGTTGATTTGTTTAAAGCCATCCAAATCGAGAAAAAGTAAGGCAACCAGTTGATCTTTTTCCTGTGCCCCTGCGATCGCCTGTTCCAACCGTTCGTGAAATAGCTTGCGGTTAGGTAAGCCGGTGAGGGAATCGTGGTTGGCAGCATGGTTGAGTTGGGTGGCGGATCGCTGAAGTTCTGCATTAGATTGCACCAGTTCAGCAGTAGTGCGCTTCAGGTCGTCCTCCATGCGTTTGCGCTCGGTAATATCTCGAATGATGCCGACTAAAAAGCGGTTTCCAGCGGCATCTTTATGCAGCGATCGCTTCGTTTCAATCTGATGAGTGAAGCCATTGCGATCGGTGAAAGCTTCTTCATTGTGACAGTCCCGTTCCGTGCGAAACACCGTATCGTCTTGCTGCCGAAAAACATCCGCTTCAGCTTTTGGAAAAACATCGTAGTCTGATTGCTCAATCAATTCTGCGAGGGGATAGCCCAAAAATCTGGAAAATGCTTCATTCAGCACAACCCATTGATAATTTCGATCTTTTACAAAAATAGGGTCGGGAATCGTGTTGATGATGGTGTTGAGAAATTCTTTGGAGCGCCGCAGTTCTTCTTGCACACGAGCGATGTGGGCAATGATGACGAACGCTGAGGCGGTCATGGTGACCAGCGGCGGCACGACGGGAATCCACCAGCCAATCAGCAGGGAACCATAGGCAATCAGCACTAAACCCGTTCCCGCGATCGCAATGCCTACCACAGACAGGCGTGGAGATCGAAGTTGCCAGCTAATGACTGCCCCAACCCCAGCCCAGGCAAGAATCCACAGCCATTCCACCGGGTCTGTCCAGCTATTGATCAACGCCCGTTCGTCTTTCGCTGCGCTCACAATTTGGCTGATCAAGTTTGCGTGAAATTCTACGCCTGAAATGGCACGCGGTGCCCCAATCAACTGACTGCTGTAAGACGTGAACACAAAATCATTGACGCTAACGGCGGTATATCCCACTAATACAACGCGATCGCGAAATATCCCTGGCGACACCTTTCCAGCGAATACATCGGTAATCGATACTTGCCGAAAACTGTTAGCAGCGCCACGGGGATTAAGCAAAATCTGATAGCCCCCATCATCCGCTAAGGTATAGGCACCATCATGAGACGTATATCGCCGAAAGATAGCATTGCCCAGTTGCAAATTACCCGACTGGTCAGCCGCAGATTCCGGCTTGATGCCCTGAGTTTGTAAATACTTCAGTGATAGCATCAGTGCGAAACTCTGACGCGCCGGACGTTTATCTTTTGATCTCCAATACAATAGCCCTCGTCGCACTTTGTCATCTTGGTCATGCACCAAATTGTTAAAGCCAACTTGATTTAGCTGTTTAAGGAGAGCAGGGGCTGAAACTTCTGGATGGTCTTGATCGGCAATATAAGTAATTCCAATTAAATTGGGGGTTTGTTGATAGGCTTGCAGCAGAGCTTGGTGACCGGGTTCAACAGGCAAATCGCGATAAATATCTAAGCCGATCGCACGAGCATTTGCGGTTCGCAAGATTTTCAGGAGTTTAGCCAACGCAGTGTCGGGAATCGGATATTTGCCAATTTGACGTAAATCTGAATCGTCTATGGTAACCATTACGATGCGATCGTCCTGCGGCTCGGCGGGGCGCAGGCGAATCATTTGGTCGTAGGTTGCGAGTTCCCAGCCTTGCAACAACCCTGTTAAGCGGACTGCAAGCACACAGCCAGTCACGCCCAAGGCGGTCAGTGTAACTCTATGTTGTCTTTGGGTGACTTTGTAAAGACGCTGCAAAAGATTTCGATGCTTGTCAAACGCCATGGTATGTCCCAGTCTACAAAGAAGCCTATAGTTTCAGCCTACAAAAAACCTGGAGATGCCATATTGATGAGACTACACATGTCACAGTTATTAGGATGCCCTATCTGGGGATAACCGTAACCTATCAGCATGAATGATTTACGAACTCATCATGATGCACACAGCGCGATCGCTGTTGCGGTGGGTGTTGCCCCTAGCAATTACTGCCTGGGCGCTAGTTCAAGTGCTTTCTTGATATCGGTGTTTGATTTAATTTAGTTTTTTGAGGGATAAGAGGAATTTGAATTGTAAACTCGGTGCCCTGCCCAAGGTGAGATACACAATCCAAACTACCACCATGTTTTTCTACAATAATCTGATAGCTGATGGATAGCCCCAATCCAGTGCCTTTTCCCACAGGCTTAGTGGTGAAAAAGGGATCAAATAACTGCGATCGCACGGACTCTGACATCCCAACCCCATTATCAGTAATCCGAATCGTTACATGGGTATTGCCAATCAATTCAGTCTCAATCGAAATACAAGGGCTAGACATTAAATTTTGAGAGCTAGACTCTGTTTTAGATACCAAATTTCTAACTCCGATTTCTTCTCCTAATGCATCGATCGCATTGCTTAAAACATTCATAAACACTTGATTGAGCTGTCCTGCATAACACTCTACTAGGGGTAATATTCCATAATTTTTAATCACATTAATTGATGGATAACCGCCAGTTCCTTTGAGGCGATGTTGCAAAATTAGTAATGTACTATCGATTCCTTCGTGAATATTGACCGACTTCATTTCGGATTGATCATGGCGTGAAAAATTTCGCAAAGATAGTACAATCTGACGAATTCGATCCGCCCCAATTTTCATAGAAGACAAAATCTTAGGTAAGTCTTCTTGGAGAAAATCAAATTCAATTTCCTCAATGCGATCGCAAATCTCTTCAATAGGGTTTGGATAATAGATTTGATAGAGTTGTATCAATCCAATCAAGTCACGATTGTAAGTATTAATGTGATCTAAGTTGCCAAAAATAAAATTGACAGGATTATTAATTTCATGAGCAACCCCCGCTACAAGCTGACCCAAGCTGGACATTTTTTCTGTTTGGATCAGTTGGCTTTGAGTCTGCTGGAGTTCTTGTAGAGTTTCTTCCAACTGCTGCGATCGCTGCCTTAGATCTGCCTCAGATTGTTGTAGTGCTTCTTGCGCTAACTTCTGTTCTGTCACATCTAGCACGAGTGATAACGTCGATTCAATCTGCCCTGCTGGATTAAATTGGGCTGAGTTATACCACGTACAATGGACAATGTTTTCTGTCTTTGTATAGTTACGATTCTGGCAAAAATTGCGAGGTGTGCTGCCATCAGCT
This sequence comes from Leptolyngbya sp. CALU 1928, assembly GCF_056784215.1. NCBI lineage: Bacteria > Bacillati > Cyanobacteriota > Cyanophyceae > Leptolyngbyales > Leptolyngbyaceae > Leptolyngbya > Leptolyngbya sp. CALU 1928. Next base: position 3,224,593 of record NZ_JBXBCE010000001.1, on the reverse strand, counting down.
AACCGGGCGATCATTTCACCCACGATCGCAGCGTCTTCCTCATAAATAAACTTTAGTTCATGGGGCGACAATCCAATTATTTCTGTGGCATTCCAGCCAAATAGCTCCTCTGCCCGTTTCGACCATCCCTGAATACAAAAATCTTGATCCCACTCCACCACTGCTAACGGGGAGTTTTCAACATGAAACTTTAAACGTTGGTGAATCTTTTCTAGTTCTTTTTCTGCTTCCTGCCGTTCCAAAATTTCGGTTTCTAGACGGTGGTTTGCTGCTGCCATTTGCCTCGGACTGGGCAGCTTTAGAATAGTAGGAACTAGCGAAACCAAAACGAGTGCCGTGCCAATCGAAATTGCAGCCGTGAACGATTTGATCACGCTGGAAAGCCAATAAGTGGGGTGCCATATCGTCCAAATACTCAGCAGATGCCCGGTGCCACAGGCAACAATAAATCCACCAAATAAGCAAATTACCCAGTCAAAGGGAATGTCGCCCCGTTTGCGAACAATATAGAGCAACACAATTGGAATCGAATAGTATGCCAGCGCAATCAGCCCATCCGACATCACATTCAGCCAAACGAGTTCAGGTTTCCAGAGGTAACAGTGACCATGGGGCACAAAAGACTCTGATAAAAGATGATGGAATACCGTGGGCATCACGTCCTTTCCTTGTTAAGCAATGTCAAATCGTAGTGTGCCCGTTAAAACTAGAGAAGTTCCCATACTCTGTTTCCATTTCCGAAATGGCGATGCCAAATTCTGTAGGGACAGGCTAGGCTATCGTTAACTTTTCAACCTTTTGATATGGTGAAAGACCTGGCAATTTCCACCCGTGGATTGACTAAGCAGTTCGATCGCTACCGGGCGATTCACGAACTTGATTTAAACGTTGAAGTGGGCGAGGTGTATGGGTTAATTGGACCCAACGGAGCAGGCAAAACCACCTTGATTCGTCTACTTGCCGCCGCTGAAGATCCCACAACGGGCGAAATTTTTATCAATGGCGATCGCCTGTTGCGGGATCAAAGTAACGCTCAACTCAAGCGACATATTGGGTATCTGCCCGATGACTACCCGCTTTATGATGACCTGACCGTTTGGGATTATCTCGACTATTTTGCTCGGCTCTATCAGTTGCGAGAGCCACGTCGCACTCAACGCTTACGAGACGTGTTGGATTTGGTGCAGCTAAGCCATAAACGTAGCAGCCAAATTTCTACCCTATCTCGCGGCATGAAGCAGCGGCTGAGTTTGGCACGCACTATCATTCACGAACCGCTGTTGCTATTGCTGGATGAGCCGGTTTCTGGACTTGACCCGATCGCCCGGATGCAGTTTCGCGAGATCGTCAAAACTTTGCAAGAAGCAGGCATGACGATTTTGATTTCCTCCCATGTCCTCAGCGATTTGGCAGAACTCTGTACCTCCGTTGGCATTATGGAACTGGGCTATTTAGTGGAAAGCACGTCTTTGCAAAATCTCTACAGCCGCCTCAGCCGTCAACAAATCATCTTGGCGACTTTGGGTGATCCAGATGCGCTTAGGTCAGAACTTTGTCAGTATTCTGATGTAGGAAATATTGAGATGCTGGAAGGTCAACGGCTGCGAGTAGAGTTTTCGGGTGATGCGGAGGCTGGGGTCACTTTATTGCGATCGCTAGTTGCTGCCGGAATTCCGCTATCCGAGTTTCATCCCACTCAAGAAGATCTCGAAACCATTTTCCTTAAGCTAGGACATCAACAAGCTTCATAAAAGTAAGCTTCATAAAAGTAGTAGTGCGTTTCGGCAACGCTTAACACATCCCCCGCGATCGCTAGTTTTTATTCACCGTTCGACATTCGCAACTCGTCCTTCTCTTTTGGAGCCTTCGCTATGCTTCCTAACCTGCTGTTATCTTTCTCAGATTGGAATCCGCAGTTTTTTCGAGAAGTCAAAGGTCGCCTCAAAAATCGCAACCTGACCCTGACAGTTTTGTCTTCCTTTCTGGTTCAATTTTCCCTGCTATTCTGCTATTGGGCAGCCCTCCCCACTCCAAAACTGACGACCTCCAGCCTCTACTGCACGGGCAAAGAAACCTACCGTTTGAACGATTGTGTGCTAGACGCTCAAGGGAATGTTTTAATCAACTGGCAAGTTTGGTGGGCAGATGTGTTTCAAGCTCTCACCTGGATTTTGCCGTTTATTTTGCTCATCGCAGGCGTATATTTGCTGATCAGCGATTTGGCACAAGAGGAACAGCGCGGCACCTTGAACTTTATTCGGCTCAGTCCTCAATCTAGCCAAACAATTTTATTAGGGAAACTGCTGGGTGTGCCGCTACTCGCTTATCTAGGAGTGTTGCTGGCAGTGCCGCTGCATTTGTGGGCAGCGGTTCACAGCGGGATTGATACTGCACAACTGATTAGCCTTTATCTAGTGGTTCCTGCTATCAGTTGCGTTTTCTACACAGGGGCGATCTTCTATGCCTTTTTGGGTGCTGCTCACGGCTTGCTAGGTGCGGCGATCGTCTGTGGAGTCTACACAATTTTCTACCAAATTTGGCAAGGATCACGATATTCCCCAGGACAAGATTTTGCTAATTTCCCATTCTGGTATCACTTGCCGATCGCAAGCAACTTGGGGCTATTAGTGGCTTTCACTTTAGGGATTTGTGCAGTCACAACATTCTGGTTCTGGCAAACCATCAACCGTCGATTTGGCAATCCGAACCTAACGTTGATTAGCAAACGCCAAAGTTACGCCATGACCGTTTGTGTCGAGGTGTTTATCTTGGGCTTTGTCTTCTATGCCGTGGGCGAGAAGGAGTACTACCGTCCGCTCTACGATTTGTTTGCGTTGATTATATTCAATTCATTCTGGTTTTTAGTCTTGATTGCGGCATTGACCCCTCACCGCCAAACCTTGCTCGATTGGGCACGCTATCGACAAACACGCAACTCTGGCAGAAAGGTGAAGCTGACAAAAGCAGCGCTACGAGACTGGATTTTTGGCGAGAACAGCCCCGCGATCGCCGCGATCGCCCTCAACCTACTGCTCACGACCGCCCTTTTCACGGCATGGATTTTGACCTGGAATCAGCCCACTCAACAACTGCAAGGGTTCGCATCGCTGCTGCTAAACGCCACCTTTATGATGATTTGCGCGGCGATCGCTCAACTAATTTTGTTTAGCCCATCTAAGAAGCGATCGGGCTTTGCCCTTGCCATCCTTGGGGGACTTATTGCCCTGCCACCCGTTATTATGCTAGCTATGGGAGTCCGCCCTGACTACGGTAGCCTTCCCTGGATGCTGTCTGGCTTTGCTTTTGCCAGTATTGAATCTGCTTCTAAAATGACGATTTTGTTGGGTCTATTTGGGCAACTGCTGGCTCTAACTGGTCTGACTGCTCAACTAACGCTCCAACTGCGTCGCGCTGGAGAATCAGAATTGACATCCTTATCGTCCTAAAGGAGCGGTGATTCTAAGAATCGCTTCTTGGGGTTTCTACTTCATTGCAATCGCCTCTACTCTCAAAGAGGTCTGGTTGGATGGTTGCTTCACTGATTCACCCTGCAAGCCTGCGGTTTTGACAAACAATCCAAAAGATTATTAACTTGTGTCTTGCAGGGATGGTTCCCATCGCCCCTCAAGCTTTTCCAGGTCTACCAACTTTTCTGCGCCGCTGTCTGCGAGTGCAAACGAACTTTGGTGCTAGGCTTTTATGTCGGCGTTGTCGCGGGTGGGTAAACAACCATGCCACGAGAGTTTAGAGGGTTTCGCGGCATGGTTCGCGCAGCGTCTCGGAACGAGATACCGTTTAGCCTCCGAGTCCTCTCGCTTTCTGCCATAAAACGATAGGATTTCTCGGAGGCTCCCGATGATGTGCGATCTATATGCCTTGGAACGGAATCTAGCAGAGGGGGAATCGCCCTGGTGCCATCCTGATAGCATAGGGCGCAAAGAACCGGATCAGTGCATCGTCAAAGATGTAGTGGCAGAAGTGACGGTGGGTTGTTTCCCAGATTCATACACAGCGCTAAGCAGAAATCCTTCCAAGCAGATCATTACTTTATGAGAAAAATCACATTATTTATCGTTAGCGTGTTTGCACTGTTGATTTTGTTTTGTAACCCTGTCTACGCAGATGCCAGTTGCCCAACGGTGACCAAAGCTGAGATTGCGGCACTGTTCGAGCAATGGGATCAGTCCTTACAAACAGGCAACCCCAGCGAAGTTGCTAAAAACTATGCGGATGAGGCGATTCTAGTTCCCACCGTTTCTAATAAAGTGCGGCATACCCATCCTGAAATTGAGGATTACTTTCAGCGGTTTCTCAGCCTCAAACCCGATGGTCGGATTGAGGAGCAAAATATTCAGCTTTACTGTGACGTGGCAGTCAACTCTGGCATTTACACCTTTGCCGTGGTCAAAAATGGTCAGACCTCAAATGTAAGGGCAAGATTTACCTTCGTCTACCATAAGGTGGGCGATCGCTGGTTGATTGTTGATCATCATTCTTCAGGAATGCCCGAAAAAACGACATAGTTCAGCAGGTGATGTTGACAGAATTCATCACTACGACAACATCGCAGGCAAACCAGCGACCTTGAGACAGGCGGGATGCCCTAAGGCTTTTTAGTTGTTGCCTAGAGCCAGTTGCCTATGAGGATATAAGGTGCCCAGAGTTTGGGGGCACGCAAATCATAGTCAGTCGGGTGCTGGAGTAAGGCAACTTGGGCGCGCCGCAGGGCTTCTGCTTTGGTAATCGACTCTTTTGGATTGCTCAACTGTTGATAAAATTCTGCCATTAGCAATGATGTTGATTCATCATTCACATTAGTCAATGATGCCAAAGTACTTCTTGCTCCAGAGCGAACCGCAAACCCGGCTAATCCTAACGTGGCACGATTATCATTTTTGGCAGTTTGGCAAGCACTCAATACCAACAGTTCGATCGCTTCAGGGCGAGTCGCATCACGGCTACGCAATAAGGTATCAAACTGAGACACGTTGATGGGTCCGTCGGCTGCCACAATGAAGGTATCTTTGGCATTCGAGCTAAATTGACCGTGGGTTGCCAAATGCACCACATTAAAAGGTGCCGCATTAATGTTGCTTTCTAGGGTTTTGCGAGTGAAGTTTTGCTCTAGAAGGGGCGTAGTCAAAAAGCCTAGTTTAGTGATGGAGGCGATTTCACTTTCTACATAAGGGAGCTTGTCGAATCCAAAGGATTGGGGAGGATCGCTCAACCCGGCAGCAAGCACTCTCAGGGGTTCTCGCTTGATTGGTTTAGGGTCGAGTAGCTGCAAACCGGGGCTGAGGGCGATGCCGTAGCGTTCAACGAGATAGTGCTGACCATCCCATAAAGCCGCCATGGGCACTTGACGCAGGCGATCATCTAGGACAAAAACCAGAGTCTCCACTTTTGCCGCCCCTTTATTGGTGTCGGGAGTAGCTTTGGTTTTGGGATCTTCTGGGGCGATCGCGGATTGAATATCTTGCTCAATCGGCTGAATCAGCCAGTTATAGACGGTGCGAGTGGCAGTTTGAAAGGGTTGAAGCTGAGTCAGTCCACCATCTAACGTGTTAGTAATTTGATCAATCGTGGCATCAAACTCTTTTATCGGCAAAACGATAGGAGCATAGCGCTTGAGCGGCTTATCTGGAATTTTAGCAATGACTTGGATCTTGACTTCGGATGTGACTGGATTTCGCAGCACGATTGGATAAATAATCGTCGTCGTCGGATTCTGTTTATCCACAATGTCATCTAGCAAGACCCGTTGACCTTCGAGACACGCTTCCCGAAAGAAATTATCCAGTTCTGCAAGCTGGAGTGATTCAATCCGCTGACGGGTTTTTTCCAGATTATCGGCAGTAGGTTCAGCTTCCGATAGCAGCAAGTCTACGGATTGGCGATAGATTGGCTCCACGCTGTCTCGAAAGTTAAATTGCACGTCGGGATTCACAGAAACCAGATCACCCCGCAGCGATCGCAAATTTTCAATTGCCGCATCGTAGGCAGCGATCGCCTCTTTCACGTTGCCCGTTTGTTTAAGCAACCGCCCCAGTTGCCACTGCCAGCGATAGGCAATATCCCATGTATTGGTTGCTTGTGCCAGAACCAGCGCCTTTTGAGTCACCTCCCTGGCATACTCCAATTGCTGAGTTTGCGCGGTGACGTTCGTGGGTGCGAGTTGAGCCGCTGCTTTCTCATAGGCAGTGCCCAAGGTGCCTAAGCTGTAGGATTCTGCGCGTTTGTCGCCCAAACTGCGAGATTGCTGAATGGCTGGTTGGAGGGTGCTTTCCAATAGGCGAGAGAGTGCCAAGATCGATGCAGGGCGACTGGGCGCAGAAGACAAAGGCTGATTGGACAAAAGCTGATTTTCAGCAAGGGGTTTTGGATTGGCAAAATTGAGTAGGGTTTGGGCGAAGTTGATGCGGGCATAGACGGCGGCACGACTGGCAGGCAGTTGATCCAGTTGGGCAGGCAGTTGGGTGAGGAGTTGCTGGATGCGATTCGTGAAACCATCCCTACGAGAATCGCCCGATTGGTTCGCAGCTTGAGGACTCACAAGCAGGCTAAGTAGATTGAGTTGTGCCTGAATTCGCACCAGTGGCGTAGTTGCAAGGCTGGCGGCGCGGTCATAGTAGGCGATCGCATCGGCTGGATAAAGCTTGGCATCCTTTTGGGCATGGGCGGAATTACCCAAGCTCAGCAGAGCAGCGGCGATATCATTAGAAACATTCACGGCTTCGGAAACCTGCAAGCTTTGCTCTAGCACGGTGCGCGATTGCTCCAAACTGCCGCCGACTTGCAGCGCATCCCCCAAGTTTCTCAAGGCGATCGCTTTTTGGCGAGAATTGGGCTGAGCTTGCAGAGTGGCGTTGAGTGCGCTCAGTTTATCTAGGCTACGGCGATAAAACCCCAGCGATCGCAAAGCCTGAGCTTGATTCATCTGGGATTGAACCACTCCTTCGGCATCATTGGCTTTCTGAAACAGTGATTCTGCTTTTTGCCAGGTTGCCAATGCCTGATCCACTTCGCCGATATTGAGTTGTAGCCGTCCCTGTACTTCTAACGCTTGGGCAAGCACGGGGATTCCTTGGGGGCTATGACTCAATGGCTGGAGCAGGCTGAGACTGGCGGCGATCGCGGAGGTGGCGGAATCCCACGCGCCAAGCTGTTGATGAACGAGGGATAGGTTGGCTAAGGCGGCTGCCTGTTGCAGTGAGTTTCCCTGGGCTTGGTAGAGTTTCGCTGCCTGTTCTAGTTCATCTGCGGCTTGTTGATATTGTCCGGTTTCAAATAATGCTTTTCCTTACTGTCCGGGTTTGGCTTGAGCGATTCCCAACGGGATCTCACGAATCGTGCTTAAAGCCGGAGTCACTGGATTTTTTGCCATTACAGGCGATAGTTTGGGGGCAAGGATAGTAAGTAGGGCGATCGCGGCGGCTAATGCGGTTAACAATAGTGCTTTGAGGTAGGAATTGAGCGATTTCTTTAGCCGATTACGGCGACCTGATCTCTTCCAAGTTTTCATAGTATTGTTTAACTCTTAAATTCATTCATGGTGCCTTCCCCATGGCTCAACACAGCCGACTCAACTTTAATTCTCGATTTGAAGCCTTAAAAGAGCGAGTAAACGACCGAAAAGTAAATTCCTTTTTCTTGGAGGGTTTCTTTTTGAGAATCCACTTTTACTAATGGAAATCCAAAATCCATACGGGCGGTCAAACTGTTGCTCACTTGCAGCCGTAGCCCAAATCCCGCAGAGACTAAAGCACTAGGATTGGGATTGGGAGATTCGCCGTTGTTCCATCCTTGCCCATACTCAATGAAGGGCGTGGCTTGCAGGGTTGCCTGCTGCTTGGGCAGACGCAGGATAGGAATTCGCACTTCAGCAGATCCAAACGCTCCGTTATCGGTCAGCAGTAAATCTTGGCGATAGCCGCGCACACTCAGCTGACCGCCCACGCCAAATTGCTCAATGGGTAGCAAAGGGCGATCGCCCAACTGTAAATCACCGCGCACAATCAGCAGCGTATCGGGAGCCAGCAACCGCACCCATTGCGCCTGCCCTCTCCAGGCAAAAAAGCGGGTGTCGGGTGGCTCAATATTGACGGTGGCACCCAGTGCATTCACCCCAACATTAAACTGCGATCGCACCGCAAACACTGATTGACTGCTGCGTTTGGTATATTCCTGGAAAAAGCGCACAACTGATGCGGTAGTCCGTCCCTCAGTGTCGGCACCTGGACTCGGAAACGGGATATCGCCCAACAATTGAGTGCGCGTGCTGCGGCGACCGAGCGTTAACCCAACCGCCAGTTCTTGAGTCGGCGTTTGAATCAGCGGATGACGACCCGTCAGTTCTAAGTAGTTTGAAGCAGATTTAATGTCTAAAATATCAAACGGAGCTTCAATCACTTCACTATTAGAAAATCCGGCACTGAAGCTGAGGGTTGTGTTGCGGGGGCTAACGGGGACGGCGTAGCTAAAGTCTACGGCGGTGCTGCCACTGGTTTTAGTAAACGAGATGCTGAGGGCATCTCCAAACCCCAGTAGGTTTTGTTCTAACCCGGCGGCTTGCCCCCGAACACTGCCGACGCTGGGCACCCGTGCATTATCAACGGTGAAGGTTGCTGAAGCGGATTTTGCCTCGGTCACGGTCACTTCTAGGAGGCTAGTGCCGGGGCGCGATCCCGCCGATAGTTCTGCCGAGATATTGGCGATCAGCGGATTGAGTTGCAGCAGTTGCAGCGCTTCTAACAGGCGATCGCGGTTTAAGGGTGCTTGGGTAGCAATCCCAATCCGGCTGGCAACATAACCCGGATTTAACTTCTTGGTGCCTATTACTCGAATATCTTCTAAACTGCCTTCCACAACCCGAATTTCGATCACGCCGCTTTGCAGTTTTTGAGGCGGAAGATAGGCACCCGATGTCAGATAGCCGCGATCAGTATAGAGTTTGGTTACTGCCGATCGCGCTTGAAACAACTCCGTTAATGAAAAGGTGCGTCCTGTAGGTGGAATTGCCCCAATGTCTTTGGCGATCGCTTCCGTCAACTCTTTGTCAGAAAAAACGGTGCTGCCAACCACTACAAACTTCGTCACCTGAATGTTTTGGGGCGTATCGATCGGAAGTTGTTCAGGCGAGGAAGGCGTAGTTGGCGAAGAGGGCAAAAGCTGATCGGGCGATGGAATTGGCTCAATTCTAGGGATGGGCAGGGGTTCTAAAGAAGGCGGTTGATTGATCCGTGGATCAAGGGCAGGAAGTTGAGCGATCGCGGTTGGACAGACCAACATCGACCCGATCAACCCGAACAAACCAAGGGGGGCATTAAATGACTGGGTATTCAAAACTTCTGATCATCTCCTCACAAAGGGACTAAGGCGTAGGGCAAGTTGGCGGCAAAAGCCAGGGAATGTGCGGTTCAGTAGTCGAGGGATGAGCAACGAGAACTACGTTACCATCGGAATCCAATTTCCAACCCTGGGCTTCAACAATTTCAAAAGAGGGTTTGCGATTTTGGGCTACGGGGAGAGCAGGTTTAGGGCTGGCAAAAGTTGATTGCCACGGTTGGGGGCGGTCTTCGCTGAAATTGAGCGCGTCTGCTGTTGGAGTTTCTGCAATCAGATCTGGTGATGCTGCATCACGCGTGGGTTCTCCTAGGTTTCGCTGCAAGACTGTGGTTGGGCGATCGCGGGTTTGCTTTTCTGGCTCATGCTTTTCTGGCACTGCCACCCAGTTAGCAACCACCGATTCATCTGCCAAGGTTTCGACGGGGCTGCTGGGCAATCCGCCGCGCCCGGTGCTAACCAATCGTCCCTGGGATAGTTTGCCTCTAGAATCACAGCCCTCCGCAATCAGGTTAGTAATATCTGTTAGGCGAACCGCCAATGCGACGGTGCCCCGTTCTGGGTCAATATCTAAAACGCTGAGATCCACGGTGCCACTCAACCCAAATCGGGAACTTGCATCAATGTCGTTGGTAGCAGACACATCGGCTCGTCGGGCAATATCAGTCAGTTTATACGCCAAGATGGAAATGCTGCCGCCATTGCCTGTAAAGGCATTCGCCCGAATGTTGCTGTTGCCAATGGGTTTGCCAGACACGATAAAGGCGCGATCGCTGCCAAAGCTAAACGTGCCGCCTGTGATCAAAACATTGCCCCCGTTTCCTCCCGCCTCAGCCGTACCCGCTTCCGTGGAAATGTTGCTATTGTTATTCAGAATTAAAACGCCCACCTGAAGCTCAATATTGCCCCCTTGTCCCGATTTTGTAATGGCTGAAATTCGAGCGCCGCGATCGAGATACACTCCAAGCCCGGTAATAAAAATGTCTCCCGCAGACCCACTGCCTGCATTATCTACGCTAATTCCTGCGCCATTTCGCAGTTCGAGGACTTTCGCCCCAATCACAATGCCCCCGGCCGCTTTAGAAACTCCAGGTTCGACGGTGCTAAAAATGCCGTTGGTGCGACCGTCAATAGTAATGCGATCGCTGGCAACCGCCAAAATCAATCCCGCATCGCCATTGCCAACCGTTGAAGTCGTTAGTCCCGACACTGCACCATTAATCAAAATAGAACTTGCGCCTAAAATCGCCCCACCTGCACTACCATTTGCAGTGGGTAAAACAATACTGCCGATCACGCTATCCGTGATGGTGATCGTATCTTGAGCTAGCGCTAGCACCGTCCCCGCATTGCCATTTCCCGCAGTGCTGGCATTGAGTACGGAGCCATTTGCCAGCAAAATCGACCCTGCATCAATAAACACCGACCCCACAATGGGCTTGCCTGCCCGACCCAACAACGCATCAAACACATTGCCCGCAAAATCGTTGGTGCCAAACTTGCCGCTGCCGCCTTGATCGATGACGCTAAAAAGCCCCGACCCATTCAGGATAGAAACCGTGTTCGGTGCTTTCAAAAAGACCACGCCGCCATCGCCCACGCCTCCAGATCGCACAATGCTTTGCAAAGTCGATTGGTTGCTGACCTCAATTGAGTCGGAGGCAATCAGATAAATGTCGCCTGTGTTCCCGGCTCCAGCGGTTTCGGCAAACAGGCGGCTGTTATTGGTGACGGTAATCGTTTCTGCTTGAATCGAAATGTCTCCACTTTCGGTATCTCTGGCGCTGGTACTGATAATTCCGCCATTGATCAAACCATCTGCCCGCTGCATACTTGCGGGAATAGCAAAGCCAAATACAGCCGGGTTGTCTAAATTCAAGCCAATCGTTCCACTACCCGCGATCGCTGCAATTTCAACCTGCCCTCCTTGAGCAGCCAATACTCCACCAGTTTGGGTGAAATCACCGCCTAAAAACAGTAACCGTTGATTGGGAAACACCTGAAGCTGGCTGCCATTAACCGCGATCGCGCCCGGTCGCGTTTGCCCCACCAAAAAACCGCTGGGATCGCCGACTAGTGCAAGTAAGCTGGTGGCTCCGCCGGGAGTCCGAGCATTAAACTGACGAGTGGGATCATTGCCCCAAACCAACGCATCGGTAGTCGTAGCGACAAAACTGCCTCGTCCCCCAGCACCGCCAATATCCAGCTTGGCATTGGCACCAAAGATAATTCCTTGGGGATTAATCAGAAACAAGTTGACGTTCGTGCTTTGGGTTTGAATTAAACCATCAATGATGGAGGCGTTGCCGCCAGTGACTCGCGACAAAATGTTGCGAATATTGCCCCCGCTTTGAAAGACCGCCGATTCGCCGTTGCTCAGGTTAAAGCGATTAAAGCTATGAAATAAGTTATTGCCGATCGCTCGCCCCAAGGCTTCCTGAATAATGTAGGCGTTTGGGTATAGCGCGGGCAAGTTTGGCTGAGCGGGGTTGTTGAGAGTGCCATTGGGCGTGATCGGAATCGCGACTACTGGGGTGCCTAAAGTGCCGTCGGTGACAATGTTTTGGGCAACGGCAGGAGAGATCCCCTCCAACAAAATGCTACTTTGACTGACTAAAAAACTCCCCGCGATCGCGACTCCTGTTGCAAGGGGCGATCGCAGTAATCCCTGGATGTCACTGGAGAGTGCAACCATCGTTTTTAATGCTCAATAATTATTTAAGCTGATCAAAAAATCTCATGGTTCAACAATTTAAGCAAGATTTTTCTTTTTTCAATCTAATGGACAACTTTTCCAAAATACCTGTAGAACTGCCTTAGCTTCTCTAAGCCACCACTGGAGTTGCTTGAACCATTCATCGCTGTTGACGAAATGACATTTATTCATAAGATTAAAGATATATTTCAAAAAAAGTTGATGGTACAAGCAGTTATTTCTCCAGCGATCGCAGCAGGTTTTCATGCCCTTTCTGACCCGCTCAGGCTCAAGGTTTTGGATCTGCTCAGGCAACAGGAACTCTGTGTCTGTGATTTATGCGATCGCTTAGAGGTGAGCCAATCGAAGCTATCGTTTCATCTCAAAGCCTTGAAAGAAGCTGAATTAGTGCGATCGCGGCAAGAGGGTCGCTGGATTTATTACAGTCTGAACTTGCCTCAGCTTGTTGTGCTTGAGCAGTACCTTGCCGACTATCGCCGCTTTAGCGCCATGCTTCCGGCTCGCTCCTGCTAAAGCAATGCATGACCCAGAGCTAGGGGTGACTTTTAGCAGTGTGCTATCCATCAACTTTTTTAAGTGAATTTTCTTAAAGATGTGTTTTGCCAAACACGACAAATCAACTTTATTTGAAATGATAAGAGGACGACTCTCAATAAATTCATCACTCTAAGTAAATGTATGCCTACAAATAAGTAGGCAAGCTCGATGAACTTCTATAGAACAATCCAGCTTAAAGGGTTTAGTAATCGATGATTTATACCGCTCACAACAAACTTAGGTTTCCTGTAATTGCTATCTTGGTCGCGATCGCAATTTTTGCCATGAATGCTTGCGCCCCCACAAAGCAGGCAGAAACCCCAACCCTGATTGCCCCACCTGGTGGAAAAATTGTGGCGGATGGCTCCAGTACGGTCTACCCCGTCACCGATGCCGTTGCCAAAGCCTTTCGCAGTACCCCAGAGGGCGGAAAAGCAGAGGTAGAAGTGAAATTTGCTGGCACTAGCGCTGGGTTTCGGCGATTTTGTGCAGGTGAAACCGATATCAGCAATGCCTCCCGTCCCATTTTGAAAGCAGAAATGGCAACCTGCGTCAAAAATGGAGTCGGCTTTATTGAACTCCCAGTTGCTTTTGATGCGCTCACCATTGCGGTCAATCCGCAAAATACTTGGGCAATGGACATTACCGTTGCTGAGTTGAAAAAAGTATGGGAAAGAGCCGCTCAGGGCAAACTCACCAACTGGAATCAGATTCGATCATCCTATCCCAATCAACCCCTGAACCTGTTTGGAGCCGGAGCCGACTCTGGAACCTTCGACTACTTTAACGAAGTCATTATGGGAGATGCTAGCAATTCTCGATCCGACTATGTGGGTAGTGAAGATGACAACGTCTTGGTGCAGGGAATTAGCAAACTTCCCGCAGCCCTAGGCTACGTTCCCCATGCTTACTACAAGCAAAGCAAAGGAGCGGTGAAAGCACTCCCGATAGACAATGGCAAAGGGGCGATCGCACCCGATGATGCCAACATTAAAAATGCGACCTATCAGCCGCTTGCCCGTCCATTATTTATTTATATTAACTCGAAGGCGGCACAGGATAAGCCAGAACTACGAACGTTTGTAGAGTTTTACCTAAAGAATGCGCTGACACTGGTTGAAACAGTGGGCTATCTACCATTGCCAGAGGATGCTTATCGGTTAGCCGAAATTCAGTTTACTCGTGGCGAAATTGGAACTGCATTCCAGGGTGTGCCAGAGCCAGATATTACGGTAGCGGAGCTTCTGCGTAGACAAACAACATTCCAGGAGGATCAAGCCAGTAAGCCTTAGTTGCGATACACTGCTCATATCGCATCAAGAAAAGTTGATGCGATCGACGCTTCGTTGAAGTTTAAAGGTGGATCTAGTTGATAAGAGGAAGAAATTTAGATGGGTACAAATAGATCCGATGTTCGTTCTTCAGCCGTGCAAGCGGGTAGCAATCTCAGCTTTTTTGAACGCTATCTGACCGTTTGGGTGTTTCTCTGTATCATCGCTGGGATCTTATTGGGCAGATTCTTTCCAGGGATAGCTACAGCTCTGGATGCCATGAGTGTTTATCAGGTGTCGATTCCGATCGCCATTTGTTTATTTTTCATGATGTATCCCATCATGGTAAAAATTGATTTCACCCAGGCAAAAGAGGCAATCCGCACGCCCAAACCTGTGATTCTCACCCTGGTGGTCAACTGGCTGATTAAGCCATTCACGATGGTAGCGTTTTCTCAGTTCTTTTTAGGTTGGCTGTTTCGTCCTTTGATTACAGGGACAGAAATCATTCGGGGTGTAGAAGTTCCTTTAGCAAACTCCTATATTGCTGGGACAATTTTGCTTGGGATTGCTCCCTGCACTGCAATGGTGTTGATGTGGGGCTACCTTTGCTATGGCAATCAGGGACACACTCTGGTTATGGTGGCAGTCAATTCCCTGGCGATGTTGTTTCTATACGCTCCCCTGGGTCGCTGGCTGCTGGCTGCCAACGATTTAACTGTACCCTGGGAAACGATCGCCCTTTCAGTTCTGATTTATGTGGGTTTACCGCTGATTGCGGGGATGTATTCGCGCTACTGGATTTTCAAACACAAAGGGCGTGAATGGTTTGAGCAGAAGTTTCTCAAATATCTGGGTCCGATCGCGATCAGTGCGTTACTACTAACCCTGGTGTTGTTGTTTGCCTTCAAGGGTGAGTTGATTGTCAACAATCCCCTCCATATTTTGTTGATTGCAGTACCGTTGTTTATTCAAACCAATTTCATTTTTCTGATCTCCTACGTGGCTGCCCAACGAATGAAACTGGCGTATGAAGATGCTGCGCCTGCCGCATTAATTGGAGCCAGTAATCACTTTGAAGTGGCGATCGCGACAGCCGTTGTGTTGTTTGGTTTGAATTCTGGCGCTGCTTTGGCAACCGTTGTAGGTGTCTTGATCGAAGTCCCATTGATGTTGATGTTGGTGGAATTTTGTAAACGAACCGCGATGTGGTTTCCTAGGGAACCCGAAAAAGCAACACTGCGCGATCCTCGTTGTGTGAATTCATATCGTTAGTTAAGTACTGTTGAGGTCAGACTTGAATGATGAAACGTGTGATGTTTGTGTGTAAGAAGAATTCTGCTCGATCGCAAATGGCAGAGGGGTTTGCCAAAACTCTGGGCAAGGGCAAAATCGCAGTCACCAGTTCTGGATTGGAGGCAAGCCAAGTGCGCCCAGAAGCGATCGCTACCATGAACGATATCGGCATTGATATCACAGATCAATACTCGAAGCCATTGAGCGACTTTAAGCCAGACGATTTTGATGTCGTAATTTCTCTCTGCGGCTGTGGCGCGAACTTACCAGGTGAATGGGTGGTGCGCGACGTATTTGAAGATTGGCAGCTAGATGATCCCGCCGAAAAGCCAGAGATTTTCCCCAGAGTCCGGGATGAAGTAAAAGAGCGTGTCGCCAAGCTAATTCAGAGTTTAGAGCCATAGATATGGAGGCACAACCCGTTCAAGCGATCGCAGAAAACCTGTGGTGGGTGATTCCAGGTAAGCTAGCAGGGGTACGAAAACCTACGGCTGACGAAATCATTGAGTTGAAAGACGCAGGGATTGGCGCGATCGTCTCTGTGATGGATGATCCATCGAACTTGGATTTGTACGAGCAGGCAGGACTGCCCCATCGCTGGCTACCCACCAAAGGCGGCACAGCGCCGACTCCAGAGCAGATTCAAGAGTTGCAGAGTTTTGTGGATGAGCAACATCAGCTTGGCAATGCAGTTGCGGTTCACTGCACCAGCGGCAATCGCCGAACTGGAACCATGCTGGCGGCTTACTTGATCCAGTCTGGCTCATCTTTTAATCAGGCAATGCAAATCATTCAAACTGCCAATCCCAATGCCGAGTTGCGAGACGCTCAAACTACGTTTCTACAACAGTTAGCAGGAAAATCACTAGATAACAATGTTTGATCATCCTCCCAGAATTTTGTTTTTGTATGGTTCTCTGCGCGATCGCTCCTACAGTCGTCTAGCAGCCGAGGAAGCCGCCCGGATCATTCAAGAATTTGGGGCTGAAGTAAAGTTTTTCGACCCGCGAGAACTGCCGATTTATGGCAGCGTCCCCGATACCCACCCGAAAGTGCAGGAGCTACGGGAGTTGAGCCTGTGGTCAGAAGGACAAGTCTGGTCGAGTCCAGAACTCCATGGTCAAGTTTCGGGCATTATGAAAAATCAAATTGACTGGATTCCGCTGAGTTTGGGTGCCGTTCGCCCAACCCAAGGCAGAACGTTAGCCGTGATGCAAGTATCTGGCGGATCTCAGTCTTTTAATGCCGTCAACACACTGCGATTGTTAGGACGCTGGATGCGGATGTTCACGATTCCCAATCAGTCTTCGGTTGCAAAAGCCTATCAAGAGTTTAACGAAGACGGCACGATGAAAGAGTCGCCCTACCGCGATCGCTTGGTCGATGTCATGGAAGAGCTTTATAAATTCACAGTGTTGTTGCGTGGACAAGTGGATTACTTGACCGATCGCTACAGCGAACGAAAAGAAAAAGCCGCTAAACAAGCCCTTGAAGTTGCCAATCGAGAGGGATAACAATTTACCTTAGTAGCTCTTTAGCGAATACGGAAGCAGATTTTGCTCCTAGCTTATTAGGATCTTAGAGGGGCTAGAATTAAAAACAAATGCCCATGCGAGTCACTTGACCGACGCAGAATAGGAGAGTGTTGACCTGCTGTTTCTCGTCAACGTGCCATGCTTGTGTCAGTCGGAAAAAGGAGTTTACTTTGGTTCAGTCTGCTTCAATGCTTAATAATCCCACCCTACTGGAAAACCCTCAGGAATGGGACTTATCTGCTCTCTACCAAGGATTTGACGATCCACGGTTGACTGAAGACTTGGAACAACTCCAAGAAACGGCAATCCAATTTCGGGATACCTTTCGCGATAACGTGGAAGACCTGACAGCCGAACAAATTGCAGATTGCTTGAAACAACTAGAAGCGATCGCGCAGCAATCGGGTATTCTCTACGCCTTTCCGGCGCTGATCTTCTCGGCAGATACGCGCAACACCGAAGCCAAGCAAATGCAAGACAAGGTGCTAGAAGCACTGACAGGGATTGAAAATCAGCTTTTATTTTTTGACTTAGAACTCAAGAATCTGGATGATGCAAGATATAGCGAACTGGAGCAGTCTGCGGTGCTTCAATCCTATCGCCACTACTTTTACAACCTATCTAAATTTAGACCTTATAAACTCTCTGAATCAGTGGAGCAAACCCGCAACCAAGATAGCTTGACTGGGCGGCAGGCGTTTATTAATCTGCGATCGGTGCATTTAGGTGAACAGGACTATGAAGCAGTTTCTACACCCGACGGCAAATCTTACGGCACTGAAGCGGAGTTAGGGTCGCTGCTGTTTCATCCTGATGCCGATGTTCGCTACAACGCTTATGGCTCAGTGCGATCGGTGATGCAGCAGCATAATTCTCTCTATGGCTATATTCTCAACAGCATTGCCCAAGATCATAAGCTAGAAAATCAAATGCGGGGCTATGACTCGACTTTGCATAAGCAATTGCTAGCGGATGAAGTCTCGGAGCCAGTCTTCCGCGCCATTATGGAGGGTACTCGCGATCGCTTCGATTTGTGGCAGCGCTATTACACGCTGAAGGGGCAGGCATTGGGACAAACCATTCGCACTTGCGATGTCTATGCACCGTGGGACAGCCAACCTGTGGAACCATTGCCCTATAAAGCTGGGGTGGAAACCTTGCTGGCAGCGATCGCGGATTTTGATGTCAACTATGCCCGTCGTGCCGAAGAATTCTTTCTGAACAATTGGGTCGATGCAAAGGTTCGTCCCGGCAAACGAGGCGGTGCATTCTGCTGGTATATTCACGGCAAACATAGCTGCCTGCTGCTTTCCTATACTGAAGACTACAATTCTCTGTTTACCTTGGCGCATGAAATGGGTCATGGGCTTCATTTTGACTGGATTAGCGATCGCCAATCCTACTTCAACAGCAACCCACCGATGATCCTGGCAGAAATTGCCTCAACCTTTAACGAACTGCTGCTGCTAGATTATCTGCTGAAGCAAGCTGGAGACAATCCCGCCCTGAAGAAAACTCTAATCACGCGGCAGCTAGAGGATCAGTTGAATCTACTGTTTCGCCAAAGCACCATCAGCCGCTTAGAATTGGCAATGCACGATCGCGCCACTCAAGGCACCTTTGACCATACCTTTGTCAACGACCAATGGATGTCGCTGTATCAAGAGCTTTGCGGCGACGCAGTGGAAGTACTGCCAGACCATCAATATGACTGGGCACGGATTGGGCATATTTATTTCAAACCCTACTACTGCTATCAATACACCGCTTCTAACATCGTCAGCCTTGCCTGCTATCAGAAATATCTGCAAGTCGGTAAAGATTTTATTCCGGGCTATCTGGAACTATTATCCGCAGGCGGCAGCATGGATCAAGTGGCTGCCCTGAAGCAATATGTCGATGTGGATTTAGAAGATCCTGCTACCATCAGTGCCGCCCTAAAGTATGTGGAAGGCTTGCTCGATCAACTCCAGGCAACCCTGTAAGATGAGAGTCGGGCAAATGGCGCGGCGATAGCGCTCTAGATTCTTTTTAGGGTAGATGAGCCAGTGAAAACGACAAAACATCCTCATCAGTGGAAGACTGAGCTTTATGACCTCATTCGGGGGGCATCGGGTGGATTTTTATTTGGGGTTCCTTTGCTCTACACTATGGAAGTTTGGTGGATTGGCTCATCTGCCCACATGATTCGCTTACTTATGGCGCTAGTGTTGACCTTTGTAATTGTCTTCATGCTCAATCGCACCGCTGGATTTCGCCAAACGAATGATATTTATGCGATCGATGCGGCGATCGACAGTGTGGAGGCAATGGCGATCGGGTTAGTGTGTGCGGGCTTAATGCTGATGCTCATTCAGGAGATTACGCTCCAAACCTCACTGAATGAAGCAATGGGCAAGGTGATTTATGTCAGTACTCCTTTCACGTTGGGAGTGGCCTTGGCAAATCAGTTTTTATCTGGACAAAAGGAAGAAACACCCAAAAATGATGATCCTGAGTCCAATCAACCCACTTTTAATGCAACATTTTCTGATGTTGGCGGTACTTTAATCGGCGCGATCATTATCGCATTCAACATCGCCCCTACCGATGAGATCCCGATGATTGCAGCGGCAACCGATGGATTATGGCTGTTGGCAGTCATGGTCGCCTCGCTTCTAGTATCCTACGCGATCGTCTTTGCCGCTGGATTCACTAATCAGCAAAAACGACAGCAGCAAGAAGGGCTTTTTCAGAACCCCTACAATGAAACATTAATCTCGTACCTGGTTTCATTGGTGGCAGCCTGCCTAATGCTAGTATTTTTTAATAAGCTGCACTGGAACGATCCCTGGCATCTCTGGCTGAGCTACTCAATTATTTTAGGGTTGCCTGCCACAATCGGCGGCGCAGCAGGACGGTTAGCCATATGACGGATATTGAAAGCAAAAATATTGAGCCAGAAACAAAACGTCCTTCTCGCAGCGTTGCTGAATGGCTATCTTTTGGCATCTCATCGTTGATTTTAGGAGCGATCGTCGGGTTGGTCATTTATAGCTGGGCAGCCGGACGAGACAGTCCCCCAGTCTTAGTAATCCAGCGCCCTGAGCCAATACGAGAAGAGAACGGACAATTTTATGTTCCGTTTGAAATTTCTAACACCGGGGGCGAAACGGCTGAATCAGTGCAAGTTATGGCTGAGTTGAAAGTTGGAACAGGTGCTCAAGAATCAGGCGATTTGCAAATTGATTTTTTATCCGAAGGAGAGACAGAAAAAGCTGCCTTCGTCTTTAAAGCAGATCCACGCCAAGGTGATTTGGTAGTGCGAGTCGCTAGCTATAAAACGCCTTGAGGTACGCGATAAAAAGAAGTGGGACTGGGAGTCAAGGGTGTTAAATAGCAGCTATATTATCTAGGCGACATCGACCAGTTTGTAAGCCCTGAAAGCCGCTTGACGCTTCCCTAAGGTCGGGTAAGCTCCCATGACCAAAAGTCTAACTTAGATCGTCAAATGGATGTTTTAATCGCTCACTGCCAATCTGGAAATTGGAGCAATATTGACTCCATTCGAGACTAGGGAATGTAGATTAAATACCCTCCTAATTGGGTATGTCAAATAGATTATGTCAAAGATAAAAGATCACAGCGGAAAGCAACGCTCCAAAGGAGCCACTGCGTGAACGTCATAGGCGATACTGCTTCGCAACACTGCGTGACCGCAAACCGATTCAAAGCAGGCTTTCAATCTTTAACCCGTAATCCTAAGGGAACAACTGAGTACAGGCAGAGCGCGGGGATTCCCGTCTACCAGCTAAAATCAGACAAATGGCGTATGGGTTTGCGTCAAGGCGCAATGAGGAATTAAGTATTATTTTCTATAGTTGAATACAAGTGTTATTAAGCGTCCATCGTAACTTGTGAAGGTTTAGCGATCGATCCGCACGTCAATTCAATCAATCAGATGGTTTCGTATTATGAATGAGTCAATAGAATTTCATCGAGGCTGGATGGTTGAAGTGACGGCGACAGAAAGTGGCTTACGGGTGTGTTGTCGATCGCCGCTTGGAGAAAAATTGGCGGCTCCAATTGTCTATCAAAACTATCAAATTGCCATGAATGCGGCAATCCAGGTGATTGATCATTTTTTTGCGTGTCAGTCGCTACGTCAAGTGTTGCGAGAGTTTTATGAATCAGAAACTTTAGCGTTTGAAGCGTGGCAATCGCTTGGGCGATCGCTCGATTTTGCATCCCGTCATCAGTTTACGCAGTCGCTTTCCTAACTAAGATCACGGTGCAATCACAGTTTCGGGCGATCTCTTCTGGAATGTTTCCCTGAATTGCTTGCTGCAACAACCCTTCTCGACTCGCACCCAGCACAATCACATCGCACTGGTTATTTTGCGCCATGTCTACGACCGCTTCTGCCACCGACCGGGCGCAAACCGATGTAATCACCACCGATGCTTGAACTTGCTGCCGGAGAAATGCCGCGCTTTTTTCAAGTGGGCTAATATCGTAGGCTTGTTCATTGGGAGCAGAAACATGGCACAGTCGAATTTCTGGCTCTTGGCTGAGCGAAACTAAGGCGGGGAGCAGGGTCACGGCATAGTCTGCATTAGGTCCCCCACCAATCGGAACTAGCCAGCGTTGTAGCTGCGTTAATCGCAGCAGCATCTTTACTGGGGATTGCTCTGATTCAGTGGATTCAGCGCCATGTAACACTTCATTTGGGTATAAATGAGAGCCAATTAATGCCTCTCCCATTTTGACCAGCACCACATCGCAATCTGCTTGCCGAATTGCAGTATCTACGGTGTCGCCAAAAATTCGCCCTGGCGTAGAGGTGCTTCCTTTCCAGCCCATCAGCAACAGATCGATATGGCGTGCCTTAACGGTTTCTAGAACCGCTTCGGCAGTGCTATGGGCGGCTCGAATCTGAGTATGCACGGGAATACCCCAAGCCTGCCCTTGATGAATAGCACGTTTGAGGATGCGGCGGCTGAGGGTTGTGTTGACGGCTGTTTCAGATGGGGAGCTATGGCGCGGCACGGTAATCACTTGCAAACACTCGATCTCATAGTCGCGATCGCGGGCAATGACCAATGCCAGCTTCATCAGCCCGTTCATGGTTTGAGGATTGCTCAGCGGCACTAGCAACCGTCCTTGACCCAAAGCAGGCGCTTGAGTTTGATAGACCACATAAGACGGCTCTGGCTGAGGACCCACTCGTTCCGAGCCACCCCGTAATTTTTCCGACTCAACCCGCAAAATGTCACTCCGGGTAATGATGCCCACCAGTTTGCGATGGGAGATGACGGGCAACCGAGAAAGCTTGTAGCTTGAAAGGAGATGAAGAACCTGACTGAGCGTATCCTCCGGGTTTACCGTAATAGGCTGCGGAGTCATGATGTCTTTGAGCACCACAGGCTTTGAGACTTTTAAATGAGTGACTTTATCGAGATCGGTTTGCGTCACGATGCCTACCAGTCGCCCCTGATTCACCACCGGAAACCCCCGATGGTGAGACTTGGCAAATGCCTCAACTACTTCCACTAGGCTCATTTGGCTAGGCAACGTTTCTACTTTTTTTTGCATCACCTCAGCCGCCGTCAGAGTTGCCCATAGCCCATCACTCATCGCTTCGGGAGGAGCCAGTGTTATCCCTTTTAGCTCTAATAAATGGGTGTAGAGGGAGCCTGGAGATAGCCATTCAGCCACTAGATAAGCCGTAACCGAGCAAATCATTAACGGCAAAATCAGGTTGTAGTTAAGAGTCGTTTCAAACACAATCACGATCGCCGTAATTGGCACCTTTGCGACGGCTCCAAAAAAACCTCCCATGCCGGTTAAGGCATAAATGATTGGATCACCGCCTAGCACAGTTCCGGCAACTAGCCCCACCAACTGCCCCAGTGCGGCTCCTAGCACTAGACTGGGGGTAAATAAGCCGCCGGGGGCTTCGGCACTGCACGCCAACACCGACAAGCTAAACTGCACCACAAACGCACTGGCAGTTATCCGCCAATCGGCAGTGCCCATGGTCAAGAACCCCTGAAGGGTGGTAGTGTCGCGAAAAACGGGAGGTAATAGGGCGATCGCACACCCAGAGATCAATCCTGCCAGTCCAATTTTCCAGGGCAAACTGAACCGCAAATAGCGACGGCTAAACTTTAAGCTTTCTAAAATGCTGCGGTTAAAGGCTGCTGCAAAAATTCCAGTCAATATGCCCAACAGCAGGAAAAATGGAATCTCTTGAGGGGAAAAACTGGTTTGATTGAGGGTAGACTGACCAATAAAACTGAGGTTGGGTCCCGATAACACCCTAGAAACAACACCGCCGGTAAACGAAGCCAAGATCGCCGTCCCCAGCGTCAAGCTAGATACATCGTGCAGCAGTTCTTCAATGACAAATAGCACCCCCGCGATTGGGGCATCAAAGCCTGCTGCTAATCCTGCCGCTGCTCCCGCTGCAATGAGTTGACGTTGATGATCGGGCGATCGCGGTGCCCAGCGGCTTAACTGAGCCGCCAATGCCGCCCCAATTTGCACCGTTGGACCCTGCCGACCCAGCACCAAGCCAGAGCTTAGAGCCAGCAGGGTGCTGAGTAGCTTGACGATCGCCACCCGCAAATTTAATGCGATCGGCACATAAGCCAAGGCTGCCTTAACCTGAGGGATTCCACTGCCAGACGCTTCTGGGGCTAAGCGCTCAATCAATAAGCCAGATAACATCCCCCCCAGCAACCCAATGGCAGGCAGCAACAACCAGGCAGGCAGTAACAACGATTCCCGCACTCGCCAACTGCTAAACCAGTAGACTCCTTGCTTAAGCAGCACTGCCGCTGATGCTGCAACTAAACCAATTAGAACCGCTTCAAAAATTGCTAGTCGCTTTGGTTTCAACAATTGACGGAAGGAGTTGAAAGGAGTAGGGGGCACCATAAATTATTTAAGAAACATCACCAAACGCTCTACAAAGATTGAGAAAAGAAAAACTTTCGATCCGATGCTTCTTTTGCCCTCTGCAAACAAGATTTAGATGATTAGCAAAAAAGGAGCTTGACGGCTTTAGTGACCTATGAACACCCGGCATCTTAACTTTAGAGAAAAAGAGAACCATTGTTGAATCGAATGCTTTGCCGATAAAACTAGTAATAGTGAAGTAAATAGACAGATCTAAATCTAATTGAATGGAAGATGCCATGAACTATCCTTACCCTAAACTCCTCTCCCCCAAGCAAGGAACCTTAAAATATTATGCTCCTCTCTTTAAAGACAAATAAGGGGAGCTATTTAAGTTCATCTACTTATATTCCATTGAATCTGTTCATACTTTACTAGGGCTGCGATCGCGCTAAAACAAAGCTCTACCATGCTTATAAGTCTTTGCTATCGTGCCAGATTCACCCGATGGGAGGATTGAATAGGTGTGAGTCTCCAATAGCACCGAACTTTTTTTTGCTTATTCTCGTTTAGGCAGTCGGAATCTATTTCAACCAACAAATCTTTTTTCTAACCGACAGATTTCAAAGATCAGCAAGGTTTCTATCAGCAAAAAACATGGTATCAATATAGTATGATGACGCAAGTTGCTTAAAGCTGATGCACTTAAATTCAAAGTAAACGTTTTGAGTGGCGATCGCTATCATATTTGCCGAACAACTAAGATTCTTTTGCAGTATTTTAATGATTAAGAAAAAGAAAGTTGAGCCACTAACAGGTGACTCCCTGCTCAAAAAGGTAAGAGAACTAGAAGCCTTGCCTAAGGAAGCCAAAGCAAGAGAATGCGGGTATTACACCGTCACAAAAAATGGTGTGGAGCGGGTCAATATGATGAAATTCCTGAATGCTTTAATTGATGCAGAAGGGATTGAATTAGATGGAAAAATGGGGTCAAATGGACAGGGAGGCAGAAGCGCTAGCTATCGGATTAGAGTGCAGTCCAATCTAAACCTGTTGATTGGTGCTGCTTACACAAAACAAATGGATCTCAAGCCAGGAGATGAGTTTGAAATTTCATTAGGGCGTAAACACATCCAGTTAAAGCAAATTGACCCCATTGAATCAGAAGATTAAAGGCGTTATCAACATGGAATCGATCGACTGGACGATAGTTCTTCCTGCGGGGTTAGCGATCGCAATTTTTATCGGCGGCATGTCAATGATGTTTACGGGCATCTGGACGAGTCGAAATCGCTAAAGAGAGTCCATTAAGCTGACTGCTTTAAAACTGGTAAGGCGATGATTTCAGATGAATCAATTGTTTGAGTTTCTTTCCCTAATGCATCCTGTGTCAAGTAAGGCTTTAGAGCGTTTTGAGTGACCTCAATACTGTAAACCAAGCGAATCTGATCCTGTTCCAGCAAACCAAGGATTTGGCGCGAGTCGTCTCGTTTCACAACGGGCAATTGCTGTAAGCCCCTTGTTGCCATTCGAGCTTGAGCGTCGGCGATCGATTCATCTTCATACGTACACAAAACGTCTTTTGTGCAAATGTCCCAAAGTGTATTAGACCGTTGAGCCAAGGATTCCGGCTTATGGTCATTCACAGCGATGGCTTCCCACTGCGCGATCGCCCGATTGATATCTTGAAGCGTCACAATTCCAACTAGCTGCTCCTGCTCATCCACAACCAGCGCACTGTGAACCTGATGTTGCACTAGTGCTAAGCCCCCATCTATAGTCAATAACGTTTTAGAAAGCCGCAAATAGTCTTGCCGCATCGCTTCCCCGACTTGCAAGTGCTGCATTAGTTCTAGGCGCTGGTCTGACTCTTTTTCTAGCTCTGCTGGTTCAATCGTTGGCAGGCGGCTTGTAATTGGGTTCAGCCACTCCACTAACCAGACGCTCAAGCCCACCGCTGCCATCAGCGGCAAAATAATCCGATAGTCACGAGTCAATTCAAATAGCAACAGAATTGCTGTTAGAGGTGCCCGCACACTTGCCGCCAAAACGGCTGCCATGCCGACCATTGCATAGGCAGGAGGAGCCGCAATATTGGCTGAGATGATCGTAGGAAACAGTCCTAAGGTTTTACCGTAAGCGGCTCCCAAGGAAGCCCCTAAAAACATGGCGGGCGCGAACAAGCCGCCGACAAACCCGCTGCCTAAGCTGAGGGCGGTCATCAGCAACTTTATAAGCAGTAATGCCATTAACAACGGTAAGGAAAACTGAACATCCCGCAGCATCGCTTCAATCGTTTCATAGCCAATGCCCAAAACTTGGGGAAAGATCAGTGCCACAGCGCCAATGCAGGCACCCCCAATCACCGGGCGCATCCCAAGCGGAATCTTTTCCATAGGGCTGAACCCTGGAATCTTTCCCTGAAAAAACCGCTGAGAAAGCTGAATAGATCGGGTGTAGGCGATTGAAACCAAACTAGCAAGTAGTCCTAATCCTAAATAAAGTGGCAGTTCTAAGGGGCTGCGAACTTCGTAGCTCGGTAGGGTAAAAGCAGGTTGTCCGCCTAAACCAATCTGCGAAATTAACGCGGCGACTACAGCGGAAAGCAGCACCACACTCACGGACGAGGTCACAAAGGTGGTGCCCAAAACGACCTCTAGGGCAAAAAAGACTCCGGAGATCGGGGCATTAAACCCAGCAGCAAATCCAGCGGCGGCTCCTGCACCGAGTAGTAACCGTTGGCGATCCTGGGAAACCTTTAAGGTTTTGCCAAGGAACACACCAACATTGCTGCCAATTTCGACACTCGGTCCTTCCGGTCCTAAAGAGGCTCCTGTGCCTAAAGAAACCGCCGCCGCGATCGCCTTAATGGTTCCCTTCGTAGCAGACGCATTTGTAGCACTTTGAGGCGATGAAACCAGGGAAGACAGGGTGGGACCAAAATCTTGCCATTGCCACCGCAGCAACCCAACTACTAATCCACCCACAATGGGCACGAGTGCCAGCGTCCAGGCACCCCAATCAAACACCGCACCCATAAAGTTTTCCAACATGAAGGAGTGAATCTGTTTGATTAAATAGTGAAAAAAGACTACCGCAATTCCAGTGCTGCCACCAATCACCAACGCCAGCAGTAGCACGACTGTTTCAGGCGAGGCGTGCAACCGATTGGTTAATGGCAGCAGTGAGGGTGAAGCATGAGAAAGCGGGGTGTCACTGGATGGCGGGGCGGGGGGGCTTGGTGTCATTGAATGGAAAATGAGACTCAGTTTAATTTTTATGTCTATCTCTTATTTTGAGCTATTTCGCTCCCAGCCAACACGGTTCCAGAGTGTTCTTAAGGGAATCTGCCTTTTCAATCACTTGTTCACTAGATCTGCTTTGAAAAGGTTGTCTCAACGAATTTCAGAAAGACTACCGCCTTCTTTTTTGCGAACAGGCTTTTTTGCGAACAGATATGCTTTTTAGCGCTAGAGTTTTTTTGTAATCTCACGGCTTAAAACAATATGAGTGCTTTCCGGGTTGGCATTGCAGGTCCAGTAGGTTCAGGCAAAACGGCGTTAGTGGATGCGCTGTGTAAGGCATTACGCGATCGCTACAATCTTGCGGTGGTGACGAATGATATCTACACCCAAGAAGATGCTCAATATTTAGTCCGAAGTCAGGCGTTGAGTCGCGATCGCATTTTAGGGGTGGAAACGGGGGGCTGTCCCCATACGGCAATTCGAGAAGATGCTTCCATGAACATTGCCGCGATCGAGGATATGGAAAAGCGCTTTGTAGATTTAGATCTGGTGTTTGTGGAAAGTGGGGGCGACAACTTGGCGGCGACCTTCAGCCCAGAGTTAGTAGATCTCACCCTGTATGTGATTGACGTGGCGGGTGGCGACAAAATTCCGCGAAAAGGGGGACCCGGCATTACCAAATCTGATTTGTTAGTGATTAACAAAATTGATCTAGCACCCTATGTTGGAGCAGATCTAAATGTGATGGAGCGCGACACCCAAAAAATGCGGGGTGATAAGCCGTTTGTTTTTACGAATCTTAAAACATTGGCTGGACTACCTGCGATCGTAGAATTCATTCAGTTTCAAGCAAATTTCGGCGTTCCTGCCCAGTAAAAGTGACTACAAAATCATTTTGTATATTAAAGCACAATATTCTTAGCGGTCTAGACTTTAGTATCTCAGGGATATTGCTGAGTTGACCATTAGGTCAGTTTCATATCGCTTGGGAGGAGTCAGTAGATTTTATGACAGGACAATTTGGTCGGCGTGAATTTATCATTCTAGGTTCTACGGTTGCAGGCAGCGTTTTACTAAAAGCTTGCGCAAGTAGCACGACTACCCCATCGGCTTCACCAGAAGCCTCACCCGCTGCATCCGCCGCGATGTCAGGCGATACGATTAAAGTAGGGATTCTCCACTCCCTCAGCGGCACGATGGCAATCAGCGAAAAAAGCGTCGTGGATGCTGAGCAGCTAGCGATTGAAGAAATTAACAATGCGGGTGGCGTGCTGGGCAAGAAGATTGAAGCGATCGTGGAAGATGGCGCTTCTGATTGGCCCACATTTAACGAAAAAGCAAAGAAGCTGATCGATCAAGACAAGGTTGTCACGGTCTTTGGTTGCTGGACTTCTTCGAGTCGTAAAGCGGTTCTGCCAACGTTTGAATCTAAGAACCATATGCTCTGGTATCCCGTGCAATATGAGGGACAAGAGTGTTCTAAAAATGTATTTTACGCGGGTGCAGCTCCAAACCAACAAATTGAGCCGTCCGTGACTTGGCTTCTGGAGAAATATAAAGGCAAGCCGTTCTTTTTGGTAGGCTCCGATTACGTTTTCCCAAGAACAGCCAACACCATTATCAAGGCGCAACTGGAAGCCAAAGGTGGCAAGGTTGTGGGCGAAGACTACATTCCTCTCGGCGGTACGGAAGTCACCCCAATCATTTCCAAGATTAAGGCTGCCATGCCAGACGGTGGTGTGATTTACAACAGTTTGAATGGTGACAGTAACGTCGCATTCTTCAAACAGATGCAAGGGGCTGGAATGGGACCGGACAAATATCCATCCATGTCTGTGTCGATCGCGGAAGAAGAAGTGAAGGCGATCGGTGTAGAGTACCTCAAAGGCCACTATGCGTCCTGGAACTACTTCCAAACCGTAGACACGCCTGAGAGCAAAGCATTTGTAGATGCCTTTAAGAAGAAATATGGCGACGATCGCGTGGTCAACGACCCCATGGAAGCGGCTTACAGCATGGTGTATTTCTGGAAGCAAGCGGTTGAAAAAGCCAAGACAGCCGATGATCTAGACAAAGTTCGAGCGGCGGCACTAGGGGAAACCTTCGCGGCACCGGGCGGCAAGTACACCTTAGAAAACAACCACCATCTAGCAAAAATCGTTCGGATTGGAGAAGTCCGCGACGATGGGCTATTTAACATTGTTTATGACTCCAAAACGGCGGTCAAGCCAATTCCTTGGAACCAATTTGTCAAAGATACCAAGGGCTTTTCTTGCGACTGGTCTGACCCGGCGAAGGGCGGCAAGTTTAAGATGACCTAATTTGAAGTTGTGAAAGACGCGATCGCGTTATTTCACTGCAACGTTTCACTGCAAGGGTAAGTTGGCATGGATAAACTGCGCTAACTTACCCTTCATGGTATGGTGCCCCGTCAGGTTTATTGGCTACGCAGCATTACCTGATTTTATCTAGATGATTCTTTTGAAGCGTAGGCTACAGACCTTCCCTGCCTTCAGAACGACAATTTCCTAGCAATCTCTTTTAGCAATCTTTTTGGGAGAAGAAATTGACCCAACTTCTTGAATCCATTTTTGGTGGGCTGAGTATTGGCTCGGTCTTGTTGTTAGCCGCCTTGGGGCTGGCGATCGTGTTTGGTCTCATGGGCGTAATCAACATGGCTCATGGAGAGTTCATGATGATTGGCGCATACACGACGTTTGTGGTTCAAAATGTCTTCAAGAAAACCCCGCTATCTGAGGCGTATATCTTTTTCGCTTTGATTGCGGCTTTTGCAGTGACGGCATTGTTGGGTCTTGTCTTAGAACGAACGGTGGTTCGCTATCTCTACGGCAGACCTTTGGAAACCTTGCTGGCAACTTGGGGCGTAAGTTTAATCTTGCAGCAGTTTGTGCGGAGCGTCAGTTGGCAATTTATTGCAGGGCTGACTGTTTTCACGGCGCTGTTTGTAGGGGCGCTCTGGGTAGCTGCCCGTCGCCCTGACTTTGAGCGGATTCGCGGCTGGGTGATTGCTTTGATGTTGCCTTTGTCGGCAGCGATCGCCCTGCTGTTTGCCAGTCTTTTAGGCGGCATGTTTAAAATGGCAGTGAGTAAACCCTGGTTTGGGACGCAGGGCGTAGATGTTACGGCTCCAAAATGGTTGCGAGGCGGGTTTCCCATGGGTGCCTATCAGTTGCCCTACACCCGCTTATTCATCATTGTTTTAACCGCAGCCTGTGTGTTTGCGATTTACTGGTTTCTAAACAAAACTCCTTGGGGGCTGCGGATTCGCTCGGTTACCCAAAACCGCAATATGAGCGCTTGTTTGGGAATTCCTACCAAAACGGTTGATGCCCTGACATTTGCCTTGGGGTCTGGGTTAGCGGGAATCGCCGGAGTCGCGGTGAGTTTGCTAGGGTCGGTTAGTTCCAATACGGGGCAGTCCTACATTGTGGATGCGTTCATGGTGGTCGTGGTCGGTGGGGTTGGGAAACTGGCTGGCACGATCATTGCCGCGAGTGCGATCGGCACGATTAGCTACATGGTGGGTTCCAATGCGTTGGGTCCGCTGGTCAGCTTTAGCCCAGCATTAACGGGCTTATTTGAGTTTTTTGCCACTGCCAGTATGGCAAAAGTGTTTGTGTTTGCGCTGATCGTAATTTTTCTTCAGTTCAAACCTGCTGGTTTATTCCCGCCAAAAGGTCGAACAGTGGATGCTTAGGAGGTTGACATGACGGTAGAGACAGTCGGTAGCGTTGTGGATGCCTTGCCTGGGCTGAATACACGGCAGCGCAAAAAAGCATTGGTGCGAGAAGCGGCGATCGCTCTTGGGGTTGCACTGGTGCTGATGTTTATCATTCCTGCAATGCTGACCGGTTCAGGTCAAGGTATTCGGGTCAATCAACTAGGGCGCTTTTTGGCACTGGCGATCGCGGCTCTGGGCATTGACCTAATTTGGGGCTTTACAGGATTGCTTAGTTTGGGGCATGGCATCTTTTTTGCATTGGGCGGCTATGCCCTAGCAATGCATCTCCAACTGCAAGATGGGCAAATTCCTGAATTTTTCTCGCTTTATGGCGTGTCGGAGCTACCCGGTTTTTGGCAGCCCTTTCGTTCCCTACCTTTTACATTGATTGCGGTTGTGGTTATTCCGGCGATTGTCGCTGCTGCGATCGGCTATTTGGTTTTTCGCAATCGCATCCGTGGGGTGTATTTTTCCATCCTCACCCAAGCCGCACTGATTGTATTTTTCAACTTTTTCAACGGTCAGCAAAAGTTGATTAACGGCACCAATGGTCTAAAAACGGATACTTCCACCTTCTTTGGGCTTCAAGTCAGTGATCCGCGCATCCAAACCACGTTCTATGCGTTCAGCATTTTGTTTCTGTTAGGCGGATATTTTCTCTGTCGCTGGCTCACCAGTGGGCGCATCGGTCGAGTTCTGGTAGCCATCCGTGACGATGAACCGAGAGTGCGCTTCTCTGGATACAATCCCACTGGGTACAAAGTCTTTGTGTTCGCCGTTTCAGCCGCTTTAGCCGGAATTGCTGGAGCGCTCTATACGGTGCAGTCGGGTATCATCACGCCCAAAGCGATGGATGTCGCTTTTTCAATTGAAATGGTAATCTGGGTTGCCCTGGGTGGGCGGGGAACCTTGATAGGAGCAATTTTAGGCACTCTGATTGTCAACTTTGCCCGGACTCTGCTCAGCGAAAAATTTCCCGAATTCTGGCTGTTTTTCCAGGGCGCGTTGTTCCTGATTGTAGTAACGGTGCTACCCATGGGGATTCTTGGCTGGCTCCGTACTGATGGCATCAACTGGCTGCGATCGCTATCTGGTCGTGGTCGCGAAAAATTAATCACTTACCCAAGTCTTGAAGAAGATCCTGAGGTTGAATATGAACGGAAAAATCTTGGAGATTCAGAATCTGACGGTTAGATTTGGCGGCTTTACCGCCATTAACAACCTCAATTTCAGTTTGGAGCCGGGTGAGTTGCGCGTCGTAATTGGACCCAACGGAGCCGGAAAAACCACCTTCATGGATGCGATTACGGGCAAAACCAAACCCACTGAAGGAGAGGTGTTCTTCAAAGGGAAAAACCTGCGCCCTTATGCAGAATATGAAATTTCTCGAATGGGAATTGGGCGTAAATTTCAAACTCCGCGCGTCTACCAAAAGCTGACTCCCCGCGAAAATTTGGAACTCTCCGGTGCGCGTAAAAAAAATGTCTGGGCATCTCTCATGGCGGGTTCCTCAACGGCTGAACGGCGAACCGTAACTGGACTATTAGAAACAATTGGGCTGACTATCAAAGCCGATATTCCCGCCGAATTGCTTTCCCATGGCGAAAAACAACGGCTGGAAATTGGTATGTTGGTTGCTCAATCTCCTGATTTACTGCTGGTCGATGAACCCGTCGCCGGACTCACGGACGAGGAAACCGAAAAAGTGGGAGACTTGCTGCTAACCCTTGCTGAAAGCCATTCCATTATGGTGATTGAACACGACATGGAATTTGTCCGGCAAATTGCCCGCCAAGTGACTGTTCTCCATCAAGGGTCAGTTCTTTGCGAAGGAACAATGGATGAAGTGCAAAATAACCCAAAAGTGATCGAAGTCTACCTAGGCAGCGAAGAAGCTCACGCCGCCTAGTTATCAGGAACTAACCATGACACAAACCCATAGCTCAACCTTGGAACCCGCTGGCTCAAGCACCCAACCGATGTTGGAGATTAATAAGCTGAATGTTTACTATGGTGAAAGCCATATTTTGCGAAATGTGGATATGGGCGTGGCGGCAGGGAAAATGGTTTGCCTGATTGGGCGCAATGGCGTAGGCAAGACGACCATGCTTAAAACCATTATGGGGTTGCTCCCTCCTCGCAGTGGAACGATTCTGTTTGAAGGAATGCCGATTGTAGGAAAGTCTCCTGATCAACGGGCACGCCTAGGAATCGGCTATGTGCCTCAGGGTCGAGATATCATTCCGCGGTTGACGATCGAAGAAAATTTGATTTTGGGTATGGAGGCATTAGGCAATCGTGCGCCCAAACTTAAAAACATTCCCGACGAAATCTTTGACATCTTTCCAGTGCTCAAAACGATGCTTCACCGCATGGGCGGAGATCTCAGTGGTGGTCAACAGCAACAACTAGCGATCGCTCGTGCCATGATGGGTCGTCCCCGATTACTGGTGCTAGATGAACCCACCGAAGGAATTCAGCCCTCCGTTATTTTGGAAATTGAAGCCGCCGTCAAACGGATTGTGCGCGAAACTGGAACCTCAGTATTGTTAGTAGAACAACATCTACACTTTGTCCGCCAAGCCGATTGGTATTACGCCATGCAAAAAGGCGGCATTGTTGCCCAAGGCTCCACCAGCGAACTGAGCAACGAAGTCATTCAGCGCTTCCTAGCGGTATAAAAGTAGTTTAAGAAGCTCAATCGGAGTTTTCGTTAGGGCTGTTTTCGGGTAGCTGGTTAATAATTTCATCCACTAACTGGACACTATCGCCACCATTGCGTTGATGTTCAAGCTGCGATCGCAGGATCTGCGCCTGGTAAGAATCGAGCGCAATGGGTACAGACTGAGCCGAATCAGGATCGCCATTCCAGTCGTTCAACTTAGTTTGCAATTGCACTTCAATTTCTTGGAGACGACCTTTTGCTTTAGGAAACTCACTCGCTCCATAAATTGATAAATTTTGTTCTTCCTGCCCGCTATCAGGACTAAAATCTCCTGCGGTATACCGATTTTGTAACTCTTCAATTGCTTGATTGATGCTGTTATACATTAAATCAAGCTGCGATCGATTAATAGTTAGGGGTAAGGGGTCCATAAGTGCTCTGCCTCTATTCAGGTGCATTGCTAGCTTATCGCTCTCCCTTTAAGCAAGAGTCTGTCCGAGGACAGAGTGAGCAGAGGTATTTTGGAAGGATAATTCTTTACTAACGTAATGCAGCAGGACAAACAATGATTCATCCTGCTGTACACATTGGATGGTTTAGGCAAGCAGCAGCTACTTAACCACCCCTACAATCGGAGCGAGTTTAGAGTTGCCAATGGAGGGCACCAAAAGATCCTGAGCATAAATATGAGGATTGACTTGGGCAAGTTGAGAGTAAGACTGCTGCACGCGATCATTCACTGCAACCAGTTTTGCGTCATATAAGCTAGTGGTCAATTTTGGATAGACTCCAATGCCAATAATCAAAGCAATAAAGCAAACGGCGATAAATACTTCACGCGGAACCGCATCGTTAAACTCTGCATCGGCAGGCAACACGCAGCTTGTACCAAAACAAACGGCTTCCTGTTGAGCGGTGCCAATCATATCGTCTTCGCTCATGCCGCAGAACGACGCTTCACCAGAGTTATAAAACACCTGCCGCAGCATGGAAAGCAAATAGATTGGAGTAAGAATCAAGCCAACAGCGGCAAGTAAGACAGTGACAGTGCGGAAGGCAGAACTGTAGCTCTCACTAGTTGCGATTCCGACAAATACTGCTAGTTCGCTGGCAAAACCACTCATCCCAGGCAGCGCTAAAGATGCCATGGCAGCAATCGTAAACAAGGTAAAGACCTTGGGCAATGCCTGACCTAAGCCGCCCATTTCGGTCATGGTCATGGTGTGAGTGCGATCGTAGGTAACCCCAGCCAAGAAGAACAACACCGCCGCAATCAAACCATGGGAGAGCATTTGCAGCAGCGCCCCACTGATTCCTAGATCGGTAAAGGAAGCAATTCCCAGCAATACAAACCCCATGTGAGAGATAGACGAGTAGGCAAGACGGCGCTTCATGTTGGTTTGGGCAAAGGAACTAAAGGCTCCATAAATGATGTTAACTACGCCCAAAACTGCCAAAACTGGAGCAAAGTATACATGAGCATCCGGCAAAAGCTCCAGGTTGAGGCGAATGAGTCCATAGCCCCCCATTTTCAACAGCACTCCCGCCAAAATCATGGACACAGGAGTAGACGCTTCCCCGTGAGCATCGGGCAACCAGGTATGCAGCGGGAAGATTGCTAGCTTGACTCCAAAAGCAATTAATAAACCCGCGTAGAGCGCTAACTCTAAGGGTAGGGGATAATCTTTCAACCCTAGCTGTACCATATCGAAGGTGATGGTGTCGCCGGAGAATGCCATTGCCAATCCAGCAATCAAGATGAAGATGGAAGCCGCTGCGGTGTAAATCAGAAACTTGGTGGCAGCGTAGCGGCGTTTTTGTCCACCCCAAATGCAGATGAGTAGATAAACCGGCACTAGTTCCACTTCCCACATGATGAAGAGCAGCAGCACATCTTGGGCGACAAAAACTCCAATCTGGGCGGCATATAGCACCAGCATCAAAGAGTAGAAAAGGCGAGGGCGGCGATCGACCCGCCAAGCGGCAAAAATTGAGAGCGTCGTAACTAAACCTGCCAGCAACACAAGCGGCATTGACAAGCCATCCACTGAAACTGACCAATTCAGCCCTAGCTGGGGCACCCAAGCATAGGTTTCAGCAAGCTGGAAGGAAGCATCACTTGGGTCGTAGTGAGTCCA
Organism: Leptolyngbya sp. CALU 1928; assembly: GCF_056784215.1. Classification (NCBI taxonomy): domain Bacteria; kingdom Bacillati; phylum Cyanobacteriota; class Cyanophyceae; order Leptolyngbyales; family Leptolyngbyaceae; genus Leptolyngbya; species Leptolyngbya sp. CALU 1928. The sequence goes on along the minus strand of NZ_JBXBCE010000001.1, from coordinate 3,189,224 downwards.
AAAGGCATAACCCATTAGTACAAGGTCTGCGAAACCGACACCGAGGGCATACCACCGGGCACTTCTACCTTCTTTATCAGGCAATATTGGAATGAGCGCTGCGGCGATCAGGGGAAGGAGGATAATCGCGGTTAGCCAAGGAAATTGATCCGCTTGCATGGCAATAAGAATAAATGCTTAGTTCATTAATAAATGCATCTTACTAAACTTTGTAAAGTTTTATGCATTGGTATTTACCTAACCTTACCCTCTGAATAAGCTTATATTTCGGTTTTTGGGGTAATCGTTTCAGCTGAAATACTGAGTAGCAGCCAATTTTAGACAATTTTTAGGAAAGATTTTACTGTTCAGGTTAATTTTTTGATATCTGCGGTTTTTGCAAGCGAGTCAACTGAATTTAGGTGGACAAGCTGGGCAGTCAGTTTAATAGGTCATTGGGCGATCGCGCTTGAATAGAGGTAACCGTTAAATGAGGTAGCTCCGCCTCTTTTTTCTACTGAGATTCTACTGTGGAGCGATCGCTGTCACATCATGGAAGTAGCTGTAGTCCACAACGCGCTGTCCATTGGGCAACGAGAAAATCACATCCACAAACCGCTGATTCCAAATTAAATCGCTCACAGCATAAGATTCACGAGCATTGATAGGTTGGGCAACGGTTTCATCTAACCCAGTGAGTGACACGAGGATGTCTGCGTCGCTGTTGGCGAGTGATTCCGGTGTTTCTCCATACAAGGGGCTGCTTTCATCAATTGGGTGCATGGCAGTCCAGGAGAGGGTAAATAGAGGACTGTGGCTCCGAACCAGATTAAGATCATAAATTCGCCGCATAGTGTAGCCTTCGGCAGTGATTTCCGATCGCACCAACGTTGCCCAGAGTCGCGCTTCCAAAATTTGGTTGCCGCGATTGTTTGCCGTGCGAAACATCAAGGTGGGTTTGCCATCATAGGGAACCACAACCGCCACGCGGCTAAAAATCACCCGTGCCGATGGACGAGAAAACCGGGCAAACATCAACCCGGTAATCATAGCGACACCCAATAAGCCAATCAGCGCTTCGATCGCCACCAGCAAATTGGCATAAAAAGTTTTGGGATACAGTGCGCCATAGCCAATGGTTGCCATGGTTTGAATGCTAAAGAAAAAGGCATCCACGAGAGAACCCGGTTTAGCATTTGCAATGGAGTCGCCGCCCAAAACATAGGCAACCGCAAACAACAAATTACCAGCTAAATACAGCCCGACTACCAAGCTCAAAAACTGCATCCACGACATGGTAAGCAGCAAATGGTAGAGATCGCGCCAGAAGGCGGACTTTGCATTGATCTGCAAAAAAGTGGTGCGTCCGTTGGGACTCAATAGCGTTTTATAGGAACGCCGCCGTCCACTTTTTGGGTTAAGCAATGATTGGGGCTGAGAATCAGACGGATGTTCGATTTTTGGCATGAAAGCTACTCGCGATCGCGGCTGTATCAAGGCTCGCTCATAGGCGAAAGAGTAACGCTAAACGCTGATTGACGCTGATTGACAAAGAGTCACTTTTACAGTATTTTTGTACTATTCACTTCACGCTCCTAAAGCTCATTGCCCCCGAAAGCATTGCTGAGGGGGCTTTTTGTCAATAGCCTTTGGCTCAGCCTGTGTTTCTCATTCCAGCAGCGATCCCGTTGATGGTTAATAAAGCACCCCGCAAGAGTTCGCCTTTGCTGTAGCGCGATCGCACAATGCCCGATGCGGCTTCGTCTTTACTTTGGCGCAGGCGCTTTAGGAGAGAAACCTGAAGGAAACCAAGGGGCACAATCGTACCGTTTCGTAACTGCACCGATCGCTGCAAATCTGGGTCGCCATCCAACAGGCGCTTGTGTCCAGTAATAGTGAGAATCATGTCACGAGTCAGGTAAAACTCATTGGCAATTTGTTCATACACTGGCTCAAATCGTTCCCGATCTTCAGGACGAACCAGTTCACTCATGTAGTGTCGGGCAATTTGGAGATCAACCTTCGATAAGGTCATTTCCACTTTAGAAACCACCACTTTGAAAAATGGCCATTTGAAATAGAAGTAGCGCAGTAGCTTGAGATGTTCCTCAGGATGATCCCGCAAAAAGTCCCGCAGGGCAGTGCCCACGCCATACCAAGCAGGCAGCAGCAATCGGCTTTGAGTCCAGCTAAACACCCAAGGGATCGCTCTTAGGCTGGCTAAGTCGCGCTTGCCACCGCGCCGCGCCGGACGGGAACTAATTTGTAACTGGCTAATTTCGTCGATTGGGGTGACGCTATGGAAAAAATCGATGAAGTCAGGTTGCTCGTAAATCAAAGCGCGGTAGTGACTGCGCGATCGCGCCGCCAACTCTTCCATAATCTCGTGCCAAGGCTCAATTTCATCAAACCCAGTCCGTAGTAAACTGCTTTGCAGAACTGCCGAAGCAACCTTTTCTAAGTTATACAGCGCCAACTCTGGCAGGGAATATTTAGAAGCTAGCACTTCTCCCTGTTCCGTAATTTTGATGCGTCCATCCACGCTGCGCCCCGGTTGTGCCAGAATTGCCTCATAAGCGGGACCGCCTCCCCGACCCACTGAGCCGCCCCGTCCATGGAAGATACGAAGCAAGACGTTGTGGCGTTCAGCTAAAGAGTGGAGCGCTTGCTGAGCTTTATGAATCTCCCAATTACTGCTGAGAAAACCAGAATCTTTGTTGCTATCAGAATAGCCCAGCATCACTTCACACAAATGAGGCTTGAGCCGCCAGGATTGCTTTTCAACGGGTAGATGTGTTTCTGCATCAGGATCGTGTCCGCCTGCCAGCATCGTGCGATACAACGGCATTTCAAAAAGCTGGGTTAAAACAGCAGGCGCTTTTTGTAAGTCTTCCACCGTTTCAAACAGCGGCACCACGCGGATCATGCTAATCCCCGTTCCCGGATCGTAGAGTCCTGCTTCTTTTGCCAACAGCAACACTTCCAGCATGTCGCTGGCATCGTGACACATGCTGATGATGTAGGTGTGGCAGATTTCTGGACTAAATTCGTCATGCAAAGTGCGAATCATCCGAAACGTTTCGATCGCTTCGTTCGCTTTATCAGAAAACGGCAGCGCTCCAGGAATTAATGGGCGACGGGTTTGCAGTTCAAGAGAAAGCCAGTCAATCCGTTCCGCTTCCGTCATCTCGCGGTAGGGTTTCGGCAGCAATTGCAGATATTGTACAACCTCATCAAGCGTATCCGCATGACGAGTACTTTCTTGGCGAATATCCAAATGGGCAAGGTGAAACCCATAAATTTCAACTTGACAGATCAGATTTTCCAGGTCGCGGCAGGTGAGTCCGGTGCCGGAAAGGTTGCTTTGAATCAGCCGCAGTTCTGCCAAAAATTCTGCGCCAGACCGGTAGAATGTGGCGCGTTCTTGGTCAGAGTGGGTTTGCTGAACATACTCGCCTTTATACATTTTGAGGCTGCGATCGCGCGTATTTTCCAGCCGCTTTTGAATATACGCCAGTTTAAGACGGTAGGGTTCTTGACGATAGCGAATTGCCAGCTTGTCGTAAACGGCGGGAATTTGCAGTTGATCTTGTTCCAAGGACTCCAGCAAACTGGGCAATACATCGCTCCAATGTAAGGAAAGACTCAGCAGATCGGTAAGCTTGCCTACGGAACCAATGTATTTATCCAGCACCATGTTTCGCTGATAGCAAGCGGTTTGCCAAGTCACCTGCGGCGTAACGGAGGGGTTGCCATCGCGATCGGAACCCACCCACGAGCCAAACCGACAAAAATCGTAACTGGGCGGCTTAATGCCAGGAAAAGATTCTTTCATTGCCCACTTAAACCGCTGATGCAACTGAGGAATCACATCAAACAGCACTTCTTGAAAATAGTGAAGTGCATAGTCTACTTCATCCAATACCGTTGGCTTAAACTGGTGCAATTCGTCCGTTCGCCACCAGAGCCGCACTTCTTCGGTCAGTTGTTCCCGCAGTTGGTTTTCGTCAATTGAATCAATATCTAGCCCTTGGACGGCTTGGCGTTCTTCTACCTGATCAAGCTGCCGTAAAACTGTGGCGATCCGGCGCTGTTTATCGCGAATCGTGTGGCGCACAATTTCGGTCGGGTGGGCAGTGAAAACAAGCTGAATATCTAGCTGATCTACCAGAGTTTGAATATGTTGAGGCGGAACGTTCAGCGCTTGCAGCTTCGGAAATAACCAATGGAAAGTCCCTAATGCGCGGCGCGTGGCAGGATCTTGAAGCGTTTTTTCTAACAGATCGGCTTCTAATCGACTCGCGTGGGTCGTGTCTTCGCCAGCGCTAAAAGTGCTTGAATCTGGGCTGCTGGCATCGCGCACTGCCGCCCGATATTGCAGTTGATCGCGTTGTTCGTAGTGTTGTTCAACAATATTAATCAGCTGAAAATAAAGGGCAAAGGCGCGGGCTGCCCGAATTGCCTCATTCAAGTCAAGATTTTCAACAACTTTGAGGACTTCAGATTCGATAAACGTGTTTGCCTGTCCTTCCGGAGAGCACAAGTCGCGAAGCTGATTCAGCAAATCGACGAGTTGCTGCCCACATTCTTGCCTTAAAACAGATTCCCAGGTTTCTTCAACGGATTTAAGCCGCAGCTTAAGGAAGAGGTCGGAAGTGGATGTGGTAGACATCTCTGCCACGGTTCTAGATTCAATCACTGTACTGGAACTAAAGGCATCATCTGAAGCACGTGTCACACTCATGGAGGCTGTTTCTAGAAAGACATCAAAGTATTCTATGGGCTATTTTCCACCTGTGAAGTGGTTCAGGTGACTAAATATTTTTAGTAAACATGCCTAGGCTAGTCAGGATTGACCGGATTAGCAGACCGCGAGGGAGGATTAGAAAGGTTTAACAGGGGCAGGCGATCGCCCCGAAACACTTCTTCAGAAAATCTTCCAATCTCTTGGGAGGCTTCTGCTAGGGCTTTTCCCCCCACCAAACCAATTAATAGAGGGGCGGTTGCCAGACTAATGAATAGCTCTAAGGCGGGGAATGGCAACGAAGAAACAGGAGCTTTTTTAGGAGAACGATTGGAGGTTTGCATGGCGCGGCTTAACTGTAATTTTTATGAAGCGATTTTTCTGTGCCGTAACAAAATGTGAAAAAAGGGTAGCTTAGGCTGAATAAAAGCAAGATTACCTAAGCGCATTTCAAATTTAGGTGTTCAATAGCAGGTACGAGGTTGGCATCGACATTGAAAGAGGCAGGGCAACTTGCAGTTTCATCCTAAACTATGCCAGATCAAATAAGAATATGTTATCTCTATGGGGCAAGATTTCTCTTAATTCCTGTACATCAGTAAATCAATCAGTTTCTAGTGCTAATGGTCTCATGCTGAACGCCGATGGACAACTCCCAATTTCTTCTGGAAAGACAACTGAGGAATCTGCGATCGCCCGTAGACATCTGAAACAGTGGCTACAGGAGGTTTTTGGTCATAGCCAAGCTCATATCAAAATTCGCTTGAAGGGAAACCACCTTCACATTTTGGTAGAAAGTGACCAGCGTCCAGATGCTGATGCCATTGTTGCGCTGCTGTCGCACGCATTAGCCCCTGATTCTTCAGACCGCTCTTTGCCACTTAGTTCTGCGCCGATGCGATCGGCTCACATTCATCGCCTAATTGTCTATGGGCGGCGTATCGGTGACAATCAGCCCCTTTGGACGAAAGTGATTGATTTGGACTGCAATGCACCCAAAACTTTAGGCGATCGCGCTGCAACCAATTTGAGAACTGCTGATCCGCTTGCCTTGGCTGCCGTTGATCCGGTGGTATCCGCTTTTGCCCTTGCCCAACAGGGACAGCCCGACGCGATCGCCCGTTACCTCAGCAATGCCCTGAGCAGTTTGGGGGTTGCTGTGCGTGCTAAAACTGAAGCGATCGCGGTTGGTGAGCCATCGCCCAGTCACCCGTCCCCTCTCGAAATAGCCCCAAGCCGTTTACTGCTGGTGTGTGAGTCGGCTTACAGCCCCGATTTCTCTTTACTAAGAGAAGTGATTGCTCAGCGTCTTCGAGAACTGGAGCTTCAGCAGATTCGAGATGCGGTGGTGTTTGGGCAGGTGAGCGGTGAGCCGCGACCAGAATGGGTGTTGCGGGTAGACCTCACCCCCACGGAAGCTATCCTAAAAGACTGGGCGCGATGGGGCGATGTGCAAGCGATCGCTCAGTTGCTCAATCGCCAGTTGGCAGGTCAAACAATGGAATTGTCGGCACTGCTGAAAGATGCCACCTTACATCTTTCCTGTGCCGGAAACGCGGGAGCATTGCCTAACCAAACTAGAGCGATCGCGGCGATTGAACCGATGCTAAAAGGGTTGGTGCCTCAAGGAATTCACGGGGCTGCTCTGTATGGAATGACAACACTTTCGGCGGCGATCGCGTCTCCGCCTGCTTGGGTTCACTGGGTAGACTTACCCGCAGCTAACCATCTAGAACTAGCCCCCTCTACGCTCGACCTGGCTCGTCAAGGAAACTTAGCAGCTATTACCTTTTTGCTAACGCGCTTAGTAAATCCGGATCTCAATACCAAATTAGCGACGGGTGGCATTCGGGTGCAGATTCGGCAAAAAGGCAACTTGCTGCATATTATGACAGATGCGCCAAACTGCCCTCGACAGGATGCCATTGCCGCACCGATCGCTCGCTTTTTGAAACCACTGCATATTCCCGCGATCTCCGGGGTGCGCGTGTACGGGCGACGCTCTGGACAGCGGATTCCCCTCTGGCATTATGGGCTTGATTTTAAGAGTGGCGATCGCTTAGTGCCCACTGCAACCCCAGAATTTGCCGCATCGGAAAGTCATGTGGATGAGTTGCTATCCCCTGTGGGCGCTATGGTGCCGTGGTCAGCGCAACCGACCCACGATCGCCGTTCTGCAATCGCTCAAATCCTTGAAGGAACGCTAACTCGAATCCAGCGATCGCTCATTCAAACTCAACTCTTTATTCCGTTAGAATCTGCACCGCTGCATTCCAGCATTTCCGCAACTGAAACGCCTGATCCGTCACGCCACCAGCGTTTAGGCATTGGACTAATTTGGGGGATTGTGGGGCTGTTGCTCGTTCTGCAAACAGACTGGCTGCTCGGCTACTGGCTCCAGCGATCGTCCCCTGCACAAACCGCTCAAGTGCCTGCTGCTCCCCTGACGACCTCTCCCAAAGCCGTCACCCTCCCAGATTTATCGCTCAGCAAAAAAAAGAGTGATCCTACTGTCTTTAACGCTTCTAGCTTTACCCAACCGGGCGAAACGACGCTATCGTTGCCTCCAGCGATCGCCCCAACCAATGGGAAGGAGCTACCCGCTTCACAGATGCAGGCAAAAGCAGATACCTTGGCAACAACGCTAGATTATCCAAGTTTTAACAGTCGCCAATTCGATCGCCAGCTTGCTGTTTATCAAAGCTATTTAGAAATTTTTGGAGCGCCCGATGTCTTAGTTATCGGCAGTTCCAGAGCATTACGAGGCATCGATCCCGTAGCACTGGAAAAGGCGTTAGAAAAACAAGGCTATACTGACGTTCAAATTTTCAACTTTGGAGTGAATGGCGCAACGGCTCAAGTAGTCGATTTGCTGGTGCAGCATATCTTGCCCCAAGACAAATTACCAAAATTGCTACTGTTTGCAGATGGGGCACGGGCATTCAACAGCGCCCGAATGGATATTACCTATAACGGCATGATTACTTCAGAAGGCTACCGCACCTTAACGGCGGGAAAGCCTCCGATCGCCAGTATTACCACGGCTCAGGCACCCACCGCAACCCAGCAGCCCAACGGCACACCGGCATCGGTCTCCGAAGACGTAGGTTCTACTAGCGCCAACCCCTATCAACAGGCGAATGAAGCCCTGACAAAACAACTGGGCAGCTTATCGGCAGTGTATAGCCAGCGCGATCGCCTCAAAACTCGGCTACGTGAGCAGTTACTCAGCCTGTTGCCCAGCGCCCTATCATCCGGTGTATTAGCATCCTCCGATAGCTTAATCAACTCCAGTTCCCCTGCTGCCTCCGCAAGTTCGGCTCCTTCACTTTCTGCCGATGGGCAAGGCATGATCGATATTGACGGTTTTTTGCCGTTACCCATTCGCTTCAATCCGGTGACTTACTATCAAAAATATGCGCGGGTTTCAGGAGACTACGATTCTGACTACGAATCTTTTAGCCTGGAAGGAGTGCAAACCGACGCAATGATCGCGATCGCTCAGTATGCTCAATCCCAAAAATTGCCCCTAGTATTTGTCAATTTGCCTCTAACTCAGGAGTACCTCGATCCCTCTCGCAAACGGCATGAAGATGCTTTTCAGCAGCATATGCTTAGTCTTGCGCCTAAGTTTGGCTTCATTTATCGCGATCTCAGCACTGTCCTTGCCACTCAACCCGATTATTTCTCCGATCCAAGCCACCTCAACCGCTATGGAGCCTATGCCATCTCGCAACGCATCGCCCAGGACATTATGATTCCGTGGCAGGTTGCCAAGTAGCAGTTGAGCTTGACGGTGCTAAATGACGATCTAAACTCAGTACAAACTCAGTATGAATACTCACCCTGAGGGCAGATTTCAACAATTCCTTAGTAAGCTAGCCCCTAGATTGCCTAGCTTACTAAGGAATTTGTTGAACGGGATTTAGAAACAAGCTTGTCTAGTTCTGCCCGGAGAACTTCTCGCTGATAAATTCCTTCCATCCGATGATGCAGTTTTCCGCCTTCAAACAAAAGCAGGGTTGGTAGGGTGGTAATGCGATACTCGCTGGCTAGTTTTAGATTTTCATCGGCATTGATCCCGACTAATTTTAGTGAACTGCCACATTCGGACAGAAGCCGCGAGAGGAGGGGTTCAATTAGTCGGCAAGGACCGCACCAAGGGGCACCAAAATGAACCAGAACCGGAGATGAGGAAGCTAAAACTTCTTGCTCAAAGGATTGTTCGCCCATGTTTTTGCTATTTGTTGCTATTTATTGACTGGACAAAATACTGATTCTAAAAAATGCTTGGGATCATCCTACCAGTCTATGCTTCCTGTTGCACTAATCATTCTGGAGTGTGCCGACCATAGAAGCAGAATAAATACTGCAACCCCCAAATAAGAAAGCCGAAAAAATTCGCCTATTTTAAGAGTTTGCTTCCCTTGAGCGATCGCCCAAAAAGGGATCACTGAAGTTCGGGCTTTGACCGCTTCAAATTCTGAACCATATCGAGCCAGTAAACGGCGATCGCCATGCCACACGCCAAATAGGTGATGGAGTACCAGTCCAATAGAGGTCAGCAGCGTAAAGGTAGTTCCCAGCCAAAGCGTATGGGCAACACACCAGATCACCTGTCCAACCATTTGCGGATGTCGGGTGATGCGAATGATCCCCATTTCATAGAGATGAACCTCAGGCTTTTGGATTGCCGCAATTTCTAGCAGATTGAAGGTGGCGGGATACAGAAACAGGAATGAAATTGCCGACAAACTCCAAACAATCGGCTGAACTCCAGCAACGCCTTGCACTTGCCACAGTTGCAGTCCGTCATAGCGATGATTGATGAAATAAATAATCAGCACCACTGCCAGTGGCAAACTGACGAGGGCAAAAAATACCCGATATAACCGTGCGCCCACTTGCTTTTCTGCCCAAGGGCGCAGTGCCGCCAAACCGCTATGGGCGATCGCGAATATCACTAGCAAACCCAGCATGATGAAGTGACTAGGCGTTAACCAACTGAAGGTCATTAGAGATCGAAACTAGAGTATAGGGATCAGTGTACAAGACCCGCCCAGCGGATTCCCATTAGCGAGGGATCTCTCATGAGAAATATTGATAGAGATTTCATCTAGAAAACTACGGTAGGATCGACCCTAGAGATCCTTATTTCACCCAACGAGCTATGGCTGACACGATTCGTGAAACGATCCCTACGGGAATCGCCCCCCTTTCTGACCGCCTCTCGAACTCATCTGTAGCGCGGCAGCCTGCCTATTTTGCCATCCGCATTGCCCCTTTATCGTTAGAAGAGGTCTATAGTTTGGCAGATGCCCCCGCCAATGGAGCCGTTGTGGTGATGAGCGGCACTGTGAGAAATAACACTGAGGGTAAGGCAGTCGTAGCGTTGGAATATCAAGCCTATGAACCCATGGCGCTGCAAGTGTTTCAGCAAATTACCGCCGATATCCAAACCCTGTGGAGTGAGGTCACAAGTGTAGTGATTCACCATCGAGTAGGGCGGTTATATGTGGGCGAAATTAGTGTATTGGTGGCGGTGGGCTGCCCTCATCGATCTGAGGCGTTTGCTGCCTGTAAATATGCGATCGATACTCTCAAACACAACGCCCCCATTTGGAAAAAAGAACATTGGGCAGACGGTTCCACCAGTTGGGTGAGCATTGGTGCCTGCGAACAGCCTGATGCCAATTGCTAAGGCAAGTTACTAACGCACAGGACTAAGGCAAGTTATTAAGGCGATCGCCTCCACCATTTCTAAGTTTTACAATGGAACGCTATTTAAAAGTTCTGAAATTGTTTTGGGCAACGGCTTTAGCCGCAGAATTAGAATATCGGGTTAATTTCTTAATCTCCGCATTCAGCAGTTTTGGCGGCTTAATGGGTAGCCTATTTGGCTTGTTTTTGTTTTATCAAAACGACTACACCTTTCCAGGATGGAATTGGAATCAAAGCTTGATTGTGCTGGGCGTATTCACCGTGCTTCAAGGATTTTCAGCCACGTTTTTAGCCCCAAACTTAAATCGAATTGTGCGCCATATTCAGCAAGGCACTTTAGATTTTGTTTTACTAAAACCCATCAGTTCTCAGTTTTGGCTATCCGCCAATACGCTCTCCCCTTGGGGATTACCCGATTTGTTGTTTGGCGGATTGATGATTGGATATGCCGGCGATCGCTTAGGATTACCGCTCTACTCTTATTTACTAGGAATTGTGCCGCTCGTATTTGGATTTGTCATTCTTTATGGCCTGTGGTTCATGTTGGGAGCCATGAGCATTTGGTTTGTAAAAATCTATAACGTCACAGAAGTGCTGAGAGGCTTATTAGAAGCAGGGCGATTTCCCATGGTTGCCTACCCCACAGCCTACCGCTTCTTTTTCACCTTCATCGTTCCAGTTGCCTTTCTGACGACCGTTCCAGCCGAAGCGTTTTTGGGGCGAGGGAATGCGGGTTGGATGATTGCGGCGGGTGTGCTGGGAGCCTTGCTTTTATGGGGTTCTAGTGCCTTTTGGCGATTCGCTTTACGCTTTTACACGAGCGCGTCTAGTTAGACCAAAAAATGCAAAGTTGAGATGAAGATCCTGATTGCCCATTAAACCCTTGAATAACTAGAAGTTACTTTACCTTTTCGCGTTGTCTTGCCGCTTTAAGCGCATTCATCCTTTCTCGCGGCATTCGTTCTAGGAGTTTTCACCCCATGACCCGCTCATTAAACTATCCAGAACGAAAGCATCCGGTGACTAAACTAGCCACTGCCAAGAGTCATAGTGCAGCGATCGCACAACTGCAACCGATGAACCCTCAAAAGGATCAACCGGGATCTGGTTCGGGCAGTTCCAAAAAATCACCCATTCCTTACGATGGGACTACCAACAGTCCTCTTACCTATTTTCAGTTTCACTGGGATGAAGTGGTGCAGTCTGCTAATGCGGTTGAGACGGCTGAAAAACGGCAATCAATTTCCCCAACAGTCTGGCTGAGTGCAGGGTTTGTGGCGACAACCGTGGTATCGGGGCTGCTGATTGGTGATGGGCTAAAACCCACTCCCCCTTTGAGTACAAAAATATTGCCGCTTAAGCCCAGGCAAAGAGCAGCATTTTTGGTGCCTCGTCCGACTCCAGCGACTCCCGAAAAATTGCAAGCTCCGCGAGTCGTACCACAATCCCCAAGGGAATCGCAACCCCAAGCAGTTCTCCCATCGATCGCCGTGCCCAATGATGTGCCGCGCCAACCGTCGAACCAAGCAACTGCCCAAAGCATGGCACCCATGCTGCCGAGTGTGATGCTGGCGGCTGCTCCAGAAACATTAACGGTAAGCCGCAGTGCAACTCCCAAGCGCATTGTGACGGGCGCTCCGGCTCCGGCTGGCATGAAGCCACTGGTGCGTCCGGCCTATCAAGACTTGCCAGACTTGCAGCGTCCGCCCCAAACTCCACTCACCGCTCTGAATACTGCGCCTGCTGCGATTCGTGAAACAATTCCTGCGGGAATCGCGGCTCCAGAACGGATCAACTCCGAGCAACCCGCCCTCCCTGCACCCACGCCAGTCAACCCGGTTGAGCCTGCCGCGACTCTGAGAGAGCCGCCCCCCTTGCCCTCTGCCCAACTCAGCGCTGAATCTTCGGCAACTTCTGCATCAGACAAGAATCAGACAACAGAACCCAAGCCATCTTTAGCTGAACCTGGGATTCCAGCCACCGAGCCGCCGCCGTTAAGTTCGACCCCTAGCGCGATCGAATCGCCGTTGCCCAATGGTGCGATCAAAACGCGGTGACTTCCTACAAAATTTTATCGTCTGACTTAACCAGTAGCGCCACCAAATTTAGGGCGATCGCTACTTAGGGCGATCGCTGCCAAAAATGGAGAACCCCTTTGAGAATTGCGATCGCCTGTTGAGGATGCACTACGCCCACTCGCGCAGCATGAAACAGAATCCGGCTAAGCCGATACCAAAAAACCGTTGGGCTAGTGTGCCGATCCAACGCTAACAAATAGCTAAAAGTGCTGTGTTGCAGCGTCAATGAAGGATTGCGACTGGCAATTGAAGATGGATAATGGATCACATGAATTTGCTCGGCGATTCCAATTGAATGCCCTTGTTGAGCATAGCGCCGACAAAAATCAAAGTCTTCATAGTAAAGAAAATAGGCTGGATCAAATTGGGGACATGGGTCAAAATTTTGCAAATTGAGCAACAGGCTACAGCCCGTCACCCAGCTTGTTTCAACGTAATCGTTTTTCTCGTGGGTAGGGTGGGTAGATCGCGTCGTGCTGGCAATAATTTTGCCTGTTTCTGGGACAAACTCACCGCCTGCAAACCAAATTTTTCCAGATGGTTCAAAAATAGTCGTGCCAATAATGGATAGCGTTGGATGCGTTCTACAAAACTGCACGGCATGGTTAAGGGCATTGTTGGGCAGTGTGGTATCGGGGTTAATTAGCCAGACTGTTGCCCCGCGATCGCGCTCATAGACCCAATTCAAACCCACGTTGCAGCCGCTCCCAAAGCCCAAGTTTTCGTTGGCGGTCAAAATCAATACGCGATCGCCGGCTAGATGAGAACAATCCTCTGCTGCGGAATTGTTGACAATGATCAGCTGATAATCGACGCTTGCCTCAGCCTGGGCGGATGCCAACAGCTTGGCGATTAACCCCGCTGAGTAATAGTTAACCGTGATTAAATAAATCACCCATCATGCAGCTTTTGTTTGAAGGAAATATCTTTAATTTCTGACCCAACTATTATGGGCTATGTACAATGCGATCGCCGGTATGGGCTATGTACAATGCGATCGCCGGGAAAAGCTATGATAACCGTCAGAAATGATCTACCTGAGAGTGTGAGGCAATGGATGCGATAAGTCAGGATTTGCCGGGTCGAAGTTTTCCATTAGGTGCAACCGTTTATCCAAATGGCGTAAACTTTTCCATTTTTTCTAAGAGCAGCACCGCTGTCGAGCTTTTGCTGTTTGACGCACCGGATGATCCCCAGCCCAGCCAAGTGATCACTCTTGATCCGAAGCACAATAAAACGTTTTACTACTGGCATGTGTTTGTGCCCAAACTTGCCGCAGGTCAGGTGTATGCCTATCGAGTCTATGGTCCTTATGCACCCGATCAAGGGCATCGGTTTGACGGGAACAAAGTTTTGTTAGATCCCTATGCAGTAGCGGTAGTAGGGTGGGAGCATTACAGTCGAGAAGCGGCGATTTTGCCCGGAGATAATTGCCCTCAAGCCCTGAGAAGCGTTGTCCTCGACCCAATGACCTACGACTGGGAAGGAGATGTTCCGCTTCACACTCCCTATGCCAACACGATCATTTATGAATTGCACGTCGCTGGCTTTACTCGCCATCCCAATTCTGGGGTTGCTCCGGCAAAACGGGGCACCTATGCGGGGCTGATTGAAAAAATTCCCTACTTAAAAAAATTGGGCATTACGGCAGTGGAGTTAATGCCCATCCATGAGTTTGATGAGCAAGACGCTCGACCCGGTTTACGAAACTATTGGGGATATAGCACCCTGGCATTCTTTGCACCCCACCGCGCCTATAGTTACTCCAAAGATCCATTGGGTCCGGTGAATGAATTTCGGGACATGGTGAAAGCCTTTCATAAGGCGGGAATTGAGGTGATTTTGGATGTGGTGTTTAACCATACGGCAGAAGGCAATGAGGAAGGTCCCACGCTGTCGTTTAGAGGGTTAGAAAACCGTGCTTATTACATTCTGGAAAAAGATCCAACCTATTACAGCAATTACACGGGCTGCGGCAACACGGTCAGGGCAAATCACGAGGTAGTCACTCGGCTCATCCTTGATTGCTTGCGCTATTGGGTAGACGTGATGCATGTGGATGGGTTTCGGTTTGATTTGGCTTCTTGTCTATCACGCGGGAAGTTGGGGCATCCCATGGAAGACCCGCCGCTGCTGTGGTCGATCGAATCTGATCCAGTGTTGGCGGGGGTTAAAATCATTGCGGAAGCGTGGGATGCGGGTGGATTGTATCAGGTGGGATCGTTTATTGGCGATCGCTTTGCTGAATGGAATGGACCGTTTCGGGATGATGTCCGCCGCTTCATCAAAAGTGATTCTGGTGCAATCAATGAATTCGCCTTACGGATGTTGGGCAGCCCTGATATTTTTCAGCAACCCGATCGCGAACCCAGTCGCAGCATCAACTTTGTTACCTGTCATGATGGCTTTACGCTGAATGATTTGGTTTCCTTTAACGACAAACACAACAAAGATAATGGCGAACAAAGCCGCGATGGTGCCAATGATAATTACAGTTGGAATTGCGGCACTGAAGGAGATACAAGAGAGGTCACGATTGCACGATTGCGCGATCGCCAAATTAGAAATTTCTTAACAGCGCTGCTTTTGTCCCAAGGAACGCCCATGCTGTTAATGGGAGACGAAGTACGGCGGACTCAAATGGGCAACAATAACGCCTATTGCCAAAATAATGAACTCAGTTGGTTTGACTGGAGCCTGATCGATAAAAATGCTGATCTGCTTAGGTTTGTGCAAGGGCTGATCACGCTGACTCAATCCCTTGAGGTATATCAACAGGAGCGTCTCTTAGAACTCTCGGCTCATGATCGCAAGCCCTACCTGCTCTGGCACGGGACTAAATTAGGGCAGCCAGACTGGGGCGAAAACTCTCATAGCCTTGCTTTTAGCCTTTATCATCCCACTGCCCAAGAACACCTGTATGTGATTTTCAATGCGGACTGGAAACCTTTGAATTTTGAAGTGCCAACCTTGGAACCGGGCAACGGCTGGCATCGAATTGTGGATACTAGCCTGCCATCCCCAGAAGATTTTCAAGCCCCGCAGAAAGCACCCCGTTTTCAGAAAGCCACTTATCCGGCTGAAGCGCGATCTTCCATCGTACTCATGTCTTTGCCAATCAAAAGCAGACGAAGATAAGGCGTGATCAAAGTTGTCCAGCGGAATCGGGAGCCACAATTTCGCCTTCTACTTCCAAAAGGTTGGAGTCCTCTTTTGTTAGGTCGGTCAATTCATTAAACTGTACGCCCATTTGCTCGCAGGCTTGCTTCACAGCTTGCTTAAAGCGGTTCAAATCACCGCCATACCCGCACAGTTCCGCAGCCGTTTCGCTTCCTTGCTTAGCATTCGCACGAGCGCAATCGACTAATTCAGTTCCCTCAAGCGGCGTTTTTGCAGACATATTTATCTCTTATTTGCATGAATCACTAGACCAGTGTGACTCAACTTAGGCGATCAAGCCAATCACTCTATAGGCAGAAAATTCGACTTTCCGCTGAAAATACGAGGTGGGCATTAGCTCATCCTTTCGCTATGATGCCATCAACAGATGTGGAAGCCTGCCATGACATCACTCACTCTCTCGCTCGATTCTGTCGTGGAACTGACCGACGCACAGTTCTACACCCTGTGTCAGGCAAATCGAGATCTGCGGTTTGAGCGATCGCCCAACGGAGAATTAACCATTATGTCACCTGCGGGAAGCGAAACTGGAAATCGCAATGCTGAAATCATCGCCCAACTGTGGGTTTGGAATGAACTCTCTAACCAAGGCTTAGTCTTTGATTCCTCCACAGGCTTCAAGTTACCCAATGGTGGCGATCGTTCCCCCGATGCGGCATGGATCAAGCTAGAACGATGGACTGCGCTAACTCCCGAACAATAGCAACGGTTTGCGCCCATCTGCCCCGATTTTGTCGTGGAATTGATGTCGCCCAGCGATAACCTAATAGCCGTGCGCTTCAAACTGCAAGAATATCTAGACAACGGCATTCGGCTGGGCTGGCTGATTGACCGCGATACGCAAACCGTGGAAATTTACCGTCCAGGACAACCCGTTGAACTGCTGAATCAGCCAGTTACTCTATCTGGAGAAGACGTACTGCCCGGTTTTGACTTAAAGCTAGAAAAGATTTGGTGATTTCGCCAGATTCTTGGCTTCTTGGGTAAAAATACATAGAACAATTTTATGGACGCGATAAAAATCTTGCAGGCAACCCAAACCGCTTCCTGGGATTATGACGAGACGGCAGATGTGCTATACCTCTCCATTGGCAAGCCGCAGCCTGCGATCGGGGTTGACATTGGCGATGGCATTGTTCTGCGCTATGACGAAACTACAAAAGAAGTCGTCGGGCTGACCATGATTGGTTTGCGAGCAAAATTGCCGAACCAGATCAGTCGGATTGATCTGAACCAGGATTTGACTCAGGCAGCAGCGCAGATTCAGGAGTTGTTGACCCAGTTGCAGAACAATGGCATACCCGTCGAAATGGCTCAAGAGCAAGTGGCAACTGATCTGGCAACCCTGGCAAAAAGTGACCCAACGGTGATGGGGAAACTGGTGGGTTGGGGTAAAACGCTGACAAATAAAGCAGGCGAAACCACGATTAGTGAAGTGGTAAAGGCTGTGGTTCCTCTGGCGCTGAAAACGCTAGGCATTCCATTGTAGGAATCTTGAATATTTTGAGCGATCGCCCGTGGGAGATACCCCAACAACGCGATCGCAAACTGGGGAAATCGTTACACTGGAAAGGCGTTTGGTTGAGGGTCAAGTGAGTGATTTGGCAGCCTAAGCGCAATCGCATTTTTCAGTTTTACCGCTAGTCTGGACTTTTTTGAACGATGGCGAAGTTCGATATTCAAGCTCCGTTTGAACCCGCAGGCGACCAACCTAAAGCGATCGCCCAAATTTTGGACTCGATCAACGCTGGCAACCGCTACACAACTCTGCTAGGCGCAACGGGCACTGGCAAAACCCATACCATGGCTCGGGTGATCGATACGCTGGGTAGACCGACCCTAGTTTTGGCACACAATAAAACCCTGGCAGCGCAGTTGTGCAATGAGTTACGCGAGTTCTTCCCCGATAATGCGGTCGAATATTTCATCAGCTATTACGACTATTACCAGCCTGAAGCCTACATTCCCGTAAGCGATACCTACATTGCCAAAACCTCCTCGATCAACGAAGAAATCGATATGTTGCGGCACTCGGCAACGCGATCGCTGTTTGAGCGGCGGGATGTGATCGTGGTTGCCTCGATTAGCTGCATCTATGGCTTGGGTATTCCCTCGGAATATTTGAAAGCGGCGATTTCTCTGCGAGTGGGAGAAGAAATCAACCTACGGGGGGCAATTCGGGATCTGATCTCGGTGCAATACACCCGCAATGATTTGGAGCTAGGGCGCGGTCGCTTTCGGATTAAGGGTGACGTGTTGGAGATTGGTCCGGCTTACGAAGATCGGATAATTCGGGTGGAGTTTTTTGGCGACGAAATTGAAGCCATCCGCTATATCGATCCGGTGACGGGCACGACGTTACAAAGCATGGACGGCGTGAATATTTACCCGGCTCGTCACTTTGTTACGCCAGAAGATCGGCTGAAGGAAGCCTGTGATGACATTGAAAAAGAATTGCGCGATCGCCTGCTGTTTTTGGAAACCCACGGCAAATTATTAGAAGCACAGCGGCTCGAACAACGCACCCGCTACGACCTGGAAATTCTGCGGGAAGTGGGCTTTTGCAACGGCGTAGAAAACTATTCGCGTCATCTTGCCGGACGGCAAGCCGGGGAGTCGCCCGAATGCTTGCTCGACTATTTCCCCAAAGATTGGCTGTTGGTGATTGATGAATCCCATGTCACCATTCCCCAACTGCGCGCCATGTACAATGGCGACCAATCCCGGAAAGGGGTGTTGATTGACCATGGGTTTCGCTTACCTAGCGCTGCCGACAATCGCCCCCTGAAAGCCGAAGAATTTTGGGAAAAGGTGAGCCAATGCGTCTTTGTCTCTGCTACACCGGGCGAGTGGGAACTGGAGATCTCTGAAGATCATGTCGTGGATCAGATCATTCGTCCCACGGGTGTACTTGACCCAGAAATCTTTGTGCGACCGACTCAAGGGCAAGTGGATGACCTGTTTGGCGAGATTCAGGAGCGGGTGCCCAAAGATGAGCGGGTTTTAGTGACGACGTTGACCAAGCGAATGGCGGAAGACCTGACGGAATACTTTCAGGAGCGCGGCATTCGAGTCCGTTACTTGCATTCAGAAATCAACTCGATCGAGCGGATTGAAATCTTGCAAGGGCTGCGGGAAGGGGATTTTGATGTACTGATTGGGGTGAACCTGCTGAGGGAAGGATTGGATTTACCAGAAGTTTCCCTGGTGGCAATTCTGGATGCAGACAAGGAAGGCTATTTGCGGGCAGAGCGATCGCTGATTCAAACGATCGGACGAGCGGCGCGCCATGTGGACGGCAAAGCGATTTTGTATGGCGACAACATGACCAAGAGCATGGAAAAAGCCATCTCTGAAACGGAACGCCGCCGCGCCATTCAGCATAAATACAACGAAGACCACGGCATCACGCCTTACTCGATCATCAAACGGCAAAACAATTCCATCCTCAAGTTTTTGGATGTTTCCCGTCGCCTCAAAGCAAATGAACTGGAAGAGGTTTATGTTCACGCGAACGAGATTCCCATGGAAAATATCCCGGATATCATCGTTCAAATGGAGGCACAGATGAAGGAATCGGCGAAGAAACTGGAGTTTGAAAAAGCCGCTGAATTTCGCGACAAAATCAAACACCTGCGAGATAAGTTGCTGGGGCGGAAGTAAGGGAGATCATCCCAATACTTCGCAACTACTTAAAACTAATCGCGATCGCGCAAGTGCTGACTTGTCAGTTCGCGCGATAGGTTAGACTTACGATATTTTGGGACATCAACATGGTTGCAACCCCCACCAAACCTCTGACGCTCAACGAGTTTCTTGCCCTGCCCGAAACCGAGCCTGCAAGCGAATTTGTGAATGGTAAAATCATTCAAAAACCGATGCAAAAGAGCAAGCATTCCATTATTCAAGCGAAACTCGCTGCGACAATCAATCAGGTTGCAGAACCTCAAAAGATAGCATTTGCCTTTCCAGAATTACGCTGTACTTTTGACGATCGCTCCCTAGTGCCAGATCTGGTTGTGCTGGAGTGGCAGACGATTGGATTTGATACAGAGGGTGAAATTACGGAGGATGTTTTTGTGGCACCCGATTGGACGATTGAAATTCTGTCGCCTAACCAAAGCGCCAACCCAGTCATCGACAAAATCTTGCATTGCCTGAATCATGGCACTCAGTTAGGCTGGTTGATCGATGCCAGCGATCGCTCGATCCTGACCTTTGCCCCCAATCAAACTCCTCGCCTGTATGTCGATGAACAGCCTTTACCGACTCTCGACAATCTGACTCTATTGATCACGCCCGTTCAAATTTTTAGCTGGCTAAAACTCGGACAGGATTAAATGTAGCTGTAAATTTAAGAATTCACTAAACAACTGGAGTCGTTCCCGATGGTGCAACCTCAACAATCAACCGCAAATGACTATGTATTGCAAGGAGATAGTTTTTTGCATGAAGAAGAATATTCCGAGGCAGTTGATTTATATACAAAAGCAATTCAGATTCAACCATCAAAATTTGAAGCGTGGATTGGCAAGGGCAAAGCGCTGAGGCAATTGAAGCAATATGAAGCGGCTTTAGAGAGTTATAACCAAGCGATTGAGATTCACGCGAATGATGTAAATGCTTGGAACGGCAAAGGAAATACTCTAAACAAACTGGGTTTATATCAGGAGGCGCTAGATTGTTTTGAAAAATCAATTCAACTTGATTCCAACTATTACGATCCTTGGGTCAATCGAGGTTTTTCATTGGATCAACTAGGAAGATATGAAGACTTTGAGACATCCATCAGTAAGGCGATCGCACTGGCACCAGAAAAGCCCCAAGCCTATCAAAACAACGCATTTCACTATGCACTGCTCAACAATGCCAACTTAGCGGTTGAAAATCTCCGAAAAGCAATTAGCCTAGATCCATCAAACGCCAGTCAAGGGCTGCTATCTAGCCAGTTCTTTGATCCCATTCGAGCGGATGAGCTATTTAAGCAGCTAGTTCAAGAGTGTGTCTGCTAATTATGACCAACGCTGTTGGAGTTCTGTCATCCAGCGATGAGTGCCAAATACGCCAACTAGTAACCCCGCCACGCTAAAATCGGCATTTAGGTTTTCTGATGCAAGCCATCTCCTACTATTTCATACACTCGTAGTAAAAAGCAAAGGGAGAAGTAGCCTTCACAAGGCGTTGAGAAAAGTCGTATGTCAGGTTAATTCTTCTAATTGCTATTAAATACGGTTTTCCTATCAGACTTGAGTAGATTAAGATAACGTTTATTCTTAATCTTCTGGTTTGAACCATTCATGACTGCGTCTTCTACGTCAGATATTTCTCAGGGACAGCGCTTTTGGGTTTTCTTCAAGCGGCTTCCTTGGCTTTGGATCATCACATCGAGTTATTTGTTCTTTATGCTGGCGCTGCCTACTGCGGCGCTTTTTCTGAAAGCAGCCAGTGAAGGTCCCGTAAAATTTTGGCAAGTTGCAACCAGTCCAATTGCCTTATCTGCCTATGAAGTTACGTTTGTGACTGCGTTTGGGGCGGCGCTCGTCAATGGTATTTTTGGCACCTTGATTGCCTGGGTGCTAACCCGATATACCTTTCCGTTGAAGCGGGTGATTGATGCGGCTGTAGACTTACCGTTTGCGTTGCCCACATCGGTTGCAGGGTTGACTTTGGCAACGGTATATAGCGACAACGGCTGGATTGGATCATTGCTCGCACCCTTGGGAATTAAGATTGCTTTCACGCGATCGGGCATTGCGATCGCCATGCTGCTGATCTCTCTGCCATTTGTGGTTCGTACTGTTCAGCCTGTGTTGGCAGAACTGGAAAAAGAGATTGAAGAAGCGGCTTGGTCGCTAGGGGCTTCTCGGTTTCAAACTTTTTGGCGGGTCGTGTTACCGCCGCTGATGCCTGCCATTTTAACCGGGGTCGCGCTGGGCTTTGCTCGCGCTGTTGGAGAATATGGTTCGGTGGTGATCATTGCTTCCAATACGCCCTTTCAAGATTTGATTGCTCCAGTTTTAATCTTCCAACGGTTGGAACAATACGATTACTCCGGAGCAACCATTATTGGGGCAGTGTTGTTAACCCTTTCGCTGATTCTGCTGGTTTTGATTAATTTATTGCAAGCTTGGGGTCGTCGCTATGACATCTAATTTAGACTCGTCTCCTGATTCATATCGCTCGATTAAATCTAGCACTGCACCGCGCGATCGCCCTTGGATCAAAGCTGTTTTGATTGGGATTGCGATCGCCTACCTAACGCTAATCCTCTTTATTCCAACCATCAACGTGTTCGTGCAGGCATTCGCTAAAGGCTGGGCACCTTTCTTTGCCAATCTAATCGAGGCAAATTTTTTAACCGCCGTGTATCTCACTGTGATCATTGCGCTGATTGTAGTTCCCATTAATACCGTGTTTGGGCTGTGTGCTGCATGGCTGATTGCCCGCAAGCATTTTCGAGGACGCGCCTTTGTCATCAGCATTTTAGATGTGCCGTTTTCAGTGTCTCCCGTGGTCGCAGGGCTGATGATTGTTTTGCTCTATGGTCGCAATGGCTGGTTTAGTCCATTTTTGGAGCAATATGACCTAAAAGTTATCTTTGCGCTGCCGGGAATGGTTTTGGCAACGGCATTTGTCACGATTCCGTTTGTTGCCCGTGAAGTGATTCCGGTGTTGGAAGAAGCGGGTGCAGAGCAAGAAGAAGCTGCAAAAACTTTGGGAGCAAATGGCTGGCAGACTTTTTGGCGGATTACCTTGCCCAATATTCGCTGGGGCTTGTTGTATGGCGTGCTGCTCACCAATGCCAGAGCAATGGGCGAGTTTGGCGCAGTATCCGTGGTTTCGGGCAACATCATTGGCAAAACCCAAACCTTGCCGCTGTTCGTGGAAGATGCTTATAAGCAATATCAAACTGAAGCCGCATTTTCTGCCGCTGTATTGCTGGCGTTGTTGGCGCTGGTGACGTTGGTATTGAAAGAAATCTTGGAGCGTAAAACCAGGATTAAGGAGGTGCGGGATGAAGTGTAATGGATGGGGCTGCCGCTAAGTTGCCAGACCCCAAAGGCACGCTACCTGAAACAAATGCCAAACTGGAAGGCATCGGATAACTTGAAGGGATTGTAGCGGAACGGAATGGGGTGACTTTAGATTTTTGGGCAAAAACGAGCGGCACTTGGATCAACGTCCTAGCGATCGCCCTGGGAACGGCAGCAGGTTTGTTGCTCCGGGGTCGCTTGCCATTCAGGATGATCACCGTGATTACTCAAGGGGTAGGGTTACTGACTGCTTTTTTGGGCTTCACAATGGCAGGGAATTTAACCAAAGTGCAAGCGGGTGTATTAGATGGCATTGTTTTAGGATTAATTGCGCTGGTGGTGGGCGGCTTGCTGGGAGAATGGGCGCAGATTGAAGCGCGGTTGACGGCATTGGGCGATCGCCTCAAGCATCAGTTCGGCGGTAACAGCACCTTTACCGAAGGCTTTGTCGCAGCTAGTCTCCTGTTTTGCGTGGGGCCCATGGCAATCTTGGGCAGTTTGAGTAATGGATTGACGGGCGACAATCGGATTTTGCTGCTCAAAAGCACCATGGACGGCTTCGCCGCGATCGCCTTCACCAGCAGTTTTGGCATTGGCGTTGGCTTCTCTGCTTGGATGATTTTGTTTTATCAAGGAAGCTTGTCTTTATTAGCAGGCACTCTTGCCCAAATCATCCCCGATCCAACCACTGCACCGCCAATTTTATTGACCACTGGCGTAGGCGGCTTGATGATTCTGGGCATTGGCTTCAACCTGTTAGACATTGCTAAAATTCAGATTGCCGCATTCCTACCCGCCTTAGTAGTAGCACCTGTGTTGTATCAGCTTGCGATCGCGTTTGGCAGTCCGAAGTAGCCTATCGTTAATGTGCTTGCGTCTTGGCAGGGGGAGCTTCTCGCTTCGCAGAAAACGGGATTTCACGAGCATCAGAACTCAGCCGAAGGGTGCCCTGAAGCCTCGGTTGATCGATTTTTCCTTGAATAGAAACGGTGCCTTGGCAGTTGGGGAGATATTTGATGGATCCGCTCAAGGTAAGCTGTTGGTTGCGCCAGTTGCCAGTCAGGGACGGGCGATCGTGCGCCATTTGGATATTTTCTTCGGAGGCGGTGTTTGGCAACAGAGAACCCGTTAAGAAAACGCCCGATTGCTGAATAGTTAGCATGAGAGATTCCGCCTGCACGCAGTCTGGCAATGATGCGGTTGACAGGGGATACCGACCATCCATGCGATCAGGAGCCTTAAGATTCGATTCGCCATAGGCAGTGGCAAGGCTGAATAAAAGCGTGACGCTGCCGATCGCGCACCCATAAAAAACAAGCGATTTTGGACTGAAATGCCCCTTCATGCGCCGACCTCCGGTTTTTGAGCGCTCATGTCACTGCGATCTGGCAAAACCGATGCTAGATGAGAGGTAACGCGACTGTAGCGCCGAGTAATTAGTAGTGAAGAATAACACTGCACGGCTAATTGGTCGGCATAAAACCCTAAGGTTTGGCGCTCAAGACCCCATTCGCGACTGGCTCCGGCAATGGTGAGATCAGCATTGCCAGATGCTTGCACAACAGCGGCGATCGGGTTTTCCGATTCCACTTGGGGAATGTGAATCCGCTGGAGGAGGTCATTAGGGAGTTGATTCATTAAAGTTTTTAGCTCGTAGGTGAGGTCGCTGGTTTGATGGTCTTGAGCAACTCGCAAAATGGTGAGAGAGCAATCTGGGCTATTTAGCACTAATCTTAGGGCAATTTCCAATCCTAAATCGTTGTGAATATTGGGCACATAGGGCACCAGCAGTTTCTCTAATTTGCCGTGCTGGCGATCGACGAATACGGCAACGTCTGCCCGTGCATTGCTAAGGATTTGCCCCACTCTGCCGCCCAAACGGTTTTTGCTAAACGCTGGACGATGCCAGCCCATCAACACGAGATCAATGCGATCGCGCTCGGCAATGTCCGCAGTTTCCTGTCCAATATCTCTGGTTGCACGCACCACTGGATAGATCAACGAGCGAATGTAAGGGGGTTCTAAAGTTTCAATTAAATCAAGCACTTGACTGTGGCGATCGCTGATCAGGCGCTCAATAGAGGCAGGGGTGCTTTGGTAGGCATAGTCTTCTTCTAGCTGAATCAGGCTAAGGGGATAGACTGCCACAGAATGAGGTGAATCGGCAGAGGGTGGTTGATTACTAGCCGCGATCGCCGCTGCCAGTTGAATCAATCCTTGTTGCGTACTAGGATTAGCGATAGGCACCAAAATTCGGTAGCTGGGGTCAACCGCTTCGGTCACAGGCTCCGCGATCGTTTCCCGAATTTGCTGCTTCGGATAAATCCACTCCAACAGCGGCGAGGTCATAAACGTGGTTACCAGCGCCATCATCACCAGCATGGTAAACAACAACGGCGAGATCACATTCAAGCTCAGCCCGATATTAAGGACGATCAATTCGGTTAGCCCACGGGTATTCATCATCCAACCCAGTGCCGCTGCATCTCGCTTCTCAATGCCGCAAAATCGAGCGGCAACGTTGGTGCCCACATATTTTCCAGTCACGGCAACAGCAATCACTAAGGCACACAACCCCCACAGTACGGGGCTATTCAGCAAGCCAATCTGAGTTCGCAAGCCGCTATAGGCAAAGAAAATAGGCAGCAGCAGCGTTAAAACAAAATCTTCGGTTTTTTGCGCGAGTTCACGGGTCAATCCGGGATGTTTGGGCATGATGGCACCCAGCAAAAAGGCTCCAAAAATGAGATGAATGCCAATCAATTCGGTAATCAACGCTGAGGCAATCACGCCCATATAAATGCCGGCTAGAGTGAACTGGCTCAGGTGCCCAGTGCGATCGAAGTAACGAGCTAGTCGCTGCAAAAATACGCGCATGACGGTCAGCATCAGCGTGATAAAAAGTGCGGCAGCCAAAATCGTGGGTAACGCTCCTATCATGCTGTTGGTGCGGGTAACCGCGATCGCCAGTGCTAACAAACACCACGCCGTCACATCATCCACGGCGGCACAGGTCAGCGCCAGCGTCCCCAAAGGGGTTGACTGGAGATTATTTTCAGTAATAATTCGGGCTAACACTGGAAACGCCGTAATCGACATGGCTGCCCCTAAAAACAGCGCAAATGCCGTAAACGACACACTGTTATTGGAAACCAGCGGATACAGCAGTAGCGCCAGCAGGGTTCCCAGGGAAAACGGCACCAAAATGCTCATATGCGAGATCAGCACCGCCACATCAATCTGGCTCTTCAAATATTTCGGATCAAGTTCCAAGCCAATCAAAAACATAAAAAAGATTAGCCCGATTTGAGAAAGGACTCCTAAATAGGGGATCACTTCAGGGGGAAACAGAAATGCTGCCGCATCGGGAGCCAGTAGCCCAAACAGCGATGGACCCAGCATAATTCCCGCAACAATCTCGCCAATGACTAAGGGTTGCTTAATCCGGCGAAAAGCCAGGCCAACCAATCGGGAAAGCCCAATGATAATCAGGATATTAATTAGAACAAGAACGACAGCATCGAGTTTCATAGGCGAAAGCAGGTAAGGGAGTGGTGAATGACGAGTGGCTAGTAGGGAAATGACGAGTGGCGAATGGAATGAGAAGTGATGAGGTTGTAATTCGTCATTCGTCATGCGCTTTTGAGTGGTCTGCCGCGCCAAGTCCAGCCCCAGCCTGTTTCGGTTTTAATGATGGAGCCGAGAATGATGGCTGTGACGAAAGCCCCACCTATGCCAGTGAGCCACCAATAGCGGGGAGGAATGGCAGAGATCTGGGCGATCGCGACTCTAATAGGGTGTTGCAACAAGATAGCAGCAAAGGCAAGGGCGATCGCGATTCCATCTAGTGTCGTGAATCCGACTAGCGCCCCCTTGAGTAAGAGACCGATCGCTGCGAGCCAGGGAAACGTACAAATCCAAAATATCAAGAGTGCCGTTTGCAAGGTCAACCCCAACTTTCGCTGGGAGCCGAGATACCAATTTTTGGTCCAGCCTTCCCACAGCGCCGCACCGGTAGGATACATCCGCAGCGTGCCCAGATCATGACCCAGACCGCAGTGTAATTTCAGACTGTGTTGTTTAATTAACCGCGCTAGCTCCACATCTTCCACGACCTGACTGCCAACGGCTTGATGCCCACCGATTTGCTCATAAGCCGTCCGCCGGAACAGCATAAAAGGTCCCACCGCAAAAACGGTTTCGGACTGAGGGTTGTTGATTTCAGCAAAGTCCAGCCCTGCTGCTAAGATCCCTGCAATCAATGGTTGCGCCAACCATTCCGCTAAACAACCACAAATCAGCGTGGGCCAACAGGTGAATAAATCGATCTGCGATCGCTGAACAAACTCTAGCGCCGCCGAAATTGCACCCGGTTTCAGCCGCACATCCGCATCTAAAAACAGCAAAAACTCCCCCTTTGCCTGCTGAACTGCCTGCACACAAGCCCAGTTTTTACCCACCCAGGTTTCACCCACGGGACGGGGTTTTCCAGCAATCACCTGGAAGCGAGGATCGGCAAGGGTCACCTGTAAATTTTGGGCGATCGCCAGCGTATTATCCGTCGATTGATCATCCAGGACCCACACCTCTAACCAATCAGCCGACCAATCAGAGCTTTCTAGAACTGCCGTGATGCAGGCGGCGATATTGTCTGCTTCGTTGTAGGCGGGGATAATCACCGAGATCTTGCCAGACGGATAGGGCAGGCTATTGGACGGGTTGACTAAAAGCCGAGGAGCGGCAGCGGCGGCCGATCGCAGCTTGCCCAAATACAGCAGTATCATGCCGAGCGCCAGCAGCAAGGCAAACACCAGCGATAAAATTATCCATCGTGAAGCAATCATTCAGTTATCAAGAAGGGGCACAGCATTCAGCCTACCGCAGCGAATGGACTGAGTGAATTGCTTGCAAGTCAAAATCAAAGAGTATCGATAATCAATTGGCAGGGGTTAACCATGAGAAAACCGTGGGCGAGGTTGCCCTCAGGCTCCCGCAGAATCTTTTCCTGGAGCAACACTGTTTCATCGGGTACGGTTGAATACCCTTCAAATGTGCAGATCCAATGTGCAGGGTAGTTCTGGGTGGCTTTAGCCCGGTGAGTATGTCAATCTGCCTCTCCAATTAACGTAAACGCTGCCCAATCGAGGGGTCGGGGATAAGTTTTCATCGTTTCTAGCATTGCCTGCCGCAGCGCTTTCGCTTTATCGGGCTGTTGCTGCAAAGCCTGGTAAAACGACACCATCAAATTTGCTGTAGATGCATCGGCAACTGCCCACAGACTCACTACCACACTCGGAACGCCAGCAGAAATAAACGCACGCGATAGACCGACTACGCCATCACCCGTGATTCTGCCGCGCCCAGTATCGCAAGCACTCAGCACGACTAAATCTGCTTTGAGGCGCAAATCCAAAATCTCGTTGGAGGTCAGCAAACCATCGTTGTTGGGGTCAGAGGCGATCGCGCGTTTTTCTGGGGAAGGCGCTAAGGCGATCGCCCCAGGAATGCCCACATCTCCTAGATCTTGACCATACTCCAGTAATCCATGAGTCGCCAGATGCACCCGTTTTGCTTGGGGAAGTTCCTGCACAACCCGACGTTCAGTCGCTTGGGTACCAATCAGCGCCTTCGTTTTTAGCAACTCTGCAATTTGTTGGGCTTCCTCTCCTGAGGATGGCAGAGGCGACAGGGCTTCGGTGCCCACCATCGGCATTGCTGGATTGCCCACAATCAGCGATCGCGAAATAGTTTGACCTTTTTGCTGGGCTAACCGCTGTTTGTGGGTCAGATCAAGAATCTGAATGGCAGGAGCCGTGAGTAAGGTATGTTGCTCAATCAGGTAAGTGCCATCGGCGGTTTGCAGTGCGGGAAAGGGCACCAAAAACAGAGATTCTTGAGGAATAAAGACAATTCGGGCATCGGTTTCTTTGGGCAGCAGATCGGCAATCGGCTGAATGAGTAGTTGATGGAGCCGCTGCATGGCTGGATTGCGCGATCGCCGAGGAGCCTTGACCTCCGCCATCTCAGCTTGCGGAAGCGGTTTTTGAGTAGCCGTTAGTAACTGACTACAATTTGCAGCGGGATAAAGACATTGACGACTGGCGCTCACGAGTTTAGTCAAGCTGAGGTCTTGTTGCCAAAGGGGTTTCAAATCAACCCGACGAAACGCCACTTGCCCAGACGGTTGCACCACCCAAACCAACAACTCTGATTCTCGTGCGCGCTGTTTGCCCCGAAACTTGAAGTCGTCATCCGGCACGATCGCGTATTCTACCAGCGTCGCTTTTTGCTGACGAGCAACGGCTTTGATCTGGGCGATGGTGAAAGGAGAGGCAAGAGGTAATGGGCGAGGGGTGAGAGTTTTAAGCGATGAGTTTTGAGTTTCTTCTGACCTCTGACCCCTGACCCCTGCCCCCTGATTACCCGCCCCCTGTCTCCTCGCCAACAGTTCCACAAACGCCCGTGCTCGTCCTTGTTCAGCAACTTCTAGGGCAGCTTCATATTTTTTTGCGGCAACTAGGACTTGCTGCAAGAGGCTATAGGTATGCACTTGAGTATCAAAAATGGAAATGCGATAGAGGTCGCTGAGTTCGGGGCGAAGGGCATCAAGTTGAGTTACGGCTGATCGTAAGGTGGATTCGGCTTCTGTTAGGTTGCCTGCGCCAAAAAGAGAGTGCGCCAGGTTATTTAAGGCGATGCCTGTGGCTTCTGGATCGTTGAGCGATCGCCCAATTTCTAGACTTTGGCGATGATAGGCGATCGCTTTAGGAAAGTCCTTTAAGTCATCATAGGCAAGTCCCAAACTGCCGAGTGCTTCTCCAGATAAATGACGATTGTTGAGTTGCTGGGCGATCGCTAAGCTTTGCTGATAATAGCGAATGGCATCATCTCGTTTCCCTAAGCTGTGGGAGATGGAACCCAGGTTAATTAGGGTGCTGGCTTCTCCTGCGAAATTTTTGATAGCGCGGTGAATCTCCAAGCTTTTCTGAAAGGTGGCGATCGCCGCTTTGTCCTTACCCTGGTTGGCGTAAACTGCCCCCAAGTTACCCAAAGCGATAGCGGTTCCAGTGCGATCTCGCGATTCCTCTGCCAGCTTGAGGCTTTGTTGATGAGCGATCGCGGCGCTGTCATAGTCACCCACCGCTTCAAAGGCGTTCCCCAAATTCAGCAACACCTGACCCAAGCCAGGGCGATCGCCCAATTGCCGCATCAGCTTTCCCGCTTGCCGATGAGTCTGAATTGCCTGACCGTAATTGCCCAGCATTTTGTAAGCAATTCCCAAGTTGCCTAGTGCCCTTGCCTCACCGGGTTGATCCTTGAGCGATCGCGCGATCGGCAACACAGCTTCCAACACCTCTATGGCATCCCGATAGCGTTCTCCTGTGACATACGCCATCCCTAAATTGGTAAGGGCTGCGGCTTCTCCCCGTTGATTTTTGTTTTGTCGATAGGCAACCTGAGCTTGCTTCCAAGTGGCGATCGCAGTCTCTATTTGCCCTGCTTGATACTGGCGATCGCCTGCTTGCAAAAGCTGATCCGCAGCAATCTCTTTATCCGCCTGATTAGAGGATTGAGGAATCTCAGCGTAGATGATTGTTGGACTGATGGTCAGTAGAACAGTCGCGATTGCCCCTATACCCACTTGAAAATAATTCATCGCGATCGCGGCTCAATTAATTGCAGCACTGCCAACTCAACCGAAGGATAGATGAAGTAACGGCTTTGATTCGGCTTGGCATCCTCGCCCAGAAGTTTCAAAATCTGAGCGTCGTCGTTCACTGATTTACAGGGATTGCTGGGTGTACTCGGAGATCGCGCTTCGGATGTGGTGGAAGATGCGATCGTGGCGTTTGGAATATTACAAGCAGAATTTTGATCTTGACTAATGAATGTTCTTTGAACAGTCTGCTGCACCGTTGAACTCACTGGTGTCCTAGGAGCTTCAGCTTGAGCAGTTACTTGTGCTTGATTTTGAGTTTCTACCACCTCAGGAACTGCCGTGATTGGACGAATACCAAGGACTCGATTTTGAACTGAAACCGTCAAACTACCGTCGATTACAGTGGTTCGAGCAATTGCTCCCACTGTGCCACTTTCACCCGTTGGAATGGTTGCCAGCGAGTAGGTTTCATTTTTAACCAAGCGAAAGGGATTGGCGACAAATGTAGCAAAGTTATCTGCCGGATTGTCTGGTAAATAAGCATCCCCCACACCCGCCGCCACATTGGGACCAATCACAAATGGCGTATTGTTGCCTTCCACCGTCACGCCCGTCGATAAAGGAGTTGATGTGCCGCCACCGCCATAACGAATAGTAATTGTGCCAATGTATGATCTAATACTAACTGGAGTATTCACACCCATTTGTTGATTGATATTGGCAGGATTGCTGTTCTGAATCGCAGTCTTCACATTGGCAGTGGTATCTCCCGTTTTACCCACTAGAAAGGGAACTAAATTGGGGTCAACCAGAACGTAGTTCTTTAGCCCGGTTGAGTACCCTAAATTAAAAGCCCCTAAGCTATCCAATGTTCCCGTCGCCTTAAACAGTGCTCCGGCTGTAATATCAATGTCTCCAGAAAGAGTACCAAAAAGGACACTTGAGTCGATTGAATGAACCACCACATCCCCTACAGTCGCTGTCAGCTTGACATAGTTGCCGCGAATGGGTGTATTGATCCTAATTCCATTGGGAGCAGAAATATCAATGTATTCAGCCTGAATGCTCTGTAACGCTGGATTTACAGGATTACCAACAGTGACTCGACCAATGGAAGCTGATGGAGCGCTGCCCGTAAAAGCGGTGCCGTTGGTATTGACTAGAAACGGTGAATTTGGGGTTGGATTCGTGGCAAAGGCTGTTTCTGTAAGCACGGGTACGCCTGCCCGTAAAATTACGGCGGCATAGTCGCCTAAAATTCTGCGATCGCTTCCCACTGGTGCAGCCGCAAATGCCAGATCCCTTCCCGTAATGTTGATATTCCCCGTCGTGATGTTGCCCGTCGCTTCCACTTTTAAGGAAACCCCTGTGTAATCCCCAAACGTCACATTTCCGTTGGCACTAATAATCGGATCGTACAGACTGATAAACCTGCCGGGGGTGCCATCTAATTTCCGAATCGAAAAGCCGCCGCTGGAGTAATGGGCATCGCCAGAAATAATGCCGTCACTAATCAGGCTTAAATTTTCAATACTTTGAAAGGCTGCGGTAGGATGCCTCAATGCCAAAATATCAATGCTCTGGTTGCCCTGAATGGTTAAGTTTTTGCCAGATTGAATTGTCACGGGAGTGGCAACACTATCGCGCACGGTAACGGTATTCTTTGCCAGCAAATTTAGATCGCCCGTGGTACGAAGTTGGCTTTCTACTAAAGTTAGATTTTTAGCGGCTGAAAGAGTTGCCGTTCCAGCCGTCATATTTTTGACAACCACATCGCCCGTGCTAACCGGAATGCCCGATCCGGTCAGTGTTACTTTTCCATTTGCAACCGTTAAACCAGTGGCAGTCGTCAGCGCCCCGCCCGTTAGCAATTGGGGCAAAGATAAGGGTGGAGCCGTCAATGGATTAACCGTATCCCGTACAGCTAAAGGCAAGTCATAGCTCAAAATGCTCCCCGACTGACCCACACGGACATAGCGATCGCCAGGAACTGCTGCCAGGGTAATCGTTCCACCCGGTGCTGTCAGGGTTCCGGTGTTGATCACGGTGCCACCCAGTAACGTCAGACTTTGCCCTGTTCCGACTGCCAAGTTACCCGCGTTGATAATGGCTCCGGGTTGCAGTCCGGTAAAGGCGAAACTATTGGGTGTGCCAATCAGCGCCGCATAGTTGTTATTGCCAATGGCGTTAAACCAGTTGTTGCCAATGCCAATGCCATTAGCGGTGGTGGCAGTGAAGGAACCCGGCACATTCAAACTCGCGTTGGCACCAAACACAATGCCTGCGGGATTCATCAAATACAAATTGGCGCTGCTGCCTGAGACTTGAATTTGTCCGTTAATGATGGAGGCATCGCCGCCTGTCACTCGTCCAAGAATGTTCTGTATTGCCGGATTCGAGAGAAAATTAGCAATCTGCCCAGCGTTCAATCCAAACTGCTGAAAGCTATGAAACAGGTTCGAGCCTGCCTGAGTGCCGCCTGCAATATTGAAGGTGTTACCCGCTTGGTTTACTCCGGTATTGGTGCCGTCCGGGGCACTGGTAATTTGCGCCAGAGCAGGAGCCTGACCGAACTCAAGCAATACCGCCGTCAACAATAACTGCGCGATCGCAGTTTTATTTCGCTTCATCCTAGCCATTTTTCCTTCCTTATTCTCTGTTCTCTGTCACCCCTTCTGTAGATAACCCCAACGCCAGCGCCACCTGTTCCGCACTCAATCCCATTTCCAATAGCCGAGGAATGGCATCTTGTCTAGCCTGCTCCGCCGCTTGTCTAGCTTGTTCTGCTGCTTGTCTAGCTTGTTCCGTTTCGTCAAAATCCAGTAGCTTCTCGCCCGTTTGCGGATCAAAAAAGCGTAGTTCGCCCCCTAGCAGATGCAATTCCAGTCCTAACACGTTGCTATAGAAAATTGGGCGATCGTTTGTGGCAAAAGTAGGGGCGATCGCCTGATACTCGCCCTCCACCAACTGCAATCCTTTCAATTGCGGCTGAAGATAATCCCCCGTCGGGTCATACTGGAAATATTCCATTACGCCCAAGGTGCGATACTTGTGCCGCTTTTCTTCTTCGTCTTGATATTGGGTCGTTTTGGAAGTAATTTCCAGGACAAAATCAGGTAGCTTTCCGCCCTCTTCCCAGGCTTTGTAACTGCGGCGCTGTTTGTTTTCCACGCCAAAAATTACAAACACATCCGGCGAGACTACTGCATCTCGGACTCCCTGCCGATAATAGATGAACAGGTTGCCTGATACATACACATCAGACCGATTTCTAAAGTAATGGCGCAGCGCTTTTACGCCGTAAATTAAGTAGTCACGGGTTTGATCGCTCTCGGACATGGGTTTGCCATCGGCTTCGGGATATTCAATTTCAAAGTCGAGTGGCTGGCTGATCAAATTCATGCCGCATCCCTCACCAAAACTTTGGTTTAACGATAGCATTTTGCGATCGCAACTTTACTCAACCGCAATCGATCTCAACTTCTCTATTTCACTCCTTTGCCATCGCCTGCATCATCACCCAAAATTTGCAAAATTTGAGCTTCATCTTTGGTGTTTGTACAAGGATTGCGAGTGTTGTCCGGCGATCGCGTTTCGGGTGTGGTGGAAGATGCGATCGTCGTGGATATATTGCAGGCATTCTGAGCTTGATCCTTCCCTCCCCGCTGAATCACTTGCCCCGCGTTCCCGGTTTGTAACGCTGTTGTTTGCAGTCCTGTGGCAGTGGCAGTTTCGCTGTTGGCGTTGGTAATTGCAGGATTATTGATTACCGGATTAACTGGTTTGAGTACTGGATCAAAGGCACGGTTTTGAAAAGCCCCGTAAAAAGCGGCATTTGTACCCTGTCCTATAGCGACCCCTGCGGCTAGTCCACTTGCGTTGACAGGAAATTCACTGGTGCCGTAAACTAGCGCCCGACTCGTGTTGAATGCAAAAGCGAAATTATTGATGGCTGGATTGTAATCTGCTAATTGATCGGCTGGTGATGCAGGGACAAACTGAAGATTTCCATCAAACACAGAACCCATACGAAACGGCTGTTGACTATCGCCTAAAATCGTGAAACGGCTATCTACCCCTTTAATTTTGTAGGTGTAATCAATAATCGTCTCTTTTTGATCGCCATAGCGGATGACTATCGGGGACTTAAGCTGCCCTGCGGGAACGTTTGAGGGTCTAGAAATTAGACTTAAAGGTAGCTCAGAAGAACTAGGAATACGAACTCCAGGGAAAGACTGATTGTCATAATCGACATACCGTGGTTCAGCGTTTAGCAGCTCGGTGCGTTTAAATCCTTGAGCTACCAGATAATCGATCAAAGCCGGGTTGTTGATAATACCGCCATCACCAACAAAAAGAGAAGAGAGGAAAGAACCAACCGCTCGGAAAGAGCCACCTGCGGTGATATCGATGCCTCCAGCCCCTGTATCAATCGTATTGACTTGAATATTTCCGCCAGACTCCAAACGAACGTAACTGATAAAGTCAGAACCGCCATTACCATTATTGATGTTGCCAACCACAATGTTTCCACCTGCAACTAGTTTTACAGGAGCCGGATCAGGATTGTTTAGAATCAAAGAACCGCGAGTTGAAATATCAGTTGGTATGCCCGTAGGAGTTTGGGCAATAATATTACCGCCTGCGGTCATGGTGATGGCTCCTAGGCTAAAAGCAGAACCAATATTGCCTTGAACAGAGATGTTGCCACCTGCGTTTAGCGTAAGCGGATAGGGTGTAAATCCTGCGCTATCGATCGCGTTAGTAAAGGTGATATTTCCAGTGCCGCCGTTTGTGCTGACACTAGTATTCGGTGAGTTGCCGACTTGAACTGCGCCGTCAAAGGTGATGTTTCCACCCGCAGTCGTCACGGAAGCATTGAGGCTGATTTGAGGTGCCGTGAACGTTAAGCTGCTGGGAGTTAAATTACCGCTGGCGTTGATGTCACTATTGATATCAATGTTGGTTGTCGCCGCGATCGCCACATTGCCCGTACTCAACGCCTGCACAATGCGATCGGCTGAGATGAAGAATATGCCGCCCGGATCACCCGCAAGAATTTGGCGATCGCCGTCTAACTGATTGTTATTTGCTCCATTCGTTCCAATCACAACGCTGGTGGGATCAAGTAACAACTGTCCTGCGACTCCCGCCGGAGCTTGCACGTTTACCCCACCATCAAAAGTTAGGTTTTGCTTGCCCGACACTTCGACAAATCCACCATTGCCGGATTGGGAGCCGCCACGAGCGCTGATGTTGCCGTAGAATTGCGTGGTATCGTCTGCCCAAACGATCGCCCGTCCACCATTTCCGGTTTGCACTGCATCGACTCGAATCACAGAATCCGGGCTGACGTAAGTTTGTTGAGCGTTGGGGACTGTGCCGTTGCCTTGATAGTCGCCACCAACCAGCACTGTTCCGCCGCCGTTTGTGCCAGAGGCATCGATCGCGGCACCGACTAACCCAACTTTTTGACCCAGTACTGCCACCTTGC
The DNA here is from genome assembly GCF_056784215.1 of Leptolyngbya sp. CALU 1928. NCBI lineage: Bacteria > Bacillati > Cyanobacteriota > Cyanophyceae > Leptolyngbyales > Leptolyngbyaceae > Leptolyngbya > Leptolyngbya sp. CALU 1928. The sequence goes on along the minus strand of NZ_JBXBCE010000001.1, from coordinate 3,153,334 downwards.
CACCTGTTACACCCGCAGCGTTCAGTTGATTACTCGCGATCGCGGTTCCTGCTTCAGATGGAATTACCTTGTTGGAATTCGTCAGTCGAACAACACCCTTTGCATCAACCGAGACTCCGGTCGCGTTGCTTAAATTGCTGCCTGTGAGCAGAGCAGGCAAGGATAGAGGTGTGGCAGTCGAGGGATTCAGATCGGCTTTCGTAGCTACAGGCAAATCTAGACTCAACAGGCTGCCGTCTTGAGTCACACGGACGAGTTTTTCTCCCGCGATCGCCGCAATAGTAATTGTGCCGCCGGGGGCAGTGAGGGTTCCGGTGTTGATCACGGTACCGCCTAGTAGAGTCAAGCTTTGTCCTGCTCCGACTGCTAGATTGCCTGCGTTGATAATCGCGCCGGGTTGCAGTCCGGTAAAAGCGAAACTGTTGGGTGTACCAATCAGCGCCGCATAGTTGTTATTGCCAACGGCATTAAACCACTGGTTGCCGATGCCAATGCCATTAGCGGTGGTTGCTGTGAAAGAACCGGGCACATTCAAACTTGCGTTGGCACCAAACACAATGCCTGCGGGGTTCATCAAATACAAATTGGCATTGCTGCCTGTGACTTGAATGCGTCCGTTAATGATCGAGGCATCGCCGCCTGTCACTCGTCCAAGAATGTTGGCGATCGCGGGATTCGAGAGAAAGTTAGCAATCTGCCCAGAGTTCAATCCAAACTGCTGAAAGCTATGAAATAGGTTGGAACCTGCCTGAGTGCCGCCCGTAATATTAAAGGTGTTACCCGCTTGGTTTACTCCCGTATTGGTGCCGTCCGGGGCACTGGTAATTTGCGCCAGAGCAGGAGCCTGAACAGCAGCCAGCAGAAAAGACGCGATCGCGACAACATGTTTCATAAATTAGGATGAGTGACGGAACAGGTGAATTTACAGGAAGTTCGCGGAGAAATTTTAGGGATAGAGCGATCGATGCTTAAGTGCGATCGCGTAGATCCATCTGATGTTCCAACTGTTCTAACTGATTAAAGCCCGTAAATTCCCTTACTTTTTTAGAGTTTTATGAACTCTTGACAATTCTCTTCACGGGGTAATTTTATTAGCAAGCTACAAAGTGAATGGATTTCCATACTCCGCACGCCTCACGTTCAATAAATGTGTAGTATACTAAGCGTAGTCGTTATGAGTTTTATTTAGGCATGGCTACGGTAACCACTGAAAACTCAGCTATTGAAAACGTCGTGATTATTGGTTCGGGTCCTGCTGGCTACACGGCGGCGATTTATGCGGCGCGGGCAAACTTGAAGCCATTTATGTTTGAAGGTTTCCAGGCGGGTGGCTTGCCCGGTGGACAACTGATGACCACGACAGAAGTGGAAAACTTCCCTGGCTTCCCGGAAGGCATCACAGGTCCGATGTTGATGACGCGGATGAAGGAGCAGGCAATTCGCTGGGGCGCAGAGTTAGTAATGGAAGACGTGACGGAAGTGGATTTTAGCCAACGTCCGTTTTTGATCAAGTCGGAAAGCCGGAAACTGAAGGCGCACAGCGTCATCATTGCAACTGGCGCGACGGCAAAGCGTCTGGGCTTAGCAGGAGAACACCAGTTTTGGAGTCGGGGGATTTCTGCCTGTGCAATTTGTGATGGAGCGACTCCGATTTTTCGATCGGCAGAGCTTGCGGTGGTGGGTGGAGGTGACTCTGCTGCTGAGGAAGCGGTTTACCTGACCAAGTACGGCTCCCATGTGCATATGCTAGTGCGGAGCGAAAAAATGCGCGCCAGTAAAGCGATGCAGGATCGAGTATTGCAAAACGACAAGATTACGGTGCATTGGAATACCGATATTCTGGATGTGTTTGGCGAAGCAGACCACATGAAGGGCGTGAAGCTAAAGGATCGAGGGACGGGCGCAGAAAGTGAACTGCACGTCAAAGGCTTGTTCTACGCGATCGGTCATACGCCCAATACTGTTCTGTTCAAAGGGCAACTCGATCTGGATGAAGTTGGCTACATTGCTACTAAACACGGTTCCGTTGAAACCAATATCGAAGGGGTGTATGCGGCGGGTGATGTTCAAGATCATGAATATCGGCAGGCGATCACCGCTGCGGGAACGGGTTGTATGGCTGCAATGCTAGCAGAGCGCTACTTGTCGGTGAATGACTTGGTGCAGGAGTTCCATCAGACGAAAGAGGCAGAAACTCATCCTGCGGAAGTGCCTACTCAGAAAACTGAAGATGAGCAATCGGGCGAGTTCGATCCAACAGCAACTCGTCATGCTGGCGGATATGCGTTGCGCAAGTTATACCACGAGAGCGATCGCCCCATTTTGGTCTTCTACTCATCGCCTCAATGCGGTCCTTGCCATACGCTAAAACCGATGTTTGGCAAAGTGATTGATGAGTATGACGGTAAAGTTCACTACATCAACATCGACATTGAGCAAGACCCTGATATTGCGGAATCTGCTGGCATTGTTGGCACTCCCACCATTCAGGTGTTTAAACACAAAGAAAAAGTGGCTGAGTTAAAAGGCGTGAAGCAGAAAAGCCAATATCGAGAAGTGATTGAGGCAAATCTGTAGAGCAGGTTTCAGGGGTCAGGTGTCAGAGAATAGAGAACTAGATATAGATTTTCTTGATATCTAGAACCCGGAACCTGACACCCGAAACCTAATCCCTCCTGGGATGAATGCGGGGATGGAGCAAGCGATCGACTGTTTTGCCATCTTTCAAATGTTGCTGCACTATTTCAGTCACATCTTCTGGTTTGACCCGGCAATACCAAATGTTGTCGGGCAACACCCGCACGGTTGCCCCCATGTTGCACTGTCCCTGGCATTCACTTGCAATCACTTCCACATCCGCAACTGGGCTTGCCTGAAATGCCTGAAAAACCGCCTCAGAACCATGCCGGAGGCAGTTGACATATAGACAAACATATACTCGTTTCATGAGTCATCTCGCCTGTCATTTGCCGAATCCTTTACCCCGATTCTCTGAAGATGACCCGATACAGCGCTGAATTTGCGCCAACAGTGTCTCGTGGTCTAAGCCCTGACCAATCAACACCAACTGAGTTTTGGGTTCGCCTTTCCAGTCGTCATCATCTAGGGAAAAGCGCTTGCCGCTTAGGTGGAAGATGTGGCGTTTGGGGCTTTCTTGAAACCACAGAATCCCTTTGGCACGAAACACGCTTTCGGGTAGCTGATTATCTAAGAAATGCTGGAATTTTTTGATATCAAATGGGCGATCGCTCTGGAATGACACCGAGGTAAACCCATCTTCTTCCAAATGGTTGGAGTGATCATGATGCTCGTGAGCGTGGTTGTGTTCATCATGAACGCACTTATCATGGTCGTGATCGCAGTCAGAATGATCTGCGTGATCATGCTCGGCATGGCTATGCTCGTGAGCGTGAGCAGATTCTGGCTCTTCACTCTTGAAATAGTGATCTGATTCAAACAGACCCACACTAAGAATGGCAGGTAGGGGCACCTCTCCCTTCACCGATCGCAAAATTCTTGCACCCTCTTTCATTTCCCGTAGACGCGCTTCTAGATGGGTCAGCTTTTCTTCACCCACCAAGTCCGCCTTGTTCAGCAAAATAATATCGCCGTAGGTAATTTGGCTCATCGCTGCCTGACTGTTAAACAAATCCAGACTAAAATTTTCCGCATCCACCACGGTGATAATAGAATCCAACCGCGTCATATCCCGCAGTTCAGTTCCCAAAAAGGTCATCGCCACAGGCAATGGATCAGCGAGTCCCGTTGTTTCCACCACCACATAATCAATATTTTCTTTGTGTTCTAGCACCTTGTAGACCGCTTCCACCAAATCGTTGTTAATCGTGCAGCAGATGCAGCCATTGCTCAACTCCACCATGTCATCGCCTGTCGCCACGATTAGCTCATTATCAATGCCAATTTCACCAAACTCATTCACCAAAACAGCAGTTCGTACCCCTTGCTGATTGGTCAGAATGTGATTGAGCAGGGTTGTTTTGCCACTGCCCAAAAATCCGGTAATGATAGTAACAGGCAGCCCAACTTTGGGCGTATCCATGACTGAAGTGAGAGTTGATGCAGATTGCATAGCGTCAATGACCGAAAACATCAGAAAATAACAAAGAGAATGGTAGCAAAGACTAACGTTCGTTCATCAGTCAAAATACTGCTTTCATTATTGCCGATCTTCTTGTGGTCTGACCGTTCACAATTTGATCTCATGCCCTGCCTCACCCTAGCCCTCACCCACTGAGAGAGGGGATTGGAAACTTCATTCCTGACACCTGACACCTGACACCTGACACCTGACACCTGATACCTGACACCTAACTCCTATGCCACTCCAGATTTACAACACCCTCACCCGCCGCAAAGAACTGTTTCAACCTCTAGAACCGGGCAAAGTGCGAATGTATGTCTGTGGCGTGACGGTCTATAACGACTGCCATTTGGGGCACGCGCGATCGTACATTGTCTGGGATATAGTCCGGCGCTATTTGCAATGGTCGGGCTATGCCGTGGAGTATGTACAAAACTTTACCGATATTGATGACAAAATTATTCGGCGATCGCAGGAAGAAAACATTCCCTGGCAAGAGATCACGCAGAAGTACATCAGCGCTTACCAAGAAGATATGGGGCGGCTGAATGTGCTGCCTGCGGATGCGTATCCCAAAGCAACGGAGGTGATACCCGAAATTATTGACTTAATCAAAACGCTGATTCAGCAAGAGTATGCCTACGCGGCGGCTGGAGATGTGTACTATGCCGTCGAGCGCTTTCCTAGCTATGGCAAGCTTTCGGGACGCAAGCTCGACCAAATGGAAGCAGGCGCAAGCGGACGAGTGGACGAGGAAGAAACCCGCAAGCGTCACCCGTTTGACTTTGCCCTGTGGAAGGCGGCGAAACCGGGTGAGCCAGAGTGGGAATCACCTTGGGGCATGGGGCGACCGGGCTGGCATATTGAATGCTCGGCAATGGTGAAAAAGTTGCTGGGCGATCGCATTGATATTCACACCGGCGGGGAGGATCTGGTGTTTCCCCATCACGAAAACGAAATTGCTCAATCGGAAGCCGCAACGACGAAACCACTGGCAAACGTTTGGATGCACAACGGTTTTGTCAAAATTCGGGGCGACAAAATGTCTAAATCCCTGAAAAACTTCACCACGATTCGATCGCTGCTGGAAACTACCGATCCGATGGTGATTCGCTTGTTTGTGCTGCAAGCCCACTACCGCAGCCCGATTGATTTCACCGATGAGGCGATCGCCGCTGCTGAAAACGGCTGGAAAACTATTCAGGAAGCATTAAAATCCTTTGATGAATTTTCCCAATTACCAGAATGGTCAACCGTTGAACCTGGAACCTTTCATCCGGAATCAGTCGAGCGTTTTAACCAAGCAATGGATGATGACTTCAACACGCCAATTGCTCTCTCTGTTGTATTTGAGTTAGCAAAGGAATTGCGCCGTGAGCGAAATCTGCTGCTTCACGGGGGAAACCCAATTATGCCCCCTAAGCAGATAATTCAGTATTGCTGGACTTTGTCAAGGTTGTTGAACATCTTGGGTTTGAAAGCTGATCTGCCACCTATCGTAATTGAAGCTGGGTTGGGATTTGGAGCAGAAGTCGAATATGGTTTGCCTGTTCCAACTCTTGCAGATACAGAGATTGAAGCACTGATTGAGCAGCGGCAGGATGCTCGAAAAGCAAAGAATTTTGCTGAGGGCGATCGCCTCCGCGACAAGCTTGTGGCAAACGGCATCACCTTGATTGATCAGCCTGGTGGATTGACCCGTTGGTATCGTAATTAAGGAAACCGCTATTTATTCGGTGTGAGCGATCAACTCCATCCGCTAGACTTGGGCTAGTTCATGAGTCTCTCACCATGCCGCGCTTTCTGCACATCTCGGATATACACTTGGGCTACGATCGCTACGACAGCAAAGAGCGCACCCTCGATTTTTTTCGGGCACTGCGGGACGTGATTCGGAAATATGCGATCGCGGCACAGGTCGATTTTGTCGTGATTGCCGGAGATTTATTTGAACATCGATCGCTACAGCCGAATATCCTCAACCAAGCGAAAGTGTGCTTTCAAGAATTGCACGAGGCAGGTATTCCCACAATCGCGATCGAAGGCAACCACGATAACCGACCCTATGGCACCAAAACAAGCTGGCTTCGCTACTTGGCAGACTGGTACGGGCTAATGCTGCTGGAACCGGGTGACACAGCATTAGGGGAGCCAATTTATGAACCCTGGAATCCTGATGAAAAGCGCGGCGGCTATGTTGACCTCGACTGTGGCGTGCGGGTGATTGGTTCCCAATGGTACGGGGCTTCGGCTCCCAAAGCGATCGCTCAGCTAGCTGAAGCCATTCAAGATTTGCCGACCGCTCCCGACCACACTATCATGCTGTTTCACCATGGCTTAGAAGGACAAATCGCCCGCTATCAAGGAGCGTTGCGCTACGCCGATTTGTTGCCCCTGAAGCAAGCTGGAGTCGAATATTTAGCCCTCGGTCATATCCACAAAAACTACGAAGAACAAGGCTGGATTTTCAATCCCGGTTCTTTAGAAGCAAACAACATTGATGAAACAACCTACAAGCGCGGTGCTTACCTGGTAGAAATCAATTCCACTGGAATTCACGCTGAACTGAAGCAAGATTATTGTCAACGTCCAGCCTTGCGATTGAAGCTGACCACACGCGGACAGGAAAGTCTAGAAGAACTAGAAGAAAGCGCGATCGCTGCGGTGCAGCAAGCCATCCAATCTCGCAAAATCAATCCTAGCGACCAGCCAATGATGGAACTGCGAATTGAAGGACAGGTCGGCTTCGATCGCTTAGAACTCGACACCCGCAAACTTCAGCAAACCCTCAAACAACTCAGCAATGCGCTAATCTTTTTGCTCAAATACGAGGTGGATTCCATTGAATATGCGTCGCCATTATCGGATGAAGCCAGCCGTCTGCAAATTGAGCAAGAAATTTTTACCGATCTACTGACTGCCAACAACGTCTACAAAAAACGCGCCCCCACCTTGGCACAAGGCTTGATTAATCTGAAGGATTTGCAGCTACAAGGGCGATCGGAATCAGAACTTTACACTTTTGCCGAAAGCCTTTTATCTGAGTCGCTTGAGTAGCCTAATCAGCAAATTATCTTTTAAGTTGCAGTTCTGAAAAGCGCTCTAGCCCAATAAATTCATCTAGACGCGATCGCCCTAAAGGTTTTCCCGAAACTGCCGTTTTAACGTCGGGTTCTGATCGATCGCCCGTCCAATTTGGTTAAATCGTTCTAAAGTTAACCCTTGGAGCCGGACGGCTCGATTTTGCTTTGGCACGGCATCCTGTTGAATTTGATTGATTTTTGCCAACACTTTGTCAAACTTCTGCTGGTCTTTCGGCGAAATATCTGCCGTCAAAGGCGAATCAGCATTCTCTTGCCGTTGCCCAATTTCCTGAAATCTTTGAGGCGACAAACCTTCCGCCTTAAGTGCTTCAGCCATATTCTTTTGGGTTTCCATCTCAACTTTTCTCAGTTGCTTGATGGCTTGGGCGAACTGCTGAATCTCTAATGGACTAGCTGACTCGCTCGATCTTGGTAGCGATATAACCTGGGTGGTGGATGGTGCGCTTGGTGATTGAGCCTGACTTTGAGCATGGGTCATCGGCAACGCCAACAACGCCCCCGCGAATACTCCAGCAAATGTTTTTTTCATCGAATGATAGGTATGAAAGGCGATTTTTGACTATCCTCAGGGATAGACGAGTTTCTTGATTCTACTATCGTCAAGATTAATACTTTAGCAAAGTCATCTGGCTTAAGATACTACCGCCCATGACGTTGCACCTGCAATTACAGGTTTCCTAGTAGTAGAACACGCTAAAAGATTTATGGGAAGGGCTTTGGTTATTGCTCTACGCCAACTACATAAAACCCTTGAAATAAACCGATGGTTTGTAACTGATAGGTTGGCAAAAACGACGCGATCGCCAGATCAGTGGTGTACACGCTAAAAAAGAAAAAGTTGCGGCGATCAGTATGGCTCATGATGAAATTTTGGATCTCTGGCTGATTGGATTTGAGCAGCGATCGACATTCTTCTTTCAATCCAAAGGCAGTTGGGGCTTCGGCGCAAATATTAGATTGAGCATACTGAGTCAACTGATGTGTAGCGTAGCGGCTATAAGCCGCAGGAGTTGGATTGGTGATTGCCATAGCTGCACCCAGACCGACAAAGGAAGCGGCTCCAAACGTTGCCAAAAAACTCATTTTTCCCAGTGAAAATCGGGATTGCTGCCAGCTTGATTCCATTTTTTTCTCCTAATTCACCACACTTCCCATTCTGTCTAGCGGCTCCTCTTGAAAAGAATTGAATCATAAGCCTCTGGAAGCGGCTCATTCTTTCAATTCATTTATCAGCAATTATACGGGGCATTTTTTCAGATGAATTACTCTTTGAAAATTTCTCAGCAATTACACGAAGTATTTTCTCAGGTAGACCAATTTCAAGCAAAACTGCTATACTGAGGAACGAATGCGGCGAGCGTAGCCAAGTGGTTAAGGCAGCGGTTTGTGGTATCGCCATTCGTGGGTTCAAGTCCCATCGTTCGCCCTGATTAGAGCGCTGAAACTGAGGATATCTTCTAGGTTTAGCGTTCGACATCTCATACCTATAAAAATGGCGAGAGTAACTTAAACACTACTCTCGCTATTTTTACGCAGTTTTTTAGTGAAATCAGGAAATTTGCTGTTCTCAAATTTAGGCAGCAATTTCAATCAGTTGAATATCAAAGGTGAGGTCTTCTCCGGCTAGGGGATGGTTGGCATCTAGCGTGATAGTGGACGGAGAAATATCGGTGATGATCACTGTAATAAGTTCCCCGGTTTGATGCTGAAGCTGAAGCTGTTGCCCAACTTCTGGTTCCACATCTGCGGGCATTTGCTGGCGATCGACGACCAACACCATTTCTTCTAAATAAGCCCCATAGGCGCTATCTGTAGGAATTAGCTCGGTCTTTGAGTCGCCGGGGGTCATGCCAATTACCGCTTGCTCAAATCCCGGAATAATTCCGCCAGACCCGATGGTAAATTCCAAAGGCTCGCGCTCAATCGATGAATCGAACATCGTGCCATCGTCTAATTTTCCGGTGTAGTGAACTTTTACCGTGTCACCGTGTTTAGCCTGCGACATTTGGACTCTCCTTTGCGTTTGTGCATTTTTGGGTAGGGTGCGATCGCCCCTATCCTTTCGTCTTATTTCTCCTACAGTCATTTAACGAAGGAACAGCGCCAATACACAATCATTCTTTCGGATACTTTGCTCAAATTTCAATCAATAAACAAGTGAGATAGCGATTTAGGGCAGTACAAATACAAAAGTAAACGCGATGTGCAACTAAAATCAACCCATCCTGCGGGGAGCAAGCTACATCCTCCTGCCACTGCTACGCAAGCCCTAACCCTACGGCAGGTAAGCATGCGGTTTATGGAGAAGGGACGGTCTACGACACTCTTAAGATACAAGGGTGAGGGGAATCAGAAAAGCGGCACATCAGGTAAAGTAAACAATAATCTACGATGTCGTGGTTAATTGTGTAGGGGAAACTTAAGATTGAGTGTAATCAAGAATTTTGTTTGTTGCTGTGTTTATTGCTGAATCAGTCTGCGAACTCTAAAATCCCCCTTACTCTAGCCCTCCCTCAAAATCGAGGAATCAAGACTTATCGTTCCTTTCTCCTAGGAGAAAAACTGTTGACCTTTAGGCGGTTTTTAAGTCCTTCGTACCTTAGGCAAGGGTGAAGTTTATGACATCTAGGTTCCTATGATCAGTAGTGCTTGTTTGCAACCATGCTTGGATTCATTGAGCGTTAGCGGAGTTGCAATAACTGCCATCTCAGCGATGTTTTTAGGCTGGCTATTGCTAGTATTGCGCCCCTTTCAGCCTGCTAAATTTGTTCGCAAACCAGCAGAACTTGAACTTGAAGCGTTGGAGATTAAACTCAGCACAATTCTAAAAGATTCCTCCTCGATCCTTGCTCAAAGCCATGTTTTTCTGGATGGTACCTGGAAATGTGTTTATTTCTCCCCCAATTGCCAAAAGCTTTTGGGCTACTCAGCCGAGGAGTTTATTGCAGATAGCGGCTTATGGATGTCGCGAATTTTGCCAGAGGATCAAGAACAGGTTGTGATCCCCATCTTTAAAGACATTTTGGCTGGGCGGGTTGCCACGATTGAATTTCGCTTTCAACATCGAGATGGCTCCATTTGCTGGATTTCAGATACAATCACCCCGCTTTGGAATGAGGCGGCTAATTATTGGGTGGCGACCTGTGTGGAAACCGATATCACTGCCTACAAACAGGCTGAAGCTGCCATCCAGGAAACTCAAAAACGGGTGCAGCAAGAGCGCCAACAGGCAGAAGAGGCGCTGCGGCAAAGTGAAGAACGATTTCGCTCTGTTTTTGACCAGATTGAGATTGGCATGAATTTCGCGCATCTCTCTGGTCACTATTTTCAGGTGAATCCGGCGCTGTGCCATTTGGTGGGTTACAGCGAAGCTGAACTGCTGGGAATGAGTTATCAAGATTTGACCCATCCAGAAGATCAGGAAAAAGAAGTATCGCTAGCTGCCCAAATGCAAGCAGGTGATCTGCAAACCTATTCCTTGGAAAAGCGCTATGTGCGGAAAGATGGGCAGATATGCTGGGTGAATGTGCATGTGTCGAGTGTGCAAGACGGTCAGAAAAATATTTTATTTCTAATGACAATCGTGGAGGATATTAACGAAGCGAAACGCGACGAAGCGATTCGCAAGCTTGCCGAAGAATCCTTACGCCAGAGCGAGGAACGATTTCGTGCCATTTTTGAGCAAGCTGCCGTTGGCATTACCGAAGCCGATTTGTCAGGGAACTATCTTCGCGTCAATCAACGTTTTTGCGAGTTTGTTCGCTATGACCAAGCAGAACTGTTGACTCTATCATTTCGCGACCTGACCCATGCTGATGATTTCGTGTTGGATCAAGCTTGTCTCAGAAGTCTTGCCAGCAATCCGGTGTCTTCCTACTTCATGGAAAAACGCCATGTTGCCAAAGATGGGCAAGTTCGGTGGGCAAATGTCAGCGTTTCGTTGATTAGAAACTCGGATGGCTTGCCGACTGGCACCGTTGCCATTGTGGAAGATATTGATAGCCGCAAGCAGGCAGAAGCGGCTCTGCGACAAAGTGAAGCTAAAAACCGCGCCATGATTAGCGCGATTCCCGATCTGCTGGTTTGTATGGATGCGCAGGGAAACTATTTGGAAGTGATAGAAGGGCAAAATATCAGACTCTTGAAACCCAATGATGGCTTTGATGATAAAAATATTTTCGACATCTTGCCTACAGACCTGGCTGAGCGGCGCATGAACTATGTGCAACAGGCTGTGCAAACAGGACAGGTACAAATTTATGAACAGCAAATAGAAGTCGATCGCAGCATTTACGATGAGGAAGTGCGGATTGCGATGATTAGTGAAAATGAAGTGCTGGTGATGGTGCGGGATATTAGCGATCGCAAGCGGATTGAAAATGAACGAAAGCAAAGTGAAATAGAGCGATCTCGATCGCAGAATTTACTGCGGCGACAAGCCGAGCGGGAATATGCATTGAATCAAATGACTCAGGTAAGTCGCCATTCTTTAGATCTAGAAACCATTTTCTTAACCGCTACTCGCGAAATTGGTCAGTTGCTACGGGTTGATCAAGTTAGCATCGCAGAATATTTACCAGAATTGGGTGAATGGCATCACTTGTCAGAGTATTTGCGAGACTCCAGTTTCCCATCTGCCTTAAATACCAGTATTCCCGATCAAAATAACCCGATCGCAGCCCAACTCAAGCAAAACCAGATTGTTCGCATTAACAACGCTGACTATTTTACAGACAGCATTAATCAAGAACTTGCTCACCAGTTTCCGGGGGCATGGCTATTAATTCCTCTCGAAGTAGAGGAAAAGGTTTGGGGCTGCTTAACGCTGTTGCGAACCAACTCCCAAACACTCTGGCAAAACGAAGATGTGGATTTAGTGAGTGCCGTGGCGGATCAACTGGCGATCGCCATTCATCAATCGCAGCTATACCAACGAGTACAGGAGCTAAATATTCATCTAGAACAAGAAGTGCAGCAGCGCACCGCTCAACTTCGCCAAGCACTCGCCTTTGAAGCACTCCTTAAGCGCATCACCGATAAAGTACGGGATAGCCTAGATGAAAACCAAATTTTGCAAACTGCTGTCGATGAGCTAGGGCAAGGGCTACAAGTCACATGTTGCAATGCCGCACTTTATGATTTAACGCTCACTTACCATACCATTACCCATGAATACTCTATTTCTCAACCCTTTGCCCTTGGGCAGAAAATAGCCTTTGCAGATTGTCCTGAGATCAAAGTTTTTGAGCAGCTAATTCAGAACATTTGCCTCCAGTTTTGCTTCACTGTCACAACCTACGCCCAACCCTACGGCGAGATCTATACGATTTTGGCGTGTCCTGTGATGGATGATCAGGGCATTTTGGGTGACCTGTGGCTCTATCGACCGAAGCAAGATACGTTTGATGAGTCAGAAATTCGGTTGGCGCAGCAAGTGGCAAACCAGTGTGCGATCGCCCTGCGGCAATCTCGGTTATATCAAGCCGCGCAGTCACAAGTGCAAGAATTAGAGCGACTTAATAGTTTAAAAGATGACTTCCTCAGCACGGTTTCGCATGAACTGCGGACCCCCATGGCAAACATCAAAATGGCAACGCAGATGCTAGAAATTAGCATGGAGGAACAGCAGCTTGTTTACGCCGATGGCAGTGGCACTCTAGCCTGCACCAATACCAGCGATCGCATGGAGCGATATTTACAAATCCTAAAAGAGGAATGTCATCGAGAAACTAGCTTAATCAACGATCTGCTAGATTTATCACGGCTCGACTCAGGCTCAGAACCCCTATTGCCGCTGACCCATCACTTGCAATACTGGTTACCCCACATCACAGAATCGTTTGTAGAGCGAACCCACAGTCAACAGCAACAGTTTTCTATCACGATTGATGATGAATTGCCGCCGCTAACAACCGATTTCAACTACTTAGAGATGATCTTGACTGAACTGTTACACAACGCCTGCAAATATACGCCTCCAGGCAACGCGATCGCCGGGTCTGCAACCTTCGATCCGGCAACTTCAGGTGTAGTTCTATTAATTGCCAATTCTGGGGTAGAAATTCCAGCAACCGAACTCCAGTATGTGTTTGATAAATTCTATCGAGTTCCCAATAACGACCCCTGGAAGCACGGCGGAACTGGACTAGGATTAGCACTGGTTAAAAAACGAGTGGAACGGTTAAACGGAGCGATCGCGGTTTCTAGTCAAAACGGCTGGACAACTTTCACCATCGAGCTACCCTTACAAGGGGAATAGGTTCTAGTACAGTTCAAAAATCTGATCACCCGAAAAGCTAATCGTATCCAGATTCAGCATCAGACTGTTCATAGTTTCTAAATGAAACCGGGAATGTGTGACTCGTGCCAAACCGAATAGGCGATCGCGTTGGCAGATTATGCGGCATTGCAATTAAATCGTTGTCCCCAATTACGCCTAAATTCGTTTGACCAGCACCCTTAAACTATAAAAACCTCTTGCCGAATGTTAACCCTAAAGTTGCCTGATCAAATAATCCTGAGAATCCACCTTCAATCTCTCGTTTCCCGATAAAAATATCGGTGTTTTTCTTGCGTTTAAGCTCTCTACTCTGTAAAATCGAGTTTCAATCTCCGGTTTCTAAGTCGGATAACCAGAGATTGTGAATAGATTTGTAGGCGAAGGTATGCATTAATGAATAAGCAGCAAGGGTTTTGGGGTTTCGGGGATAATTTGATGGGGCGATTTGCGAAGTTGCGATTCAAATCGTTTAATCGCGCTATCTCCTTGTTTTTAGTTGGGATTGGGTTAAGCGTGGCGATCGCTGCCTGTTCGGGAGGCTCCACCAATACCAGCACGACGGGTAGTGCCAGCCCTACTGCTGATTCAAAAAAGGATGTTGAAATCAACCTTGTCGCCTACGCCGTGCCCAAAGCCGCTCACGATGCCATCATTACTTTGTTTCAGGAAAAGTGGCAAAAAGAAAAAGGTCAAAAGGTTATCTTCAAGCAAAGCTATGGCGGGTCGGGTTCTCAAACTCGCGCCATTATTGATGGACTGGAAGCGGATGTGGTTCATCTGGCGCTAGGAGCCGATGTGGAGAAGTTGGTCGAAGCCAAAATTGTGAATGAAGATTGGAATACAAAACTGCCGAATAGTGGCATCGTGGCAAAATCCGTTGCCGCCGTCATTACTCGTGAGGGCAACCCCAAAAATATCAAAACCTTTGCAGACCTAACCCGCGATGGCGTGAAATGGGTGACGGCAAACCCAAAAACCTCTGGAGGTGCCCGCTGGAACTTTCTAGTTCTGTGGGATTATGCTCTGAAAAATGGGGGAGATGAAGCGAAGGCAACCGAATTTGTCACCAAAGCCTTTAAAAATGTGGCAATTTTGGCAAAAGATGCGCGGGAAGCCACAGATATCTTTGCGAAGCAGGGTCAGGGCGATGCCTTGATTAACTATGAAAATGAGGTGATTCTGGCGCAGCAAAAAGGCGAAAAGATTGACTTTGTGGTGCCCGACACTAATATTTCCATCGATACTCCTGCTGCCGTGGTGGACCAAAATGTGGACAAGCACGGCACGCGTGAAGTGGCTGAAGCGTTTACTAAATTTTTATTCACTCCAGAAGCTCAGGCAGAGTTTGTTAAGCTCGGATTCCGTCCGGTCGGAGACTATGCCAAGACGAATGAAAAAGCGCTGGCAACTCAGTTCCCGCCTGTGAAGCAGCTTGCCACGGTGGACGAGTTTGGCGGCTGGAGCAAAGTTCAAAAGCAGTTCTTTGCGGATGGAGCCGTGTTTGATCAGATTCAGTCCCAGCTTGGTAAGTCGTAATTTTTTATCTGCCCCACCATTCGCGATCGCACTTGATTTTGGAGTGCGATCGCGCCCACCACCCGTCTCTTTTCTTTCGCTCTTCCCAATGGTGCGCCTTTATTGGAAGTTCACGATAAAACATGATTAGCCTTAGCTGAGGTAAAAGATGGATATCGAGCTACCAACTTCTGAGCAGATTGGCGATGCTTTTCAACTAACGTTGGGGGTACTAGAACTTGGCATTTTCTAGATGACGAGCCACCCAAAAACTAAATTCGTTGAGTAAATTCGTTGAGCGATCGCGTCCAGCGGGATTCCTTACTCGCTAGGGAAACCAATTGAATGGAAACTCTGTAAGATAAAGCCATAAGATTTAGTTGGTTGATACCCTTGAATCCTGTGACTGGTCTATCTGTTTATATTCTGATTTTTCATGGCAGTTCCGATCCGCGATCGCAGATTGCTTCAGAAGCCTTGACAAGTCGTTTCCGCGATCGCGTCTCTTACATTAGTAAGTCAATCATTAACAAGTCGGTGATCTCTGCTCAGTCCGACGGTCTGCCGTCTCTGGAACAAGGCGCAGTTGCTAGTGCTCAAGTCATAGAGGAGTGCGATCGCGAACAGCCATTCGTGTGTGCTGCTTATTTAGAATGCCATCCACTGCCGTTGCATCAGCAGATTGAACAGATTGCTCAACAGCTTCAAGCCGCAAATCCGCTCAAAAAACTATCTCTACGATTAGTTCCAGTTTTTTTGTTGTCCGGAGTCCATTTGCGAGAAGATATTCCGGCTGAAATCGCCCAAGCTCAGCAATTATTAGGGGACGGGGTGAAGCTGGATGTGACCGCTCATCTGGGTTCTCATTCAGGGTTGCGGCAATTGCTCAGCGATCGCCTGTCGCTTTTCTCAATGGATGCCTGGATCTTAATCGCCCATGGTAGTCGCCGCCCAGATGCCAATCACCCGATCGCCGCCCTTGCCGATGATCTCGGTATCAAAGTTGCCTACTGGTCAACCTCACCCAATTTAGAATCGCGCCTGCAAGACTGTGTTGCTTCAGGCTATAGGCGTGTTGGGGTGCTGTCCTATTTCCTATTTCCCGGCGGCATCACGGACGCGATCGCCCAATCCATCAGCCAATTTTCCCAGCAGCATCCCACCCTCAAAATCACCTTCACCGACCCACTCAACGCCAGCACCGGGCTGGTCGATTTACTCGTAGATTTAACAAACCAATGATGGTTCCCATAGGTCCTTTGGACTGGTTTCACCAACGCGTTATTCAAGTAAATCCCGCCCCCTGACCCCTGACCCCTGCTATGACTCAACTCGGCAAAGTTTATCTGGTTGGTGCTGGACCTGGCGATCCTGGTCTAATGACCCTTAAAGGGAAAGCTCTTTTAGAGTGTGCCGATGTGGTGGTCTACGATGCCCTAGTCAGCGCTCAAATTTTAGCGATGATTAATCCAAAAGCAGAGCGAATTAACGCCGGAAAGCGGAGAGGAATGCATTCTTTGGTGCAGGAAGATACCACTCAACTATTAGTCAGTAAGGCTCAAGAGGGCGGCTGTGTGGTGCGCTTGAAAGGCGGTGATCCGTTTATCTTTGGGCGAGGGGGCGAGGAGATGGAAGAGTTAGTGGCAGCCGGAATTCCAGTAGAAGTAGTGCCGGGGATCACGTCTGGGATTGCAGCCCCCGCCTATGCAGGCATTCCCCTCACGCATCGCAACTACAGTTCTTCAGTCACCTTTGTGACCGGACATGAAGGGGCTGGAAAATATCGTCCGGCGGTCAATTGGCAAGCGATCGCCCATGGTTCCGAAACCATCGTGATCTATATGGGCATTCACAATCTTCCCTATATCATTGGGCAATTGCTCACAGCAGGTTTAAATGCCACAACACCCATTGCCCTAATTCGCTGGGGCACTCGCCCAGAACAAGAAGAACTGAGCGGCACTTTGGAAACCATTGTGCAGCAGGTCGAAGCAATGGGGTTTTCGGCTCCTGCGATCGCCGTGATTGGGCAAGTCGTTAATCTCCACGGAATCCTAGCAGATTGCAGACCGCCCCAATCTAGCTAATTTGCAAAGTCGATCAGTTCCTCTTCAGCCGGATCAAACGCACGCCAGCCAGTCGCTTGACAGATCGAGCGAATCACACCCATAACGACTGCATCATCTCCCGTATAAACATCCAAGCCCAACATCAAAATAGGCTCGTCGTCTGGAATGTAAAACTCTAAATGGTACTGTTCGCTCACAACCCCCCCGCGATCAGGATGGGTTGGATTCACTGGAAACTTCCAATCTGGACAGGTTTTGGACAATACGGACAGAACTTCTGATCTGCGCCCTAAGGGAAGCATGTCTGCATTAGTGACCCCTTCAAACGAGGTGATAGTTTTAGAAATGTTAATAAGATCGATTTGCCGAGTCATGGATCACAGTGATGAGCG
Source organism: Leptolyngbya sp. CALU 1928 (assembly GCF_056784215.1). Classification (NCBI taxonomy): domain Bacteria; kingdom Bacillati; phylum Cyanobacteriota; class Cyanophyceae; order Leptolyngbyales; family Leptolyngbyaceae; genus Leptolyngbya; species Leptolyngbya sp. CALU 1928. Next base: position 3,135,872 of record NZ_JBXBCE010000001.1, on the reverse strand, counting down.
TTTGTTCGGAGCCGAGGACAGTCATTTAGAGTAGTAGAGCGAGTAGGTAAAGCTTCAGAAGTCAGATTTACTGGCAATCGGGCAATTACGTCCAATCCTAAAAACTCTCTAAACCGAGTGTAAGATTAATCCTACCTACTTGCGCTGTAAGTTTTCTAACTTAATTTCTACTGAAAGTTTCATCTAAAAAAATTGTCCCTGAATGAGTGTATCTGGTTAGAGAAGAAGTTGCCTGCACAAATTGAATTGCACGTTGAAGAAGAGGAAACTGGAGAACGGCTCGATGCGTTTCTGGCAGAGCAGTTGGTCGATTTGTCGCGATCGCGTGTACAAAAACTTATTGTTCAAGAACAGGTGATTCTCAATGGTGAGGTTTGTCTTTCCAAAAAAGAATTGGTGCAAACCGGCGATCGCATCCATCTCACGATTCCCGATGCGGAGCCGCTCAACCTTCAGCCAGAAAACATTCCCTTGGATATTTTGTATGAAGATACCGAACTGCTGATTGTGAATAAGCCAGCGGGATTGGTGGTGCATCCTGCCCCCGGACACGCCAGCGGCACCTTGGTAAATGCGCTGCTGTGGCATTGTCGCACGGAGTCGGGTGCTAGCACCCTATCGGGCATTGGCGGCATTCAGCGTCCCGGCATCGTGCATCGGCTAGACAAAGACACCACTGGGGCGATCGCCGTTGCTAAAAGCGATCGCGCCCATATTCATTTGCAGCAGCAATTCCAGCATAAAACGGCACGACGAGACTATCTTGGCATCGTCTATGGCGCACCTAAAACAGAAAGTGGCACGGTAAATGCAGCCATCGGAAGAGATGCCAAAGATCGGCAAAAAATGGCGATCGTGGCTGAAACCGACGGTGGACGCATCGCCATCACCCATTGGCAAGTAAAGGAACGACTAGGCAACTACACGCTGATCAATTTTGAGCTAGAAACCGGGCGTACCCACCAAATTCGGGTGCATACCGCCCACATGGGGCACCCGATTGTCGGCGATCCTGCTTATGGATCAGGGCGTTCTGTGGGGGTCAATTTGCCGGGTCAGGCGCTCCATGCCTGGAGATTGCGGTTGCAGCATCCCGTGTCGAATGAGTGGATAGAAGCGATCGCCCCTCCGCCAGCTTCCTTCACAACGCTACTAGAAGTATTGCGAAAGCGCCAGTGATAGGAGAGTACGGGGTACAGGGTTTGAGTTCCTCATTCGCCCCTCGCCCCTCGCTCTTTGCCTCTAGTCTATTGCGGCTTTAGCAGCGTCACTTTAAGGGTAAAGTTGCCCGCAGATACCTCGCCAAACGATCGCACCCGAATAGAGTAAACGCCTGTTTTAGTAATGCGGGTAAACAGCAGTGAATTGGTGGTGCCATCGGGACCATCATCATTTTCGGCAACCGTGGTGCCGTCGCTGGCAAGCAAGTAGACGATGGTATCAAAGTTTTCGGATGCCAGATCGATTGCCAGTTGGCTCCCTGCTTGAAGAGACACCACATAATCACGAGCAAAGCCCCCTTGCCCAGTAGGAATGTCTTTGTTCGACAGCTTATCAACCACATTTTTACCCGGTGTCAGCGGAATCGGCGTATAAACAGTGGTTTGAGCACTGGCAGTGAATGGATTGGCACTAACCAGCAGGCAGGCTATCGGGAGGGCAAAAGCAGAGGAAAAAACAGCAAAAAAGCGCGACATGAAAATCTTCCGGCGGCGAAATATGAGTGGCTCCCTTATTATGGCTCAGTGACTTGAGAATTCACTTGGTTGATTGATTGGTCTGTGCCAATGTCTGCGCGAGTGCTGCTTCTAAATCCGATAGCTGTACTGCACCTGGGAGGGGTTCCCCATTCATCACAAAAAATGGAGTGCCCTCAACGCCCAAATTTTCCGCTATTTTCACATCTTGATTAATCGCGGTTGCTGCGGCACTACTGGTGCGATCTCGCTCAAACTTCGCCAGATCTAGCCCTAAAGATTTTGCCGTCGATTGATATAGTCCTTCGCCCAATTGCTTTTGGTTCGTAAATAGAGCATCATGAAACGCCCAAAATTTGCCTTGCTGTCCGGCTGCCCATGCCGCTTTAGCCGCAGGCAGCACCTCCGCATGAATTGAAGTGAGCGGCAAATGTTTATAGGTGAGCGTCACAGTATCGCTATGTTTTGCCATAAATTCTTTGAGCGTCTCGTTGGCTTTGGCACAGTAAGGACACTGGAAATCGGAAAACTCCATCAGCAAAACTTTGCCATTTTTTGCCCCCTTGGTAGGCGATGCTCCAATCACGGCTTTCGGGTTCGTTTTTATCTGCTGCAAAAAAGATTGTTGGGCTTTTTGTCGAGCTTCTTGCTGCTTTTTCTGGTAAGTCTGCACCGTCTCCAAAATGGCTTCTGGGTTCTCCCGAATAATTTGCAAAACTTGATCGCGGAGTTGCGGATTAATTTCGCTCCCGCCTGCTTCTGCGGGTAGCCAACGATTAATCACGACAATGCACACTACCGCCAATAGGAGTCCTGGCAAGCGCTGAAACCTAATGAATTTTCTGAAATTGGCTGTTAACTGTCTCCAAAACTGATTGCGACTCATATCGTCTCCTCACGCGTGACTCCTGGCGATCGCCCCCATTCTGCCACAGGGATCTTGAAGTTGGGGTTTGTAAATTCCAGTCCCTGCGAATGACCGCTACCAGTTGACGCAGAGACGATACACTAGGAAAGCATTTTCGTCGTAATTGAGGTAGGGCATGGCATCCATTCGGGAGTTGCACCAACAACTGATTCAAAAAGAGCGATCGGCGGTAGAAGTGACTCAGGAAGCCCTTGATCGCATACAGGCAGTGGAATCCAAGCTGCATAGCTTTTTGCAAGTCACGGTAGACCATGCTTTGATGCAAGCTCAACAAGTGGATGCCAAAATTGCGGCGGGTGAAGACATTGGACTGTTGGCAGGCATTCCCATTGCCATCAAAGACAACATTTGCACGAAAGGCATTCGCACCACCTGCGCCTCTCGCATTTTAGAAAATTTTGTGCCGCCCTACGAAGCTACCGTTACTCAAAAGTTGCTGGATGCAGGCACCGTCATGGTGGGTAAAACGAACCTGGATGAGTTTGCCATGGGCGGCTCGACTGAAAACTCGGCGTTTCAGCGCACCGCCAACCCCTGGGATATTTCTCGCGTACCGGGTGGTTCTTCGGGTGGCTCGGCGGCGGCAGTGGCGGGGGGGGAATGCGTAGTGTCTATTGGTTCCGATACGGGCGGCTCGATTCGTCAACCTGCTTCCTTTTGCGGCATTGTGGGCATGAAACCCACCTATGGATTGGTGTCGCGCTATGGATTGGTGGCGTTTGCCTCGTCGTTGGATCAAATCGGTCCCTTTGGGCGATCGGTGGAAGATGCGGCAATTTTGCTAGGGGCGATCGCCGGACATGACCCCAAAGACTCCACCAGCCTCAACGTCAAGATTCCTGACTACAGCCAGTTCCTGATTCCAGATCTGAAAGGAAAAAAAGTTGGCATCATTCAAGAAACATTCGGCGAAGGATTGAGTCCTGATGTGGAAAAATCGGTTCGAGCTGCCATCCAACAGCTAAAAGAATTAGGCGCTGAAATCATCGAGATTTCCTGTCCCCGCTTTCGCTATGGCATCGCCGCCTACTACATCATTGCCCCTTCTGAAGCCTCTGCCAACCTCGCTCGCTATGACGGGGTAAAGTACGGTGCCCGCGCCGAAAACGCCGATAACTTGATGGAAATGTACACCCGCACTCGCGCTGAAGGCTTTGGAGCCGAAGTGAAACGCCGCATCATGATTGGCACTTACACCTTATCCGCTGGTTACTATGATGCCTACTACCTCAAAGCCCAAAAAGTTCGCACCTTAATGAAGCAAGACTTTGAAGAAGCCTTCAAAAAGGTCGATATACTGGTGACCCCGACCGCCCCTGCCACCGCATTCAAAGCGGGCGATAAATCCGCTGATCCCCTCAGTATGTACCTGATTGACCTGATGACGATTCCGGTCAACTTGGCAGGGCTTCCGGGCATCAGCATTCCCTGTGGCTTCGATGCCGACGGTTTACCCATTGGTCTCCAGCTAATCGGCAACGTTCTCCGCGAAGACCAAGTGCTTCAAGCCGCCTACGCCTACGAGCAATCCACTACCTGGCATCAAAAAACACCCAAGCTTTAGGTGCTCCTGACATAAAAGCTATTTTTAGCATCATGCAATTGCCAGTCGTATCACTTTTTTCAGGCTGTGGCGGACTTGATTTAGGATTTGCCCAAGCGGGGTTCGATATTGTTTGGGCAAACGAATTTGATAAAGACATTTGGGAAACCTATGAAGCGAATCATAGCAATACAGTTCTTGACAAGCGAAGTATTCGAGAGATTTCTTCAAAACTAATTCCTGACTGTATCGGCATCATTGGTGGACCGCCTTGCCAAAGTTGGAGTGAAGCTGGAACACAAAAGGGGATGAATGATGAAAGGGGGCAGCTTTTTTTAGAATATATTCAGATTCTGCGAGATAAGAAACCGCTTTTCTTCTTGGCAGAAAACGTCTCCGGAATGCTTCACCAGAAACATGAAGCCGCTAGGAAAAATATCATTGCAGCCTTTCAAGAAGCCGGGTATAAAGTTTCTTACAAGTTGCTTGATGCCAAAAACTACAATGTGCCTCAAGAAAGAAAGCGCGTTATTTTTATTGGATATCGCGTTGATTTGAATCAAGATTTTTCTTTTGATCACTTAATGGGTGGTTCTTATCTACCAACATTACGAGATAGTATTGCAGACCTGTGGCACATCGAAATACCTGCAACTGAGAATAATAGAACTAGAGAAGAAGCCTGTAATTTCCAAAATCATGAATATATGCAGGGAGGATTTTCTAGCATTTATATGTCGCGAAATCGGGTACGTTCATGGAATGAGCCATCTTTTACAATTCAAGCTGGGGGTCGCCACGCTCCTATTCATCCCCAAGCAAACAAGATGATTCATATTGGGAAAGATCAATTTGCTTTTGATTTGAATTCTCCTTACCCCTACAGAAGACTTTCAGTTCGGGAATGTGCCAGAATTCAAACCTTTCCTGATAAGTTTATTTTCCATTACAACAACTTGATTTCTGCTTATAAAATGATCGGCAATGCAGTACCAGTCAATCTAGGTTTCGCTTTAGCCCAAGCGATAAAACATGACTTATTTGGTTTGCGAGACACTCCAGAGACTAGTTTGGACAGTAAATTGTCACTGCAACTTAGTCTCAATATTTCCTAATATAGAAAACTTGAAAAATTTAGGGGGCGTATGTCTAATCTTCTCCAGGCTATCCAAACAGTGGTTAGATGTCAGATTTTAGATATTACTGGTTTTTATCGAAGTAGAAATAAGATAAATGCTGTTGGAGATGCGCTTGAAGCATTTGTAAGAGATATTTTTTCAGATACTCTTTATGAGATTGATACGAATAAAAAAGATGAAGTATACGAAAAGATATTCTCATATTTTGGCAACCAAAATAATCCTCCCGATTTGATGCTAATTAACGGAGACGCGATCGAGGTCAAAAAGATAGAATCTGAGAATTCGCAAATTGCTTTAAATAGTTCTTACCCATCGGCAAAGCTATTCTCTGACAGTTTAATGATTACGCAGGCGTGTCGTCAGTGTGAAAATTGGTATGAGAAAGATATTATTTATGTCATAGGTTCAATCAACAAAAGCACCAATCAATTATCTACGCTGTGGTTTGTTTATGGGGATTGCTATGCTGCCTCTAAAGAAATCTATGAGCGGGTCAGAACCACTATCATCAGTGGAGTGAACTTGATTTCAGATGTTGAGTTTAGCCAAACTAAAGAGTTAGGGCGCGTGAACAAAGTTGATCCTTTAGAAATTACTCACCTCCGAATTAGAGGAATGTGGCACATAGAACATCCAAATAAGGTTTTCAATTATTTAGATCTTCAGCTTCAAAAGCAGCCAATGCTTCGATTGTTTCCGCTAATGCGTGATGAGAAATATCACTCTTTTCCTGCAAGCGATCGCGCCAATCTTGAAGCCCTTAATGATTCAAATTTGAGTATTAGTAATGTTCAAATTAAGTCGCCAGATAATCCTGTTAAGCGCATACCTGCAAAGCTAATCAGCTATCAAGCCTGAACAGCATCAAGATGCGGCAATGCACATAATAACTAACTACTTTTTAATCACGGCAGCCCGGACGATCGCCTCCAATATTGAAGCGGGCGGTTAGGTTCAGTAAACCCATGACGAATTTAAGGAAGACCGTTCGGGAAGCTTACGCCAGTGTCGTCAAATGATGCAGCGATTGCTTTCTTGAATGGTCTTCTCTTCGTTATGTCGTCTGCTATACGATCGCGACCAGAGTTTACCAGTAAGTAGGTAAAGTATCGTTGTGGTTGCGTGGAAGCTGATGAAGACAACATCCGATACAGATATAAATGAGGACGCGCGATCGCTCGGCGCTTCGGAAGATTATCCGTTAAGTCCAGTGCCGTTGAGTGCCCGTAAATCGATGGCATCCTTGGCACCGCTGCTGATGGGGTTCACGCTTTATTCGGGGACGCTCTTTGCGGGTGGATTGGTGGGTCCAGCGTTTAAGTTTTTTCCTGATCTAATTAGCTTAATTATCGTCGGCAACCTAATTTTAGGAACCTATGCCGCCGCATTGGGCAATATTGCCGCCAAAACGGGACTCAGTACGGTATTAATGGCGCGATTTAGCTTTGGTAATGTCGGTTCGCGTTGGGTTGATTTCATTTTAGGTTTTACGCAAATCGGCTGGTATGCCTGGGGAACGGCACTAATCGCAGATTTGTTGAACAAGTTGGCAGGAGTGCCGCCTTCTTGGAACTGGCTCACCATTCTGTTTTTTACCTATTTCTTTTGCTCCACCGCCTACCTGGGCTACAAAGCAATGGACTGGCTCAGCCGGATTGCGGTGCCTGCCATGCTGATTTTGATGGTTTGGTGCTTGGCGATCGCGTCTAACAAAGTGGGCGGATGGGAGGGATTACAGGCAATTCAACCTACCAAAGAAATGACAATTGGGGCGGCGTTAACCATCATTGTGGGCACGTTTGTGTCGGGTGGCACTCAGGCAACCAACTGGAGCCGATTTGCAAAAACGGGTAAAGTGGCGACGATTTCCACCCTGCTTGCCTTTTTCTTTGCCAATGGCTTTCTCCTATTCAGCGGCGCATTTTGTTCGCTGGTGTATGCCAACGTTCCAGGCATTGCCGACAGTTCCGATATTGTGCAGGTGATGGCGTATCAAGGGTTAGTAGGCTGGGGGCTATTACTGCTGTTTTTAAACATGTGGACGACCCAAGACAATACCATTTATGCCTTTTCAGTGGCGGGTGCCCATATGTTTCGCACCAATAAGCGAACCTTGTTTGTGTTAGGCGGCGCAACGATCGCCCTCGTTCTCGCGTGGGGCGGCATCTACAAAATGCTGGTGGACTATCTCATTTTGTTAGGAACGTTTATTCCCCCGATCGGCGGCGTAATTATGGCTGATTTTTGGCTGCATCGTCGGGGTGAATTTCCATCGTTGGATGCGCCGCAGCCTGCGTTGAACTGGGCAGGCGTGATCGCCTATGTTGCCGCTTCTGCGATCGCCTATTTCACCGGAAAAGCGAGCCTGGGGATTGCCTCGATTAATGGGATTGTCGCCGCCGTTCTTCTATACGTGATTTTAATTAAAGTTCTCCCTCAGCCGACTCGCAGCACCGTAGGCTAACAAAGGAGATTGTAAAAACGATTTCCCTGCGGCTCTGAACTTTATACTGCTGAATGCTTGTAAAATTGATGGGACTGCAATGGTTGCATCAATCCTATTTTCAGCTTGATTGGTTTAGACCAAAAACCTTAGCTGATAACCATTACAATGTCTTCTGGCGATCGCGTTGATTTTATTTACACTGTTTGCTTTGGAAAGTGCCCCATGATTAATGAAGTGTTCATGCCTGCTCTCAGTTCCACCATGACGGAGGGAAAAATCGTTGCGTGGGTCAAGTCTCCTGGCGATAAGGTGGAAAAAGGCGAAACCGTGGTGGTGGTTGAGTCAGACAAAGCAGATATGGATGTGGAGTCTTTTTATGAGGGCTATTTAGCAGCGATTGTAGTGGCAGCAGGTGAAACGGCTCCCGTGGGTGCAGCGATCGCCCTAGTGGTTGAAACCGAAGCCGAAATTGCCACTGCCCAACAGCAAGCACCCGCCACCGCAAAGCCGGAAGTTCCCGTAGCAACATCAGCGGCTCCAGCAATAGCAACGCCTGTCGCAACCTCTTCCAGCAATGGAGGCAGTGCTGGCAATGGTCGTCTCACCGTTTCTCCTCGCGCCCGCAAATTGGCAAAAGATTTGAAGATTGACTTAACCACCCTAAAAGGCAGTGGTCCTCACGGACGGATCATTGCTGAAGATGTGGAAGCAGCCGGAGGAATTGCCGCTACGCCGACTGTGGTAACGACTGCTCCGGCTGTAGCTGCGCCTGTGGCGGCAGTCGCTTCTAAAAAACCGGTTGCGGCTCCTGCACCTGTGGTTTTAGGGCAGCAAGTTCTCCTAAACACGCTGCAAAATGCCGTGGTGCGGAACATGATGGTCAGCCTAGAAGTGCCCACGTTCCATGTCAGCTACAAAATCACTACCGACAATTTAGACAAGCTCTACAAGCAGGTGAAGTCTAAAGGGGTGACAATGACGGCGTTATTGGCAAAGGCGGTCGCAGTTACTTTGCAAAAACATCCCGTTGTGAATGCTAACTATGTCAATCAAAGCATTAATTATCCAGCGGCAATCAATGTGGCGATCGCCGTGGCAATGGAAGATGGTGGACTGATTACGCCTGTGCTGCAAAAAGCCGATCAGATGGATTTATATTCCCTCTCTCGCACTTGGAAAGATTTGGTCGATCGCGCCAGAACCAAACAGCTTCAGCCGGATGAATACAGCACTGGCACCATTGCGATTTCCAACTTAGGGATGTTTGGCGTAGATCGGTTTGATGCGATTTTGCCGCCGGGGATGGGTGCCATTCTAGCGATCGGGGCATCCTTGCCCACCGTCGTCGCTACCGATGACGGTTTGCTGGGTGTGAAGCGGCAAATGCAGGTGAATATGACCTGTGATCATCGGATTATTTATGGTGCCAACGCCGCCGCATTTTTGAAAGATTTGGCAAAGCTGATTGAAACCGATGTGCAGTCATTAACACTTTAAAGATAAACACGATTGATGGTTGATTTTCCTACCACTCTTGATGACGCGATCGCCCAAGCGCAGTCGGCAACCCAAGCCGCAATGGCAGCAGGCTACACACGGCTACAGGTGGAATTAGCAATTCCAGAACTAAAACCGATGCAGCCTGCCTATCAGTTCCTTCCAGCCCTTGCCCACTATGGCGCTGGGCTAAAGATTTTCTTCACCGATGCTGGCGCAGCAGCCCTTGCCCGTCGCGATTGGGGCGATGTTCCCCATCCAATTCAAAGTATTGACATTGCTGGGGCGCGCCAAACCTCGGTCGTGGAAGAGTTGGTGACTCCCGAAGATGAAGCCTTTTTATTCGTGGCACCGTCTTCTGTGGAAGTGTTTCTGGTAGAAGAGCTTTGTAATGCCGCAGGCGATCGCCCGGTTGTGCTGTTCAATCCTCGATTAGAAGATGTGGGCACTGTCGGAATTGGCTATACAGCCCGTAAACTCCGGGAACGCTTTTTGAATACAATTGAGCCTTGCTACTTCCTCAAGCTACTAGATGGGGCGGCGTTGCTCCGCTGCTATCCTGCAACTTGGCAAGTATGGGCTGGCGCAACCAGTGACACAGACGAAAACTATACCTTAATTGCAGAAGAGCCGCTGAAACCCAGCTTGGAACGATTGGATGAAATTTTCATGAAAAATAGCGGCGTTCAACCCTCTCGATCCCAAAGTATGCTTGCAGGATTAGAACGCATTTTAAAGGCTCTACGTCAGTAAAGGCTCAGTAAAGTTGATGAGATTGACTGTAATGTTTGAGCGTTTTATGAGAGTCGAAAGGGAAATGGGGGCATAATAAAAATAGAGTGATCCATGTCACTAGCGTCGGTATTTGCAAGTTAAAGAGCAGATGCCGAACGGGTGTAGTACTGTTACGGTGTTAAAAGGCGATCGCATGCCCCAAGCTCGTCATCGGCGAATAATCATAGGCGACGTTCATGGACATTATCAAGGACTGATGACGCTTCTAGAAGCGATCGCGCCAGGCACCTTAGATGAAGTCTACTTTTTAGGCGACCTGATTGATCGAGGACCCGACAGCGCCGACGTTGTTAGCCTAGTGCAGCAGCAGCGCTACACTTGCTTACTGGGTAACCATGAACAACTGATGATCGATGCCTATCCTAACGGTCGCCCCTTTGCCCCTGCGCTGCAAGCCTGGTTATATAGCGGTGGACGAGCCACGATCGCCAGCTACGGCGACACCGGAAGACTGTTTCAAGAGCATCTTGCTTGGTTTAAAACCCTGCCGGCTTATCTAGATTTAGGAGATATTTGGCTAGTTCATGCCGGGGTTCACCCCTTGCTGCCAATTGCATCCCAAAGCGTTCAAGAATTTTGTTGGATTCGAGATGAATTTCATAGCAGTTCCAAACCCTACTTTGCCGATAAGTTAATCATTACAGGGCACACCATTACGTTCACTCTACCCAAAGTAGAACCAGGAGAATTAGCTCAAGGATGCGGTTGGTTAGATATTGATACGGGAGCATACCATCCCAAAAGCGGTTGGCTGACGGGTTTAGACACCACAAACCGCGAAGTTTATCAAGTCAATGTTTTTAGCGGAGCCAAACGCAAGCTACCGTTAGATGAAGTGATGACTCGCATTGAACCCACCCAGGTTTTAGCGCATCGCCAAGCGTTACTAAATCGCAGCTAAGCACTGGCAGATATTAGGTGCAGATATTAGGTAATTTGAGACATCTCCGAATTTTATTCGGTTCGCTTGGAATACCTAAGGTAAGCTTCTATGCGGATAGCTTCAGACTGGTTGGTATCTAACATGGCTAGCTGCTGATTCGCGATCGCCCTACCATGGGGCTTAAGTGAGATAAAACTGTAGTGGTCATAAACACGAGGGCTAAGGATTGGGCGTTCAAACGATTGAAGAACAAGCGTGGGAAGCGCTTGAAAAAACGATTATTTACTATCAAGGCAAGCCCGTTGGCACCGTTGCCGCCCTCGATCCCGATTCGGATGCATTGAACTATGATCAGTGCTTCATTCGAGATTTTATTTCGGCAGGGTTGCTGTTTCTGATCAAAGGAAAACCAGAAATTGTTCGCAACTTTTTAGAAGAAACTCTCAAGCTACAGCCAAAAACTGGACAGTTAGATTGCTCTAAACCCAGCCGGGGCTTGATGCCAGCCAGTTTTAAAATAGAGACGATCAACGGACGCGAATATGTCCGGGCAGATTTTGGCGATCATGCCATTGGACGAGTTGCGCCAGCGGATGCTTGCCTGTGGTGGATCTTTTTGCTGAGAGCCTATGCGATCGCCACCGAAGACATGGAACTGGTTCATCAATCGGATTTTCAAGAAGGCATTCGCGTCATTTTGGAGCTTTGCCTCGTGACCCGATTTGATATGTATCCGATGGTGTTGGTGCCCGATGCTGCCAGCATGATCGATCGCCGCATGGGGCTATATGGGCATCCCCTCGATATTCAGTCGTTGTTTTATGTATCCCTGCGCGCCAGCTTAGAACTATTGCTGCCGAACCAATCTAACCAGCGGATTATTCAAGCAGTCCACGCGCGATTAGAACCCCTAACAACCCAACTTCGAGAAAATTATTGGCTCGATACGGAGCGATTGAATGAGATTTATCGCTATCGGGTGGAAGAATATGGCGAAGGAGCGCTGAATCAATTTAATATTTTTTCTGACTCGATTCCATTTTACAAACTAGCAGAATGGCTACCCGAAGCAGGCGGTTATTTAGCAGGTAATTTGGGTCCCTCTCAGCTAGACTGCCGCTTTTTTGCGATCGGCAACCTGATGGCAATTATTTCCTCTTTGGCAGATGAGGAACAGTCGCACAAGATCTTAAACGTGATTGAACTGCGCTGGAGCGATTTGGTTAGCCATATGCCGATGAAGCTGTGCTATCCAGCCCTAGAAGGTGACGACTGGCGGATTGTGACGGGAGCAGACCCCAAAAATCGCCCCTGGTCTTATCACAATGGCGGCAGTTGGCCCGTGTTGCTGTGGATGCTGACGGCAGCCGCACGTAAAATGAATCGGGCAGAGTTGGCACACCACGCGATCGCGGTTGCCGAACGCCGTTTAGTTCATGATCAGTGGCCTGAATATTACGACGCGCCCGATGCTCGATTGATTGGCAAAGAATCGCGGAAGTATCAAACCTGGACAATGACCGGATATTTATTGGCAAAAGAGCTAATTGCCGACCCTAGCCATCTGAAGCTAATCACCTTTAGCTACGGGGGAGTGCTTTAAACAGGCTTTTAGGAGGAGCGGTATTCAGTGAGTAATTTAGGCAGATAGTCGAAGCCATCCACGCCGATGATCTGCAAAAACTGCGGACGATATTTTGTCAGAATTGCCTGAAACGCCTCGGTTCCCATTTGCCCGTTTAGAATGCTAAGAATTCCGGCGGGTTGTCGCCACTGGCGAGAGCCAATCTGATTCAGCAAATACATCCCCAAACAGCCGGTATAAACTGCTAGTTCAGCGTTGCCTAACCCGCGATGGGCTTCTGCCAGATAGGTGCAGTTTAAGCCTTGGAGGGATAAATCGCCGATCGCTTGGGCAATCCGCATCCCCTTTTCCAAGGACGCGATCGCCTCTGGATATTGCTCTAGCATTACCTGAGCGATGCCCAAACTATTCGTGCAAAGCGCTTGACTAGGCACATCGCCTTCCTGTTCAGATAGCCGCAATCCCCGCTGTAAATACTCCAAAACCTGTTCATACTGATCGGCATCGAGAGTCACCTCTGCCTGCCCTTGCGCCACGGTCGTACTGCCCAAATTCGTTAGGGCATTGGCTTCCCCTAAGCGATCGCCCGTTTGCCGTGCTAAAATCAGCGCCCGCTGGCTGGTATCGATCGCCGCAGAGTACTCATTCTGCATTACCCAAGTGCGGCTGAGATGGTTGAGGTTGGCAATTTCACAGGGGCGATCGCCCGCTTCTCGCGCAATTTCCAATGCTTGCTGGTGTAGCTTCACCGCCTGCTCGACTTGCCCCAATGCTCGTTGCGAATAGCCCAACAGCGTCAAAATTCTGGCTTTGCTGGCAGTATTGGGCACCTGACGCAAGGGCTGATCCAAGTAATCCAGGGTGGTTTGCAGGGGTTCGCCCGACAACGCCGCAAATAAGCCTCCATACAGCGGGTAATAGGGCTGCTGCGCGAAGTAATACAGGGATTGCAGCGCCATTTGGAAACAGCCTTGCGCCAAAATCGGCTGGCTCAGTTCGCTAAACCGTTGGGATAACTGACTCCAAACGGCGGTGAAGGTCAGAAAAGTAGCGATCGACAATCGTTTCCCCGCCATAGCATCATAGGGCTGTTTATCAAACCAACCGACCAAGCCCAACTGTAACCGCTGCAAGGCGATCGCCCATTCAACCCACTCGGCAACGCTCAGGGGCGAAGGCACCCCCGCTGCGGTCACCGCTTGTTGCTGCGCCAAATCATTAAACAAGGCTTTTAACCCCAGCGATCGCACTGACTTTGCCCAACTGCTCCAAGGTCCACTCTGCTCAGAGCCGCCAAACCCTAAGGAACCCTGATTTTGGTCAAAAATCCAACTCACCACATTCACTTCCAGTTCTTGCCAAGTTTTCAACCCTTGATCAAGTCCAGCGGCAAGGTCTGCAATCTCCTTGCCAGCATCGGGTGCATTTGCTGCCTGTCGCAACAGTTCGGCAAGTTGCCCGATTTGTTCACGGGTTAGGACTTGAGCCTGGTTAGGGTCGATCGCATCCAAAAGCTGACTTAACCGTGCTTCTGGTGGTTGAGTTGCGATCGCCTGCACCACTTTAGTTAACACGGAACTGGTTTGATTATTCTTTTGCCAGCGCTCCCACTCCCCTTGAATCGTTTTCAACGCTCGTTGTTTGCGCGTTGCCTTTGCCTGAATCAACTCGTCACTAGACTTTACCTGCGCCTGCACTGTTTCTACCTGTTCCTGCAAACATCGCTCAAACAGTTCTCCCGTGCCGCTGCTAACCTCCGCCTGCAACATCTCATACACCTGATCCTTCGAGCGAATCTCACCTTTTAGTGTGGCGGCAATGATGCGGTTAATTAAATCTAAGTAGTGATCGTGCATGGCAGGTTAGAAATCAGGGGTCAGGGGTCAGGAAATTACGCCGAAGACAGCCCCTTCAGCCTAGCAAAAAGAGGACTATAGCCTTCCTCGTTTGCGTAACGTATGTCTAAATCTGAAAACTAGCACCTGAAACCTGGCACCTAATCTTCACTAAGGAGTACTGCATTACTTGGAGATATACAGGCTTTCTTTAGAATTAAGCTGCGAAAAATATGTTGCGAGTCGTTTATATTTCTTAAACTATTGAAATACAGGCATGTTTTTTGCTTGCCTTTCATTTAGAACAGGTTGGGAACGAGCTATGGCTTTATCAAATACTTCGATTCATTCCGCAACTAACGCTACTCAAGCAGATGCGGATAGCTCGTCAAACTGGAAAATCAAGCTGCTTTACGACGGTGAATGCCCGTTGTGTATGCGTGAAGTAAATTTTTTGCAGAAACGCGATGCGGGTCGCGGATTGGTGGCATTTGTAGATATTGCTGCCGATGATTACACCGCAGAAGCGAACGGCGGCGTGGATTTTGAGACTGCCATGGGGCGGATTCACGCAGTATTGCCGGATGATACGGTAGTTCAAAAGGTGGAAGTGTTTCGGCGCGTGTATGAAGTGCTGGGGATGGGCTGGATTTACTTTATTACTAAGTTGCCCATCATTGGCTGGCTGGCAGACGCTTTGTATGACTTTTGGGCAGATCGCCGACTGTTCCTGACAGGTCGATCTATGGCAACGGTCTTAGCTAAGCGACAGCAGCGACGCGAATGCAACCTAGAAGGTCGCTGCCGGCTGTAGGGATGGAACATCATTAGAACAGGGATGGTCATTTTCAACCAGTCCTACTGCTATCTGGCGCTTCTTTCAGACTACCTATCGGAATCTTGTTAGAAGTCGCAGGTTTTTATGAAAAGAAATTTAGTGGACAGACTAATGGGGCAATCTTGCAAGAGTTGCTGCGCTGTCTCACTGAGCTAGAAGGTCATGGGACTGGCTCCTGATTGTATTCTCTGCTTCTCTCATTCATTCATTGCCCTTGCTTAGAGTAGTTTAGTGAGAGGAGATCAGTTCTGGGTCTTGAAAGAGGGGCGTACTGAGGTAGCGTTCACCAAAGCTAGGTTGGATGACTACAATCAGTTTTCCGGCGTTTTCAGGGCGACGGGCAACCTGGATGGCGGCGTAAAGGGCAGCACCGCTGGAGATGCCAGAAAGCAAGCCTTCTTCACGGGCAAGCCGCCGACCGTAGGCGATCGCCTGGTCATCCGATACCGTAATCACTTCATCAATCAGATTCACATTCAGCACGGGGGGCACAAAGCCTGCGCCAATCCCTTGGATTTTGTGGGGTCCAGGGCGACCGCCGGATAGCACAGGGCTGTTGGCAGGTTCTACAGCGATCGCCTTAAATCCTGGCTTCCGCTGTTTCAGCACCTCGGCTACTCCGGTAATCGTGCCACCCGTGCCAATTCCCGCCACAATCATATCCACCTGTCCATCCGTATCGTCCCAAATCTCGACTGCCGTGGTTTCCCGGTGAACTTGAGGATTTGCCGGGTTGCGGAACTGTTGCAGCATATAAGCATTGGGCGTACTGTCTACAATTTTTTGCGCTCTCGCAATGCAGCCACTCATCCCTTCAATGCCGGGAGTCAGTTCTAGTTCGGCTCCATAGGCGCGCAGCATTGCCCTGCGCTCTGAACTCATGGTTTCAGGCATGGTCAAAATTAAGCGATAGCCCTTGGCTGCTGCTGCCATTGCCAACGCAATCCCGGTATTTCCAGAGGTGGGTTCCACTAACACTGTTTTTCCAGGCGCAATCAATCCTTCCTTTTCTGCCGCGTGGATCATGCTAATCCCAATCCGATCCTTAACGGAGGCAGACGGATTCATACTTTCTAACTTGAGAACAATTTGGGCAACACATCCTTCGGCTTGAGGAATGCGGTTGAGTTGCACAAGCGGCGTGTGACCAATCAGATCGGTAATATTGTTAACAATTCGCATAGTTTTCGATCAAGGTAGCGATGGACAAAGTTGATGAATTAAAGGCTTAGTTGAGGCTAGATTCGGTTCAGGCTAGATGTAATACATGATATCTAGTTGGCGGCGAGCATCGCGCTTTTCACAAATATCTTGTAATGTATAGCGTTGGAGAACCGTTTCAGAAGCCGCATGGGCTTCCTGCCAAATTTCACAAATGACCGTATTCTCGACGGTTTTTGGCTCATCGTCTTCTGCCATTTGAGCATCCGCTCCTTCTAGGCAGTTCATGACTTCAAGTAAGTTAATTTTCCAAGGTTCCCGCGCTAAGATATACCCACCTTTTGCGCCCCGCTGCGATCGCACTAAGCCCCCCCGTCGGAGTGCCGCCAAAAGCTGTTCTAAATAGCGATCGGGGATATTTTGCTGAGCCGCGATTTGACGAATTTGCAGCGGTTCACCAGCGGTATAGTGAGCCGCTAATTCAACTAGGGCAAGGATCGCGTACTCGTTCTTACAAGAAAGTTCCACAGATTCAAACCAATATAGTATCCAGAAGCAAATGCCTCTTGTCTCCATCATACTACGGTTCATCACTAGGGTTTTGATAGTTTATGGCTGTTTTTTGGCAAACTCCCCACAGCGGTTATCACTGGGATGGCAGCGATCGCCGTTTTTTTGAAGGCTGGTACTTCCGGCTGACTTTGCCAGAGGTTCGCCAAACGTTCGCGTTCATGTATTCCATCGATGATCCCCAGGGCAAAAGCCCCCTCAGCGGCGGAGTCGCTCAAATTTTAGGTGCCGATGAAGAGTATTTGTGTCGAACATTTCCGGCGGTGCAGGAATTTTGGGCAGAGCGAGACAGTTTAGCGTTGGGGCACTGGGGAACAGGGAACAGGGAACAGGAAACAGGATTTTTGCAGCCGGAGGTGTTCGATCGCGTGATTCACGAAGGCTATCAAGTGACGGCGACTTTGCATCAGGGCTATTTGCAGGAACCATCGGGGAAGACGGCGCGCTGGTGCTATCGGGTGCAGCCAATCGATGGCTGGGGAAATCGGGGTGAACGGCAGCGATCAACGGCAGGATGGTTGGCATCGTTGCCGATTTTTGAACCGGGCTGGCAGATTTTGATGGCGCACGGGTTAGCTACGGGTTGGATGGAGTGGAACGGGCAGCGCTACGAGTTTTGCAATGCGCCTACCTATGCCGAAAAAAATTGGGGGGGAGCCTTTCCGCAAAAATGGTTTTGGATGCAGTGCAACAGCTTTGATGGAGAGCCAGAATTGGCGTTGACGGCAGGCGGCGGACGGCGACGATTGCTCACTTGGATGGAGTCAGTGGCGATGGTGGGGATTCATTATCAGGGGCGATTTTATGAATTTGTCCCCTGGAATGCCAAAATGCAATGGCAGGTTGCCCCTTGGGGCGATTGGCAGATGTGGGCTGAAAATGACTTATATCGGGTGGAACTGGCGGGAAAAACGGCGCGATCGCCCACTTTAGTCCGCGTTCCCACTGAGCAAGGATTTGTCTTCACCTGTCGAGACACTACTCACGGCGAACTCTCTCTGTCGCTGTGGAATCGGGCAAGCGATCGCCTGATTATTCGAGCTAACAGTTCCCTGGCTGGCTTAGAAACCGGAGGCGCACCTTGGCATGAAACCTGGATCGGCTGATACTTTAATTCGTATCAAAACTCAAAACGACCCATGAACTACTGGCTACTGAAATCTGAACCGGATGTGTATGGCATTGCGGATTTGGAGCGCGATCGCGAAACCATTTGGGATGGGGTGCGAAACTATCAGGCCCGCAACTTTCTTAAATCCATGCAGCCGGGAGATCTGGCATTTTATTACCACTCCAATACCATTGCGCTTGGCATTGTCGGTCTAGCGAAAATCACCCAATCCCCGGTGATTGATCCCACTCAATTCGACCCTGAAAGCAACTATTACGACCCCAAATCCACCCCAGACAATCCCCGCTGGCACACCGCGATCGTGGAATTTGTCGAAACCTTCCCCACCCTGCTCACCCTAGACACCCTGCGCCAAACCTTCACCCCCGATGAACTGTGGCTCGTGCGCCCAGGCAATCGCCTTTCCGTCATGCCCGTCCCCGAAGAAGTAGCAACAAAGATTTTGAAAGAAGCAAGGAATAGAAAAGGTTAAATGGTAAGAAGCGAGAGGTAAGAGGCAATAGGTGAGGGGAAAACTCCGCACTCCGAACTCAAAACTCCGCACTCTGAACTCCGCACTCAAAACTCTCTATGACTTCCTTCGACAAAATCAGTCCCACTGCCTTACTCGTCACCTATGCCCGTCAATTTAGCGATATTCCCTATGGGTTGGACATTTCAGAATTGGTGGATGCTCAGTCGGTGGTTAAACAGTATGCAGCCAACGGCATAGAAGACTTGAAATATTTTGCGCCCGTAATGGAGGCACGATACAAAGCGACAAATGGGTTGTTAGCAAAGTTTGACTGTCGGCAAATTGTGGAACTGGCATCAGGTTTGCTGCCACGGGGCATGGTTCTGTCGGGCAACCCAGAGGTTACATTTGTGGAAAGTGATTTGCCATTAATGATTGAGCAAAAACGGGCACTGGTCGATCGCCTGATTGAACCTCGCCCAAATCTGCACTTTGCCGCGATTGATGTCACGGCGACCCCTAGCCAGTTTCCAGTGAATGCGGAGTATTTGCGTCCGGGCGAACCGATCGCGATCGCCTGTGAAGGCTTGCTGCAATACCTAACTTTGCCCGAAAAACAGCAGGTGTTTGCCAATGTGCGGCAAATGTTGCAGCAATACGGCGGAGTGTGGATTACGCCCGATCTGACTACTAAACAGCGACGCATTCAGCTACGAAACTATAATCCAGCAACAGAGCGGATTTTACAGGCGATCGCCCAAAACACCGGCAGATCCACAATGGATAACAGTTTTGAAAATTCAGACCATTTCCAGCAATTCGTTGCCGATCAAGGGTTCCATCTGCAAACTTTCAGCCTTATTGACATGCTCGATCAACTCTCATCGCTGAAGCGTTTGGGCATTTCCGCCGATGACATCATCCCGTTACTAGCCGGAACTTCCATTTTCGCTTTGACGCTTGAGGGATGATTTGTCTGGACTCATGGGATAAGTGCCTAACAAAGCAGATAACCCTCTTCGCTTCTAGAATTGAGTAACCATCGCGAAGCACCATCGACCGTAACTCAAGCAATGGAAGGGATTTATGAACGTTGCAACACCCAAGCGGTTCACAATCGACGAATATCATCGGCTCATCCAACTCGGTTTTTTGCAGGAAGGCGATCGCGTTGAGCTAATTCGGGGAGAACTGATTCAAATGGCTGCGAAAGGAACACCCCACACTGTCTGCTGCGCGATTCTGTGTCGCCAACTCGATCGCCTGCTTGGAGATCGAGCCGCCATCCGGGGTCAAGACCCAATTACCTTACCGAATCAGAGTGAACCGGAACCCGATGTCGTTGTTGCGCGCGGCAGAGATGAAGATTATCTAGCCCATCATCCGTATCCGCAAGACATTCTGTTAGTGATTGAAATTTCTGACTCGACCCTGACCTACGACCAAACTACTAAACTGTCACTTTATGCTGAGGCAGATATTGCGGAGTACTGGATTGTGAACTTGGGCGATCGCCAGTTAGAACGTTACAGCCAACCCTATCGCAGGGTTCAAGACAACTCTGGCTATCTCAGCAAACAAATTTCGCTGCCCCACCAGTCGATCGCGTTGCCTGGTTTTGAGGATGCCCAACTAGATCTGAGCCGAATTTTTCCAGAAGCGGCGATCTCGCCGATTTAAGAACACCGGTGTTTAGCTCTCCCACACTACTCAAAGGAGCTTTCGATAATTTTTGATCAAAGCCTGAAATCGTTTGTTACTGCGTAAAATTTCTAAATCGGGGTCAGTGGCAGCGGCAGGCAGATATTTTTGGGGATTGAGCGCGATCGCTCTAGAAATGTGGTCTACGGCTAAAGTGGTTTTGCCTTGTAGGGCGTAGCAGTAGCCTTTGTTATAAATGCCGTTGGCGTGGTTGGGCTGGACTTTTAGGGCTTGATCGATGCTAGTGTGTGCCTCGCGAATTTTGCCGATTTGGGCGAGGGCATAGCCGCGATTATCCCAGGCTTCGTAGTTGGTGGGATTGGTGGCAATCGCCTGATCGTAGGACGAGATCGCGTCTTTCGCCCGTCCTGATCGCCGGAGCGCTAATCCCCGGTTGTTCCACGCTTGGGTGGATTGTGGATCGAGTTGAATTGCTTCATCGTAACTGGCGATCGCTTCGGTTTCTTTCCCTTGTTTGGCGAGTAAATTGCCCCGATTGATCCAGCTAGACACATGCACTGGACTAGCGGCGATCGCCCGATCATAACTTGCCAGCGCTTCGTCTCTTTTGCCCGATACATCCAGCGCACAAGCCCGATCAAACCAAATTTGCGGCTCATCGGGGTGAATTGCTAGCGCTTTATCAAAGCTGCTGATGGCACTATGAAAACGCCCCAACTCGACAAAAGCATTGCCGCGATTGGAGTAGGCTTTGAAGTCGTTGGGGTTGAATTCTAGGGCACAGTCATAGGCGTGGATCGCATCTTGAAATCGCTTCAGTTGCACCAACGCATCGCCCTTGGTACTCCAGGCTTTGTAATCCATCGGCTGGAGTTGCAGCCACCGTTCAAGCGCCGCGATCGCCGCTGTCGGTCGCTCCATCTGCACCAGCAAAATCCCTTTGTTTTCCAACGCTCTTAAGTTGTCCGGGTTAATTTCTAACGCCCGATCAAAACTGGCAAGGGAAGTTTCCAATTGCTGCAAATGTCCTTGACATAGGGCTTTGCAACACCAGGCGGCATCGTGATTAGGCTGCTGTTGAATCACCTGATCTAAAACGGCGATCGCGTCTGCCCAATCTCGCAGTTCAAATAAATCAATGCCTCGCTGAAACAAAGTTGCGCTATCTGAATTCATGGGCAAATGGCAAAACGAAACAGTGACCACCTGATAATCTTATTGCTAGTCTCAATTAGCATTATTGTAGTTCAACCCCTATTTGAGCAGCTTCAGAGTAAGCCTACAACGGAGGGCGATCGCCTATTATCTGAATGAACCAGCGCGATCGCGTCCATCTCCATCCAGCGACGGCTGAGGTCCGGGGGGAGGAATTTCGGGAAGTGCCGGCGGTTTGCGGCGGGTGATAGTGGCATTGAATGAACCTGATTCCAACACGCGATCGCCCTGCTTAATCTCGTAGGTAAAGTCATTTTTGCCGTCTGCCAGCACAAAAACATCTCCGTTGTGTTGAGTGCCAAAATCTAAAGTCAGTTCTTCCGAGATCCAGCCTTTGTCATAGGTGCGATTGGTGTAAGGAAATGATTTTGGGTTCATGCCAGCCGTGACATTGCGAATGATCACCCGTAGATTGGGGGCAGGCGGCAGGGTGGGAGACACAAACCAGGCGCGAAAGCCTTCAGCAACGGTGCCCACGTTGCGAGTTTGGGAACCTGCAAACTCTAGCCCTGCCTGCATGGGTGCTGCCACCGAAGAGAGTTCGTTTAACGCTCGTGCCAGTGCTAGACTTTGCAGTTCATAGGCAACAGCTTTCGCAGGATAGCCCGATGCCCGGTATGCCAAGCCCAAATTGGTGAGTGCTTCTCGCTCACTCGGACGGTTTTTCAATTCTCGCGCGATCGCCAAATCCTGCTCCATTACTTCAATCGCCCTAGGATAATTGCCCTGACGATAGTAGATGGCTCCCAAGTTATTTAGGGTATTGCCTTCGCTACGGCGATCGCGGATTTCCTTGGCAATTTGCAAACTTTGCTGATAAGCCGCGATCGCTTTGACTGAATCTTTCTGCTGAATCAAAACATTGCCTAGAAAATTCAGCGTTTGCGCCATACTGGGGCGATCGTTCAACTCTCGATAGAGGGCTAAGGCTGCCTGAGCCGAATCCAATGCAGCGGTAAATTGCTTCAATTGATACTGCTGTCGCGCTTGTTCATAAAGCTGGTCAGCGGCAGTTTTCGGAGGCAGTGCTGGCTGAGCGTGGGTAATTTCAGTGATTGAAAAAAGTCCCATTGGGATCACTACCGCGATCGCAATAGTCATCACCGTGCCAGCTAATCCACTCATTTTTAGTAGCCAGGAAAAATTTAGGAATGAACGCATTGTCTATGCCTTAGCGTTTCGCTGTTGAGCCTTCAAGTGATCTCGTTTTAAGTTCGACTTTTATCATAAGCCTGAAAAGCAGCCTACCTTAAGAGAAAAAAGTTAGTTTCGTAAAGCTGATTCACGACCGTTTCTAATGTAAAAAAAACAGTACTCCACCGAATTTGTAGTCATTTCCTCGCGAATTGAGTACTATTGCCAACACTAAGCTTCTGAATCAATCCAACTACGATCGCTTTGTCTTTTTGCAGGTTGGAGAGTAGGATGTCAACGGTGTGAATTGCAGCAGAGTCCGAGGATGGCTCCTTCCTATGATTTATGGCTAGAGAACGAGGAAATCCAGAGCAAAAGCCAGCGCGGCAGTCTCCTATCCCCAAAGAGGATTGGCAGGGAGAGCCACGGGCTGCTGGACAAGGCATCCCGCCTCTAGCTCCCAAACGTGCAGGAGCGGTTCCTCCGCCCGTTTCACAGCCTGTTTCGATGACTCGCGATCGCCCAGTTTCACAGGCGGTCAAACCCCCAGCTAGAACCGGGAAGGCAACTCAGGTGCGACCGCGATCGCCAGCCTCGCAACACCGTGACGATCTGCGGCAGATCCCTTCTTTCAATGAGACTCCTGTTTCTCAGGATAAGCAACCTCAAGGAAACCAATTGCGGCAATTTGGCGATCGCTGGCGACGGCGACTGTTGAACTGGAAAACGTTGCTGGCTGTCAGCTTTATTGTCTGCGGTGGCTCGGCGGCATTGGCATTAGCCTATATTTTTCAACTGCCAGGATTGCCCAACTGCCCAGCGGTGTTTTGGCCGCTTGCCTCTGCCTCCATGCGGTTTGAATGTGCCCGAATTGCGGCGAGTAAGCAAACGGCGAATGATTTGCTAGAAGCGATCGTCTTGGTGGATGGCTTGCCTGCTGATCATGCTATGCGCGGGGAGGCAAATCGACTGGTGGAATTGTGGTCGCAAGAAGTGCTGAAGCTTGCAGAAGACTTATTTCAACAAGGAAAGCTACAAGAGGCGATTGATGCGGCTCGAAAAATTCCGGCTCGTGTGACGGCTCATAAGCTAGTTGAGGAACGAGTAAAGCGCTGGGAAACAATTTGGGCAAAAGCAGAAAAATCCTATCAAAATGCTGAAGCCGCGATGAAAAAGCGACAGTGGCGACAAGCTTTTCAGTTTGCGATCGATCTATTGAACCTGGATAATCGCTATTGGCAAACCACAAAATATGATGAGTTGACCAATCGGATCAATACGGCTCGAATTGATGGCAACAAGCTCTATGAAGCAGAACGCTTGGCAGATGATGGCGGCTTGGCAAACTTGCTAGAAGCCATCAAGCTAGCAGAGCAAATTCGCCCAGATAGCTATATTTATCCGCTAGCTCAATCAAAAATTAAAGGGTTTGGGCGCAAAATGTTAGCGCTTGCAGAAGAGACGCTGGAGCGACGTAATTTGCAGGAAGCGATCGCGATCGCCAACAAAATTCCTGAAAACGCCAAGCTAGAAGAAGAAGTAAAGGACTTTACCATTTTGGCAAATGCCCAGTCTCAGGCGTGGCAAGATACCGTTGTCAACCTGGAAACGGCCATCAGCCAAGCACAGCGCATTCAGCCTAACCGCCCACTTTACAAAAAAGCCCAGCAGTGGATTACTCGCTGGCAGTACAGCATTACTGGATTGGCTCAGCTTGAGCGTGCCCGTCTACTGGTGGAAGCGAGGGGGGGAAGTTTGGAGGCCGCGATCGCCGCCGCCTCGCTAATTTCTCCTGCCAATCCCCGCTATCGAGAAGCGCAAACTCAAATTCAATCCTGGCAGTCCGAAGTTCAAATCTCCCAAGATCGCCCCATTCTCGATCAAGCAGACCAGCTTGCCCTGCCTGGAGATGTGGCTTCCCTGCAAGCCGCGATTAACCAGGCAAACCCAATCTCATCGGGACGTGCCCTTTCCAAAGAAGCCCAGAGCAAAATTCAGCAGTGGACGAGCCAAGTTCAGCAGATTCAAGATCAGCCTTATCTCGATCAAGCTCGTGCCTATGCAGAGGCTGGAAATCTGCAAACTGCCATTAAAATCGCTGACCAAATTCGATCTGGGCGATCGCTCTATGGCGAAGCGCAGGCGGCGGCGGCACCCTGGCGTAGACAGATTCAAGCAGACGCTGACCAAGCCCAAGCACAAAGTGATCTCGCCCAAGCGCAACGAACCCTGCAAGATGCTCGGCAGATAGCCAGCGTTGGGCTTCCTGCCAGCTTCGCCAATGCCATTCAACTGGCTAATCAAATTGCTCGCCCTGCTGCCCTGCGCTCTGAAGCCACCGCCGCCGTCAACGATTGGAGTCTGCAACTCTTGCAGCTTGCCCAGCAGCAGGCAATGAGCAACCCTGCCGCCGCGATCGCGATCGCCCAGCGGATTCCTTCCAACACATCTGTTTATTCAGAAGCCCAAGCCCAGATTGCAACCTGGAAAAAAATGATTCCAGTCCCGTATTAAATTAGCTTTGTAGTGCAAAGAGTAGCCTAACTTCGACGCTCTTGCAGCTTACGATAGACGGCTTTGAGATCAACGTTGTGGTGGGCTAAGGCAACCAGCGTGTGATAGAACAAATCGGCAACTTCACCCGCGATCGCCGATTGCGTCACGGCATCATTGGCAGCCGGATCATCATCCTTACACGCCATCACTACCTCAGCGGATTCTTCACCAATTTTTTTGAGAATTTTGTTGTCGCCCCCCGCAAACAGCTTGCAGGTATAAGACGTGTCATTAGGATGATCGCGGCGATCGCGCACCACCGCATACACCTGAGACAGCGTATCCGCCAGCGGTGCCTCCACATGGCTATTCACGCGATGAAAGCAGCTTCGTTCACCCGTGTGGCAGGCACTATCTCCAATCTGCTCCACGGTAATTAGCAAGCAATCGCTGTCGCAGTCATAACGCAACGATTTTACAAGCTGCAAATGTCCTGATGTTTCGCCCTTGTGCCAAAGTTCCTGACGCGATCGACTCCAAAACCAGGTTTCGCTCGTTTCAATCGTCTTTTGCAATGACTCCTGGTTCATCCATGCCATCATCAGCACAGTGCCATCGAGATAGTCCTGCACAATTGCCGGAACTAAACCGCGATCGTCGTATTTAATGGCTTCAACCGGAATCTCTTGATTGCCCATTTTTTCTACTCATCCTCGTTCATCCCTTTTACCTTCCCATCATCCCATCGACCTCTTCACTTTTATCTATGCCTTCTGCCTCGCCCCAACTTCCCCGCATTGGCGTTCCCCCGATCAAATGCCAGGGAATTAAGACAAAATTAGTGCCTTTCATTTTGAGCCAAATTGTTTGGCAAGAAACACCTGAGGCAAGGTGGATTGAACCCTTTTTAGGATCGGGAGTAGTCGCCTTCAATCGGCTCCCCTATCGAGCAATACTTGCAGATACCAATCCTCACATCATTGGATTTTATCAAGCGATACAGCAGGGCACCATCAATCGCCCATCGGTGCAAACATTTTTAGCTCAAGAAGGCGAAACATTACGGCAACAAGGCGCAGACTATTACTACCAAGTGCGCGATCGCTTTAACCAAACCCCATCCCCATTAGACTTCTTGTTTCTCAATCGGGCTTGTTTCAATGGGTTGATGCGGTTTAACCGCAAAGGAAAATTCAACGTGCCTTTTTGCCACAAACCCCAGCGATTTTCTCAAAGCTACATTACCAAAATTTCTAACCAAGTTGATTGGGTTGCCCAATGCATGGTGGGCAAAGACTGGAAATTTTGCGTAGCCGACTGGCAAAAAACGCTCCAAGCTGCCAAGCCAGATGATTATGTATACCTCGATCCGCCTTACATTGGTCGTCATGCCGACTATCACAACCAATGGAACCTAGAAGACGCAGAAAAACTTGCCGCGATCGCCCAACAATTACCCTGTGGATTCGCCGTATCCATGTGGCTTGAGAATCGTCATCGGCAAAACGATCATATCCAACAGTCTTGGTCAAACTTAGATACCCGAACCCAGCAGCACTTTTATCATGTCGGTTCCCATGAAAGTCTGCGAAGTGCGATCACAGAAGCGCTAATTATCAAACCAGGCTATAGCCACGCCCTACAATGATTTCTGTAGAGCGTTTCCAAAGGACTCACTCGATCGCGCTATTCAAACTAGCCGACTGACTCCTAACTGCACTTGAAGCGATTCGGTGTGCTTGCTCTTCTTCCCCATACCATTGAATTGCCGAGTTGAACGCAATGCGATAGAACCGTTGGGCTGCCTCAGACAAGGGATCACGAATGTGAGAAGGCAAGTCGTAATTAGTTTTATAAGGCATCTTTGAGTCCTCCAGTTAACTAGATTGCCAAATAATAATCTAGTTGAGTTGAGTCTACCTGTATCTTTAGATTGAAAAGTCTTCCAACAAAACAAGTCTCGTTACACAATAAGTAAATGGGACATTGATGTAGTCCCCCAAGGAGTCACCATTGATTACAAGTTCATTTAAGACAACCAAATCAGACGAAATTTTTGCGGCTGCCCAAAAACTAATGCCCGGTGGAGTCAGTTCTCCCGTGAGAGCATTTAAATCTGTGGGTGGACAGCCTATTGTGTTCGATCGCGTCCAAGGTGCCTATGCTTGGGATGTAGATGGCAACCGCTACATTGACTATATTGGCACTTGGGGACCCGCCATTTGCGGACATGCCCATCCCGACGTGATCAACGCCATTTGTGAAGCGGCTCAAAAAGGCACCAGCTTTGGGGCACCCTGCCGCCTAGAAAACGTGCTAGCAGAAATGGTGATTGATGCCGTTCCCAGCATTGAAATGGTACGCTTTGTCAATTCCGGCACCGAAGCCTGCATGTCAGTTTTGCGATTGATGCGCGCCTTCACCGGACGAGACAAACTGATCAAATTTGAAGGCTGCTACCACGGACACGCCGACATGTTCCTGGTTAAAGCGGGATCTGGTGTTGCCACTCTCGGTTTACCCGATTCTCCGGGAGTGCCTAAATCGACTACAAACAACACGCTGACGGCACCTTTCAATAATCTAGAAGCCGTCAAAGCTCTATTCGATGCAAATCCAGGTGAAATCGCTGGCGTTATTCTAGAGCCTGTGGTGGGCAACGCCGGATTTATCGTACCCGACGGCGGCTTTTTGGCAGGGTTGCGTGAGCTAACCCGCGAAAATGGGGCGCTGCTAGTGTTCGATGAAGTGATGACGGGCTTTCGGATTGCCTATGGCGGCGCTCAAGAAAAATTTGGCATCACGCCAGATTTAACCACTCTAGGGAAAATCATTGGCGGCGGTTTGCCCGTTGGTGCCTACGGTGGACGGCGCGACATCATGGAGATGGTGGCACCCGCAGGTCCCATGTATCAAGCAGGAACCCTTTCGGGAAACCCATTAGCAATGACGGCAGGGATCAAGACTTTGGAATTGCTGCGCCAACCGGGTACTTATGAGCAACTCGATCGCATTACTAAGCGCCTCACTGAAGGACTGCTGCAAGTTGCCAAAAAAACAGGACATGCCGCCTCTGGTGGACAAATTAGCGGTATGTTTGGCTTCTTCTTCAACCCAGAATCCGTCCATAACTTTGAAGATGCCAAAAAATCTGACGTGAGTAAATTCAGTCGTTTCCATCGAGGCATGTTACAGCAAGGCGTTTACCTTGCTCCCTCTCAATTTGAAGCAGGATTTACTTCCTTAGCTCATACGGATGCCGATGTTGATCAAACGCTGGCAGCAGCCCAAGAAGTGATGGCAAGTTTGTAAAAAAAGAGTTAGGGATAGGGAGCTAGGAGCATATTAACTATTCCTAACTCCCTGTTTTTAGCATCCGCAGCCAGTATGACCACACCCTGGACCATCTTTATGTCCATCGGCGCAAGCTTGGCTGCAATAAAACTTACTATCTTTCTCAACGGTGCTAGAGCCAGGAGTCACAATACACAAGCAGGATTCGCAAGCGCATTTCATTTGAGTAACGGTTGTCATCTTAAAATAGCCTCATAATTTAGTGATTTAATCATAACACATGAACAGGTATTCATATATTTTGCATTAAATCAACCTTTCGACTTGGCAGCAAGTTGTTGTAACTCCTAGCTGATTTCCCTTAGCCCCTTTTCTATGAACCAGCCTATCTTTAGAACAATTGCCTTGGGATTACTTTGGCTTGGCTTTGTGGTCTATGCCTTTGGCTTTGCCCCACCAGATCAACCCGATACTTTAGACTTGATTAAGCGTCTCTCTACCGCACAGGTTGAGGGACTTAATCCCTTGATTGTGGCGCTGTTTAACATTATGGGTGTGCTGCCTGTGATCTATGCCTGCCTTCTCTATGCCGATGGACGAGGGCAACGGCTCTCTGCTTGGGCATTTTCAGCGGCTTCTTTCGCGGTAGGTGCGTTTGCTCTGTTGCCCTATTTGGCGTTGCGTCAGCCTAACCCGTTGTTTGTGGGTAAAAAAACTTGGCTGATTAAGTTGCTTGATTCTCGGTTGTTGGGAATTGGCGTGGCGATCGCCGCGATTGGCTTAGTCACCTACGGCATCACGCAAGGAGACTGGCAGGACTTTGTAGCTCAGTGGCACACTAGCCGCTTTATCCATGTCATGAGCCTGGATTTTTGTTTGCTGTGTCTCCTGTTTCCCACCCTGCTAGGAGACGATATGGCACGGCGCGGCTTAACTGATTCCCTCATTTTCTGGGCGATCGCGCTCATTCCACTATTTGGAGCCGTGATTTATTTGGTGCTGCGCCCTCAACTTGTGGAGGCAAACACACCGCAAACAACCGTAGTTCTGACCTAACCTAAATTTCGCTTTATCCTAAACTCTGTCCCCCAATCCCGTACCTTTCAACCCATTTAATTTCTCATGTGGCAAGTAATCTCATGTGGCAAGCCGTTCGCCGATCGCTGAAAGTGTTTTTCTATGGGGTGCTGCTGGCGATCTCCAGCGGCATATTCTTCAGTTCTAATGGATTTGCAGCCGCTCTTCCTCAGCTACCTGAGCGCTTCTTTGAGCAACCGCCCATCACTCGCCCTAATCTTGATCCGGGCAATATTCCCTCTGAAAAAGTGAATCAATTTGTTCGAGCCTGTCTGCAAGTCGTCAAATTAATAGAGCGCCGTGAAGGAGATTTACAAAGTCTAGAAGGCAGTGCAGAATCACACCGTCTAGAGCAGGAGATTGAAGCCGAAGCATTGGCGATCATTGAAACGGCAGGCTTAACTCGTCAAGAATATTTGCAACTGTTAGGACTCGCTAACACCGATCCTGAATTTGGAGAACGGGTTGCCAATCAGTTACAAGAGTTAGCCGGATGAAAGAAATTCTGAGAAGCGATCGCGATCCTGTAACGGTTCTTAATTAGTTTTGTTTACCCATTTGAGATACTCTTTAGCAGCAGAGAACCCAAAACCATCGTAAGTTTGTTCTATAGGTTTGCAAAATTCGGCTATGTTGAAAGGCGAGTTCCTAACCAGTAGCCCTAGGTAATTGAGTTGGATGGCTGGAAATTTTACGTCTCCCTCCCAAGTAGATTTGATCCAACGGCGGCAACGGCTCCGTCGGCAGCGTCGTGTTCGCCTGTTTCAGACGATGTGGCGTGGATTAACGGTTGCAGCATTGGCAGGAAGCCTAGTTTGGGTGACAACGCTGCCCATTTGGTTAATTCGCAAGCCTGAGCAAATTAAAGTGGAAGGCAATCGATTAATTCCATCCCAGTCTTTGCGATCGCTGGTTCCTATTCGATATCCTCAATCCATATTGCAGTTAAAACCCGAAGCGATCGCAAAAGAGTTAAAAGCAAAAGCCCCCATTTCAGATGTAGTCGTTAATCGGCAACTCTTTCCACCCAGTTTGACCGTTCGCGTTGTAGAACGCTATCCCGTCGCGATCGTTCTAGCCAACTCTAGCGATATTCAACTGTTGTCGCAAAATTCCATTAAAAGCAAAGAAACTGCCGCCAAAATTGGATTGTTAGACGAAAATGGAATGCGGTTGCCTCTAGAAAACTATACTTTCATTCAACAGTCCATTAAGCTACCCAGCCTCAAAGTAATTGGGAACCCAGAGTACTATCGCCGTAACTGGTCTACCCTATACCGGGAAATTAGTCGAAGTCCAATTAAAATTACCGAAGTTGACTTTCAAAATCCAGCCAATTTAGTTCTGCAAACTGAACTAGGGACGATCCATCTAGGTCCTTATGGCACGCAGTTTCCTGAGCAAATTAAAGCCCTCGACCGAATGCGTAAACTTCCTAATCAAGTTAGTTTGAATCAGGTTGCCTATATTGATTTGAGAAACCCAAACTCACCGTTTATTCAAACCTCTGAATCAAAAGGTTCTGTCAAACCAGACAGCCCTTAATTCAAGTCAAGAAAATGAGCATAACTTGTTGCCAAGCGATTTAATCAACTGAAGCAACGTAGACATTTCACGCTATCATAAGCTCCTTAACAAGATTGGTTTTTCAAACAAGTTCCTCTATAGTTGATCAAAGTCATTCAGACCTGAAAGATTTTTTGAATGTAATTCACTCAAACATTTAATTTTCTTGTTAAATTGCCTTCTATTCCAATGACACTCAACAACGGCTTAGAAAATGCCCACGGAAACACCCCTACTCCGGAAGGACCGCCCAACTTTTTACAGGCGATCGCTCCTTCCAGCCCATTCACCAACTCCGGTAATCATATGAACCAATCTAATGATGCAAAAGGGTTGTCCAGAGACGATCATCGGAGTAATGACATTGTGCCGGGTAGCGTGGCAAAGATTAAAGTGATTGGAGTAGGTGGCGGTGGCGGCAACGCAGTCAACCGGATGATTGCGAGTGAGGTCGTCGGAGTTGAGTTTTGGACGATTAACACTGATTCTCAAGCATTAGTGCAATCATCGGCTGCAAAATGTTTGCAAGTTGGGCAAAAACTCACACGAGGGTTAGGCGCAGGTGGGAACCCAGCGATCGGGCAAAAAGCAGCCGAAGAATCGCGAGATGAAATAGCCGCAGCGCTTGAAAATTCTGACTTGGTGTTTATTACGGCTGGCATGGGCGGCGGCACAGGAACCGGAGCCGCCCCCGTCGTCGCTGAAATTGCCAAAGAACTAGGAGCCTTAACCGTCGGCGTAGTCACCCGCCCCTTCACCTTTGAAGGTCGCCGTCGCACCAGTCAAGCAGAGGAAGGAATTGCGGCTCTTCAAAGCCGAGTAGATACCTTAATCATCATTCCAAATGATAAACTTCTGACCGTTATTTCTGAGCAAACTCCCGTACAAGAGGCGTTTCGCACCGCAGATGACATTCTTAGGCAAGGGGTTCAAGGAATTTCAGACATCATCACGATTCCTGGATTGGTTAACGTTGACTTTGCCGATGTGCGAGCCGTAATGGCAGATGCGGGATCGGCATTAATGGGGATTGGCGTAGGCACGGGCAAATCTAGGGCAAGAGAAGCGGCAATGGCATCGATTTCCTCACCGTTGCTAGAGTCTTCAATTGACGGTGCCCGTGGAGTGGTCTTTAATATCACGGGTGGCACTGACTTGACGTTACACGAAGTCAACGCAGCGGCTGAAATTATTTACGAAGTGGTTGATCCCAATGCAAATATTATTTTTGGTGCGGTGATTGATGAACGGCTTCAAGGGGAACTGCGGATTACGGTGATTGCCACTGGATTCACCGGAGAACCTCCAGTGAAACAGACCCAGGCTGCTAAACCTTCTGCACTGAAACGCCCGATGAGTTCGCCTGCTGTTCCACCTGCTGCCATGCCGGAATCTAGGACAAAACCGTCGATGCCGGGGTTAGATATTCCTGAGTTCCTCCAGCGTCGTCGTCCCCCTCGCTAGTGTCTCAAGATCCACGCCAGCAAGCATTTTTGGCACTACAGGCGATCGCACATGGTGGCTTTGCTGATGATGTGCTAGCCAAAACCTTGCACCAAGATTTGAGCGACCTGGATAAACGGTTAACGACGGAACTGGTTTATGGAAGTGTGCGACGGCAGCGGACTCTAGATGCGCTAATTGATCAACTGGGAACAAAAAACAGCGATCGCCAACCCCCTAACTTACGCTTAATTCTTCACCTAGGGCTTTACCAACTCCGATACCTGACTCACGTTCCACCGTCCGCAGCCGTTAACACCACCGTAGAACTTGCAAAAAATAACGGGTTCGCTGGGCTTTCAGGGGTGGTCAATGGCATATTGCGGCAATATATTCGGCTTTCTGCATCTGATCCGTTTTCGGCATCTGACCCACTCCAGCTTCCTACTGATTCCATTCAGCGCTTAGCCATTCTGCACAGCTATCCCGACTGGATTGTGGAAGTATGGCGATCGCAATTTGGGCTAGAAGATACCGAAAAGCTTTGTAATTGGATGAATCAGCCACCCCGGATTGATTTACGGGTCAATATTTTAAGAGCTTCTGTTGAGCAAGTGGCAGTGGCAATGCAGGCAGCGGGAGTGTTAGTCGAGCGATCGCCCGTTTTACCGCAAGCACTCCGCCTCGTCAATCATGCTGGTGCCATTCGCAATCTACCCGGCTTTGAAGAAGGTTGGTGGATGGTGCAGGATTGGAGCGCGCAATTGGTGAGCCATTGTGTTAACCCACAACCGGGCGAAACCGTGATTGATGCCTGTGCGGCTCCCGGCGGAAAAACGACTCATCTAGCAGAGTTAATGGGCGATCGCGGAGTGGTGTATGCCTATGATAAAACTGCGTCTCGCTTAAAAAAAGTCAAGCAAAACTGCGATCGCTTAGGGCTGCGATCGATTCAAATTGAAACTGCCGATAGCCGCACCCTGAAGCCCTTAATGCAAGCAGATCGAGTGTTAGTGGATGCGCCCTGTTCGGGCTTAGGCACTCTCCACCGTCATGCCGATGCTCGTTGGCGACAAACTCCTGCAACCGTTCAAGATTTAGCAACTTTACAAGCTGAGCTACTGAATCAAGCGGCAACGTGGGTCAAACCTGGCGGCATCTTAGTCTATGCCACCTGCACCCTACACCCAGCAGAAAATGAAACTCAAATTCAACACTTTCTAACGACTCATCCAGATTGGAAATTGCGGACAGCGACCGATCTCCCCGTGTCTAAATTTGCGACTCCAGCAGGATGGATAAAAGTTTTGCCTCATCAACATTCTATGGATGGCTTTTTTATGGCGCAACTCAGTCGGTAATATTCTGATTCCGAACAAAAATGTGACAAATAGCTTGATACTTCTCCTAGTCACACCCCTATTAGCGTATGGTAAACACAGTTATAGAGACAAAAAATATGACCGATAAAAACGTTATAAACTTAGTCAAAATTTTGATTGGGACTGCTTGGATTGATGGGCAAATCCAGCCCGAAGAACGAGAATACCTCACCCGTGTTGCTCACGAAAAAGGTGTTGCCGATGACGCTGAAATCCAACCCTTACTGCACGAATTCACTTCGGTAAAACCTAGCGAATGTTACGAATGGGTGAAGCAATATTTGGGCGATCGCCCCACGTCTGAAGAGTGTCAACAGCTTATAGAAGCCGTCAGTGGCTTGATTTACAGCGATGGCGTTGTTGAAATTGAAGAAGCCAAGTTACTCACAGAGTTGCAGTCTCTTGATCCGCACAATGCTAGCGGAGACCAGTCAAGCAATACTGTAGTCGCAGCGATTCGCAGCCTATATCAGCGCTGGATCTCTAAGCTGGAATAAGTACTCCGATCCCCGCCCGTTTAGTTGGTAAAGAGCCAACTATCTAACTATTTAAACGCCTGGGTTTTCAGTATCTTTCACTTCTGGAACTGCATCAGGGCGTTCTTTGCTTTCCCAACCAACAGGGCGCTTGGCGTTGTACCAGGCAACCGAGCCAATTGTGACAGCCGCTATAAATCCAACGACATAGACTGCCGTAAACGCCGTCGGAAAACGTTCACCCGCACTGGTCGCAACTGCTAAAAATAAGTTCATTTCATATACTCCTTCAAGTTGAATCTGTTGACTGTATTACAGCACATTGACATGGTATTGAGTTGAATGTGTTGGTTCATCCGTTACAAGACGGATTTCGTCCCGTTCTTTAGATAGATCTAGCGATTTCTTCTACTCGTCCATACTGAGCGATCGCTGAATCCTCAGAACCCTCAAAACCCTCAGAAATCATTTGCTGATACAACCAAGCCCATAGCTGATCCCCATAGGAAAAGTGCCACCATTCCTTGGGATGTCGCAGAAACCCAGCTGCCTCCATACCGTGACAGAGCAACCGTCGGTGAGCATGATAGCGCTGTTCATCGCTTGCAGAACTCTTCGCAAAGTGGTTTGGAAAGGAGCGCGGCGACAACTCATCAATCACTGATCCCATCTCCACCGGAGTGCCTGTTTCATCAACCAGCGTCAAGTCGATCGCGGCTCCCGTGCTGTGGGGTGGCGGAGTCGCAGAATCAGCCAGCGGCGGTGCCCAAAATTCATACACCTGCTCTAAAATTCCTTGGCGGTCAGCGAGGCTGAGCGTCGCGGCATCTAATCCGGCTTCTGCGATCACGGTTTGAAACGTGTAATCCACCATAAACTGCTGTACGCTCAACGGTCGATAAGCATCAAAAATTTGCAGCCGCCAACCAGATCGCTGTTTTTGCAAATAAGTCTGAGCCTGATGTAATCGCTCTAATACCGTTTGGCGCACAAAAAACGGCGATTTGTCTCCGTAGGGCGCACCTAGCGATATATAAGGATGCGGCGATACCCAAGCAAATTGCTCCAAGGGAATCGATACCAAGGGTTCACCACACTCTGCAATCGGAATGCCGTAATGAGGCTTCACAGCGTGGGGCTTCATGGATCGTTATCTACCTGACTCGGCGATTGAGAGGGCGTGGCAATCGGCGGAACTGGATCATAGCCACCGGGGTGAAACGGATGACAGCGACAGATCCGCTGAGTGGTTAACCAGCTTCCTTTTAGCGCTCCGTGATTGGCAATCGCGGCGATCGCATATTCAGAGCAGGTCGGTTGAAAGCGACAGGTAGCCGGCAGCAGTGGCGAAATTCCGACCTGATATCCGCGAACAGCCCCAATCAAAACTTGTTTCATGCCTCTATTCTAAAATAATTTTCTAATCAATCAAGAAAATTGCTTAAGGGCTTCCATCCTGTTTCTCAATCGCTTATGATAAGAAGTCTTGTCTAGTTTTCGATTTTCAGAGGAAGATACATGTCGCGATATAGAGGTCCGCGCCTCCGAATTGTGCGCCGCCTAGGAGACCTACCAGGCTTAACGCGCAAAGCACCCCGACGGGCATATCCACCTGGTCAACATGGTCAGGCACGTAAAAAGCGTTCTGAATATGCAGTGCGTTTGGAGGAAAAGCAAAAGCTTCGTTTTAACTATGGGTTGAGCGAACGCCAATTGCTTCGTTATGTTCGTAAAGCACGTCGTGCATCCGGTTCCACAGGGGAAGCGCTGCTACAACTGCTAGAGATGCGTTTAGACAACACCGTATTCCGGTTGGGTATGGCTCCGACCATTCCCGCAGCCCGTCAATTAGTCAATCACGGGCATATCACGGTTAATGGGCGCGTAGTAGATATTGCTAGCTACCAGTGCCGTGCCGGTGAAGCGATCGGCGTGAGAGACAATGAGCGCTCCCGCAAAATGATTGAAACAAATTTGCTTTATCCTGGACTGGCAAACCTGCCCAGCCATTTGGAATTCGATAAAGCCAAAATGCAAGGTAAGGTTAACAGCATTATTGAGCGTGAATGGATCGCGCTACAAATTAATGAACTGTTAGTGGTTGAGTATTACTCTCGTCAGGCGTAGGCGTAACCAGTTAAAAGCTGATTATCTCTTCCTACCGCGGCATTTGAATATTTTCATCAGCCTTTTAGCCCCGTCAGCTAAGAGGCTTTTTGATTGAGCTTTTGCTTGAATTATTTTTGCCCCTCCCTCATCGCGTTTCTGGTTCTAGTTAGCTACAGACAAAAGGCTTAAACCCCTTGTTAGCAGGAAAGTCCCGCACCTTTAACTGGGTCGAGAATTGCTATATCGTTTTTCTAAACACCTGTTTCTTGATGCTGTCTCCTATAATCAAATTTGGTTACTAACTGCTGAGAGCTAGGTGTGATGGCTGCAATTCGGATTGGCAATGGCTACGATATTCATCGTTTAGTGCCCGATCGCGCCTTAATTTTAGGCGGGGTCAAGCTGGAACATTCTTTGGGATTATTGGGACATAGCGATGCCGATGTTTTGACCCATGCCATTATGGATGCCATGTTGGGGGCACTTAGTTTAGGGGATATTGGTCATTACTTCCCGCCGACTGATCCCAAATGGAAAGGGGCAGATAGCTTGCAGTTGCTGGAACAGGTCGATCAACTGATCCGCGATCGCGGCTGGCAAATTGGCAACATCGACTCGGTGATTGTGGCAGAACGCCCTAAACTCAAGCCTCACATCGAAAAAATGCGCGATCGCCTTGCTAGCGTCCTCAAACTGCAATCCGATCAAGTTGGCATCAAAGCCACCACCAATGAAACCCTAGATGCCACTGGGCGAGAAGAAGGAATTGCTGCCTATGCCGTGGTTTTATTAGAAGCCCTTAAATAATGAATATACGCATCCCAAATTTGAATCGCTGGGTACTCATCGGGTTAGGGATAGTCTGCGCGATCACCCTCAATGCCTGTAGCCAAGCAATCTTCAAAACCGAAGCCGCACAAGTCTCTCAGCTTGTGATCAGCACCCTAGGCGACTTTAGAACCTTCAATCCTGCATTTAACGGCGAGTTTCCCAGCATCTTTCTCTACACCTCCGAAGGCTTAATCGGTGAAAGTGGCGAAACCTCCAAAATTGAGCCAGCCCTTGCCGAATCTTGGGAAATTTCTCCCGATAAACAACGCGTCACCTTCACCCTGCGGGACGGGCTGAAATGGTCGGATGGTCAACCTCTCACCGTGGACGATGTAATTTTTACCTACCGAGATGTCTATCTCAACGAAAAAATCCCCACCGATCTGCGGGATCTGCTCCGAATTGGCAAAGATGGCAAATTTCCATCCATTCGCAAAGTGGATCAGCGACGCGTAGAATTTACTACCCCTGAACCGTTTGCGCCCTTTTTGCGAGTTTTGGGCATGGGTATTTTGCCAGAACATGCCCTACGCGACTCTGTTTTTACCAACGATGAAGCAGGAAAACCTAAATTTCTCTCGACTTGGGGCACCAATACCGATCCCAAAGAACTGGTCGTCAGTGGACC
Source organism: Leptolyngbya sp. CALU 1928 (assembly GCF_056784215.1). Taxonomy (NCBI): domain Bacteria; kingdom Bacillati; phylum Cyanobacteriota; class Cyanophyceae; order Leptolyngbyales; family Leptolyngbyaceae; genus Leptolyngbya; species Leptolyngbya sp. CALU 1928. The sequence continues at coordinate 3,098,053 of NZ_JBXBCE010000001.1, read as the reverse complement.
CTTCAAGCTGGAAAGCTATACTCCCAGCCAGCGCTATGTGTTTCGGCGCAATCCTAACTATTGGCGCAAAGATAGTCAGGGTCAGCCGTTGCCCCATATTGAACGAATCGTCATGCAGATTGTCGAGTCTACTGATACAGAACTCCTGCGCTTTCGGTCAGGTGGACTCGATCAGTTAGGAGGCTTAGGTTCCCTCCGACCCGAAGACTTTTCCTTACTAAAGCAAGAAGAAAGACGCGGCAACTTTCAGATTCAGCAGGGCGGCTTACGCACAGGCACCCTCTACACCATGTTTAACTTGAATACGGGTCGCCGCCAAGACGGAACAACCTTAGTTGATCCGATTAAATCGCGCTGGTTTAACACCAAAGAATTTCGGCAGGCGGTTGCCTATGCGATCAATCGAGATAAGCTGATCAACAATGTGTTTCGCGGATTGGCAAAACCACAGAATTCGCCAATTTCAGTCCAAAGCCCTTTTTATCTTTCGCCCGCAGAAGGGCTGAAAACCTACGATTACAATCCGCAAAAATCTAAGGAACTACTGCTCAAAGCAGGATTTAAGTATGACAGTCAGCAACAGCTATTGGATGTCGATGGCAATCGGGTGCGGTTTACCATGATTACCAATGCGGAAAACAAGCTGCGGGTAGCGATCGGTGCCCAGATTAAGCAAGATCTCGCGGCGATCGGGATGCAGGTCGATTTTTCCCCCATTTCCTTTGGCACCGTTGTCGAAAAGCTAGATACGTCCCTCGATTGGGAATGTATCATGCTGGGTTTAACCGGTGGGATTGAACCCAACGATGGCTTTAATGTGTGGAACCCCGATGGCGGCTCCCATACGTTCAACCAGGGTTCTAAACCCGGAAGTCCGCCTGTGATCGGACGACAAGTCTCCGATTGGGAAAAAGAAATTGGGCAGCTTTATATCCAAGGCGCGCAGGAGCTAGATGAAGGCAAACGCAGGGCAATTTATGCCAAAACGCAGCAAATCACCCAGGAGAATTTGCCGTTTATTTATTTAGCAAACCAAATGGCAATGGCAGCCGTGCGGAATCGAGTGGAAAATGTGAAATACACGGCGTTGGGACTGACCTACTGGAATATTGCTGAGCAAAAGATCACTGACCGCTAATCTCGCGATCGCACCATTACCAATCAACGTAAAGGACAAGGTCAAGCAGGCGGAGATCTGGATACTATCCAACTAACTTCCAGCAAAGATCTCGATATATTACATTGCATGTATAGTAAGGCTTGCAATTCATCTGAGATGATAACAAGCGTCAATCAAACTTGGCGAAACATGGGTTTGATTTTGCCGATGCTGAACTTGTCTTTACAGGTGCAAGGTTTACCTATGAGGACGATCGCTTTGTCTACGGAGAACAACGTTTGATTACAATGGGTCTATTGGATCAAGTCCTGGTGGCGATCTCCCACACCGCAACCGACGATGAAATGTATCATTTCAATGTGAAAAGGTACTAAACGTGAACAACCCATCTTCTTCCAGAACCTCTCACACTGATTGAGAACGAATTCATGCAAGGTTCGATGAAGACATTGATTTATCAGACATTCCTGAAGTCACTGAAGCTCAAATGGCGCAGGCAGTTCTTCAAGTTGATAGAGTTCCAGTGGATCGGGAGCAGCAATCAGTGATTGTGCTTGATACGTTAGTCATTGAATATTTCAAACGTCAAGTAGGTAATCAAGACTATCAAGCTCTGAATCAATGCCGCTTTGTCTGACTATATTCGACACAACCCACCTCCTACTTAATCAGTATAAAACGCTACAAAATTGTGAATTTTAGATTTGCGTTGGCGCAGCCTCTCACTGGGAGAATCGCGCACCGTTTGGGCAACAGTGGGTCGTTAGAAATCGGGAGTAGTAAATAGCAGAAACGCAGCGATCGCTACTACTGACCGCAGCGATCGCCGTCACCTAAACAACTCAACCAGTATCATAGAAATATCCAAAAATGAGTAATGCCCGTTCAGCCTACCCCGGTAAACGCCATGTCTGTCACCACGAAACCCATGACGATCGAGGAATACCTGACCTATGACGACGGCACCGATACCCGCTATGAACTGGTTAACGGGGAACTAATTGCCATGCCAACCGAAAGTGATCTCAACGATCGCATTGCCACTTTTTTGTTTGCGACCTTTCTGCAACTTGGCATTCCCTACTATTGCTTAAGCATGAAAGCTCAAATTGTGGTCAGTGGCACACGGGCAACCGCACGGCAACCCGATCTAATGGTCTTGACAGAAGAGACTGCAACTGACTTGAAGGGAGTCAATCAACGTCTGATTACTCACGATATGCCACCGCCCTTATTGGTGGTTGAGGTCGTTAGCCCCAAGCAGGAAACCCGCGATTATCGCTATAAGCGCACCGAGTATGCAGCACGGCAAATTCCAGAGTATTGGATTGTGGATGCGATCGCCCAAAAAGTGACCATCTTGCAATGGGTAGACGGGCTATATGAGGAACAGGTTTACCAGAATGATGCGGTAATTGTTTCTTATATATTTGCCGATTTGACACTCGCGGCTGACCAGATATTGAATCCAGGACACTGAGAAAAGCGGCGATCCCAGAGTGGGGCACCACCATTCTCAGCGGCTAATGCAAGAGTTTTGATGCGCGCTGGGCGATTGCCATGGCACAATTTAGATTCCCTATTGCATTCCTTCCATGACCGCAAATCCGTCCAGCCTATCTACTCAATATGATCCCTCTACCACTGAAGCCAAGTGGCAGCAATATTGGGAAGACAATCAAGTGTTCAAGGCTGATTCTACCCATCCTGGTGAACCCTACTGTGTCGTGATTCCACCGCCAAACGTCACGGGCAGCCTGCATATGGGTCACGCCTTTGAACACTCCTTAATTGATGTGTTGGTGCGCTATCACCGGATGCTTGGACGCAACACCCTGTGGTTGCCCGGAACTGACCACGCCAGTATTGCCGTGAGCGCCATTCTCGATCGCGAACTGAAGGCTCAGGGCAAAACTCGTCAGGATGTCGGGCGGGAAGCTTATTTGAAACGAGCCTGGGAATGGAAAGAAGAATCCGGCGGGGCGATCGTCGGGCAACTGCGGCGCTTGGGCTTGTCGGTAGACTGGTCACGAGAACGCTTCACTATGGATGAAGGTTTATCGGCGGCGGTGTTAGAAGCCTTTATCACCCTGTATGAGCAAGGGCTGATTTATCGCGGACAGTATTTGGTCAACTGGTGCCCTGCGACGCAATCGGCGGTTTCTGATTTGGAAGTGGAAAATCAAGAAGTCAACGGACACCTCTGGCATTTTCGCTATGCGCTCACCGATGGATCTGGCTATGTGGAAGTGGCGACGACCCGTCCCGAAACCATGCTGGGCGATACGGCAGTGGCGGTGAATCCCACGGACGATCGCTACCAGTCGATCATTGGCAAAACCGTGACATTGCCGATCATGAATCGTGAAATTCCGATCATTGCTGACGAGTATGTGGATGCTTCCTTTGGTACAGGCTGCGTCAAAATCACTCCAGCCCATGACCCCAACGACTTTGAAATGGGTAAACGTCACAATTTGCCATTCATCAATATTCTGAACAAAGACGGCACTGTCAACGAGAACGGCGGAGAGTTTCAAGGACAAGATCGCTTTGTCGCCCGAAAAAGAGTGGTTGCCAAACTGGAAGAATTGGGCGCACTGGTCAAAATTGAAGACTACAAGCACACCGTGCCCTACAGCGATCGCGGCAAAGTTCCCGTGGAGCCGCTGCTTTCAACCCAATGGTTCGTCAAAATTGATTCCCTGTCCCAACAGGCGTTGGGTAGTCTGGATGAGCAAGACTCGCCTGTTTTTGTGCCCGATCGCTGGACGAAAGTATACCGGGATTGGCTGGTGAGTTTGCGGGATTGGTGTATTTCGCGGCAGTTGTGGTGGGGGCACCAAATTCCGGCTTGGTATGCCGTGAGCGAGACAGGCGGCGAGATTTTGGACAATACGCCTTTTGTGGTAGCACGTAATGAAGCGGAAGCTAGAGAAAAAGCGATCGCGCAATTTGGTGCAGCGGTGCAGCTTCAACAAGATCCTGACGTATTAGATACCTGGTTTTCATCGGGTTTATGGCCTTTCTCTACTCTGGGCTGGTCTGAGGAAACGGCAGATTTCGATCGCTACTATCCCACCACTACTCTCGTCACTGGGTTTGACATCATCTTTTTCTGGGTCGCCCGCATGACCATGATGGCAAAGCACTTTACCGGACAAATGCCCTTCAAAACGGTTTACATCCATGGCTTGGTGCGGGATGAAAACAATAAGAAAATGTCCAAATCCGCCAACAACGGCATTGATCCACTGCTGCTAATCAACAAATACGGCACCGATGCCCTGCGGTATACCTTGATTAAAGAAGTGGCAGGTGCAGGGCAAGATATTCGCTTGCTGTATAACCGCAAAACTGATGAATCCGAATCAGTGGAAGCCTCCCGCAACTTCACTAACAAACTGTGGAACGCCTCCCGTTTCGTGATGATCAACTTGGAAGATTATGAGTTTTCAATGTTGAGTTCTGACTTAATAACTCAAAGCTCTCTTCCCCTTGCCGATCGCTGGATTTTGTCCCGCTTTCACCAAGTCACGCAACAAACTCGCACTGCGATCGACAGTTTTGCCTTGGGAGAAGCAGCGAAGGGCTTGTATGAGTTTTTCTGGGGGGACTTTTGCGATCTATACATTGAACTGGTCAAATCGCGCCTATTGGGAGATGATGCGGAATCTAAACAGAGTGCCCAACAAGTGTTGGCGTTTGTGCTAGATGGCATCTTAAAACTGTTGCATCCGTTCATGCCACACATTACCGAAGAACTCTGGCAAACGCTGACGGGATCAGGAACCACCCCACCTGACACGCTCCATACGCTTGCCCTGCAACCCTATCCAGAAGTCTATCTCACGTTGATTGATACCGACTTAGAGCAGCAATTCACCTTAATTACCGACACGATTCGCACGATTCGCAACCTCCGGGCAGAAGCCGACATTAAACCTGGGGTTAAGATTCGGGCAATTTTGCAAAGTGAGAGCGATCGCGAACGTCAAATTCTGACCGCTGGGCAATCTTCCATTCAAGATTTGGCAAAAGTCGAAACCCTCACCATTCAGCACCCCACTGAAAGTGATCCGGCGATTGCCACTGAAAAAATGGTTGTTGGAGTCACTGGAACAGTCCAGATTCTTATTCCCCTGTCTGGCGTAGTGGATATGGATGCCCTGCGAGTCAAGATAGAAAGAGACTTGAAAAAAGTTGAAGCAGAAATTCAAGCCCTTTCGAGTCGCCTGAATAATCCTAGTTTTGTCAATAAAGCTCCAGCCGACGTAGTGCAAACTGCCCAAGCAACCCTTGCAGAAGCGCAAAAACAAGCAGAAATATTGCAAAATCGACTGCGGGAGATCTAAATGTTTCCTGCCAATCGAGGCAACAACCTGGTTCAACCCACAAAATTAGAGATAATTATTAAACTCTCTTAAAGAGAGGGAGTATACTCTCTTCGTGCCAAAGTTAGAAATTATTAAGACCACGAGTATGCAGATGTTTAAGCTGTGAAGTTGTCTACTCTTGCTTGTAGCCTCCACTCATTAGCTCTATGTTTGTTTTTATACTCCAAAAAGTAGAAAGGCGAAAGCATGTTGTGTCTGGCTCAAGTAGAGACTAAACAATCTGCCGACAGTGCAGAACTGAGAATACTCGCTCATCAGCGATCAGAATATGCTTGGGCGATCGTCAATGAGCAAGACACTTTAGCCTGTGTCAAAGCCACTCACTATACTCAGGGAACACTGGTCTTACTAACACTTTCCGATGCTCGCGAAGTGCTAGAAGTGAGTGACATAAAAGATTGGTTGTTGGATATTATTCGCACTTTGTTAGTTACAGGCATCACTCCGCAGTTTTTGCAAGAAGAATTTGAACGAACAGAGCAATGGCGGCAAACCCTCACACTTCAAAGCCAAGATCTTGATCGGCGCGCCTTAGAGCTAGAAGCTCGTCGTGAACAGCTTGAACAGCTTGAAGAAAGCTTAAAGCGAGAAAAAAAGCAACTGGAATCCTTAGCTGCCCAGTATCGAGAACAAAACCAAGAACATGATCAGTGTTCAGAGCTAGAAGCGCATTAAGACCAACGCTAAGCTGTCTTAAGCAAAATCAAAATCTATCAAGAGTCAATCATTTAGAAGCATTCGCTTGCTGGCAAGCGGTACACAGTCCAAAAAATTCCAACATGTGGTAATAAATTTTGAATTGATAGGACTGATGAAGCTGATCTTCCAAGTCATGAATAGGGCATTCACCAATGGGAACGGACTTGCCACATTGCAGACAGGTTAGATGATGTCGATCTTCTTGAACCAAGCTATAAAGCGATTCGCCGTTGGGGACTGTTCTAGCCTGCACCAAACCTTCTAGTTTCAGGCTTTCTAGCGATCGATACACGGTTGCTAACCCCATTGATAGGTCACGCGATCGCAGTTCAACATAGAGATCTTGAGCAGAAATTGATCCTTCTAAAGTTTTAAGGAGTTCAATAATACGCTCTTGGCTGCGAGTGCGGCGAAAGTTCATAAAAGCGGTAGCATCAGAACTGGACTATCGTTTGGAATCGGGTTGTGACCCAGAAATATCAGGCTCAAATCTATGTTACTCTTCGCCCGTCTGTTCTAGATCCTGCGGGAACAGCGGTGCAATCGGGACTAAAACACATGGGATACGATCAAGTAGAACAAGTCAGAATCGGCAAGTATATTGAAGTTATCTTAACGGCTGAGGATAAAACAGCAGCCGGGGATCAACTCGATCGCATTTGTGATCAGCTACTTGCCAACCCAGTAATTGAAAATTACCGGATTGAGCTAGCGGAAATATCATCACCCATGAATAGCTATTCATAAGTATAGGAAAACTTGATCGTTAGTAGACCTTTACAAACCGCACTTCGTATTCTGCATTTTATTCCCATCCATCCAGCAGATTGGCGAGATCCACCTGAAAGATTTCCCCAAAAGTAGAAACGCGATCGCCCTGGATCAGTTTTCGCCCGCGTCGCGTTTCCACTTTGCCATTCACTTTCACCTCACCATCTTGAATCAACAGCTTTGCCTGTCCTCCCGTATCAACAACCCCTTTAACCTTGAGGAATTGATCCAGCTTAATGCTTTCGCTATCCGTTTTAATGCTTTCGCTATTCGTCATTGCTAGCTCTTGCTCGTCTTACATCTACTTCCACCCTACACTTTCACCGCCTAAGTTTGTAAACGCCCTAAGTTTGTAAACGTAAGTAGCAGCAATTCATTGACTGTTTACCTACCCAAGGACTTTGCCCAATTTCGTAAGGTAAGACTTCGCCAGCGATTGAGGGCAGCGAAGTCTTACCCACTTTTCTTTTATGATGAGCAACCACGCTTTTATCGATCGGTACAAGCCCAAGTTGTGATCTTGCAGTCGCCGCTGCCACAAGATGAAATCGCTTCAGCTTTTGCTTCAGCTTCACTAGCGCTCCATCCCCAGCCGATTACCTTATCGTTCTCAGCCACCGCACCACAGGCATTTTTGAACCACACCCGCACCACACAACCAGGCTCACCGCATTCTTTTAAGGAACTGGCTTCAGCCTGGGCGCGGGTTGGATAGTTATAGGTATAGCCCCATTGCCCATCTTCGTCGGTTGAGATTGCTCCATACATATCCTGGGCAGAGGCTGCGGTTGCCGACAGCATTTGGAGCGCGGCGATCGCCACTACAGCCAATCCTGAAGCTTGGGTCAATTTAGAAAGAAGCCGCATCGTGACTATCCTTGTTACTAAGGTGAATATTGGGTTTAACCCTCATCCAATAATTCCCATATTCCCCACCCAGATCACGCTTTCATGCCTAGGATTTAGTGCCTTGATTGATCGCGTGTTTTCAATCACCAAGGGGCGATCGCCATTATAATTAAAGCCTGTTGCATTGCTAAAACCCGTGACTACTACTCCATTTCGTCCCAGTTCTCAGCCCACTTCATCCGCTCAACGCCCTGATACCCTGGGAAGATTTGGTAAGTTTGGCGGCAAATATGTTCCCGAAACCCTGATGCCAGCACTGGCTGAGCTAGAAGCTGCTTTTTATCAGTACCGCGATGATCCCGCTTTTCAAACCGAGCTTCAGGGATTGCTCAAGGATTATGTGGGTCGTCCAAGTCCACTCTACTTTGCCGAACGGTTAACAACTCACTACGCCAAGCCCGACGGTACTGGCGCACAAATTTATCTCAAGCGAGAAGACCTCAACCATACGGGCGCGCACAAAATCAACAATGCCTTGGCGCAGGTTCTACTAGCAAAGCGCATGGGTAAACAGCGCGTTATTGCTGAAACCGGAGCCGGACAGCATGGCGTGGCAACGGCAACTGTTTGCGCTCGATTTGGGTTGAAATGCGTTATCTATATGGGCGTTCATGACATGGAGCGGCAGGCGCTAAATGTCTTTCGGATGAAGCTCATGGGGGCGGAGGTGTCTCCGGTGGAAGCGGGGACAGGCACGCTCAAAGATGCCACTTCGGAAGCCATTCGAGATTGGGTAACGAATGTAGAAACTACGCACTATATCCTTGGATCAGTCGCAGGACCTCATCCCTACCCGATGATTGTGCGCGACTTTCACCAAGTAATTGGGCAAGAAACCCGCGTCCAAAGCCAGGAAAAATGGCAGGGCTTACCCGATATTCTATTGGCATGCGTGGGCGGCGGTTCCAATGCCATGGGGCTATTTCACGAGTTTATCAATGAGCCATCGGTGCGCTTGATTGGAGTTGAAGCGGCTGGCGAAGGAGTAGACACTGGAAAACACGCCGCAACGTTGACACATGGGCGAGTTGGAGTGTTGCATGGCGCAATGAGCTACTTACTTCAAGATGAAGATGGGCAAGTGATTGAACCCCATTCCATTAGCGCTGGATTAGATTATCCAGGGGTTGGACCTGAGCATAGTTATCTTAAAGAACTAGGTCGTGCTGAATATTACAGCGTTACGGATCAAGAAGCGCTAGATGCTTTCCAACGGTTATCTCAACTAGAAGGAATTATCCCCGCCTTAGAAACCGCCCACGCGATCGCCTATTTGGATGTCCTGTGTCCTCAACTGCAAGGCTCTCCTCGGATTGTGATCAATTGCTCTGGACGAGGCGATAAAGATGTTCAAACCGTGGCGAAGCTGTTTGAGGCAACCGGAAAAATTTAATCCTTTTCTAAACAGTTTTATTTGGATTTGTTGTTCTCGCTGCTGTGTGGAGCGCCAATGATCCTTACAAGAGCGGTCAAACTGACGGTGAATACCCAATGGATTAAGGTATGTGCCCCCAGAAGAAGGCGATCGCGCTTTTCCACAAAACCGTTTGGTTACCAACATAGTGCATAAAGCAAGACTGTATGGTTTCCATTTCAGCGTCCGTTAAACTTTGAATGAGGTAGCTTCTGTAGGTTGGGGCTTTAGCAGCGATCGCAAACCACCGCTGATCTGTCTGAATTGCCTGTGTTCACAACTGCCCTTGCCCGACGATCTCATCTTGACCAATAAACTCATCCTAAGTCCGGGAGTGCATCCGTGCTGCCAGCGGCACTTCTACTTCAGGGTGCGCCTGACGAGGCTGCTCAAATAAAACCGTAGCAACAATAGCAACAATCAGTCTAAAACAAACTTTTGAGGGTGAAAGCCTTTAGAGCATCAAACAGCTTTTGCGATCGCCATACAAACTTAATAGTTTGGATTAAATTTGAATTGTGAATAAGATTTTTCTTAAATTAGTTTTATTCTCCTGAAGCTAAATGCATCTGCTTGAAGTGAGTAATAATCCAGGGCTTTTGATAACAGAGACTTTTTACTCTATGCCGTTGCTATTAACCAGGAAAAAGTGAAAATTGCGAAATCATCTATTAACAGGTTATTGACTAGACTGCTTCAACTGCTGCACAAACGGACAATTGCTGTTCTTGCGGTGCTTTTTGTAGCGGGAGTTGTAGGCGCATGGTGGAACATATCGCAACTATCCAGCACTTGGGTTTACTCCCAAGCGTTGCAGAGCGCAAGTCAGTACGCTGAGGTGATGCAGGCTGCCCGCACACTTTACAGTTCAGAAGCGGTCGATCGCGCCAAAACAATTCCTGGCATTACCGTTACCAATGAGTACACTTCAAAAACTGGTGCAATTCCCCTCCCCGTCACCTACCTGATTGAACTAGCTCATTATATTACCGAAAAAAATTCAGGCATGGCCGTTCGGCTTTACAGTGACTATCCTTTCCGCCAACGTCAAGCCGAGGGAGGCACACGCGATGAGTTTGAGCGAAACGCAGTGATGCGCCTCCGGGCAGATCCCGAACAACCCTACGTTCGGATGGAAGAGTTTCAGGGGCGGATGGCATTACGGTATGCCCAAGCCGACATCATGAAACCCAGTTGTGTAGCTTGCCACAACACTCATCCTGACAGCCCCAAACGCGATTGGCGAGTGGGAGATGTGCGGGGGGTTTTGGAGATCATTCAACCGCTGGATGTTTTCATGGCTCAAACCAATCGGGGCTTAAACGGCACGTTTGCGATGCTGTTGGGGTTAGCTCTGCTGGGATTGCTGGGAATTGCTATTGTAGTGGGTCGGTTACGGCAAACCTCCAAAGATTTGGAACTACGGGTGATTGAGCGCACTGCCCAACTTCAACAAACAAACCAGAAGTTGTCTCAAGAGCAGGAAAAATCAGAACGGTTACTGTTGAATATCTTGCCTTCATCGATCGCCCAACGGCTGAAGGAAGGCGACAATAGCATTGCGGATGGGTTTTCTTCCGTCACGATCTTGTTTGCAGATCTGGTGGAATTTACCCAACTGTCTGAGCGGATTCCGCCTGCGGAATTGGTTGCGTTACTGAATGAAATCTTTTCAGCTTTTGATCGCCTTACTGAGCAATATGGCTTGGAAAAAATTAAAACAATCGGTGATGCTTACATGGTTGTGGGTGGGTTACCCATCCCCCGCCCTGACCACGCTGAAGCGATCGCCGACATGGCGCTGGCAATGAGAGCAGAAATTGCCCAATTTAATTTTCGCCATCAACAAAACTGCAATTTACGCATTGGCATTAATACGGGAGCGGTTGTGGCGGGAGTCATCGGCACAAAGAAATTCATCTACGACCTCTGGGGCGATGCCGTGAATGTCGCCAGTCGCATGGAGTCCCACGGGGTTTCCGGTGAAATTCAAGTAGCTGAAGCGACCTTTGAGCATTTAAAGCATCAATACAACTTCCAGCCTAGAGGGACTATAAAGATAAAAGGCAAAGGTCAAATTAAAACCTATTTCTTAATAGGAAGAAAATTAGAATCTGTCCTCACCCAATGATTTCTAATCTTTGCAAGTAGGTGGTGAACTGATGCCTCAGACTACTAGCTTAGTGAGGGGTGTATCAAAGCGATCGCTCCAAGCTGTGAAAGAGAAGCGCGATCGCTCCGGGTCTTTAAGAAACGGCGCTCCAGTTAATCTAAATCTTTCTCTGTCAATCCAGCATCTCTTAGAAGACTTCTCACAGTGCCAGAGGTAAATCTCGATTGCTATGAACCGGGATTGAAAGAATCACAGTTTCATCCTCTTTGGCATAGATGTGATGACTACCAGTGATTCGTTTTAACGCCCAACCATACTTCTCAACAATCTTGCACAACGCTTTACCGGAGATCGAGTTCATACAGTCAATTCAATCAACTGTTTTTCTGGTTCAAGGGTTTCTTGCTGTCCAGAAACTTCAAGCCAACCTTGAATTGCATCTTCTAACATTTCTAGCAATTGTTCGTAGTTTTCTCCCCAAGTATGGCAGCCCGGAAGAGCCGGGACAGACGCACACCAAATACCGTCCTCCTGCCAAATAACAGCCTTGATTTTCATCTCAAATTTCTCATATCGCTTCGTATCAACAGTTTAACGTGAGCGATCGCTCCAAGCTGTGAAGGAGAAGCGCGATCGCTCTATGGAACCCCATGAATCAAGCGATCGCCTATCATCGAAACAAGGTTTCAGCTTGAAGGCGCGATCATGACAGTTCCCAATAAAGTTTTGGAGTTGGTGGAGCGGTTCCAAGAAAATGAAGGGGCTTATCGATCGCCCGATTATAAAGAAGCCCATATTCGCCAGGACTTTATTGATCCTTTTTTTGCTGAGTTGGGCTGGGATCTGCGAAATGAACAAAATGCCTCAGAAGTCTATAAGGAAGTGATTTTTGAGGATGCCATTAAAATTGGCGGATCGACGAAAGCGCCCAATTATTGTTTTCGGATTGGTGGCAACCGCAAGTTTTTTGTGGAGGCAAAGAAGCCGTCAGTGAATCTAGCAGATAGCGTGAGTGCGGCGTTTCAGGTGCGACGCTATGGCTGGTCGGCGAAGTTGCCTGTGAGCATTCTGACGGATTTTGAAGAATTTGCGGTGTATGACTGTCGGGTGATTCCAGACAAGACGGACAAAGCATTCACTGCCCGATCGCTCTATTTGGGTTATCGCCAATATGCCGATCGCTGGAACGAGATTTATGACCTGTTCTCGAAGGAGGCAGTGTTAGGCGGATCACTAGAGCAGTTTGTCGATGAAACGAAATCGAGAAAGGGCAGCACTACGGTTGATGCGGTGTTTTTGAAGGAGATTGAGTCGTGGCGAGAATGGTTGGCGATCGCGCTATCAGCCAACAATCCCAACCTATCGCAACGGGATTTGAACTTTGCGGTGCAGATGACGATTAATCGGCTGATCTTTTTGCGAATTTGTGAAGATCGGGGGATTGAACCTTATGAACAACTGCGATCGCTAACCCAGCAAGGGCAAGTTTATGAGCAATTGACTCGATTGTTTCGGCAAGCAGACGATCGCTACAATTCTGGCTTATTCCACTTCAAACCAGAGAAAGATAGACCCGATGCCGATGAATTTACGCTGACATTGACCATTCCCGATGCGCCACTTCAGCAGATTATCCAAAATTTCTACTATCCCGACAGCCCCTATGAGTTTTCGGTAATTCCAATTGAAATTCTGGGGCAAGTGTATGAACAGTTTTTGGGCAAGGTGATTCGCTTAACGCCGACCCATGAGGCAGTGGTCGAAGACAAGCCAGAAGTGCGAAAAGCAGGCGGAGTCTATTACACGCCCACCTGTATCGTGGAATACATTGTGCAAAACACTGTTGGGCGATTGCTGGAGGGGAAAACGCCCAAACAAGCCGAAGCGATTCGCATCCTCGACCCTGCCTGTGGTTCCGGTTCATTTTTAATTGGAGCCTATCAATTTTTGCTGAACTGGTATTTGCAGCAATATAGCGCCAACCCAACGAAGTACAAAAAACAACTGTATCAGGGCATCGGCGGCGATTGGCGGCTGACTTCTGATGCCAAAAAACAGATTTTGCTGAACCACATTCACGGCGTGGATATTGATTTGCAAGCCGTCGAAACTACCAAACTTTCTTTATTGTTGAAAGTCCTGGAAGGTGAATCGCAAGAAACCCTGAAAAAACAGCTATCCCTCTTTCAAGAACGGGCACTACCCGACCTAGAGAAAAATATCAAATGTGGCAATTCCTTAATCGGCTCTGATTACTACGATCAGATACAAATGAATTTGCTAAGTGAAGACGAAATCTATCGAATTAACGTCTTCGATTGGGAAGAAGGGTTCCCAAAAATCATGCAATCCGGTGGCTTTGATGTCGTCATTGGCAATCCACCTTATGTCAGGCAAGAATCATTATCAAAAACAAAGACATACTTCAAAGGTCATTACACATCCTTTGACAGTACATCCGATCTATATATCTATTTTATAGAAAAAAGCCTCAGGTTGTTACAAAAAAGGGGTGTCTTTAGCATCATTGTTTCTAGTAGCTTTTTGAGAGCAAGTTATGCTTCAGAACTGCGTAAATATCTTCAGCCCGATTACTCGATATTAGAATTTATTGATTTCGAGGGGTATGCAGTTTTTGATAGTGCAAAAGATACTTATACAGCGGTTTGCGTTCAGATAGGGGACACTAAAGTGGTGCAAAAGAAGGTAACGAATGAAGCCGTATTCCATCGACTTGCGAGAACGAGTTGTCAGTGCGATTGAACAAGGAGATAGCTCTTTCAGAAAAGTAGCGCAGCGCTTCTGTGTCAGCAAAAACTGTGTCGAGCGGTGGGTCACTCAGAAGCGGACAGAAGGTCATGTGGTGCCACGCAAGCAGGGTGGGTCGGTGAGTGCGGTGATGGAGCATCAGAATCAGTTGATGGCGATTTTCGAGCAACAGACCGATGCGACCTTGGCAGAATACTGTGAGTTATTGTTTGATGCGACTGGACTATGGGTAAGCCAAAGCACCATGTGTCGGACATTCCAGCGACTAGATTTACCACGCCAAAAAAAACACTCCGCGCCCACCAAGCGACGAGCGAACGCGTACAACGCTTAAGAGGGGAGTATTGGACCCAAGTCAAGGGGGTAGACCTCAAGGACTTAGTGTTTCTTGATGAGATGGGAGTTTTGCTGGGACTGATGCGAACGCATGCCCGTGCAAGGTCTGGAGCACGAGCTTACGACTTCAAACCCTTTTATCGCGGTAGTAAGGTGAGTGTCATTGGTGCGATCTCGGTCTCAAAAGTCCTGGCTGTAATGACAATGGATGCTTCGATGGACGCGGCTGCCTCTGAAGTCTATGTCTTCCAGTGTCTTGTGCCCCAACTCTGGCAAGGGGCTGTTGTGGTCATGGACAATCTGCCGACCCACAAAGTAGACGCGATAGCACCTCTAATTGAAGCGGTTGGCGCAAGGGTGCTGTACCTGTCTCCTTACTCCCCGGAATTTAACCCCATAGAACACTGGTGGTCGCAGTTAAAAGCCTTCTTAAGGCAGTTCTCGCCGACGACCTCGAAACGGGTCGATACGCTGATTGCAACGGCGATGGATTTAATGAATCCGAAGCATTTGCGAAACTGGTTTGCCCACTGCTGCTACTGTCCCTCATGAGTCTGCAAACCGCTGTACTTGTATTCCAACTATAAGAAGAGCTGAACAAAGCGAATCAATCAGAGTTTGTAAAACTCGTCAGTCAATCTTCTGTCCTTTAAACAGCAAGCCTTAGAAGAAAGTTATGAAATTCCAACATCTCGCTTACATCAAAATGGGTGGATACTTGATACGGAATCTCAATATCAGGCTTTTTTGAAAATAAAATTGCATGGAATCAATTTGTTGGAATATGTCAATAATAAGCTGTTTTATGGGCTAAAAACTGGACTAAATCAAGCTTTTCAAATAGATGAGCTATTTTATTCACATATGGTTAGGCAATGCCCTGAAAGTAGAGACTTGATTAAGAAGTTTTTAGGAGGACAAGATATAAAGCGTTACTGCATTGCAAGTAATCTTAGATATTTAATTGTGATTCCTAGCGGTTGGACAGCAAAAAAGTCGCAAATTAGTCACCCTTCTGAAGCTCAGGCGTGGGATTGGTTCTATAAAAATTATACGATCCTTGCAAGACATCTTGAAACATTTAGAGATGAAGCTAAACGTAGACAAGATCAAGGTCAGTTTTGGTGGGAATTGCGTGCTTGCGATTACTATGATTACCTCGACAGACCTAAAATTGTGTATCCAGACATTGCAAAGTTTCCACGGTTTTATCTTGATTCGCAAGGTACATATATTACGAATACAGCTTACTGTCTGGGCACAGATGATCGATATTTATTAGGTATCTTAAACAGCAAGCTTTTTTGGTTTGCTATTAGTTGCATCAGCATTCCTTTCGGCACTCGCGCAGGTGAGTTTCGATATAGACTGATTTATCAGTATATGGAAAAAGTACCTATTCGGGCAGCAATTCCAAATTCAAAACTTTGACAACTCGCTGAATCAGACTGGAGGATAAGGAAACACCTCGTGGGAGCACGGTGATGGAATCATTGCCTTTAAGTTTTGGGGTGTTGTTAGGCTATCTGCATCAAGCCATCAGTCGGATTGAAGACCCAAGGCAAGCGAGTAACGGCACCCGCTACAGCGTGAGTGACGCAATCTTGGCAGCGTTTAGCGTGTTTTTCATGCAGTGCGAGTCTTTCCTGGAGCACCAACGGCAAATGCAGAGTCGGCAGGGCAAGGATAACGCTCAAACATTGTTTGGGTTAGCTCAAATTCCGAGTACACCGCAAATCCGCAATATTTTGGATCACCTGGCTGCACCTGTCCTAACGGGTGTGTTTGAGCAGGTGTATCGAGGTTTGAGGCAAGGGGGATACTTGCAGGCATACCACTGCTTGGGAGGGCATTTGTTAGTCACCTTAGACGGGACGCAATATTTCAGTTCGCAGAAAATTCAGTGTCAGCAGTGTTCAACTCGAACGCATAAAAATGGGCGTGTGACCTATTTTCATAGCGCGATTCTACCCGTGATTGTCGCTCCTGGTCAGTCGCAGGTGATTGCCTTAGCCCCCGAATTTATCAGTCCGCAAGATGGGTCTGTGAAACAAGACTGCGAAGTGGTGGCGGCTAAACGCTGGATGCAGACCCATGCGGGGCAATTTGCCCAACACCCAATAACGCTGCTTGGGGATGACCTCTATAGTCGTCAACCGATGGTTCAGCAGTGTATAGAGCTTGGCATAAACTTCATTTTTACCGCTCTACCCGACTCTCACCCTGCCCTGTACGAGCGCTTGCACGTGCTTGAGGTTTTGGGGGCGCTCGAGACCCTAGAAATCCGGCAATGCCACCAGCGCACTCCAGCGATTTATCACTACCGCTATGCCAATCTCGTGCCGATTCGGGACACTCAACCCGCCTTGCTGGTCAATTGGTGCGAACTGGTCGTTACCCGGGAACACGACGCTCAGGTGCTCTACCACAATGCCTTCATCACCCACCATCGCTTGGGTCATACCACCGTTGCCTCAGTGGTCGCTGCTGGTAGAAGTCGATGGAAGACCGAAAACGAAAATCACAATGTCCTCAAAACCAAGGGGTACCATCTCGAACACAACTTTGGGCATGGGCAACAGCATTTAGCCAACTTTTTGCTCACGCTCAATCTCCTGGCTTTCCTGTTCCATACAGTGCTTCATCTAGTGGACACGTCTTATCAGAAAATTCGCCACCAACGGGGCACTCGCAAGGGTTTCTTTCAAGACATCCTCAGCCTGACTAAGTATTTGCTATTCAATAGTTGGCAGCATCTAATTGACTTTATGCTCTCCGATGCAGACCCCTCTCCTATCACTGATTCCTCTTAAATTTTTGAATTTGGAATTGCTGCTATCTAACGTTCCCGCTCTCCAGACGCAGACAACTTCTGCAACAAACCGACCATATTGAAACGTTCCGGTGCAGCGGGGCTGTTCGGCTGCGACCGTATCAGTACAGCCAGCTTCGATACTCTGGAACGATATCTTTCATCTCCTCGTATATCCAAACCATGCAATCGAGACACCACAACTTACCTAGCGTCACTAAGGTATACCCGAAAACTACGCCCCAAACACTGAATACTACCGAACCCCAAATCACCAGAATTCCGCCCACTGCCGCGATCCCATTAAGCAAGTTAGGAACTCGGTGATGATGTAGAGGAACTAGAACTTGATTGCGGTTTAACCAAACTCGCTCACCCAATACCCCTTTTGAAATCCAATTGTTCGTTGAGCGTGGTCTAGGAAACACATGGGGATTCAACCACGTCCAAAGTACTGCGACCGTAATCGGAATCAGCGACCACCATCCCAACCAAACACGGCTCCAGACTGCCAAACTGAGCAGCGGTAAGACTGTGATGAATCGTGTCCATCCACTCCAGGGATTAGCATGACGGAACCAAGCTTCATCACTCATCCGAAAGGCTAAGGCAATCTTTCTTTCAAATGTCATGGTAGAAGCCTCCATGAAATGAAGCCTTTCAGCTTAACCCATTAGGAGAAACGGTTCATTGCGATTCTGAATCAACTGCTCAATCAATCTAATTGAGTGAACCTCCCTACATCTTTACTGGGGTTCCAAAGATTTCCAATGCGCCTCATCACCCCGAAAACAGCAGTCGAACAACTTTTTGTAACAATTTTAAGGTTGCCTGGAGGGGCTGTGACCACTGCTAATCAATGCAATCGCGCAGATCCATTCCGTGTACCAGTAAAAATATAACTCCACTGCTTTACAAAAAGAAATAAATCTCTTATCTTTATGACAGATGGTTAATTCATCTCAATTATTGTCAAGTTACATAAAGCACTCATAGAACCATGACTACGACATTACAGCGCGTCGAGCGCCAGTCCGTATGGCAGAGCTTCTGCGAATGGGTCACCTCCACGAATAACCGCCTGTATGTAGGCTGGTTCGGCGTATTGATGATTCCCACCCTGCTTTCTGCCACCATCTGCTTCATCATCGCCTTCATCGCTGCACCTCCGATGGCATCAACGGCATCCGTGAGCATGTTGCAGGCAGCTTGATGTTTGGCAACAACATCATTTCTGGTGCAGTCGTCCCTTCCTCCAATGCAATTGGCTTGCACTTCTACCCGATTTGGGAAGCCGCATCCTTAGACGAATGGTTGTATAACGGTGAGTTTACCAACTCGTTGTCCTCCACTTCTTGATCGGCATCTTCTGCTACATGGGACGGGAATGGGAACTCTCCTACCGTTTAGGAATGCGTCCTTGGATCTGCGTTGCATACTCCGCCCCCGTTGCAGCCGCAACCGCAGTATTCTTGATCTACCCCATCGGACAAGGCTCCTTTTCAGATGGTATGCCCCTCGGCATCTCCGGCACCTTCAATTTCATGTTTGTCTTCCAAGCGGAACACAACATCTTGATGCACCCGTTCCACATGTTGGGCGTAGCAGGGGTATTCGGCGGCAGCTTGTTCAGTGCAATGCACGGTTCATTGGTGACCTCCTCGTTAGTGCGTGAAACGACCGAAACCGAAAGCCAGAACTACGGCTACAAATTTGGGCAAGAAGAAGAGACCTACAACATCGTTGCAGCGCACGGCTACTTCGGACGGTTGATCTTCCAGTACGCGTCGTTCAACAACTCACGTTCCTTGCACTTCTTCTTGGGGGCATGGCCTGTAATCGGCATCTGGTTGACCTCGATGGGCATCAGCACCATGGCATTCAACCTGAACGGATTCAACTTCAACCAGTCGATCATTGACTCGCAAGGACGAGTGGTGAACACATGGGCAGATGTATTGAACCGTGCCAACTTGGGAATGGAAGTGATGCACGAGCGCAATGCGCACAACTTCCCCTTGGATTTGGCTGCGGGTGAAGCGACACCTGTTGCACTGGTGGCACCTGCCATCAACGGTTAGTCTTATGACTCGCTCTGTTGAATGAATGAACCTAAGCCCTCCCCTCTCTGGGGAGGGCTTTTTAATGGGAAGGATTCCATCTAAAATAATAATGTCTAACCTGATGTGTGACTAAAGTCAGCCCATCCTGCGGGAAGCAAGCTATGTCCTCTAGTCCCTTCTACGCATGCTCTGTGCTCTACTCCCAAAGCAGGAGCAGGAGGGCAAGATTTCTCAAAGTCCTCTCCTAGAGCGGGAGAGGACTTTAGGGTGAGGGAGGTTGGGATAGTTGCACGTTGCGTAATATCTATAAAAAATCAAGGATAATTTCTTGAATAAACCAGTCGATGAAGCCCTTTCAGACTCAATAGCAAAACAGATTGGTAGTAAAGCTAAATCACCGTTTGAGAATGCGTTTAAGGCAGCTTTAATTCTTAAAGACGTTGCCTATGTACAGGGATTTATTAGTTTTGAAGGGCAGCCTTTTCACCCGCTTGAACATGGTTGGATTGAGTATAGCGATCGCATTGTTGATCCATCCCTGCCTCATCTCGGTAGAAAAGCTGCGGCTCTTTACTATTTTCCTGCTCAGGAATTGACGATTAAGAAACTGAAAGCCGCGATTGAAGAAGCGAAGGAAGATTACCCAGAGGATGAACCATTGCCAATTTATGGTTCTCAACCCTACGAATATTATGGGGATGTCATGCTAGGTGGCAAGGAATATCTCTCAGCCTATGAAGCGGCTGTAGCAAAGTGTAAAGAACTGAATCAGCCCCAATCTAGAAATCGGAATTGAGTCAATTGGAAAGCGAGAGTTCATCCAGATTTACTGCTTGGTGAAGCGGGAAGCGGGCGTTGGAAAAAGGGCTTGGAATCCTGCTTGTCTGGAGATCGCAGGTTCTAATGTTTCATTCCAAAGGCTTTCATAATAAAAAAAGGCAACTCCTAACCGACGCGCTTGGGCTGCTTGAACTTGTGCCTGAATTTGCGACATTGCAACAGGTTTATTTCTCAAACCCGCTAACACTCCGATTCCAGTCGGGATTTTTTGCTGAGTTTCTTGAATTTCTGGACGATTAATCTGTTCGACAAAACTCTCCAAGGTTGGGCGATATACTTGCACAATCAGTTCGTCCACAATGCCCCGACGCACCCAGGTTAGCCAATCCTGCAAATGACGGCGGTAGGCTAAATTGTAATAATTGGGCGATATAGAAAAAATCGCGTTGGGCTTTTTAGCTTTAACGGCAGCCCGGAGTTTGACCATAAAGGCGGTGATTTTATCGGCTCGCCACTTGACCCAAGCGGCATCTTGAGGATTCACGGGCGGCGCTTTTTTCATTTCCTTTGTATACAGCGCTATGGTATAGCGATCGTAGCCAAACTCACTCGGCAAACTGGTGTGATCATCGAACTGAATGCCGTCTCCATCGTATTGAGTGATAATCTCTAGCACTAAATCGGTGATGAATTTTTGTACATCAGGACGAAATGGATTAAGCCAAACGACTTCTCCTGCGGCACTTATGGAAGTTTGGCTGCCATCAAGCTTTTGGGTCAACCATTCGGGATGGTTCATGGCAAGTTCTGAGGTAGGTGGAGCCATAAAACCAAATTCAAACCAGGGAATCACCAGCAGATTTTGTTGATGACCCTGGGCGATTAAGTCTGCCAAAATATCGTGTCCGTCTACTCCTTGATAAACAAAGGGCTGAATTTTCTCTCGTTGAGCGACGGCGCTAGGATACAGGACGTAGCCAGCATTCCAGACTACGGGATAAATCGTGTTGAAGTTTAGCTGCTGAAGTTGGGTAGTGGCAATCTGCACTTTTTGGCGATCGCGCAGAATATCCATGTCGTTGCTTGTCATCCAAACGCCACGAATTTCCTGATGCGGTTGGGTTTGCCCAAGCTCACTATGGAATAATCCCGTCAAACCGAATGTTAACAGGAACAGAATTAGGAGAATGGGCTGAATCCGCTGGAGTGCAGCAGTCAGTAACTTGAGGCTGTGCCGGAGTGGATAGCCAATTCTCATGGGCGGCTTGCGAATGATTGAACGCTCTTGTTTTAACGTATTTCAAGCGCGATCGTCCTTACTCACTGTTAAGGTAAATCCGTGTTACCCATCAGATAGCGATCGCATTCCCGCGCCGCGTTACGTCCTTCGTTGATTGCCCAAACCACCAGGCTTTGCCCCCGGCGACAGTCTCCTGCGGCAAACACGCCCGGAATGCTGGTTGTATAGTTTGTTGGATCAGCTTTGACATTGCTACGGGGATCACGTTCCACACCTAAGGAATCGAGCAATAGCTGTTCTGGACCCAGGAAACCCATTGCCAGCAGCACCAATTGGGCAGGCAGTACTTGTTCGGTTCCAGGAATGTGTTGAGGAATAAATTGACCTTTCTCGTTTCGTTCCCACTTAACTTGAACTGTGTGAATAGCTTTGACGTTGCCCGTTTCATCGCCTTCAAACTTTGTCGCTGTGGTGAGATAGCCACGGGGATCATCGCCAAACACCGCAGCAGCTTCTTCTTGTCCGTAATCCATCCGGTAAACTTTGGGCCATTCTGGCCAAGGATTGTTGGGAGCGCGAGTCAGGGGAGGCTTGTCCATAATTTCAAGCTGAATCAGGCTTTTGCAGCCATGGCGCAGGGAGGTTCCAACGCAGTCAGTGCCCGTGTCGCCGCCGCCGATGATCACCACATCTTTGCCCATGGCAGAAATGGGCGTGTTGGGATTCTGGTCTAGCAATGCCTGAGTATTGGCAGTGAGAAAATCCATGGCAAAGTGAATGCCATTCAGTTCTCGTCCTGGAATCGGCAAGTCACGAGGTTTGGTGGCTCCCGTACACAGCATCACCGAGTCATAATCCCGCAGCAGTTGCTCGACGGGCAGGTCTTTGCCGATTTCTGTGTTGCACTGGAAAGTCACTCCTTCGTCTTCCAATAGCTGGAGGCGACGCTGGACGATCGCTTCTTTCTCTAGCTTCATGTTGGGGATACCATACATCAGCAGTCCACCGGGGCGATCGGCGCGTTCAAATACCGTCACCCAATGTCCAGCTTTGTTCAGTTGGTCAGCGGCAGACAGCCCCGCAGGACCAGATCCAATTACGGCAACTTTTTTGCCGGTGCGTTTGCTGGGTGGATTGGGTGTAATCCAGCCTTCGTCCCAGCCTTTATCGACGATGGAGCATTCAATATTTTTGATAGTAACGGGCGGATTGGTGATGCCCAAAACGCAGGAGCCTTCACAGGGAGCGGGACAGACTCGACCCGTGAATTCGGGGAAGTTGTTGGTTTTGTGCAGGCGATCGAGGGCTTCATGCCACAATCCGCGATACACCAAATCGTTCCATTCAGGAATCAGGTTGTTGATTGGACAACCGCTTGCCATGCCGCTGATGATGGTGCCCGTGTGACAAAAGGGAGTGCCGCAATCCATACAGCGGGCACCCTGGTCACGAAGTTTATCCTCCGGGAGATGCCGATGGATCTCGCTCCAGTCGTGAATGCGATCGCCCGGTGCGCGATCGTCCGGCAATTCCCGCACATATTCAATAAAGCCCGTTGGTTTTCCCATGATGATGTCTCAGTTAAAGTTGTGTTGAGAAAAATAATGTTTTACTGGCAGGTCAAAGCAAGTCAGCTTTTATCCCTTTTTCTGCTCTCTCAAGCTGTGAATCTTGCCAATTTGCATACGATTGATTTGCATCTTTGACTTGCCAAGTTGTTCGCCCGTTCAGAGATAAACCACCTACTATGCAGGCAGCAGCGCTTGGACTTGTTAAAGGTAAATCTTGCGTCAGTCTCCAGCAGTCAGAATTATCAGAACTTACTAATCTTCCATCCTCCAGAAGTTGAGAGCGAAGTTGTCTGTATGAGCTAGGTAAACTAGAAGTCTCTTCTTTGCAAAGGGTCGAGGCTTTAAGAATAATGAACTCATCATTCACTTCTTGGGCGTACGCTGTAGCTTTTTTGTAGTTCATGTAAAAGATCGGCGATTCATGGCTGATAGCTTCAGTCGATTCTTGATCTTGCAGGGTTAGCAGCGGCATAGAAAATGAAAGACCTAAGACAGGAAGCAACATCTGCACCTGCTCAAGAAAGTATTCCATATCAGCTACGTCAGGTTCTGGAAGTCGAGGTATGTCTGGATTAGTCCCATTGATAATCTTTGAACGCTGGGCTTGAACTGCTAACGAAATTAAGCGGCTCTCCAAATAACGAACATGAGCTTTGGTCAGATTGTCATCTTTGCTAGTAATGACGACAGTACGTCTCCAAAAATCTTTAGCTTGGTCTTTACTATGTTGAATTAGCCTCTCCCAGACACTATCGCTTTCACCAATATAGATAGCTTCAGGAAGGGTAGAACTTTCTGGATTATCGCCAGCCAAAACATATATGCCTGTTCGCCTGATTTCAGTACGAGTTGCGAGGTCTGCTAACTGAGTTCTGGGTGCAACCGTGACCATGCCTGTCCAATTCATAATCTCAACGGTCATTACTCCACCAGGAATACCGTCAACAAGATACATTCTGACTGTTCTACCCTTCATTAACCAATTGCTTTTCCTGCAAAGTTTTGACTGTAGCTAGCAATTGCAATCAGCTTCCACCGATGCGGGCTACGTCGCGGGCGTTGGCTTCAAAGGCAGCGGTGAGGGCATCGTCGCCGCTGAGTCCAGAGGCGATCGCGTCTGCAATTGCCTGTAGTACCCGCTTGTAATCCTTGGGCATCACCTTGACGAATTGGGGCACCATGGCATCCCAGTTAGCGAGCACTTGGGTAGCTTTGGGGCTACCCGTATAGTCAATGTGTTGCTGAATCAGTTGGCGCAGGTCGGCGATTTCTTCTGGGTCAGACAGCGTTTCTAAGCCCACCATTTGTTGATTGCAGCGAGTGGCAAAGTCCCCCGCTTCATCCAAAATGTAGGCAACCCCACCGCTCATGCCAGCGGCAAAATTGCGTCCGGTTGCACCCAAAATCACCACTTTTCCACCTGTCATATATTCGCAGCCGTGATCGCCCACGCCTTCCACGACGGTGTTAACCCCGGAGTTGCGGACGCAAAAGCGTTCTCCCGCAATGCCATTGATATACACTTCGCCGGAGGTTGCGCCATACAGCACCACATTGCCCACAATGATGTTCTCTGCTGCCGTAAACGTGGAGACTTTGGGTGGATAGAGGATGATTTTGCCGCCGCTCAATCCTTTGCCCAGATAGTCGTTGGCATCGCCTTCCAGTTCTAGGGTGATTCCCGCTGGCACAAAGGCTCCAAAGCTTTGTCCAGCGCTGCCCTGGAAGTGAAGATGGATGGTGTCGTCTGGCAATCCTTCCCAGTGGCGTTTGGTGATTTCATTGCCCAAGATGGTGCCCACGACGCGATTGACGTTGGTAATCGGCAAAGTAGCAGTGACTTTTTCGCCCCGCTCGATCGCTGGTTGGCAAAGTTCCAATAGTTTCGTCATATCGATGGATTTTTCCAGCCCGTGATCTTGGGGAATCTGGCAGTAAAGCCCCACGTCAGACGAAACCTGCGGCTGATAGAGGATTTTGGAGAAATCCAATCCTTTCGCTTTCCAATGGGCGATCGCGTGTTGAGGTTCCAAAACATCCGTGCGACCCACCATTTCGTTTAAGGTGCGGAACCCAAGTTGCGCCATCAGTTCCCGGACTTCCTGAGCAATAAAGGTCATGAAGTTGACGGTATGGGCAGGATCGCCGGTAAACTTCTCGCGCAGTTGCGGATCTTGGGTGGCAACTCCCACGGGGCAAGTGTTGAGATGGCACACCCGCATCATGATACAGCCGAGGGTGACCAGTGGAGCCGTGGCAAAGCCAAATTCCTCGGCACCGAGCAAGGCGGCAATCACCACATCGCGCCCGGTTTTCATCTGTCCGTCGGTTTCAACCACAATGCGCGATCGCAAATTGTTGAGTACCAACGTCTGATGGGTTTCGGCTAAGCCCAGTTCCCAGGGCAATCCGGCGTGTTTAATCGAGGTTTGGGGGGAGGCTCCCGTGCCGCCATCGTAGCCAGAGATCAGCACCACATCGGCATGGGCTTTGGCAACCCCAGCGGCGATCGTACCTACCCCAATTTCCGAGACGAGCTTGACGCTAATCCGGGCGGCTCGGTTGGCATTTTTCAAATCGTGGATCAGTTCTGCCAAGTCTTCGATCGAGTAAATATCGTGGTGGGGCGGTGGCGAAATCAGCCCCACACCGGGCGTAGAATGGCGGACTTTGGCAATCCAGGGATAGACTTTTTTGCCGGGAAGTTGACCGCCTTCACCGGGTTTTGCGCCCTGTGCCATTTTGATTTGCAGTTCTCGCGCTTGCGATAGATAGAGACTGGTCACGCCAAACCGACCAGAGGCAACTTGTTTAATGGCACTATTTTTGGAGTCGCCCTGATCGTTTGTCCAGGTATAGCGATCGGGATCTTCGCCGCCCTCACCCGTATTGGATTTGCCGCCAATTCGGTTCATGGCGATCGCCAAAGCTTCATGTGCTTCCTGGGAAATCGAACCGTAGCTCATCGCCCCTGTTTTAAAGCGTTTCACAATCGCTTCAATCGGTTCAACTTCTTCAATCGGCACGGATGGGCGAGTTTTGAAAGCAAGCAATCCCCGCAAGGTAAAGTGCTTCTGGTTTTGCTCGTTGACCAAAGCGGCGTATTGTTTGTACAACTCGTAGTTGTTGTCCCGGACTGCCTGTTGCAGCGTGTGAATCACCTGGGGGCTGAACAAATGTGCCTCGCCTTCCTTGCGCCACTGATATTCGCCGCCCACATCCAGGGTATGCCCGTTGACTTCGCGATCGGGGAAAGCATGATGATGACGGGCGATCGCTTCTTGAGCAATCACGTTCAAATCAGCCCCCTCAATTCGAGATGCTGTCCAGGTGAAGTAGCGATCAATCACCGATTGATTTAGCCCGATCGCTTCAAAAATCTGGGCACCGCGATAGCTTTGAATTGTGGAAATGCCAATTTTAGACGCAACTTTGACTACACCCTTCGTCGCCGCTTTGATGTAATTTTTGCAGGCAGTGGCATAATCTACATTCACTAACAAACCTTCCTGGATCATGTCGGAGATCGTTTCAAAGGCGAGGTAAGGATTAATCGCCCCACAGCCATAGCCAATCAGCGTGGCATAGTGATGCACCTCGCGGGGTTCGCCCGACTCCAGCACCAGACCCACGCGGGTACGAGTGCCTGCTCGAATCAGGTGGTGATGCAATCCAGCAACCGCCAGCAATGCGGGAATGGGAGCATGATCTGGGTCGATCGCGCGATCGCTGAGAATCAGAATATTAACCCCCGTGGCGATCGCCTGATCTGCCGCTGCGGTCATCTCCTGGATTGCCTGTTCCAGACCTGCTACACCCGCTTTCGGATTGAACAGAATCGGCAACGTCACAGACTTGAAACCCGCTTGATCAATCCGCTGAAGTTTTCCTAGCTCTTGATTGCTCAGAATGGGCGTTTTAAGCTCAATCAAACGGCAACTTTCCGGCTCTGGCTTTAACAGGTTGCGCTCTGACCCGATGGTGGTTTCCGCTGAGGTAATAATTTCTTCCCGAATCGAGTCAATCGGCGGATTGGTCACCTGAGCAAATAGCTGCTGGAAATAGTCATAGAGCAACTTTGGACGGTCAGACAATACGGCTAGGGGAGTATCGGCACCCATCGCTCCGATCGCTTCCACGCCATCTCGCGCCATTGGAGTAACCAATAGTCGCAAATCCTCAAACGTGTAGCCAAAGGCGGTTTGTCGTTGAATCAGCGGAACGGTGAACGGGATTTCTGCGGGTTCGGGTGCGTCTTTAAGCGCTGCCAAGGACACCATATGCTGAGTCAGCCACTCGCCATAAGGATGCTCTGTGGCAACCTGCTGCTTAATCTCTTCATCCGCAATAATGCGCCCCTGAGCCATATCCACCAAAAACATCCGCCCCGGTTGCAGGCGACCCTTAAAGGCAACTCGCTCCGGCTCAATCGGCAAGACTCCGGCTTCCGATGCCATGATCACCAAATCATCTTTGGTGACGTAATAGCGCGAGGGACGTAAACCATTGCGATCGAGGACTGCGCCCATGATCGTGCCATCGGTAAACGCGATCGAGGCGGGACCATCCCAGGGTTCCATCAGGCACGAGTGATATTTATAAAATGCCTTCTTCTCCTCGCTCATGGATTCGTGAGCCGTCCAGGGTTCCGGCACCATCATCATCATGGCGTGGGGCAGCGATCGCCCTGCCAGCACCAACAGTTCCAGCGCATTGTCAAAAATCAGCGAATCGCTGCCGTCAATATTGATCACCGGCTGCGCTTTTTTCAGGTCATCGCCAAATAGCTCAGATTCAAACAACGATTGGCGGGCGTGCATCCAGTTAATATTGCCGCGCAAGGTGTTGATTTCGCCGTTGTGGGCAATGTAGCGGTAGGGGTGAGATCGCTCCCAACTTGGAAAGGTGTTGGTGCTAAAGCGAGAATGCACCAGCGCCAGGGCACTCTCCATATCAGGATCATGCAACTCAGGGTAATACTGTCCCACCTGCACGGGCATCAGCATTCCTTTATACACAATCGTCCGGCAAGACAGGCTTGAAGGATACCAGTAGGGATCAATCTGAGTCGCCCGAATCATCGAGTGCGATCGCTTCCGAATCACATACAGCTTGCGCTCAAATGCCAAATCGTCAGCTAGTTCAGGCGATCGCGCAATAAACACCTGTTGCATAAACGGCTCACTCGCCTTTGCCGTATTGCCCAATGACGAATGATCGGTTGGAACGTCCCGCCAGCCTAGAACCTGCTGCCCCTCTTCCGCCACAATGGTTTCAAAAATCCGCCGACTCGCTTCTCGCTGAGCGCGATCGGGCGCAGCATAAATCATGCCAACGCCATAGCTTCCCACCTCAGGCAAGCTAATTCCTTCTGCCGCTGTTGCCTTTTGCAAAAACTTGTGGGGAATCTGCATTAACAGTCCCGCCCCATCTCCGGTATTGGTTTCAGCCCCACACGCTCCCCGATGGTCAATATTTAACAAAATTGTCAGCGCTTGCTCAACAATCTCGTGG
This sequence comes from Leptolyngbya sp. CALU 1928, assembly GCF_056784215.1. Lineage (NCBI taxonomy): Bacteria > Bacillati > Cyanobacteriota > Cyanophyceae > Leptolyngbyales > Leptolyngbyaceae > Leptolyngbya > Leptolyngbya sp. CALU 1928. Next base: position 3,069,545 of record NZ_JBXBCE010000001.1, on the reverse strand, counting down.
GATTTGTGACCCGTTCTGTGAACGATGAAACCCACTCCACAAGCATCGTGTTCAAACTGTGGATCATATAAGCCCTGTTTTGGAGGCAGTCCGTTGCTATTCATTAAATTACGACCCAATCAAGTAGCGGCAGAAGATTTTAATCTACTACTTAAATGGCTGAGAAAGTAGTAGCAGAGCGCATTAATCTACACAAATATTCTGGTGGTCTGCCCAAACTGCCAAAGTTTAGAGCGCAAAGGCTTGAATAAATGACTATTCTTTGTTGAGCATGAATTCTCAGAAAAATTTGGCAATCAATAATGAAAGCAGTTTGTAGACCAGTCGAAATAAGGTCGTGAGAGCGATCGCCAATAGTCCTGCCATCACCGCCAAGGCGATCGCCGTTAGCCAAGGACTACCAGCCAACGGCGAGATCGCCAACCGTTTCAACCACGACAGCCCAAACACACCGCCCACACTCAGCCCAGCAATAATGACCAAATCCGCCCGTTCGATAATGCGGCGTGACTGGGCAAGAATCAGACCCACCAGCAGCAACAGCCAAAAACCGCCGCTAATGAAGGTGGTGCCCAACACGCTGATCAGGGCGATCGCTAACAGCCCTGCCTCAAAGCCAGTAAATCCGGCATTTGCCAGTAGCTCCAAAATAGAAAAGGGCGCAATCGCCGGAGGGAAACCAGCGGATGCAATGGGTTGGGGCTGAGCAGGCTGAATCGGTGTTGGCTGATTTGGGATAGGAGCCGCTGGAAATACCGTAGGCGACGGCGATGAAACTGCAACAGGAGTAAGCTGTGGAGCCGTTTGTTTCAGCGGGGTCGAGGGCAAAACAGGCGACCCCAAACTGCCTCCCAACGCAGCCAGCGTTTCAGCCGCAGATTGGTAGCGCTGACTGGGTGCTGAGCGCAACATTTGATCCAAAATGTCGGCTAGGCGATCGCTGATGGAGCAGTGCGATCGCCATTGCCAAGTATTGCTATAGGTGTCTAATAATTCACTGGGCTGCTTGTTGGTCAGCAACATGAGGCAAGTGACTGCCAAAGCATACAAATCACTGGATGGATACACCTCTCCGCCTGCCATCTGCTCCGGTGGCGCAAATCCTTCAGAATAAATTCCAGTTGATTTGACCCCGGCTTTGGTTGCTTGCCGTACCGCGCCAAAATCAAGTAGGTAAATATGCCCGTTGCGATGCCGCATGATGTTAGACGGTTTGATATCTCGATGGATGGAGCCGTTGTCATGGACAAATTGCAGTACTTTGAGAATTTCTTGCAGCACATTTACGAGGTTGTCTTCCGAAAATGCGCCAGTTTTCTCCAGTTCTTGCTCCATGGTCTGTCCGTCGATATATTCCTGCACCAAGTAGAAAAATCGATCATCTTTGCTGGCTTGAGAACTGGGCACTGCTAATTCAAAGAAGGCAAACAAATCAGGAATTTGTGGATGGGCATTGCCTAAATCTTCCAGTGCCTCGGCTTCTCGCTCAAATAAATCCTGGGCAATTTGCAGTTGCTTGGCGCTAAGGGTGTTGGCAGGTTGAAATTGCTTAACCACACAGCGACGGAGACCGGGAGTGTAGCGATCGCGCGCCAAAAAAGCGGCTCCAAATCCCCCTTGCCCCAACAGCTTTTGCGGTAAATAGCGCCCTACTAAGATCAGGGGCATTCCGCAATTCGTGCAAAATTTCTGCTGAACCGTCTTCAGCGTTGCCGGGTCATCCAGATCGGTAAAAAAATTTTCAGGTCTGCGGCAACCTGGACGGGTGCAATAGAGATCCATAGACGTTACACATCAATATCCGATCCTACCCGTGCAACATGCTCCAAACTAGGCGCGATCGCGGGAATCGACTCCGTATGGGCGATCGTATATCGCTGTAGTTCTGCTGTGTAAGAGGCAAACTTTGGCAAAATTTCTTTACAAAACGCCTCTGCTGCCTTAGAACGATACCGATTGGGGTTAATAATCACCGATAGCATCCGTTTAACGATCACGTCCTCGATCTTTGTCCGATGCAGCACCCCCATTTGCAGTTCTTTCTCGATCGCTGAAATAGAAACAAACGCCGCACCCAAACCAGACTGCACCGCATTTTTAATTGCCTCAATCGAATTAAGCTCCATCTCAATCTTTAAACGGCGCGTTTCAATCCCACAGCGGGTTAGCACCTGATCAATCACCTTGCGAATAGTGGATTGAGAATCCAAAGCAATGAACTGGAGTTTGTATAGATCATCTTTTTGAATAATTTCCTCTCGTGCTAACGAATGACCAATTGGCAAAATTAGTGCGAGTTCATCTTCTGCATAGGGAATAATCTCTAAAGAGTCTTGCAGTTCAGGCGAAATTTCACCGCCAATAATTGCCAGATCAATTTGTCCATTTGCCACACTCCAGGAGGTGCGCCGAGTTGAATGCACATGAAGCTGAACTGCAACATCAGGATATTTTTGCCGAAACATGCCAATCATGCGCGGCAGTAAATAGGTTCCGGTGGTTTGACTGGCTCCCACAATTAAGGTTCCACCTTGCAAATTTTGCAAATCTTCAATGGCTCGACAAGTTTCTTGACATAAGGTCAGGATTTTTTCCCCATAGCTCAACAGCAGATGTCCAGCTTCGGTTAGTTGCGCCCGTCTACCGCCTCGATCAAACAAGGGTACATCCAACTGACGCTCTAGGTTTTGGACTTGTAAACTAACGGCGGGTTGAGAGACATATAAACTATCAGCAGCCCGTTTGAAGCTCCCCTCAGCAGCGATCGCTTTGAGAATACGAAGTTGATCTAAGGTAAAAGGAAGGTCAGACATAAAGCTAAAGCTAAACCTGAAGATGGAAAGGAGTCGAAGAATTTACCTATGAGATACCGTCCAATGAAGATGATCAGGATCAAATCATTCTGAGGCTTCTAAGACCAAAACCGTAGCATAGATAAACTATGAAATAATCTGTAGAACCTCTAAGTCTTGAATTCGGTACATGATTGTATCAAAACGTAAAAAGAGTATATGAAACAGGAAGTTATCCAGGACTTTCTGAATTTACCAGGAATTGCGGGTCTTGCTTTGATAGATAAGCGATCCCGCCCCTATTTCTGTGGAATTGATCACGCTTTAAACTACCAACAAAAAGAAGCCTTAGCTCAAGGTATTTTGCAAGTTGTGGACACCATTCCCGAAGGGTTTGAATCGTTTAAATTTCAGTTTGCTAATTATCAAGTTCATATTCATAAGCTTGATGCAGGCATGATTTTACTAGTTCTAACTAAAAGTGGCTTGGTCTATTCTGAATACAAACAAACTATTAAAACCTTAACGATCGCCCTCCGTGAAAATATGGCAGACGCGATCGCTACTTTTCGCCTGTTAACTGGTTCTGCCACTCTGCCAGGATTGAGCCATCCCCAACGTCCTCAAGCCAATACCGCTACCCAAAACCGTACTTCAGCCCCAACATCTCCCTCTGCACCACGTTTTTTCTCCAGTGTTAGTACTGAAATAAAGTCGATCCCTTCAAACGGCGATCGCCCTGAGGGTGTCCAATCCTCTGCGGCTAGTTCCGATATTACCCTCGATGATCTTTTGACCGCTTTGAATACTCTCAGTCAGGTCACAACCCAGTATTTAGGAGTTCATGTCGTCGTCAACTATTGGAAATCAACCTGTCCCAACCATGAATGGTTAAAACAGTTTCAAATTGAGCGATCGGGGCAATTTAGCCTACCTTCAAGCACCTCCCAATCGTTACAAAATTTAGTCAGCCCTCAAGAACTGCTCTGGATTCAAGAATGGGTTGCCACCTTCATCACGCGATGCTCCCAAGTGATCCGCGACTTTCCATCCCTGATTAATCAAAAAGTCTTAACAAATGAACAAAAAGTCTTACTTTTGGGATGACTGGAAATAGGGGGCAGGAGCCAGGTTTCAGGGGTCAGGTTTTAGGGTCAAAGAAAAAGCCGAAACCTAGCACCCGAAACCTGAAACCTTCTTCCCTCACTCAAAACTCAAAACTTCTTCATTTACCATTCCACCCCTTTACTTTTATGGCTAAAACCGTCCGGCTTGAACCTATTTCTCAAGACTCCTCCGTTGAAACGAACGGCAATCTATTATCAATTTTGATTAACAAAGATCTAGATGTGTTAAAAGAGTGCGGTGGGCGTGGTCTGTGTGCCACCTGTCATGTGTATGTGAAAAGTGGCATGGATGGGCTGTCTGCTGTGAATCGGCGAGAGCAGCGCACCCTAGAAGTGATTACTACCTGCAAGCCCAATTCTCGGTTAGCGTGTCAGGCGCGAGTGTTAAACAATGGCGTAGTCGTAGAACTGCCGCCGGGGATGTATATCAATTCGATTAAAGATATTGAAGCGCTGATTGGTCGGCGGGCTGAACAGGATTTGCTTCATCCGATTACGGGTCAGGTTTTGGTGGAAGCAGGTAAGTTGATTACGCGATCGATGATGAAGCAAATTGAGGATAAAACGAGTTTTAATATGGGGCAATTTTTGGTGAATAGTACTGATGTCTAGCGTTTAGAACTTGCAGTTTCAGACAGTATGGTAGGTGATATGGGAAATAAAGGACTGATGGAAGAGGGTGCTAAATGCTGAGCCAACTGCAAAAACTAAGCTATGAAACGGATGGGCGGTATGCCACGGATGAGGAATTAGAGTTTTTGAGCGAGTTTGGGCGCTCGTATTATTTGAGGATCGAAACTTATCAGCGGTTGCAATCAATGGAAGCGATCATTGTGCAGCAGGTGTTGACTAAGATGCAGTTACTTGAATCGTCACTTTTCTACGGCAACAATGCGGATCTGACGGCAAAGTGGCGGCGGGATACGATTCGAGTGTTGCGGTATTCCGCGATCGCCATGTTGCTGAATGATCCCGATTCGTTGCGCGAACGGGTGCTATTTTGGTTTCGGACTATTATGAAGGCGTTTAATGCTGAACGAAGCTGTAATGTGACCTACGCGGTGATGCAGGATGTAGTCAAAGATCATCTAACCCCATCTCAAGCAGAGTTGTTTTGCCCCATTCTAGAAATGAATCGACAGGTTTTGGGTGCGGTTTAGATGCTTAAAGGAAGCGCGATCGCTGGCAGTGAATCGGCGCAGGGTTGACCCTGACAGGGATTCACTTCTATAACGACATGAGCCAGAGATGGAATGCTAGACAGCAATGCTTTGTAATAGTCGGGGGCTTTTGGATAGTGTGTCACCAGCGAAATTGTTGCGGCTAAGTGATGCGACCCCACTAACCACAGATGCAAATCAACCACACGATTATCAGAATCTTGTTCGATCGCCGATAGAATTGCGGCTTGCGTTTCTCGATCAACTGCCCCATCCAACAATACAGAACTGCTGTCTTGCACTAACCCAAATGCCCAGCGCGTGATCACCGCCACACCCACCAATCCCATGATCGGATCTAGCCAATTCCAAGCCAGAAACTTGCCAGCAAGCAGGGCAATGATGGCAAGAACCGACGTAAGCGCATCCGCTAGAACATGAAAATAAGCAGCCCGCAGGTTGTGATCATGATGCTCGTGTTCATGGTGTTCTTTTAGCAAAAAACCACTCACTAAATTCACCAGCAACCCCAGCAGCGCGATCGCGATCGCTTGGTTGAACTGAATCATTTGTGGCTCCAATAAACGAGCGATCGATTCAATTGCCATCACACAGGCAATCACCATCAGCGCCACAGCACTCGCAAACCCGCCTAAAGCATTTACCTTGCCCGTTCCAAAGGTATATTTTGAACTGTTGGCATATCGACGAGCATATCGATAAGCAAAGATAGTCATTCCAAAGGCGGCGACATGGGTTGCCATATGCCAACCATCCGCCAACAGCGCCATGGAACCAAAGAGAATTCCTGCCACAATCTCAATCACCATAGTGATAGCAGTCAGAGTAATGACCTTCTGAGTGCTTTTTTCCGCAGCACCATGATCATCGGAAAAGTCATGGGAATGTTGCCACGAATCGAGATGATGAATATGCATATAATAATCCTCCTAAAAGTGCCTGTCTCTGATTGTTGAACTCTCTGACTGTTTAACTTGCGTAAGCCTGATTGACGATCTAGAAACGGTCAGCGATCGCAAATCGGTCACAATACTCAACTATTGAGATGCGATGCCAACTTGTAAATTGGGACAAATAGTTTGGGCGGCAATCTCGGCGGAGGGGTGATCTTGCCAACCTGAGAGTAGACCTTGTAACTCCGATCGCAGCAGTTGCAACGCTTCGATTTGCTCGGTAATTTGCCCAACTTTTCTCTGAAGATTTTGCTTGACATCCTCACAAGGCAGTTGCCCTTGATCATGCACCGTCAGAATATCTCGAATCTCGCGTAAACTTAATCCCAACGACTGCGATCGCTTAATGAACGTCAATCGCTGCAAAACAGATAATTCAAACAAGCGGTAATTAGACTTTGAGCGGCTGACCGTCGGTGTGAGCAACCCCTGTTCTTCGTAATAGCGAATGGTTTTAATCGGGAGATCGCTAAGAGTGGCAATCTCCCCAATTTGCAACGTTTTTTCGAGTGTGAGCGTTATCATTCTTTAGTTTCCTCGCTCATTGCAACTGTATTGATACCTAATGTGCAACTAAGATCAGCCCACCTGAGGGAAGTAAGCTACATCCAGATCCTCCTCCTAAGACTATTAGCTTAAAACATGCTGAAATCTATCGTGTTATTAATGATCTCTAATCTGTTTATGACCTTTGCTTGGTATGGTCATTTGAAAGATTTGAGAACGGCTCCACTATGGATTGCGATCTCGGTTAGCTGGTCTATTGCTTTTTTTGAATATTGTTTTCAAGTTCCTGCTAACCGGATAGGGTTTCAATATTTTAGTCTGCCTCAACTTAAAGTACTGCAAGAAATCATTACCATGATTATCTTTGCAGGGTTTAGTGTGGCTTATATGAAGGTTCCTATTACGCGCAATTATGTCTTCGCTGCGATGTTGCTGGCGGGTGCAGCGTACCTAATTTTCAGCGAAAAGCGCGTTAGCTAGAGCAAAAAGCGCCCAGTAAAGTAGATGCCGAACAAGGCGGTGCTTGGCAAAAACTTGGAACTGTCCTAAAGGATGACTCCATATTCAACAGAATCTCTGTAAGATTCACGTTATCCGCACTAAGTACTCTACCACTCAGCTTTTCATCGAGGTTAGCGAATGGATTCTACGCAGCAGAACGTTCAGCCGATTCCACCATTTAATCAGAGCAATGAGAAGACTCCAGCGATCGGAGGTGGTTTGCCAGTCATTGAATATTGGGCAGAACACACAATTTCAACCGAAGGTCCCAAACTTTGGAAAACATTGCTGCATAAAAGTGCGTGTCTATCCTGTTCCTGGGGCACAGGTGGGCAAAAAGGCGGCTTTACGAATGAAGAAGGCGAAAAGCTCCAGCGATGCATGAAAAGTGTGGAATCGATTTCGGCAGAACTCAAGCCCCCTGTTCCCATGCAGGTGTTTGAGCAGCGGAGTGTGGATCAGCTTCAGCGATTGACCTCCATGGAAGCGGATCAATTGGGGCGGTTAGGGTTTCCGATGATTTTGCGAGAAAAAACATCTTACTATGAACGAATTTCGTGGGAAGAGGTCTATCAAATTGCCGAAGCGGCGTTTCGCAAACCGCCCGAACGCGTGGCATCTTACAGTTCAGGACGATCCTCTAATGAGGCAGCGTTTCTGTTGCAACTGATGATGCGGACTTTGGGGTCGAATAACTTGGCAGATTGTTCTGACCTATGCCATGCGCCCTCCACTACAGGGCTAAATAAGATGTTTGGCACTCGTACCTCAATTGTTAGCCTGGAGAATCTAAAAAAGGCTGATTGCGTAGTGCTGGCGGGTTCAAATCCATCCTATAATCAGCCGCGCTTGATGAATGAGTTGATCAAGCTCCGCGATCGCGGGGGCAAAGTGATTGTGATCAATCCCATTATGGAAGTTGGTTTAGTCAAATTTGGCTCACCCGCGTTTCCAGTAAAATCGTTGGTGCCGGGTTCCGAGATTGCCTCTCTCTATCTACAGCCGATTCCGGGTAGCGACACCGCATTGTTTGTCGGTATTCAAAAGTCTTTGATTGAGCAAGGCTTAGTCCAAGAAAACTATCTACGCGCCTACACAGAAGGGTGGGAAGCCGTAGTTGAGCAAGCCAGCTCCACCGCTTGGGAAACCATTACTACCACCTGTGGAGTCTCTCAATCAGAAATTGAAGCCGCCGCAACCATTATTGGTTCTTCTAAAGGCGTTGTCTTTGGCTGGGCAATGGGCATTACGCAGCAAAAAAATAGTGTAGACAACGTCTATAGCATTGCGAATACGGCTCTCCTGTCTGGCAATGTGGGCAAGGAAGGTGCAGGCGTGATGCCTGTTCGGGGACACTCCAACGTGCAGGGATTTGGGTCAATGGGCGTGACGGTGGATCTCAAAAAAGAGATTCAGGAAACGTTAGAAGCCTTACTAGGGCGATCGCTGAGTCCCGTGAAGGGCTACAACACGCGATCGCTGATTGAGGCGGCTGATAATGGCAAAGTAGATACCCTCATTTGTCTAGGCGGCAACTTGTATGGGGCAAACCCAGACTCGGTTCAAGCAAAACGGGCACTCGGCAATATTGAAACCATTATCTATGTAGGAACGAAGCCGAATATCGGACATTTTCACGGATTGGCAAAGGTCAATACGATTATCATTCCGGTGCTTAACCGATTTGAGAATCCTCACAAAACAACGGTAGAGTCAGGCAATAATTTTGTCCGGTTTAATGAGCCGGGTGAAACTCATCTTAAAGAGGTTGATCTGATTCCTGAAGTACTGTTTTTAACGGAGCTAGCGCATCGCATTCATGGCAATGATCCGGTTGATTGGCGCAGATTGCAAGACACAAAATATGTACGGCAACTGATTGCTCAAACGATTCCCGGCTTTGAAAAAATGGCGGCGATTGATGAAACCAATGAAGAATTTACCATTAGCGGACGGATCATCACAGAACCCCATTTCCCCACGCCTTCTGGTAAAGCAACGATGTTCACAACGCCTTTGCCGACCTTATCTCTGCCAGATCTTAAAGATTTTGGAGTACCCGAATCTACCCAAGGAATTGTAGTAGCGCTCATGACAGGGCGCAGTTATTCTCAACACAATACGGTGGTTTATAAAATTGATGACAAGTATCGAGGGATGCCCCATCGCAACTGCATCTTGATGAATCAATCTGATGCAGAACAGGCGGGATTGCAGGCGCATCAGCGCGTTACGGTGAAAGGCAATGTGGGCAAGCTAGAGCAAGTTGAAGTCATTTATGGGGCAGTCCGTCAAGGCTCTGCGTTGATGTTCTATCCTGAAGTCAATGTGATTTTTCATCCAGAAATCGAGACGCGATCGGGAACTCCAGCCTATAAACGTGTACCTGTTTTAGTTCATGCTTAGCCAAGGTCGTGTTTAGCTTTAATAAGTAAACGGCAGCAAAAGGCTCGATGTTCGCTCATAGCGCGAGTTTTGACTACGGGTTTATCTGGGCGTTCGTTAAAATTTCAACCCACTTAGAATTTAAGTGCTAAGGGTTTGAGTGATGAGCGGAGTGGAAGCACGCCCTCAGCTTAGTAGAAACAAACAGTGTCAGATTACATCATTATTTGTTGATTGAACAGTGGACACTACAAACAGTGGAGAGCCGAGGGAGTACTCGAAGTGATGCTCATGCCTTTTCTGTTAGAGAAAGTGGAATTATCCCTTATCAATTGACTGAGGGGTGCGATACATCTTGCAATCTTCATGATTCTCTGGTAAGTGAAGCGATTCCCTTACTAAGAATTTACTGAGATTGATGAATAGAAGCACTAGCCTAGAGATGAGGATTTTTTCCTGAGGCTAGACTGCTTAACTCGTAAAACTACGTTAGAGCGTCATTCTTCTGAATTATTCGCGGCCTATAAAATCTCCATACAGAACGTTCGGTCATCACTCTAAGTAAGATTAAGTTAAGCGTCTGAGTCAATGGTTACAGGGTGCATGTCTAAGGTAAGCAAAGAGGTCTAACCGTTTAGCCGCTTTACTTGCTAGATGAAAGAATTTGCTGTATTTGATTTTGCCAGATTTCTTGTGGAGATGTGCCGCGTCAGCTAGCCTCCACAAAAAATTGTGCCGTTTGATATTAGGTCACTCAATATTCGCAGTTGGAACACAGGAGCGTCAGTTGGCAATGCAATCAACCTTTCTCGTTAAAGAGGCATGGGAACTTTTAGAAAAGTCAATGGTGTATTTTCGGGGGCGACCGGTTGGCACGGTGGCAGCGCGTGACCCATATGTAGAAGCGCTGAACTACGACCAATGTTTTATGCGTGATTTTGTGCCCTGTGCGCTGCTGTTTTTGACGAATGGCAGAAGCGAGATTGTGCGGAATTTTTTGGTTGAAACGCTGGCGCTGCAAAGTAGCGATAAGCAAATGGATAGTTTCAATGCAGGGCAGGGGTTGATGCCTGCCAGCTTTAAGGTGGAACTGTGGGATGAGGAGCAATATCTGACGGCGGATTTTGGCGAACATGCGATTGGTCGGGTGACTCCGGTGGATTCTTGCCTGTGGTGGCTGATTTTGCTCAGAGCGTATGTGAAAGCGACGGGAGATATTGCCTTAGCGCATCAGCCTGAGTTTCAGCACAGCATCATGCTGATCCTGAAGCTGTGTCTTGCCGATCGCTTTGATATGTACCCAACGATGCTGGTGCCAGATGGCGCGTTTATGATCGATCGCCGCATGGGGGTCTATGGGCATCCCCTCGAAATCCAATCATTGTTTTATGGGGCGCTGTGTTCTGCACGAGAACTATTAACCGGGCGCAGGGGCGAATTTTATAAGCAAATTGTCAACCAGCGCTTAAGTGTGTTGAATTTACATATTCGCCAATACTACTGGATCGATCTGAAGCGGCTGAATGAGATCTATCATTTTCGGGGTGAAGAGTTTGGCGAGAGTGCCATCAATAAGTTCAACATTTATCCCGAATCGATTCCCTACTGGCTGACCGAATGGATTCCTGAAACGGGCGGCTACCTAGCCGGAAATTTAGGTCCCGCGCAAATGGATTTTCGGTTTTTTACGCTGGGCAATTTGATGGCAATTAATTCATCTTTGGCAAGCGATCGCGAATCTCAATCCATCATGGATTTAATCGAGCAGCGTTGGCAGGATGTGGTGGGTTATATGCCGATGAAAATTTGCTTTCCTGCTGTGGAAGATCTGGAATGGAAAATTTTGACCGGCTGCGATCCTAAAAATGTGCCCTGGTCGTATCACAATGGGGGCAATTGGCCTGTGCTGCTGTGGTCGTTTGCAGCGGCGGCAGTGAAAACAGGCAGAACGGAACTAGCATGGCGCGCCATAGAAATTGCCGAACGCCGTCTCAGCGAAGATGAATGGGCAGAATATTACGATGGCAGAAACGGTCGATTGGTTGGCAAAGCTTCACGCAAGTTTCAAACCTGGAGCATTGCTGGCTACCTGCTTGCCCGTGAATTTCTAGAGCATCCCGAACATTTATCCTTAATTAGCTTTACCGATGATCCAGAAATGCTGGAGTGGATGTGCTATGCCCGTGAAGGCTACGAGAGTCCAAAGTGCTAATTGAGACTCTTCAACCCTGTGGCTCTTAATGCTTACTTCTTAACGTCTTTCCAGCCTTCATAAACGGCGATCGCGACCCAACTTACATTAATCCCAGTTACTTAAAAACTGGAGGGTATTTTGCATTTCCTCAGCCGAAAGGACGGCTATGATTCGCAAAAGACGACGCATTTGTTCACCGATGCCGAAGCGCTGTTGGCTGGCAAGAATAATTCCCGTATGGGTTTTGCCTATGCTGAGATATTCGGTATGAAGCTGGCAATAATCACCAATGTTGTAGGAGTAGAGGACTCGCCCCAGTGAAATGGCGTAATCAAGATGTTCTGGATCAGCGCGATTAACCATATCCTCCAGATTGGCAGTAGTAACATCGATACCACGGTCAATTAAAGCAGTAACCAAAGCATCAGCCATTGCATCTTCATCCAAGTAGAGCCGAATTTTCATTGCAGAACTTGCTGCTGTTGCGAATATTCTTGCTCTAGCCGCAATGCTTCGGCTTCATCCGCTGCAATTTCGGCATCGATTTGCACTCGGTTGGCGTGGTAGTAAGCTAGGGCAGCATACACGCCAGCGAGCGTTAAATGTCCGTATTGGTGACAAATTTCTTCGGCACCGTGCCCTAGGGTGTACCAGATGGCAATGCGGTGAACGGTAATCCCGGTGCCCACAATTCGGGGTCTGCCATGGCGAATATCGGGTGAACTGGTGAGTAGGGAGTTAATATCAGTAGCCATAATGTCTACCATATCGTGATTTCTTTAAAGTAAGCGATCGCCAACTCTATTCAATAGTGTTCTTCAACGGCTGTCCATACTTCACCGACCTGCTCCCTCTGAATATTTACCGCACTCTCTTCGTCAGTCAATTCATACAACTCACAAACTAATGGATGTCATCCCACAAGTGTTCGAGTGGAATGGTTTTACTTTCCCGTGTTTCCTGCCATGCTTGGCGCAAACCCATTAACACACTGTCCTTTGGCTCATCGTCAGGATCAGGAGTTTGAATCACTTGAGCTAAGGACTGTAACATAAAGTCCTCTAGAGAAAGATTCACCATTTGGGCTTGTTGGATTAGTTGTTGTTCTAATCCATCTGGAATTTGAATGGTGAGTGTTTTAGCCATTTTTATGTCCAACGATGCAAAATAATGAATAACAAAGATCGTTATTTTCCCTCAACGATCGCAATCTCTTCCGGCGTTAATTCATACAACTCATACACCAGTTGATCAATCTGGCGATCGCTCACATTAATTTGTTTCTGAATCATGCTCTTTTGTGGCGGCGTGTTTGCCTCAGCTAATTGTTTATGCAGTGCCAACATTTGCTCAACAAGCTGCACCATGCGATTGTGGTTGGCTTTATCAATCGGGTTATTAAAATCAATGACCCGAATAGCAGCAATTCCAAATTCAAAAATTTAAGAGGAATCAGTGATAGGAGAGGGGTCTGCATCGGAGAGCATAAAGTCAATTAGATGCTGCCAACTATTGAATAGCAAATACTTAGTCAGGCTGAGGATGTCTTGAAAGAAACCCTTGCGAGTGCCCCGTTGGTGGCGAATTTTCTGATAAGACGTGTCCACTAGATGAAGCACTGTATGGAACAGGAAAGCCAGGAGATTGAGCGTGAGCAAAAAGTTGGCTAAATGCTGTTGCCCATGCCCAAAGTTGTGTTCGAGATGGTACCCCTTGGTTTTGAGGACATTGTGATTTTCGTTTTCGGTCTTCCACCGACTTCTACCAGCAGCGACCACTGAGGCAACGGTGGTATGACCCAAGCGATGGTGGGTGATGAAGGCATTGTGGTAGAGCACCTGAGCGTCGTGTTCCCGGGTAACGACCAGTTCGCACCAATTGACCAGCAAGGCGGGTTGAGTGTCCCGAATCGGCACGAGATTGGCATAGCGGTAGTGATAAATCGCTGGAGTGCGCTGGTGGCATTGCCGGATTTCTAGGGTCTCGAGCGCCCCCAAAACCTCAAGCACGTGCAAGCGCTCGTACAGGGCAGGGTGAGAGTCGGGTAGAGCGGTAAAAATGAAGTTTATGCCAAGCTCTATACACTGCTGAACCATCGGTTGACGACTATAGAGGTCATCCCCAAGCAGCGTTATTGGGTGTTGGGCAAATTGCCCCGCATGGGTCTGCATCCAGCGTTTAGCCGCCACCACTTCGCAGTCTTGTTTCACAGACCCATCTTGCGGACTGATAAATTCGGGGGCTAAGGCAATCACCTGCGACTGACCAGGAGCGACAATCACGGGTAGAATCGCGCTATGAAAATAGGTCACACGCCCATTTTTATGCGTTCGAGTTGAACACTGCTGACACTGAATTTTCTGCGAACTGAAATATTGCGTCCCGTCTAAGGTGACTAACAAATGCCCTCCCAAGCAGTGGTATGCCTGCAAGTATCCCCCTTGCCTCAAACCTCGATACACCTGCTCAAACACACCCGTTAGGACAGGTGCAGCCAGGTGATCCAAAATATTGCGGATTTGCGGTGTACTCGGAATTTGAGCTAACCCAAACAATGTTTGAGCGTTATCCTTGCCCTGCCGACTCTGCATTTGCCGTTGGTGCTCCAGGAAAGACTCGCACTGCATGAAAAACACGCTAAACGCTGCCAAGATTGCGTCACTCACGCTGTAGCGGGTGCCGTTACTCGCTTGCCTTGGGTCTTCAATCCGACTGATGGCTTGATGCAGATAGCCTAACAACACCCCAAAACTTAAAGGCAATGATTCCATCACCGTGCTCCCACGAGGTGTTTCCTTATCCTCCAGTCTGATTCAGCGAGTTGTCAAAGTTTTGAATTTGGAATTGCTGGGTTGATAGAGAGTCTAGCGATCGCCCTCAGCCCTTTAAGGGAGGGAAACACCACCCAAACTTAAGTTTGCCAATGCCTGATCGATGTTTAACTCCAAATATCGATCCAGTGCCAAGTAGATCCAGTAGAAAGGGCGATGCTCTTCACAAGTTCGTTGAAACCCAAGTAGCATTCGCAATTCTTCATACAACGGGTGAATCACCGGAGAGTATAAATCGCAGAGGTTCGGAAAATCAGCTTGCATTTGTCGCAACGCATTTTGGGTATCTTTCTGAAATTTGCAAATGTGCTGTGGCTGTAAATAATTGATGTCAATCACCCACGCTCTTAAATAAACAGCCAAACAGTTTTCATCTCCAATCGGAGCCATTTCAACCGGGTCAATCTCGACATTAGAGGTGAGAAAAAAGCTTTTACCTGGAGGACGGGAAAAAACTTCTTCTGATTGAGTTGTTGTGGGATAAAGAATGGCAACCCCGACTGGATTCAGATTATCAGTACGGCGCAAGACTCTAATCCCTTTTGGATAGTCTTGCGACCATTGCCGCAGAATTCTGGCAATTCGCTGGGGCGAGATCGCGCTGTCATCGGCTGCCATGGCATAAGTCTGCCGAATTAGATTAGCGACGGGAATGGCATCGGTACGCGGATTAAACTGATCCGGCACTAAAACCGACGGTAGTTCTATTTTTTCAGCGGTCAGTTCTGGCAGAGAGCGAATGCCTAAACACAGGGTTTGTCCATCAAAACGCTTTTCCAGCAATCCTAGAGCCGCCAATTGATCGATCATCATGCCCGCCGCGCGATCGCTGCCCCGCTCCCGTTGCCCATAAAATAACTCTGCTGCCTCACGATGGGTACAGGATACTAATCCATCCGTTGGACGAAGGTTAACCAACGGTTCCAGGGTGTGAGGGTCTAAATCATGAGTTTGCTTCAGCAGTAAATAAGCCCATAATCGAATGAAATACTCCGCCCGACGACGAGTAATGCCTCCTCGACCAAGCAACTTCGCCACATAGCGTCTTTGGTGTGCTTGAGAAAAAAAGTGTTCAAGATTTTCCGGATCACAATGATCTAGTGGGGCAGAATTAGGCTGAGGAGGCTTCATCAAATTTAAGAAGTCCCTTAAATGGGTGAATACTTTGCGATCGCTTAGGCTGACAATTAAAGAACGTAATACTGGACACAGAAAAGCGAGACTGCCAGATCAGCGATTAGAAATCTGGTTTTCTCATATAAAGCGACTGGTTTCACTTTATAGACGCTCTTCATGTAAGCTGCCCTTCCTCAGAACTGACGTTAGAGTATCCAGTTGAAGGCATTTCATTATCAGATAAATAATTCGATTTAGAGAAGGGATGCTAAAAAAACTTCACCCTTCTTCAGGTCTCTTCGTGTCTCTTCTAAGCGGATCGATCAAGTGCGTCTAGCTTGGCTCATCTGCGGTTTTCTCATTGTGCCTTCACCACAGCAGCCCTGAGAATGAACGCATTCACTTGAGGTGACTTCTATGACCAGCCCCCTACTCACCCAGTCCATTGAACCTTCAGGCTTGGGTTTACTTTTGAGCTATCGCGCCCCTCGACGACAAGCTAGTTATTTGAGTACAGGACGCTCTACTACTTTGCGTGCCCAAAAAGCTTTTGATCGCTCTGCGGATATAGATAAAGACTTAGAGTTTGGCAGATTAAGTAGTCAATTATTAGAGTTAATGCCTCAGGGTGTTTTGGTGGTGTCGCGCAATCTCAACTTACTATATTGCAATCAAAAAGCAAAAGAGATGTGCTTGTCTACGCGGGCAGCAGCAGTGTGTAGCTCTCATCTACCCTCATCCGTTCTGGACGCTTGCCACCGCATGATCCGAGAGGATTCGCCAACTCAAAGAAGCTTGGTGCAAGATTATCTTGCAGCGCATGGGCAAATGATTCGAGTGACGGTGCAGTGGCTAGAGAATGCAATCGATCGCCAATCCAGGGGTTTTGACAAAACCAAATTGATTGATCGAGATAGGGATAGTCAAGAGGCTGACTTAACTCAGCCTTTGGGAATGACTGTTCCCTACGGAAAGCCAGCAGTGTCGCGAGAATCGCGATCGCGGATTGTGGTTTTTTTAGAAAACTGCGATGAGATTTTGCGAGCGGATTTGCACGTTCAACAAAAAAAATATGACTTGACAAAGCGAGAAGCAGAGATTTGGCTGTTGCTGCGAAAAGAACATTCCTATCAAGAAATTGCCGAAACGTTGCAAATCAGTTTGAATACCGTGAAAACTCATGTGAAGAATATCTACGCAAAACGACGCAGTTATCAGGATCAGGAAACTTTTTGGGGCTGCGAATAAGCATAAATAAGGTGTAGGTTTACAGAGAATGGTATTTGGTTCAAGCCGGATGTTTGTTGCGCCTAACTCTTGTCTATCTAAGACAGTGACTTACAGTCCTGCCTATACGCTGGTTCCAACCTATGAATGTTTTAACCGCTGTACTTACTGTAATTTTCGGGTTGATCCGGGGCAACGTCCTTGGTTGAGTTTGATAGAGGCGGAAACAACGCTGCGATCGCTCTCCCACTCTGCCTCACCTGTCGTTGAGATTTTGGTGCTGAGTGGAGAGGTGCATCCCCAAAGCACACGTCGTGCTGCATGGATTAAGCATCTCTATGATCATTGCAAACAGGCATTAGCGCTCGGCTTTTTGCCCCACACCAACGCTGGACCCTTGAGCGTTTCAGAAATGCAACGCCTCAAAACCGTTAATGTGTCGATGGGGCTAATGCTAGAACAAGTGACTCCAGAACTGCTGAAAACGGTTCATCGTGACGCACCGAGTAAGCAGCCCAGTTTGCGCTTGCAACAGCTAATCCAAGCGGGTGAACTGCAAATTCCGTTTACAACTGGACTGCTGTTAGGCATTGGGGAAACCGATCGCGATCGCTGGGAAACCTTGGAGGCGATCGCCCAGATCCATCACCAGTATCAGCATATTCAAGAAGTAATTTTGCAGCCCTACAGCCCCGGCTCACAAGAAGCTTGGGGGGGAACGGCGTTTAGCTCAGAAGCGTTGGTCAGCCTGGTTGCGATCGCCCGCCAAATTTTACCCGCAGATGTGGCTATCCAAGTTCCTCCCAATTTGATGCATCATTCAACTGGTTTAGTGGCTTGTCTGGAAGCCGGAGCTAGAGACTTGGGTGGCATTAGCCCTCATGATGAAGTGAACCCAAATTATCCGCACCGTTTAGAGGGTGAGTTGAGCAACATTTTAGGTGCGAACAATTGGCAACTAGTGCCCCGTCTCCCGATTTATCCGCAGTACGATCACTGGTTAGCTGAGCCATTGACAACCTTAGTACAAAATTGGCGATCGCATCTCAAATAAACTTAACCCCTAGTTTGACCGTGTTTTTTCTAGTCAATCGGTGAGGTGAAAATGAGGCAAACTTGGCAGGTACTTGAAGAAAGTCGTCCACTGCATTGATATCTGTTCTCTGTATGCCCATTCGCAAATGCCAAGACTGGTAAAAACTGCTCCTCAAAACCTGTTTAGCATCGGAGCGCTCCTAGGGGTTGCTCTGCCTGTATCCGTTTATCTATCCATTGCACTGACCCTTTTAGGCTTAGATAAATTTCATTATGTCTTGGCAGGAGGGAAAAGATTTGCGACCTTTCCCAATGCTCCGACCCATTTGAGCATTAGTCTGAGCTATCTAGTTTTGGTGGTGCTTCACTTAATCTGGCTGCTGGGCACTCCTTATTCCTACCGTCCAGATCGCTTTAGGGATATCCTCAAACAGGTCGCCATCTTTTTACTACTTGCTTGGATTGCTTACCCTTTAGGCAACGATATTTATTTATATCTACACTTTGGGCTGATGAATCTCAGCCATGTCGATCCTTTCACAACTTCCGCAGGTGGCTTTGTTTCTGGACTCACCCCGTTTGTGGATTGGAAGCAAACGTCTACCTATGGGCCCATTTCGCAACTGTTGTTTAGTATTTCTGCGGCGGCGATCGCGCTTCATCCTATGGTGGCGGTTTACTTCTTCAAAAGTATCTGCGCGATCGCGCACCTATTCAACGGCTATCTAATCTGGAAAATTTTGCCACCGCTGCAACGCGGAAAAATCACCACAGCCTATTTACTTTGCCCGCTGCTGCTGGTTGAACAAGTTGGATCTGCCCATGTGGATGTGTTTGTGAATACCTGTGTGCTGCTGTTGGCGGCTTATTTGGCAAAAAAACGATATGCCACGGCATTCTTGGCACTATGGGGTGGCTTTTTAGCAAAAACGATTCCCATCATTTGGATGCCGCTACTGGGGCTATTTTTGATTCGGCAGCGGCGCTGGAAACAATTGGCGATCGCGCTGTTGCTCTCTTTGCTCATTGTCACGGCTCTTTCTCTAACCGCGTTGCCCAATTTGCAATCTTGGCGCAGCTTGCTGAATCCTGGAGTTGTGGGGCAATATCAATCGTCCCTGCCAGCGCTGCTACGGGCGAGCTTTGAAACGCTGCAAATTTTTGCCCCTGGATTTCTGCCGCTTGGTGATCAAAAACAGGTGCTTTTACGAACAGCGCGCTATGGTCTGCTGATTTTCGCTACATTCTACGCCTGGACGGTGGTGCAAATGTTTCGGAAGCCTACGTACTCCACCCAAAACCTGATGGAAGCAATCGGCTGGGTGACGCTAGTGCTAATGCTCTACAGCACAGCTTGGTTAATGCCTTGGTATGTCTCAGTGCTATTGGCGATCGCCGCAGTCATTCCTTCTGCCCAAGTTTTCGGTTTGACCACCCTGATGTTTATGGTGTCTAGCAGCGCCATGTATTGGCTGCAAGGAGATGCCGGATTACGAAGCTTCGTAACCTTAGGATTACCAACCTTAGCCTTACTTGTTGGCATCCGAATAAAGGCGAAGGGCAAGCGCGCAGAGTCTCCGCAGGAGTTGGAGCCAGAGGTGAATCATGAAAAGTTAAGGTAAGCGATCGCCCACTTTGCTAACAATAGGCAAGCGTACCGATTTTCGTTGCCACAGCCTCACCATTAGCCATAGGTTGGTCACAAAATAGCCCGATGTTAACAGGCTATTCGTTACCAGCAGCGGCAAAGAAAGCGAGTCTGACGTTTCAGCGCCAATGCCCAACAAAACATAGCCCAGCAACCACGCGATCGTCAGCGTCACCACCGTTTGGCTCAAATCCTGACGCTGCTTGCCGCCCTGTCGATAGTAAAGCGTCCACAATGCCGGGAAAAAACCCACCACAGGAACTAGATACCAAAAAAGCTGAAATTGCTTAGACTCCACCCCATCCAATGAATCATTTTTGTTCACAGGCATCCCCACGCAGACTCAATAATCATACTTTGCACCTCGCACCTCGTACCGCATTTAAGCTAGTCTTGATTTTGTAATGGATGGATTTTTTTGAGGAGTTAACCTTGGAACGGACATTTTTGGCGATTAAGCCGGATGGAGTGCAGCGGAAACTGATTGGTGAAATTATCCGTCGTTTTGAAGCGAAAGGCTTTACTCTGGTTGGCTTAAAGCTAATGAGCGTTAGCCGCGAACTTGCAGAAACTCATTATGGAGTGCATCGCGAAAGACCTTTTTTCCCAGGTCTAGTAGATTTCATCACGTCTGCGCCAGTGGTGGCAATGGTTTGGGAAGGGAAGGGAGTGATTGCTTCTGCTCGTAAAATTATTGGGGCAACAAACCCGCTTAATTCGGAACCTGGAACGCTGCGGGGCGATTTTGGGGTGGATGTAGGTCGCAATATTATTCATGGCTCTGATGCCCCAGAAACGGCTGAGCAGGAAATCAAACTTTGGTTTAAGCCTGAAGAACTGGTTAGTTGGGAACCTGCGGCGATCTCCTGGATTTATGAATAAGGATCGCCCCTTAGTTTTTTGTTTCAACCGGTGATTCGGCTGCCTCAGATATGTCTGGGGCAGCTATTTTTATAGTGGGGATACTGTCTGTCTCAGGTAATTTTGTTGGAAGGGGATGGGTATCAGAGTCCTCTTTTCGCTGAGAAAAACCCCATAGAAACGTGAGTGCGATCGCGGATAGCATTAACCACTCCGGCGGCACTAGGCTGTCATTCACCACCCGCAAGAGCAACCGGAAGCCGACGAAAGCAACCGTGACATAGCCTGCATCTTCAAGATGGGTGAACTCGTCCAACCAGCGGATAAATAGTCCTGCCATAAACCGAAGCGCTACAATTCCAATCGTGGCACCTACCAAGATCAGCCAAGTTTCCTTAGAAACCGCGATCGCGGTGGTAACGCTATCTAAAGAAAATGCCAGATCGGTCACGGCAATCACCGGAATTGCTTGCCACAAAGAATCAAAGCGCGGTCCATGATGGGCGTTTTCTCCCTTGTCTGAGCTTGAAGTAAAATACTGAAACACTAACCACAGCAGGTAGAGTGCGCCAGCCAGTTCAAACTGCCAATAATTTGCCACCCAGGTTGCGGTTAAAATCAAGCTCATCCGCAAAATATAAGCAAATACCAAGCCGATATTGAGGGCACGGCGTTGTAAAGCAGGATTTGGCAAGCCTTGAGCAATTGCAGCAAGGGCGATCGCATTATCGGCTGAAAGCACGGCTTCTAACGCGACTAAAACAGGCAGCAAAAGCAGTGTGTCTGTGCCAAAATTGGGTGAAAAATCAAGCAATTGATCCATTATTTAGTGTTCTCAAAGTAGCAATACTGATAAACCAAGGTAATTTCTTAAAAAGTCACTTTAAAGTCAACAGTAGATATCGATTATGACACTACCCAGGCTTGAAGCTTATGAGTGACGAGCCGGAAATAGCGAATGGCAAATATTCTAGTTCTGATCTCTGACTCCTGTTTTCGCTGCCTTAAATATTGCAACTTGTAACAAGATAGTTCCGAAAGAGCGCATTGTAGCCGACATTAGAGGACGATAGATTTCAAATATTCCAGTTAGGAGTCTTGAAAGGATGTCTTTATCAGATAGTCAGGTTTTTGTTGCACTCGTAATTGCTTTGATTCCCGGAATTTTGGCGTTTCGCCTTTCCACAGAGCTTTACAAGTAAACGCCTTTGTTAGTTTAGAGATACTTAGCCTGTTGTGCAGATTTGGTTCTACAATTAGCGCGACTGTGTGATCCAAGATTTTGGGGATTCAGTCCTGTTAAGCAAGAATAATGACGCGGGACAGGCTTCGTTTTTTCAACTCTAGTGATAGTTTGCCTAGAGCGATCGCGAAACTTTGGCTTAGTCACTTATGACGTTTGAATTGAATATCGATTGTCTCTACGGTTGAAAATATTTTGAATTATTGCCCCCAACTGGGCACAATGAAGTACAGTGTAGGGGATTTAACCCCACTCTTAAGTGAGTTAGAACATTTAGCATGTACGCACTGAAGCCACCACCACCCCAAAAACGCTCCGCTAGACCTTTGCGGGTTGTTCCCAAAGCCCAAGCAAGGATAAAAGCAAAGCCTCGTAAAAAGACTCAGCCTTATCGAGCGATCGCTTATGAAGCCGCCGCTAAGCTTACAGTCAACGCAGTGCTTTCAATCGCCGCCATTGGTGCGCTAGTTCAGCTATTACCTTATCGCGCTTCCCAAGAAATTAAGCTGCAAGAGCTTCAAGTGGCAGTCAAATCTACTGGCAACCGAGTCCAACAGGTGCAATCCAAGTTCAGCTACTACTTCGATCCCAGCCAAGCTAGAGAATCAATGCAGGAGTTAACTGGACGCATTGATCCACAGCGTCGCCAAATTGTATGGAAAGCGCCTGCTGCTGCTGCGGTCAAGCCTTTGAATTCGCCTAGTGTTGCCGAATAAGCCGAAAATTAAAAAACAGAACATTTGGGTCATTCAATAAAGATGTTCAAGCCTAAAAGAATTTGAGCATCTTTTTTCTTAGATTTTGTGGGTTTTTATTATCTCAATGGGTTGAGAAGTTCATTAAGCCAATCGTTAATTTGAAACCGCTTTTTGTAAGATGTATCGGCTTTAGAGCTTATAAGCGGTAAGCGGGAAAGGGCACGACCATAATCTGCAATGGCGTAGTTCCAATCACCCCAACTATGGTAAGTGCGACCCCGCTCAGCATATAAATGTCCTTCCATAGCGGTAGAAACCCCAACTAGGTCGGTCGTGTTTAGAAACTGACTAATTTGAAGTGCGAGATCAAAGGTTTCGATCGCCGCTTCATGGTGCGCCAAATCTCGAAACGTAATTCCTAAATTTAGGCGTGCCCGAATATCAATCGGATCGAGATCAATGGAGGTTTCATAATCTGCGATCGCGGCTTCTAAATTTCCCATAGCAACATAGCAATTCGCTCGATTGTTATACACCTTCGCCATTCGGGGGTTGAGGTGAAGTGCCCGGTTATAATCTTTTAGTGCCTGACTCAAATTTCCTATTTGAAAATACAGCAATCCGCGATTGTTGAAGCTGCTCACATTTTCGGGATTATAGTTAATTAACCAGGTGAATAAGTCGATCGCTTCGGCATAGTGTCCGCGTTGAGCATCGCTTAATGCCTGCTGTCGCAATAAAGTTTCTTGCTCAGTGCGACTTAGATGCGCGTTTGGCAATCCCATAGGGGGCTTTTCCCAGTTTGCAGAGGATGGTGGAGAAAACTCTAAGGCATGACTATAGATATTTTGCTTAGAAAGCATGGACTGTTCTCGACTTGCAACTGCGGTCGGAGCGGACAGGGTCACGCGACGCAAGCGTCTAGAACTGGGTGATTGCATTGGATACATGCGGAAGGTCATACCGTTCTCACGTGAGTAATAAGTTAACTGTAGGGAGCGATCGCCTGAGAAAGCGAAAGTTTTGTGTCACTTGCCTATGTGTCTAATGATTAGACTAGTAAGCGACCGAAACAGATCACCCCAGAGACGCATTTAGATAAAATTCTCTCTGTTAGGGACTACACAGGCTACCGATCAAATTTCTGAAAGACCCGTTAACAAAGCCCGTTAACAAAGGATGAAACACACGACTTTCTGGATCTCCACAGGTGGGAATCCTTGATCCGGATGCGATCGTAACGTTGGCTAACTGATAACTTATCGACTCACTGATTCACGTCACAACGGATGTTGATAAAATAAACTTGATCCAGCCCATGCATTCTTAGAAAGACACTAGAACGACTTATGACCATTGCAATGGCTGATTTAGATACGTCTGATATTGTTGCAGACGATTATGTAGTGTTGGGCTTAGCGACCTGTTTTATCAAAGAAGAGGGCGAAATCTATCAAGTTCAAGTGATTGAGCCAATTCCTTCGGCAGCATTAGAAGCGATTCTTAAAGGAATTACGACTTCCTATGCAACTGCGATCGCGACCACCTTTGGTGCCGTTTTGTCAGATGATACGGTTCATATTCCGGCTGAGTTTCCCGCAGACGCTCAGTTTTGCGATGATTTTGCATTCCGTTTAGTTGCCGCAACTCGAACTTATAAAGCTCGCCCTATCGCCCAAACTTATATTTCTGTGGGCACGGCTAAAAGCGATTTCAACTTTTCGGTTGAGCGGAAACGAGTACTGAACATGCAGCGCACAGTCAGCACTGAAGATAACGTTAAGCAACATGAATATACTCACAAAGTGCTGTAAATCTGGTTAGATCGGTCATTGCTGTTCTCTTAATACTGACCGACCAGATAATTAACTAACCGAACATTTTCAACACTTTTTTTACTGGAGAAGCCAATGTTAAAACTGTATGGAGGTGCCCGCAGTCGCGCATCCATTGTTCAGTGGTATCTGGAAGAATTGGCAGTTCCCTATGAATTTGTCTTACTAGATATGCAAGCAGGTGAACATCGCCAACCTGATTTTTTGGCAATTAATCCGATTGGTAAGGTGCCTGCCATTGTGGAAGGAGACTTTAAGCTATGGGAATCGGGCGCAATTTTGCTATACCTAGCCGAAAAATATGGGGAGCCGGGTTTATCTCTGGAGCGGCGATCGCTGCTGAATCAATGGATTAACTATGCCAATGCCACTATTGGTCCAGCGATGGTTTCAGATGCCAGCCGCGAAAAGGAACTGCCGCGCCATATGACAATGCTGAATCATTTGTTGGAGAATCAGCCGTTCATTTTGGGTGAATCATTTAGTGTGGCAGATGTGGCGGTGGGTTCTCTGCTTGCCTATTGTCAAATGCTGTTTCAGATTGATTTGAGCGCATATTCTGCCGTGGTTAATTATGTGAAGCGGTTGTCTGAGCGTTCTACATGTCAAAAATCAATTCTAGGAATGAAGTAAGCGTGATCTATGCACCGCGATCGCCCGATGTTGTTAGCTTTTGCCCAGCAGAGTCGCTTTTTTAGTGGCAATCTCAATTGTGATTCCGGTATTGAATGAGAGTGTTCACCTCGCTCAAACGTTAACAGCGGTGTACGCAGCCGCAGACGTTGAGGTGATTGTGGTGGATGGCGGCAGCAGGGATGATACGGTTCAAATTGCTCAGGCATTTGGAGCAGTCGTGATTCACTCTCAACCGGGGCGTGCTGTTCAGATGAATACTGGAGCCGCGATCGCAACGGCTCCCAATCTGCTGTTTCTCCATGCCGATACTTGCCTACCCCTGGGCTATGACGGGCTGATTCACCAAGCCTTAGCACAACCTGGAGTTGTTGCGGGTGCGTTCGATTTAGCGATCTCAGGATCACAGATCGGCTTGCGACTGGTGGAGTGGGGCGTTAAATGGCGATCGCATTTATTTCACATGCCCTACGGTGACCAAGGGCTTTTTTTGAAAGCTGAGACATTTCACAGGTTTAAGGGATTTCCAAACCTGCCGATTATGGAAGATTTTGTATTGGTACAACAGTTGAATGAACTGGGAAAAGTGGCGATCGTTGCAGCAACAGTTTCGACCTCCGATCGCCGTTGGAAAAATCTCGGCATCTGTAAAACCACCTTAATCAACCAAATGATGATTTTAGGATACTTTCTTGGCATTCCTTCCATAACACTCGCCCGATGGTATCGATCAATCAAGTAGGGCATGAAGATTTGGTTTTTCCCTGTTAAAAAACTCTATCTAAAGTGATAGTTACTAAATCTAACGGGTATCCTAAATTTAAGGTGAGTGATATTCCATTGTGAAAAGAAATCTCTTTATGTTCAGCCAGTTCTGTTCGCGCTCCTTAGGTTCCCACTCTTTAAGAACTACGCTGCACTCTATAATTGGGAAAACGATTTTTTCGATTTCTGCAGCCAGTCTATTTGCTTTGGTTCCGATCTCGATCGCAAACAGCCAAATCTCAAGCACACCGCCTCTTCAGTCGCAAACGCAGACTACAAAAGCACAATTTTTAACTCAGTTTCCCCACCATACTTCTGCCTCTTCTACGCTGGGTTTCTTAGTCACTAACTATTCAGTTTATTGTCAAACAAATGGTTCCGAAACCACGGATGTTTTCACACCTAAACCTTTATGTGGTGGGCAAGGTGGAGAAGACGTTACACCCCAAACTACAGTAGACAATATTTCCTCTTTTCTAGCCACTCCACTAGAGCCAATCGTCTTGTTTCAAAACGATAAAGCTATCTTACTGCTTGGTGATCTATAAAACCCTTGCCGTCAAAGGTTGAGTCCTTTAGTTGCAAGAATTTCGGTTGCGGGTCGGCGATCGCCATTACAAGAGATTCGTCTTGGTGCTTCCAAAAAATTTATCGAAAAACCAAGGCTTTGATAGAGATCCACAATTCGCTGAGTTGCCTGGTTAGAAGCAACGACAGGACCGCTGTAAGAAGCTAACCATTCAGCTAAGCGTATTTGATCGTCCCACTTAAAATCGTTAGCACTATATCTAGTGAATTGAACATCATAAGGAGGATCAGCATAAATAAAATCAGTCGATTGCAAAGGCAAATTCACAAAATCAACTGAGGAGAAATGCCATTTTTTCAATATAGGAACATACCCAAAAAATTCCTTAGGGTAATTAATAGTTTTATACCGACCAAAAGGGACATTAAATTGGTTTTTACTATTAAATCTACACAGTCCGTTATATCCTGTACGATTCATAAAATAGAAAAGATTAGCAGCCTCTTTGCTGTTTGCCTCTCCGTTGAGAATAAGCTGATTAAAGCGATCGCGGCATAAATAGTAGTAGTCTGAATTATTTTCAAAGTCAACATCTATTTGAAGTCCTTGCTGAAGCCAAAAATAGAAGTTCATTAAGTGATAATTGAAATCATTGAGCAGTGCTTTTTTGGGTCGCAAACCAAGAGCAACTGCCATTCCTCCAACAAAAGGTTCTACTAATCTACAGTAAGAATGTTGCTTCCATATTGACTCTAAAGTAGGTACAAGCCAACGTTTTCCTCCAGCCCATTTCAACGGAGGGTTCAAAACTTCATACTTAGTTTGTAATTCAGCAACCAATTGGTTTCATCTCACTGATTTAAGACAGTACTGCAAAAAAGGCACAAATATATTTAGCCTTGTCTGCTGAGTTGACAGATCCTATTCATGAGCGCTCCTACTCAAAGTACTCATGAAATCTTCAAAGCTACTCTTCTTAATACAATTCTACTACTTAGTCTGTTTTTCAAGACAGTTATCACTGCAACTTTTCTAGAAAGATAATCTCAAAGAGATAGTAATATTTGCCAACGCTACCTGTAGTATTTCAACTGATTTTCGGTATAGATATAGTAGGGGTAGTACCCTTACATAAAGGACAGAGAAAAAACCTGATTCTGAGAGCTTTATTTAGCAAGCCTTCTAGAAATGGTGATTCTTCTTCCTTGAAGAAATAGGACTGCTATAGTAGGAAATAAAAATCTAGAGTAGAATTGAGTTCTATTGAAAAGCATTTCCTAATAAAACTCTTTATCCAGTAACAGTTTTTGATTGCCGATTTAAGAAGCGGGTATACATTTCAATTGTCGGCAAGCCTTATTAAGCTAGCACTCAAAGATACATAGTTAATATTAACAGGCATACCTCTTCTGAGTGCCCTTAATCTATGAGCCAACACAAGACTCACCCTTACAATTGATTCAATACTTCAAAAATCTGTATCGGCAAATATTACCGGATTGATCCGTCACTTGTTCACAAAGCTTTCTGATTTTTTAGACTGCAACTTGGTAGTAAATTCATGAATCCTTTGTACTCTTTAGCGTTAACAGATTTAAAGTTTTCCGGTTGTATAAGAAACTAAGGAACAAGAGCCGAAACAATACCTTGCGCTTCTAGATAGGCAGCGACTCGCAATACGAGTGCTTCATTATAAGGAGCCGCGATTACCTGAATTCCTAGGGGCAACTGTCCTGGACGCTGCACAGGCACCGAAATAATGGGCAGCCCAATCAAAGAAAGTGGTTGAGCATATAGCCCCACATTGGGACGTAGAAGCACTTCTTGACCGTCGAGCATCAGGGTGGTCTGCCCAATTAATGGTGCAGGACAAGGCGTGGTGGGAGCCAGAATAATATCAACCTGAGAAAATAGTTCGCGAACGCGATCGCGATACCAACGGCGAAATTTTTGCGCTTGGAGATACCAGGTGGCGGGGATCAGTGCGCCTGCCAAAAAGCGATCGCGGGTGGCAAAATCAAAATCTTGAGGACGGTGACGCAAATCTTCTAGATGCAAATTACTGCCTTCACAAGCCGTGATGATAAATGCTGCCGCTCGTGCCCGATGCGCCTCTGGAATAGTGATTTGTTGGGTTGCTCCCAGCGCCTTTGCCACGGTTTCTAACGCCGTTAGCACTTCGGGTTCAGCGCCTTTCAAAAAATAATCATCGGCTACGGCAATCCGTAGACCATCCAGTGCTTTCGGTAGTTCTGGTAAGCAAAATTGGGGCGATCGCTCAGTGCAGACGGGATCGGCGGGATCTTCCCCTTGCAACAGATCAAATACCAACGCAAGATCACGCACCGATCGAGCAAACGGACCCAGATGATCCAAACTGCCCACGAAGGGATAGGTATGGGCGCGGGAAAGCCGCCCATAGGTCGGTTTGAGTCCAAAAATGCCGCAAAATGACGACGGCACCCTAATCGAGCCATTGGTATCAGAACCCAGGGACAGTGGAACCAAGCCACCTGCGACTGCTGAAGCTGAACCTCCAGACGAGCCGCCTGTCATGTGATTGGGGTTATGAGGATTGCGGCTAGCTCCATAGTGGCTGTTTTCCGTGACAAATCCATAGGCATATTCATCCATGGTTTGGGCACCGACCAAAATGGCACCTGCTTGCTTAAGACGGCTGACTAAAGTGGCATCTTGTTTTGCGGGCGGACGCTCGGCATTGATTTTGGAGCCTGCTAGGGTGGAAATGCTTGCCACATCAAATAAGTCTTTGACCCCAAAAGGAACACCTGCTAGAACTCCAGGATCTTTTCCAGCCGCTATCGCCGCATCCACTGCGGCGGCATCCTGCATTGCCTTCTCTGCCAAAACAGTTGTAAAGCAGTTGAGCAGGGGATTGTGTTGTTCAATTCGGGCGATCGCAGTGGCAGTAACGGAGGTCGCAGAAACATCACGATTTCGCACACTGTGAGCAATATCGGTCGCATCGGGAAAGGCTTGTGACATAGGTATAGGCTAGGAGCTAAGGTTCAAAAACGGGAGCAGTTTCAGTATCGTCGGGCAAGGAAAATTCTGTGACAAGCTGGGCGATCGCTGCAATTCGCTCAAAGTTATCGATCACCCCTTGGCGATACTCTGCGGGAATGGGCAAATCGATCAGCAGGGCGGCTTGATCTACAAAAGCCGATAAATCTTGCTCTGATTCAGGCATTGTTGTTTAATCCTATATGGCTGACTTGCGGCTAAATCACCAGTTGAACTGGGTTTGTCAATGTAGCAGTGTAGGCTCTCCATCCGCCCCAATGGGTGATTTCTGGTTGTCCCATGCATAATATCGATTCTCCTATTACACCTAGCACTTCTTCGCCATCGGCTAGGCGCACTTTTCCAATACAAAGTCCAGGGGGTTCAAGCTGAAGCAAAGTGCTGATCCCACTTGCGGGTACTGCCCAAATTTCTACGGCGATCGCCGCACCGTTAGTTTCAACTCGCTGCATGGCGGGATGGCGATCGCCAATCGACCAGAGGCGGTAGGTCGGCTCAGTTAACGCCTCTCGCACAAATTCAGCGCCAATTTTTTGCAAGTTGCCGTTCAGTTCTAGCCCACGCATTAACGTACCGTTTACGGCAAGAAACACAGAGGATTCCATCAATATTTAGCCATTAAATCAGGTTTATGAATATAGTGTCACCCGATTCAACCATATTTACTGTAAAAATGACATCCTTGAAGCGTGATGCCTGCCAAATATCTAAAATTTATTCAAGCGTTCAGACAGAATTTAGCGGCGAAGATGTTTGGCTAAAGCATGAAGTCCTAGCCGATAACTTTCAACACCAAATCCACTGATTTGCCCGATCGCAACGGGTGCAATGTAAGAATAATGGCGAAACGCCTCGCGGCTATAAATGTTGCTGAGATGTACTTCAACGGTTGGAATCTTGACAGCAGCGATCGCATCTCGCAGAGCAATACTGGTATGGGTGTAAGCGCCAGCGTTAATCAGCAATCCTTGATGGGTATCAACAGTAGCGTGGATAGCATCGACCAAAACCCCTTCATGGTTAGACTGCTGACAGCAAACACTTAAGTCAAGCAAGCCCGCTTCGTTTGCAAGATGTGCATTAATTTCATCCAAAGTGATAGAACCATAAATTCCAGGCTCACGTTTACCCAAAAGATTTAGGTTTGGACCGTTTAGAATCAAAACGCTAATCAACTTGCAACCATCCAGTAACGAAGGCAGTAAAGCACTATCGGCGATCGTTAACAGGAATGGGAATCGGCTCGGCTTCTGGCTGAGGCTCTGGACCCAACAAAGCTTCAATCAGCTTGCGTGCCCATTCTTTAAGCTTCTCCAACGCCTTTTCCAGGTAGTCCATTGAATAGATAGCTCCTTGTGACAGTGCGGCTCTTGCTCCATACGCTAAGCGCGTTTCTGTAAAGCTTGAGCTTACAAAATTACATATTTAGATTGTACCCAATTTAGCTAACGAGAACTACAAGTTTTGAGTACATATACAAATTTTAAGCAGTAATTATGCAAAGTAATCATGATGCCCGATTATCAGGAGCATTATGACCTTGCTTATTGGCATAAGACATTTTCTGAAATTTGACACCCGAAACCTGACACCTAATCCTGTCTTAGTCACAATTTTGCTTTGATTAATCGTCTTCGTAAATAGTCCAAAGCCGTACAGCAGCTTAAATGGCGAACCCAGTCTCTTCCTCTTAATCCGCCAAAGCGATGCTCAAAACTTTCCACGCGATCGCGCCCTGCTAGACCGATATACACCAAACCCACTGGTTTTTCGTCGGTGCCGCCTGTGGGTCCAGCGATGCCTGTAATGCTCAGCCCCCAGGTTGTATTAAGGCGATCTCGCACTCCTACCGCCATTTGCTTGGCGACCTGGTGGCTCACGGCTCCATAAGTGACTAGAACCTGCGGATCAACATTCAAAAGCCCAGCTTTTACAGAATTGTCGTAGGAAATGATGCCGCCCCAAAAATAAGTAGAACTGCCCGATACTGCTGTGAGCATTCCGCCTAAACCACCGCCAGTGCAGGATTCTGCCACGGATACAGTAGACTCGGTTTGTTGAAGCAAGCGACCCACCGCGATCGCTAATGTATCTTCATCCGCTCCATAGCAATCAATCCCGCCAATTTGCCGCAGTGTTGCTTCTACTGGAGCAATCATTTGTTGGGCACTTGCTTCTGAGTCAGCAAACGCTGAGATTCGCAGTTTCACTTCCCCTAAGTTGGCATAGGGCGCAACGGTGGGATTGGTGGAATCAAACCAATTTCCTACTTTATCCGCCAATGAAGATTCAGAAATCCCCCAAAATCTTAGCACCCGACTGTAAACCGTATTTTGTACCCAACCTTGGCTTCTGAGATAGGGAATCGCCTCCTCCTGCCACATGTATTTCACTTCCGTGGGAACGCCGGGAAAGGTGAGGATGGTGACGTTTGGGCGTGGTTGCCAAATGATACCCGGAGCGCTGCCCCCAGAGTTTACTAACACTTGTGCCCCTTCAGGCAGCAAGGCTTGCTTGTGATTATTTGGAGTCATGGTTCGTCCACGCTGAGCAAACTTTTGAGCAATATCTGCCAAAATTTCTGGATGCTCCACCATGGGTACTCCAAAGCAATCCGCCAGTGTCGCATGGGTTAAATCATCGGGAGTAGGTCCTAAACCGCCGGTAAAGATTAGCAAACTGGCGCGATCGCAGGCTGTTTTGACGACCTGCTGAATCCGCTCAGGATTGTCCCCGACCACAGACTGATAGTAATGGGCAATTCCTAGCTGCGCCAATTCTTTTGCTAAAAACTGAGCATTGCTGTTGAGAATATCGCCGAGCAATAGTTCCGTTCCAACACAAATAATTTCAGCAACAGGAGCCATAGGGAGGTAGTTCAGTTTATGGGTAGTAGTTCAGTTTATGGGTAACAGGTCGCAAGCGTTACGGCGAGTGGCTTGATTAAAAAATTAGGATTGCTTCGCTGTTTTCCACACTTGCCAACTCGTAAAACTGAGTAGGACAGTTGCCCCTAAAGCATAACCCCAGCCGCTGGGCATATTAGAAAGAGCGAGTGCCAGTGTTCCAGCCCATAGGGTTAATGAGTAGATGAACAGCACTGCTAGCCGTTGCGACAGTCCTGCTTGCAACAGTCGATGGTGCAGATGGCGTTTATCGGCAGCAAAGGGCGATTTTCCTCGGCGGATGCGATCGACCACGACAGTAAAAATATCTAAAATGGGCACCGCCAAAATTAGATAGGGCAACAGCACGGCAACGGTCGTCACAGCCTTAACCAGCCCAATAATACCCACTCCAGCCAGGGTGAAGCCCATAAAGTAAGCACCCCCATCTCCCATAAAAATCTGCGCGGGATTAAAGTTGTAGCGTAAGAAGCCGAGAGAAGCCCCTGCTAAAGCCGCCGCGATTAAGGCTGCTGCGGGTTGATTCATAAACAAAGTCACGATCAGCATGACCATCGCCGCAATTCCAGAAACCCCTGCGGCTAAGCCATCTAACCCATCGATCATATTGACCGCATTTGCCATCCCTACTAACCAAATCACGGTAATGGGCAGGCTAATAAAATCTGGCAGCGCCACTAAGCCCGCAAAAGGTACTGTGAGAAACTCAATTTGTACGCCCGCTTGCCACACAACCGCCGCCACGCTTAATTGCATGATCAAACGACTAATGGCTGGCAAAGTTAGGAGGTCATCCGCCAAGCCAATCAAAAAGAAGGCAACGCCGCCTAAAGTAACGCCCCAGACCTCATATTCTTTTTGAGGGGACAAAATTCCAAATCCACCCGTCCACCAAACAACCAGCAAGGCTGCTAAGGTACCAGCAAAAATTGCAACGCCGCCTAGCCGTACCATCGGACGACTATGAATTTTTCGCCCACCGGGTTTATCGACTAAGCCGCGCTTTAGACCAAATTTCTTGATCCAAGGCGTACTCCAGAGGACAACCAAGGCAGAAACAATAAAGGCAGCGAGGTGGTACCAATAATGAGTCATCTGAGATGCATGCTGAGGACAACTGACAGGAAGAGTCTACTGCATTTCAGAGAATAGTCAGCAAAGAATTGTCAATCAATCCACCTTTTTCCATCTTCTTTTTGGACGTTAAAGCCAGCAGTCCTAATTAAGGCAACCTTTTTTGACCGCTTAAGGCTCAAGTTTAAATTTTTTATGAGTTATTGAGGAGAGCCATTAACCAAAAAAATTGACACAGAGTAGAAACCATAATCGTACTCTGTGTCAAAAAGAGGAAATATTTACTTTAACTGGAGTTGCTCTATCGACTCTGCGATCGCTTAAACCAGGGCAGGAATGGGCACTTGCAGGTGAGGGTAAAGAGGAAAACGATCGCAGAGACTGGCAACGCGATCGCGGCACTCTTGTGCTATTTGATCATTCTCTGGGTTCAGTAAGTGATCGCTGATGATGTTGCCGATTTCAGAAAACTCTGGGGTGCCCATGCCGCGTGTGGTCATGGCAGGCGACCCTAGCCGCAGACCGCTGGTGACAAAGGGTGATTCTGGATCAAACGGAACCGTGTTTTTATTGGCAGTGATGTTCACGCTGCTAACTAACTGATCCGCCAGTTTGCCTGTCATGCCAACGGAGCGCAAATCGACCAGCATCAAATGATTATCGGTGCCACCCGAAACTATTTTCAGCCCACGAGCTTGAAGCTGACTCACTAACGCACGAGCATTTTCAATTACCTGTCCAGAATAGGTCTTAAATTCTGGCTTGAGCGCTTCCCCGAAGGCAACCGCTTTAGCAGCAATCACATGTTCTAAAGGACCGCCTTGAGAGCCAGGAAAGACCGCTTTATCTAGCTTTTTGCCCAAGTCTGCATCGTGGGTGAGGATTAAGCCGCCGCGTGGACCCCGTAGGGTTTTGTGGGTGGTGGTGGTAACGACATCACAGTGAGGAATCGGGCTAGGATGATGCCCACTGGCAACCAATCCAGCGATATGGGCAATATCTGCGAGGAGATAGGCTCCTACTTCGTCCGCGATCGCTCGAAACTTGTCAAAGTGGATCACCCGTGAGTATGCCGAATAGCCACAAATCAGTAGCTTGGGGCGATGTTGTAAAGCAAGATCACGAATTTCGTCATAGTCCAACTGTTCCGTTTCCGCGCTGACTCCGTAGTGCTGCACCTTAAACCATTTGCCAGAGACATTCACGGGGGAACCATGGGTCAAATGACCGCCGTGAGATAAATCCATGCCCATGATAGTATCGCCGGGTTGCAGCAGGCTGAGGAAAACTGCAAAGTTTGCTTGGGCACCGGAGTGGGGTTGCACATTCGCATGAGCGGCACCGAACAGTTGTTTCGCGCGGTCGATCGCGATCTGTTCCGCTTCATCTATAAATTCGCAGCCGCCGTAATAGCGCTTACCGGGCAATCCTTCAGCATACTTGTTGGTCAAAACTGACCCTTGTGCCGCCATCACGGCGGCTGAGGTAAAGTTTTCGCTGGCAATCATTTCTAGATGATCGCGCTGACGATTCAATTCGCGGTCAATAATCGCTGCGATCGCTGGATCGGTTTTGGCAAGAAACTCTAAATTATTGTTAGTCACAAAAACCCCTAAGCAAAAATTTCAAAAGATAATTTGGGTCGGTTGTTAGCGATCGCACAACACAGAAACACGTTGCTTGAAGAGCTTACAGAGAGATATATCATACACTTCATTTTCTCTGCTTAGCCAGCCCATTCAAACCGCCAATAGGCTACAAGAAGATCTTTAACCGCGATCGCTCTTCAACTTCTGACCGATACAGCAGCATAAACGCATTAAGCTCTGTAATCTATGACACATCATCCTCAAAGTCTTAACCTAATATGGAAGTAGAGAACCACGGCTTCATTGGAGGTCACTGTGCTTGTCATCCTAATGGATACTCAGCTAATTTCTCCCAATCAGGTCTGTCCATCCTGTTTAATGGCAGATGCAAAAGGACAGCCGCGCTGGTCAAGTGGAAAACTACGGTGTGGACGGGCGCTAAACCCAGTGAATCAGCAAAATCCTAATCAGTTTGAATGTGAAATGGGTTTTCGAGTTGCCAATATTGAGTAAAGAGTGCATTTTCAAACAAGACCTAATACCTACGCAAGGCATAGAAACAAAGGGCTTAAGCCCTTTGCTCCGAGGTTAAATTGCTCCAGTTTATACAGAAGCGATCGCTTCCAAAGAGGGAAGATTTTTTTCTAGAATCAGCTTAGCGCTCTTCAACGGTTCGGGGACTGGCACCGGATATTGCCCCGTGAAACAGGCTGAGCAAAAATTGGATGGGTCATCGCGCGTTTCTTCTAACATTCCCGCCCAACTGAGATAGCTGAGGGAATCAATCCCAATTTGGGCACCAATTTCTTCTACCGATTTTGTGGCAGCAATCAGGTGATCTTGGCTATCGGTATCAATCCCATAAAAACAAGGATGCGTTACGGGAGGAGAAGAGATTCGCATGTGAACCTCCGTCGCTCCGGCATCTCGGAGCGCTTTCACAATCTTGCGGCTGGTGGTTCCCCGCACGATCGAATCGTCCACTAGCACAATCCGTTTTCCTTGGAGTACATCCCGCAGCGGATTCAGCTTCATGCGAATGCCTGCTTCCCGCATACTCTGGGTCGGTTGAATGAAGGTGCGCCCTACATAACGATTTTTGATCAGCCCTTCCGCGTAGGGAATGCCCGAAGCTTGAGAAAACCCGATCGCCGCTGGAATACCAGAGTCCGGCACTGCAATCACTAAGTCCGCTTCAGCAGGCGATTCTAGGGCTAGTCTCCGCCCAATTCGCATCCGATACGTGTAAAGACTTTCATCCTGCATCACACTATCGGGTCGGGCAAAATAAATCATCTCGAAAATGCAGAGTTTCGGTTGTTGGTCAGTCACCCAATGAACTGACACCATGCCTTCGTCTGTAATCCAAACAATTTCACCGGGTTCCACATCTCGCAAATACTCGGCTCCAATAATATCCAAACCGCAGGTTTCAGAAGCGAGGGCATAGCGAGTGGGATCACTAGGGTTAGTTTTCGGCAGAGCGCCAATTACCAAAGGGCGAATCCCATTGGGGTCACGGGCACCGATCATGCCATCACGAGTGCCAATCACTAGGCTAAAAGCACCCTGACAACGATTAAACGCATGAATGCTAGCGTCTAGCCAAGTTTTGCCACTATCGACGGCTTCTGCGATCGCAAAGGCGATCAGTTCTGAGTCGGTGCTGGTCACCAGATTGTGACGGTTTCGCAGCAACTCTTCCCGCAGAATCGCCGTATTCACCAAATTGCCATTGTGTGCAAGCGCCAAATGTCCCAACCGGGTAGGAACTAGGGCTGGCTGGGCATTGACCACACGGCTTGTCCCCGTAGTGGAGTAGCGGTTGTGCCCAACGGCTAAGTCTCCCACTAAGGTGTTGAGAATTGTCTCATTAAATACTTGCGAGACCAAACCCATTTCCTTGTGCAAATGGGGCGGATGGTCGTTGGGAAAGGTGGCAATCCCCGCAGACTCTTGCCCGCGATGTTGCAGGGCATACAGCCCAAAATAGGTCAGCTTGGCAACATCTTCACCCGGAGCATAGACCCCAAACACGCCACAGGCTTCTTCGGGTTTGTCGGGATGGTCTTCTAAAGAAGCAGTGTGATCTAAGTTGTCAAATTCAACAGAAGCACCCGTTTGAGAAAGGGAAGTGGGTAACATGCGTCAGTGTTGCTCCAGGGATGGCTAGCAAAAGAAAAGGCGACAAAGCTAGATGATAATGGCAAAAAAATAGCTTAAAAGTTATTTAAACTTTGATTAACTCTTGATCTCATCGTAACAGGCACGGGGTTGCCCCAACTAAGCTTTAAGGGAATTTAAGCAGAATCAATCGGCGAGATAGGACTCGATCGCGCCCCGCCAGCGATCGCTGAGGGTGGCTAGCTCTACTGTGATCGTGGAATGGTTGACGGTAATGCTTAAACCCTCAGCCTGACTACTAACTATCCCTAACGCTTGCCAAGCCTTGTCTAGATGCGTTTGTAGATAGGTTTCCCACTGAGATTGATGCGATCGCGCCACGGACACGATAATTCGCGCCCCGCCCTCGGCAAACAGGAGATGATCTAGACGGCATGAGGAGTCGGGGAAAGTGAGAGTTGCGCCCAGATTACCGCTAATGCAGGATTCGGCGATCGCGATCGCCACTCCTCCTTCAGCAGAATCATGAGCAGACCGAACCCAACCTTGACGAATCCCTTCTCGACAAACCGCTTGGACGGCACGTTCCAACGCAAAATCAATTATGGGAGGCTGTCCCGCGATCGCGCCATGAATCGCCGCCAGATAGTCTGATCCTCCCAACGTCACATTGGACGATGGCTCTGCATTCAAAGGCACACCCAGTAGATAGATCAAATCTCCTGCGGCTTGCCATCCTTGCTCACAAATTTTAGACAAGTCGGGAATCAGCCCCACCATGCCAACTACGGGGGTAGGATAGATCGGCTGAGGCTTGCCGTCCGCATCCAGAGTTTCGTTATACAGCGAGACGTTACCACCCGTGACCGGGGTGCTGAAGGCAGTGCAAGCTTCGGATAACCCGCGACAGGCTTCGGATAGCTGCCAATAGCCGATCGCGTTTTCAGGACTGCCAAAGTTGAGATTATCAGTGACCGCCAAGGGTTCTGCACCCACACAGCTTAGGTTTCGTGCGGCTTCGGCAACAGCGGCTTTGGCTCCTTCATAAGGATGCAGGTAAACATGACGGGCATTGCAATCGACGGTGGCGGCGACCCCGATGGCAGGGTGCGATGGGGAGTTCGCAGGATCAACGGGGCGAATGCGAATGACGGCGGCATCGGCTCCACCGGGCATAATCACGGTGTTGTTTTGAACTTGGTGATCGTATTGGCGATAGACCCACTGTTTTGAGGCGATCGAGGGAGTGGCGAGGAGTTGGAGCAATACTTCGTTCCAGGTAAGGAATTTTCCTTGGGCTTCGATGCCCGTGGCGGTGCAGTCCGGCAAGCTATCTGGAGTCCACGCCCAGGCTGTTTGAGCGTAGGCGGGTGGTTCGCTCAGCAGTTCTCGATGATAGATGGGCGTGTTGTCTGCCAAAGCGGTTGCGGGAATTTCGGCAGAGATCGCCCCTTGAAACAAGATCCGCACAATCGGTTCCGCAATCACACTGCCTGCCACGACGGCATGAAGTCCCCACCGTTCAAAAATATCAATCAGTTCTTGCTCTCGTCCGGTTTCCGCCACAAACAGCATTCGTTCTTGGGATTCCGACAACAGGTATTCGTAGGGCACCATACCTGTTTCGCGCACCGGGATTTTGTCAAGATCCAGTTCAATGCCCACGCCACCTTTCGCCGCCATTTCCGAGGTGGAACAGGTGATCCCCGCTGCACCCATGTCTTGGGCAGCAACCACGGCTCCAGTTTTGAAGGCTTCTAAACAGGCTTCGATCAAGGATTTTTCTAAAAACGGATCGCCCACTTGTACCGCAGGGCGATCATCCATGGAGGCATCACTTAACTCAGCACTGGCAAAGCTGGCTCCACCCATGCCATCGCGCCCGGTAGTGGACCCGACATACAACACCGGATTGCCAATTCCTTTTGCCCCCGATTTAACAATCTCTCCTGTTTCCATCAACCCCAACGCCATCGCGTTGACCAGGGGATTGCCAGAATATGCCGGATCGAAATAGACTTCGCCGCCAATGGTGGGCACTCCGACGCAGTTGCCGTAGTGAGAAATTCCGGCGACGACCCCACTAAATAACCGCCGCGTCCGAGCATCATCCAAAGAACCAAAGCGGAGGGAATTGAGGATGGCGATCGGTCGAGCGCCCATCGTGAAAATATCTCGCAAAATACCGCCTACTCCAGTAGCCGCCCCTTGAAATGGCTCCACCGCAGAGGGGTGATTGTGCGATTCAATTTTGAAGGCGAGATGTAAGCCATTGCCCAAATCCACTACGCCTGCATTTTCGCCAGGACCCACCAAGACGCGATCGCCAGTCGTGGGAAACTGCTTCAGCAACGGTCGCGAGTTTTTATAACAACAATGCTCTGACCACATCACGCCAAACATGCCCAACTCCGCTTTGTTGGGATGCCGCCCCAGGCGTTGCACAATGTCGGCATACTCCTCCGGTTTAATGCCCTCCGCAGCAATTTCGTCAGCAGTAAACGGGGCAGAGGAAACAGACATAGGCACTCCAACGGGAAAAATGGGCGATCGCGCCTCAAGACCGCTCTATTCTACCAATGTCTTTCCTGTAACTCTGAATATTTGACTGAGCGATCGCTGTCTACTGAATGGTTACAGATTGCTCAAGTAAAGTGGCGATCGCTGACTTATCTATCTGATCAGTGACAGCTTACAAAACCAGCGTGTAGGAGTCCTCATTCGTCAGCGTCAATCTGTAGCCGTTAATTCGCAAAAAAGTATCCATCACAGCCAATGCGGTTCGTTTACTAACCGTCTACAACAGAAATTCAGGAGTTGGCAAGGCGACGATAAACCTCCTCATATTGCTGCACAGAAGCAAGATACGCCTGCCAAACCCGACTGTCGTGATCAGATGTTGTGTCTAGTTCAGCTTTGAAGGAACGCACCAGCGCCAGCACCTCCTCTAGCTGTGCCTCCGGCAGTTGCTCCAGTTCTTGAATAAGCTGCTCTCTAAGCGTCATAAAGCTACCGCAACAGATTTATCCACCAGTTTAACGCCCAAACCCATTCACCCAAGATGACGAAACCCTTTGACCAGGCAACAATAACCACAACGCCGCCCATCTGCTCATTGACTGGCGTTGACCCTGCGATCGCGGCTTTTTGGGAAAGGGAGATCGCTCCACAGCCCATAGACTGAATCGACTGAGACTGAGCTAAACTTGTCAGCAAGTATAGTCTTTCAGTCCTCTTTATGAGCTATCGAAACATCATCACTCTTGAACCGGGTAAACGCGGCGGTAAGCCCTGTATTAGAAGAATGCGGATTACTGTCTATGATGTTTTGGGTTGGCTAGCGGCGGGAATGTCTCATGCAGAGATTCTTGATGACTTTCCTGAGCTAACTGAAGCGGACATCAAAGCCTGTTTAGAGTTTGCGGCTGACCGGGAGCGGTGTCTAATTGCTGTGAGTGAAGTTTGAAATTGCTGTTTGACCAAAACCTGAGCCGAAAACTGGTGGCTCGACTGATCGATCGTTTTCCAGGTTCTAGCCATGTGCAGTTTCATAGTTTGAGCGAGGTAGATGATAGCGAGATTTGGGAGTTTGCCAAACTGCGAGGGTTTTGTATTGTGACGCAAGATGCTGATTTTGCTGAACGCAGCCGTCTTTACGGTTCACCCCCAAAAGTAATTTGGTTACGCTGTGGCAATACCCCAACACGCAGGGTTGAGGAAATGTTGCAAAATGGGGCGGAGACAGTTCAGCAGTTCTTGGACAATAGGACTTTGGACTGTTTAGAGCTTTACTAACTTATCGCCGCTTTCTTATTGCCACGGCGATCGCTCTTTCTCAGTCGAGCTATTAACAGGCGATCGCAGTTTTTGTGGAGGGGCTGAAGGATAAACATTTATATCTGTCTTTTTGCCCCTCTATATTGTTAAAACTGCACACCAATTTCAGCACTATTAATCTTTGGATCACTTTCAAGGACTTTTATCAAAAGTAGTGCCTTGGACTGTTCTGAAAATCCTGCTATTTGAATAACCTTCCTCGAAGGCTTAACGTTGTAGACAAAAGCACCCGAACAATACTTTTTCCTGACATACTCAAGTGTTGCCGAATCTGTGTCATTGACCCACACAGGATACCATCGCTGATTGGGTAAATTGCTACCCGTACTACACTCTGGAAGGGGTAATTGTAGAGTTGTCTGCGTAACAACATTAGGTGTTTTTGTGTAGCCGGGAATTTCTAAATCTGTTACGTTTTTCAACACCCAAGGCACCAAAAAAACAAGGCTGAGAAGGCATCCCAAGACAAGAAAGCAGCCTGGAAACTTTTCAGATGATTCCAGCTTTGCTTCATAAGAGCTCATTAAATGTTTGATTGTCAGATCAGCGAGGTCATTGTGAATCTGCCCTTTTTCTCGATAAAACTCAATGACTCTGATGGTAGTGTTGTACTGTTGGAGAGTGATAAGAATCTTTTTCTGATTATGCGTAACCATAGCTACATGGATATCAAAATCAGTTTCTAAGGTTTTGTTTAAGACAATTTTAGCAAGCTCACTAACTGTGCCAGTACCTTGACGAGTAGCCTGCAAGCTGTGGTAGATCAAGGCTGATGGATCAGTGTTATGAGGGATGATCTGAATCTTATCTAAAGGTATTTTCTTTGCTTCTTGGTCGTCTGTCATTCGCAGATGCCTCGTCTAAACAATCATCAACACTGAGAAATGCAAGTACGATTAAGCACACGCAGGGAATTTCTACTAAGGTAAAAACTTTTAAGGGGTTGGTCTGCTGTTTGAGGGCAGGAACTTGGTAGGGCTTCATCAGTGGCTTGCTGACAGTTAGCAGTTGAGGTAGAGTTTGGTCAGTAATTGGGGGCGGAAGCGTGATGGGATTTGCAGAAGCAGGCGAAGAGTGGGATCTGGAAACGCTGTATGACGACCTTGCCTCTGCGAAGGGAAAGCACCTGACACCGACCGAAAAGCTACATCTGCGCGGTTTGCTGTGTGGACATAGCCCTACGGAAATTGCAGAGAAGCTGAATAAGCAGGCTGGAGGGGTTGAAACCGATCTCTCGGCGACGATTTATCGCTATGTCAAGGCGCTGGCTGGGATTGATGGTGAAAAGATAGAGGGTTGGCGGAAGGTCAAGGAACTGTTGGATGCGGCAGGTTATAAGGTTCCAACTAAGCCAGAAATTCGGGGGATGGTTTTGAGTGAAAGTACAATTAACATCTCTGAGATCAAGTTTGAGAAGAGTGATTATTCGATCAACAGCCTAACAACAGTTCTCATACTGCGGTTAGAGATCCCAACGGAAAAAGTTGTCGATTCTGAGTCACAAGATGAGCAGTCGAAGGTTTAGTGCGGTCTGGTAGTTAGGGAGCGATCGCAAGGATATTTCAGCGTTGTTTGTTTTTTCAGCACCCGCGATCGCGCATTTACGTTCAAGCAGGCAGAAATCAAAATCACCCCAAACATGCCCAATTCTGCCTTGTTAGGGTGCCGTCTAGCCGCTGCACAATTCGCGCCTCAAGATCGCTCTATTCTACC
The DNA here is from genome assembly GCF_056784215.1 of Leptolyngbya sp. CALU 1928. Lineage (NCBI taxonomy): Bacteria > Bacillati > Cyanobacteriota > Cyanophyceae > Leptolyngbyales > Leptolyngbyaceae > Leptolyngbya > Leptolyngbya sp. CALU 1928. Next base: position 3,027,196 of record NZ_JBXBCE010000001.1, on the reverse strand, counting down.
CATGTTTTTCCAGTAACCTAAAATTTTTAATAGGCTGGAACGACGATAGAGCCTTCCGGCACAATGGGAAGCGGGGAAACAGGTTGCTCGATCACCATGGGTAAGGGTGCTTCAACCATTGGTGGAGAAACGGGTGCTTCTGATGCAGGATGAGAGTCTACCACGGGCGGAGCGCTAGGAACAGCGGGTGCTTCATTCCTTGAATCGCTGTAGGAAGGCTCAGAGTAGGACGGAGTGCGACGACGATAGGGACTACTAGCATAGGGCGATCGCACTCGGCGGCGAGAAGCATAGCGTCCATTGAAACCATTGGAAGGCACTCGGCGGCGCGTATACCGGGGAACCTCTGAGGACATATTTGACTCTACATCATCGTCATTTGCAGAATAATCGGCTCTAGCAGAGGCAGGCGTGAATTGAGACTCGGTAGGCAGTTGTTTTGCAATGGGTCGTGGGGGCGTTACGGGTGCCGGAGCGGATTTAACTGAAGGGGTGAGCTTGGGAATCGGCGCGATAGGCGGCTGAAGAGCTGCGATTTTGGTTTGGTTGGGTAGCGCGACCTGAAACCCTTGAAATAACTCACCTGTTGCGATCGCAGTCACTTCTTGCGGCAACATCAGCCGCACCGGACCAATTTCATCGCCCGTCCAGTTCACCGTCACCTTTTGGTTAGGCTGAAGCGAAACGGCACCCACCGCCGGATTGCTAGGAATCGACAAATCGACTTGACCCGCCAATACTTTCACTTCTGCTAAGTAACCCAAGCGCTCCACCGTATAAATGCCATCAGGACTCGAAATCGCGATCGCCCCAACACAAGCCTGAGAAGCCGCAATCACTGCTTTCCCTCCTCCCAACTGAAAACAATCATTTCGTAAAATTAGAGATGAATTGGCTCCTAATCGAGCGGCACCCGTTGCCTCCTGAATCCCCACACGGGCAGATTGGGGCGTAATCAACTGTTGACCTGATGTGATGGAGTTGCCTTTTTCAACTTTTTGATCCTCAACTCGTGCCGTCACCTCATTGGACAGGGTTAGAACTTCAGAAATTTTGACCTGGCGCAGAGGTGGCGCTGCATAGGATAAATACATAAACGCGATCGCCAAGCCCAACCCAATTCCCACAAAACTCAGGCGGAAGACCCATTTCATCGGTTTTCCAGATATCCATAGCCGCTGATTGATATCCATAAGAACTAGTCAATACCGGGTAGATTAGATCACTGTTTTCATAGGTATTGAACCGCTCTCCGGATAACCACGACGTAAAAGCGGCTAATTTAGTTCATGACTTTCTCCAATTTTTAGATTGGTAGCCTGCTCAAACTGTTTCAGTTTTGCCAAATTAAGATCTTTGCTTAATTAGGTTGCTTTCTTCCAGCCTTAAGCATTCGCTATTCTCTACTGCTTTTTGCCAATCGGGCAGTTCCATAAGCCGCTTCCGTCTGGGGCGAGATCAAGACTGGAACTTGCAACTGGCGACCCCGAATGGCAGTCCAAGCAGGGTTTGCTGCCCCCCCGCCAGCCGTATAAACTCGGACTAGAGGCGCAGCGCCTAACTGTTGCAGCAGTTGGTAACCTCGTGCCTCAATTCGTGCCATGCTTTCGAGCAATCCATGCAAAAAATCGACGGGATTAGTAGGACGCGGTTCCACACAGGGCAGTAACGCCGCATCGTTCACCGGAAAGCGATCGCCCGGTTGGATCAGCGGATAGTATTGGAGTGGACTTTCTTGCTGCCCTGAAATTTGAGTACTCAACTCTACCAATTCTTGGGGGGTGAAAAACTGCTGAAGGACTGCGCCGCCTGTGTTAGAAGCACCGCCTACTAGCCAAAAATCTCCTAAACGATGGCTATAAATTCCGTAAGCTCTGTTCGTGATCGGCGTGGCGCTTAATAGCTTGAGGACTAACGTGGAGCCGAGAGAGGTCACGGCTTCCCCGATCGCGGTCACACCACTCGCCAGAAACGCAGCAATACTATCAGTCGTACCCGTGCAAATTTGACAATCGGTCGGTAGCCCAAGCTGAGCCGCGATCGCTGTAATGATCTTGCCTACCACCGTTCCAGGCGATCGCACTTGGGGCAACAGTGGCATCACCTGCAATTCTGCCATCCATGATGGATATTCCAACCGCGCCACATCGTAGCCCAGTTTAAGGCAGTTGTGATAATCACTAATCCCCAGTTGACCATGCAGCAAAAATGCCAGCCAATCTGCCTGATGCAAGAAATATTGAGCTTGAGAATAGACAGATTGCTGCTTCCACCACAGCAATTTTACGAGACTAGAGGTTGCGCTTAGCACCACATCCTGCTCAGGCGTACTCTGCAAATTGGCTTGAGCAAAAAAGGCTTGAAGGTCAAACAGCACAGAGCTTGCACGAGCATCGTTGTAGAGGATGGGCGCATCTAGCGGCACCCCTAACCCATCGCAAAGCAACACCGTAGAGGAGGTGCCGTCAAGGGCGATCGCGTGGATTTTGGTGCGAATATCTTCAGGAATTTGTTGAATTAAGCGAAACAATACGTCTTGCCAGTGGCTCGCCTGTTGGTGCGGTTCAACCGATGCAAATCGATGGCTCACTTGAACACACAGTCGCATGTCTTGATCAATCACAGCCGCTCGTGCGCCAGAGGTGCCAAAGTCGATCCCTAGATAAAAGCTCATAGCCGCAAAAAATAGTGCGTTCTAACGGTTGGGCGGTTTTGATGATCTGAAGTTTGGCGTTTCTAGAGGCGACAAATCTGGTTGCAGTTGAATACTTGGATTGATGATTAGAACGTCTTTCTCTAACTGCGATCGCGGTTGATTAATCATTTCAACGTCTTGCTCTAGCTTCATGCGGTTTACCCTAAAAAAGTCTTGACTATCAGAGCGCATCAAATCGGCGGAGATCCGTTGTAACTGAGCTACAGGCACCCGATGAGGATGAGCATTGGCAGTATCAGCACTCACTAAGCCCATCATCAAAAATCCACTCGCCGTCAAATTTCTCCACATTTTCACTACCACAAGCCCACCCTTTCTGTGCTTAGGTCTGCTTCTAGGGTAGCGTTTCACTTATTTTTTTACTAAAAAGTCGAGTCACAGGCGGGACATTACATCAAGATAAACTTCAGTCCATATCCTAATTGTGCAATGCCAACAAAAGAACCCCTATTTTAAAGAAATAAACTTGATGGCAAAGAGTTATCACTCTGCTATTGCTTGCCGCAGTACTGCTTTTTGCTGTGGAGATAGAGTTGTAAAAACCTGTTCTGCGGGTGCATACTGCATTAGCTTAAAAATCTGCGATAAATCTTCCTGAGCCAATGTAGATGACACGCCTTCATGGGGTTTAGGATAGTGGCAAACGCCTGATTCACAGTGAAGCCCTAGCTGTCGCCAATAGAGCGTGGGCAGCGATCGCCCACGCCGACCAAGCTGTTCTTCATTGAGCAAATTAGATTCTAGATAAGCGTTGGGCGATAAATAGAAATTTAGTTGACGCGGATAGGGAACAGTGAAACAACCAAACGCTTTAAGATATTCCTCTGAATCCACAAGGTCTAGAATTAATTGCTTGACTCCTTTATGGATTAATCTATCAATGTGAACTCTAATCTCCGCATGATCTTGAGGCGCACGCCCCAGAAAATGCTTAAAGCATAGCTCTAGAAACTTCAGATTGGAAGTGGTGGTGTAAAAAGTGTTGAGATACAGCGCTGACTGCCCAAACTCTTTCACAAACCGTCTAACACCAATCTTGTTTGTTAAAAAGTCTTTTTCAATCGTGGCTAACAGGGTGTGTTCGCAATCATAGGGTTGCCGTTCTAAAATCTGTTGATAGATTTGACGTAGTGCAATCTCACGCTCCTCTAAAGAAGAATAGCGATTTACTGTAATCGATTGGGTGAAAGTCATAAAACCATCCTCAAATGTTGAATAGAGAACCTGAAGAAACACAGTCCATCATGAAAAAGGGTGGAGGGCGCTTAGGTGTGAGAGTCGAGGGTATGCAAGGTTAATTCCAAGTAGGGACGAATTAGCTCGGTTTCTGCCGCTACAAAATTGGCAGCGATCGCCTCTTGCAAGTTTTGATATGCCTGCCGACAATGGTCATTCCGCTTGTGTGCCAGCAGGATTGTATCGAGCCAGCCCAGCATTTGTTCTTTAAACAAAAGTTCGTCATCTCGCAAAATTGACAGCGCAATATAGCGCAAAACTTCCGTCATATCGTATTTGCAACGAGGTCCATGTTGCTGAATTAATTCTGGATACAGTTGGGCAAGTTTTCGTAGTGCATAGATGACTAATTTATCGCCATGTTGCTGTAGGTGCTGATAGGCACTCAGACGAACACTATAGCTTTGAATATAGGACTCTAACGGGTAGAGCTCTTGAGAGTCTAAATAACGACCATCCGCATCTAGGATGGATTTATCAAGTTTGTAGTTAAGAGCGTGCATAGGACAATGAGTAAAATTAAGAACCTTACTTTTGAGAGTGCCCTTAGAAAAGTTTTAGGCAACGAAATGCATCCATTTTGAAAAAAAACGCAGTCTTTCTTAACACTTGCTCCCAATCGGTGTCAGAATTGGTTGCCTGAATTTAATGCATTTCTATTTATTCTCTATTGCCAGCAGCACTGTGAAAATTTTGTTAGTGGAGGATGATCAAGCCACTCGCGCCATGCTTGAACGGTCATTGGGTGCTTTTCATAGGGTTGAAACCGCCGCAGATGGGCAATCGGCAATGGGTTTAGTGGAACAGTTTGACTATGACTTGATGCTGTTGGATGTGGGCATTCCTGAAGTCGATGGAATCAGTGTTTGCAAACAGCTACGGGCGAGAGGCTGTCAGGTGCCTATTTTGCTGCTCACGGCAAAGGATGGGGCAACCGATCGCGTCTTAGGGTTAGATGCTGGCGCAGATGACTACATGATCAAGCCATTCAACATCCCAGAACTCTTAGCGCGGATTCGGGCATTGTTGCGACGGGGCAGAACAACGGCTCCGGCGATCGTGACCTACGGAGAGTTGCAAATTGACTCTACAATCAACGAGATTCGCCATGGGCAGCAAATTCTTCGCTTAACGCCGAAGGAGTATGGAATTTTGGAACTATTGCTATTGCATCCGCAGCGGATTTTTAGCCGCGCCGCCTTAATCGATCGCCTGTGGGAGTTGGATGAATCACCGACTGAAAGCGCCATCAGTAGTCACGTTAAAGCTATTCGACAAAAATTAAAGGCAGCCGGAGCCAGTCAAGATTTGATTGAAACAATCTATGGTTTTGGGTATCGCCTGCGATCGCTCAGCATCTCGCTAAACACATCGACATCCACAAGCCCAAGAGAGGGTGCGGTCGATCAAACCAAAGTTGCCACCGCAGCGGTTGGATCAATGATGCTGGAGCTATGGGAACGATTCAAAGATTCTTTTGATGAACAAGTTGATGTTCTAGATCAATCGGTTGTTGCTTTAGAAAAGGGTTGCTTAACCCAAGATTTGCAGCAACTCGCCAAACAAACTGCTCATAAACTAGTGGGATCATTGGGTGTCTATGGATTTCCTCAAGGGTCTACCATCGCGCGACAAATCGAAGACCTGTTACAACGACCTGAGATTCAATCGCAATCGCTAGAAATGAGTTACATGACCCAACTGGTGACCACCCTAAAGCAGGAACTTCAGAAAGAACCCGCCTTGACGCAACCGGCTCAAACGGCGATCGCCCCGTCACCCAATCCCGTGACATTTCCTTTCGTGCTAGTCGTCGATGATGATCCGCTATTAACTGATCGCTTAAAGGCAGAAGCAACCGCGCGATCGCTCCAGTTAGAAGCCGCTGCGACCTTGACGCAAGCTCAGCAGATGATCGCGTCCACTATTCCCGATGTTGTTTTACTCGATCTTACGTTTGCAGATAGGAACGAAGATGGTTTAACTTGGCTGGAAACCCTAAAGCAGCAATACCCACGCCTTCCCATATTAGTGTTTACCGCACGCGATCATCTTTCAGATCGAGTCGCCGCCGCCCGATTGGGAATCCAGGCATTTCTGCAAAAACCGATTGCCTCAGCCCAAATCTTTCAGGCAATCCACACGACTTTGCAGCAGGTCAGTGCCCAGAGCTTGCGACCCCAACCTGCGATCGCAGGAAAAGTATTGATTGTCGATGATGACCCGGTGATTCTCCATCAAGTCTCTCTCATGCTTTCGCCCTGGGGATTGCAAATAACATCCCTGCTTGAACCCCAACAATTTTGGGAAACCCTAACAAGCATTGCTCCGGATCTATTGATATTAGATATAGAGATGCCAGGATTGAGTGGAATTGAACTGTGCCAAGTGGTGCGGAACGACCCACAATGGGGAAACCTACCGATTCTTTTTTTGACTGCCTATCAAGATACAAAAACGATTGTCCAAGCCTTTGCAGCCGGAGGCGATGACTACATCCGCAAGCCAATTCTAGAACCAGAGTTGATCGCTCGTGTCCTCAATCGTTTACAACCAGAGAAAATTCGTCGCCAGCAATTTACCGCTGCTTTTATCGATCAACCGCTTGATATGAACCAGTCCCATGATAAGGAGATGGCATGACTCAACCTGCCTACACGATTTTGATTGTGCAACACTGCTCAGTTGATCGCGACCTGTTACGTCGCTACTTGATGCACAGCGATCGCGTCCTCTACACAGTGCTTGAAGCCGCAACAGGAGCCGCTGGATTAGACCAAGTTCGCACTGCCCCACCAGATGCAATTTTGCTAGATTATTGCCTACCCGATATGAGCGGATTGCAGTTTGTGCAGACGTTACAGCAGCACAAAGCCGCTATTATACCCATAGTCGTTTTGATGCCGGATAGTGAAACAACTGCTGCCCAGCCCATGCAGGAAGCACAGCACTTCCTCAACAAGGCAACCTTAACGGCGGAGACTATGCAAATCGCGCTCCACAGCGTCATGCAGCAAGGAAAATTGCTCCGACAGGTGGCAGATTTGCAGAATCAAACCCATCTCACCTTAGAAGCGCTCGGTCAACAAGTTGAACAACAGCGCCTCGTGATGGAGATTACTCAACGCATCCGGCGATCGCTCAACTTACAAGATATTCTCCAAACAACCGTCGATGAAGTGCGGCAGTATCTTGAAACCGATCGCGTGCTTATTTTTCAGTTTAATTCTGACTGGAGCGGCACGGTGGTAGTGGAATCTGTTGGAACCCCGGAAAGAGCCATTCTCGCAACCCAAATCTACGATCCCTGCATTGGGGAAAGCTACATCGAACCGTTTAAGCAGGGGCTGGTTACGGCAAAATCTAATATTTATGCCACTGCTGACATTAGCCCCTGCCATCTGGAACTATTGTCTAGGTTTGAAGTGAAGGCGAATCTAGTCGTCCCTATTTTGCAGGGAAGCGAACTATGGGGATTGCTGGTTGCTCATCATTGTGTGACGACGCGATCGTGGCAGTCATCCGAGATTGATTTATTACGCCAGTTAGCGGCTCAGGCAAGCATTGCCATTCAACAATCTTCTCTATTTGAACAAGCCCAAACCGAGTTGGCATCTCGCAAACAGGCAGAACTCGCGCTGCAACAGTTGAATGTAGAGTTAGAGCAACGAGTTTTAGAACGCACGGCTGAACTGACCCACGTGAACGATCGCCTGCTGGAAACATTGCTGATTCAACAACAAACTCAATTAATTTTGCAAGAACAGGCACATTTATTAGATTTAGCACACGACACCATCATCACCCACGACCTCAACGACATCATCACGTTTTGGAATGAAGGGGCTGAGTTTATGTATGGGTGGACAAAGGCAGAAGCGTTAGGCAAAAAAACTCATGTGCTACTGCAAACTCAGTTTCCCCATTCTTTAATCGATATTAAAGCCGAGTTGATAGAACGAGGCTATTGGGAAGGTGAACTGGTTCAGGCTCGACAGGATGGCTCAATGATCACTGTAGATAGCCGCTGGGCATTGCAAAAAGATGAGATGAGTAACCCCGTTAAAGTGTTGGAAATCAACAACAACATCAGCGATCGCAAGCGCAGCGAAGCTGAACGCAACCGGGCAGAAGCCGCCCTACAGCAGCAAGCAAGACAAGAACAATTGCTTTGGCGGATCACTCAGGCAATTCGTCAATCATTGGATCTCAATGCCGTTCTCAACACGGCTGTGATGGAAGTCAGGCAGTTATTGCAAGCAGATCGAGTAGCGGTTTATCGATTTGATGCAGATTGGAATGGCGATTTTATTGCTGAATCCGTGGGAGCGGAATGGGTCAAACTCGTAGAACCCGACATTCAGAAGGTGTGGGAAGACACCTACTTACAAGAAACTCAAGGGGGACGCTTTCAAAATCACGAAACCTTTGTGATTTCAGATATCTACACGGCTGGATTGCGCCCTTGCCATATTGACCTGCTAGAACAATTTCAGGCAAGAGCTTACACGATCGCCCCTGTTTTTTCTGGAGAAACATTATGGGGATTGTTGGCAATTTATCAAAATGCAGAGCCTCGTCAGTGGCACGCTTGGGAGATCGATTTATCCCAGCAGATTGCTAGCCAACTGGCGATCGCCATTCACCAATCCGAACTCTATAGCCAACTGCAAATTGAACTTCAAGAACGCAAGCAAACCGAAGCAGGGTTACGAGAAGCCGAACGTCGCTGGCGATCGCTGTTTGAAAGCACAAACCTAGCAGTCATTAGCTTAGATACGAACGGGATGATTAACGCCGCCAATCCATTTTTTCTTAAATTGACTGGTCATCTTGAAAGCGAAGTGATGGGTCAAAACTGGTTCGATTTCTTTATTCCCGCTGATCAAGTACAACAACAGCGCCAACTTTTTCAAGAGAACCTTAAGCAGGAATTTTATCCCTCTGCCCAAAGTAAAATTCTGATTAAATCAGGCGAACAAAGAATTATCAACTGGAGCATTACGCTATTACGAAATCCGAAGGGCGAAACTATTGGCGTAACCAGCATTGGCGAAGATGTCACCCAACGGCAAGCAGTTGAGAAACTTAAGGACGAATTTATCTCCATCGTTAGTCATGAGTTGCGGACTCCTTTGACTTCTATTCGTGGATCCCTGGGCTTGTTAGCAACTGGCGTGATGGATGATGAACCGATCGCCATGAAACGCATGATTGAGATTGCCTCAATTGACACAGAGCGGCTGGTGCGATTGGTGAATGACATTTTAGATCTAGAGAAGTTGGAAACCGGCAGACTATCACTCGTGCGGGAATGGTGCAATGCCGCAGACCTGATGCAAAGGGCGATCGCCGTTATGGAAAGCAGCGCCCAAGAATCAAATGTGCGGCTTGTTATGCAGCCTATGTCGGTGCAGATTTGGGTTGCCCCCGATCGCATCATTCAAACATTTACGAACCTGCTCAGTAATGCGATCAAATTCTCGCCCAACAGTACGGTTTATCTCCAGGCTGAACGATACCCCCCTGACTCTATTGCCTCGACTCCCTCCATTCGCTTCTCCGTCAGCGATCGCGGTCGCGGCATTCCAACCGATAAGCTAGAGAGTATTTTTGGTCGTTTTCAGCAGGTCGATGTTTCAGATTCTCGTGATAAGGGCGGTACGGGTTTGGGGCTGGCAATTTGCAAATCGATTGTGCAGCAGCATGGGGGACAAATCTGGGTGGAAAGTATTTGGGGTCAGGGCAGCACGTTTTTCTTCACTTTACCTTTGCAACCTGAATGATCCAACTTGATGATTTTCCGCTCATCAGTTTTATGTATAGTACACCCATCTTCAATGGGCGCAGACCCTAGCAACGATCTTGGCTTTAAACTACTTTTTCTGACAAGGTATCAATGACCCGCGATCGCTCTACCTACTTAAAAAAGACTTCAAAAGGACTTCAAACTGATTTAGGACTTACCCACTGACAGAAAATCAGAACCTAGGTCTCCTGTATTTAGCCCTATGAAATACATTAAGATATTGTAATGTCTAGCGATGCTAAAGCGTAGACACGAGTTCCTCCCAGACCTAGCAACCCATGGCTACTCTCGCTCTGGTGCAGGGCAGCCCAGGAATTTTGCCTTTGAGGATTCTGTATCTAGCTTCAGCAAGGCTAATGTCTTGTATCCACTGACTCTGTGAGAGCCTGCCATGGTGTCTACTGTGCCCCCATTTGATCTGGAAAGTTTAATTGCTGAGTTGGCGGAATTAGAGATCATCACCGATGTGGCTCAAGTTAGTAAGCTATCTCAGGATTACTACACCTACAGCCCGCTCCTTCAAGAAGCATTAGCAGATAAGCGGGGAGATGTGGTTGTCAAAGTCAAGAGTGAGGCGGAAGTGCTGCGGGTGGCGAAAGCGTGTGTGAAGTATGGAGTGCCGCTGACGGTGCGGGGGGCAGGCACCGGCAACTATGGGCAATGTGTGCCGTTAGAAGGCGGCGTAATTTTGGATGTGTCTGGGATGCAGCAGGTGAAATGGGTGAAACCGGGAATTGCCTGTGTGGAGCCAGGGGTAAAGCTTTCAGCGATCGATAAATACACGCGGGAAAGCGGTTGGGAAATTCGCATGTTTCCCTCTACTTATCGTAAAGCGACGATTGGCGGCTTTATTAGCGGCGGCAGTGGCGGTATTGGCTCAGTGACCTATGGGCAATTGCGCGATCGCGGCAACCTGTTAGCACTGCGGGTGGTGACGATGGAGGCAGAACCGCAAGTGGTGGAACTGCGCGGTGATGATGTCTATAAAGTGGCACATGCTTGGGGCACCAATGGCATTATTACCGAGTTGGAGATTCCTCTAGCGCCTGCTTATGCTTGGTCAGAGGCGATCGTTGCCTTTGAGGATTTCATGACCAGCGCCCGATTTGGTCAGGCACTCGGCAATAGTGACGGCATCATTAAAAAAATGGTGTGTGTCTGTGCTGATCCGTTGCCAACTTACTTTGCTGCGTTAAAAGGCACTATTCCCACAGGTAGCCATGTGGCAATGGTACTCATTGCAGAATGCAGCTTGGAGCCGTTTGCAGAGTTGGTGAAGGAATTTGGCGGTCAGGTTTGCTATCAAAAATCGGCGCAAGAGGCAAGCAAAGGCATTACGTTGGTGGAATATTCCTGGAACCACACTACGCTTCATGCTCGTAGCGTTGATCCGACGTTGACCTATTTGCAAACGTTGTTTCCTGATGATCCCGAGTTAAAGGTGCTTGAGCATTTGTATGATCACTATGGGGATGAAGTGATGATGCATCTGGAATTTATTCGAGTAGGGGGATCGATTCGTCCAGTGGGCTTGCAGGTGGTGCGCTATACGACGGGCGATCGCCTCCAGGAAATCATGGACTATCACGAGTCAGTTGATGCCTACATCTTCAATCCCCATACTTACATTTTGGAAGATGGCGGCAGAAAGACCGTTGATATTCAGCATTTAAGCTTTAAGGAAAGGGTTGATCCCCTTGGATTGCTCAATCCTGGAAAAATGAAAGCATGGCTAGAAAAGCGCAGCTAGTCAGGTTTTCTGCGCCTCAAAAAAGGTGCCTCGATTGGATCTTATGGTATGCTCATCCGAGCGGTGATTTATTTTTGGGGCTATTTGTCTTAACTTTTACGGGTGGATAATTTCCTAAACTTAACCCTTTATTTTTCTCGCAAATTATTTCTCTCGCAAATCGGAGACTCGTTATGTCTGTTTACGTTGGCAATTTATCCTTTCAAGCCACCGAGGAGAATGTTAGAGAAACCTTCTCGGAATATGGAAAGGTTGTAAGTGTGCAGTTACCCAAAGATCGGGAAACGGGTCGTATGCGTGGGTTTGCGTTTGTAGAACTTTCTTCTGACGCTGAGGAAACGGCAGTGATTGAAGCGTTGGATGGGGCAGAATGGATGGGGCGTGCCTTGAAGGTGAATAAGGCAAAGCCACGAGAAGATCGTCGTCCTGCGGGTGGACGGGATAGCTTTGGTGGGAATGATCGCCGATACTAACTAACTGATTCTTATCAGAAGCTTAAAGAATCGAGTTTTGAGAGCGTTTGATTCGATCTTCTTTGCTCGTTGTTTCTAGAAAAATGCCCTGCCATTCGGCAGATGAAAGGCACTGAAATAAGGACAGTTCGTTTGTGTTAAGAGTCCATTTCAGTTCATTTGCCAGTTTCATTTCACTTTAAAGAGGTAGTAGCATGACTCAAGTAGTTGTGGGAGAAAACGAAGGGCTTGAGTCGGCGCTCCGTCGATTTAAACGACAAGTGGCAAAAGCAGGAATCTTTCAAGATATGCGAAAGAATCGCCATTTTGAAACGCCGATCGAGAAGGAAAAACGTAAAGCGATCGCCCGTCGGAGAAAGCGATTTCGCCGTTTTAGCTAAGTTTTTGGGTAAGCATGTTGTTGCGCTCAAGCAAGTAGCTGAGAAACGACAGTGCTTGGAAAATCATGAGCTACCCACAAACTAGCGTATGAATCGCCAACACACCACGATAAGATAGAAAACTAGCTGTAAGGATCGACCTAACTCAGAATTTAGGTTGCATCAATCACACAAGCTTTTATCTACACTTTTAAATCTCACCCTCTTTTGTTGAGATGAGCAGCATATCGGCATGAAACACACATTATCCGTTTTAGTTGAAGACGAAGCAGGCGTTTTAACCCGAATCGCAGGTTTATTTGCGCGGCGTGGGTTTAACATCGAAAGCTTGGCAGTTGGACCCGCCGAGCAACTGGGTATCTCTCGAATTACCATGGTGGTTCCGGGAGACGACCAAATTATTGAACAATTGACCAAACAACTCTACAAGCTGATCAATGTGCTTAAAGTGCAGGATATTACTGAAGTGCCCTGTGTTGAGCGCGAACTAATGCTAATGAAGGTGAACGCTAGCAGCGCAAACCGCTCTGAGGTGCTTGAACTGGCACAGATTTTTCGGGCGCGAGTGGTGGATGTTGCTGAGGATTCCCTGACGCTAGAAGTGGTGGGCGATCCGGGTAAAATGGTTGCGATTGTTCAGGTGCTAAATAAGTTTGGGCTGCGAGAAATTGCTCGGACTGGCAAAGTGGCTCTGACGCGAGAGTCAGGCGTGAATACTGAATTTTTGAAGTCGCTGGAGTCTAAGGTTGAAGGACTAAGCGCGAGGGGTTAGATTTGTCACGGAACTCCTAAATTTCAACTGCGATCGCAAAAATTCCTATATTCTAAAGGGCATGTTTAGGTTGTGCCCGCAGATCATTATGTTGTCCCATATTGTTCGCCCGATGGTTCAAACCCAAGTTCGACTGCTGGCAAATAGCCGTGCAACTCGTTCGGTGCTGATTTCAACCGTTGCTCAATGGCTCAGCTTTTTAGGCGTTCATGCCCAAGTTGAACACCTGAAGGCAGCGAATGGCAAGATTCATCTATGTCTTACAGTCAATAAACCTGAAGCCTGCGATAACTGTGATTGGCAAAAAATTGTCAGCAACTTGGATGGCTGCACAGCAGATCATAGTCCAAACCCAGACCTTGCTCAATTTACAACCCATCAGCAAAGTACTCTCCAACGATTGCTTGCTTACTTAATTCAAGTGGGCAGTCCTAGTCAACCAACACCCTGGGATCAGTTGCAGCCCCAGTTGGAGGCTATTGGCTTTGATGAACCCACCATGCTAGGGGTGCGATCAGCGTTGAAAGTACCCCAATCGTTAGATGATTTGGTAGATGGATTGGATGCGGATGTTGCCGCGATCGCCCTGCCAAAAGCGGTGAGTCTTGCCATGATGGATCGGCAGGTGAATCAATCCGAAGATCAAGCATTGGCAGCGTTGCTCAAAGCAATGAAACACGAAAGCACCTGTTAAAGCGAATTGGATCGCAAGTTATGAAAGAACGGACGTAGTTTTGGCGCGATCGCTGAACATTGCGCTGGCATTTGTGCGATCGTTAATAATGCTTCGCCATCAGCATCCACCGCTTTCGTGGTCAGTTAAGCTAACCCAACTATTCCCAGGTTGCCACCAGCTTTAACACAGGCGGAATTTCTTGGTCGATCGCAAACTCTAGCTGAGTTTCGCGTAGCCCCAAATAGCCCGACTCCGCAAAAGAGAGTAGCAATCGTTGGAGGGCTAACCATACTTCGGGGTCATATTCCCAGTCGCCATTTCGCTTCGTATGAGCCGCGATCGCCTTCAGCGCCCAAAAGTAGCTGTTTCGCACCACCGAACCGCCCTTCTTGAACTGCGGCAAATCTTCATGATGAATGAACAAAATTTGTTGTTGAATGCTGGCTCTCATGACCTGAACAGCCTGGTAACTATGAACTATGTTATCGTGCTACGTCTGCTCGTAGCAAACTGCCACGCAATATCCGAATGCTTGTTAGGCAATAGACGATTGACAAAGTTTTTACGAGAGAAGATGGGAAGCTTGTCAATATTAAAAATATTAAATTATCTAAATAATTTGTTATGATATTTAACATGGCATAAAAATTATTCTGCCCGCCCAGTCACAGTTAGCTCGCCCTTCCAAAGCAAGATTTTAAGACAGCTAGTTTAGCTATAGATTTTAATTTCTCTATTATTGAGTGTAAGAAATGATAAACCAAGCAATCGAACTTACGTTAGAGCAGAAGTTTAATCTCAGATGTTTTTCAGACCAAGTGCAACGCATGTCTCGTGAACAAGCCCAAGAATTCTTGGTTGCACAGTATCAACTCATGATGGCTCAGGAAAAAATGTATCAAGATCTCCTGAAGCACGAATGGCAATCAAATATCGCTTCTCTACAATCTGACAAATAAGCTCTAATTTTCAAAGCTATTAATATCAACATTGATTTTTGCTTTAGCCCTCATCCTCAACCATTTTCCGAGAGCGAGAGAGGGAGTTTGAACCCTCATCCCTTTCTCCAGGAAAGAAGAGAATGAGGGAAACTTGCAAAGCTGAGAGGTGCCCTGAAGTTCTTTGATAACAGAGTTTACAGAGTTTTTTGAGCTTCCTAAAGCTTTAAATGAAATAGCGATCAGTTTGTGTAGAGGACAAGCAGAAAATCACTGTGTTGATTTGTGAGTTTCATCAATCGTAAAGCTCCCAGGAATAGCAACTGCTATTCCTGGGAATCAACTTATGCAGGAATTAGCACCGTGTCGATAATGTGGATAACGCCATTATCAGCCGCTACATCAGCAGTTGTAACTGTGGAGTCGTTAATCTTAACGCCATTGGAAGCATCAATCTTGACTTCAGAACCTTCAACAGTTTTAGCCGATTTTAGTTTGGTAACATCAGCCGCCATGACCTTGCCAGAAACGACATGATAGGTCAGAATTTTCGTCAGTTTAGGAATGTCTTTTAGCAGCGCATCTACTGTACCTGCGGGCAATTTAGCAAATGCCTCGTCTGTGGGTGCGAAGACCGTGAATGGACCTGCACCTTTAAGCGTGTCTACTAGACTAGCAGCTTTAACAGCAGCAACCAATGTGCTGAAAGAACCTGCGCTAACAGCAGTATCAACGATATCAGCCATGTGTCTTACCTTGTGTGTGGGTTGTCTGTTAACAAAATCATTTATTTGTTAATGATTGTTAACAATTACTAGTATGACAGCTTTACAACGGCTTTATGTTTGAGATCCTATTTAAGTCAATATTTACGTCGAAAGAAGTAGTTTCAATGGCTCAAAAATTCTCAAATTGGCTAAAATCTCTATCCAGAAAGGGGTGCGATCGTAATTGAAACCATGCTTTAGCTCTGATCGACCCGCGATGGTCTACGTGCTGAGACTTTAGTAACCGTTCAGCCGAACGTTCAGTCGAAATCGAAATCCTGCTGTTGGATCGTTTGTTGCTGGACTATATTTTTCTAACCGCGATCGCTCTTATCATTGGGGCTTGATTTATCAGACAACCCGTCGATCTTCAGACAGCCTCATGTCTAGCAAAGTTTGCTGGGTCTTGATCCCGTCGGTGGTGCATGAGCAGGGGGGTGCCTTGGCGATCGCCCACTAACGCAGCAGTTTTCTCCAGAGCTTCTCTCAGATGTTTGGCAGCGTAGATCGACATATCACGCGGAACATTGATGCGATCGCGCAAATATCGCAAGGCACTATCTGATCCGGCTGGAGGCATACAGACTTCGCCCGTCATCATCAAGGTTAGGGCACAGCGCAGTGCTTCATCAAACACGCGATCGTCCGCAGGGTTGACCCGAATAATATTATGGCGGTGCTTAATCACCCGATGCAGCGCCTCAACACGGGAAGTTTCGGGTTCTGGATAGGTAACATCGGGCAATCCAAACCAGGGTCCGTTATCTACTCGTTGCTTGTTGATTTGCATCTGTGGTTCGCCGTTCTCAAAGCAGCCGCCCATTTGCGGCGGGAGATCATGCACATGAGTATGAAAATCGCTTTGAGTGCCGCGATAGGTGGGTCGGCTTTCCATGGCATCAAACCAGGCAGATAAGCGCGGGTTTTCTTCCCGCAAAGAATAGCCTTTGTAGTAGTAAAGACTGGCGTTCATCCGTTCAACATAGGGAGTGAAGATGACATCGGCAGTGCCAAACTCGTCTAGAAAGTAAGCTCCGGGAGTGCGACCCAATGCTGCTTCAACTCGTGCCGCGATCGCCGTAAATTGGGCGCGGTTCTCTTGCTCTTGGCGGGATGACCCTGATGGATAGCACAGCCAAGCGCACCAAGCTCGAAATAACAGACGCTCTAACTGTCTAAGTGGCATTACTTTTGGGTCTGTCATGCCTAAACCGAGCGCACCAAACTCCTGTTCTAATGCAATCAAAATATCATCGCTTTCGGTAATGATGCGACCATCTAACTCAATGGCGGGTAGCATTCCCGATGGCACTTTGCGCTTGTACCAACTTTCTTTCTGCCCGTAACAGAACATAGTGACTTTCTCAATCCGGTATGGAATCTGCTTTTCTTCCAGCCACAGCCAGATTTTTTGGCAGTAAGGGCACCAAGCATGATTATCGCGGTAGAGCGTCACTCGGATATCGGATTCAGCATGACCGAATAAGCGCAACTCAGCCTGAGCATTGGTAGCACCATTAACTGGATCGACTGGGTAGTCTGCCAGCGTTTCTAGCTCTGTCCAGCTTAAAGGGTTAGAAGTCATAGGAGTGGAAAAAGGAAAAGTGGTGTGGATTATCAAAGGGCTACAGCCGATTTTGCGCTTAGCCGATCGCTCAACTCACTGGGAGCGATTGCGCCATGCTCGGTAATAATTGCGGTAATCAATTCGGCTGGAGTGACATCAAAGGCGGGGTTATAGAACTCGGCTCCGGTAGGGCAAAGGATCGTGTCGCCGATTTGGTAGACTTCGCTGGCATCACGTTCTTCGATTGGGATTTGTCCACCATCGGCGATCGCGAAGTCAATGGTGGATAAAGGAGCCGCAACATAGAACGGGATATTGTGGGCTTTAGCAACCAGGGACAGGCTATAGGTGCCGATTTTGTTGGCTGCGTCGCCATTTGCCGCAATGCGATCGGCTCCCACGACTACCAGGTCGATCATGCCCAGCTTCATGCAGTGGGCTGCCATATTGTCCGTAATCACCGTCACGGGAATGCCTTCCTGCACGCATTCCCAGGCAGTTAGCTTAGCGCCTTGCAAGCGAGGACGGGTTTCGTCGGCGTACACCCGCTCCAATCGTCCTGCTGTCCACGCCGATCGCACCACCCCTAACGCCGTGCCGTAGCCTGCTGTTGCTAGAGCGCCAGCGTTGCAGTGAGTGAGAATTCGCAGTTTGGCTGGAGTCGGTGGCAAAATGCTTAAGCTGTGGTCGCCAATTTGCTGACAGGTGCGAATATCGTCTGCGTTGATCGCGCGTGCGGCTTCTAGCAATACAGTTTGGATCGCATCAACGGAGCCTTCAGTGTGATAGGCAACCTTCATCATGTGATCGATCGCCCAAAATAGATTGACCGCGGTGGGGCGTGTGGCTCGGAGACGTTCCGCGACTTTTTCCAACTGAGTCAAGAATTCAGCGCGATCGCTCGTTTCAATGTCCCGTGCGCCCAAATACACGCCGTAGGCTGCGGCGACCCCGATGGCTGGGGCACCCCGCACAATCATGGTTTCGATTGCCGTTGCCATCTTTTCATGGTTGTGAATCTCCACACTGCCATATTCATTGGGCAACCGAGTTTGATCAATCAGACGCACATGGTCATTGTGCCAGATAACCGGATAAACGGGATTTGCTTGAGTCATCGGGAACATATGTCAGAAACTAAAGAAATTATCCCTGAATTTGTCCTCATCTAGCCATTCCACTTTTGGATCTGGCACAAGGGACTAGACATTTCCAACGATTCGTAGGATTATAAACAGGTGAGGAGTTGATCGAAAGAAAAAAGCCCTTGGAGTCGAAACACGGACAGACGCCCAAGGGCTTTTTTCATGGGATCTTTTCCATGTAATTGACAGCAAGGCAGTAGACAACTGAATTGCTTTAGGTTAAAGTCGTTAGCCATAAGTGCCCCGTGAGACAAGACGATCATCACTACCGCCCCAGAGGAAGTTGGGTCAGCGGCATACTGTGGATGCTGTCGGGTGGCGCGTTGACGGCGGCACTGCTGATTGGATTTAGCCAGTGGCAATGGGGCGATCGCCTGCTTTCTGCCTTCAATGTTTTGATCAATCCGCCGCAACCTGCGCCCCAAGTGGATGTGCGATCGATCATGGTTCAAAAAGTGCGGGAAGCTAGCGAACTAACCACGGCAGCCTTCACCATGCAAGCCGTTGTGCCCACAGAGCAAGATGCGACCTTGAGCGGTTTTACCATCGGCACGACCAAGTTGCTTTATATTGCCTACGGCGAAGTGCAAGCAGGGATAGATCTTAGCCAACTCACTGAGGAAAATGTCCAAATAAACGGCGACACCATTCAGATTCAGCTACCGCCGCCCAAAATCTTAAACAGCAACATTGATGTTAATAAATCTCAGGTTTATGA
This sequence comes from Leptolyngbya sp. CALU 1928, assembly GCF_056784215.1. Classification (NCBI taxonomy): domain Bacteria; kingdom Bacillati; phylum Cyanobacteriota; class Cyanophyceae; order Leptolyngbyales; family Leptolyngbyaceae; genus Leptolyngbya; species Leptolyngbya sp. CALU 1928. The sequence continues at coordinate 3,008,249 of NZ_JBXBCE010000001.1, read as the reverse complement.
CTACAACCGAGGTTTTTTGGGTTTGGGACCTGATGTGGCACCCGATCTGCAAACCAAAGCACAACAAGAAGCCCTTCAAAAAATTGTGCGCGCCGCTTGCGAGGAAGGCATCTTGCAAAAAGCCAGCGATCGCGCCAAATTAGTGGTGACTCAGTTACTTAATACCGCAGGCTATAAAGCAGTGACTGTTAATGCGCTGCCGGTTCAAACCGAGACTTGTTTTCAATCAGGCGAATCCAATATTTCCAGCCCGGTTATGCCCGACAAACCGCAGCCAGCCAATTCGCAACCAATCAATTCGCAACCAATCAATCCGCAGCCAATCAATCCGCAAGCTCCTGTTCTTCCTAATTCTTAAATTCGTGGATCAAATTTGGGGGCACTGCGCGAGGTCCACCGGGTTCCAAGCGACCCGGTTTACCGCTGGCGCGATGGTAAGCGGCTTCCGCAGCGGATGTAAAACTAGCAACGGCTAAAGGTGACACAACGGCAACAATCATCAGAGCGTTAAGCGTAACTTTTGCAATGGCGTTCATGGGTTCAATTCCTGCTTGGGGGCTTATTGTTCTTTACGGTTGAACGATCCCAAATTATGCAGGTTGAATGAAATTGCCCTCGCTCACAGATCAACAGGTAGTCCGTGAATGGAGTTAAGACCCCAGCGATCGCTCAATTTGCGTCAGCCGGTCAATCCGAGATTGAGTGGAAGGATGGGTGGAAAATAGCCTAGAGAAAGCCTGTCCAGAAATAGAGTTGATGATCAGCAACGGAGAAAATGCCGGATTTGCCTGCATGGGGATTTGCCGCCCGCCCATTTCTAGCCGCTGAAGGGCATTGGCTAATCCACGCGGATTGCCCGTCAGCTTGGCTGCGCCTGCATCCGCCTCATACTCTCGTGTGCGTGAAATTGCCATCTGAATCACACTGGCAGCAAGCGGTGCTAGCAGCGTCATCAATAAAAGTGCAATGGGGTTAGGACGGTTCTCGCGATCACCCGTGCCCCCAAAAAAGAACGCCATTTGTCCCAGATAGGAAATTGCGCCGCCAATCGTTGCCGCCACTGCCTGGGTTAACGTGTCGCGGTTCGTAATATGAGTCAACTCATGGGCAATCACCCCTTCCAGTTCATCCGCTGGCATCATTTGCAAAATGCCCTGGGTGACTGCAACCACCCCACGCTCTGGACTACGACCCGTTGCAAACGCATTAGCTGCCTGCGATGGCACAATATAAACCCCCGGCATCGGCATATTGGCTCGCTGACTTAACCGCTCCACCATTTCAAACAGTTCAGGCGCTTGCTCCCGGCTCACCGGTTGCGCCCCAAAGCTAGACAGCGCAATCTTATCTGAAAAAAACCAAGAGGCAAGATTCATTGCGCCCCCCATTACCAGACCCAGCAGCAAGCCACCTCTGCCGCCAATCAAACCGCCGAGCGCCACAAAAACACCTGTCAACAACGCCAAAAGGGCGACCGTTTTAAATTGATTCATGGTTTTTCCTTTCTTGAAAACAACTGCTAAACCTACTGTAGGTAAACCAGCGCCCAAATGATCGCAAAGATTCCTATGCCGACAGCTATTTAGCTTATGGGACAGATAGACTAGCGAAGAGCGATCGCCCATCATTTCAGTCAGGCGATCGCGGTGGCTTGCTGTAGCACTACTTTCGAGCATGGCGGTTAGATGGCACCTTGGAGAGAATCCATGCCCATTGCGTGGAATGAGCGAGTGGCTCAAGGGCATGTCGCCGTGCCCAGTGCGGCGAGTCTAGATTCTCAGTCGGTGAAAACTAGGTCTTAACTTCTCAGACATCCTCTAAACCATCAATCAAATAGATTGAATTGCGATGGAGCATTGAAGAATTGGTTAGCAAAACCTTATACTCGACCTTTCCCCTTTTCATGCATCTTCAAATCCTGGATATTCCACAAGCCCCAACTGGGTAAGCCGGAGTATTGCAGACCTTGAACGGTGTTGCGGGCTGCCATCAAAGCGCGATCGTTGACCAGAAAAATCACGGGCAGATTTTCTTGCACGACGCGCTGATAGTCCGCATAAATTTGCTGTCGTTTGGCTTCATCAAGTTCCCGCGCTCCGGCAATCATCAGGCGATCGATGTCCTGTTCAAACTCGTAAGGCTGCCAACCTTGAATCGGCGGTTGACCGGGCTGTTGCTTCAGGTTGAAGGAATGGGAAGCACCGCTACTCAGCCAGAGGTTTGCGGCTGAGTGAGGCTCGATGCCGCCCGTGAAGCCGATCATGTGGGCATCCCATTCGCGGGAACTAGAGGTTTTTTCCACTAGCACGTTGAAATTCAGCGGCGTGAAATCGACTTGGATGCCAATTTTGCTGAGGTCTTCTTTCACTTGAGCGCCGATCGCCTCCCGCACCTTATTTCCAGAGTTGGTCAGCAAAGTAAACCGCACGGGATTTCCTTCTGCATCTAAAAGCTGAGTTTGCTTATACCGAAATCCCGCTCCTAGCAGCAGTTGTTTCGCTTTTTCTAGATTGTAATCATAGGTTTTTAAGCCTTGCTCCGGTTTAAGGAAAAAAGGACTTTGGACGGAGATGGGCGAGTTCAATACAATGCCCAATCCCCGGAAAATATTAGTGTTGATTTTGTTGCGATTGATCGCGTGGGCGATCGCCTGCCGAAATGCCAGATTGCTAAACCAACGCTGTTTTATCGGATCTACAAATGGCTTGCCGTCCTGATTGGTCGCCTTGTTCAAGTTAAACGTGAGATATAGCACCCCCGACCAAGGACCGCCATTGTAAACCCGAAAATTTCCGCGTTCTTCCTCTCGCTTCAGCAAAGAATAATACTCTGGGCGCAGGGGACGGGCATCGCCCATCACATCCAGTTCACCCGACCGAAACCGCAGCAGTTGGGTATCGGTGTTTTCGATAAACTGCCAAATGATTCGCTCCACATAGGGCAAGGAATTTCCCTGAGCATCTTTGCGCCAGTAGTAAGGATTACGCCGAAACACGAGCCGCTGCCCTGCCACATAGCTCTCCATTTTGTAAGGGCCATTCACCACAACTTTTTGGGGATCGGTGTTGGTGCCCCAGGTAGACAAAAATGTCAGGTTGCCATCGGTTCCTTTAGTAGTCAGGGTTTCCGCCAAAATATGTTTTGGCTGGATGGCAATGCCATCGGGACCCGCAGTTGCCCGCAGAAAAGGCGCAAACGGTTCTGGCAAAATAAACTCCACCGTCAAATCATCCAACTTGCGGGGCTGGGGAAAAGCTTTAGCTTCACCGATTTGAATACTTTCTTTGGCATCCGTGGGAATGGCGGGATTTGCCACAATATCCCGATAGGTGAAGACAACATCGTCGGCGGTCAGCGGGTGCCCATCCGACCATTTCAAACCAAGACGCAGCTTAAACACAATCCGTTTATTATCTTTTGACACTTGCCAAGATTCTGCCAAGGCAGGTTCTATTTCTCCCGTCACCCCGTTTTCAGTTGTCAAACATTCGTAGCTAAACAGGAAAATGTTGGGGAAAGTGTTTTTGTTGGCAAAGTTGAAGGTGTTGGGATCGCTGAGGGTGCTGAGGATGAGTTGAGACTGTTGCGCCGTCTGAGTTTTGTAGAGGGTGGACTGGCAACTGGTGAGCGGCAAGAGTAAAAAGAAACACAGGAATAGGGAGAGCGATCGCCACCCAATATCCTTTAACCACTGCAACATCTGGCTCACGCCTAAGTTACGCCGAACCCAAAGCCCTACTTTCCATACCCAATTCCATCTTTTCAAAAAATTTTCCTCTTACCCAATGGTTACCCTATATTCTTCGCTTTTTTAAGGCGATGGGATGGGAGATGGAGTCACGATTCCGTTAGGGGCGATCGGTGTGACCAATGCGCCGGGTACTTGCCCAGACCCAGTCGGACTTGCGCCAGGAGCGGGACTGGTGCCAAACGGCTCAAAGGGATTGAATGGAGCAGCAGGGCTAGTCGTGTCGGGTAGAGTGGTGCTGGGCAAGGCACCCGGTGAGGTCGCAGGCAGTGGAGTGGTTGCCAAAGTCGCGCGATCGCCCCCCACTGATCGCATCAGATCGAGTATTTTGATCACATCATTGTAAAGGGCATTGGGAGATGCATTCAGCACCAGCAATCCTGATGGGTTTTGCTGCACATAGAGCGCCAACACTTGACCCAGTTGAGCGCGATCGACGGGCTGCTGATCAGCATAGAGTTGACCTGTAGGGGCGATCGTTACCGTGATCATTTCTCGATTACTGGAGAGCGGCACACCCGTATTCGCTTGCGGCAAACCCGTGTTAATTCCTTGCTGACGTGTGAACTGGAGTGCCGCCAGAATAAAAAATGTCAAAATGCAAAAGATCACATCAATCAGCGGAGTGATCTGGATTTGCACATCTTCAGAGGGCCCATCGGTATGGATTTTCATAGGTCAAAAAGGGGGCTAGAGACTAAGATTTGAGCGGGATGGAAGGATCACTGGGCGGCAGAGGATTAGCGGGTTGAGTTGCCTCTGTTTTAACAAATTCTTCCCCGTCTAGCTCGGTCATAACTTTGCCGTCAGTTTGTGCCCACCGTTGACGATAGAGCAACTCCAACTCATTTCCCGACTTGCGAAACACCTTAGTTTGATTGAATAAGAACGCCTGAAAAGTGCGATAAAACACAAGGGCACCAATGGCAACAACTAGCCCAACCGCCGTGCTAATCAACGCTTCCCCAATGCCCGTCGTAACTCCAGCCGCAGACCCACCGCTGATATCCCCAATCCGAATATTTCGCAGGGAGATGATTAGACCAATCACCGTTCCTAGTAAGCCAAGCAGCGGAGCCAAGGCTATCACGGCTTCCAGAATTTTGTCGCCCCGCCGCATTGCCGCTAGTTCATCATCCGCAGAGGCTTCTAAAGCAAGGCGCACCAGTTCTGGATCGGGGTTTTTGAGTTGCAGTGGACTGAAGAGAAACCGACCGATCGGCTGGTCGTATGACTGTCTGGCAATTTCGGCAGCAGTGACCCAGTCATTCCGCCGAATCGGATCGAGGACACGATTAACGGTTTCACGCTCTTTGGTCAACACGCCAAACCAAAACCACGATCGCTCAAAAATGGCTGTGAGCGCCAAGATAGAGAGCAACAGCAGCGGCACCATTGTGGGTCCACCTTTTTGAAATAGCTCTGCAATATTCACCGCTCATCTCCTCCATTACTGCGCTGGAATAATCAAATTCAAAGCATTCTAATTCTAGAGACTCTGTAGCGCTTTCATGACAGTTTGTTGAAATTCCTGCGATCGCACAAGGTGGGTAGAGTCGGGTTTCGGGTTCTAGGTTTCGGGTTCTAGGCTTCGGGTTTCAGGTTTTAGATGCAGAGTTTTTATACTAACCCCTGTCCCCTGATCTCTGGTTCTTGCTCTTCTGGCACCTGCCCCCTAGCTTCTGGCAACGCCCCCCCCACTTCTAGCACCTGCTGAGGAATGCTGCCTCGAATGTTATTTTTGGCGAGGGCACGACGAAGGCGACGACGAAATTCTCGCCCAATATTCCACTGTTCAGAAGGCTTGGTTTTAATCCAGGTGCGAATGGTCATCTCGGTATGGGAAAGATTTTCGACACCCAGCACTTTGGGCATTTCTAAAATGCGATCGCGCCATTCAGGTTCGGCGTAAAGATTTTGGGCTACTTCATCCACGACCGCAATCGCTTGATCCACATCAGTTTCATAGGCAATTTGAAGATCAAAATTCACCCGTGACCAGGTGCGGGTTAAATTTTCGACCTTGATGATCGAACTATTGGGAATCGTGATCAGCCGCCCTTCCACATCGCGAATTTGGGTAATGCGTAGATTCATATCTTCCACCAAGCCCGTCGTCCCACTAATGGAAACAGTATCGCCCAAGCCGTATTGGTCTTCCCATAAAATCAAGCAACCATTGATTAAATCCTTGATCAAATTTTGGAATGCCAGCGAAACCCCAAAGGCAACGAGTGCGCCGCCCGCCAGCACGGAACCAATGGGAATGCCGAATACCTGAAGTGCCAGTGCGCCGCCTATTGTCCATACGACAAAAGTTTTTAAGCCTCGCAATGCGGTGATTGCCGTTGAAATCCGCAGAGATTTGCGCTGAAGATCATCAAACTCAAAAATTTGAAAGGCTCTGAACTGATCGGTTTCCCAGGCAAGGGCAAAGCGATCGATCAAAATTTCGCCTATCCAGTTTGCCAGCACCATCAAAAACCAAATCAGTAGTAATAAAGCCGGAACGTCTAACAGAGTAGCGCTGAGGCGATTGGTTTGGGGAAAGGATCTCAAAATTGCCGCCAACCCTAAAAGACAAACTGCTACCTGCCCCCAGCCCAAGAGCCAGCGAAAGATATTGAGCCAGTGGCGACGGGATAGAACGAGGGGCGATCGCCCAAATTCCAATTGTTTTTCGGGCTGAGTAGCGGCATTGGGAGGAGATGCCGTGATTGCTGTTTGCTCAAGTTTGGCAAGAATATCTTGCTGTTGGGTTGTCTGCTGCCCTCTAAGCTGTTTGTCCAATCGCCCTAGCGATCGCTGGATTAACCACAGCAGCAAACAAGCGCAAAGGGTCAGCAACCCTGCTGATGTGGCGGCTTCTATGCGTTTGCCAGATTTTTCTGGAAGGCGATTCTGCAACTCAATATCCAATTCTGTGCTTAATGTAGTGCGCCATTGTTTCGATAAATCCTCAATCGATAGCCCGTAATAGTCGGCATCTGGGTTAGTAACTGTGAGCAACGATAGACGCTGAGTTCGGTAGTTATCGATGGCAGCAATCACCGTTTCTCCTCGTACTTTGGCAAGAAACACTTGCAGCGTTTTGGGATCAAAGCGGGTGGAATATCCTCGTTTTTGCTGAATATCTTGAGGCTGATCTTGAGCAAACACTCGTTTTAGATTGGCTTCTATTTGGTTCGCCCTCACTTCAACTGGAATTTGTTGACCTGGATTTTTGCGATCAAGAACCGTAGGCGAAGCGACTTTAAATAGTTCTTGCTCATCTAAAACAACCGGGGCAACCTCAATTGCGCCATAGCGCTGCACACCAGGCGGGGGCTTGTTGATAGTATCCAAGGCTGCCGGAAAAGAGGGCATTGGCAATTGCGCCACTCGAATGGCTGCTGGCGGGATTGCGGCGATCGCTCGATATCCCACCGGGATCACAATTAGCAAAATCGTAACGCTACACAACAGGAGTAGCCGCAATCGTTTGGCTAGGGGCGATCGCGGCAACTTGGTCAATTGAACCCTCATGACTCGTTCCTTAAATTTGCATCCATCCACTATCTCGCACGGGCGACAATTCGGCATCTATACTGCGATAAAGTGCGCCCATGGAATGATCCGGCTGGATTTCGATCGCTAACTCTGCGGTTTGTAGAGCGGTTGGCATGAATAGTGCTGGGTGCAGCGATCGCCAAAAATAATCCACAAATCTGTCGATTTCCGCGTCACTCATGCCCGGTTTGCCCGTCGCTCTCATCTGCTGTTCTGCCTGTTTGCGCCATTGTTTACTCAGCCGATAATCCGGCAAATACAGCACCCACAGACTGTCCAAGCATTGCCATAACGAGAGATAGTCCTGTAGACACTCATTCATATCACGGGCAAAGGTGCGATCTGCTTCCGTCAAAATCGGCGGCGGTGCCTGGTCGAATGCTGCTGAATCGATGGGCTGCACACCAACAAACCAGCCTTCAAACAAGATGACATCCATGTTTTGAACCTGTTCAGGCGTAGTGCGATCGCCCGCTCCATTGTGCAACGACTTATCGAACCGTGGGATGGCAATCACCGAATTAGAAGCTTGACGAAGGCGATCGAGGGTTTCAATGCCCAACGCCACATCATGGGTTCCCGGCGGACCGCGCCAGATCAGCCGAGGATCTTGAGTTTGCAAAGCTTGGCGATCGCTGAATGTTTTGTACAGATCATCCAATGACCAGGTGAGCGCGTTTAATCCCAGATGCCGCAAAATCAGGGTCAGCAGCTTACCCAGGGTTGTTTTTCCGGTTCCCTGCCCGCCCAAAATTCCTTGCACAAAGGGTCGCCCAACCTGTTGATGGCGATCGGCAAGTTGTTGAGCAAGGGGTAACCACACCTGCCACAGCGTGATCAGATAATCAGCCGGATTGCCAAGGGTTGCCTGACAAAATTCACAAAACTCTGGATACACCCGCTGAAGCAGTGCCGCTCGTTGCTGAATGGCGCGTTCCACTGTCACTGCTGACAGATCAAATGCGGCGGCTCGTCGCTTGTCTGCTAAGGCATCTTGCTCTAGCGATCGCCAGTTCGCAATCTCCAAAGGGTTGCCCACCACTAAATTATTAAGAATGGGTTCAATCATTACTGCACATTTAATTGGAGAGCGATCGCGTCTTTCATCTAAGAATTAACGCTACGATCGCAAGAGTTTCACGTTTCAATCTTGAGTTCTAGCAAATGTCCCTGACTCAAACTATCCCAGTTTTAGACCTGCACCTGTTTCAGGCGGATGATCGCGATCGCCAAAAGTTTGTCAGCCAATTAGGTCATGCTTTGGAAAACACTGGCTTTTTTGCAATAGTGAATCACGGCGTTGATTCTGACCTAATCAACCAGGCTTATCAGGTAGCACAGCAGTTTTTTGAATTGCCCACCGCCACAAAATGCCAGTATGAACCGCCAGCCCCAAGTGGAAAAGGGGGATTTACCTCTTTTGGCAAGGAACACGCTAAAGACCATGCTGCACCCGACTTGAAAGAATTTTGGCATACTGTGCGCGAGTTGCCGCCCTCCAAGACTCTCCCAGCCGACCATACAGCTAATTTTCAGGTGACAGAAGTTCCCCAATTTCAGCCGGTAATGGCTCAGCTTTACGCCCAGCTAGAAACCTGTGCGCTCAAACTCCTACAAGCCTGTGCCCTTTATCTGGGAGAGTCAGAAACCCTAATGACAGACATGGTGCGGGACGGAAATACGATTCTTCGGATTGTTCACTATCCACCGATTCCAACCGATATTGACCCAGCCAGCCTCAGAGCGGCTCCCCATGAAGACATTAACTTGATCACGCTACTGTGTGAAGCCACAGATGACGGGCTGGAACTGCTCCAGCGAGATGGCTCTTGGCTGCCGGTGCGATCGCTGCCGGGGCAAATCATTGTAGACAGTGGCGATATGCTGCAACAACTGACCAATGGCTTACTGAAAAGCACGACTCATCGCGTGGTCAATCCAGGGAATCATCGCGATCGGCGGTTTTCCATGCCCTTTTTTGTCCATCCTCGCAAAGAGGTGGATTTAACTCCGTTAGCAAGCTGCATAGCCAAAACTGGAACTCAGCCATTTCCTTCGATCACTGCTGGAGCCTACCTAATGCAGCGGTTGCGAGAAATCGGATTAGCCCCCTGAACATGATTAGAAGATCAGCCACCCGCAGCAAACGTCGCCATAATTGCCGCAGACAAAACCAATCCGGGAGACAACATCAAAATCAACATAAACAGATCGTGGGTATTCATAGACGGGGTTGAACTCTAATACAACGGGGCTTGTCTACTTTAATGCTAATCAGTTAAGACCACACTTTTCACTCCAAGCCTTGAAAAAAGCTAAAGATTGGCGCAAGATGAGCAAAAAACTGAAGCCTTGAAGCGAAATGCAAAAAACCACATCCGCATTCAAAGAATGGCAAGTGGCGGTAAATGCCCTAGAACAGGGAGAAACCATCTTGTTATTGCGGAAAGGCGGTATTCGGGAGACTGGGGGGAAGTTCAGCGTTCAGCATGAAACGGTGTTGTTGTATCCGACCTATGAACATCAGCAGCCGGAGTTGCTCAAGCCACTTTATGCGGCTCAGGTGAAGCCTGTAGAGTCGGGCTGGCATCCTCAGCAGGTGAGGATTGGATCGTGGGCGAAGATTACAGAAATTGTCCAAATTACCCAAGAAGGCGAGATCGCTCGTCTATTGCCATTTCACATCTGGAATTTGCAGTGCATCACAGAGCGGCTTAAGTGGAAGCACAGTCAGCCGATCCATGGGCTGCTGCTGCGAGTGTATAGGCTGCCTGAGCCAAAGACCATTCCTTATCTTGAGTCCTATGGTGGCTGCAAATCGTGGATTGACTTGCAAACCGCGATCGCATTGGATGACCGTTACCCGGTACTAGATGACGCAGAGTATCAGCAACAGGTAGACGCGATCCGAGAGCAGCTTTAACGAGAATCGGGAAAACTGCCGAAACCCGAAACCTGAAACCTGAAACCGAAATCCAATTTGTAAACTTTTTTAAAGCTTGCGCTGCATTTAGCAAGAACCAGCGTAAATAGTATCCATCTAGCTCCATATCTGGTGATATGCCGATTGGTCTGGATGAAAGTGCGATCGCTAGTTTTGCCATATCTCGACCAATGCTAAATCTAGCCTCCTCTTCTGAAACTTTGTGCCTCGTCCTGAAACACCATGCAAAACCCAAAATTTGAGATTAGAGCGAAGTCTTTGTCTACCGAAGGTTTTTTGGTAGATATACCGCAACTATTGAGGGTGGGGCTGGTAGGACTGCTAACTGCTGGAACGCTAGCGATCGCGGCAACAACTGCTCAATCTGCCGCTTTAACCCATTGGCGTTATGATCCGGCGGCTCAACAATTGGAAGTCACGGTTAAAGAAGGGGTGACACCACGCTATTTTTTGATGGCGCAACCTGCCCGAATTGTCTTGGATCTGCCTGATACTCAGGTGGGGGAAGTCAACGTTAAGCAAACCTACACGGGATCGATTCGCCAAGTGCGAGTTTCTCAGTTTCAGCCCGGTCTCACGCGAATTGTGATGGAGCTTTCTACAGACGCAGTTTTTGCACCGGGACAGGTGAAGCTAGAGAAGACCAATCAATCCACTTGGGTGTTGCGTCCATTAATCGCCAATGCGTCAACGGCTGAAACTGCATCAACGGCTGAAACGGTAGCAATGCCACCCATGAAGGCTCCAAGCCAGACGATGCCCCTCCAGGAAGGTGCTAATGCAGCAAGCCCCGTTTCGGCTTTGCCTCCGCCACCATCTCCAGAGCTTGATTTACCATCCAGTTTTCCTCCGGTGTCGCCAAAACCCTCTACGGCTGTAGGGACAGTTCCTCCAGCAGCAGCCCCTGTTCAGGGAGCAGCTATTCAACCTGCCAGTGTTCAGCCAACAGCGCTCGCTGAAGGGTCTGATGTCAGCCCGATGAACCATAACTTGATGGAGGGCGATGTTTCATTGCCGCCCGTTGCTTCGCGGTCTGCTCAATCCACTCCTTCTGGGTTAACTGCCGTATCTCCCCAAGCGGTTCCTGTAGGGAGTCCTGTGGAAAGCTTCGCTAACGTTTCACGAGTCGCCCAAGCATCCCCCACCGAGAAGGCTACGCCATTGCCTCCCAGCACCGCGCAGCCAACGTCTGATCTATCGATTGATGTGAGCCAAGCCGTCAAACTGGATGTTCCGCCGCCTGTCTCGCTGCCTGCTGCTTCTAGGATGGCGCTGCCATTGCCATCAACCCCACGATTAGTGAAACCATCCCTACAGGAATCGCTTGCCATTCCGGCAACGATAACGGGGCTTTCTTCAACCTATCCAGAATCAGGAGTCTCTCCGGCACCTCGTAACGTGCCCGTGCCTTTACAAGCTCAACCGTTGACCGTTCCGGCGATCGCGCCTCCGACCTATCCAACGGCTGTGGAGGCAAGCAAACTGGGAGCCGCGATCGAAATCCCATCCACGATACGCATTGCCAGCGATCGTTCAGCACAGGTGACGGTTCCAGCGATTACCGCCCCAACCCCGACTCAACTAGCAGCAGTTCCCCCATCGACCACATTGGCTGCACCGCCTCAGACTGCCATGCCCCCGCTTGACTTGCCCATTCTTTCTGCCCCGGCTTCCTCCATCACCGTGCCGCCGCCCATTCCCAGCATGATGCAGCAGCCCCTCCCTGAAGTGCGATCGCCGTTGCCAACCCTGCAACCTTCATCGCTACCCATCCTCCAGCCGCAGACTTCTAGCGTGATGCAGTCAGCCGCGCCAATCCAACTGCAACCCGCCCAACTGCAACCCACCCAACTGCAACCCGCACGGGTCATTCAACCCCCGATTTCTAGCGTGATGCAGTCTGGTTCTCCCATGATGCCGCTGCCCTCTGCGGTATCTCAACCGCCGATCTCCAGTGTGATCCAAATGCCTGGGGTACAATCACCCGTGTATAATCCGCCTATGATCGCGGTAACCATGGCTCAACCGTTGCCCAGCTTGCCCCAGTCCACCTTTGCAGAGGAAGGAGGCACCCAAACAGCCTTAGTTTCAGTGCCGCCCTTGCAAACCCCAGCCCCCCTGCCTCAAGCTCCAGCCGTGTCTGTGCCGCCCTTACAGCCCATGAGCCTCCCGGCTGCAACCGTGACACCGATTCCAATGTCTCCAACAGCACCCTCTGGGGATGGGTTTCCTCCACCGTCTCCGATTGAGTTTGGCAAATCCTTACCCATTGGCGGAGCAACTGCACTGAATACTGTGCCAACGACTTTGCCAAATTATTCCGCCCCATTAGCCACCATGGCACCCTCAGTAACATCGCCGCTGGCAATCCCCATGATGTATCAATCCTCGGTGTCAGGGTTGGTTCTGCCTGCCGGAACGATGCTGATGTTAAGCTATCCCGGCACGGTAGATCTGAGCCTGACGGCGGGAACGCCTCGGCAAGAAGTACTAATTTTGCAAACCGAGGTGCGCGATTCTCTAGGGAATATCGTGTTTCCGCGAGGCAGTTTTGTGACTGGGCAGTTTGATACTAGCCGCGAGGGCAGTAAGTTTATGGCGATGGCAATTACTCAGGGCGATCGCGCCATTCCTTTTGCTGCCGAATCCGATCCCATCAGCGGCAATCGAGAAATCTCAAGCTCATCCCTAGCGCTCTATTCCGGAGCAGGCGCTTTGGCAGGGGGCTTAGTCAGCAAGTTCTCAGGGCTAGGCGTTTTGTTAGGCGGGGCTGCCGGGGCTGCAACAAACCTCTTCACTTCACCCAAACCCGCCACCATCCAACCAGGGCAAATCATCCAGATCCGCATGACCCGTGAAGTGCGCTAATCAAGCGAATAGGCTATGTCCAATCTACGAGTAGTTGGTATTTCCTACTGAAGCAAGGGGCTTAAGCCTCTTGTTCTCTGAGTTAGTGCCTTAGCCCTGCTCCCCTAAAACTGCTTGTTGTCCGGTTCAGCAACCGGTTTACCATCGGGACCGTTTTGATCTAAGAACAAGTTTTTGGCAACATCGTTTTGATAGATACAGGTGATGTCCGGGGAACTTTCTAGTGCTCCCGTAAAGCCAAAGGTGTTCATCCGTCGCTTACAGTCACGTACTTGTTCAGCGTTAATCAAGTTTCGCTGCTCCAAAATTGACCAGTTATTGGTTCGCAAGACGCATCCAGGGCGAGACGTGGGCTGAGAAACATAGAAGTTCAGCGGGTTCAGCGTCACAAAAACTCTCAAATCGGTAACGATAGCGCTGGCACCAAACTGGACACAGATCTCTGGGTTTGGCGCTTTTGTATCCAAGTCGCTTTGAGTCACAATTTTGGTGCCAGTACTGCTATTGTTGCCCCCCACAGAGCTAAAGCCCATACCAAGACCAATCCCTAAAATCAAGACTCCTGCCAGTACTGCTAGAGAGGTGGCATTCAAAGTAATGGATTTTTCAGGTTTGCGGGGTGGCTGATTGCTGGGTTCTGGAGTGGAGTAATCATCATACTCCCGCTGAAATTCGCGATCGCGTTCGTAGTTATCTAGAGGAGAACGAGGACGACGTTTTGCCATGGGGGTGTCTATGCAGTATGCAGCGTGCTTCTGTTTGAGTTTAGCAGTTGGGGCGAAAGATGACAGACGTTCATCCGGCGATCGGGCAAAGATTGGGGATTGATTCAGCCCAAAAGGTAAGCGTAGGTTGAACTTGCCCTAAGATGAGGAAGACCAGTAGCAGGTTATAGCGTCAAGCATCGTGGCACAAGTCGTTTTAGAAACTATTTACAAAAGCTTTCAGCCCGGAACGCCGCAGTCTGGGAGTTCTGCACTTCCCGAACAGACTGCACTCCGCCAGCCAACGGCGGTTCTGCGAAACATTAATTTAACGGTCAACGATCGCGAGTTTATGGTGTTAGTCGGACCATCGGGCTGTGGTAAAAGTACGCTGCTGCGGTTGATTGCCGGACTCGAAGACCTGACGGGCGGCAACATTTACATCGGCGATCGCCTCGTCAACGACCTGCCTCCCAAAGAGCGCGACATTGCCATGGTGTTTCAAAATTATGCCCTCTACCCGCACATGACGGTGTATGACAACCTCGCGTTTGGGCTACGGAGAGCGGTTAAGGGTCAGGAAAGAGGGATCAGAGAACAGGAAATAGCGAACAGGAATGAACAAATCTCGAAATCCGAACCCCGAAATCCGAAACCTAAACCCCGAACCCCGAACTTCCCTCTCTGGCTAGAAAATTTGCTGATTGAAACGACTCGCAACCTGCCGAAAGGATTGCGCTATCAGCCCCCCCGCGAGAAAGAGATTGATCAACAGGTACAGCGAATTGCTCAAATTTTACAAATTGATGGATTGCTAAATCGGTTACCCAAGCAGCTATCGGGTGGGCAAAAGCAGCGGGTAGCGCTGGGGAGAGCGATGGCACGAGATCCACAGGTGTTTTTGATGGATGAGCCGCTTTCTAACCTAGATGCAAAATTGCGGGCAGAAACGCGATCGCACATTGTTAAACTTCAGCGTCAACTGGGCACCACGACGATTTATGTGACCCATGACCAAACTGAAGCAATGACCATGGGCGATCGCATTGCCGTGATGAACGCAGGACAAATTCAACAAATTGCGTCCCCGCTAGAACTTTATAATCATCCAGCCAATCGATTTGTAGCGGAATTCATTGGTTCACCGCCGATGAACTTCCTGCCCATTCAGGTAAAAGCGCCGCTGTTGATTAGTCAAGATCCGTTTCGACTAACGCTTCCAGCGGCATGGGAAGCGGCACTTCAGCCTTACGACGGGCAAGAAATTCTACTGGGAATTCGCCCAGAACATCTCAGCGTGGGGATGCCAGCCCCCAAAAACTTGCAGGTGCGGGTGGAATTGGTGGAAGCCTTGGGGAGTGAAACCTATCTCACCGTGCGCTGGTTAGATGCACCGACAACGCGCCCGATGCTGCTGCAAGCTCGGATTGAACCCGATCACTCCGTCCAGGTAGGAGATGATGTGTGGCTGGCGATCGCCCAGGAAAAAATCCACCTATTTGATCCCAATACGGGCTTGGCGATCGCCCAGAAACCATAGAAACTAACCCCGTTCGGTAACTCCATCACTATGCGAGTAGGAAATTGTCGCGATCTTGATTAGGCGGCTACCATGCACCATAGCCGATTGCCCAGAATACTTACCCAATACTGCTGCTGAAACTCTGGATATTTCTACTACAACCGATGACAACTACGCCACTTCATTAAGTGTATCTTGTGTTGTTTTCATCGCTTAGATTTCATATTTTGTGTGGCGTTGCGAAAACTGTCATACGGCTTCACTACTTTTTCACCATAATCAAAAAACGCTTTATCGAAACTTTACTAAGTAGATGAATGAGGGGTAGACAAGCCTTTCAATCTAACTCAGCGATCGATTAAAACCTGTCAAAGAAGAAATTTTACTTTGGTTACCGTTAATAGTTTTAGGTGTTCCAGTCACATAAGCGCTCCTTCAATCACTGGATTAAATCCATAACATTCCATACTGACCGTGGAAACCAACATTCTTCCCTGTTGCTGAATGACTTGATTCGGATTCCTGTATCTTCAACTGAATCAAGCCCTGATGGTGCTTCTACCAAACAACCTTGCACCCATAAGGCAACTTAACTGATGAATTCCATATCTCTCACCGATGTCACAAGTCAAGCTCCACTTCTAGAATCAAGCAATCAAGCCATGCAGGCTTCACTGCTCAACTCTTCTTCCCTGTTGCCAACGGATAGTGCAACTTCATGGCACAGTTCTAGTCCACCTGCACCAGGTCTTAAAGCTGAATATTTCGATAATTCCGATTTCACCAATCTCAAACTCACCCGCACAGATGCCACCGTCAACTTTGATTGGCAAAAAGGCTCACCCGATAGCCAAATTGCACCGGATACCTTTTCCGTCCGCTGGACAGGCAAAGTAAAGCCTCTCCACTCAGAGGAGTACACGTTCTACACCCGATCAGATGATGGCGTAAGACTCTCTGTGAATGGTCAGCAGTTGATCAATAACTGGACACTGCACGGTGTGACCGAGAACACTG
The DNA here is from genome assembly GCF_056784215.1 of Leptolyngbya sp. CALU 1928. Classification (NCBI taxonomy): domain Bacteria; kingdom Bacillati; phylum Cyanobacteriota; class Cyanophyceae; order Leptolyngbyales; family Leptolyngbyaceae; genus Leptolyngbya; species Leptolyngbya sp. CALU 1928. The sequence goes on along the minus strand of NZ_JBXBCE010000001.1, from coordinate 2,991,897 downwards.
GCAAAATTACTCTAGAGGCTGGCAAAGCTTACGACATCAAGCTTGAGTACTATGAAAATGGTGGTAAAGCCGTTAGCAAGTTGCTTTGGTCAAGCAAGAGTCAAACGAAAGAAGTTATCTCTAGCAACCAGCTTTTCACTCCATTCGACATATCAACGCTACCCCCTGCACCTGCACCTGCACCATCAGGTAATGTCGTCTACTTGAGCGATCGCGCTTGGACGAGTGTTACTAGCGGTTGGGGTGCTGTTGAAAAAGATAGAAGTAATGGAGAGCAAGGCTCAACGGATGGTAAAACTCTAACGCTCAATGGCACAACTTATCAGAAGGGTTTAGGAGTCCACTCTGACTCGGAAATCAACTATTCCCTTGGAGGTGCTTACACTCGTTTTACATCTTATGTGGGTGTAGATGACGAGGTCGGCGATAAAGGCTCGGTTGCTTTCCAGGTGTGGGCAGATGGCAGTAAGCTCTACGACAGTGGAACGATGACTGGAAATAGTGAAACTAAACTAGCCGATGTTGATCTTACGGGCAAGCAAAACCTGAAGCTAGTGGTGACTAATGGTGATGGTGATGGTAGCTATGACCATGCGGATTGGGCGAATGCACAGCTTACTGAAAAAGCGATCGCCCCGATACTCACACCGCCCTCTATCGGCAGCATCAGCGACACATCTCTAATGAAGTTCCCGCTATCAACCCGTGGCAATCAAATCATTGATGCAACTGGGCAACCCATCAAGTTACAGGGTGTGAACTGGTTTGGGACAGAGATCGATACTCATGTTCCTCACGGATTATGGGTGCGTGACTATAAAGAGATGGTGGCACAGATTAAGCAGCAAGGCTTCAATATGATTCGCCTACCATTCTCAGTGGATGCGCTTAACTCAACCCAAATTTCAGGAATCAATTTTGAAATCGGTAACAACAAAGATCTGCAAGGCAAAACACCTCTGCAAGTGATGGATGCGATTGTAGCAGAAGCCAAAAATCAAGGACTTATGGTGCTGCTAGATAGCCATCGACTTGACGACCAGTCAATCCCTGAACTGTGGTACGACCAAAACCATAGCGAAGCCGACTGGATTAATAGCTGGACATCGTTAGCCGAACGCTATAAAGACCAACCCAACGTGATTGGGGCTGATCTCAAAAACGAACCTCATGATGCTGCCACTTGGGGCAGCAATGACTTAGCAACCGACTGGCGACTCGCAGCAGAACGAGCTGGAAACGCAATTCATGCTGTCAATCCAAATTGGTTAATCATTGTTGAAGGGGTGCAGCAAGCACCAGCAGGCAAAGTTGAAAATGGATCTTGGTGGGGCGGCGACCTACAAGGTGTGGGTGATAATCCTGTAAGGCTAAATGTGTCTAACAAGGTTGTTTACTCAACCCATGAATATGGAGACGGCGTTTACAAGGCAGAGTGGTTCAACGATCCGTCATATCCTAATAACTTGCCTGCGCGTTGGGAAACTGAGTTCAACTACATCGAAACTCAAAATATTGCGCCCGTTTTAGTCGGCGAGTTTGGTGGGCGCAATGTTGATGATCAGTCTAGTGAAGGCAAATGGCAACGAATGTTTGTTGATTTTATTAAGGAGAAAGACCTTGACTTTGCTTATTGGAGTTGGAACCCCAACAGTGGCGATACAGGCGGGGTGCTGCTCGATGACTGGCAAACCGTTGACCAACCAAAAATGCAGTTGCTGAGCAAGATTTTGAATTAATTCAAAATCTACATCAATGCTTTGCCGCCAGGTGCGCTAGAGATTAGCTTAGCGCCTTGCTAAAGCTTGAAAGGGCGTGTCACGACACGCCCTTTATTACCGCTCGATTGGCACCAAAGTCGGCTGCATCAGCATAGTAAAACTTTGGGTCTTCTGTTGAGTAGGACAACAGGCAGCATCTTTCTCACCGTGAACGAGCATATCCAGTTTGACCCGCTTATTTTGCGTTTGCATGGAGTTTACCTTAATGCGATCGCCCAAGATTACCGGAACAAGCGGTGTTAACGTGCCATTATTATTCCAAGCAGTACTCAAATAAATAAAATTGGCAGAGCCGCCTGTATTCACGCCCAGTAGCGCCACCCCATCTTTTTTGCCATCGCCCGTCAGGTCATCAAATATCACCATGCCGGGTTGATTGCCCAAAGTCACTGTGATTTGCTTCTGAGAATTTTTATACCTGCCATTTGTGAGTGTCACAGTGCCCACATCAGGAACTTGATAGGTCGCATTTTGCATTTGCTTGAGAGCATTGCACCAAGCCTGTTTATCCGCCGTCCACACTTCCTTTGTTAAGCAGTTATGCCACGGGGTAGAGGTGCTTGCTTTGGGCGGTAATACGGCTGGCTTTGTCTTGGGACCATAGCGATCGCACCAGGCTTTTTTCTCCGCACTCCAGACTTCGCGAGTCAGGCAATTGTAAGGCGGTTTTGTCTGGGCGATCGCTCCAACGGTTGTCGTCATCAAGACCGCTGATACTCCTGACACCACCAAAATAGATTGCTTAAACATGGATTCCTACTGCCAAATAAAACTCAAATGGATTTTCAACATGGATGACGACCATCGATCTAGCTTTTTGCCAAAACAATTGGCGCGGGTTGCAACCCCAAGTTAATAACCATCAATATTTAGTGCTTCAGAATCTTACGTTTTTCGGAGAAGAAGGTAAAGATCAGAACTTAACTCCTACAGGCGTTGCCAGATCAGCGCGTCCTGCTTCGATCAAGGCTTTATCTCGAATTCGGCAGAAATCACAGCGCCTACAAGGTTCTACATCCCTTTGATAGCAAGACAAGTGAGTTCAATCAGAATGCCCGCCAAAGCTTTTGCACCATATCGACTTTAGAGTCCATCATTTGATCGTGCCGCTGCCCATCCCGCCAAGAGAGAGCGATCAGGTCGTAGCCATCGGCGATCGCCCGAAGCTGACTTCGTTGGCTTTATCTATCAACTGCTGCAAGGACACTACCCGTTATGCTAGAGAAATCCATTTAGGCAGGCATTATTTTCTGTAATTAAATTTTCTGCCCTGCTAGGAGCCAAAAAACAAGACTGAGGTTGCCTACCTTAAACTACTGGCTTCACCCAACACAATCCCCCGATGTAAGACTCTATCGCCAACAACCTTTGAGTGATCAGCATGATGCATCGTACAGCGGTTATCCCAAATCACAATGTCGCCTAGTTGCCATCTATGACGGTAAAGCCGGTAGTGGCGAATTGAATGTTTATAGAGTAACCGAATAATCCGCTGAGCTTCTTCGAGCCTGTTGCCTGAGATTGCCTGACATCGTTCTGGTGTCGATAAAAATAATGCCAAGCGACCGGACAGAGGATGCCGCATGAACAGGGGATGCCAACTTTGTCTTTCCTGACTTTCATCTAACGTTAGCCCAGACATGACATGGAGAACCTCAGCATTTGCAAGCTGCTCCTTCACTGTTTTAGGTAACGTCTCATAGGCACGATATTGATCCGAAAGTAGCGTTTCTCCACCCGACAAAGGAATGGTTAAGGCGCGTAAGGCTGTAAATGCAGGTGGCTGAGCAATATAGCTAGTATCAGTATGAAAAACGCTTTTAGGTGGATGAACTCGTCCAACATTGCTGACGAGATTGAGAGAAGGTTGATCTAAGACTGGGATCTCACCTACTGTAAAAGTCATTTGCCCTAACCGATTGAGAAAGGTAACAAAATCCGCATCGCTTACCGCTTGTTGCCGAAGGACAATAAAGCCACGATTAGCAAGGGCATCCTTCAAAGAAAGGATATCTTTATCGCCCATTTCAGTGATTCTAATCCCATTCGCCTCAATCCCAAAAGGTGAGAGGTTACGAAAATCAATAGTTCTTCTATTCATAACCCCTGCTACTCTATGCAGCTTGATATCTTGAGCGATCTACTGGCTCCGAAGGAACTTTTGCAACTCATCAAAATCTAATCGATCGACCTGATAGGGTGCTTTTTCAAAGTTGTGATGAACAGTGTTTTCACCTGGAAAGGCAACGCAATCTAGACCCGCCGCGATCGCGGCTTCTACTCCGTCTAAATTGTCTTCAATCGCAATGCAGTCATTTGCTTTTTCACCCAGCTTTTCTAATGCGAAAGTGTATGCTGCTCTATCGGGTTTTGGATACTCTACGCTAGAGGCATCTAGGATCAAATCAAAATCGGCAGCCTGGATGCTTGGGTGCAAGGCTGCGATCAGCAACGAAATATTTTTCTGAGGAGTTGTTGTGACCCAAGCAAGCTTCAAACCCTTGCTTTTTGCGCCCTGTATTGTTTCGACTACACCGGGGCGAGGCGGCACCTGAGATTCAGCTAAGCTTTTTTGAAACAATTCTGACTTGGACTGGTGAATTGCGGCAGCATCAACTGTTTGCCCGATGGACTCTGCGTAATCAGCAATTCGATTCTTTCCCCCGCTTTTTTCTAACATCGTCAGATATTCGCCTCGATTCCAACACCAATCGAGTTCATGAGCCTTAAAAGCTTGATTAAAAGCCTGTCTTTGTAGTTCGGAAGTATCTGTGATCGTACCGATCGAGCCGAAGAGAATAGCGGACATATGGTTTCTGTGGGATCTGTCTTGTGCGGACTTTGTTGCCCAGATGTTTCTGACAAGAGCGTAACGAAAAAGCAATACTTTTGCCAAGCTAAATATGCCTCAAACTGAAGCCCAACCCAGCATCAAAGAGGTTAAGAGCAACGATCTCCCATCAAGAAATCAGAGTTCTTTCAATGCGGCGATCGGGGATCAGCCAGAGCACGGCAACCAAAATATACAGTCCACAGGCAAGCCAAGACTGCACAAAGGCAAGCGGAATTGCCACGGCGTATAATACTACGGATAGTTTGCCTTTGAAATCTCGCCCCATGGCGATCGCGAGAGTGGAATCTTTACCGTGGTGGGCAACAAGAGTAAGCGTCAAAATGAAGTAGGCGATCGCTGCTGCCAACAAAATCACTCCATAAAAGGCGACGGGGAACGTGGCAAAGTTGTTCTCACCCATCCAGGCAGTGCCAAATGGGAATAGGGAGAGCCAGAATAGCAAATGCAGGTTTGCCCAAAGAATGGCACCATTCACCTGGCGAGTTGCCTGAAGCAAATGATGGTGATTATTCCAATAAATGCCGATGTAGATAAAACTCAGCACGTAGCTCAGAAATACTGGAATCAGCGATCGCAATGCTGCAAAATCGGCTTCATGGGGCACCTTCAATTCCAGCACCATAATCGTGATGATGATGGCAATCACACCATCGCTAAACGCTTCTAATCTCCCTTTCCCCATTGCTATTTTTCCTCCTATTCACTCCACGCTTAGCACTAAACCCTTGAGATACAGTCCTTCAGGATGATAAATGCTGATGGGATGATCGGCAGGTTGAGCCAGAGAATGCAATACCTGAATGGCTTTTCGAGACTCGATCGCCCCTGCCATGGCTGCGCCCTTAAACAAGTCGGGAGTCACCACTTGAGAACAGGAAAACGTGAACACCATGCCGCCCGGTCGCAGCCTATCAAACGCCATTTGATTCAGCCGTTTGTATGCCATCACCGCTTGATGACGGGCTGACAGGTTTTTGGCGAAGGCGGGCGGATCGAGAATGATGATGTCATACACCGGGTCGCAGCCTTTGAGATAGTCAAACACATCGGCAGCCACAGATTCATGCTCAACTGGATGGGGATTGTTGAGCGCGATGTTTTCTTCAGTCAGGGCGATCGCCTTGGCTGAACTATCCACGGAATGCACTACCTCCGCCCCTGCATCCACGGCATACACCGAAAATCCGCCAGAGTAGCAAAAGGTATTCAAAACCCGTTTGCCTTTAGCGTATTGGGCAAGCAGTTGTCGATGTTCTCGCTGATCCAAAAAGAATCCCGTTTTTTGTCCTTCTTCCCAATCCACGCTAAAACGGTGTCCGTATTCCTGCACCACGCCATCGGATTTTTCGCCAAACAAATATTGATTGGTGGATTGAGCTTTGGATAGCACCGCCGCGCTTTTGTCATACACCGCTTTCAAGCGATCGCCATAGACTGCCTGTAAGCACTCCACAATCTGCGATCGCTGCTCATACATCCCCAGGGTATAGGCTTGCATCACCGCCGTTCCGTTATACCAATCCACAATTAAGCCCGGCAGCCCGTCCCCCTCCGCATTCACCAAACGATAGCAGTTGGTTACGTTGCTCTCTGCTAACCCCACCTGTTGCCGCACCGCATAGGCACGGTGAAACCGATCTAAAAATAATTTCTCAACGCTTTCAATCGGCTCAAACGCTAGGACTCTAACCGCAATGTTGCCGCCGCAATAGTGCCCGATCGCCAAAAAATCGCCACTGGCGCTGAATACCTCCGCGATCGCCCCCTCCTGCAACTCTGGATCTTTCTGCTTAATCGCCCCCGAAAAAATCCATGGATGAAACCGCCGGACGGCATCGGCTTTACTATTTTGCAGAATAATTTTGGGAAAATTGGGCATTAGGTTTCAGGGGTCGGGTTGCGGGTTTCAGGGGTCAGGTATCAGGGTAAGGAGTTCAGAGGTATGCCGTTTTGAGTTTTGTTCGCGTTCGCGCAGGGTGTGCATTGCACTCAGCGTTGACCTAGCTCTTGCTTGCCGCAGGGTAGGAGATATTTTGAGTTCCACAACACAGAGGCATTGCCGTTTTTAGAAAGCCATCGGTCACATTCCAATTTCAAATTGGTAGAGGATAGGAATCTGAAACCTGAAACCTGATCTCGACTCTGCACTAAACTCTTGCCAGCGTCACCTGCTCCAATTGATCTTGATACTTTCCTTGACGGGTTTCATAGCTTACCGCACAGGGCGCACCTTCTAAAAAGATTAATTGCACTACGCCTTCATTGGCATAAATGCGGCAGTCGGCGCTAGAAGAATTGGAAAATTCCAAGGTCAAGTAACCACGCCAACCCGCCTCAGCAGGCGTGAGATTGGCAATCAGCCCTGTTCGAGCATAGGTGCTTTTGCCAATGCAAATCACCGTCACATTTTCCGGCACTGCCAACCGCTCCAACGCCACACCTAACCCATAGGAGTGGGCAGGTAAGATGAAAAAGCTACCATTTTCGTCCGTGTGTAGCTCGGTTGCTTCCAAATTGGCAGGGTTAAAATGCTTCGGATCAACTACTTTACCGGGAATATGGCGAAAAATGCGAAATTCTGCCGCCGATAATCGCAAGTCGTAGCCATAGCTACTTAACCCATAGGAAATCACAGGCAAATCGTTTACATGGCGGACAAGCTGAGGCTCAAAGGGGGTAATCATCCCCTTCGCTGCCATTGAGGTAATCCAGGTGTCGTTTTGAATCATAGGAGGAGAGGCAAAAAGTTTTGAATTTTGAGTTGACTTTTAACTGTGGTCTGAAACCTGAAACCTGAAACCTGAAATCTAATTCACGGTTGATGGCTGCGGCGAAGTTCGGTGATTTGGTCGGCAACATCGAGCAGCGATCGCGGCATTTCGGGGCCCGTCAGAATTACATCGACGTTGCGGGGACGCTTTTTGAGAAAGGCTAACACGTCGGTTTCCGAAATTAACCCAAAGGTGATAGCAAGACTCAATTCGTCTAGGACAACCAATTCATATTTCCCTTGGCAAACGACGTTTTGAGTATACAGCCATAATTCCTCCAGGGATTTTTGCTCGTTTTCATCTAGCACAGGCGTATCGATGCAGCGAGATAAGTTGCAGCGAATCCAGTCGAGGCTTTGCCCCAGTTGCACCGGGCGATCGTAGCCTTGGGCAATGCCCCCTTTCAGAAACTGGACGACCAGAACCGGGGTTCCTTGTCCAGCGATGCGAAGCGCTTGCGCCATGACGTTGGTGAAAAAACTGCGATGGGTGCAAGTGAATACCTGCACCAGCCCTTCAATCGAATGGGCAGGGTGACGACTCGCGTCTAGAATCGGTGTTTCAACCTGGGAAACCATGAGTTTTGCTTGCGTCATGAATAGAAATAACGGGGCTTTTTGAAACGAGACTATTTAAAGATAGGCAAAATATAGCGTACTTTCTCCAGTTTCCTACCTAAACAACGCTACATTTTGTGACCAAGGGTTTGAGTGCCAGGTTTCAGGGGCCAGGTTTCAGGGGCTAGAGTAGTACCATAGAACATCAGGTTCTTGCTCAATTTTGGCTGTTTAATCCATGACTTCTCCGCCCATTCAATGGTATCCCGGTCACATTGCCAAAGCCGAAAAATCCCTGCAAGAGCAGCTTAAGCGGGTTGACGTGGTGCTGGAAGTGCGGGATGCGCGAATTCCGCTATCGACCGAGCATCCGCAAGTGAAGCAGTGGATTGGCACCAAAGAGCGGGTGTTGGTGCTGAATCGGATGGATATGATTCCGGCATTGGCGCGGCAGCAGTGGACAGACTGGTTTCGGGAACGGGGAGAGGAGCCGCTGTTTACCGATGCCCAGCATGGTAAAGGGATTGAGGCGATTACGAGAGCGGCACAAACCGCCGGGGAGAAAATGAATCAGCGCAGGCGTGATCGCGGCATGTTGCCGCGTCCGGTGCGGGCGGTGGTGATGGGTTTCCCAAATGTGGGCAAGTCTGCATTAATCAATCGATTGCTCAATCGGCGGGTGGTTGCAAGTTCTCGCCGTGCGGGGGTCACGCGCCAACTGCGCTGGGTTCGTATTTCTGACCAAATTGAGCTACTGGATGCGCCAGGGGTTCTGCCTTCTAAACTCACCAATCAACTTGCTGCGATTAAACTGGCGATTTGTGATGACATCGGCGAAGCGTCTTACGACAATCAGCGGGTCGCTGCGATTTTGATTGAGTTACTCCGACCGATCCAAGCTGAAATCGCTCTCCAGACTCGCTATAATTTTTCTCTAGAAGACTTGACGGGCGAAGATTATCTCCATGCGTTAGCAAAATTTCGCTATCAAGGCAACGTAGAGCGAACGGCACGGCAGTTACTGAATGATTTTCGGGTGGGTCAGCTAGGGGCGATCGCCCTAGAAGTTCCATCCCAAGCCGATATTCAAGCGAAAAATGCGGACTAATTTACTCATTTTCACAACGATATGTATGAGCGTTGCGGTTACTCCCAATGCCGAAGCACAGCGGGCAAAATGTGCTGATTTTGCCTTTCAAGAAGAGGCGCAAGCTTTTATGCAAACCCAGCGAGCCAATTATCTTGATCGCGATAATGATGGGATTGCTTGCGAAAAGCTGCCTCGTCGCGGGGGAGCGAAGCCAAAGCCATCGCCTCCTCCCAGCGTCCAACCACCCCACACCCAAACACCACCCGATCGCCAGAGTCAGGTTGTTGTGCTAAGTGTAGGGGATGGCGATACCTTGAAAGTGCAAGATCGGCAGACCAAGATAACCGTTCGGCTTGCCTGTGTGGATGCGCCAGAACGCGCCCAAGCCCCTTGGGGACAGGTTGCCTCCGAGCGGTTGAAGCAGCTTTTACCGATTGGGCGAGTCGTGCAACTACGAGAGGCGGATCGCGATCGCTATGGGCGGACTGTGGCAGAAGTGTATGTGAATGGGCGATCGATTAACTTGCAACTGGTGCAAGAAGGGATGGCGGTCATCTATCCGCAATATTTTCACAACTGTGTCGCCACTCAAGGGCAATATCGCCAAGCAGAAGCGATCGCTAAGCAGCAAGGCGTGGGCGTGTGGAATCCTAACAGTCCCCTACCCGTGATGCCGTGGCAGTTTCGTAACGCGTCACTTCACTTTTTCGGCGATCGTTTCGTTCATGTAGTCTATGCTAATCGGGGCAATATAACGGCGGTTGGCACGGACTAGACAAGCTGGTTGTTTCCCGACACCGAGTGGATTGGTTGCAATTACTCGTAGCCAGGGTTTACTTTTCTCCATGACAATGGCATCACCATCTTTGTTATTAGGAAACGCGGCTGTCACAATCCAGCCGCTCGACAGGCGAGTCGTCACCGTCCCGTTAGGCGTGGCGCGGCAGTTGAGCGAACCGCTAGAATCAACCACTAGCCAATGAGTATTGCGATAGTATCCGCGATTTCCCATCACTCTTGCGGTGGTAAAGTCTCCTACTTGGTTCGCCATAGGCACATCCGCAACTTGGGCGTGGGTTGGAGCCGCAAATGGAATCGCAAGAGCGATCGCCGCTGGAATGAATCTTAAAAACTTATTCATGATATGCGTAGCCATCAGCATTGTTGCATGAAGCGGGGTTGCGGAAAAGTGCGAGATAGTTAGCTTTAATAGATGAAACACTAAAATGTCGCTTTTTTGCGATCGCTGATCATTACGAATCAATAGGCTAACACTACACCTATTTTAAGAATAGCTAAAACCCTCTGTGGGTAGAGATTTCAACCTTAAACTGAGGCGTTTACCTAACTCCTATTGGTTCAACCAGCTTTATTTAACGTACATTTGACGCAGGGTGTCGCCACTACTTCCCCCAGCTTCTGGATGTCCCATCATATTGGGTCCAATTAGCGTAATGTCGTATTCGTCGGGTAGCGCTGTGATCACCTCTTCTCGCCTTAACAAAAGGTAGGTCGCCGTTACATTGGGACCAAATACTATTTCATCTTCATGCTCTAGAGTGTGGGCGCGCAGTCGATGACCATTGATTAACAATCCATTGGAGCTTGATCGCCCTGCCGGGATGCCATCCACAATGCGATAGCAATAGGTGCCATCGTCATTGCCTAGCTGCACTAGGGTGGCGTGGCGACGTGAAACAAACTGAGACACTAAGCGAATGTCGCAGTCAGGATCACGACCAATCGAATGAAGCTCCCGATCAAGGGTAATCTCTGCACGACCCTTATCGTCTTGAATAATAAATAAGTGGCTTTGATAGGCAGCGGTAGGCATGTGGAGATGCAACCAAACGATAAAGGAAAGTTCTCATATAGTCGATGATCATACACTGTCTTATTCGCGATCGCCCATCGGAAAATGCTGATCAACTCAGAATATAAAGGTTTTGTCCTTTAGAAATCTAGAGGAGGCTATTTTCGGGCAGGAATCGTCCAATAGAGCAGGAGTGAATTAGCGACTACACTGACTGAGCTAAACGCCATCATGGCACCAGCGGCAGCGGGACTCAGCAAGATACCATAGCTCGGTAACAACAGCCCCGCCGCCAGTGGAACGCCGATGAGATTGTAGGCAAATGCCCAAAAAAGATTCTGACGAATTTTATTGAACGTGGCTCGGCTGAGATGGATGGCTTCCACCACATCCAACAGGCGATCGCGCATCAGAATTATCCCAGCGGTTTCCGTGGCAACGTCGGTGCCAGAGTGCAAGGCAATCCCTACATTTGCTTGGGCTAGGGCTGGAGCATCGTTAATCCCATCGCCTACCATGGCGACTGTGAAACCCTGCGCCTGAAGTTGGGCGATCGCGTCTGCCTTACCGTCAGGTCGAACGTTTGCCAAGGTATCTGCCGGGGCAATATTCAGCAGTTGAGCAACGGCGATCGCAGTATCCGCATTATCTCCAGTCAGCATTTTTACAGTGAGTCCCATTTGTTGCAGTTTCGACACCGTTGCGATCGCGTCAGACCGCAGCACGTCCGCGACGGCAATCAAACCAACGACAGTTTCCCCTGAGGCAACATAAACCACGGTTTTACCCGCAGTTGCCAGATTTTTTGCTTGAACGTGAACAGCATCGGCGATCGCAATGTCGTTTTGCGCCAGCCAGTCCGCTGTTCCCAGCAATACCCGTTGCGATGGCTCAGCCAAATCTTCAGAACATTGCACGGTTGCCGCCACTCCAAATCCTGGCACCGTGAGAAAATCTTCGGCGGGTAACAGGGCGATCGCTTGCTGCTGGGCTGCCTGTTGAATTGCCAACGCGAGGGGATGGCGGGTACCGCTTTCGACGGTGGCGGCGAGTTGAAGCAGGAAGGTGTTGGGTGTTGGGTGTCCGGTGTCGGGCGCAGAGGAAGAGCTGTCTTGATTGGGAGGATGAGTGTGAATAGGGGCAATGACTAAGCAGTCGGTGACGGTGGGTTTGCCGCTAGTGAAGGTGCCTGTTTTATCGAAAACAATGGTGTCGAGGGCGTGGGCACGTTCTAGAACATCGCTGCCGCGAATCAGTAATCCGCGCTCGGCACCAATCCCAGACCCGACTAAAATCGCCGTGGGCGTAGCAAGTCCGAGGGCGCAAGGGCAGGCAACGACTAGAACCGCGATCGCAATTTTAAGGCTGATCAGCAGCGGCGACGGGGGACCGGAGTGATGCAGCATATGGCTTGGGACGGTGAACAAATGGGTTAACACTGAATGTTCACTGCCTAGACTCGACTGCCCCATGCCAGCCAATTCTGCTGCCCAGAGGTGAGCGCCGATGAAATACCAAAACAAAAAGGTGAGAGCAGCGATCGCTAGAATGCCGTAGGTAAAATATCCGGCAACCGTGTCCGCAAGTTTTTGAATCGGGGCTTTGCGAGTTTGCGCCGTTTCAACTAATGCGATGATTTGGGCAAGGGTGGTGTCCCTGCCTGTGCGAGTGGCTTGAATGGCGATCGCCCCCGATTGGTTGAGTGTGCCTGCAATCACGCGATCGCCCGCCTGTTTCATCACTGGCACCGATTCACCCGTCACCATGGACTCATCCACCAGGGTCTGCCCGGCCACAATTTCCCCATCTACTGGAACCTTATCTCCCGGCAACACCTGTAGCCATTCACCCACGCGCACGGATTCAGCCGGGATTTCCAGGGGTGCAACGGACTCCTGAATTTTTCCTACATTCTCGCTTTGTACTTCTATCTGCGCCGGAATCAAGCGGGCAACCGTGGGTTGCAGTGCCAACAGAGATTGAAACGCAGAGGCAGCACGGTTACGGGCTTGTTGTTCCAAGGTTCGCCCCAGCAAAATGAAGCCCACCAGCATCACGGGTTCATCAAAAAAGCATTCCCAGCCGAGTTGGGGGAAGAGGAGCGCGATCAGGCTGGTGAAATAGGCGGTGAGAGTTCCTAAGCTCACAAGGGTATTCATGTTGGGGGCATTCCGGCGCAAGCCTCGCCACCCATCGATCACCATGGCGCGTCCCGGAAACAGCAGCGCCAGAGTCGCCAGTCCATAGTGAAACCAAATATTGCTGAGTCCCGGCAGAGTAATCTCTGTAAGCTGCTCTAAATGCCCTAGTGCCGACAGAAATAATAGCAGGGTGGCGATCGCCAATCGTCTAAGTTGCTGCCGGGTTTCCTGCTGCCGCTTTTGCTTTAGATCAAATTCTGGAGGGGATATCTCAGAGCGATCGCGATCGCCTTTCGGTAAGCGCGGCTGAGCGGGAAACCCGGCTTCTGTGAGCGTATTTGCTAGGGCGAGGGGCGTGACAGTTTCCGGGATGTACTGCACCGTTGCCACTTCGGTTGCTAGATTGACCGTTGCGGTAACTACCCCCGAACTGCGGGTTAAGGTTTGCTCAACGGAACGAACACAGCCTGCACACATCATTCCCGTCACGTCGATCGCGATCGTTTTGGCAGAAGTGGACGAACGCTCTAGCGATACTGGCAGAACTTTCAAAGACTCAGAAACAGACTGGGACACACTCATCTTCTTCCATAAACCCTATCTTGAGAGTAGATGAAATTTGGCAGAAGTGCGGGATGGAACCCGTATCAGGTTTCAGATTATTTGCACTGCACTTAAGCACCACACTTAAATCGTTACTCCGAACCTTGCACTCCGCACTCCGCACAACTCATCAGAAAGAAAAAGTAGTTCGCATAACGGGGATGAAGACATCATCGTTATCGGCGCGCTGGTTGAGGGCTGGGAGCCAAATGATCCCTGGGGTAATCGAGATATTGTCGTTCACGCGATAGCGATAAAACGCTTCCACATGCAGGGCATCATCGCGATCGACTACTGTGCGCTGCTGTCCAGCAAGTTTTACTCCCTTTAAAGTCGGCTCGGCTCCCGCAATAATGCCCGCTAAGCTACCACGCTTGAACAAGTCGGGAAACAGTAACGCTCCGGCATAAGACCAGATATCGCCTCTGCCGCCACCACCGCTTAAGAATGTAGCGCGGGTATAGGTGCCCCAACCACTGAGCACGATGCGATCGCTGAGTTTGAAATAGCCTTCAACGCCAAAAGAATCGGTGACAGTGGGGCGGTTTGGCGGTGAGGGGAAGGCTCCCTGGGAACCGGGCAACAGATTGCCTAGAAATGTTCCGGTTGCCGTGCCAGCCCCACCATAGCGAAATGCACCCGCGTTATTGTAGGCATGAACGTAGGTTAGTCCGAGTCCTAAGCGATCGCCCGGTTGAATTGAAACCTGCGCCAACGCCGAATAGTTACCATTAAACAAGCCTGCTTCTTGACTGGGATCATTCGCCCGATTTGCAATGTAACCCGCGTCGATCTTAAAAATATTGCCCAGCTTGAAATTAATTCCCGCACCCGCACCATTTCCCCCAATCCGATAGATGGGATTAAATTGCCCAAAGCGGCTCAGCGCACCGTTGCCGCCATCCTCGTCATCCAAATAAGGACTCAGGGTTTCCGCATAGTGAAAATGGGAGCCACCACTGGCAAACGCGGTCACGGTGGCAAAATTGCCAATCGGAGTGCGATAGCTCAGCAAACTTAAATTCACCGAATTGTTGGCGATCGCCACACTGGAGTTGTCATAGGCAAGCCGTCCCTCGTTGGAGTAGAGCAAATAGGCAGAATTTGCGCCTCCCGTTGTGCCGCCTGTTGCTAGGGTGGGAATGGCGTTTCCGGCTTCTAGGCGAGTCGTGAGCAGATCTTGCCCCGTAAAACTGGTGAGTAAATTCAGCCGCACCCGGTTTTGCTGAACTCCAGAGCCTCTGCCAGCATCGACTGGAACTCGTCCAAAACCAGTAGCATCCTCACCGCCAAAGGCATCGCTTCGGGAAAAGATGACTTCTCCAGACAATCGAGTAGTCGTGGAAAATTGTTGTTTTTCTAAGGTAGCGGTTCGCACGTCCAGCGCATCGACCCGACCGCGCAGGGCGCTTAGTTCAGTGGCAAACTCTTCTTGTAATCTTTTGACGGTTTCTAAATCTTCTTTGCTAACAAAATCCGCAGTTGCGGCAGCAAGCAAGGTTTGGATTTTATCGAGACAGGAATTCAATCCGGCGGCAAATTCATACCTCGTGGTGCCGCGATCGCCCCGATAGGTTTTGTCGGGATAGCCCACAATACAGCTATATCGTTCTACCAAGGATTGCAGTGCTTGAAATGCCCAATCCGTGGGTTTAACATCCGTTAGTTGAGAAACGGAGTTGACTTGCTCCATACCCGGTGTTGGAGTATTGGGAGTTAGAATCTCTGCGGCGATCGCCCCTGAGGCAAAAAATCCACCTGCAATGATCCCGCCAGTCACCGTCACTCCAGCGGTTACAAACCAGCTTATTGAGCTATCAATAAAACCTTTTCTCATAAAATCTTCCTTAAAAACACTCATCTCACGTCAGTAGAATAAGCATCTTTTGAGGTGAGATGAATTGATCTAAGGAACAGTTTAATTTCTGTCACAAGAAAAATTGAACTTTCCTAATGATTAGGTCTGTATATTTACTCTTGAATGCCTTTTGGTTGAGGCGCACGCCCAAAGGTGTGCGTTAGGCTCTTTACCCGATCTGCCAGTTCCGGCGTGATTGAGCCGCCCCAATAGCGCCATTCCCAATTGCCAGTAGGTTTTCCAGGATAGTTCATGCGGGCAGAATTACCGCAGCCAAAAAAGTCTTGGAGGGGAATAATGGCTAGGTTACTGACGGAGCTAAAGGCAAGCCGAATCATATCCCAATGAATTCCTTCGGGGCTGATCTGCCCCAAAAAGCGAAGAATTGCCTCACGCTCCCACTGTTCCAGGCTTTCATACCAGCCAATGGTGGTGTCATTATCGTGAGTGCCCGTATAGACGATGCAATTGCGCGGATAGTTGAACGGTAGAAAAGGGTTGCCCGGATCTGAACCAAAGGCAAATTGCAAAATCCTCATGCCGGGAAAATCAAACGTGTCGCGCAAGTCTTCCACTTCTGGAGTCATCACGCCCAAGTCTTCCGCCAAGATCGGCAGTTTACCTAGTTTTTCTCGCAGGGTTTCAAAAAACTCTTTTCCAGGCGCTTTCACCCATTCGCCTTTTTCAGCAGTGCGGTCTTCGGGTTTAACCTCTGGATCAAGTTCCACAACCCAAAAAGACTCGAAGCCCCGAAAGTGATCGATCCGAATCACGTCTACATAGTCCAGCATGGCTTCAAATCGCTGAATCCACCACTTGAAATTGGTTTCTTGGAGATGTTCCCAGTTATAAACCGGGTTGCCCCATAGTTGCCCCGTGGAACTAAAGTAGTCGGGGGGAACGCCTGCCATGAGGTCAAGTTCGTAGGTTTCTTTATTGAGGCAAAAATTTTCTGGGTTTGCCCAAACATCGGCGCTATCGTGAGCGACGTAGATCGGGATGTCGCCGATAATTTGAATATCGCGATCGCTGGCATGTTGTTTAAGCTCCGACCATTGAGAAAAGAAGGCAAACTGCAAAAATTTGTGGAAGGTGATTTCGGAGTGGAGCCGCTCTCCCCACTGCTGCAATGCGTCGGGCGATCGCGTCACCAATTCTGGCTCCCACTGATACCAACTCGCGCCGCCATGAGCTTCTTTTAGCGCCATGAACATGGCGTAGTCATCTAGCCAATACGCTTTGCCTTCACAAAATCCAGTAAATTTGGTGCGCTGCACTCCTGAGGCTTTCTCTTTGAAGGTATTGTAAGCCTTATGAAACAGCGGCATTTTATAAGCGATCACTTTTTCAAACTCCACGCGATCGCCCGAAAAATCTGGCACATGCCACAAATCTCCTTCTTCTAGAAAGCCATTGTCTTGTAGTAGCTCCAGACTAATCAAAAGCGGATTGCCTGCCAAAGCGGAGTAGCACATATAGGGAGAATTGCCGTATCCAGTGGGTCCTAGGGGCAACACTTGCCAATATTGCTGTCCACTGGCGGCTAAAAAATCAATGAACTGATACGCCTCCAAGCCGAGATCACCCGTGCCATAGCGACCAGGAAAAGATGTGGGATGGAGTAGAACGCCGCTGGCTCTGGGTGATGACATAGGAAACCTATATAGTTAAATGGCAGAATAGTTCAATGGCGGAAAGAGACAGTTTTGCCGCAAGGCTGTCGAGGAAAATAGGACAGTATCCAGAATAGTTAGGATAAGTAATAGGACGTAAACCTGGGCACACAAACCTCTTTGCTCCTAACACCTAACACCTGCTTTACGTCGCTCCATCTATCCTGATTGAGAGCAATTTATCAGGGAGCAGTCTCAAGATAGAGATTAGCGGAAGTTTGAATGACTTGACTGTATCATGCTCAAAACTAACACCTAATTTCTGCTTTCATGCCCTACCGCAATCCTACGCCCACGGTTGATATCATCATTGAACTGCGCGATCGCCCCCATCGCCCGATTGTGTTAATCGAACGGTTGAATCCGCCGTTGGGGTGGGCGCTGCCGGGAGGATTTGTGGATTATGGCGAGTCGGTGGAAACCGCAGCGCGGCGGGAAGTAGCCGAAGAAACGGGATTGCAGGTGGAACTGGTGGAGCAGTTTTATGTATATTCTGACCCCAACCGCGACCCACGCCAGCACACCTTGAGTGTGGTATTTTTGGCAATGGCGATCGGGCAGCCAACCGCTGGCGATGATGCAAAACATTTGGAATTATTTGAACCCTGGAAAATTCCGAGTAATCTTTGTTTCGATCACGATCGCATTTTGCAAGACTATTTACGCTTCCGAAACTATGGAATCCGCCCAAGGCTGTGACGAATGGCGGATGGTGAATGGCGAAGAACCCCAAACCCCGAACTTAAAACTCAAAGGCTTTCCTTATGTCTCGTGAAGTAATCCGTACAGAGTTGGCTCCGGCTCCAGTCGGTCCCTATAACCAAGCGATCGCGGCTTCGGGTCGAATGATATTTGTGGCTGGGCAAATTTCCCTTAATCCGCAAACCGGCGACATTGTGGGTGCAGGCGATGTGACCCAGCAAACAGAACAGGCGATCTCCAATCTCAAAGCGATCTTGGTTGCAGCAGGCGCGACGTTAGAGGATGTAGTTAAAACGACGGTATTCCTTA
Organism: Leptolyngbya sp. CALU 1928; assembly: GCF_056784215.1. Classification (NCBI taxonomy): domain Bacteria; kingdom Bacillati; phylum Cyanobacteriota; class Cyanophyceae; order Leptolyngbyales; family Leptolyngbyaceae; genus Leptolyngbya; species Leptolyngbya sp. CALU 1928. The sequence continues at coordinate 2,973,745 of NZ_JBXBCE010000001.1, read as the reverse complement.
AAGATCTGAATGATTTCGTCCCCATGAACACGGTTTATGCCAACTATTTTAGTGAGACGAATGCGCCTGCTCGCGCCTGTGTAGAAGTGGCTCGACTGCCAAAAGATTTACTGGTGGAAATTGATTGTATTGCCGTGGTTGACGCTTAACTAGGAAGCAATCTTTGCATTGAATGCGCTGAGGGCGATCGCCCGTGCTACTTTTTATTAAGATCCTTCTCCCCTGCCGTGCTTATGACACCCGAAATTCTTCAATCCATCAAAGTTTGGAGCCAGTTTATTCACCCGGTTTTGATGTGGGTGTTGCTGGCATTAACCGTTTATGCGCTTTATTTAGGCATGAAAGTTCGCAAAACTCGTTCAGCCCAAGGCGACGAAAAGAAAGAGTTGATTAAAGGAAAATTCAACCTGAAGCACTATCAGGTGGGTTCCTTGTTGCTGGCATTGATGGTGGTGGGTGCCATTAGCGCAATGGGTGCAACTTACATCAATAGTGGCAAGCTATTCGTCAATCCCCATTTGATTGTGGGATTGAGCATGACCGGGATGATAGCCGTTTCTGCTTCCTTATCGCCGCTGATGCAAAAGGGCAGCGATTGGGCGCGATCGACTCACATTGCTTTGAACCTAGTGCTAATGGGTTTGTTCACCTGGCAGGCAATCACGGGCGTTGGCATCGTCAAAAATATCATTAGTCGGATGTAATCCCTCCTGCTGCGATCGCTGAATCTCTCACGACCGCCGATAAAAATCTACGAACAACAGTCAGGCTTTTGAGTTGAAAAGCAAAGAAATAACGCTAGATTCTCAGTTCAACGCATGAGTTTAGGTAAGCTGCGTGGTATGTTAGCGATTGCCAACTTTACCATCCTGCTTCCTTTGGAATGACTGAAACTGTTCCTCCTGTAATTCAACAAATGCTGCAACCGGGATTTTATCCTCACCCGGTCACCGAGCCGATTCAACTGGTGCAAACCCATGTCTCCTACATTTTGCTAACTGGAGACTATGCCTACAAGGTGAAGAAGCCCGTTAACTATGGCTTTTTAGATTTTTCCACCTTAGAGAAGCGAGAGCATTTTTGCCATGAAGAGATTCGATTGAACCAGCGAGGTGCCGCAGATTTATATCTAGAAGTACTGCCAATAACCGAGACGGCGGGGCAGTTTCGCCTAGGGGGAGCCGCTGAAGCCGTGGAGTTTACCGTGCGGATGGAGCAGTTTCCAGAGGGCACGCTATTCACGGATTTATTTGATCAAGGTAAGCTGACCGCAGAATTATTGGTGCGCTTGGCAAAAGAGTTAGTCAGCTTTCACAATAAAGGCGCAATCACTGATTACATTCGTAGTTTTGGCGATGTGGCGCAGATTCGGCAGGCGATCGACGAAAACTATGAGCAAACGGTTGGCTATATTGGGCGATCGCAAACTCAAGCGCAGTTTGACGAGACTCGCCAATACACCGATCGCCTGTTTGCCGACCAAGCCGATCAGTTTGCCAGCCGGGTGCAGCACAACTGGATTCGGGAATGCCATGGGGATGTGCATTTGCGAAACATTGCCCTGTGGAATGACACCATTTTACTGTTCGATTGCATCGAGTTTAATGAACCGTTTCGCTTTGTCGATATCATGTTCGACATTGCCTACATCATCATGGATTTGGATGCGCGTAACCGCCCAGATTTAAGCAATATATTTTTGAATGCCTACATCGAAGAAATGGGCGATTGGGAAGGCTTGCAGGTGTTGCCGCTGTACCTGAGTCGTCAATCCTATGTGCGCGCCAAAGTTACCTCCTTTTTGCTGGATGATCCCACCATTCCCGATGGGGTGAAGCAAGAGGCGACCGAAACCGCTAAACGCTATTTTCGGTTGGCATGGGATTACACGCGATCGCCCCTAGGAACTGCCAGTGAAGCCCATCGCGGACAGATTTTTCTCACAGCCGGATTATCGGGTTCGGGCAAAAGTACCTGCGCTCGACTGTTGGCACAACAAATTGGAGCCGTATACATCCGTTCCGATGCGGTGCGGAAGCATTTAGCAGGCGTGTCCTTGACGGGGAAGAGCGACGCGGACTTATACACGCCAGCCATGACCCAACAAACCTACGATCGCCTGCTGAATCTGGGCATTACCTTAGCCAAACAAGGATATCCGGTGATTTTGGATGCCAAGTACGATCGCCAAGTTCACCGTCAAGCAGTGATTGAAGCAGTGGACGCTGCCAATGCAGAGGATTCTACCCATCCCCTTTCTTTACAAATCTTGCACTGCATTGCCCCCTTAGAGGTTCGCCAAAACTGGCTGCATCAGCGTCAGGGTGATATTTCCGATGCCACCGCCGATTTGCTGCCTACCCAGGAGATGGAACCCTTTACCGACAAGGAGCAAGCGATCGTCCAGGAGATTGATACCACCCAAGATTTGGCTAGCAGTCTGTCAAGGTTGACATGATGGGTAGAGAGTGGATGAGAGAAGAGTCGATGGGTGAATGGGTAGGCAAGTAATCCAGCCCATCGACCCATCAACCCCCTAAAAACTCCGCACCCCGCACTCTGAACTCCGCCCATAATCATGCCGTTTGCAAAACAGGATAATCGGTATATCCCTCTGCCCCATGAGCATAAAACGTTGCTTGATCGGGTGGATTGAGGGGAGCCTGTTTCCGAAAGCGTTCGACTAAATCTGGATTGGCGATGAAGGGAACTCCGTAGGCGATCAGGTTGGCTTCACCCTGAGCGATCGCGTGGTTGCCTTTTTCCAAGTCATAGCCACCGTTGAGCATCAGTACTCCGTCAAACTTCTGCCGGATGTGAGGGGCAACCCGAATCCCTTCCACTGCCATAATGTGTCCTGGCAAGCCTTCCAAGAGATGTAAATATGCCAGATTGAAGGCATTCAACGCGCTGGACGCATAGCTGAAAGTTGCGATCGGGTCGCTGTCTCGCATGTCATTGTAGGGATTGGTAGGAGAGAGACGCACCCCAACGCGATCGCCACTCCAGGCATTGACCACGGCTTCCGTCACTTCTAGCAAAAAGCGCGCTCTGTTGGCAATGCTACCGCCGTAAGCATCCGTGCGCTGATTGCTGCCATCCCGCAAAAACTGATCAATCAAATAGCCATTGGCACCATGAATTTCCACCCCGTCAAAGCCCGCTTCCTGGGCGCGCCGAGTCGCATCGACATATTGCTGCACTACGCCTGGAATCTCGTCTAGCTCTAGCGATCGCGGTGTCACAAATGGCTTATGACCGGAGGGCGTGCGAGCGTCACCTTGAGGACGAATTGCCGAAGCCGATACGGGTAATGCGCCATTGGGCTGAAAGTCGGGATGAGAAGCGCGCCCCATGTGCCATAGCTGCAAGAAGATCCGCCCACCCGCCGCATGAACTGCCTCCGTAATAGTTCGCCAACCTTTCACTTGTTCAGCGGTGTGAATGCCGGGAGTTTCCACCCACCCACTGCCCTGCTCTGAAATTTGGGTTGCTTCTGAAATGATTAATCCAGCCGTGGCGCGCTGCACATAATACTCTTTCATCAGCGCGTTGGGAATCCGTTCCACACCCGCACGGGAACGGGTCAGCGGTGCCATGATGATGCGATTGGGTAAATTTAACGCACCCACTTGAATCGGAGTGAATAAATCAGGCATGGTCGAAGATCCTTTTGATGTGTGTCGTTTACTGACTCATTTATCCTCACTGTATAAAACTAGACGAGACGGTTCGTCTTGTCAACCTAGACGAGACGACTTGTCTCGCTTATCCTAGAAGAATGACTGAACCGCAAATTTCATTCGATAGTTCGCGATCGCAGGCGGAGAATACTCTCCTCCCAGAGGAGCAACCTGGTAAAACGCCAGATTGTCGGCGACGGAATCAGCGATCGCACCAGGCAATTTTAAAAGCAGCGGCAGAATTATTAGAAGAAAAAGGGTATGGCGGAGTCTGTATTGAAGGAATTGCTGCCCGTGCCGGAGTTGGCAAGCAAACCATTTATCGCTGGTGGTCGTCAAAAGCTGCCGTGATGATGGAGGCTTATGCAACCCGTCCGACCAAAGATCTGCCGACCCCAGATACGGGCTGTGTGCAAGCAGACTTAGATCAAATGTTGGCACAGCTTTGTTTCGTGCTAACGCAAACCCCCTCTGGCTCCGTGATTAAAGGCTTAATTGCAGAAGCACAGAATAATTGTGAGGTGGCTGAGGCTTTTCGCGCCTATTTTGTTGCCTGTCGCCGTGCCGCCACTCGAACCATTTTGGAACGGGGAATTGAACGCAAAGAGCTACGGGCTGACTTGAATGTGGAGTTGGCGATCGATACGCTTTTTGGTCCAATTTGGTATCGATTGCTGCTGCAACATGCACCGCTAGACGATGATTTTGCCGCTGCGTTAGTCAATCACCTTTTGGCTGGAATGAGACTATAAAGTGGTTGATAGTCAATATTTAAGCTGAAAGAGGTTGAGCGATCGCTGGCTTTGATGTCAACGGAATTTGAATCATAAATTCTGTTCCCTGCCCAACTGCTGAGTGGCACTCTAGCGTACCCCCGTGCTTTTCGGTGATGATCTGATAGCTGATGGATAATCCTAATCCGGTGCCTTTACCAATAGATTTTGTAGTAAAAAACGGATCGAATAATCGCGATCGCACCGTTTCACTCATGCCTTTTGCATTATCTACAATCCGAATCATCACAACAGGAGTTGCTTCTAATTTAAGACTTCCAGAGTAAAGATTCACGGTTGTTTGAATGGTAATGGTAGGCGACACTATTTCCGAATAGGTTTGAAATTCTGTTTCCTCCAGCGCGTCGATCGCATTTGAAATAATATTCATAAATACTTGATTCAGTTGCCCTGGATAACACTCAATTTTAGGAATTACGCCATAGTCTTTAACAATTTTAATTTCAGGAAAATCGGGCTTTCCCTTAAAACGATGCTCTAGGATAGTGAGCGTACTATCAATCCCTGCATGAATGTCCGCCTCCTTCACTTCTGATTCATCTAAGCGAGAAAAGTTCTTTAACGACAGCACAATTTCTCGAATGCGTTCAGTTCCTAAATTCATTGATCTCACAACTTTATCTAAATCTTCCGTCAAAAAATCAAGCTCTGCGTCATCCACTTGAGCCTGAATATGGGGAGGTAGATTTGGACAAAATTGCCGATAAAGCTGCACAATTTCTAGGAGTTGAGCGCTATAGGTAGACACATAGCTTAAATTGCCATGTACAAAATTAATCGGATTATTAATTTCATGAGCAACCCCAGCGACTAATTGACCTAAACTGGACATCTTCTCCGTTTGAACCAGTTTTGATTGAGCTTGTTGAAGCTGAGATAATGCTTGTTCTAGCTGATAAGTTTGAGTTTTCAGCGTTTGAGTATCCTTTTGACTTTGAAGATAAAGACGAGTTTGGGCAACATCCCGCACTTCCAACGACGCGAGCAAAGCTAACCCTAAAATCACGAGGGTTGCCATGCTAATTGTGGTTGCTAAAGATGACGTATTAATAGTAAAGGGTGTTGCTGCTAGCCGTTTAGTGGGGATGAACTGAGCCGCCGCCATGCCGGTGTAGTGCATCAGCGGTACTGCCGATCCCATGATAATAGCGCTGACAACACGACGGATTTTTCCTACCACCGTGGTTTCTTCCCTCAAGCGAAAAGCTAGCCACAGAGCAACGGCAGAAACCGCGATCGCGATTACTCCAGATAATCCCACCAGGAAAGGATGATATTGAATAACCGCATCGACTTGCATTGCCGCCATTCCGGTGTAATGCATAGTCGCAATTCCTAATCCCATCACTACGCTGCCGCCTACCAGTTCGAGCCGGGTCATGGTTGGGCGACTTGCTAAAAATAGGGCAAACCAAGATGTTGCGATCGCCACCCCCATTGAAGCAATCACTATGGGGATGTCATAGCCCACCGCGATCGGCAAATGAAATGCCAACATTGCAATAAAGTGCATCGACCAAATGCCCGTGCCCATCGACACAGCCCCAATTCCTAGCCATCCTAAACGGTGCCAGCCTCTAGATGCTGTAATTTGTCCTGCCAAATCAAGGGCTGTGTAGGACGCAAAAATGGCAATAACAACAGACATAATGACAAGATGGGCATCATGGTGACTCATCAAACCACTACCAGCATGATTAACAGTCAGCGACATAATCATTAGCTATTGAATTGAATAGGTTAAATAAACTAGAGGCTCATCTATGTATCAAAGATGCACTAAACAGGACTGAAAGTAACGCGCTCAAATAAAAACTTCAAAGGAGCTTAAAATCCAGCTATTTGAATAGTTCAGCAGCTTTAGCTAACGGGTGAACTTTGCAGTATTAACAAGCCGCTTAAAGAGGAGCGAAAGCTATTCTCAAAAAAGGCTTTCAGTCCAAAAAAACTAACAATAAAACTGTTTAGGTTTCATGTGAAATGAGTAAGAAAAATATAATATTTACATTAAAAATTCAATAAAGACATCCATAAAACTTCTTTTTAAATTACTTTAACAAAGATTTCAACAATACAAAATCTCCTGGAGTTCACTTTAACAAGTTCAAAATTTCTCCATGCATAAAGGCAATGTCGGGGCTACGTTGGATTGTCTGATCGTAGCGCTGTTCAGCAAGTGTGCCTTCCTCAGAGGCTTTGAGCAATTGCTGCGCTTGCTGCATTAAGTCGTGAATTTGGCTGGCAGCGATCGCATCCTTATCGTCTAGCAATTCATCCACCTGCACAATAAATTGAGACATGGGACGCAACCAATCAAACCATTCATGACTAATCACTAATTGAAAAAACTCACCATTGGTTTGAATCTTGCCAAAATTCTGTTCATAGGTTTCTCGCTCAGCAGTCAGTAGGGCTTTATGGAGTTGCAAAAATCCATGACGCACTTGACGTAACTGTTGAATTTCAGACTCTAAAGAAGAATTCGTAGAAGTCATTAGGCAAAAATATAATTAAAACTTTTCTCATTTTAGTGATAACTCCGTACCCCGGACTTCTAACTTCGCACTTCGCTTGGGGTCAACTGGGACTGGTTTGCAAATCATCTAGTTCGGCATAGTCTGGCAATGTCGTATTGATCGCGGTGCCGTTCCTTAGTACCACCCGATCATGTTGCGATCGCGATAGCAATTCACTGTAACTCCGTGCTTTAAACAGGACGAGATCGGCGGGAAGTCCTACATCGATTCGTCCAACGGTGGGCACCCCCATTAGATCGGCAGGGGTCAGCGTAATCGCATCATACCAATTGCCATAAGGACGATCTAGATGGGCAATTTTGACAGAGAGGGCGAACACTTCTAAGGCATCATGGTCGCCAAAAGCATGGAATGGATCGCGACAGTTATCGCTGGCGATCGCCAGCCATTTAGCTCACTTTTTCTAAAAGCATCTTCACGGCTTGTAAGATGACCTCCGGTTGATCAAGCCAGACAAAATGACCGCTCGTTTCGGCGTGAAGTTGGACACAGTTTGTCGAAAGTTTCAATAGCTCCTGATGCATTTCATCGCGCAGTCGATTTGCGGCTCCCAACGGAATCAATCGCGTCCAAAGCGATGGCTTGAAAAAACTGTTGGCTTTGATGCTCACCATTGGTAAAGAGCCGAGGGACTCAATCGCTTGAAGCAGTCGTCCGCTTGCTTCTAGGCTCCACATCTCTTGAGCCATAGTCAGCCAGTGCTTGGGACGGCAAAACGATCGCTTAACCGGGTTCAAAACAGTGTTGGAATACTGCTTTAGCTGTGGCTTTAATAGCTCAAACACGCCGCAAATTTTTAGCAATCGAATAATGCCTAAGACCGATCCCAACATACACATGACAAAGCCAGAGACGAAAAATAGCTTTAGTCCCCGCAGCAACAGCGTCATCTGCAACATACCGCTTTCGTGCAAGCCATCGGTTAACACCAACCCCGCCACTTTTTCGGGAAACTGGTGGGCATAGAGTCGCTGATTATAACTACCAAAGGAATTGCCAATCAGCAGATAGGGCGGGGCAATGTTGGCAGCGGTGAGCAGTTGATCCAGTTCCATCACAATCTGTTGACTGGTGCGGGAATAGGGACTGCGATCGCTCCAGCCATAACCAGCGCGATCGTAACAACAAACCCGACCCAACTTCGCCAGTTCTGGCAATAAAAAATAGCCTTCGATGCCACCCAAGCTGTGATCTAGCACGATGGTAGGCTGGTTAGAGTCACAATCACCTGCGGTATACAGATGCAGCTTGTATCCGCCGATATCAATCCGCTGACCGGGGGGCGATCGCTGATCTTCACGCCAACAGGCGATCGCTTGATAGAGCGTTGTGATTCCCAGTAACAAACTATTCACTAAACTTCCAGCCATTCAATGACCTTTCCCCTAGGCGCTTGATGATTCATTACTGAATTATTCAATGCTGACTCCGCGAATGGTTTGCGATCGCTCTCGACCTGCCACGGGTGCTTCTTGGATTTTGCGCTCTTGAATCCGGTGGGTTTGAAAATGGCGCTGCCACTCACTCGGCGCATCCAACGTTTCGCCACCATGCTTAGTAAGTCGCTGCCGGACTTTGCATAAAACGGGTGTGTTGACGCAAGCTCCAGAAATAATCACCTGTCCTTTCGTCAACGATGGCAACTCTTTGAGCAAATCTCGTCCGGCTGCTTCCACGCCAAACTTGAGGCTTTCTTGATCCACCGGGTTGACGATTCGCATGATGAACTGACTCATACATTGCGACAGCACATCGGAATCAATTTTGCCCGGTCGTTGGGTGATCAAGCCCATGCCTAAACCAAACTTGCGCCCTTCACTTAGGATAGTTCGCAGCACGGCTTTACAACGAGATGGCTCATGAGCGGGGGCGAAGCGATGCGCCTCTTCCACAATGATAAAAACCGGATAGGGCAAATAGTTTTCGTCGTCGGGCGTGATCAGTTCTTTTTGGGTATTCATTCGTGCTTGGTTTGCTTGCCGCAACACCGCCGCACAAATCACCTGCTGTTCCTCCTGACTAATTTCGTTCATTTGCAGCACGGTTGCTTGACCCGGCTCAAATAAATCCTTGGGGGCGAGGTGTTGAAACGGATGAAAGTAGGGCGATCGCGCCAATCGTTCTAGCTTCCATTCCAGTGCGGGAGCCGAGGAGCCAGGTTTTTCGTTGCCTTCATCGTCTACTTGAGTGTCGGCTTCGTACACTGCCGCAATCAAATCCTGCACATCCCAGCGATAGTCGCCCTTACGATGCTTTTTGACGATCGCGTAGGCTTTGTTGAGAATAGACTGCTGGCGATCGCTCATTTCTGGCAGCAGAGTGAGAATATCGGCATAATCCAGCGACGAGGTGCGAATCCGAATATCATCGGGAGTCAGCACCTTTACCTTGGGCGAATAGCCATCTTCCCCTTGGAACTGCGGATGTCCTTGCATTTCAGACAAGGTGCTGTATTCGCCATGAGGATCAAAAATTAGCACCGCTGCTCGATTGTGAGGCAAGAGCAACTCTTCAATCAAAACCCCAGCCGTGTAAGACTTCCCGGAACCCGTGCCTGCCAGAATCGTCATGTGGGTGCTGACCAGTTCCTTTACGTCCAAGGCAATGGGAACCGCGCCCACTTCTCGTAGCAGCAAACCGCCAATAAACGCAGAGCCGATCGCCCCCGGTTGTCGTTTATTTAAGACTCGTTGCAGCATGGCATCATCTGCCAGATACACTTTTGCACCCGGATTCGGGGTGCGACGCGGGTTCATAAAGCCTAGGCGATCGTCAAAATAGCCAATCACATCAACAGTCACTTCGTAGATTTCTGGATTCGTGTCGGTGAAACCAATCAGCGCTGCTACGGCTTCGGGACTAACTTCCGTATCGGCAAAAATGCGATCGGGCAGGTGATCAATCAAGCTACGTGCTGACAGCTTGCCTAAGATCTGCCGCATTTCGCCGCCTGTCTCAGTTTCCGCTACTTCGTAATACACGAACTCGCCGATTTTAACGTAGCGATTATCTGCCGTAATAAACACATACTGGTTACCGTTTTCTCCGGGACCTTTAACGGTGCCAATCACAATGGCGGTGGCAAGTGAACTGAGCAGGGAGCGAGGAAGTTGCATAGGTCGCGAGTCTTCTGAGCGCAGCGTCTTTCCTATTGGTTATAGCCGATCGTGGCGAGACGAGCGACTGTACTAGAAATATTAGGGCGATCGCGTCTTTACCCCAGCGATGCTGAAGCGCGACCTCATTACTTTAACACTCTACCTGCATTCAAAATTGCCAGTAGCGCCACGCCCACATCTGCAAATACCGCTTCCCACAACGTTGCAATGCCGATCGCCCCTAACGCAATGAACACCGCTTTAATCGCCAGTGCCATCACAATGTTTTGCATGACAATTCGATGGGTCTTTTTGCCAATCTGAATCGCCTCTGCCACTTTGGAGGGGGCATCCGTCATCAACACTACATCTGCTGTTTCAATCGCCGCATCCGAACCTAATCCGCCCATTGCCATGCCCACATCGGCTCTCGCAATCACTGGAGCGTCATTGATGCCATCGCCCACAAACACTAGCTTCTTTTTGCCAGCGCGATCGAGCAGTTTTTCGATCGCCGCCACTTTATCCTCCGGCAGCAGTTCTGCCACAAAGTCATCTAAGCCCAGTTGAGCCGCCACATTTTGGGCAACAGTGCGATTGTCGCCGGTTAGCATGACGGTTTGCTCAACCCCGATTTTTTTCAACTCTCGAATCGCTTGCATGGCATCATCTTTGATTTCGTCGGCAATCAAAAGATATCCGGCATAGCGTTGATCCACTGCTAGATGCACCACTGTACCTGCGATATCACAGGTGTCGTGTGCAATATTTTCTCGATGCAGCAGGCGATCATTCCCCGCCAAAACCGTGCGATCGCTGACTTTGGCGCGAATCCCATGTCCGGCAATTTCCTCATAATCCGTGACGGAACTTTCATCAATTGTTTGTCCGTAAGCCTCTCGAATGGACTGCGCCACTGGATGGTTGGAGTGGGCTTCGGCTTTTGCTGCTAGCGTCAACAATTCTGATTCGGAAAACCCATTTTGAGGGACGATTTGAGTGACTTTGAATACTCCTTTGGTCAAGGTTCCGGTTTTATCAAACACCACTATTTTGACCGCCGCCAGTGTATCAAGATAGGTTGACCCTTTGACTAAAATTCCCCGTTTGGCAGCCCCACCCACACCGCCAAAGTAGCCCAATGGAATACTAATCACTAAACCGCAGGGACACGAAATCACCAACAAGATCAATGCACGATAGACCCATTCGGCGTGAGTTGCGCCGGGAATAATCAGCGGCGGCAAAAAAGCGATGAGCAGAGATAGAAGCACTACAGCCGGCGTGTAGTAGCGAGCAAAGCGAGTGATCAGTTTTTCGGTTTCTGCTTTCTTGCTGGTGGCATTCTCTACCAAATCGAGAATTTTGGCGATCGACGATTCTCCAAATAACTGAGTCACCTGAATCGTCAAAACTCCCGTCTGATTAATCATGCCTGCCAGCACAGTTTCGCCAGTTTTTAGCGTGCGGGGGACGGATTCTCCCGTCAACGCTGAAGTGTCAACCTGAGACTTTCCCTCCAAAATTTCACCGTCTAACGGAATTTTTTCTCCGGGCTTCACCAGAATCTGATCGCCCACCCTGACTGTTTCTGGCGAAACCGCTTTCACCATGCCATTGATTTTCAAGTTTGCAATATCCGGGCGGACTTCCAGCAACGATTGGATGGAGCGCCGCGATCGCCCCACGGAATATTCCTGAAACAACTCGCCGATCCGAAAGAACAGCATCACGGCAACGGCTTCAGGGAATTGGTGAATCGCAAAGGCTCCTAAGGTGGCGATCGTCATCAAAAAGTTTTCATCAAACACCTGACCTTTGAGAATGTTGCGTCCGGCAGTCTTGAGTACCGTCCAACCACTGATCAAGTAGGCAGGAATGAATACAGCCAGTTCGCCAATGTGGTAGGGCGTGTTGTGTAATTGAGGTTCAAAGACCATTCCTATCACCAGCAGGGCAACCGCTACCAGCACGGTCGGGAGTTCTGCTTTCAGGTTAAATTCGCCTGATCCATGATGATGCTCATGATTGTGATCAGTGCCATGATGACTATCGTGATCGTGGCTATGAGATTCGGTTGCCGTTTGGATTATGGGCGATCGCTCTGCTTCGACTCCATAGCCCAATGATTTTATCTGGTCTTGAATCTCTATCTCGCTCACCTGCTGCGGGTCGTAAGATACGACTAAACGCCCAGTTGCAACCGTAACGGATGCTTCAGCAACACCTTTCAACCGCTCCAGCCGACTTTCAATTTTCAATTTACAACTGGTGCAGTCCATACCACCGACTTGCAGTCGTTGAGTTCTGAGCGGAGATAGTCGAGTCATAGTCAGTATAAAAGAATTACGATTTTTCCCATTCTAAGGCAAACATCTCAATATCTGAAGATATGTTCATGTGTAGAACGATAATCATTCTTAGGGTTATACTAGAAATGACTAATAACCTGTTTTCTAATCTCTCTAGCCTTCATGTCTGACCAGAACGATTCAACCTCAGTAGTTCAATCTGATGCGCCCAGTTGTGAAACTTCACTCGTGCATTTAGAAACTGTACGGCAGGTAAAACCGGAAATTCTCTCTATGCAGGAAGCGCAACAGATGGGAGCATTTTTCGGTCTGCTCTCTGATCCAAATCGACTTCGGTTGCTTTCAGCCTTGGCAAGCCAAGAACTTTGTGTTTGTGATCTAGCCGCAAGCTTGAAGATGGGTGAATCGGCAGTGTCTCACCAACTCCGCCTTCTGAGAGCCGCGCGGTTGGTCAGCTACCGTCGGGAAGGACGCAATGTTTACTATCGGTTGATAGATTCCCATGTGATCAACTTCTATCGTGAAGTGGCAGATCACTTGGCTGAAGTCGAATAAACGCTAAAGTTGGCTGGGCGTTGCTGAACATAGGGATGAATCAGGTAGGGATGGGCACATCTCCAAATATCAGGTAATGCAGTAACAAACGAATCGAATGTTTCAGCATTGGTACGGATTTAGAATAACAGAGGGTCTTCCGATGCAGGCGTGCTAAATAATTGCGTAATCGGGTATTTTCTCCTTCCACTCGTGTCATATAAGTCTTACTGACAATCTGGTCGCCATCGGGAATAAAGCAGGGATAGACCGACCAACCGTCGGTGATGTAGAAATAACACTGCCAGGTCTCCACAATTGTCCATAACGGGGCAAAAGTCTCGGCACTGTGGTCGCCTAACACCCAACCTAAAATCCCTGGTTTGAAGTGGTCAACCGCCGTCCACAGCCAGATGGCTGCTGTACTTTAACTATGCTGGGAAACATATTCGTGCAACAGGAAAACTCATATTTACCGAGTTTATCGGGCGGGAATTCGACCGCAGTCATTTGATTGAGCGGTGAGTATCCATTCCAACATGTAGATCGCGGCGACTAGCCAACTGGGAAAAAATTCAGAATTCATCACAATTGGATGATTTTACCTAGCCCAATTGTGGAGTAATTTTGGTTCTGGAAATGGCAGATGCTGAAATCTTGTGTTTACTCTTGACAGTTTATCTGTGAGCTTGTGTCACAATGTAAACGGTTTTTCCAAACTGGTGAAGAACTCTATATGGACATAAGGAATGGAAACGATATATCAATACGCTTGGCTGATTCCCGTGTTGCCATTGGCAGCCGCTACGATTATCGGTTTAGGTCTTATTTCTTTTAGCAAGTTAACGAGTAGACTGCGACAGGTTTCCGCTGGCTTTGTCGTGTTCATGATTGGAGCCGCAATGACGCTCTCCTTTGGGCTGCTGTGGAGCCAGTTGAATGGACATGCTCCTCACACTCAGATGATTGAATGGGCAGCAGCGGGTGATTTTCATCTGAATATGGGTTACACCATTGATCACTTGACGGCGCTGATGTTGGTGATTGTGACCACGGTTGCCTTTTTGGTGATGATTTACACCGATGGCTACATGGCTCATGATCCAGGCTATGTGCGGTTCTATGCTTATTTGAGTTTATTTAGCTCGTCTATGTTGGGTTTGGTGATTAGTCCAAACTTGGTTCAGATTTATATATTTTGGGAGTTGGTAGGCATGTGTTCCTACCTGCTGATTGGGTTTTGGTACGATCGCAAAGCGGCGGCAGATGCGTGTCAGAAGGCATTTGTGACCAACCGCGTCGGTGACTTTGGCTTGCTGCTGGGGATTCTCGGTCTGTATTGGGCAACTCGCAGCTTTGATTTTGAAGTGATTGGCGATCGCCTGCAAGACTTGGTGCAATCGGGGGCACTCAGCGGTGGAGTCGCTGCGTTGCTTGCCATCTTGGTGTTTTTGGGTCCTGTCGCAAAATCGGCGCAGTTTCCTTTGCATGTGTGGCTACCCGACGCGATGGAAGGTCCAACCCCCATCTCTGCGCTAATTCATGCCGCAACGATGGTGGCAGCAGGGGTGTTTTTAATTGCGCGGATGTTTCCCGTATTTGAAAACATTCCCACCGCGATGACGGTGATTGCGTGGACAGGCGGAGTTACTGCCTTTTTAGGAGCCACGATCGCGATTACCCAAATGGATATTAAAAAGGGCTTGGCATACTCCACCATGTCCCAGTTGGGCTACATGGTCATGGCGATGGGCGTAGGGGGCTACAGCGCCGGATTGTTTCACCTAATGACCCATGCCTACTTTAAAGCCATGATGTTTTTGGGATCAGGTTCCGTCATCCACGGCATGGAATCGGTGGTCGGTCACAATGCCGCCTATGCCCAAGATATGCGCTTGATGGGTGGCTTACGAAAGTATATGCCGATTACTGCTAGCACCTTCTTTGTCGGTGTTTTGGCGATTTCTGGGATTCCTCCGTTTGCGGGTTTCTGGTCAAAGGATGAAATTTTGGGGTTAACCTTTGCCGCCAATCCAGCGCTTTGGCTAGTGGGCTGGTTGACCGCCGGAATTACTGCCTTCTATATGTTTCGCATGTACTTCCTCACGTTTGAGGGTGAGTTTCGCGGCAAAGATAAAGCGGTGTTGAACCAAATTAATGCAGAACAATTGCAAGCGGTAGGACTAAACTTTGGTCCTGGTGCAATGAATCCTCAAGAGTTAATCATGGACACTGCGCCTGATAATCAAGCGGATCATAGCCATGATAATCATGCCCACGGTAGCCTGCCCCATGAGTCGCCTTGGACAATGGCTTTGCCGCTGGCGATTTTGGCGATTCCTTCTGCCCTGATTGGCTTGGTAGGAACTCCGTTCAACAACTATTTTGAGGCGTTTATTCATGCGCCTGGAGAAGTAGTGGAAACATTGGAACCGGGATTTCACGCCTTACCCAAAGAAGAGTTAACTGAGTTTTTGATTATGGGCGGCAGTTCCGTTGGCATTGGCTTAATTGGGCTAACGCTGGCATCGTTGATGTATTTCTCTCGTAAGATTAACCCCTCCGCGATCGCCGATCGCATTCCAGTCCTTTACAATCTCTCAAAAAACAAATGGTATATCGATGACATTTACTACAACGTGTTTGTCTTAGGCAGCCGCCGATTAGCCCGTCAGGTGCTAGAAGTGGACTCTAAAGTTGTGGATGGCGTGGTTAATTTGACGGGTTTGGTGACCCTGCTGACAGGCGAAACCCTAAAATACCTGGAAAATGGTCGTGCCCAGTTTTATGCATTGGTTGTGTTTGGAGCCGTGCTGGGATTGGTCATTTTCTCTGGAGCGACTTCGTAATTTGACGACTCTGATTCGGCAAATCAATCGAGAGGGCAACACAGTGGGGTGATTACGAGCGCTGAACTGCGATCGCTAAAATTGAAAATTTAGACCCCACTGTTTCGCCTACTGCACTTTTTTACCTTTCAGATTTCAGACTCTTGATTCTCTAGTTGATTCCCTAACAAAAAATGAACGGCTAATCATCACAATGCTGACTGAGAATTTCCCTTGGCTGACCTTCATCATTCTCTTTCCGATCGCCGCATCTCTTCTGATTCCGTTGATTCCTGACAAAGACGGCAAAACCATTCGCTGGTATGCCTTGATTGTGGGATTGATTGACTTTGCGGTCATCGTCTATATGTTTGGCAGTTTCTATGATTTTTCTAGTTCAGAACTGCAACTGGTCGAGAGCTATTCCTGGATTGCTCAAATTGACCTGCGCTGGTCAGTTGGGGTAGATGGCATATCCATGCCGCTGGTGATTTTAACTGGCTTTATTACGACTCTGGCAGTTCTAGCCTCGTGGCCCGTCACCTTAAAGCCGCGCCTGTTTTTCTTCCTGCTGCTGGTGATGTATGGCGGGCAAATTGCTGTCTTCGCAGTCCAAGACATCCTGCTTTTCTTCCTCACCTGGGAATTGGAGTTGATTCCAATTTACCTGCTGCTGTCGATTTGGGGCGGCAAAAAGCGCCAATATGCGGCGACGAAATTTATTCTTTATACGGCTGGCAGTTCACTATTTATTTTGGTGGCAGGGCTGGCAATGGCGTTTTATGGCGATACGGTCACCTTTGATATGCGATCGCTGGCAGCAAAAGATATGGCGCTCAACTTCCAACTGTGGATGTATGCGGCGTTTTTAATTGCCTATGCCGTAAAACTGCCAATTATCCCTCTACACACTTGGCTCCCCGATGCCCACGGTGAAGCCACTGCGCCTGTCCATATGTTGCTTGCAGGCATCTTGCTGAAAATGGGCGGCTATGCCCTGATTCGGATGAATGTCGAAATGTTGCCCGGTGCCCATGCCGTGTTTGCGCCAGTGCTGGTCGTTTTAGGCGCGGTCAATATTGTATATGCGGCTCTTACGTCGTTTGCTCAGCGTAACCTAAAGCGAAAAATCGCTTACTCTTCCATTTCTCACATGGGCTTTGTGATTATTGGAATCTCGTCCTTCACCGATTTAGGATTGAGTGGCGCAATGCTGCAAATGGTATCCCACGGGTTAATTGGAGCGAGTCTCTTCTTTTTGGTTGGGGCAACCTACGATCGCACTCACACCTTAATGCTCGACGAAATGGGGGGTGTCGGGCAGAAAATGAAAAAGATCTTTGCCATGTTCACAACTTGCTCCATGGCATCGCTGGCATTACCCGGCATGAGCGGCTTTGTTGCCGAACTGATGGTGTTTGTCGGCTTTGCCACCAGTGAGGCCTACAGCTTAACGTTCCGGGTAATTGTGATCTTGCTGGCAGCGGTGGGGGTCATTCTCACGCCGATCTATTTGCTCTCAAACCTTCGCGAGATTTTCTTTGGTCCTGAAAATAAAGAACTGACCGCTCACGAAGAACTGGTAGACGCAGAGCCGCGAGAAGTCTTCATCATTGCCTGCCTGCTAGTGCCCATCATTGGTATTGGATTTTATCCCAAGATCTTGACCCAGATTTATGATGCCAAAACAGTTGAGCTAACGGCACGACTGCGCGACCAAAGACCTGGATTGGCTGAGCAAGCTTCCTCTAACTCAATGGCGCAACTATTTGATGTGAAAGCATTACAGGCACCCGCAATTCCGCAAGGCGGATCACTTACGGGAATCGCGGTTGGGCACTCTTGATAGAAAGAAGATCTAATTTTTCTCGCCACAGGCAGGCGATCGCAGCCAAGAGTTAGTGGAAACTGGATGAGCGGTGCGGGCAACAAGGGCGATCGCCCTTCACCTGATACCCTGAGAGTGCCGACGCTCGGTAGTTCTCAAGCGGTGCATTTTTTCGTAATGACCTTGTTTCAACATGGCTACGCAAGACCTGATGAGTGGTCTAGACCACTTCCAACCATTAACCAAGGTGAGGTCATGCAGATCCTGACGAAGCGGATTAGTTTAATGAGTTAAGCTGCTGCGTAAATCAATTTCTCTTGAAACCCGGTGAAATCTACCGGGTTTTTGTTGGCTGATTTTATGAATCGCACTTCAACTTAATAAGCTATTCCACCAGTAAGTCATCAAAGCGTTGAAATTCTTTACTTGTTTCTGGTTTAGATGGCTCGGTCATATCTCAAACATTTTGAATTGTAATTATCGTAAACAGCCTAGCAAGCAAGCTTAAGGTTTAAGCGGTGCCTCTTGCTAAAAGCATCGTCCTAGATTGCTGAAAAGATTTCCAGGCATAGCGGTGAACGTTTCAATCCGAAAGTTGCCGACTGCTGTGTAATGGGCATCTCCAACGATCTTGTTACCTGATTTCAACACTAGATCACCTGTAGAAACGAGGGCACTACTGGGATGGTTTAGCAGATCAATTACCACCTCGCGATCGCCCTGGATTCGTAATAGCCAACCCGCTTGTAGCACAACTGGAGTCATCAATCTGTTGCTCCTTAGGGGCGATAGATTGCGCTAACTTGTCAGTTCGGGTCTACCTGGCAGTGCTATTTCTGCGTCACCGACGACTGGTCAGTCTATCCCTGCTTTATTCCTGATGGTGATCAGATTGTCAGCAAGACCTATATGACCAGGGTGGAAGGAGAAAACAGCCGATTACGTAACTACTTAGCGCATCTGCATCGGAAGACCCTCTGTTATTCTAAATCTGTGGAAATGCTGAAGCATTCAATTCGCTTGCTACTTCATCCCTCATTTGTTACTTTAGGGAGAGAATTTGAGATGAGGACGGTCACGTCTGCGGGAGAGGGATTGGAGCGATTCGGAACGTATTCATCCAGTCCATTAACTGATGTAACCCGCGCTTGAGTCCAGGAACGGTAAAACACCTGCAACCAGCCTTCTAACCATCCCCAACACCAATACGGTCAGTAGTCGTAAATTGTTCAACGCACTCTTCCAGTGAGTTCCTGGTTCCGACTGCGAGTGCTGAGTGAACCGCAGTAGCTGTGCTGTGGCATCGGCAACGATTGTGGTTACGTTGTTTCGCTGTGGATGCTTGAATTGACCCGTATGAATACTCACGAGTAAATACGCACTGAACACTCACTCCCACCATCGCTCAATGCTGGTGTAATCAGTCAAGCGATAATCGTGCCAGCCCAGTTGATGCTTGACCTGCTTGAAGCCGTATTCAATCCAAGTTCTCAAGCTGTACTGGGTCGCGACACTCAGCAAAATGTCGCCTTCTAGATCGGTCATAATGAACCAACTGTCGGCTTTGTCCGGGGTGTCCGTGCTGCCTTTGGTGATTTGGTAATAACGCACTTTGCGGCGATGTCCAAAAATGATTTCCCGAATGTGACGACGTTCGCTCGGATGCTCGGCTAACGGTTGGTCGTAGGCACGCCAGCGGTTGTAACGTACCCGTTGCCCCTTTGTCATCAGCACACCATGATTCGAGCGAATCGCCACGATGTACGGCAACTGCAATTTCTCTAGACATCGGATCACCGCTTCACTCTCGCCATACAAGCTATCAGCTAACACCTGCTCAATGACAAATCCTAAAGCGCTATTTCTTGAATCATCCCAACTGCTATCTGCGGCTTGCTCTGGTACTCATCATCGGTTTTAAGTCGAGACTTGGGCTTGTAAATCTTGAACAACAACGGGTAAGTGATGTTTTACGACTACTGCGTCAGCATTCACACTCACGATGCCATTTGCCGTTTTGCCCAAATTGCCGATGTACCGCTTCGCCACATAATCGGTTGTCTCCCCTTTCTTGACATCTCCCGTTTCGTCGATGCACACACGGATGGGACGATTCCCAATTTCTAGTCGGAGGAGGGGTAATCGAATGGCTCTAACTTAAGCCACATTTCACACCGCATCGCGCAAAAAGTGATGCAAGCTTTGTCCATCTTTCAACCCATTGAGTTTGGCAATTTCTGGCAGCGTTTTGCGTGAAAGTGGACTCACAATGCCCAGGTGTAAACGCTTAAAGCATTCATACAACCGCACATCCTCGAACATCGAGCGATAGAGCAGACAGTACTCGTCAATGAAGCCGACTGTAGCGGTAGGTGGGCGTAACATGATCTCAACCTAAACACAGCTACTTCTAGCTTTTTTTGTTCTCGCTAAAGTAACAAATGAGGGATGACTTTGACTGAAAACTCGGTGCCTCCCTTTAACGCCAAGGTTGATGAACGATAACCGCTCTCAGGGTTTTGCAGAAACTCAACATGGGGTTTCAAATCATCTTTGAAGGTGCCGACGTTATCCGATACGATGATGCCTCCACGTCGAATGAACGGATCGACCAGTTTCAGCACCTCGATCGCCAAGTTTGCCCAGCCATCCATTAGCACCAGATCAATCGGTTGATTGAGAGGTTTCAGGGTTTCTAAAGCATCTCCTTGACGAATTTCGACATAGGCTGACAGTCCAGCTGCGGCGATGTTTTTCCGAGCTTGCACCGCTTTTTCAGGCACAATTTCAGTGCCAATCACCAGACCACCACCGTTATCTCGTACCGCCGCCAGATAAACTGTGGAAATGCCAAAGGATGTGCCAAATTCCACAATGGTTTTGGCATTGAGCGATCGCGCGATCAAATAAAGGAATGCACCCTGATCGGGTTCGATCGGGATATATTTATCGCGGTAAAAATCAGTTTTTGTTTGATCCCATTGAATGCCTCTGCCCAAAAGTAATCCGGGTAGTTTGGGTAGATAGTGCCATAACAATGAACCCAATTGGCGATCGGCGGCTTTGTGGAGTCGATCTAGCACTGCCGCGATCGCAGGATCATTCAGTACGTTTAACGAAGAATTGTTGTTCATTACTTCATCACAAAGATGCCGAGTTTTTTCACCACATCGCCGACTTCAAGCTTGTCGATTCCTTCCACGATCGCCACCAGATCTCCCGCTGCCGTTGAAATGTGCAAGTCCCCCTCGACTGGCTTAAACGTATATTGCTTCGGTTCACCTGCCAAAATCACGATATCTTTTTTCTTCGTAAAATTC
This sequence comes from Leptolyngbya sp. CALU 1928, assembly GCF_056784215.1. Classification (NCBI taxonomy): domain Bacteria; kingdom Bacillati; phylum Cyanobacteriota; class Cyanophyceae; order Leptolyngbyales; family Leptolyngbyaceae; genus Leptolyngbya; species Leptolyngbya sp. CALU 1928. Next base: position 2,952,811 of record NZ_JBXBCE010000001.1, on the reverse strand, counting down.
TGAATTCGGGCATAATCAGCATCCCCCTTACCCACATAAAACGGTTCTGCTTTGGGGTTAATGGAGGTGATGAAGCTACCCACGAGAAACTCATTCCCCCCTTCAGTCGTGCCGACCAAAACATCCATTTCTCCCTGTCCTAAGCTTTCAGGTTTGAGCGGTAACGGATCACCTTTTTTAGGCACGATCGCAATCTTGACTCCAATAAAATGGGCATGGTTACCTTTACCAAACCCTTGAACCGTGTCATTGCCGCTGGTGCCTGTGAAAAAACTTTCGTATTCTTCTCCATTGGCTTTCTTTGCCGTTTGTCCAACTTTTTTGTAGTGTTCTAAGCCGGAGGTATATTTGCCCTGTTTAATCAGGGTTGCTACTTCAGGATTGCTAAAGAGATACAGCGCTTCATCAAAGCTGGGGGTTTGCGAAATGGTGGAAACGGGAACGGGCGAAGCATCGAGTGTCGCTTGATTGGCGACAGGTGTCGTGGATTGACAGGCAACCGCGATCGCGCCACTGACCGTTAACAAACCACTCAATAGAATTCTTTTCATGACAATCTCCTGATAACTATGGGTGTGCAAAACAACAAAAATGCGCCGACTTTAAGGCAAGGGTAAAATTGTGGTTTTCAGCAACAGGCTGGCATTACGAAAATAGGGAAATTTTGCCAGCCAAGTTAGTCGTTAAAACTGATAAGAGACTGAACCAAGCACAGAGAATGGCTCACCGAAGTAGTTACCAGCCGACCGAGAATTTGTGGTGGATTCAATATATTTAGCATCGCCAAGGTTCTTGAAATTGAGGGCAAACCGCCAATTACCACGCCGATAAAAAATTGCCGCATTTGCAACAAAGTAACTCTCTGCTGCATAGCTATTTGCCAGATCGCCTGCTCGTTCTCCCACCACATTAAAGCCAGCACCAAAGCCCAATCCCTGTAAGGTTCCTCGCTGGATTTCATAGGTTGTCCACAGGCTGGCACTGTGGGTCGGCACCCCAAACAAGCGATTACCAACGAAGTCTGGGTCAGTATCTTTAGTCACCTCGGCATTGATATTGGCGTAGGAGGCAATCACGTTCCAGCCCGGTAAGATCTCGCCAGTGATATCAATCTCGACTCCCCGGCTGCGTTGTTCGCCACTAGCAACTGAAAACAGTGGAAAGTTTGGGTCACCAACGGCGACATTTTGTTTGGTGATATCAAAATATGCCAGCGTCGCAAACAGTTTGCCGTTGAGCCACTCAGTTTTGATGCCAAACTCATAGCCTTTGCCGCTTTCTGGTTCCAAGATATTGCCTGTGGATGTGGTAGCGGTGCTGGGATTGAACGATCGCGAGTAGCTGCCATAGAGCGAGACCGTTTTGATCGGTTGATAGAGCAATCCTAGGCGGGGCGTGAAGGCATCATCGCTTTGATTGGTTTCACCGGGGCGTGTGAATAGTCCTGGGATTCTGACATTGGTTTGGGTCACAGTGTCGTAGCGAATTCCTGCCAACAGTTTCAGATTAGTGAGTAGCGAAATCTGATCTTGGATATAGATGCCCAAGCGATCGGTAGTGATATCATTGCCACCAAAGGCTGGGTAGCTACCCCGGCTGAGCTTGGGTGGCACTCCGTAAACGGGGTTGGAAATACTTAGAGGAAGACTGGTGAGAAAGTCGCCGATTGAGAGAACTCTGTCATCGGTGTGGTTCAGATCTACGCCAAACAAGAGCGAGTGACCAATAGAACCCGTCTTAAACTCACCCAGCACATTGGTTTGCAGCGAGAGGTTTTCGTTTTGTCCTTCTTGCAGGGCATAGGAGCGACTGATGATTCCGGTTCTCTCGTTGAAGGCAAGCGGGAGCGCGATGATATTAAAGCTGTAGTCATAGGACGAATAGCGGAAGGCATTCCGAATCTTCCAGTTTTGGCTAAAGCGATGCTCAAAGTTGTAGCCAGTGCTGAGAAATTGGGTGCCGATGACATCACCCGGATCGCTAGAAACGAAAGCGCGGGACACATCCACCACCCGCCGACCACTGACTGGTAGCCCAAAGTTGGACGATCGCTTGATATCGAGATACTCCAGAGACACAGTGATATCGGTGCGATCGCTGATTTTCCAGGCAACCGTTGGGGCGATCGAAAACCGTCGATCTTGTGAGTCAAAATTCGCAAAATTGTCCACCCGTTGATATAGCCCATTCAGGCGGTAAAGCACCGTGCCATTGGAGGTTAAGGGACCCGATAGATCAAAGCGTGGTTGCACAAACCCCCGGCTACCCAGTTGCAGTTCCGCTTCATAAAACGGTTTCGACAACGGCGGTTTCGATACCAAGTTGATCACGCCTCCTGGCTGAATCTCGCCATAGAGAATCGATGCGGGTCCTTTAATGACTTCGATCTGCTCTAAATTGGACAGCTCTGGAACAATCTGGAATGACCCATAGCGCCGGAAGCCATCGCGCAAAATCGGAGCAGACTGAAAGCCGCGAATGGTGAGTTCAGCCCGCCGTCCGCTGGAATCACCGCTGGATGTGATACCGCTGACGTTCCGCACCGCTTCTTCAATCCGAGTCACCTGCTGATCCCGCAATACTTCCTTGGGCACGACCTGAATCGAAAACGGCGTTTCCATAATCGGGGTGTTGGTTCCGGTCGCGGTGCCTGAACTAGGAGCGCGGTAGGGGGCACGTCCCTCTCCGGTCACCACCAACTCTTCTTCCGGGGTTTCCGCTTCCGGGTTGAGACTGTATGCCAATCCCGCTGTTTTCAATGTCACTTCTTGTTTGGGCAGTGCGCCTTTCCCAGTTACATTGACCCGAATGCTGCTGGCATCCACCTGTGTCACCCGCACGTTAGCGATTTCTTCAGTTGGATTGTCTGCGCTAAACGTCTGAGCATCGGTCAGTGTCAACACCGCATTGGGAATGTCGGCAATCAGGCTGTTGCCTTCGACTCTAAATTTCATGGCATCCACCTGCAAAGGTTTGCCATCAGCGGTTTCCAGGGTAATGTCTAACCCTGCTTCGGTGCGCTCCAGCTTTACACCTGTGACGGTCACTGTTGTGGCTTCCACCTGTGCCAACCAGGCTTTGACCGTCGTTGTAGGGCGTTTGAGATCACGCAGCCGCGCGGGGACTTCGTTTGATTGCACGGTTTGAGTGCCCAGGAGGGAAAGAGCGCCAAAGACACAAAGGGAATGAACGAACTGAAATGGTTTCACAACAAATCCTCACACAGAAATCAATGGAAAAATAATTGGGTCAAAGCCTGGTGTCTTGCGTTTCTTGGGCGAATTGCAAAGCGGCTTCCCTGCGGCTGCCGATCGCCCGTCTGCGTCGCCAATTCACTAGACCCGTAATGAATAAAGCCGTGGGCATTAACCCCACGAAAACGTACAGAAGGCGAGTGGGTAAGCCGCCGAAGGTGCCGAAATGGAGGGCGGCGATCGCCACAATAAACTGGAATAATCCTTCTGCTTTTTCCACCTGGGTGGTTTGTATGACCTCACCGCTGGTGCGATCCAGTTCCACAACGCTGAGGTCAAACCGTCCCGTATCTTGATTGGGCAATTTCTTACGCACCGTCATTTTTTGAGGATCGTGATCAGGCAGTTCGATCGACGTGGTTTTACCGTCTGGCATGGCAGCATCGGCTTTTTGCAGCAATGTGCTTAAAGCAACCGTTGGCGTTTTAGCGGCGGGTTTTACCTCTGGTGTTTGGTTAAACATCGGCAAAAAGTGAAGCACGACAATCACAACCCCGGTAACGGTGATAAGCGTCAAAAAGAGATTGGAGACAATGCCGCCAACTTGATGCAAGTCATAGCTAATCAGAGAAAATGGCGCATTCCAGCGAATTTTGAACCCCGTTGATAACTTGCGCCAACCCGTCCACAGCATCACTCCGGTGATTGACATCAACAGCAGCAAAACACCGGTTACACCGACTGTAATTTGACCCACTTTGCCTGCAAAGAGATCGTGGTGCAGGGTGTAGACAAAACCGATAAATGAAAACTCCCAAACACGCGAACCCAAAACCTCTCCGGTGTAAGGATTGACGAAGGTTTGCAGCCGTCGATCGCCCGCTGTCGTGTGGTTAAACACGTAGCTTTCGGTGGGCGTTTTGGCAGTCTGAATAGAACGTATAGGCAACGCCGGATAGACAGCTTGAGCCGACGCAAACATAGCATCCAGTGATACCTGTTCAGCTTGGGGTGTGACATGCCAGAGCGATCGATTGAGCGCATGATCCAGTTCTTCGTGAAACACAATGCCGCTGCCTGTCATGCTGACGACAACAATCAGTAAACCGATCGCCAGACCGATCGATCCATGGACCCGCAAAACCCATTTGCGAAAGCGATTCGCATTCATATCACCGACTCCTGATAGTTTTGGGGCTGAAGAACTAGCACCCATTCGGTTTCTTCAAGAACACCACTCGACTGAGCGGTCACACTTTTCCTTCCAAGCAAAAACGGCATCCTAAACAGATAGATGCCGGAGACGCGATCGCGGACATCCGTAGTAGTAGATGAAAATTATTCACAACTGACCTGACCCACAGCAAAAATAAATGGCACAAAACTTCAGCCCTTTTTGACTCAAGGTCATGAAAAGGGCAGAGGATCTTAACGATTTAAGACCTTAGCGTATTTGAGAGTATCTATCATTAATGATCTTAAAAACTAAAGTATTCGGATATCAAAGTCAAGCGGATTTATAAAATCAGTCAAGACAAAACCCAACAAAACCCTGTAAGAAAAGATGTTTTGCTGAGAGTGAAGTATTTTGTCTGAGATAATTCTTTGGCAGCAGTTGAGAATTTTGGAAGAAGCTTATACAACTGCTATTGACAAATTTATGCTTGCAAACGCAATTGTGGCAAAGGAAGCTATGCCAATCGATCAAAAAACCACGTTCTATTCCTGGCACATACGCATGAAGGATATAGAAGTACTTGATTTTAATTCTTATTAATTTGATCCCTTGTCAGTATCAGAAATTTGCCGATACACCAACCCGAAAGGTTAAGCCCGGTTGATAGATGCGGTTCACCTTTTCGTAGCTAACGTTTGCTAGATTTTCGAGATAGACAAGCAACGCCACATTTTGGACGAGGGGAATCCGGGCATTTAAGTCTAGGTTTAGCCAGGAGGGCGAAAAATCTGTGGTACTCACGCCAGAATCGGTGAATAGGGCACGGCGAGAACCGCTGTTATAGCTAGCGTAGAGATTTACTTGCCAACCACGGTGATCATAACCAAAGCCCAACTGTCCAACCGAGAAGGGAACGGTGCTGAGTTGTAACCCTTTTTCGGCTCCTGATTCAATTCGGGCATCGGTGTAGGTGTAGTTTGCCAGAGCAGAAAATTGGGGCGTAATTTGCCAGCGTAGGGCGGCTTCCAATCCGTTGGTATTGACGAGAGCAATGTTTTGCCATTGACCTGCCACCACTCCCAGGCGATCGCTGAGGCTATTGCCAAAGTAGGTGAATTGGGCGCTGACTGTGCGAGTGATGTTGATATCGGCACCCACTGTCCAGGCAACGCCAAGCTCTGGTTTTAAGTTTGGGTTGGGTTGCCAACCGTGAACGGTGTCATAGAGATAAAGCTGATCGAGTCCTGGAATGCGGCGGACTGAAACCACGCTACTACGAACCGAGATCGCGGGGGTTAACTCCCAGCGAATCCCGGCGCTAGGGTCGAGTGAAGTGCCATAGTCGCTGTTAAAGTTTTGGCGGAACCCTAACTCAAATTGAAAATTGTCAAGAATTTTGAAGGTGTTGAGGATGAATAGGGCGGTATTCGTGCGATCGCGCTCCTCCACCTCGTTAAATCGAATTTGTCGAGGAACATTACTGACCGTCTCGCCTTCAAATAACTCACTTTTCAGGTCAATCCCATAGCGTAAGTTGTAGATCGGCGTGACTTGCCACTGATGCTCTACTCTGGCAGTCAATCCCCGCGCATCCAAAGTTCCTTGGCGAAAGAAGATATTCTGCGTGGGACCGAAGGTATTGAAGTAGTCTTGATTGAAGCCGATGGTTGCCGTCAAGATTGAATCATCGCCTGCGCCCAGTAACGCTCTCCAGGATAAACCGAGGTTGAGTGCGTCATGATCCAAACGATCGCGCTGGAGCGGAAAGCCAAAATAGATCAACCCTTTACGACTGGTGATTTTGTATGCATCTAAGCTGAGGGTATTTCTGGGATCAACTTTGTAAGACAGCCTGCCATAGTAATTATCGAATCGAGTGTCGCCGTTGAATAAGCGTCCATCATCCCCTCGGTTTGCTGCCCCTTTGGGAACTGGATAATCATTTTCTGCCTGAAAGCGCTCGTAGGCAAAGGTATAACCCAGATTGCCAATGCCACCCGTCACGCCAGCCCGATAATTTTGCCGCCCATAGGAACCGCCCTGAGCCAGCACATTGAATTTTGGAGATCCGCCAGGGGTGTCTTTGGTGATGATATTGACCACGCCCCCAAATGCCTCGGAGCCATAGAGCGTGGCGGCGGTGCCACTGGATAATTCAATGCGATCGATGCCCCCGGTCAGTAGGGTATTGAGGTCAGTTGCCCCATGATAGGTGTTGATGTTGCTGCCAATCGATCGCCCATTCAGCAAAAAGATGTTTTGGTTGAGCGTGGTGCCCCGGTAGTAAAAACCCGTGTGAATATCCGCACCAAAGCCCGTGTCGTTGATAGCAAATCCGGGTAAGTTTTTTAGAACTTCATTAACGCTAAAAGCCCCTTGCTTGTCAATTTCCTCCCCTGTAATCGTGTAAATCGGAGACGAACTAACGGGCTTTTTTTGACCTTCAACGACAACTTCTTCTTCGGTATCGTCTTCTGGAGTTGCTGCACCTGTTGGGTCTACCTGAGTCAACCAATGATCTTCCAAGCCCAAATGATGTTCCAAGCCCAGGGGTTCTCGTAGCAGTTGCGCGCGGGTCGATAGCAAATTCTGGCGATATTGGCTGAGCGAGATGGGGTTAGGTGATGCGTCAAACGTTCGCGAAGCTTTCCACGGGACTCCCTCCGGGAAGCGCTCAAGCTCAGTCTCGACAGGCTGGGCGTGAGCGCCTAGCATAAGCCCAAAACCGGATAAGACAATACCCGATAACAATAATTTCATACACTTTCATTGATAAAACTCACACCAAACTGTCTCAACCTCGGCGCAGCAGCGGCGACCATCGAGAACGAACCTTAGCGCCTTCATTTTTAGGCAAGTATGGGATTGCGTCAAAAGACGAGTCGTCAAACTGAAAGGAAGCTCATAACATCGGATCGCCAGCTTTTGGGGTATCCATTTTGTCCGATGTTTGAGCGATCGCTGAAGACTATTGCAATTCATGTTGACCCTATTAAAGTTACAGTTACTTGATATAACTTCTCGTTAATTGTATGGTGCATTTGAGAAGAAGAGGGGGCAACACCCATAACGGTATTCACGATCGCCTTCAATCATCGGTCATATCGGTTTTTCATACCCATCTACATGTCGCCAGGAAAATATGAGTCGATTCTGGTGAGACATTTCGCCAGTTCTCATGGAATAATACTTGCTCTTAATTCTCATTAAGGCGTATAGTTTTGGTGGAACTAGAATGACGACAGTTCTCAACACATAGCTTTAAACACATAGTTCTCAACACATTGCCATGTCAAAACTCATCGACATTCTGATCTCAGGTGGAGTCGTCATGATTCCCCTGATTTTCTTCTCCATAGCAGTTGTAGCGCTGGCGGTCGAGCGTTCTCTCTTTTGGTGGAAGGTGAAAAAAGCGCAAAAGCGAGTCACCCGTAGAGCGCTGCAACTGTATCAAGAAGATCCGACATTGGCAGAAGAATTGCTTAAACAGCATATCGACTTACCAATCGCCCGTGTTTTTTTAGAAGCACTTTCGATGCCGAATGCCACACCCACTGAATTTCGGCTGGCACTGGATGCCGGAACCCAAGCCGAAATTCCTAGCCTCAAGCGCTTCAACAATGTGCTTGAAACGATTGTGGGATTGGCTCCGCTGTTGGGATTATTGGGCACGGTGACTGGCTTGATTCAATCCTTTGGGTCGCTCACTTTGGGCGAAGTCGGCGGTTCTAAAACGCTGGGTGTAACCGCTGGAATTAGTGAAGCATTGGTGTCTACGGCTGCTGGCTTAGTTGTAGCAGTCATGGCGCTGATTGCCGCCAATATTTTTCGGTCGTTTTATGTTCAGCAGGTTGCTTATATTGATGAGTCTTGCACTCAGTTAGAGTTGCTGCAATTGCTATCGCACCGGGAGTTCGCCCATGTCTAACCGTCGTCGCTTTGATCCTGATTTACTCGATCAGCCACTTGAAATTAAGAACGTTTTGCCCTTGATGGATGTAATGTTTGCCCTACTCACATTCTTTATCATGTCTACGTTGTTTCTGACTCGCACCGAAGGATTGCCAGTTAACTTGCCCCAGGCAAAATCGGCGGCAGAGCAGAAAACCCCTTCCCGTGCCACGATCACGGTGACCGAAAAAAACGAAGTGTTTTTGAATAAACAAAAAATCGGTATTGAAGATGTTGGTGATCGCGTTCAGCAATTAGTAGAACCGAATCAAAACTTAGTGGTAGTGCTTAATGCCGATCATAAAGTAGAACACGGGGAAGTGGTGTTGATTATGGATCAATTACGTCAAATTCCTCGCGTAAAAATGGCAATTTCAACAAAACGAGTTTGAAGTAAACATCTTTTTTCCCAGCGTTAAATTCAGTAAAAATCTGTTTACCATCACAGTTTCAGTTTTTCTGTTAATTCCTAAAAACTCTTTCATGCACTATCGACCAACTTGATTATGGGCAGCTTAGAACTCACCACTGCACAGCGCGAAAAAGAACGAAAATCTCTGGTTAAATTCTTGATGTTTAGCCTAGTAGGGTCGGTCATGCTGCACGCGATCGCCATGGCAGTTCCCACTCCTGGCGTGTGGCGGCAGGCAGAAGCCGAAGACGATGAAATGGAAGTGGTCATTGAGAACGCCGAAGAGCCGCCCAAGGTGGAAGAGCCTCAAGAAATAGTCAAGGAGCCAGAGCCAGAGATTGCGCCGGAACCCCAAGAGGTCGCCTTTACGCCCGATGTTGCGCCGCCCCTTGCCCCGGATATTCAGGCTCCCCTAGCGCCGGGTGAAGATGCCCCTAGCAATCAACCGCCTTCACCCAACAGCGACCCAACCTCTCCCTTAACCAGTGCCACTGGAGATACTGCGGTTGCCACTGGCGGCGGTGGACCCATCACCAGTCCCGACGGCACCGGCAGCGGTTTTGGATTTGCTAAGGTATCCACGGGGTTCAATCCATTTGGAAAACCAGACGGAGATGCTAAAGGAATTCCCGGCGGCACTGGCACACCGAATGGCACTCCCGGCGGCACTGGCACACAAACGACCTCCACTCGCTCCATGCCTCCAGCCTCGATCGCGCCTGTCAGCAAACCAAAGTTGACCTGTTTAGAATGCCCCAAACCAAAATATCGGGGTGCGGAAGGCGATCCAAAAGTAACCTACGATATTGCCCCCGATGGCAGGGTGATCAATGTGCGGTTACGAAAATCGAGCGGTAATGCGGACACCGATCGCGAAACCCTGGAAACCATGGGCAAATGGCGGTTTGATCCCAAAACCGTGCCCGAAGGTGGACGCAGTAATGTGCGGGTTAAAGTCACTTTTGAAGAAGAAGGATCATCATTTCAGCGCCAAAATGAGCAGCGACGACGAGAATCAGATCGGCAACGAGTCGCGAATGAAGAACGGCAGCGGCGCGAAGCGGAACGAAAAGCTCCAACTCCCGCAGCGGCGATCGACCCTCCCGCTAAACCTGCACCCGCTGCGGCTCCTGCACCTGCTCCCGTAGCTCCTGCACCTGCTGCTTACGAGCCACCACCAGAACCCGCCTATGTGCCGCCGCCAGAACCCGCTTATATACCACCGCCAGAACCTGCTTATGTACCGCCGCCAGAGCCAGTGTATGAAGCACCCCCCGCACCAGTGGAATCAGCACCGCCTGCGACACCCTAGTTTGTTTCTCAAATAAAGTGATTTATCAGTCAGATCCGATTAAGTGGGCGATTCAAACAGCAGCACTTAGATAGAGACTGTAACAAGTACAAGGTGCTTGCTTCGATGCTTTCCAAACTGGTTGGCAATGATTGATTCAGATGTTTTTCTTGTCTTAATGAATGGAGTGATTTATGCAATTCAATGTTGTTAAAATGTGGGTCGGTGTGGGTGCGTTTGCGTTTGCAGAGGCAACTTCAATGGCGATCGCAACTCCTCCCCTCGCTGCTTCTGAAGCGGTAGCAAAAGCCGATGTTAGCGCCCTCACAATATCAGCCGAGGCGACAAAATCAACACCTACTTTGGCTCAGGGTGGAGAAGGGGGCGAAGGCGGTGAAGGGGGTGAAGCTAAGCCAGTATTTCAAGATAAATTAAGCGGTGCTGAGTTAGTAAGTGCGCTGCGTCAGGGCGGTTACGTGATCTATTTCCGCCATGCCCAAACCGAGAAGGATTATGCTGACCAAGTGAGTGCCGTGATGGGCAAATGCGATACCCAGCGGATGCTCAGCGAAGAAGGTTGGAAACAGTCAAAAATGATTGGGCAAGGGTTTCAAGCGTTAAAAATCCCGGTGGGCACCGTCTACTCCAGTGAATATTGTCGGGCATGGCAAACAGCAGATTTAGCGTTTGGACGCTACCAAAAAACAGCCGCGCTTAATTTTCCTAAATCGGCGGAGTATACCGATGTCCAAAAAGCCCAAATGAAAGCGGCTCTCACCCCCATGCTGATCGCTCCCCCTGCCGCTGGCATGAATACCGTGATCGTGGGACACGATGATCTGTTTGATGCGGTCGTGGGGATCTATCCAGAGCCACAAGGGATTGCCTATATTGTCAAAGCTCAACCGGGCGGCAAGCTAGAGGTTGTTGCCAATGTAGAAGCGGGTGAGTGGCTGCAACTGCCGCGCTAGTAATAACTATATCTGGGTGCTGATAAATGGTGATGTGCATTGCCCATGTTTTGACCCGTGATCAAGTCAACGCGATTGTCTCTAAACTTGCCCCTAGTGATTTTGTAGATGGACAAAGTACCGCAGGATGGCACGCCAAACAGGTCAAGCGTAATACGCAGCTTAAAAGTGATGCCGTGGGCAGTTCCGCTATTCGCACCCAGATTCAACAGGCAATCCAAAGCAATGCTGTGTTTCAGATTGCCGCCTTGTCCAAAGCAATCAGTCCTTTGCTATTGAGTCGCTATGAAGTCGGCATGGAATATGGCAGCCATGTAGACAATGCTTTTATGGGAGACGATTTCCGAATGCGATCGGATCTCTCACTGACTGTATTTCTTAGTGACCCCAATACTTACACTGGGGGCGAGTTGATTATAGAAAGTATGCAAGGAGAGCAGGGATTTAAATTAGAAGCAGGCGCAATGGTACTCTATCCTTCAACCACGCTACATCGCGTTGCACCTGTCACTCAAGGAGTCAGAATTGCCGCTGTCGGCTGGGTGCAGAGTCTAGTGAGAGATGCTCACGATCGCGAAATTTTGTTTGATTTAGATACAGCCCGTCAGTCATTGTTTGCTCAACAGGGTAAAACCTTAGAGTTCGATTTGATTTCCAAAAGCTACACCAACTTATTACGGCGGTGGGGAAATATCTAATGGGTCAACCACTCACTAAATGGCTGCTGCGTCCTGTGCCAGCCACTTTCTGCCTGTTGATTGGGCTGCTGTTTACCGTTAGCCTTTCGCTCTCTCAGGGCACCATTCCTATGAGCCTAACTCAGCTAGGGCAAGCTTTTTTACATCAAGGCGATCCGCTTTACCAAGCGGTGATTTGGGAGCTACGCTTGCCCCGCATTTTGGCAGCGTTGGTGGTCGGTGCGGCGCTGGGGATATCGGGAGCGTTGTTGCAGGGAATGCTGCGAAATGGATTAGCAGACCCATTTGTTTTAGGCATTTCCTCTGGAGCAGGGTTGGTGGCAACGCTGCTGTTTGCCCTGGGTGGTTTGCAAAGTTGGGTACCGATCGCCGCTTGGGTTGGGGCAATGTTAACAGCGGCGATCGTTTATTTATTGGGATTCACCCGGACAGGATTATCCATTGAACGGCTCCTGCTCGCAGGAATTGCGGTGAGTTCGCTGTTAAGAGCCTTTCAAGCGGTCTTGTTGCTGATGACCGAAGAGGGTCGGGTGCAATCGGTGTTGAATTGGCTGCTGGGCAGTTTGAATGGACGCGGTTGGAATGAAGTATTGATGGTGGCTCCCTATGTCGCGATCGCGTTACTCGGCGGCTGTTTACTGGCTCGGACTCTCAACGTGATGAACTTAGGCGATGAAATGGCAATGGGGCTAGGCATTTCCCTAGGGCGATCGCGATTGATGATTGGGGCGATCGCTAGCCTCCTCGCCGCCAGTGCTGTCAGCATTTCTGGACTGATCGGCTTTGTTGGCTTAGTGGTTCCCCATGGGATTCGGTTGTTAGTTGGGAACGACTACCGATGGGTCTTGCCACTGTCGGCATTAGGCGGTGCTTGGGTGCTGACCTTTGCCGATTGGCTGGCACGGATTGGCGCGATCGAACTGCCCGTTGGAGCCGTCACCGCCATCCTGGGTTCTCCCCTATTCATTCTGCTAATTTACCGCCGTCGTCAATAAGGTGCGAAGTACGGAGTGCGGGGTGCGGAGTAATTCTGAAACTCAAAATATTTCCTAGATCAACGCTATACGTTGGCAAAGCCAGTCCAAAGGACTTACAAAACCCAAACCTTAAAGCCCCGAACTCTGAACTCCGAACTCAAAACTCACATCATTTAGATAGACACTGGTTATCAAGCGCTATGACATCATCCGTCTCAGCATCTCTGTTAGAAATTCAAGGAGTAGTCGGAGGCTATCAAGCCCAGCCTGTTGTGAAAGATATTCACTTCTCGCTTCAACGGGGTGAGTGGCTGAGTTTGGTGGGGGCGAATGGCTCAGGAAAATCGACCTTGCTGAAGTTGATTAGCCGAGTGTTACTACCGCAAAAAGGAGGGGTGTTGCTGGATGGCAGGGCGATTCATACCCAATCTGCCCAAGCGATCGCCCAGCAGATGGCACTACTGCCTCAACAGCAAACCATTCCGGCAGGGCTAACGGTGCAGCAGTTGGTTAGTTTAGGGCGATCGCCCCATCAACCCTGGTGGCAGTGGGATTTGACTGAAGCGGATTGGCAGCATGTCGCTACGGCGATCGCGGAAGTGCAATTAGAGGAGTTTCGCGATCGCCCCGTTGATCAACTGTCTGGCGGTGAACGGCAGCGGGCATTTTTAGCCTTGGCATTAGCGCAAAACCCCAGAGTCCTGTTACTAGATGAACCCACAACTTATTTAGATGTGCGCTATCAACTGGAACTATTGGAACTCTTGAAGCGCCTGAATCAGACGCAAAAATTGTCTATCATCACGGTGCTACACGATGTCAATTTGGCGATTCGCTACAGCGATCGCATTGCCATGCTGGATCAGGGGTGCCTGTGGGCGATCGGCACTCCTCAGGAAGTGATCACGCCTACAAACTTACGACAAGTATTTGAGATCGAAGCATCCCTGTTACAGACCCCCGTAGGTCTACAAATTTGCCCATTCCTCTAGTGGTCTACCACCCCAAAAAATGAAAGGTAGGCAGGGTTTGAGTCATCACGAAACACACACTCAAACCAAGGCAGAAATTCACATCAGAAATAGGTTCTAGTAATACATGGCGAAAATCTGCCTAGTCCTTACACTCAGAGCTTTCCAACCCATGGTTGCCACGCTGACGCTGAGGTTTATGAGTAGTCATACTCTTCTAGATCGTTGCCCCTAGCAACTTATCAACAGAATTTATATAGGAGTAGGATAAAATTATGGGAGCCATTAAGAAGTGATCCCACGAGTTTCACGAAGTGGATCGAGCTACCAGATATTGTTCAATAGCTTGATCAACCGTATCTTACCGAACCAGCTAAGCATCTTGAAGCAGTGAATCGATACTATGAGTAGAAAAAACTGGCTTCTCGCCTGCTGTGAGACACCATCGAAGACTAGGTTCAAAATCAAGTTACCTGCCTCAGCAACTCAAATACTTTTCTGTTTTTATGATGCTTATATAAGTTCTGATTTAAACAAAATTTCACCGTAATGGCAAACAGCAAACTACTACCTCTGTTGACTCGTGTGGGTATATGGGCGATCGGCGGTCTGCTTGGAGGGGTAGTCGGCTCCCTAGCTGCGGTGCTGCTGACCGTGTTGATCAAGCAAATCCTCGATGCTGTCTCTGGATTAGGCACCGCTTGGCTGCTGCTGTTGCCACTGCTAGGGGTCACGCTAGCTGTGCTGGTGTTACACGGACTAGGAAAGGGCGAGGCCGTGCTGTCATTGGCTCCTCGCAAAGCCGCCTTCCTGCGGCTTCCTCCACCGACGTGGTACTGTTTTCCGCGCGACGTGGCGCGGGCTGATATCACTGCCGATGTGGTGGCAACATCCGGGGCAGAAGAGAACTTCCCTTGGAATCTGGCACCCTTGCGCGCCCTTGCTATCTTGCCTACCGTCGGGTTGGGTGCGGCGATGGGCACAGAATCCCCAGCGGTTCATCTCGGCGTTGCAGCGGGAACCTGGCTAGGCAGCACGAGTCCAGCACTGCGCCGATTGGTGCGACCCGCTGCGATCGGCGGTGGTGCGGCGGGTGTGTCCGCTCTGATGGGGATTCCGCTGGTGGGCAGTTTCTTTATGCTTGAGCTAAGCCAGCGACGAAAGGTGCCGCTAAGCCTAGAACGGGTGGCTGCGGTGTTGGCAGGGGGGCTAGTTGGATGGGGGATCAACCTTGCCTTCAGGCTCGATTTGATTCGGCTTGTTGTGCCCAAGGTTCCTCCCAGTGACCTCTGGGATGCGGTGGGTGCTGCTCTGTTTATCGGGGCGATCGCGGGCACTGTCACGTCGCTCTCCGGCGAGGCGATCTATTGGGCACGAGGCTGGAAAGCCAATCCACGCATTCGTCTTCTGCTCGGTGCTTTGGCGATACTATTCTTTGCGGCAATAACAGCACTGATCGCTACACCTGCAGCGGCATTCGGTCCAGGTGGCGCAGCTATCATCTGGGCTGAAACCGTCCAAACCACCCCCTATCACCTCCTGGCAGTGGCACTGCTCCGTGCTGCATCTACTACGGCTGCTGTGGCAGCAGGAGGCTGTGGCGGAGTGTTTGTGCCCTTTCTGGCGATCGGCGACCTCAGTGGTCGGGTATTCGCGGAAGCCTTTGGGGTGCCGCCGGATCTGGCGGGCGCTGCTGGGGCGGCAGCCGGCATTGCTGGGGGATATCGGCTGCCGTTTACCGCTGTGGCGATGGTGTTGGGAGTTGGTGGACCAGAAACAGCTAAGCTAACCTGTCTCGCCACCGTTGTAGTCGCTGCGCTTTGTGGATTGGCGACCGCACGAACAGTCAATAAACTCTCCACTTCCCTGATTGCCACGATCCGCCGGACGCGATCGCCAGCGGACTAATCTTGTTTCAGAGCCTACTTGTGCTTCAGTATAGATGGGGGTATCTTACCGTCAGATGCAAGTACTGCAAGTTTTTGGATAGACTTCGCAGCGCACAGCAGCATGGCGAGTTGGTCAGGACTCTACAGTCCAAACTCCACCATAGAGTTCTCAAAAAAATTGATATTATTCTCATTACATTACTCAGCGCTCGGCATTTCCCTAGCCCCTTTTTTATGGCATCTCAACCAGACTCTTCTGCGAGAACGACCACAGGCACACGGCTGTTTATCATTGCGCTGCTGAGCTTTTATTTCTTGGGATACTCGCAGTTTTTCAGCATTTGCTTGGCGGCGATCGCGGGGGTCTGTGGCGGTTTCATTTCTTCATGGTGGAACGCCAAAGAAGATTACGTCACTGACGAATCTACCGAGCCTATCCAGTCTGAAGAAAGTGCGGCGATTACGGTGGCTAAACCCCGTCCTAGGCGGTATGGCATGGGCGTAAAACTGGCAAGACAACCTCAAGAAACCCGTGCTGCTAAAGGTCGATTTGGCTGGCTTCGTCGTAATCGTTCCTAGGAGTACAGAGTTCGGAGTTACGATCCGACCCCTGTAACCTAGAACCTGTTGTATCAACCGTGATTTTGCGGGATGAGGTGTTGTTGCAGCGCTAAAATCACTGCCTGAGTGCGATCGCGCACTTCTAGTTTCTGTAAGATCGCGTGAACATGAACTCGCACAGTGCCGGATGCAATGTAGAGCATATCAGCAATTTCTTGATTCGTTTTTCCGGCTGCCAGCAGTTCTAAGATCTCCTGTTCGCGATGAGTCAAGGGATTACTCAGCGTGACTGGGGGATCAAATTCTACTTTAGGCAGGGGCTTCTCTAGTGCCGACCGAATTTCTTTGGTTGCCGTTTGATCCCACCAGGATGCTCCTGCCGCGATCGATCTCAATGCCAGCACTAAGGTTTCTGCTGCAATGCCTTTCAAGCAATAGCCCTGTGCCCCTGCTTCAATCAGGCGGGTGATTAGCGCCGTTTGGGAATGAGACGTGAGTACTAATATTGGCAAGTTTGATTGTTGCTGTTTGATCTGCCGACAGGCTTCCAGACCGCCGATTCCGGGTAAGCCGACATCTAACAAGACGACATCAAGGGGCTGCTGACTGGCGAGTTCCACTGCTGTTTCACCATCTTCTGCTTCTGCCACAATTTCTAGGTCTGGCTCCTGCTGGAGGCGAACTCGCAACCCCAAACGAAAGAGTTCATCATCTTCTACCAGCAAAATTCGGACAGGCGACATATTAAACCAACTTAAACCAGCGGATGAGGATAGACGGGCAGTTTGAAGGCGAAAATCGCACCAGCAATAATTTCTGGTCGGTCTTTGCCGATCGCGCTGCTATGGGAAAATCGATTCTCTGCCCAGATTGTACCGCCATGGGCTTCGATAATTTGTCGGGATAGGTAAAGTCCTAAGCCAGAGCCTTTGATGGTGGGGCGATCGCTCTGTCCTTGAAAAAATCGCTCAAATAGGTGCGAAAACTCTGTGGGCTTTAATCCTGCGCCCGTATCCAGCACCTTTACAACTTGATAGGAGGCTTGCGACTCTAGCATGACTTCCACACGATCGCCCCGACGCGAGTGGTTAATCGCATTAATTAATAGGTTGGAGATCACGCGCTGCAGCTGAAGCGCATCGCCATTCACCCACAGCGATCGGCGAAAATCGGATTCGCCATAGTTGACAGATAAATGGACTCTCCGGGCAGCCGCTAAATCAGTCAGCGTACTGGCTACCTCTTCGGTCAACGTCGCTACATCCACAGGTTCAAGCTGGAGGATTAAGCCTTCCGTATCGTTGCGATAGACATCTAGCAGCGTTTCCACCAGTTGCAGGCTAGTTTGCTGGCTGCGCTTCAGGGTTGCCAACACTTTTTGCTGGGTAGGTAACACGGTGCCAAAACGCTCTTGCTGAAAGGCATTGAGTGTTTCGATCGCACCCAACAGTGGCGTTTTTAGGTCGTGGGTGAGTGTGGAAGCAAAATCTTCCCGCACTTGAGCTAATTGCTCTTGGGCTTGCAGTTTCGCTTTTTGTTGGGCGATTGCGGCTTCACTCTGGCGGAGGCGATCGCCCAATAATCCTGTCACGATGAGCGCAATCACCGCAATTAGCCGATTTGCCAAGATTGGAATCCCAACAAATTGTTGATGGGGAATCCAGGCGTTAGACAGGGTTAAAATGACCGCGATCGCGGTTACCCAAAACGTCGCAGATCGCCTCAACCGGGCATTTGCCAGCAGGATTGCACCGATATACAAGTAGCCAATCACATATTCGGGTGGCGTACTGTATTCCAAAATCAGCGCGATCGCAAATAAGCTGCCAATCAAGCCATAGGTTGAACGCGATTTAGAGGGTGTCATAACTCTAGATTTTCTACCCCGTTTAGACAAGTTGATGAGAAATCTAAACGCACCTAAACGCCAGCCTCTGCACTCTAAACGCAATTTATACTATTTGGTCAATAGCTCTTCAGATTGCAACATTGCAGGATCAAGCCAGAAGCGATCGCGCATCAAGCATCGAGGATTGATATTAGATCATGTTGCAAGGCTGGATACAAATTGCATTGACCGTGGCGCTAGTGGTTTTGATCACTCCCTTCTTGGGAAGATACATGGCGCGCGTTTTCTTAGATCAAAAAACCTGGCTCGACCCAGTAATGACACCCGTTGAGCAGATTATTTTTAAGCTTAGCGCAGTCCAAAAAGAAGATATGACGGGCTGGCAATATATCAGATCCGTTCTGTATAGCAACTTGGCAATGGCGGTGATGATCTTCACGATCTTCATGCTACAAGGCATATTGCCGCTT
This sequence comes from Leptolyngbya sp. CALU 1928, assembly GCF_056784215.1. Lineage (NCBI taxonomy): Bacteria > Bacillati > Cyanobacteriota > Cyanophyceae > Leptolyngbyales > Leptolyngbyaceae > Leptolyngbya > Leptolyngbya sp. CALU 1928. The sequence goes on along the minus strand of NZ_JBXBCE010000001.1, from coordinate 2,934,400 downwards.
AACCCGACTCAGCTAGGGGCACCCACTTGGGATACTTCCCTGCATACGGCGATTTCATTCGTGACCAACACCAACCAGCAGCATTACTCCGGCGAAACAACTTACAGCTATTTCAGCCAAGTTGCAGCCCTAGGGTTTATGTTCTTCACCTCGGCGGCAACCGGATTGGCAGTGGGAATTGCCTTCATTCGCGGCTTAACGGGTAGACCGTTGGGCAATTTCTATGTGGATTTAACTCGCGCGATTACCCGGATTTTGCTGCCGATCGGACTTGTGAGCGCGATCGCCCTGTTGGCGTTGGGCGTACCCGAAACTCTTTCAGGTCCAGTTGTGGTGCCTACCTTGGAAGATCCGGCGGTGAGTCAGGCGATCGCCCTCGGTCCCGTTGCCCACTTTGAAAGCCTTAAACAATTGGGCGAAAACGGCGGCGGCTTTTTTGCCATTAACTCCGCTCACCCCTTCGAGAATCCTAATCCCGCCACCAACCTGATTCAGATCGTCACAATGGTGTCTATCCCGTCTGCATTTATCTACACCTATGGCGTAGTTGCCAACAACCGCAAACAGGCATGGTTGGTCTATGGGCTGGTCTTTACGATCTATGTGACGTTCATCATCATTGCCGGAATTGGCGAGTATCAGGGCAATCCCGAAGTCAATGCCCTCCTCGGTAGCCAACAGCCGAATCTGGAAGGAAAAGAAGTCCGATTTGGCTGGGCGCAGTCTGCTCTATTTGCCGTGACGACGACCGGAACTATGTGCGGTGCGGTCAACAGTCTGCACGACTCCTTCATGCCCCCCGGTGGATTTGCCACCTTATCCAATTTATTCCTGCAAATTATTTGGGGTGGTCAAGGAACGGGAACTGCTTATCTATTCACTTATCTGATTTTGGCGGTGTTTGCCACAGGGTTGATGGTGGGGCGCACCCCTGAATTTTTGGGACGCAAAATTGAAAAGCGCGAAGTGGTGCTATCTAGTTTTCTGCTTCTCTTGGTTCACCCGATCGCCGTGTTAATTCCCGGTGCCATTACCCTTGCCTTTCCCGATCAATTGGCAGGTATCAGCAATCCTGGCTTTCACGGATTGTCCCAGGTGATTTATGAATATGCCTCCGCTGCCGCCAACAATGGCTCCGGCTTTGAAGGCTTAGCCGACAGCCAACCCGCCTCCACTGGCTTGTGGTGGAACCTAAGTGCATCCTTTAGTCTACTCGTCGGTCGCTACGTCCCCATTATTGCCTTGCTGCTTTTGGCAGATAGCATGTCACGCAAACAGCCTGTGCCGGGAACCGTGGCAACTTTGCGAACCGACACTGCCCTGTTTACCGGAGTCACCGCAGGCGTAATTGTGGTCATGGGCGCGTTGACGTTTTTTCCCATCTTGGCACTCGGTCCCATTGCCGAAGCGTTTCAACTCGCGCGCGGCGGGTAAGGTTTTGGTGTGTTGAGCGTAGTCGAAACGCACCCTACGATCTCTGGTCATTCAAAACTCAAAATTCAAAACTTGTCATTCGCCACTTTTATGACTTCCAACTCTATTCCCATGCCTTCTGGTCCTCGTGATTCACGCCGACATACTCCCAAGGTCGATCGCTCAGGATTGTATCAACGGGCGATTCGAGAAGCTTTCACTAAGCTTGATCCGCGTCATGCCATCAAAAATCCGGTTATGTTTGTGGTCTGGGTTGGCACGATTGTGACGGCGTTGGTCACGCTTGATCCCAATTTATTCGGTACGGTGCCGGATGCAGGCGAGCAACGACTGCTGAATGGGTCGATTACGCTGATTTTGTTTTTTACGATTGTGTTTGCCAACTTTGCAGAAGCAGTAGCAGAGGGACGCGGCAAAGCCCAGGCAGATTCGCTGCGATCGACGCGATCGGATACTGCTGCCCGTAAGCTTATGCCTGATGGCTCGATTCAACAGGTCAATTCAACCGAGTTGCGGCGGGGCGACCAAGTGAAAATCGTGGCAGGTGATATGATTCCGGCAGATGGCGAAGTCGTTCAGGGTATCGCTTCGGTGGATGAGTCTGCGATTACGGGTGAATCGGCTCCGGTGCTGAAGCAACCTGGCACGGATATCGCCAGTTCGGTGACGGGCGGCACCCGCATTTTGTCGGATGAACTGGTGATTCGGGTGACTTCCGATCCGGGGCAGGGCTTTATCGATCGCATGATTGCCTTGGTGGAAGGAGCCTCCCGCAGCAAAACCCCCAACGAAATCGCGCTGACGGTGCTGCTGGCAGTGTTGACGCTGGTGTTTTTGATTGTGGTGTCCACGATCCCACCCCTAGCATTTTTTGTGCAGGCTCCCACGACGATCGCGATTTTAGTGGCGCTACTGGTTGCCCTAATTCCTACAACCATTGGCGGATTGTTAAGCGCGATCGGCATTGCGGGAATGGATCGAGTTGCCCAGTTCAATGTAATTGCCACCTCTGGACGCGCCGTGGAAGCCTGCGGTGACATCAACACCTTAGTTCTCGATAAAACCGGAACGATTACTCTGGGCAATCGCTTGGCAGATGAGTTTATTCCCGTGAATGGTCATTCCTTAGAAGAGGTGGCGATCGCGTCCCTTGCTGCCAGTGTGTTTGACGAAACCCCAGAAGGGCGATCGATTGTGGGATTGGCGGAGCGATTAGGCGCAAGTGTAAATTTTGATGCTCAAAAAGCAGAGGGCGTGGAGTTTTCTGCCAGAACTCGCATGAGCGGCACCAATCTGCCCGATGGTGGTGAGGTTCGGAAAGGCGCGGTAGATTCGATTAAGGGGTTTGTGCGTTCACGAAGTGGCTCCGCAGGAGATTCGCGCGGTGGACAAATTCCCACAGATCTCGATGATGCCTATGAACGGGTTTCCAAACTGGGCGGTACTCCCCTCGCCGTTTGCCAAGACAACGACATCTATGGCGTGATTTACCTCAAAGATATTGTTAAGCCCGGTCTGAGAGAACGGTTTGATCAACTACGGCGCATGGGCGTAAAAACCATTATGCTCACCGGAGACAACCGCATCACCGCCTCTGTGATTGCTCAAGAGGCAGGCGTGGATGACTTCATTGCAGAGGCAACTCCAGAAGACAAAATTTCGGTGATTCGGGCAGAGCAAGCCCAGGGTAAATTGGTTGCGATGACGGGAGACGGCACCAATGATGCGCCTGCCTTGGCACAGGCAAACGTGGGGGTGGCAATGAACTCTGGCACCCAGGCGGCGAAAGAAGCTGCCAACATGGTGGATTTGGATTCTGACCCGACTAAGCTGATTGACCTGGTGACGATTGGCAAGCAGTTGTTAATTACACGGGGAGCGCTCACGACGTTTTCGATCGCTAACGATATCGCGAAATACTTTGCCATCATCCCCACCATCTTTGCGGCGGCTGGCATTGGGGCACTCAACGTCATGCAGCTAAAAAGCCCTGAGTCTGCCATTATTTCTGCTCTAATCTACAACGCGCTGATCATCCCGGCACTAATTCCACTGGCACTCAAGGGCGTGAAGTTTCGTCCGCTGTCTGCCGATCAACTGCTGCAACGAAATATCTTGATTTACGGCGTTGGCGGTGTAATTGCGCCGTTTATTGCGATTAAGCTAATCGACTTGATCATTCCGTTTTCGTGAGCCTATCAATGGTGCGTTTCGACTCCGCTCAACGCACTCTACAAATTAACTACAGATCAACCCACATCACTAATTTTTTCATATGAAACAACTTCGTCTACTGACTAATGGTTTATCGCCCGATCTGGCAGATGATTTCGCCAACATTTGGGAAGCGGGGCGCAAGGGCAAGGTTCCTAAATATGCTTTTCTGGCGCTGTGTTTTAATTTGCTGCTGGCTCCAGCGGTGCAAGCCGCTACGGGCAATGAGCTTTCTCGCACTCAGTCCTATGCTCTCGGCATTTTGGGCTTGGGGGTCGTTGCCTTGGGAATTTATTTGTTTGTGGTCATGTTTCAACCGGAGCGCTTCTAATGAGTATTACCCGCGAAATTTCGAGAGCAGTTCGCTCTACCCTGGTGCTTTGGGTGTTGGCTGCAGTTCTGTATCCACTTGCCATGCTGGTTGTAGGTCAAGTTGTGTTTCCGTTTCAGGCAAATGGTAGCATCCTCAAAAATGCTCAGGGTGTGGCAGTGGGTTCTGCGTTGATTGGGCAACCCTTTTCATCCGATCGCTACTTCAATAGTCGCCCCAGCACCAGCAGCTACAGTACCGCTGATCCGAAAGATGACACAGCGGGAGTGCTGAAAACAGGCGTGTCTGGTGCGAGCAATTTGGCTCCCAGCAATCCTGCCCTACTGGATCGAATTAAGGGTAAATCTGATCCTGACCCAGAAAAGGCGATCGAGGGAGAGATTCCCAAGCTAAAAACCGCAGGCATTCAACCCACCGCAGATTTAGTCTATACCTCTGGCTCTAGCCTTGACCCGCACATCACTCCAGAAGCGGCACAGGCTCAAGTTCAGCGAGTTGCAACGGCGCGCAGCTTGAATCCTAATCAGCTTGAAATGTTGATTACGCAAAACACCGATGGTCGGTTTTTGGGGATTTTTGGCGAACCCGGTGTGAATGTTCTCAAGCTGAATCTGGCATTGGATGAACTGAAGCCTACCAGCTAAATAGTAAAACTAATCGATAGCAGACTTTGACTGCCAACTTAATCTATGCACAATTCTGCTCGTTCACCAGATGCGCTTTATGCCTCTGCTAGCTATCGTGGCAAGCACAAAATTTTCATTGGCATGGCTCCCGGTGTCGGTAAAACCTACAAGATGCTAGAAGAAGCACATTTGCTGAAGCAAGATGGCATGGATGTGGTGATCGGCATTATTGAAACCCATGGTCGTCGAGGCACTGCCGAAAAAGCCCATGGGTTAGAAATGGTGCCCCGGCAGAAGATTGTCCAAGACACTATTACATTAGAAGAAATGGACACGGAGGCGATTTTGGCGCGATCGCCCCAGTTAGTTTTAGTCGATGAATTGGCGCATACTAACATTCCTGGTTCGGCTCGTGAAAAGCGTTATCAAGATGTTGAAGTGATCCTGGCAGCCGGGATAGATGTCTATTCCACGGTCAACATTCAGCATATTGAAAGCTTGAATGACACCGTGGCAAGGATTACAGGCATAGTGGTGCGGGAGCGCATTCCCGATCGCTTGCTCGAAGAAGCCGATGCTGTTGTTGTGATTGATGTCACCCCTGAAACCTTGCAAGAACGATTGCAAGAAGGCAAAATCTACGCGCCTGAAAAAATTCAGCAGTCTTTAGAAAATTTCTTTCAGCGTCGTAACCTAATTGCGCTGCGGGAACTGGCGCTGCGAGAAGTCGCAGACACCGTAGAGGGAGAAGCCAACACCCAGATTACCGCGGGACAAGTCTGCAACATCCACGAACGAGTGATGGTGTGCATTTCCACCTATCCCAACTCTGTCCAGCTATTACGGCGCGGCGGACGAATTGCTAGCTATATGAATGCACCGCTTGTGGCGGTGTTTGTGGCAAGCCCCGATCGCTTTCTGACTAAACAGGAAAGCTTGCATATTGAAACCTGCGATCGCCTGTGTCAGGAGTTTGGCGGTGAATTTTTGCGGGTGAATAGCCCTAATGTGGCACAGGCGATCGCTCAAGTTGCCAGCGATCGTCATGCCACCCAAATTGTGATTGGGGAAAGCCAACAGTCTGGCTGGAAACGTTTGATCAAAGGTTCGTTTACTCAACGTCTAATGAAGCTTATTCATAAACAGCACATTGACTTGCACATCATTGCCACAGAAAAATAAGCGGGTTACTTTCAAAATTTATCCATAAAAATTTATCCATCTGTTTGCCGAATCTGCTGCTGAATGCGGCAGCTTAAGGGGCTATGTTTGGACGCAAGACGAGCTTTACCGGAGGCTGCCCAGTCTTGCAAAAATTGAATTTGCTCTTGGGCGGTGCGGGCAAGGGGAACCATTTGGCTAGCGGCTTCCAAGATATCATCGGTGGTGAAGTCGCGGTTTTGGCTAAAGCCGATATGCATGGCTTCCACTAAGGTTTGCTCAATTTCTGCACCAGAAAAATCGGGGGTTTCATAAGCAAGGCGATCGCAGTCATAGCTTTTGAGGGTGTGAGGACGCAGCCGCTCTAAATGGACGGCAAAAATCGCCTGACGCTCTTCCTGACTGGGTAATCCCACAAAAAAGATTTCATCAAACCGTCCTTTTCGCAGCATTTCTGGGGGTAATGCTTGAATATTGTTCGCCGTGGCAACGACAAAAACGGGCGTGGTCTTTTCTGCCATCCAAGTGACAAAGGTGCCAAACACCCGGCTCGTAGTGCCTGCATCCCCGCGACTATCCAGCCCTGAGAAAGCTTTATCAATTTCATCAATCCACAAAATGCAGGGAGCTAGAGCCTCTGCCAGTTGAATCATTTGGCGGGTGCGCGATTCTGATTCCCCGACCAATCCGGCAAACAAGCGACCCACATCAAGCCTGAGTAAGGGCAAGTGCCAATGGTGAGCGATCGCTTTTGCCGTGAGGGATTTGCCTGTACCTTGAATGCCGACCAGCAATAACCCGCGTGGATGGGGTAAGCCATATTGTCGGGCGCGATCGCTAAAAGCTCCCCCGCGCCTCAGCAGCCAATCTTTTAAGTTGTCCAACCCGCCAATGTCGGAAATGTTAGCCGTTGTGGGATAAAAATCTAGAATTTGAGTCTGGCGAATAATCTGGCGTTTTTCTTCTAAGACCAATTCCACATCTTCGGCACGTAATTCGCCGTGGTTTGCGATCGCCCGTGACAAAACCCGTCGAATGCGATCGGTGGATAAGCCCTGACACGATTGCACCAATTCATCTAAAGTACGGGGTTGCAAGGTTTGCCCGGTGGCATTGACTAATCGTTCCACTTCTAACCGAATTTCGGCAGCGGCTGGCAACGGAAAGTCCATTACCGTTAGCACTTCGCCTAAATCTTCGGGAATAGTCAGTTGGGGCGATAAAAGCACAATATTTTTAGGCTGAGATTTCAGTAGCCGCGCCAAATTTCGTAGTTTGCGCGCCACCGACACATCATCCAAAAACCGATGAAAATCTCGTAAGATAAAAATAGCAGGGGCACTGGCTGGCAGCTTCTCAATTAGCTCTAATGCCTGTACAGGATTGCGTTTACCCACCCCGGCATCGTTGAGATTACCCTGATAGCCATCGACAAAATCCCAGACATAGACCGCGCGATTACCCTGGTTTTTGGCACTGTGGGCGATCGCGGCTTCCACTCGTTCTTCTTCTTGCGTGGGAATGAAAATTAGTGGATAGCGTGCTCGTAAAAGTAGCTCAAACTCATGACTAAAACTCATAGCACCAAACTCAACAGCACAGTTTAAAGTCCAATGAGTTCATTATCCTTGGGCTTTTGGCTTAAAAAACTAATTTTGGCTAGATAGCTGATCTTTGAAGGCTGCCAAACCAGCCCAACGGCGATCAATCGCAGAATTAGCGGCAGGGGTAGACTCATCTACTGGTAAAGGAATGCCTTTACATTGCTTATCACAGAGTTTTCGCAGGGGAATTTCTAAACAAAGCTGTTCGTAAAGCCATTTTGCCGGATCAAAATATCCATCTGGCGGCAATGTTTCCACTAAATCTTCGGGAGCAAGATCGCGATCAAGCAGCGTATGGTTGAATTCTTCAGCGGTTTCATCCAGCCAAATCAATTCTGCCGGAGTGATGGACAGGCGATAATTGTATTGCTGCAAACAGCGATCGCAGGTGAGAGTGATAATTGCCTCAGCCTTGCCTTCAACTTCTAGATAGTTGCCTTGATGCTTCACCCGAACGTGCCCTTTAACTGGAGTCAGTGATCCCAAATCTGGCATCACTTCATCAAGGTGTTGAACATCAGTTTGTTCAGATAATCGAGTCAGCCGAGGAATATGAATGGGTTCCATAGTACTATTCTACTCTCCTCAACGCTTTGCCCAAACAGTTAATGGGATTTGACTAAAGACACCACCAGTCGGCGATCTGGCTCCTGACCGCGACTTTGAGTTTCGAGATCGGTGTGTTCTTTTAAGATTGTATGCACCTGACGACGCTCTGCGGCAGACAGTCCGTTTAACTCCACTTCATTGCCAGTTTCACGGGCTTCGCTAGCAGCTTGCTCTGCGATCGCCTGTAGCTCAGCATAACGGCGTAACCGATACCCCGCCAAGTCTACCGTAAACGCACCCTGCTGTTCCGACTCACAACCTAAATTTAGAATCGTATTAGCTAAGTATTGAAGTGAATCTAGAACCTCGCCCGAAACTCCCATGAGAGCCTGGATTTGTTCCGGCGCTAATGGAGTTTCGTCAATCACTAGCCAACAGCTATCCTCCCAGAACTCTGGGCTTTTTTCTGACCGAACGGACGTTGAAATCGCTGCATATTGAAGCAATTTCTCTAACCACTGCTGACCCCGCTGATCCCGGCTGATTTGCATAGCTAACCCTGAGCTTTCTTTTTCGTCCGTCCTGGTTCAAACGGGATGGTATCACCCCCCTCTTTCTTCTCCGCTTTTTCAGTTGCCTTTGCTTCCTCATCCACTATCTTTTGGATCTCGGCAGGCAACGCTTCACGCGACAAAATAAACGTCTGTGCGGTCTGAAAGATGTTGGCGATCACCATATACATCAATACACCAGCCGGCAACGGAAAGAACAAGAACATACCAGAGAACAGGACAGGCGTAATTTTATTGATGCTGTCTTGGCTTGCGTTTCCGGTAGAACCTTGCCCTGAGAGCAACTGATTAACGTAAATGCTAATCCCAAAAAACACAATCATACCCACCACATCCCAGTGGATCTTGCCATCCGGATCGATGGCACCCACATGACCGAGTTTATCGATAAACAAAAATCCTTTGTTGGTTGCCAATCCGGGGACGGTCGCCTTCAGGGCTACATCTCCAGGCTGCAAGGCTTCAATAGTGCCATCTGGGTTGAGGGTAATCCGTTCTGCACCACTAACGATTTCAAAGCTGGGAGTCAGATCACTATCAGGATATTCCTCTAACAAATCGTTAAGGGGCTTACCTTCAACGGTTTGAAACTCAATCTTAGTTTTTTCTCCCACTGCCAGTTGAGTTCCACTGGGCGCGATCGCAACAATGGGCGCACGAACACTATCTGCAAAGTAAATATTTTGAGGCTTTGTTAAAAACGCTTGAGGTTGAATCTGCTCAATCTGTTCACGCGGCAAAACCTGAAGGTTCAACGTATAGGGAACGTCTGAAAAAGGCGATCCTCGTAACGTAGCAAATAAAGCAAACAGGATAGGCATTTGAAACAATAAGGGAAGGCAGCCTGCTAAGGGATTGCCTAGCTCTTGCATCACCTTTGCCATCTCTTCCTGTTGTTTTGCAGGGTCATCTTTATAGCGCTCTTTAATTTCTTGCTGGCGCTTTTGCATGACCGGTTGAACAACCTTCATTCGGCGCATGTTACGAATTGAGCCAGCACTAAGCGGATAAAGTGCAAGGCGAATGACCAATGTTAGAGCCACAATCGCCAAACCATAGCTCGGCACAACCCCGTAAAAAAAGTCCAGGATCGGCAGCATTACATTGTTGGAAAGAAACCCGATACCAAAGTCCATTCGCGTTATCCTGACCCTTTTTGAGTTCGCTAGATCTACAGTGATTCACTATCCCCAGCATACCGACTGATGCCCATCCCTGAACAAGTGCGGTTATTACGCCAAGGGGACTATTTAGATATTACTGTTGAGCGCCAATTCCACCGCTTGCGGCTTTGGCTGCCGGTGAAAGCTGCTCGGTAATAAAGTTATAGACATCTCGAAACTTAGGTACGGCTCTGAGTTCTAGGCGACTTCCATCTTTCAGCGTAACGACCATATCCCCCCATGCGCCCAAACCACGAGGCACCGTTACAACTTTAGCAATTTGAGAGTATACGATGTCCGAGCGATCGCGCCCTCTCCAACCGCCTGTAACGGAGATTCTGCGATTGGTAACCCGATAGCGTAACCAAACCGCACGGGCTATCGCGCCTACCGATAAAGGAATACAAATTACTGTAAACCCCAACAGAATATTGAAAATCAGATCTCCAACATGAGGACCGCCCTCATAGTACACATCCTCTTTAATCGCCATGTAATACCTCAGCGTGTGCGAGTGCCTGCTCTAATTCTTGCAGAAAGTGTAAGTAACCGCACTGAATTGCTGGAGGATGAACCACTACCAAAACATCCAAATTTCTTGCCATGCGCGGCAGTAGTTGACGAAAAGCCGCTTGAATCTGACGACGAATCCGATTCCGCACCACTGATCGCTTATCTACTTTCAAGCTAATGGACACGCCAATGCGGGTTGGCGATTCTAAACTAGCTAATTGCATGGAGTTTGTTGCTGGCATCAACCGAGACAAATTCAAAGTATTTCTCGAAGATCTACGGAGAATGCGTAAGGAAAAGTACTCTGTTTTTATGCGAGTGCCTCGCTGATAAACGGCACTAAAATCCTTTCGATGCTTCAGCCGATTCTGTTTGGAAAGTCCCACACTAACCGCGATCGCCTAAGAAACCGATAACTTAGCCCGTCCCTTCTGCCTACGAGCTTTAATCACTCGCCGACCATTGGAGGTTCGCATCCGAGCGCGAAATCCAGAAGTTCTCTTACGTTTGCGGCTGGTGCCGCCCAATGTCCGTTTAGTCATTCTATCTCTCTCCCAAGCTTCCCAAACTAGGTTTGAAAAAATTCACAGTCCATAACTGTATCACCCTTTAGGTCAAGCTGTAAAAGGTGACGCAGTTTCTACACGGGCAATTTAAACGATCGCCAGCGATCGCTTAAGAAATTTGGATCACCCAAGTACCCAAATAGCGCATCAAAGGTAAATCCCCTGGAGACATAATTTGGGCGTTGAAGTAAAACATGCCGCCTGACGTTGGGTTTTTGACATTTTCCAACCAAATTTCCACCTTGCTGTTAGCAGGAACCGGCTCATCGGGAAAGATTTCAATCAGGTTATTCTCTTTATTCCAAACCACGTCCTTTAGCTTCACAGATTTTCCCTGAACCTGTAGTTCGACGCTCTTTGGGTCAAAAGTGCCTTGGTAATAATCAGGATAAGAGATGGCAAACTGAGCAACCGCCAACTTCATTTTTTTGGCTGGAATGCGAAGACGATAGCGATCCCAGCCTCCAGCCCGACCGCCAAAGTCTAGCCGATAGTTGAGATTGTCATCGCCTTTGGCACCTCCAAAGAGGGTAAGACCGGGCAAACCACTTTGAGCCATGCTGATGAGAGGAGCCACTCCAACCAAGCAGCCCGCGATCGCGAACCCAGCAAGAAAGCGTCGTGTCGATAAATTGAAAACCATAGTCTCTTTCACCCAACTAGCTATTTAACCCGGCTGCTATCAAACTTACTCGATCAATGTATTGATTTGTGATGTGAAGCCTTATTTATTCCCATATACTCTATCAGTATCCAACCTAAAACGACATTGGATACGCTAAGGCAGATAGGCGCAAACCGACAAAGACCCATTAAAATATTTAATTTTTCCAAGAATTGTTGCATTCAACAACTTAATTCTTAAATCATTCTGCTGAAAAAACAATCTTATCAAACTCGCACCACAGTAGTGATATTCAGGTTCTCTCGTAGCAAGGGAGCTTACTAATCGGGAGCGATCGCTGGAGCCGCTATGAAGATTGGGATTCCTAAAGAAATTTATCCCGGTGAATGTCGAGTTGCCGTCACCCCAGACACCGCTAAACGCTTACAAAAACTGGGTTTTGAAGTGTGGGTTGAAGCGAATGCGGGCAATGGGGCAAACTTTCCAGACGAGGCGTATGTGCAATCTAACTGCACCGTCATACCAGACGCTTCGACCATTTGGGCAGAGTCAGATATTGTGCTAAAAGTGCGTCCGCCTACCCTCCAAACTGACGCAAGTGGCTCCTCTGAAGTAGCAGGAATCCGGCAAGGTGGCACGGTCATTAGCTTTATCTATCCGGCTCAAAACCGAGAATTGTTAGAGGCTTTAGCTGCTCAGAAAGCAACCGTGCTGGCGATGGATGCGATCCCTCGAATTAGTCGCGCTCAGAAAATGGATGCCTTGAGTTCCATGGCAAACATTGCTGGCTATCGAGCCGTGATTGAAGCTGCTAGTAGATTTGATCGCTTTTTTCCTGGACAGATTACCGCTGCGGGCAAAGTGCCCCCGACCAAAGTGATGATCATTGGCGCAGGGGTTGCAGGATTAGCCGCGATCGGAGCCGCCAAAAATTTGGGGGCGATCGTCCGCGCCTTCGATACGCGCCCTGCGGTGAAAGAGCAAGTCGAAAGCATAGGAGCCGAGTTTCTAGAACTGGAGTTTGAGGAAGACGGCACTGGGCAGGGCGGGTACGCCAAGGTAATGAGTGAGGAGTTTATCAAAGCAGAAATGGCGCTGTTTGCAGAACAGGCAAAAGACGTAGATATCATCATCACTACTGCTCTAATTCCGGGCATAAAAGCCCCCGTGCTGATTACTCAGGCAATGGTGGACAGCATGAAACCCGGTTCTGTGGTGGTAGATCTCGCTGCTGAACAGGGCGGCAACTGCGAAGTTACCAAACCGGGCGAAGTGTATCGCTACCATGGCGTGACTATTATTGGCTTAACCGATTTGCCCAGCCGGATGGCACAACAGGCAAGCCAGCTTTACGGCACCAACCTGTGTCACTTGCTAGATGAGTTGGGCGGCAATGACAACTATACTCTCGACTTTGAAAATGAGGTGTTACGTGGGGCAACCGTGGTCAGAGAGGGCGAGATCACTTGGTCGCCCAACAAGTCGCCTGCACCCCCACCAAAACCTGTGGAGACTGTGACACCCTCTATCCCAGTGAAAGCGGCTCCGCTGCCAACTGCCCCAATCACAAACACTGTGGCTGAAACCATCTCTCAGGCACAGGGCAAAAAATCATCTTCAAGCAGCAGTCAAGATTTCATTTGGCTAGCTCTAACTGGATTGGCACTCTTGGGCATTGGCATTGGCGCACCACCCTCTTTTTTGTCTCACTTAACCGTATTTGTGCTGGCGATTTTTGTCGGTTGGCAAGTAATCTGGAACGTCAGTCCGGCACTGCATACCCCCTTGATGAGTGTCACCAATGCTATTAGCGGCATCATCATCATTGGCGGCATTCTCCAGCTATCCGGGTCGGCTTTTTCACCCACCGCAATTTTGGGCGCGATCGCCATTCTCATCGGCACCATTAACATTGCTGGGGGCTTCCTCGTCACCCAGCGCATGTTGAAAATGTTTCAAAGATAACTAGGCGAGAGACGAAGTTTTGAGTTTTAAGCTCGTCATTCGTCATCCGTCATTCGTCACCCCTTACCCTCCTTCTATGACCAGCAGCCTTCTCACCGTTTCTTACATTGGAGCCAGTGCCTTATTTATCCTCAGCTTAGGGGGATTGTCGAATCAGGAATCGGCACAGCGGGGCAACCTATACGGCATGATCGGTATGGCGATCGCGATTGTGGCAACGGCGATCGGGGCTGGCATGAGTGGCTTTGATGCCAGTAATTACGGCACCTTAGCGATCGCCATGATTCCTGGAATCCTAATTGGGGCAACACTAGCGGCACGGGTTGCTATGACCTCCATGCCAGAACTCGTCGCCATTTTGCACAGTTTCGTGGGCGCAGCCGCAGTCCTCGTCGGCATTGCCAATTACCTCTCACCGGATCAACCCCTCAGCGGCGCAGAAGCAGTCATCCATCAGGTCGAAATTTATGTCGGGGTTTTCATTGGAGCGGTCACGTTTTCTGGCTCCGTGATTGCATTTGGCAAACTCAGAGCATTGATTACGAGCAAACCCGTATTATTGCCTGCGCGTCACTTTTTGAACTTGGGACTGTTGGCGGCGATCGCATGGCTAGGCAGTTGGTTTCTGGGCGCTCAGGGCTACGCCGGATTGACACCTCTGCTGATCATGATGGGCATTGCCATGGTGCTAGGAGTGCATTTGGTGCTAGCGATCGGCGGTGCCGATATGCCCGTAGTCATCTCTATGCTTAACAGCTACTCCGGCTGGGCAGCAGCAGCGGCAGGATTTATGCTGTCCAATGACCTGCTGATTATCACGGGGGCACTGGTAGGCAGCAGCGGCGCAATCCTCAGTTACATCATGTGTAAGGCAATGAACCGCTCCTTTATCAGTGTGATTCTGGGAGGGTTTGGCGCAGCGAGTGGATCGGCTCCCGCTGTCAAATTAGAAGGAGAAGTCCATGAGACGACCGCAGCCGCTACCGCAAAAATGTTGCGCGATGCCAAAAGCGTTGTGATTGTGCCGGGATATGGCATGGCAGTGGCGCAGGCGCAGCACTCGGTTTCAGAGATTGCTAAAACCCTGAAGGGGCTAGGGATTAACGTCCGGTTTGGGATTCACCCCGTAGCGGGGCGGATGCCGGGACACATGAACGTGTTGCTGGCGGAAGCCCGTGTGCCATACGACATCGTGCTAGAAATGGACGAGATTAACGAAGATTTTCCGGCAACCGATGCGGTCTTGGTGATTGGCGCAAATGATACGGTTAATCCCAGCGCAGAGGAAGACCCCAATAGCCCGATCGCCGGAATGCCCGTGATGGAAGTCTGGAAATCCCATAGGGCGATCGTGATGAAACGCAGTATGGCAAGCGGTTATGCAGGCGTAGAAAATCCACTGTTCTACAAAGCCAACACTGAAATGCTATTTGGCGATGCCAAGAAAAACCTGGATAAAATCTTGACGCACTTGCAATAACACACTCAGGTAGTCAGGCTTGAATTTATCCTTACTACTATGCATTCAAATGGAAGAAACAATGGGCTTAAGCTCCTTGTTCCCTTGAGAACGCGCTCCTGAATTTGCTCATAAAAAAGCCCCGAAGAGTCGGGGCACAATGCGGTAGAAATAAAGTTTGTTTTTGAAGCACTCAATCATCGTGCCTACCAATCCACAGAAAAACCATCCAAAATGATCGAGGAGTTGTAGATTTGCAAAATAATCAGCAAAAACACTAGAAATAAAGCCATGAAAACTCCCATTAGCAGGGTTGTTCCCCAACCAGGAACGACCTTACCGTATTCAGAATTTAAGGGCTTAAGGATGTCGCCTAACCGAGTCCGCTGTGCCATGGTCACCTTATGAGAATCTCGACAGAAGTTGTAAATGTTCGTTACATTATACGATAGCTATGTACTCATAATTTTAACCCTAATGGAACCTGCAATAGCTCTTAACATTTCTATCTGTGCCGCCTTAGTGGGTTTGACTGGATATGCCATCTACACCGCGTTTGGTCCTCCAGCAAAGAGTCTAGATGATCCATTTGAAGACCACGAAGATTAGTCGCGATCGCACTTTAACTTAAAACTAACTATTTCCCAGGGGCGAACGGCGATCGGTTGCCCCTTTGTTGTGGGTTGGGCGATCAGCTGCTCCAACAAATCCACCGCCGACTCAATCCGCAGATTTAAGTCGCTGCTCAGATTCAACTGCGCCTCTTCGCCATGGCACTCATAGCAGCGCAAAATCCACTCATCGGGCGCGTCTTCCGATTGCTTCAACGCCATCAGCACTAGATTTTCCGCACCCAAATCGAGCAGTGATCCCACAGGCGGCAACGTACCGGCTTGAGCTATTTGATCCGCGTTGAGTTCGACTCTTTGGAGTGGCATATTTAACTCATAGCCTCGCCGCACGGTTTGAGCCTGTTTCCAATCGCCTGCATGGGGATAAATGGCATAGGTAAAAGTGTGCCATCCTTTGTCGGCTTCTGGGTCGGGCCACTCGGAGCCACGCAATAACGTTAGTCGTAGCTGATCCGGTTGAGCATCGTAACCATATTTGCAGTCGTTCAACAAACTCACGCCGTAGTTGCGATCGCTCAAATCTGCCCACCGCATCGCCGGAACTTCCCACTGTGCTTTTTCCGCCTCGGTTTGCGGCTTCGTCGTGCGCTGAATGGCTCCACAGGGAATTTCGTAGGTGGCAAAGTCGGCTTCTAAGTTAAACGAAAAAGCGGCTTTGACCAGAACGTGTCGCTCTTCCCAATCCACAGAATTTTCAACTTTGAGGATGGGTGATCCCTTCGGCAGCGCGTAGGTCTGGGTAAATGTAGAATCTCCAATTTTTCGCTTAACCCGAATGCGTGTCTCTAATGAGCCATAGAAAAAATTATCTATGCTGATCAGATCGCAGGCAGGTAAGGGGAAATTTTGGTAATTTGGATCGATATTCCAGGCATCCCAATATTGCCCTTTGTCTTCAAATGCTTGCAGTTGACTACCAGAAGGTTTCAATACTTCAACCTGGTTAACCTTATCAAACACGCTAGAGAGATCTCCAGTTACCGGATCGACTGTGACGCATAGAAACTCGTTTTCTAATGTGAATGAATCAACTTCGGGTTCGGGAGATTCTTGACTGGGGGTTTCGTAATAAAACCAAAAGCAACGATAGCCCACTGAAGGAATATCTTCTGCAAGGAACGAAATTCTCCAGTGAGTTCGATTTGAGCGTGGATAATAATGCCCGTAGGAGTAAAACTCAACTTCTTGTCCATCTGACCCACAAATGCGACATGGAGACTCTTCTTCCCGATTTCCAACTACAGATCCAATTGACCCAAGATCAACTATTTCTGTCCGCCGCCAATTTAACGGATTAAAGACTATAAACGGAGTGGCATTTGGATAGGGCGACGACGGTAGGGCAATCTGGGACGCGATCGCCTTCAACGAGCCATACAAAATCCCGTACCCAATCTCCCTCACTTCTTCCCACTCCTGATTGGCTTCTTCAAACACTTGCGTAATCGAAGAACCCGGCAAAATGTCGTGAAACTGGTTAAATAGAGTTTTCTTCCAGATAGTTTCTAGCTCTGTTTTGGGATAGGGTGCTCCCGTTGCAATGGTGGCTAACGATGCCCAAAGCTCTGCTTCATACAACAGATTCTCAGATGAACGGTTTGATTCTTTCTGATCGGCATGAGTGGTGTAACAACCACGATGAAATTCCAGGTAGAGTTCGGAGTTCCAGATGGGAAGGGAATTTAAAGAGTTTTGAGTTTTGAGTTTTGTTCGCGTAGCGTCTCCGTAGGAGATATTTTGAGTTTTGGTTCCCGGTTCCTGTTCAATGTTCCCTAGTCCCTGTTCCCTAACTCCTTCCAAATACTTCAATACGGTGCCAAATTCCATCTGGGGGAAAAAGGGCGATCGCTGCCAACGGCGCGCCACTTCTAGCATGTCGCGGGTAGGTCCACCGCCGTGATCACCCACACCGGGAAGCCAGAGGGTGGTTTGCAAGCCGGTTTTTTGCTCCAGTTCCCAGGCGAAGGTTGCCATTTTCACGGGGTCGATCGCTTCACCAATCGGCGCTGACATCAAGCTGAAAATCTGTGTGCCGTCGGGGGCTTGCCACTGAAAAACTTCGTGGGGAAACTTTGTGGTGTCGTTCCAGCGCAGCTTTTGGGTGACGAAGTAGTCTACGCCGCCCTGCTTCAAGAGTTGGGGTAATTGCCAGGTAAAGCCGAAGGTGTCGGGCACCCAAGCGATCGCGCAGGTCTGCCCAAACTTTTCCTGAATATAGCGCTGCCCGTATAGCACTTGTCGCACAATAGACTCGCCGCTGATCAGATTTAACTCTGGCTCAATCCAAAATCCAGCGACAATTTCCCATTTTCCGGCTTTCACTTGCTCCTGAATTTGAGCAAACAGATCGGGGCGGTTGTGTTCTATCCATTCGTACAGAGCAGGCGTAGTATGAGCAAAAGTCAGTTCGGGAAAGTCTTGTTGCAGGTTGAGGACGGAGCGAAAGGTGCGCTCTGCGGCTTCCCAAGTTTCTGCTACTGTCCACAGCCACGCCATATCCAGGTGAGCATGTCCGACTAGGGTGATCTGGCGTTGTTTGATCGGGGCGGCGAGGGGAAGAAGGGTTTGGCGGAGGATTTGAAGTGAAGGGGTGAAGGGGTGGAGGGGGAGAGGGGGGGAGAGGGATGAGGGGAGGGAAGCCCAATCGATTTGAGCGATCGCATCCTCTAAAATATCCAGTTTTTCGGGTTGGAATTGTTCGAGGAAGCTGTGCAATACGGCAAGCTCGTTGGCAACAAAGGCAGGTTCGGGAAAATGATCGGGGTTGAATGTTTCGTAGTGGCAGGCAGATTTCATCAGTGCGCCATCTTCGTGAATGGGGCTGACGAGACGCAGGGCGATCGCAAACTGATCGCCAGCCTGAACGCTAGGACTCAATAGCAATCGAGGCGCACAGTCAAACAAATCCCCTTCCTGAACTAACTCACCATTGACGTAGACTTTTGCGTCCGTTGCCCACCACAGCAGCGCCAGCCGTAAACACATCCCGTCTAGCGAGTAACCGTTCAAATCTTGAGGAACCTGCACCCAGCGCCCAAACCAGCGCACTGCCTGCCCAATTTTCCAGGGATGGTGGTCTTTGGCGTTGACTTCGCTAATTGCCCAACTCTTCCAGTTATCAGGATTAGTAGCTTCATTGGGTGGCAAATCATCATCACAATACTGCCAGCCTGGTTGGATGCTGACCTGACTTAGGCACCGCAGACGCGCGATCTCTGCCAAAATTTGCTCGGATGGGGAAGAAGCCAACTGACTCACCATTGCATACCACTCAACGATTTCTATCCTAGACCCGATATGTTGACAGCGATCGCCCAACCTATTCTAATCAGGCATGGCTGAATGAACTCGCTGACCTTGCCTTAGCGACTTCCAGCCGTGGCAGTAACGGCATTTTCATTGATGACTAGAGTTTTGGCGGTGGCATCTAAGGTGGCGATCGCGCCAATCGGCAGCACGGCATTCTCGCGCACATGTCCAAACATCAGATTATATAACGTTGGTTTTTTCAACGGTTCCAAGCGATCGCGCAGCACATTTTCCAAGCTGATGGTTTGGGGAAAGGAGGCTTGATACTCTTTGGGGTAACAATCCACAAATCGACCTAAGGCAATTCCCGCAGCAGCTTGCAGTTTTCCGGCTAGCCACAGTTGGGTTAACATGCGATCAACCCGATACGGTTCCTCACCGATTTCTTCTAAAAACAAAATCTTGCCAGTGGTATCCGGTTCAAACGGCGTGCCAATCAAATTAGTAATCAGGGTGAGATTGCCGCCCACTAGTTGACCTGTTGCCTGTCCTGGAACAATGGTAATCAGGCGATTCGTGCGTTCAATCGTGCCCTCGGCGGGCTTGGGCGGTTTTGCCACGCCGCCGATCGCGCTGCTAGACATGATCGTGCGGCGAAAATGCTCCTTGGCATAGTCGCCTACGCCAGTCAATCCTGAAGATCCATGAAAAGTAATCAATCCAGTTTTGCGATTGATGCCCACCAACAGCGCGGTAATATCGCTGTGACCGACAATCACTTTGGGCGATCGCCGAATTTGCTCATAATCCAGCAGCGGTAAAATCCGGCTACAGCCATAGCCACCGGAAAAGGTGACAATGCCGCGAATATCCGTCCGCCGAAACATCTCGTTGACATCAGCAGCCCGTTGGGCATCGGTTCCCGCCAGATAGCCATTTTGGGCGGTGATATTGCGCCCCAACACCACCTTAAAGCCGTATTGCTCCATGGTTTCTTGGGCGATCGCAATCTCCTCTGGCTCATAGGCATTGCTGGCAGGCGCAACCATGCCGACGGTATCTCCCGGTCGCAGCATTGGCGGTTTCAGCATGGGTAATGCAGCCGTGGCATCATCAGGCAACGCCGCAGATAGGGCACTGGCTGCAATTCCTCCGGTAGTAGCTTGCAAAAAATGACGGCGAGATGGACGATAACGAAATAAATCTGAAGGCATGATGGCGGTATGAATCATCCACTCAATCCTAAAGCGAGACCCAAGAAAATTCTCACAGCGCCTCTACCTGATTCCGTGACTAAAAACATTGAAGCAATCCTATCAATGCATAACCAAGAAGTGAAATCCTTGGCGGCTCATCAACGAATCATCGAAGCGATCGCTAACTTTTTCGGACAACCTGCATTTTTGTATGCCTTGGTCGTCGGGTTCATTATTTGGATTATGGGCAGTCTTTTTAATCCCTTTCTTCCGTTTGATTTTCCTTCATTTCATTGGTCAGAACAGGGTTTAGATGCGGCGGCTTTACTGATTTCTACAGGCGTTTTAGTGGAGCAAAACCGAGAAGAAAACTTTGCCGAGCAACGAACTCAATTAATGTTGCAACTGAACTTGCTATCTGAACAAAAAATTGCCAAAATCATTTCAATCTTGGAAGAACTCCGGGCAGATTTACCGAATGTGCGCGATCGCTATGATCCAGAGGCGATTATGATGCAAGAGGCGGCTGATCCAATTGCCGTTTTAACTGCGCTACAAGAAACTCTTCAACACGAACTAGCAACCGATGAGATAGAGAAGCGATCGCCCACGGAAAACCTAACACCCTAATTTCTATTGCAACCCAACCCTATCAAGCATCTATCATTTGGTCGATGTTGTTTTAGTCACTGGAAAGATGTTCTAATCCTTTTATCGTATTTAATATTACAGATATACATAAATTTCAACAATTTCTATCCTTCGTGGGAGGCTACGTCAGTGTCGGAAACCAACGGTGTGATGATGCAATATTTTCATTGGTATAGTCCAGATGATGGCAGCCTATGGAATCAATTATCGGAATCGGCTGATGAGTTAGCAAAAGCTGGAGTAACCTCTGTTTGGCTACCCCCCGCTTATAAGGGCACAGGCGGCGGCATGGATGTGGGCTATGGAGTCTATGACCTGTTTGATCTAGGTGAGTTTGACCAAAAAGGCTCCGTGCGAACCAAATATGGCACCAAGGAAGAATACCTTAAAGCGATTAAAGCTGCTCAAAAAGTTGGGATTCGAGTCTATGCCGATGTGGTGCTAAATCACAAGTTAGGAGCCGACGCTGAAGAAGAAGCAGAAGCGACTCCATTTAGTGATGACAATCGAAACGAAGCGATTGGCGAATACCAAAAAATTAAAGCTTGGACTCATTTTACGTTTCCCGGTCGTGCTGGCAAATACTCAACCATGGAGTGGCATTGGTGGCACTTCGACGCGATCGATTACAACGCCTATAACGCAGGTGAAAATGCGGTTTATTTGCTTAAAGGCAAAGAATTTGACGACAACGTTGACCTAGAAAAAGGCAACTTCGACTATCTCATGGGTTGCGATCTGGATATGGATAATCCAGAAGTGATAGGCGAGTTGAAATATTGGGGGGAGTGGTATATAGACACTACAGGCGTAGATGGGTTTCGCTTTGATGCCGTAAAACATGTTTCCGCTGAGTTTTTCCGAGATTGGATGGCTCATGTAAGTCACTATGCCAAGCGGGATCTCTTTGCAGTGGGCGAGTATTGGTCTTACGATGTGGAAGCGCTTCACAGCTTTATTGAGACCACAGACGGGAAGGTGACGCTGTTTGATGCGCCGCTACACTACAACTTTCATGTGGCAAGTCAAGCGGGTAATAGCTATGATATGCGCCAAATTTTTGATAATACACTGGTGCAAGATCAGCCTGCTTTAGCGGTGACATTGGTAGAAAACCATGACTCTCAACCGTTGCAATCGTTAGAATCGGTGGTGGAACCTTGGTTTAAGCCGATCGCCTATGCCTTGATCCTACTGCGACGCGAAGGTTATCCCTGTGTTTTCTATGCAGACTACTACGGTGCCCAGTATAAAGACACGGGCAACGATGGCAATGAGCATGAAGTCTGGCTAGATAAACATCAGTTTTTGCTGGACAAGTTGCTCCATGCCCGTCAAACCTATGCTTATGGCGATCAATACGATTACTTTGACCATCCAAACACCATCGGCTGGACACGATTAGGCGATGAAGATCATCCCGGCGGAATGGCAGTTGTCGTCAGCAATGGCGATGAGGGCAGCAAGCATATGGAAGTGGGACAACCAAACCGCACCTACATTGATATGACTGAGCATATTGATGAGACTGTGACGACTGATGAAAAAGGCTGGGCTGAGTTTCGCTGTCCGGCTGGCTCTGTGTCGGTGTGGGTGCCTCAGGCTTCTTAATACTCAGTAAGCTGAACAAGGGGCTTAAGCCCCTTGTTTGAGATAAATCAGTTTTGAGATGAATCAGTGCCCGCCCCAGCGCTGGGCTGCGATCGCAATCCGGTGACCATAGTGTACCGCCGTCAGGCGATCGCCCGGTTCAATCACGGCAGGCGCGCCACTCATATCCAGGTTGCTTTGCCCCATTACGCCTAAAAAAGAACCCAAGCGATTCACATTATCCTCTTTACCAATGTATGCGCTGGACATCTCGCCTGCACTGACCCAGATCATGCTGTGCTGTGCCGCATTAATCGCCAAGTAAAGCAGCGTTCCTTGCTTGTCGCCACTAGGAGAACTGGAATGGGTAAACCCTCCGGCAATCTTATCTTTCCACTGTTGAGCAAACCAGGCAGAACTAGCAGCATCGATAAACGCTTTGAATTGGGCTGCAACTCCGCCCATATAAGTGGGTGATCCAAAGACGATCGCGTCTGCCTGAGCCAACTGCTCCAATACCTGATCATCTTTCCAGCGTCCATGGGTGATTTGTTCGCCCACAATGCGAAATAGTTGGACGCTTTCAGTCACCTTACTCGCACCCTCCGCGATCGCTTCAGCCATAAGATGGGTATGCCCAGAACCTGAAAAATAGACGACTGCGATGCTTGCCATAAAAACCTCGTGGAGCCTGAAATTGGTAAACACCCCGATAGTAAAAGGACTACTTACTAAAGTAAAGTAGGTACTTTATAGTAACTACTAAGCTCTTTGTAGCAACTCGTCATGGCTCATTCTTCTAAAGACATTCACCCTTGTCCTGTCAGCCGTTTAATGGCAGTCCTTTCCGGTCCCTGGACGATGTATATTCTGTGGATATTATCCACCCAAGGAGCAACCCGTTTTGGAGCATTGAAGCGATTAGTGGAAGGTATTTCTACGAAAGTGCTAACAGAACGTCTCCGCTTATTAGAGCAAGAAGAAATTCTTTATCGGCATTACGAACCAACCGTGCCGCCCCAAGTTACCTATGGTTTGACAGCGCGGGGGCTGGAGTTATGTGGCGTACTTGATCAGCTAAATGCTTTGGCAGAAAGTTGGTATAGCATTTCGTCCGAATTACCACCGACACCCAGTGGATGCAGCAGATAAGATTGCAGCAGATAAGATTCACAATGTCTGCTGTTAAATTTCTGCCAATTGACAGACTCTCTTCCTTAGTGATTTCGATACCGTAGCAATGGCTTCATGCCTGTGACGTTCTTCTAATTTTCTGCCTCTTAACTTTGTATGCAAATTCAAACGCCTGATTGGGTCAAACATGCTGTTTTTTATCAAATCTTTCCCGATCGCTTTATTCGTGCGGCTCCTCGTAAGTCTTGGTTGCAAGAGACATCGTGGGAACCTTGGCATGTGCCACCAACGCTACAGGGATATAAGGGAGGCGACTTGTGGGGTGTAATCGAAAAACTGGATTACTTGCAAACATTGGGGATTACGGCAATTTATTTCACCCCCATTTTTCAATCTGCTAGCAATCATCGCTATCACACCCATGATTACTTTCAGGTAGACCCAATTCTGGGCGGCAACATTGCGTTTGAAGAATTGCTGAATGAAGCCCATCGCCGCAATATCAAGGTGGTGCTAGATGGGGTGTTTAATCATTGCAGTCGGGGGTTCTTTTTCTTTAATGATATTTTGGAAAATGGACCCCATTCGCCGTGGGTCGATTGGTTCAAGATTAAGGGCTGGCCATTGGCTCCCTATGATGGCGATCGCCCTGCAAACTATGTGAGTTGGTGGGATAACCGAGCACTGCCTGTGTTTAATCACGACAATCCCAGCGTGCGGGAATACCTGATGGAAGTTGCTGAATATTGGCTGAAGTTGGGGATTGATGGCTGGCGGTTGGATGTGCCCAACGAAATTACAACGCCTGGATTTTGGCAAGAATTCCGCGATCGCGTCAAGGCGATTAATCCTGAAGCCTACATTGTGGGTGAAATTTGGGGCGATTCCCGTGAATGGCTGGATGGCACTCAATTTGATGGGGTGATGAACTATTTATTCACTGCACCCACGATTGCTTTTACAGCCGGCGATCGCGTCATTCGTGAGTATGTTGAAGGACGCTCCTACACGCCCTACCCTGCCTTAGATGCCAGAGGCTATGCCACCAAAATTCAAAACCTGCTCAAGCTCTATGATTGGGAGATTCAACAGACTCAGCTTAATCTGCTTGCAAGTCACGATACTGCCCGTTTACTCAGCATTGCTGGCGAGGATCGAGATAGCGTTAAACTAGGGACTCTTTTACTGCTCACCTTTCCGGGTGCGCCCAGCATTTACTATGGCGATGAAGTTGGTTTGGCGGGTGGGATTGACCCCGATTCGCGGCGCGGCTTCCCGGCTGAAGTCGATTGGGATCAAGATCTTTTAGACTATCACCGCCAGTTAATTGCCCTGCGTCATGCTCATCCGGCGCTGCGAGTAGGCGACTACAAAACCCTTTATGCCCAGGGAGATGTTTATATTTTGGCGCGTAGTTTGCCCACTGAAACCCTGATAGTTGCCGTCAATGCTGGAACTGAATCTGCTACAGCAACGTTAGCTGCCATGCCTCAAGCTCTACAGCCGCTTTTTGGCGATAGCACCATGAAACAACTGGACAAGGGGTTTCAGATTACCTTGCCAAAACGAAGTGGATGCATTTTAGGCTAGTGATTCGGCTGCATGAGAAGCTATTCAACAAAACTTTCCCCGGATTTCACATCAAACCAATGAAGTGAATCGGGGGAAACAGCGAGGCTAATAGTTTGGTTTAACCAGTCTTCATTGGAGGGAAGCAGCGATCGCAGCACGATGGGCACCCCTTGATGGCTCATCGTCTGAATGCTGCATAGTTTATACATCCCCAAGTTTTCCACCGAAAACACCTGACCTTGGAGAGTATATTCATCGGTAGGCTGTGCCAGTCGCAAATGCTCCGGGCGAATGCCAAGCATGATCTGAGCCTGCGCCTTGGCAGTCGTGGGCAGCGGAATGTTGCAGGTGCCGAGTAATCCCTCTCCCGCTTGGCAGGGAACCGGAATCAGATTCATGCGCGGGCTGCCGACAAAACTAGCAACAAACTGATTGGCGGGATGGTTGTAGATGCGATCGGGCGTATCGAGTTGCTGTAAATAGCCGTCATTCAAGATTGCAACCTTGGTCGAAAGCGTCATGGCTTCCGTCTGGTCGTGGGTGACATAAACGACGGGCACACTCTGACTGGCAAAGATTTGCTTTAAGTCAGCCCGAACATTTTCGCGTAGCAAAGCATCTAGGTTACTCAAGGGTTCATCCAGCAAAAACACATCCGGGTTGCGGACTAACGCCCGACCGACGGCAACTCGCTGGCGTTGTCCCCCGGAAAGTTGCCCCGGCTTGCGCTGCATCAGGTCTTCCAATCCCAGAATATGCGACACAGTTTGAATCCGGCGATCGCGGTCTTCTTTCGGCACTTTCTTCAGTTTCAGCCCCGCGCTCAGGTTTTGATACACCGTCATGTGGGGATACAGTGCATAGCTTTGAAACACCATGGCAACATTGCGATCGCCCGGTTTCAGTTGCGTCACATCGCGATCGTCAATCAATATCTGCCCGCGTGTCGGCTCCTCCAATCCGGCAATCATTCGCAAAATGGTCGATTTGCCACAGCCCGACGGACCCAACAGGCTCAAAAATTCTCCATCCTCTACCGTCAAGTTAATATCTTTGACCGGAACTACTTTTGGACTGAAGGTTTTATTCAGGTGAATCAGTTGAAGTTTAGCCATCACTACCCCTTAACCGCTCCTGCTGTAAGTCCTTGGACGATTTGCCGTTGGAAAAATAGGACGAGAATCACCAGCGGAATCGTGCCGATAACCGTAGCCGCCGCGATCGGACCATAGGGGATCTCAAACACAGAAGCGCTACCGAGTTGAGCAGACGCAACAGGCACCGTTTTCATGGTTTCCTCAGTAATAAACGTAAGGGCAAAAATAAACTCATTCCAAGCGGCAATAAAGGTAAGAATGCCAGTGGTGACGATCGCCGGCAACGTCAGCGGCGTGAGAATTTGTACCAGTAGTTGCCAAGTGCCATAACCATCCACTTTGGCAGCATCTTCCAGTTCTTTGGGCAGTTGGGCAAAAAAGCTCCGCATCACAAGAATGGTTAACGGTAAATTCATGGCAGTGTAAGGAATGATCAGCGCCAAATAATTATTGCCTAGCTGAAAAAACTGGACGATTTCGAGCAGACCTTGCAGCAGCAAAATACTTGGAAATAAGGTGACGAGTATTATACTAAGCTGGATCAGATTGCCACCCAAAGGACGCAACCGGGCGATCGCGTAGGCAGCAGGAGTCCCAATTGCTAGGCACGCAATAGTAGACACCAGTGACACGAAAGTACTATTCAGCAAATATCGCAGAAAGGGTTTGCGGGTGAATAATTCAATATAGTGATCCAGCGTCAGCCGAGTAGGAATATAAATATTGGGAATTGCGGCAATGTCGGCATTCACCTTAAAGGAAGTCAAGACTTGCCATAGCACGGGAGCAAGGCAAAAAAGGCAAAGACTAAAGACAGCTAGCCAAAAGAGGAAATTGGGGACGTTTTTCTGTTGAGACATAGAGTTTGAGCAGAAGACAGGTCAAACAAGAAGCTTGAGAGCGGAAGTGACTAGAAATACCTTACTTGACTGAACTATGAATAAAGGGGAATTTCAATGACAAACTCGGTTCCTTGACCAGGCTGAGAAATGCATTTCAGCGTTCCTTTGTGTTTTTCGACAGCAATTTGATGGCTAATCGCTAACCCGATTCCAGTTCCTTGACCGATCGGCTTTATGGTAAAAAACGGATCAAATAATCGGGATTGAATGTCTTCAGGAATTCCTGAACCATGTCTAGTGGGACTTTTCTTGCAAGAACTTAGTTGCACATCGCGTTACATGTAAAGAGTTACCAGAAGATAGGATCACTTAACAAGCTTTATTTAGTCTCGTTTTTGGGGCATCTGGTTTGTTAGCCTCGGTTTTAGGGCAGGGTTTACCGTTAGCATCCAGGAAGTTGCATTTACCAGCAGTCGTAGTCGGACTGAAATTAGGCGGGGGGGGGGGCGATCGCGAGAATGTTCGTAGGAGCGGACAAAGGCTATCGGGGTAGCGCAAATCTACACCCTTGTAGTTGCACTCCGACCCAAAAGCCACATCAGAGCAAACTGAGCAAAGGCAAGCGTCAGCTTAACCACAATCCAGCCAAATGACCAGTGGTCGCTGAGCCTGTGAATCATCAGCTCAAGAGTTTTCGGATTCTCGCTGTAA
This sequence comes from Leptolyngbya sp. CALU 1928, assembly GCF_056784215.1. NCBI lineage: Bacteria > Bacillati > Cyanobacteriota > Cyanophyceae > Leptolyngbyales > Leptolyngbyaceae > Leptolyngbya > Leptolyngbya sp. CALU 1928. Next base: position 2,906,944 of record NZ_JBXBCE010000001.1, on the reverse strand, counting down.
CCCTATCGAAATCAATGCCAGCATTTCGGGTTGCGCTTCAACCTCATTCCGGTGATTGCCAATTTTGAACCGGCTCTCTGTTCTTGATTCACGCAAGAATTCTATTTAGCGATCGCTAAAAGGCGAAGACCGTTCTGACTACACCAATGAAGGCATCATTACGGGCATTGTGACCTATGGTAGAAACGCAAAATCTCGCGTCTCTACTCCAAACTTCTGCACCTATCGTCCTTTTCCTCGGCGGAAGCGATCGATCGTGACGGCGACGATAATCACCAAGCCCTTCACCACTAACTGCCAGAAAAAGGACATATTCAGCAGAGTTAAGCCATTGTTGAGGACGGCGATAATCAAGGCACCGAGCAAGGTTCCGGGAATGGTGCCAATGCCGCCAGTGAAGCTGGTGCCACCCAAAATCACCGCCGCGATCGCGTCTAGTTCATAGCCGTTGCCCAACAAACCCGTGGCACTATAGAGTCGGCTGGAACTCATGATGCCTGCCAATCCTGCCAGCAAGCCACTCAAGCCGTAGACAAACAGCAATATCCGCTCGACTTTGATGCCTGTTAGCCGGGCGGCTCGTTGATTGCCACCGACAGCATAAATTTGTACGCCTAAAACCGTTCGTTTGAGGATAAACCAACTGGCGAGTACCACTAGCAGCGCAATCACGACTAGCCAAGGAAAGGGACCTAGATAATTGTTGCCAATCCAAGCAAAGTTAAGCTCTCGGTTCAAGACAGTAGTGCCGTTGGCAACGAGATAGGCAACGCCGCGCAGGGCAGTCAATCCACCCAAGGTGACAATAAAAGGCGGCAAGTCGAGAAAGGCGATTAAAGCACCATTGCCTAAGCCAATTAGCAAACCCGTTAACAAAGCCGCAGGCACCGCCGCCCAGCTTAGGGCAGGCATCAACGAGACGAGAACCCCAACCACTGCCGACACGCCCAAAATTGAGCCAACGGATAGATCGATGCCGCCGGTCAGAATGACGAAGGTCATACCCGTTGCCAGCACAATATTGATCGATGCCTGTCGCAAAATATTGACAACGTTTCCGGCAGTAGGAAAGTTGGGAGTTAGCACTGAAAATAGAATGCAGATCAGCACCAAAATCGGCAAGATTCCCGCGACCTGAAGCCAGTTGTTGGCGACATTGCGCTTGCGTGATAGCGAACTGTCCGCTTTATCCTTTAGGGGACGCAATTCAGTTTGACTCATAATGCGGCGACCTCCGATGCGCCAGTGGCATACGCCATAATGTTTTCTTGAGTAATGGTTGTGCCTGTAGAACCGCCCAGTTCACCCACCAATTGACCTTCCCGCATGACCAAGACGCGATCGCTGAGTCCCACCACTTCTGACAATTCGCTAGAGACCATTAGAATGGCAACGCCCTGTTTTGCTAGGTCGCTGATAATGCGATAGATTTCGCTTTTGGCACCAATATCTACGCCACGCGTGGGTTCATCCAACAACAGCACTCTGGGCTTGATTGCCAGCCATCGTGCCAGTAGGAGTTTTTGCTGATTGCCCCCGGACAAATCCATTGCCCGAATTTCGAGGTTGGCAAGTCGAATGTTAAAGTCTTCCACAGCATCGCTGGCAATCTTGCCCACCGATCGCCAATTGATCACGCCGACTTTAGAGTCTTGTTTCAACATATTCAGGATGATGTTTTTGCCAGAAGTCATTTCTAGAAACAAGCCCTGGTCTTTGCGATCTTCTGGGACATAGCCAATTCCCGCCGCGATCGCATCTCCGGGCGAGTGGATCTCCAGATTTTTGCCATTCAGCCACACTTCACCGCTGGCTTTCGGATCAGCACCAAAAATCAGCCGCGAAAGCTCAGTGCGTCCTGCGCCCACCAACCCCGCTAACCCGACAATCTCTCCAGCCCGGAGGGTGAGATTGGTAGGCTGAACCTTGCGACCGTCGCTGATGTTTTTAACTTCCAGCACCACGGCACCGGGTTCCGTCTGCCGCTGATGCTCGTAAAAATCTCCCATTGGGCGACCCACCATCATTTGCACCAATCGTTCTGGTGAGATCTCATCTCGTGTGAGGCTGCCAATATACTGACCATCTCGCAAGACGCTGACCCGATTTGCCAGGGCGTACACCTCTTCCATCCGATGGCTGATGTAGATGATGGCAATACCGTCACTCCGTAGCTTGTGGATCACTTCAAACAGCCGCTCTGTCTCGCGATCGCTGAGGGCGGCGGTGGGTTCATCCATCACCAGAATACGGCTGTTGTCTTTGAGGGCACGGGCAATTTCGACCAGTTGCTGCTCGGCGATCGACAAGCTAGATACGCGATCATTAGGGGCAAAGGTGGCTCCCAAACTATCCAGCACTCGTGCCGATTCCCGTCTCATGCCTTCGCGATCGAGCAGTAACCCCTGCCGCAATTCGCTGCCCATAAACATGTTTTCGGCAACGGTCAAATTCGGGGCGACATTCAACTCTTGATAAATTAAATTGATGCCCGATCGCCGTGCCATGCCGGGATCAGTGATGTTGAGCCGTTGCTCATTGACATAGATTTCACCTTCATCGGCGATGTATGCCCCTGCCAGGATTTTCATCAACGTGCTTTTGCCTGCGCCGTTTTCCCCCATCAACGCATGGACTTCACCGGGATAAATCGTCAGATTCACATCTCGCAGGGCAGGCACCCCATGAAAGCGCTTGGTAATGCCTCGCATTTCCAGCACGGGAACCAAACTGGGTGCAGATATAGGCGAGGGTTGAATGTCAGTTGTCATCAGTAACTCCTTACTTCCAGCCTGGATATTGGCTGACGTTTTCGCGGGTGATTAACTTGACCGGAATCAGAATGTTGGGGTTAGCGGGTCGCTTGCCATACAAGATATCGTTGCCAACCTGCACGGCTTTTCGCGTCATCCCCAGCGGATCTTGAGCCGCCGTTGCCACCACTAGACTTTTTGGATCAGCGATCGCCTGAGCTGCTTCGGGTGCCCCATCCACGCCCACAATGAAAAATTCACTGCGTTTGGCTTGTCGGGCAGCAAGTTCTGCCCCCACCGCCGACGGATCATTAATGGCAAACACGGCATCCAGTTGGGGAAAGGAGGTGAGCAAATCGGTCATCACCCGCAGTCCACCATCTCGACTGCCTTCCGCGTTCTGGTCTTTTGAAAGAATTTTGATGCCAGGATATTTAGTCAACACCTGTTCACAGCCCTGCACCCGCTCAATTACCGAGATCACAGGCGGTCCATTCACAATCACGATGTTGCCTTTCCCCTTGAGGCGATCGGCAATGAACTGACAACTGAGTTGCCCTGCTTGCACATTGTTGGAGGTGATAGTGGCATCCACGCCGCCCCCCGCCGCTGTATCCACTGCAATGACTACACTGCCGGACTGTTTAGCTTTCTCAACCGCAGGCTCAATGCCCTTGCTGTCTGCCGCGTTCAGAATAATAATGTCTGTCTTGGCGGCAACAAAATTCTCGATCTGGTTAAACTGCTGATTTAGGTCATACCCACTGGAAACCACCGTCACTTGGGTATTGCCACCGCCAATTTTTTTGGCTTCTGTCTCTGCGCCACGCCCCATCAACACAAAGAATGGATTGCTGAGATCGCCAACGGTAACAGCAACCGATTTCAGCTTGGCATTTGGATCTGAGCTACTTGGCGCGATTCCACCCTGATTACTAGAATTGGGTGAACAAGCAGCCAGAATTCCGCCCATTAGACTTAAAAAAGCGATCGCAATGATCCTTTGAATCGCTGCATGAACTTTTGTTGTTTTTTTGCTCATCTCTCTCTACTAACTCGCTAATTAGAGTCAACAGAATCAAGATTTGCAAATTGAATTGAACTAGAACTTTATTCAATGATTGAAGCGTTGATCCAGCAATAATTGTATGCAGTTCTAGTTTTAATTCTTTACGATTGTATTTTCCTAAATGGATTTTATCTGAGTGTTTATTTAAACAGAGTTGTAAAAGGCATTAGGAATGAAAATTTGCAAATCAATAATCTGAATATAGTTGAACATATCAAAAAAGCTACTGCGTCTCCATCCTCCTAATGACTGAGCAACGACTGAGTGACCTTAAATTTTTGTTACTTGGTTGTTTCTAAATGTATATTACAAAGTTGCAATCTACTCAAGAAACAAACTGTTATGTTGTCAACATTATCTGATTAACTAACTCTAGAAATAGTTTCTAACTAAAGTCGAAAAAGAGTTAAAGATGATCTTTATCAATGTTTGTGGTGACGATGTCATAGGAGTAAGAACTTGGAAATCCGCTCACACCAGCGGCTAATTGAATGACACCTTTTCAGGAATTTCACTTGACGATCGCGTCTGGGAAGCGCTCTTGCAAGGCTGGAAAAACTGGGCAGGGTTTGCGATCGCTGAGGTTGTCAGGTTTATTCCAGGTGTAGGGTGCTTTAGCCGCCGCAGACATCCACAGCAATCGTTTAGCGCGGGTCATCGCCACATAAAGCAAGCGAAATTCTTCGGCAGTTTTAAGATTTTGGGCACGATTCCAGGCGGCTAGTGTATCCGCAAAACTAGGCTGATTGTGAACTTGGGCGCGAATTTGGGCACGAGCGACTTCTGCTAGGGTGAAATTGCCTAAGAAAGCTGCCTGGGGCGGAATCCAAGGGTTGCCAGGGATCATATTCTCATGCAAAAAGGGAATGAATACCCAGTCCCAATCCAGACCTTTCGCCTTGTGCATGGTGATAATGGTCAACTGTCCGGCTTTGGTGTAGCGATCGTCAGCATTTTCGGTGTCCACTGGCTCAAATCGTTCTGAAGCCACAATGTCATTCAATGCCGCGAGAATAGCAGGGAGAGTGGGGTCACCCTGGGTTTGCTGGGTGGTGCGGTCAGCCAATTTATCCGCCGTCGCCAGTTCGCTTTGGTTATAGCCCAGGGTAAACGCAAAAAAGGAAATCAGTTGATAGGGCGGCAGTTCTAACCGGGCACGCAGGAGACTGGTGCAATAGCGACGGGCTTGGTGAACGGGTTCCGATTGAACTGAATCAAGCGGTCCGGGATACAGCATTTGTTCGGGAAAACTTACGATCGCGTTCAAATCTTGGGTGGGAATCAGTTTGCGTTGCACTAATGTTGTCAGAGCATTTTTCAAGTTGTCGGGCGAGTGGGGGCGATCGCAAAATTGCAGCAGCCTCAGCATCTCAACCGGCACATAAGATTGGCGCTCCTGTTGCCCCACGTCATACACCGGAATGGTGCCGCCATACCAGCGCTGTAGTTCTCGCGCCACAAATCGCCCTTGCTCATTCGTTCGGACTAATACCGCTGCGGCACCCTCAGGATTATTTTGGAATAGCCGAAGCGATCGCTGCCCGATTAATTCCACCGTTTGAAACACATCGTCTGGCGTGTAAAGCTCCAGTCCGCGTCCTTCTGGCTCTGGGTTAAGCTGCGGATCACCGGGGGGCACTGGCTGAATTTTTTGCAGGCGAAAAGGCTGCTCGGTTCCAGCAAGTTTGGAGCGATTCACCCACTCCACCACAAAGTTTGCAGCATTGATAATCTTGCCTGTGCTGCGTCCTGCCTGGGTCATGGTTGCCAAACGGTCTTGGCGATCGCACTCATCACAAAACTCACGAAAAAAAATCGGGTCGGCAGGCGTAAAAGTAGAATTAATTGCCTGGTTGGGGTCGCCAACGCGCACCAGATTTAACCGATCTGGTTGGGCAGAATCAGCGGCAATAATTTCTAATAAACGGGTTTGCAATGGGCTAGAATCCTGTGCTTCATCTTCAAACACGGCAAAGACTTGTTGCTGCCAATAGTGCCGCACGGTGGGGTCATCCAGCACGCGCAAGGCTGCCAAGATGATTTCGTCATAATCCATCCAGTTACGCCGATGCAGTTGCTCTTGGTACAGTTCATACAAACCTGCCGCGATCGCTAGAACCGAGTATTCATCGACACTGTTATCACTAAAGCTGCGCAAATCATCGGGCTGTAAACCAGAACTTTTCGCCTCATGCACCACGGTCGTTATTAAATTGGGCAAGACCTCCGTTCGCAATACGGACTGTCGCCGTAGTCGTTCGGTTTCCTCCCCGTCAAACTGTTGCCCTTCCAATAAGGTTTGAAACAGTCGCGGATTATTGGCGATCCACGATTCCACGCAGGCACGCACCAATCGATGATTTTGGTTGGGCGTAACCAGCAACGTGTCGGAATTTAAACCTGTTTGCTCAAGGTGGCTACGGGCGATCGCCCACCCTAACCCATGCAGCGTATAAACTGAAAAGCCCTGCTGCGGCAACGATAGCTGCTTTAGGTAGCTGCGAATTTTGGCTTTAATGTTTGCCGCCGCCGATCGCGTAAACGTGACCACAATCAACTGCCGCCGAGCATTGAGTTGATTCTGTGCAATCGCGATCGCGGCTGCCACCGCCATCCCTGTCGATTTGCCCGATCCCGGCACCGCCGCCACCGCCAATGCCCCCGATTGCCAATCCGCTAGTTCTCGCTGCCCCACCCGCAGCATGGCGCGCAGATCATCCAAAGTAGTCACGGGAGAAGAAAGCATATACCAGCAGTTCCTACGCAACGAAAATTCAATCTGCGATCGCAAGCAATCAGCAGCGCAATTTAGGATAAAAGGTAGAATCAATCAATTCACATTGGGAATCGTTTAATCTATAGCGAATTGTTTGAACTTGAACGCCATCCGCTAATTCTAACTGCTTAAATTCTATGCGGAATTGAGGAAATGCTTTAGGTGCACAAATTGCCGCTTGGATCGCCTGGGATTGCAAATTAAACTGAAAACAAAACGGAAAGGAAAAAGGATTTCTAAACCGTAAATCTTTATAGCCATATACGACGGTTGCATCGGAACCCAAAGGTGCAAAACGACTGGCTTCTGTATAGATATCTTTGGAATGAGGATATCGTTCTAAAGGCATGATTCCAGCCTTCAAAATCAGAAAGTAAATCAACCCAGACAGTTGGCATAAACCACCGCCAATTTCTGCTGTAAGCTGATCCTTGGCAATCACCCGTCCGGCTAAATATCCTCTTTTTGGGCTAGGACACCCGACTAAGTGCCAGAACGAAAAAATTTGATTGGGTGGAATTAAAATGTCTTGAATCTGGGCGATCGCCAGTGCCAAGTTATGTTTTTTATTATCAGAATACTCTGTTTCAAAAATAGGTTGGGTCAGATCAATTTGAGGGTGAAGGAATTGCTTTTCTATCTCTAACAATTGTTGTGAATTAACAAAGTGATGAGATTGCCCTGTTGACCAATCTACCCAATTTCTCTGAGTCACTTTAAGGCGTAATCTCCAAGATGCAGGGATGAGTTGTTTCATGCCATATCTGAAAACAAGTTGAGGGGTAAATGTCCGTAAGTTTCATTCACGTCTTCATCATCCGCCGATTGGCAAGACACCAGCACCCCGCGATGAGTTCCGGTATAACTATCCAAGTGGCAGCGGTTAGTGTTGGGGTTGAACTTGACATAGACCGAGCCTGGGATTGCATCGGGCTGGGGGCGCGCAGAATATCCCAGAGCCGCGAGATAGTCATGCAAAGTCGCGATCGCTTGAGGGGCGGTATCGGCACAAATGCCAAAAATTTGATAATCAGAGCGATCGCAAACCTGCCGGATGGCTAACTGAATTGCCTCTAAAGTCAGCAATTGGTCTACGGGCACCTGTTCAATGCAAATAAACTGTCTTAAGAGCGTTTGAGCCGCATCCAGATTCATCGGTAAAGAAGACAACGTTGAGTCTTGTTAGGTAGAAGGAAGAAAAGAACAAAGATTTTCTAATCCCCACCCCACTATCTCTTATTTCAGGCGGCTTCTGATTGATCTATTTTTTTGGACAATTGCAAAACCAGCATCTTATTGAGAATAATATGCAAGTGTCTTCGTATGGTGTATGCTAATACATAGGCTGTTGAACTTCTTTCGCAAGTATGATTAGCATTTTGTTAAAAGATTGTCGAGTCAATATTTAAATTTTTCTGCCAAGTTTTTGTGTATCTGCTTTTAGGCAAGCGAGCACTAGGTTCAACCATTTTGAACCTGTTGGCTGTACTCTGCCGTAGAAATGAGATCGCCCGGACTTTAATAACCACTAAGAATCATTTGCATTAGCTAAACTAATGAATCTATCTAGCTCAATTCCCCTCACTGTTCCAGTTGGCACCATTTCTCGCTGCGATCGCTGGCTCGCCTGCCAGCGGTTGCGCGACCTCAGCATCCCTTGTCAGTGCCACTCCGATGGCTATCTTGAGGTAGAAATCACCCATCCCATCGCAATCCTTCAGCTTCGGAGCGTCGTCCAGCAGATTGCCGCACCTCGCTCAGAGCTTATCGACTGGCTAGAAAAATGCCTAGCCTATGATTGCTAGGCTGTCTATGATATCTGACCTTCCGCCCATCGCCACTTAAAAATCATCATGAGTAAAAAACACAAGCAGCTATCTACCTTTAGCCTCGAAGGGCGCTTCCTCAGCTTCATTTTGGAAGACGGTTACAAGATTAAACATTTACGGGTGGCAACTGCGGAAGGCGAACTTTGCATTAAGCTTTCTAAGGAGGCAAGAGCTTCTGTGAAAGGGGTGCTGGCTCCAGGCAGTTGGATTGGAATATTTGGAGAGCGATCGGTTGATCTGACAACTGGAGAAGTGAGGTATAAAGCGTTTTCGATTAACCAAGCGCTAGCCAGACTCGATGACAATCTGACAGGGATTGATGCAATGTCGCTTCCTTCAACTAATATGGCTGAGAAGCAGAAGGCTCAGCGTCCAGCGACGATTCTAATGTGTCAAAAGTCCGACTGCATGAAGCGGGGCGGAAAAGCGATTTGCCAAGCATTGCAATCCACCTTAAGCGATCGCGGCTTGCAGGATCAGGTGAAAGTTAAGGGCACAGGCTGCATGAAACAGTGTAAAGCAGGTCCAAACGTGGTTATGCCTGACAAAACTCGCTATACCCGCATCACCGCCAAAGAAATTCCCCAAGTAATTGATCAGCATTTTCCCGTGACGATTCGTGAAACCTCGGCGGGAACTGTGCCAGAGTCTTCTCAATCAACGCTCCTGCCAATTTCTTAAACAGAATTGTTTTAACCAGGATTATTCAAACGGACAAACGGACTATCCACGTCTCCTAGATTCTCCTTAGAACCACTGTCCATTCCTGGGGTTAGCGTCATCAAATCTTCAATGTTGCAAAGCATTGTGGCGCAAATCGTATCAAGCGGCAAATCGTTTGCATCGTGCCCAAATGGGTTTTCAATTTCGACACCGATTTCCTCAATGCCAAACAGCGTAAAGCTAATCAGCGCGACTACAAGCCCTGTCCACCAGCCCAATTGACCCACTGTTTGAAACGGTAACGATAAACAGTAAAGCAAGAGCAACTGTTTTAGGTGAATCGAGTATGCCAAGGGCATCGGTGTTTTCAAAATCCGCTCACAGCCGCCCAAACAATCCACTAAGCCATTGAGCAAATTCTGCATTGCCATCAATTGGTAGCTATCAAATTGTTGATGGCTATATTGGTTTTGTAAATAGTCTCCAATCCAAAAGGCGACTTCTAGCGGTGGGTGATTCATCGTTTGCAGCTTGCGAAATTTGGCGGGTGCGATCAATTTTTCCGCTTCTGCACCCAGCGGTTCCTGCCGGAGGTGTTGCTTTGTGGCGATCGCAAACACCACTAATAACTTCAATGCCGCAACTTTATCATCTCGATCTTCTGGCTGTTTTGCCGGCACCGCAATCCACATATGACGAGCCAAGTTGCGAGTTGTATTCACAATTGATCCCCATAATTTTCGTCCTTCCCAAAAGCGCTCATATGCTGTGTTTGTCCGAAATACCAGCAATAGCCCCAGCACAATATTGGGAATCAAGCTAGTTAGGGTTGGCAATGCCACTGGATATTCCAAGTAAGCAAAAACAGAAATCAAGACCCCAAACAAACCGCAAATGATAGTGCGTCCCAAAATAGATGGAATCACAGAACCTTTAAGCTGAAATGCTATCTGGAACCAGTGTTTGTCTTTAATAGCCATGGGCAAGAGTCAGGGGTCAGGGGCAGGGGGCAGAGAAAAATAAATCTATAAGGAACCAATATATTTTTAAGTTTGGGGGATGCCTTGGTCGTTCTTCTTGCTCACTATCTACTATCTGTTCATTCCCTGTCCACATTTTTCCTATTCGCACCTCGCCCCTTCTTGCTACACCTCCTATCATGAAGGTAAAGCACAACACATCGCCTCATGCTGACTCAGATTAAGGATATTGCTGCAAATTTAGCTCCTCGATTGATTGAAATTCGTCGCCATTTACATAGCCATCCAGAACTGAGTGGTCAAGAGCATCAAACAGCGGCTTATGTAGCTGGAGTCCTCTCCTCCTGTGGGTTGCAGGTTAAGGAAGGGGTTGGTAAGGTTGGAGTCATTGGAGAATTGCGTGGTAAAAACTGTCAGGCGAGATCGCTGGCAATTCGGACAGATATGGATGCGCTGCCGATTCATGAACGCACCGAGCTAGAGTTTGCCTCACGGCAATTGGGAGTGATGCACGCCTGTGGACATGATGTTCACACCACCGTGGGATTAGGTACGGCAATGGTACTCGCGCAACTGGGAAAAACACTGCCGGGAAACGTGCGGTTTTTGTTCCAGCCTGCGGAGGAAGTGGCGCAGGGTGCAAACTGGATGATCAATGATGGGGCAATGAAAGAGGTGGCAGGCGTATTATCGCTGCATGTGTTTCCGTCCATTCAAGCAGGCATGGTGGGCATTCGCTATGGGGCATTGACAGCGGCAGCGGATGATTTGGAAATCACGATTTTGGGTGAGTCGGGGCATGGGGCGCGTCCCCATGAGGCGGTGGATGCCATTTGGATTGCCTCACAGGTGATCACCACATTGCAGCAGGCAATTAGCCGCACCCAGAATCCGCTGCGTCCGGTGGTGCTGACGATTGGGCAGATTAGCGGCGGGCGGGCACCAAATGTGATTGCGGATCAGGTGAAATTATTGGGCACGGTGCGATCGCTCCATCCAGAAACGAGCGCGGCTCTACCGGATTGGATTGAGCGGATTGTGGCGGGAGTATGCCAACCCTACGGTGCCCGATATGAGGTGAACTATCAGCGGGGAGTGCCGTCGGTGCAAAATGATCTGGCGTTGACCCAATTGCTGGAGTCGGCGGCGCGAGAAGCTTGGGGCGACGGCGGCATTGTGATGATTCAGGAGCCGTCGTTGGGTGCAGAAGATTTTTCGATGTATCTCCAACATGCTCCGGGAAGCATGTTTCGGCTGGGGGTTGGGTTTCGCGATCGCCCCAATTACCCATTGCATCATCCCCAATTTGCCGTTGATGAGTCGTCAATAGTGACAGGGATTGTTACCCTTGCCTATGCCGCATGGCAATATTGGCAGCAGGTGCCGACCGATACTGAAGATGTAACTGCATCTTAACTCTTTGCCTAATCCTACAGGTTCTATAGAATGTGACTTATGATCAGAGCTTAGTTATTTCTACGGTTAGAGTAGATTGTTCCCAAAAAAAATTCGGAGCGCTCGGCAGAAATACGGTTATCTCGTAGAGCGAGAAATTCCACTATGGAAATTCTGGGTTGTATTGGTGATTGAGGGGACGATCTCAATTTTGGGGCTTTTGAGCAGACAGTTGGGTAGTCGCTAACAATGGATGGTAGAGGTGATTGGGTGGAAGGCGAACTAGCGGACATTAACTTGGAAGAGAGCGATCGCCGCTTTCGTTCGTTGATTGAAAATGCCACTGACATCATTGTGATTTTGGATGAAACGGGTATTTTTCGCTACTGTAGCCCCTCCGCAGAGCGTGTTTTAGGCTATCGCTTAGAAGACGTTAATGGCAAATCTGCGGTTGAATTAGTGCATCCAGACGATATTGCCATCATCCTGGAAGTGTTGCAAAACGCAGTGCAAAATCCTCGCGTTGGGCAACCCGCGATCGAATATCGAGTGCGGCATCGAAATGGCTGTTGGCGTTCATTTGAAGCCGTTGCCACTAGCTTGCTGGATGATCCTGCCATTCGAGGAGTGGTGGTTAATTGTCATGATATTACTGAACGTAATCGGGTGGAAGAAGCCCTGCGGGGAGCAAATCGGCAGATTGCTAACATTCTCGAAAGCGTTACGGATGCATTCGTTTCGCTAGATAAAAACTGGTGCTTTACCTATCTCAATCATCAAGCGGCACAACTGATTCAGCGATCGCGCGAAGAATTGCTGGGTCAAAATCTCTGGGAAACGTTCCCCGATTTTATCGGCTCAACGTTAGATCGAGAATGTAATAAAGCCCTTGCTCAAAAAATTCCAGTCAGTTTTGAAGAGTTTTATCCCTTCTTGCGAACCTGGTTTGAGGTGCGTGTTTTTCCCACAGCCGATGGATTGTCTCTATTTTTAGTAGACGTGACTGAGCGACGGCATGCCCAAGCTGAGTTGTTAGAGATGAGTACAGCGTTGGGAAATGCCGTGGAAGGCATTGCTCGTTTGGACATCAAAGGGCGCTATATCGCTCTGAACCGGGCTTATGCTGGAGCCTTAGGCTATGAGCAGGCAGAAATGATTGGCATGGCTTGGCAAGACACCGTCTATTCAGATGATAGGGCGATCGCAGAGGTAAGCTACCAACACATGCTGCTGCACGGAAAAAGTGAGGCAGAAGTTCGGGCAATTCGTAAAGACGGTTCAACATTTCATAAAGAAGTCATGATGGTGGCTGCTTACGATTGGTATGAGCAACTGATTGGACACCACTGCTTTACCCGAGATATTACTGAACGAAAATTGGCAGAAGCAGCCCTTTTGCAGCAAGCAGAACGAGAACGATTAATGGCAGGATTGGCGCAGTTGTCAGCCAGTATTTCCCATCGAATTCGTCAATCTTTGAACCTAAAAGAAATTTTGAACACAACAGTTTCAGAGGTTCGCCAGTTTTTAATGGCAGATCGAGTCGTGATTTATCGCAGCCTTGCCACTAGCGATCGCATCGTCACCGCAGAATCGGTTCGGCCGAACTATCTTTCTCTTTTAGGTCTTACCTTAAACGACACCTCCTTTGGGCACCGCCATCTGACCTATCGCCAAGGGCAACATGTGGTGGTAGATGATCACCAGCAGCAATCTCCTGAACTGCAAGCGTTTATGGCGCAGTGGCAGATTCAATCTTTTTTGGCGGTGCCAATTTTGCACGGCGATGAATTATGGGGAACACTCGTTGCCCATCAGTGTAGTACGACGCGGGTCTGGGCAACTTATGAAATTGGGCTATTGGAACAACTGGCAAGTCAAGTGGCGATCGCCATTCAACAGTCCGAGCTTTATCGCCAAGTGCGTCAACTCAACGCCAACCTAGAAGAGCAAGTGCGAGAACGGACGATCCAACTTCAGCAAGCACTGACCTATGAAGCAATGCTGAAGCGAATTACAGACTCAGTGCGCGATAGTTTAGACGAAGATCAAATTCTTCAAAATGCGGTTCAAGAGCTAGTTCTAGGGTTAGGAACCGCTGGATGTGATGCAGGGATTTATGATTTAGAGCAGGGAACTTCTACCGTTCGCTATGAATATATTCGTTCTGATGTTCCGGCAGCCAAAGGTGCCACCGTAAAGATGGCAGACTATGCTCATCTGTATGATCAGCTTTTAAAAGCCCAATATTTTCAGTTTTGCCGGCTTCACGATACAGGAATGCGCCCCTTGGCGGGTCTACACGCCGCCTTTGTGTGTCCCATTGTGGATGACCAAAGTGTTATGGCTGATCTGTGGCTGTTTAGGCGAGCCGATGAAGCCTTCACAGACTTGGAAATTCGGCTGGTGCAACAGGTGGCAAATCAATGCGCGATCGCAATTCGTCAGGCTCGTCTATATCAAGCAACTCAGGCGCAGGTGACTGCTTTAGAAGAGCTTAACCAGCTAAAAGATGATTTTCTTAGCACCGTGTCTCATGAACTGCGGACTCCCATGTCTAACATGAAAATGGCGATCCACATGTTGAAAACCATGACCAGCCCGGAGCGCCAAAAGCAATATTTAGATATTTTGCAATCGGAGTGCATTCGAGAAATTGAGTTAATTAATGACCTGCTTGACCTGCAACGGCTAGAAGCCTCTTCTTATCTGCTTAATCCAGTCCCAATCAATCTGCAAGAGTGCCTGGATCGATTGGTGGAACCTTTTCGATCGCGCGTCCACGATCGCAACCAAACTTTACACGTTCGCATTCCAGCCAACCTGCCGCCGATTATTGCTGACCAGCCAACCTTAGAACGGGTGCTAGCTGAACTGCTCAATAATGCTTGCAAATATACGCCTCCTAATGGCGAAGTGATTTTGAGCGTAAGGCAGGTGGAGAACTCAGCCAGCGATCTCGGCGCGCAGATTGTATTTTTGGTCCAAAATCAGGTAGAAATTCCAGCAACAGAATTAGCTCGAATTTTTGACAAATTTTATCGGGTGCCCAATGGCGATCGCTGGCGGCAAGGCGGTACGGGGTTAGGGTTGGCTTTAGTCCAGCGGCTTGTGGATGAATTAGGCGGCTCTATCCAAGTTGAAAGTAACCAAGGCTGGACAACTTTTGCCCTTCACTTATAACCGTACGGTCTGAAATACTACTATCAAGCAGCAATAACGCGACGATTGTTCCTTTTCAAAACTGCGCTCACATCCAAGCAGTGAAATCCTGCAAAAACTGGGGCAATGATAACAGTCGAATTCGCGGATTTGCCTGAATTGATGCCCGTACCGCTGGCGTATTAAATCCCCAATCGGTCAGAAACATTTGGACATCTTCTAAATCGGGCTGTTGCTCCACTAGATGCAGCGCTTTTACATGGTCTTCCACAAACCAAATACTTGAATTTCCCGATGCTTTCAGCGATCGCAGCACCTCAAATTTTGGGCGTTGTGCTTGCTTGCCGTAAACCTGAGCATCCGGTAAAACAATTCCCTGAACCTGCAACAACTCTTGAGCAAACCGCTGCGATCGATTGGTGACAATAACCAGTTGCACAGGGCTATCCAAAATCTTGAGGAGCCGATCGCGAATACCAGGATAGAACGGCTGACAGGCTAACCAACTTTCGCGATCGCTGGTAATCCATTGATCACGCACCTGAATGAATCCCTCCACCACTTGAGCTTCTGTTATCTGATCTTTTGCCAAAAGCTGCGGAGCCAACGTATACCAGGTATCTAATATTTCATCATCGGAAATCTCTAGCATCAACGCTCTGACTAAAAGCGCTAGATCGCGATCGGTTTCAATCACCGCAGCCAACCGTCTATAGCGATCGCTGAGTCCAGAGGGCGGCTTTGCATCTGGGGCACTCCAAACCTGGCAATAGGTTCGCCAACCTGACTGAAAATATTCCAATCGACCATCACAAATGACTCCATCAAAGTCAAGCGCCAGAATAGTGGGCATTGCAACACTACTTGAATTGAAAACCATAGAGCTAGCCCTTGACTAATCAGCGTTACCTTAGCAAAGAAAAGCCTAATATAAGGTAATCTACTCTACGCAGAGATCAGTTGCATGACTTGACATGAATCAACCTCAAACCAATCTTCTCCATAGGAATGCGACAAAAGCCTTTCATCATCTAGATACGATTACTGCGCTATTTGTGGCAGTGCTGCTGATTTCTAATGTGACTTCTACAAAAATTTTAATCGCTGGACCTTTCACTTTTGATGGCGGCACTTTGTTGTTTCCCATCAGCTATATTTTTGGCGACATACTAACGGAAGTTTATGGTTATCGGCGATCGCGCAAGGTGATTTGGTTGGGGTTTATCTCAGCAATACTCATGTCTTTCACCTTTATTTTGGTTGGGGTATTGCCACCCGCACCAGAGTGGCAATATCAATCAGCCTATGACCAAATCTTAGGATTTACGCCTCGAATTGTGACGGCTAGTTTGATTGCTTACTTTGCTGGAGAGTTTTCAAACTCGTTTATTTTGGCAAAGTTAAAAGTATTCACTCGCGGTAAATATCTTTGGGTCCGCACGGTGGGTTCTACGCTGATTGGACAGTTGATTGATACTGCAATTTTTAGCGCGATCGCGTTTGCCAATGTAATTCCAACTCCGTTACTTATCACCCTCATCCTATCCAACTATATATTCAAATGTGGTGTGGAAATCGTTTTTACACCAGTGACTTATGCGCTCACTAACTGGTTAAAACACCAAGAGCAAGAAGATTACTTTGATGTGAATACAAACTTCAACCCATTCCGAAGTGAAAGTTGAAGCCTAGGACAACCTAAAGTCAGTTCGGCGTTTATCATCGGTCATCGTTGCTGAGTGACCATTGTCGGCTATGTGCCGGTCGAGTGCCTCCCAACTTTTGTAGCCCCCACCCCAAATCCCTCTCCCAGAGCAGGGCTGATTCATTGGCAGAAGGAAAATAGGCGAGGGATATCATGAGCAACCTGTCGAATCGCCTGAGTCAAAGAGTCAAACCCATGCTGCCGGAAGAGATTAAGGGCAAAGGTTCGCACAATTGCCATATTAATCAAAGCGTGACCCTCACACAGTGGAGTCGTATCTTCTTGAAAGACCACATCTTTACACCAGTGGAGGCGATTCTCAATGTGCCAATGCTGCCGGATACGACGGGCAAACTCGGCGGCATCGGTTGCCAGCGAACTGATATAAAACACCGTCTGTGAAACGGGTATGCCTGCTCTTAGTCCGGTGCGTTCGACCCGAATCACTCGTTTAAGAGCGACCCAACTTGGGTCAATGGTGGCACTTGGCTCCAATACACACACACGGCGTTGGGTTGAGCGATTGCGCGTCCGCTCTGAGTCCACGTGACAACTGAGGGGAGACGAGTGTTCAAACTGCTGCTGGATTTGGGCTAATAATTTGGGTTGATTCCCTTTGATGGCAATTAAGTAGTGGTTCTGACTGGCTATAATTTGCTGAACTGTTTTTTTTTTGGCGTGCAGGGCATCAAAACTAAAACACACCCCTTGCAACTGAAGGTGCTCCAACAAGGTTTGTACCGTTACAATTTCACTACTCGTTTTGTTGTGCATGGATTGCACCCCAACGACCAGTCCCAGTCGAGTGCTGACCACCGACACCACACTGACAAAATCTTGATACGCCTGGTCGTAATCTCTCAGACTGACTCGGATGCTCTTGCCGTCAACGGCACAAGCGGCTTGCTCTTCCAGCTCAACCGTTTCCTGTGCCCATTGATTGAAAACCTCGGTTAACGCCTCAAAGTCCACTCGCACCAAAGCGCGGCGAATCGTCGAGTAGCAGGGTAACCGCTCATAGGGCACTTCGAGTACCCCTAACAATTGGGTTTGATGGCGCTCCACAAAGCACGCGATCGCTCGATACCCCACACACCCGCTCATCGTTGCCATCAGTACCAGCAACAAAATCACCCACAATGGATACTGGGGTTGGGTTCGATAGTCTCGTACTTGTTTGAGAGCATCAATCAGGCTCATGGCTAGCTAGGGGTGAAAGAGCATCACCCATTATCATTTTTCTACCACTGATGAACTAGCCCTGCTCTCCCAGAGCGAGCGAGAGACTTTAAATCTAATTCGCCTGCTCCACGGTGGGTAGACCGCAGGACGTGCGTAGCAGGGGCTAGGGGATGAGGGCAAACTTGCAAAACTAGGATGAGGGCAACAATTGTGCCAGTCGAACTGCGAGACCACTTAATGTAAAGATTTTTAAGCCTAAACGCACTTTATTCAATTTTTTTGCCCATTCTCAAACAACATCAGTTTTTTGCAAAATTTCATGCTTGAAAAGCTACGTTCTTAAGCCACATTAGGTCAGTTGATTGAGTGTCTATAATTGTTATCTTGAGTGAGACAGAACCCTCTAGAATTCTTTCTAAGAATGAAATAAAATTTCACGCTCTGGTGATGGCTTGATTCAAAGTGGGCTTTAATGTTACACGTGCATACACTAAATTCTTTAGGACTCTCTGGTATGGCTATTGACAAGCTACAGCCCGCGCCTCAACCCCAAGTAGGAGTTTACCTGCCTTACTATCCGCAGCAGGGCAAGCGATCGATCTTGCCCTATGCAATCAGCCTTTATCAGAAAGGCAATTTAGAGGGAGAGCGCCGCATTGAAGGCGGCGACAGCATTCCGTTTGTGGCAACCTGGAATATCTCGGCACTCCCTGCTGATTTAACCCGCTGCCGAATTCAGTTTGATAGTGAAGCTGATCTCAGCTACGAACTAATGATGGCGAATTTTGAGTTCATTGATTTCCTAATTGAGGTAATTTTGAACTTCAAGCGCATGCGACTGGCAGATTTTTCTCAAAGTTTTTACAAAAAATTGATGCGATACGAAGAGTAGGGAAGAGGTTTTGGGCATCAGGTTAAAGATGTTGCTCTACACTTCTGCCCCTACCCCTTGGACTCTACCCGGTACTATCTAGGAAAACGACCCGCGCGGTGAGGATTGTTCCGGTTGGGGGATCTGTGAGTTGTCCTATGCCGAGAAAGGTTCCGGTTTCGGTATAAATCCGAAGCGGGGCGCGGCTGGAGGTAAAGTCCTCTGGCAGATCGTAGGGGGCGATGCGTTGCCCTTGGCACCAGCGTCTGGCAAGAATGGAAGAGAGGACGATCGCCTCTAGATGCCCCAATGCTTCATCCGGCAAAACAGCTTGAAAGGTATTTTGCTGAAGCTGTTTTTCTAATTGTTCTAGGGTGAGGCTATTTTCCAAGTCAAAACCGCTGCTTTGGGTGCGAATCAGGTTCACCAGAGTCCCGAAGGTGTGTAAAGCCATGCCTAGATCACGGGCGATCGCCCGGATATAGGTGCCGCCACCACAAATAATATCAATCTCCAACTCCGGAAACTCTCCTGGCTGCCAGTTTACGATTTTGATCTCTGTCACTTCCACGGTGCGAGTTGGCACTTCTACGATTTTTCCCGATCGCGCCAAGTCGTAAAGCCGTTTGCCATCCACCTGAATCGCGCTATAAATCGGTGGTACTTGCTGAATCGTGCCCTCGAACTGCTGGAGCGCGTTTTTCACTTTGGCTAAATCCAGTTGTGGAACGGGCTGCTGATTGAGGATCTCGCCTTCCAAGTCATCAGTAGTGGTGGTGACCCCAAACCGAATCACGGCTCGGTATGCCTTATCTGATCGCAAAAACTGAAGTAGTCGAGTTGCCCGACCGATGGCGATCGGCAACACACCTGCTGCTAAAGGATCAAGCGTACCTGCGTGCCCAATTCGCCTGGTATTCAACAATCGCCGCAATTTAGCCACGCAGTCATGGGACGTGAACCCCACGGGCTTGTTTAAATTTAAAAAACCATCCATGTAAAAATCGGCTCAAAATCAGCTTCATACCCATTTTTATCTGCATTCGTCACCCTTCTACCTTTCTTCACAAAACCGATGCCATCAAATTACAGGCAAAATAGGAAGTCAGTGAGTGGGTAGGACAAGGCTGAACATCGAACAGGCGTTGAAGCCAAACCAGTTGAAGCCAAACCAACTGATAAGGGCAATGACCGGTTT
Source organism: Leptolyngbya sp. CALU 1928 (assembly GCF_056784215.1). Taxonomy (NCBI): domain Bacteria; kingdom Bacillati; phylum Cyanobacteriota; class Cyanophyceae; order Leptolyngbyales; family Leptolyngbyaceae; genus Leptolyngbya; species Leptolyngbya sp. CALU 1928. The sequence continues at coordinate 2,887,361 of NZ_JBXBCE010000001.1, read as the reverse complement.
AACCCGGAAAGCCTTTGAAACTCTGGTGCCAATGTTCATTGGGATCTATGGCGATCCTAGATGATTCATGAAAACGCGTCGTACACAAAGACTTTTAGAGAATCAAAGGTTTGATGATGGATGACGAACTCAAATAACCCCTTCACCGATGTGAATAAGTTACACAAGTGATACAACTCTCGAGTAAACCGCTTTGCCTACAACCAAACATCCTCAACTGGTTTCTGCCTGGTTCTTTGGCAGCAAACCGAGGCAAGTAATAGCCCACTTTGACTCTTCTAGCTTGTCTTCTGGTGTTGCTCGTCATCGGTACTTCAATCCGCTGGTTAGTTTTGCCCCAGACATAGTCACACAGATCTCTCTCACAACAGATGACTACATCCTCAAAGAAGATCACTAACTCACGTCTGACGATCTATTACCGATGATGCTCCGGCTAACCTGTGATTTCCTGTTTTTGCTCTACCAATTCAAGGTCTGCTTTGGGATTGCGCTTCTGAGTCTTTTTCCAACTAATTCCAGCCTTGTAAAACAACTCGTAATAGATTTTCTTGAATGTAAACACAACGTCATACACCTCTTCAAGATGCTGTTGAAGTTCACTCAGGTTCCAGTAGTTCTTTTCCTCAAGCCAAGCGAGTTATTCCATACACAGATTTACCATTCCAGCTATAGTCCTGATCAAAAACTATCCTACCTCTATCCTTTTTTACGAATGATTTAGGATTGCTATAGTCGCAATTACTGTCAGATTATCTTTGCTCAGTCGCCACTCTAGAAATGCTCAAATCGATGGAACACCAGGCGTAATTTCAGGCGGCATATCAGGTACGGGAATTAGGGTAGGTTCTGGCTGTGGATCTGGCATTGGGTAGGGACTGGGAGAATCCGGCGTTGGAGTTGGAACAGGAGTAGGATAATCCGGGGTGGGAAGATCGGGATAGGTCGTTGGATCTGGAGGAGCAATAAGAGTAGTGTGATTTAGATTAGTCATGAGTTAAGTCTCCTATTTGAATTTATTAAAATTGCGATCGCAACTGCTTTTGAATTTCCAAACAACATCAAGATATGACTAGAAACATATAAATCTACAAAGCAATTTGTAAGCTAGTAACTTAAAAAGCAGATTATTTACATTGCTTTTAGACTATAAGTTAAACCTAATAATATATTCACATAAAACAGAAAGTAGCTTCTCCCACTTTAGACAGATTAATAATCTCTTTTCATTTGGTCACATAAGTAAAGCATCGTTAGAACTCAGTTTCTTAATTGCTTAAATCAACACAGCGTGGAGTTATTAAAATGACATCAGATAACCCTGACATAGGGGAACAGGCTTTAAGTAAGGTAGCTGAGATAGGAATAGCAAACCAGCTAGATAACGTAGACGATCTGAATATTGATATTCGTACAAATCCAGGCAAATTACTTCAGGGAGAGGTAGACTCAGTAGCTATTAGTGGAAAAGGAATGGTCATGAAGCAAGACCTGCGAATGGAATCACTAGAAGTCCAAACAGCTAAAGTTTCGCTCAATCCTTTTAGCGCTTTTCTTGGCACTATCAAACTAGATCAGCCTGCTGATGCCGAGGCTCAAATTGTTTTAACAGAAGAAGATCTCAATCGCGCTCTGGCATCAGATTATATCGTGCGCAAGCTTAAAGACTTAAAGTTGCAACTTGATCAGCAGTCTCACACATTTGAATTACATCGGGCAACGATTCGTTTACTTGATGAGGGAATTATATCTGTGGATATTGATTTTTTGCTGCAAGAGTCTAACGAAACTAAATCTTTCGCTGCATCAGTCATCCCAAAAATGAAGACAGATGGTCAGAAAATCGATTTAGAAATTTTATCGGTGCAAGGACAGGGATTAAATCCAGAACTTGGCATAGCTATTTTAAATCAGATTACAACTCTGTTAGATTTAAGCAACTTTGATGTTCCAGGAATAAATTTTTGGCTACAAAAATTTGAAATTCAAGCAGGAAAAATGATTATCCACGCAAAAACTAAAATTGAGAAAATACCAAACTTCTAAACCTAATCATACAAAAAGGGCACCTCGCGATAGGTGCCCTTTTTATGTGTCATTTAGGCTATGCCTGTTCCCATAGCTCTCTTACAATATCAGGTAACCAGCTTGCTACTTCTTGAATACGTTCTTCCGATAACTCATCTTTTGTGGCAGAGAAAATTACCTTGATCACCTTATCGCGATCGACCATATGAGACATTCCAGACTCATTTGCAACTCGAAACAAAAATCGATCAGAAGTGATTTTGAAAATACCAGGTCCTTGCCAAGGTGGACGTACGCGACTTAAGAATCCAACGAGTGGATTAGTATCTTTCCACAACTCTGTAATTTCCATCTGAAGTGTTTTATCAGTAGTATCCAAAACTTCTTCATGTAATTCATCTGCTACTCTATCCGCAGCTTCTGTAGTCATCAAATCGCGCATTACCCTAAACACCACTTCAGTAATATCCCGCGCGTCATAAGGGTCAGAAAGCCCTCCGTTTACCATCACTTTTTCTAAAAAAGGACGATGTTCATCTGAAATTTCAGCATCGATAGGGCGTTTAACTGCCTGAGCTAGATTCGCTGCTTCTACTTCAGTTGGATCATTTGGAATTTCAGTCTTATCACTTTGATTTACATTGTCTTCTAACATTCTATGGCTCCTTGCAAAACAAAATAATTTGCTCTTTGAGTATTTAGATTTAACGGTGAAACACACTACAAATCTTCAGTCAAAAGAAAGATTAATAACGCGATCGCTCTCAGTTTGCAACTTAAAAGAAATTCCTTATCCTAAGACTTCAATTAAAAAAGCTTAGAATAAGGAAACTCAAAACACATCTCTTAAAATGCAAAATTCCACTTGAGAAAAAGCTACTTCAGGCTTTTTTCTTGTGCCCTTTCATGGGCAAATTCTTTAAGCCGTGAAACGACATTATATGCATCTGAACCAGGGTCTGAGTTTGTTGCCACACCATCTATAGAGCCATCTACCTTTAACCAAGCTTCCAAGCCGCCTTTCAAGATGGCAACTTTTTGGAATCCGGCTGCATGTAAAGCACTAGCAGCAGCAGCAGATTCTTCCTCATTGCTACCATAGACATAGATGTCACGTTTCTGCTGCAAAGTATTCTGCACTGCACCTGGCAAGATAGATAAGGGCGTATTCATAGCACCCAGAATGCGGCAGTCATCAAATGCATCGCGATCGCGTACATCCAAAATTGTCAGACCAGGCTCCCCCCAATTCAAGCGAGACTTTAGCTCATGAACACTAACCACGTTTCCAGAAACGGAACCAGCAGGTGTTGAAAATGGAAGTTTTTCATTGAATGTTTCTTTTGCCTTTTCAAGAGTGTTTTCTTCGCGCTCATGAGCTGCTTGAAAGGTTTCTTGAATGTTGTTTCCTGCATCTTCTATCATGTTGTTGACTCCTTTATGGGATTCGCTGCCTGTATTTGCTCGATTAATCTTTAATACTTTAATCAGTCTAAATACATTAGTTAGAGTGTACAAACAATAAAAACTAGAAGCCTCCCTCTTCAGAGATAAGCTTGAGCGTCAAAGGTTTTACCTGAAAAGAAGTGAACTTAAAATGGAGTAAGAATATTGTTTTTAGTGAACTAAGTAGAGTAACCCTTTAACGATTCAACTAGTAAATCTATCCTCTTAAAGATAGATTTACTAGTTAAAAAGATCAAATCAAAGACGTGGTTTTAGCACGTCTTTATAAACTCAGATGACTAGCTTATTTATTCACTAGTATTGTGTTACCACAAACCTGGGACAGACCCTGAACCGCTACCTGAACTACCACTTGAATTATTTGTAGTGCCACTTGGACTGCCACTGGAATTATTCGTAGTACCATTCATTTCAGTAGTAGAATTGACACCACCATCTGGGCTGGAGTTTGTGCCTCCATTCATTTGAGTATTTTGGCTAGAACCACTGCCGCTACCACCTGTGTTTTGACTATTCAGTCTGCTACCACCCAAGTTTGAATCAGCACTGCCGCCACTTGTAGAAGGAGTCGTAGTACCACTTGAATTATTCATGGTGCCATTCATTTCAGTAGTAGAATTTATACCACTGCCACCTGTATTTGGACTGGTGCGTCTGCTGCCGCCCACGTTTAAATCAGTGTTTCCACCACCTGTAGAAGGACTCATAGAATCTTGAGTGCCACTAGGAGAGATGCTATTAGTGGGGCTACTGCTACGAGGTGTGGTGTAAGTGCCTCTACCAGGATAATTTGAGTTAGGAGCAGTTAGATTGTCATTTTGAGTAGAATCCCGTCTAATAGTTGCAGGATTCTGCCTCAATGTAGATGGGTTCTCAGAGTCAATAGGATTGACAGTGTTTTGTTGCTGTGACCCACCTGTTTGTGATGAATTAGCGGGTGATTGTTGAGAGTTAGCGGCTTCTGGTTGAAACAGTACAAATGATGAACATGCTGCTAGAACCCCAACACTAATAAATCGAGTCAAGCTGAGCAGATCGTTTTTTGAGTTGAGCTTAGTTTTCATGCCTATCTCCTAAATTTGTAAAATCATGACGGCTTTATCAGTTTGGTTAGGTATCTTTATTTGTCTAAATAACCGTTTGAAAAAGCCGTAGATTTATATGGTGTGACTTTCGAGTTAAGCAAGTAGCTGGTCAGCTTTTCTTTGCCTGAGAAAGTTCATACTTCAAATGTAGATTGTGTTTACTAATACTGTGTCTATCGTTAGAAAGGTTAAAAGGTATCAAAAGAGATACATCGATTTGAGGTCCTAGAGAAGTGCGTAAGAGTTCCTTAAAACTAAGCGTACTAGTATTTAGATATTCTAAAAAATTATGCATATACTCTTATAAAAATAAGAAAATCAGAAATATAGTATCTATCGGCTTAATGATTTTATTTTTCAGGAGGTCAGTTAAACTTATTGAGAATAAAGCCTTCTGTCAAAACACAGCTTTGATTTCACTATCGACAGAAAGCGCGTTAGGGAATCATGTACTAACCACAAAAAAGTCGTCTAAGCAACATTGAGAGGTAAATGGAGAAATGACAAATAGCACCGATAATCAATTCTTAAACAACCCCGACGAACCCACCGCCGAACAAACCCTGCAAGAACAAGAGACTGAGGACTTACCTCAAGAGATGACCGAATCTTATGGTACAGGAGTTCATGATCAGCCCGAATTTAGTGATACATTGCGCGATCGCCTACAAGATTCTAATGATGATTCAATGCTAACAAGTATCGATGCTGATGCTGTTGGTGACGAGGAAGTTGGAGGCACTGCGCCAGCGCCTGATATGGATATTGTGGATGAACTAGGCGCGGCTGTCGGTTTAGAAATGGACGACAGAGCATTTTTAAGAACCACTGAGATCCTTGAAGGACGAGATGATCGCCGTTGGGAACTTGACCCAGAAGCATCCGAGGATTACAGCGATCGCTCTTCTAATCAGTAGAGAGTTAATACTAGAGTTGTTGAGAAATAGCTTGTAGTTCAGTTAAAATTCTGACTTCCCTAGTTTCTAAAGTAGTTTTCCTATGGTTTGGGTTTCAACCCTAGGATTAGGGGATGTTAGATAGGGGTTGCCTGCTATCTCTGAATGAGTCCTCAATCCCACTGCATTTATGGGCGGGAGTGGAGCAGATATCGTGTATGTGAATAAGTATCAGGGAGTCGATCTGGCTGCTGGGCGTAATCGACGATCGCGGAGGCTATTTCCTGAGAATATTAGCGATATCAGCCAAAAGAGAAGCCAAAAAAGAGAGATGGAAACCGCAGTATGGCATCGAGTGACCGCCTGATTATTTTCACCCGCTATCCTGAAGCTGGCAAAGCGAAAACCCGTCTAATTCCCGCCCTAGGAGCCGAGGGAGCCGCTGCGCTACATCGCCAAATGGCAGACCATACTTTATTGCAAGTGCAGGCACTTCAGTTGCAGCATCCACTCTGTATCGAAGTGCGCTTTGCCGGCGGCGATCGGGATTTGATGCAACGATGGTTGGGAACTGACTTGATGTATACCGTGCAGGGTGAAGGTGATTTGGGCGATCGCATGGCGCGAGCGTTTCAGACTGCATTTAACGCTAACGTTGACCGTGCGCTCATCATTGGCACCGATTGTCCCGATTTGAATGCGTCCCTATTAGAGCAAGCCTTTTGTGAACTTCAGCAGCATGATCTTGTTTTGGGTCCCGCTAGCGATGGTGGTTACTATCTGATCGGGTTACGCCGCTGGATTCCGCAACTGTTTAGCAGTATTGCCTGGAGTACGGCAAGTGTTTTGGAACAAACCCTAGCGATCGCGGCGGAACTTAATCTATCCGCCGCACTGCTGCCCATCCTTTCAGATGTAGACTATCCCGCCGACTTGGAAATTTGGGAACGGATTGCAGCAGATCGAAGGCAACAAAAATGAAATTTATAAAATAATTCGCTCAATGGTTGGAGGTTCACTATAATGCGTGCGATCGCGCTTTTGATTTGGCGGGTCATTAAAACTGTTGCGATCGTCCATGACTTTTATCTCTTTTCCCTACGTTTTATTTCTGCTGAGCCTGGTTGTGATCTATTGGTTGCTCGACCAACCGCGATCTCGACTCTGGGTATTGTTGATTGCCAGCTTAATTTTCTACGCCTCGTTTCAGGTGTATTACATTCCGCTGCTGTTGACAGCCACCTGGATTAACTTTTATTTGGGGCGATCGCTATCCACTCCCCCCGATTGGCGAAATGACGATTGGCAATTTACCCAGCAAGATTGGAATCGCAAGCGGCTCAAACTTCTGTGGTTTGGAATTGGACTCAATGTGCTGCTGCTTTTCAGCTTTAAATACATTCCTTTCACGCTGAATGCGATCGCAGAAGTATTTGGCTGGACGACAACAAAAGAGGTTGCTCAGTGGGCAAGTAGTGCCCTAATTGCCCCCATCGGCATCAGCTTTTTTTGCTTTGAATGTATCGCCTACCTGGTGGATGTGTATCGGGGTGCGCCTGCCGCTCAGCAATGGCTGAAGTTTTCTGCCTACAAGCTGTTCTTTGCCAAGCTGCTGTCGGGTCCCATCACCCGCTATCACATCATGACCGGGCAGATGCAACAGACCCGCCCAACCCTCGATCGCAGTGCCGAAGGGCTATGGTTGATTGCCTGTGGTGCCGTCAAAAAAGGGTTGCTGGCGGACAATATCGGCGTGTTAGTCGATCTCAGCTTTCAAAACTTGCAGCGGGCAGGCAGCGGCGATTTATGGCTGGCAACGATTGCCTACGGCTTACAGTTGTACCTTGACTTTAGCGGCTATGTAGATATGGCGCGGGGTTCGGCAATCTTACTCAGCTTCAACCTGCCGCAAAACTTCGACTTTCCCTATCTCACAAGCAGCATTGCAGACTTTTGGCGGCGCTGGCACATGACCCTCGGCGACTGGCTCAGAAACTATCTCTACTTTCCCCTAGGCGGCTCTCGTCAAGGGCTGTTTCGCACCTGCATAAACTTGATGATTGTGATGGCGATCGCCGGAATTTGGCATGGTGCCGCTTGGGGGTTCGTCGTCTGGGGTTTGCTGCATGGAGTCGGCTTGGTCATCCATCGACTCACAGATGCGCTATCTAATCGGATGCCCTGGCTAAAATATTTTTGGCAGCAGCCCTACGGAATTCTGGTCGCGTGGCTGCTCACTCAATCCATGGTTACGGTGTGCTGGATCTTCTTCCGTCTACCAAACCTGAAGGATTCTTGGGTCGTGATTCAGCGTTTGTGGGGTCATGCTGCCGATGCCCAGTTCACTCAAAAGGTTTATGTGGAAGCGATCGGACTCCAACCTATACAAATTGCTTTATTGTTAGCCGCCATCGTCGCGTTGATGGCGATCGCCTACTTCTGCGATCGTGTCCTCAAGCTACAACTCAACTGGAACGTTAAGCTCATGCTTGTGCCAGTGTGCCTTTTTACCGTCTGGCTGCTTGCTCCCCAAGGCGCACTCCCCTACATCTACTTCGACTTTTAAAGCAGAGGTCAGGTTCTAGGGGTTAGGGGTCACAGTTTTCTCACCATCTGAAACCCGAAACCCGAAACCTCGCATTCTCCCTCACTCCTGCGGATGCCGCTCTAACCAGTCGTCAATATCTGCCAACACTTGATCTGGAATTTCCCAGGGAAACAGGTGTGCCGTATTGGGATAGCAGCGCCATTCTGCGTTTGTCAGTTGTCGCATAGTTTCCTGACTGGCGGCAGCGGTGATATGGCGATCGTACTCTCCAGCCAGCACCAAACTGGGGCATTGAATCTGCGGTAAATCTGGCACGCGATTGTAGCCTTGTCGAATCGCACTAAACAAGGCGCGGGTTGATCGCCGTGAGGTGCGGAGGTAGGCAGGCACGGCGGCTTGGGCGAGATATTCGTAAGTCTCAGGCGTATGAGTTTGTACTAAGTAACGAAACAGCGATCGCTGTCCAAAGGTGTCGATATTCCATTGCCAACCGGGATGGAGCCAATTTACAATGCCCGCAACCCCGGTATACAGATTATCTTGCCAGGTAATCGGAGGGTGATCGCCCCAAGGACGCGCCGCTGAAGCAATCAGAATCAGACCACTGACGCGATCGGGCGATCGCAGTGCCAGTTCCATTGCCAAAATGCCGCCCAGTGACCAGCCTAAAACCAGATATTTTTCAATGTGTAGGTGATCCAATAACGTGTCTAAATCAGCGAGATGATCGGTCATGGCAAAATCAGCAGCAGTTTGGCTGTTGCCATAGCCCCGCAAATCTGGGGCGATCGTTTTGTACCGTTGAGATAGGTGCTGGGTAAAGACAGACATGCTGCTGCCCCTGCCGGGATGCCCATGCAGGCAAAGGATGGGAAAGCCTTGCCCTTCAACTAAAACTTGTAAATCCATTGCTGATTCATGCGTTACGGCTGCGCCTCATCCATCCTACGGTTAAATTTACGGTGTAGGTTGGGCGATCGAGTCTGAGTATTATTGCAAGCGTTTTCAAAGGCATCAGGGGCTATACTCAAGCCATTTACGAACGCGATCGCGTTTCCAATTTACAACCGCGATCGCCTAGGAGGGATAGACATAAGGGCGATCGCGTTAGCCAGTGATTAAGGAACACAACTTGTCTACAATCTGTCTATGAGTTTCTAAAGACAACTCACCCAACTGACGCTGAATCATTGAGTCGCGTAGAGTGATTAGATGGTTCAGTCTTATCGTGGAAGTTTTTTTCAGTCCACTGATTGCAAAGTCAGAGTCGGTGATATCCAAGATGAGATCGCTAGCAAGGGGTTGAGCGGGAATGCGGCTAGTAGTCAGTGCCAGAATAACATGGCAATGTTCTCCAATAGAATCGGTTAGAGCGTAAGCGGGACGAATTTTGCTATTGGATAAATCGTCATAAGGAAACTCGACCAACACCACATTACGCTTCATGACTAATTGGTTTGCCATCTTCTAGTGTGTAGATGTCTTCTTCAGGATCGTTGAGAAGATCGATCGCCGAGGTTTTGATGGCTGACAAAGACCATTCTTCAATTTCGTTCACATCAGGAAAAATCAATATTCCTCTAAATCGAGTTAATTTCGCAGTTGCAAGCGGTTGATCTAACTCGACATTGCCCTGTTCGTTAACGCTGCCTGTGACTTCGATGGCTTTCATACGCTTGACGATCGCTCAACTGCTTCTAACCTATCATCTCATTTTCGCGATCGCCCCTGCATAATTTTTCAAGCGATCGCGCTTTCTCTTTACAACAGCGATCGCCCCTTTCTTTAACAACCGCGATCTCTCTCTAAAAACTGGCTCACCTGCGATCGCGCTTTTCTGCACAACGGCGATCTCTCGACATAATTGGCTCACCTGCGATCGCCTTAAGCTAATAGATTAGGTTCATCTTAATATTTAAGTGCCTCATCTCCCAGAAATCTCGTCTGTCAGATAAACCTTAACTTGGGTTGATCAGGCAATATTATCAAACTGGATGTCTAGGTTTAGAGCGGAAGAAAATAAAATAGAACAGCGTTGCATAAATAATAAAAATGAGAAGATTCAGCACTGGTATAGTTTCGCTTGTTCGCTTCAAAATGGTTGGGAACTGAATCTTGTCACTGCCAACCCCCAAAATAGAAAGGGAGTAAAGGGAATCTCCAATACTTGATCCAATGAGCAGTTCTAGCCTGTTGTCTTTCAGAACAATCCAGGCGAGAAACATGAACTGTAAAACTATGGCAAACCAACTGATCGGAGTTTTATGGGTGCCTGAAAAGAAAAACGTTGTACCGAGAAGTAAACCGTAGAGTGTTGCTAACCTCGCTGGCTTTTGCACCACTAGCCCCAAGCCCTGAAGCCAGTATGCACGTAAGAAACAATGAATTAAAGATATAAAGATCGCCAATAAAAAAGAGAATGGTAGGGCAATCAACCACTCTGAAGCATTAAAGGAAACTGTGTATCGAGATGGCATTGTCAAATAGAAAGTCAGCGTCCTTACTAACGAAAACCCAAAACTGACAGCAAAACCTTGAATGACTCTTGCGATTGAAAAAGAGTGATTCTCTAAACCTAGCAAGGTTTGCCATCGTCGCCGATGTATATACTCAAGCACGAATACCATCGTCACTAAAAACAGGATTGCAAACAAACCTATGATGAAAAAATAGCTGAACTGAAAGCCAAAAAATCGGCTGTAAAGAAATTGCTCAACTCCATTTTTCGAGGCTAGTGTTTGTCGTAAGGGCGGATAGAAGATTGATGCGATGAGCAAAATAACTACAATCGGGATACACATCGCGACAATCGCGACAATAGGGATTAAAAATACTAGGACAGTTCCCAATAGATAGCGCTGCCAGCTATTTTTTCCTTGCCGTGCTGCTGCTAAAAACGGTGAGTCTGAAGTCATCTTCTTGCCCTCTAAAGTGCATCGCCCAAATCTTTTACACCACTTTCGCCACTGCTTTTAGCTCAAAGATTTTTTCCAGTACTTCTTCTACTACTTTGTCAGGAGTCGATGCGCCGGAGGTAATCCCGATCGCGATCTTGCCCTTGGGTAACCAGTTTTCAGCCACTTCCAAATCGCGATGCAGGGGTTTGTGTTCTACTCGGTTTCCCGCACCAATGCGGCTAGCGCTATCAATGTGATAAGACGGAATGCCGCGATCGACGGCGATTTCTTGCAGATGAGTGGTGTTGGAAGAGTTGTAGCCGCCGATCACCACCATCAGATCCAACTTGTCTTCTACCAGCCCCAACATGGCATCCTGACGCTCTTGAGTGGCATCGCAAATAGTGTTAAAGCTGAGAAAGTGATTATTGAGTTGATCGGGACCATACTTTCGCATCATGGTATGTTCCAACAACTTGCCGATTTGCTCGGTTTCACCCTTGAGCATGGTGGTTTGGTTGGCAATGCCCACACGCTCTAAGTCGCGATCGGGATCAAACCCAACCGAATGCGATCGGCTAAACTTAGCGAGAAACTCAGCAGAATCGCCGCCGTTGAGAATGTAATTGGCGACATATTCCGCTTCTTGCAGGTTCAGCACAATCAGATAAGTGCCTGCAAACGAACTAGTTGCAACAGTTTCTTCGTGATTATATTTGCCGTGAATGATTGAGGTATGGCTAGCTTTCTTGTGTTTTTCCACGGTGTTCCACACCTTAGAAACCCAGGGGCAAGTGGTGTCTACAATCTTGCAGCCTTTCTCATTCAAAAGCTGCATCTCTTGGACGCTGGCTCCAAAAGCTGGCAAAATCACCACATCGCCGCTGTCCACTACTGAAAAGCTTTTTTCGCCATTGACCACCTCGATAAAACCCACGTTCATGTCGCGCAATCGCTGATTAACTGAGGGGTTATGAATAATTTCGTTGGTGATCCAAATGCGCTCAGTCGGAAAGTGAGTCCGGGTTTCATACGCCATTGCCACGGCGCGTTCCACTCCCCAGCAAAATCCAAAGGCTTCTGCCAAATGAATCGTCACTTCGCCTCGCTGGAGGCTATAGCCATTATCCCGAATCTGCTGAATTAAGTTGCTTTGATACTCGTTCTGCATCTGCCCAGACACTTCGGCTTCATGCCCAAAGCCTTTGCGATGATAATTGTCTGAATTGTTGAGCGATCGCTTAAACGCTTTAGTATCCATCAACCCTTAGCCTCACGGTGATTCATTCCTAGCTTTGATTTTCCCTCATCTTAGCCCTGTCTGATCCTGATAAGCCTAATCTGTTAAGAAGTAGACCGATGAACGGGCATAGGCAGCTTTTACAAAAAAACTTCGCTATAATATCACGCAAATGGCGTTGAAGACTGAGCTTGTTAATCTTCAAAAGATTGTGGAGCGTCGCTTTCCTGTTCGTATTTTTGATTTTTTCAGAAAAGTAACAACGACCCACATCGGCAATCTCTGGTGGCTATCGCTAGTAACCCTACATTAACTTTGACCCATCGTTAGGCTCCCCATCGCTCATGCACTCTGATCGTTATAGCTTGCCGGATCAGCCCACTATTTTAGGATTTGATCCCGGTCGCTTGAAGTGTGGCATTGCGGTAATGGGGGTTGATCGAGTTGTGAAATATCACCAGGTAGTAAGTGCAGCAGACGCGATCGCCGAGATTGAAACGCTGCGCCAAACGTTTCCCGTTTCTTTGCTGGTGATGGGAAACCAAACCTCGTCTAAAGATTGGAAGTTGAAGCTGTCAGAGAATTTGATTGATCCCTTGCGGATCGTCATGGTCGATGAGCGAAATAGTAGCTTAGAAGCTCGCGATCGCTATTGGCAAATGTATCCACCTAGCGGGGTTCTGAGTCTAGTTCCGCAGTCTTTACGCAGCATCCCGCGCCCTGTGGATGATATCGTGGCGATTCTATTAATCGAGCGATACTTAGAACAACTCGTAGGATAGTCGTAGATGACCATAATTGATAGTCCCCTTAGCGACAATAGTTGCCCGCAGTTTTGTCATCGGCTAAATTGAGTCAGCGATCGCGACCAAAAACCTCGTTCAATCATTCTAATGGTTCCTCTAGCCAAAACTCAGGCGTTCAAACAATGGCTTCCTCTAGTTAGCGATCGCTGGATGGTTAGCCAACGCTACGATCTGTTTTTTTTCATTGGAAGCTGTGTTTTTACCCTACTTTTTTGGGGGCTTTATCAAGTTGCTGATCAGTTTCATTTCTTCCTACAAGGCGACTCTATTCTAATTACTTACTTTGTATTTTCAGCCTTATTAGATCATCCTCATATTTTTCAAACTTTTTCGCGTACCCATGGCGATCGCGTTGAGTTTCAGCGCCATAAAACAATTCATACCGTGGGGCTTGGAGGCTTAATTGCAGTGGGGTTTCTGCTCACGGGTTTCAAGTTGGAAGCTGAACTGATTGTGTTTGCGGCTTTTTTTGGCAGCTATCACATCATTCGCCAACATTACGGGTTTTTAAAGGCTTATAAAAACCTCAACCACGATAGAAACCGCCTAGATGATTGGCTAGATTTTGGCACTTTTTATAGTGGAATGTTTGCTTGCTTTTTCAATGATTACTCTGGCATTGAGTCGCCTATTGTAATTTATAAAGATTTTCAGTGCAACTTTCCCAATATTCCCTCTATTTTTGTCGAGATCACTTGGGCGATCTTCCTCAGTTTTCTTACCTTGTTTCTGCTGCGGCAACTGGTGCGCTGGGGTCGTAAAGAGCCACTCAATCTCCCTAAGCTTTTGTTGATGCTGGCGGTGTTATCGACTCACTACTTCATTTTCTTTATGACTGCCACTCCGTTTTTAGTGGCAGAAGCGCTAGAAACTGCCTACCACGATGTGCAATATCACGGTTGGATGATGCATTATCAAACCCAACAGTTTCCTACAGTGAAGCACATTGCCCTTAAAGGGTTTGCGATCGCGCTCCTCTATGGCTTGATTGTTGGGTGGATTGAGCTAAAAGGACTGCTTTATCAAGATGTGTGGCTGTGGCTGTTCATGCCTTTCACCATGATCGTTATTTACCATTACTTCGTCGATGGCATCATCTGGAAATTTAACAGCCAGCCCGAACTGCGCCCCATGCTGTTTGCGGCTACAGCGACGGAAGGGAAAACCCAGACAAAAATAGCCTCATAGCAACACCCAAAATGCCGAACAGCGCCTGCCCAAAATCAGGTTTTCCTTTATCGATTTTGTCTTCAGGGATGGGAGTTTCAAACAGTAGGGCAATTTTGGTCGCAGCCGCAGCGTTGGTAGAGTCACCCTGAGCTTTAAATAGGCGTTCAGCTTCACGAGCATCTGCGATCGCCCGTTTGCGATCGCCCGTCCGCATTCGCGCCGCACTGCGACCCAAGTAAGCCGGGGCAAATTCAGCTTGACGCGCAATCACCTGAGTATAGTTTTGAATGGCACTGATATAGTTTTGCCGCTGCTCATCTTCCAATGCCCAGCGATAGAAATCGTCTATCGTTCCGACCGAAGCGGCAAGCCCTACGGCTCCTTGCAAATAGGCTCCTTCGGTAATCGCCCCCGTCACCGATGCTCCAGTCAAATAGGCTTTCCGCAGGTCTGCCCCAGCCAAATTTGCACCATCCAATCTTGCCCCGGTTAAATTTGCACCATTGAGCGAGGCTCCAGCCAAATTTGCACCCCGCAGATCGGCTCCTTGCAGATTGGACTGACTCAAATTTGCCCCCACTAAGTTCGCTTGATTTAAATTCGCTCCAGATAAATCGGCAAAGATGAACCCAGATCGGCTCAGATCACACCGAGGGCACTGCTTGGTTGCCAAAAGCTGACGGCTGTGTTCTAAGTTTTCTGCCTGAGCCGGGAAGGAGATGCCCAGCACGGTCACTAGCGCCGTAGTCATCAAGGTGGAGGATTTCATGGGCGATCGCCAATTAGTATGCTTGAAGCTATTTAAGCTCAAGTTACTAACTTTGCAACACCCTGTCCTTAACCTTTACATTGATAATTGAACGACTCACTTAACGATCGCGCTTCAAGCGTCATCATGTGGGTTGATCCGGTCAAGTTAATCAGAATGCTTTTGTTGAATCATGCAACGCAAACAAAAATTTCCTTATCTAGTCGGTTCTAAGTGGACAGCCCATGCCCAAGTGTATGGCTGGCGACATTTTCAAGTGACCAATCGAAAAAATCAGGGAATCTGGGTATTTGCGGAAATGGTGGCTTCCTGTGACCCTAAAGTGCGATTTTGGCTGAATGCCAAGTTGTTGAAGGATGAGAGGCTTTGGCAAGCGGGATGGAGATCGCTTCAAGAACAGTCAGATATTGCAACTCAACTCTCACAAAAAAGTTAATCCCTAAGACTCACTCACCCAAGAGATAAAGTCACAAGATTGAGGAGGTGGGTATTAGAGATTGGGGGGAAGGGAATCTTCGTTGGGTCGCGCTGATTGCTCTGGATCGATGGAGGTCAAGTCTAGTTTATTAGATTCCATTGCTGGGTTTTCTAGCCGATGGATGCGAATTTGGTGCAAGCGGGGACCTTCGGCAGTGACGACAGTAAATTCGTAGCCTTCAAAGTGTAGGGATTCGCCCGATGCTGGAATGCGCTGTAGATTATACAGAACAAATCCTGCGAGGGTTTGGTAATCATCGGTGAGCGGCAGTTCTAAGCTGAGCAAGTCGTTGACTTCTTCTAAGTTCATCTGCGCTTGCACTAGAAAAGTTTGATCATCCAGAATTTGGATGGTGGCTTCTTCAATATTATCGGTTTCAACCGTGTCTCCCAGGATTGCCCCAATCACATCGGCGATCGTGGCTAACCCTGCGGTGCCGCCAAATTCATCCACTGCCATTACCATGGGCTGACGCGATCGCTGCATTAATGGCAATAGCTCACTCAACAGCATATATTCAGGAATAAACCGCGCTGGACGAACCCACAGGCTAATGGATTGATCCAAAAAATGGGGATTTTGCGACAGCGGTTCTGCCAGTTCTTTAAAGTTAATAATGCCGCGAATATCGTCTAAAGATTCCCCAATGACTGGATAGCGAGAGTAACCTGATTCTGCCACTTCTTCTAAAAAGGTTTTGAGTGTGGCAGTGTGAGAAATTGCGGCGATGCTAGTTCGGGGCACCATCACTTCTGCGGTGGAGACTTCGCCAAACTCAAATACATTACGCAACAGTTCTCGCTCTTCTGCTTCTAATCCTGTGGATTCGTTAGAGGTGATGATCAACTGTAATTCTTCTGAACTGACCTGGTTATACCAGCCTTGCCCTGCGGCATATTGAATTCCTACTAGTTTCAGCAGTAGCCGAGTAGACTGATTTAGAATCCAAATAAATGGGTTAAAAATACGGGCGATCGCCAGACTGGGGGGTCCTAAAACTCGCGATATTTCTTCGGGATACAGAAGTGCCACTGATTTAGGGCAAAGCTCACCTAATACGATTTGCAAATAGGCAATGCTCAGAAAAGTCAGCGGCAGCGCCAGAGAGTGGGCGATGGGCGCTTGTAGGGTTAAGGGCATTGGCAGTTGCCTTAGCCCATTTTCTACTAAGCCCACCATGGCAGTTTCCCCAATCCAGCCCAGTGCCAAACTCGCCAAAGTAATCCCTAGCTGGGTAGTAGAAAGCAAGCGCTCGATACTGCGCTGCAAATTTTGCACCGTTTTTGCGGGAATATCTCCTGCGCTAACGAGTTGATTAATCCGCGATCGCCGTACAGAAACAATCGAAAACTCTGCTGTGACGAAGAAAGCATTAATTGCAATCAGCAGAAAAACAGACAGCAAGCGTACAGCAATCTCCGACCATGCCAAACTTTCAGACGGTGGTGCAGCCATTGCTTAAATGCCTCCCCAAATGATCAGCGTTGAGGCACTTGTGATTGCCATAGTTCAATAAGATTAAGATGCCCTTAGCAGAAAGCATAGTAGCCTTTTATCGCATCACCGGAATATTAGTCGCTTCTAGCTGCACTTTCTGGTCAGGATAATCTGACAGCGACAATGACAACTTTTCTGCCTTATCAACCGATGCCACTGGCAACCGAATGATGCCTGCATACACCTGATTATCGGCAGCCAACTCAGACGGCAGCCCTTCTGTATTGGCGCTTAGGGTTCTCCCCTGGTTATCTTTGACTTCCAAGAAACTGTATAAAAATTTGATAGGTGCTTTACTAGCATTCCGCAATGCAACCGCCATGATGAAAGAATCACCCTGTTGCTGAATAGAACGAATTTCTAAAGTGACATCTTCACTCTCTACAGTAAACGGAAACTTTGCTTGAGCAACGGCCGCATTTGTCGCCTCTCCAGAGACAGGTTTTGCTGCTACCGCCGCCGTTTTACCACCGCCAATACGGGTTTTAACGTTGGCAATAATTTTATCTTCTGGCAAAATCAACACCTCATCTTTCCGAGGAAGATCGCCTTTACGATTTGCCAAATTGTTGGGTCGGGTGTCTGGTTGGGTAATGCCTTTGAGGGCTTCACGCCCAAGATTGGTGCCCGCGATGCCGCTAAAAACTCCAGCAATGAGCATAGACATCAGCAACAGTAGGGTAAGTCCGAGGGTTGAATTCCATTTCATGGGTATGTAGAATATCGCGAAAAAGCCGATTAAATAGTTCAATCAAAAGCTCTCGCAATTTCACAAATTATCAAAAAATTGACATCGAGAGAAGATTGCCGCAATCATGCCATAGATCGCCAACTTCTGAAAGAAATCTATAAATAAATCAGCCTATAGACCCGTTAGCTAGTCGTTTAATGCTAACAGTTCAAAAGCAGAACGAGATCCTGCCGGACAGAAAATGGTGTTGGAAACACGGCTAGGATTATCAGGAACAGTGGGTGCAACCTTGGAGGGTTCTTGGGTTTCACAAAGCTGAGATAAGGTCACCGTTCCTGACTGTCTTAAATTAACAACATAGACAACCCCGGTATAGCTGCGAAGTTTAGGATTTTTAGACGTTGCTATAACCGCAACCCCTTTGAATTTATTGGGCTTTAAGATAATTCGGTAGCTATAGTTTTTGGTGTTGATTGTGTCTTCTGCATCCAAGGCACCAAATGAACTGGCGAAGGCGTTTTTTTCTAAAAAGTAAGTTTGTTGCCTGAAAAGAGCCGAGCTAACTGAATTTTTAGCTTGGCTTTCTACCATTGAATTGTCCAATGCTGAACTGGAGCTTTTGGGGGATGTTTCTGTGGAACATCCTATTAGTGATGATGCAGCGATCGCTACAAGTAGTGCAAATTGAGTTTTATATGAAGTCATCGCTGGTATGAGAAGAAAACTACGCACTAAATCTAAATCGATGCACCTGCGATGAGTCTTTGTACTCGAACGTATCAAAGACTCATCAAACCAAACCAAACTTAACATTGACTTGAGTTTGCCTAGCTCAAGAAAATTTTGATGGTGAGAAGAACGGGTTAAAAATACTTACTCTTCAGATTTCTATCTCTCACTCTACACAACGGCTTGTGTATTTCCCGCAAAACTTGATGAAGCTGGTGTGCAAGATCCATGAGAGTGCTTAGCAAGAAACTTAACAAAAGGCAGATGGAAGCTGTAACTCATGCCAAACCCTTGCAGGGATGAGATCCGCCGTAATTGAGGTAGTCTCGCGCCTCAACGTTACCGAACAAAATTGGGGGGAAACCCTCTCTAATACGGGGGCTTTTCCCCTCACCGCTGTATCTCTTCAAGCGCGACTATAAGGCTATTCGCACTGTTGGTTTCCCCTATGGATTACGTTTACTTTTTAGCCAACACTAGCTTGACCTTAAGAGTGGTTGAGTTTCTGCACAAGGGTTATTTGCCAGTGCGCTTTATGAGTGTGATTCATCAAATTGATGGCTGGCTCATTCGAGTTAAGCTGAGCCAAGATTTAGAGCCTCACCAGCATGGCGATTTCCAAGCGTTTATGAATGAATTGGGCATCCCTCATGAACCCAACATTCGGATTCAAATGGCAATGTGGGGTTTAGAAACGGGTCAATCGCCTGTCGCAGTGATGCAACGCTATCAAGTGGCAGTGGTTTCTCATGGCACCCCCGATCGCAAAGAAATTGAAGAGTTCCGCACTCAGTTTGTTCGCGGTTTAGGCTATTGTCCAGAAACCTTAGCGTAGTTGAGTCATGAATCAAGTTTTACTCATATTTTTTTGTGGGATCATTGGGCTGAGCGCTATCGCCTGTGCCCCCAGTGCCAATCCACCCCGCGCCACTCCCGAATCTTCCAGCCCAGCGCCCCAAGAATCTTCATCACCCACAACTCAGGTAAAGCCACCCCAAGAAGAGCCATCCTCAAAGCCCTGATGCGAAGTTCTGGGAAGCTTAGTGCAGACTGCAAGGAATAACTGGAGTGTGAGCAAACAGCGCCAGATCATTCAAAGCCGTGAGCGGTTAGCTGATAAGTCTAAACTCCAGCCTTCAGAATGAGTAGGAATCTGACAGAATAAAGGAGTATTCATAGAAGCGGTCGGATTGAGTAGCTCACCTTAAACCAGTGGTGAAATTTAAGCTCAGAGATCGCCCTTTTTCCAATCCATCCGATTGCAGGAAAGCAGCATGGACAATAACAATTGGCTCACCCAGATTCTAATGCTAGGAGTAGGCACAACCTCTTTAGTGGCAGATAAGATCCGCGAAGTTAGCGATGATCTTGTCAAAGATGGCAAACTGAACCCTGACCAAGCAAAAGAAGTGATGGATGATTTGTTGCAGACGCTTAAAAGTGAGCAAGGCAACCTTGAAACCCAAATGCAGCGGCAACTTCGGAATGTTTTGCAAGATATCGGAGTTCCTCGTCAGTCGGAAATGGATGAACTACGCGGTCGGATTGATCGACTTGAGCGCCAAATTCGTGACCTAGAAAACCGCCTTTGGCGTTAAGGAGGCATTCATGATCATTCCACCCGGTTTTTGCCAGCGTTCTGTTTCAACCAAGCTTGGCAGAATGGCGTATTACACGGCTGATGCTAGTTTTCCAGGAACGGTTCCCCCAGAAGAAACGGTGCCGACCTTAGTTTTTTTACATGGCTTTGGTGGGGGTTCTTCTGCCTATGAATGGTCGAAAGTCTACCCAGCGTTTGCATTGGATCATCACATTCTGGCTCCCGATTTAATAGGTTGGGGGCGATCGCAGCATCCAGAGCGAAATTATCTAGCGGAAGACTATATTTCTACAATTATCGAATTTTTAGAACAAATATGCCCTGAGCCTGTATCGGTTGTGGCATCGTCGCTAACGGCAGCGTTGACGATTCGAGCCGCGATCGCCCGTCCCGATTTATTTAAATCCTTAATTCTGACCACTCCTACCGGATTGTCTGATTTTGGCAAAGATTACACGAATAACTTTTTTATCCAACTCGTCAAAACCCCCATTATTGATCGCCTACTTTATAACGTCGGCATCGCTACCTCTAGCGGCATCCGCAACTTTTTAGAAGAGCGACAATTTGCCCGCCCAGAGCGAGTTTACCCTGAAATTGTGGAAGCCTATCTTGCATCTTCCCAACAGCCCAATGCAGACTACGCTGCCCTTTCATTTGTTCGAGGCGATCTCAGCTTCGATTTAGCGCTGTATATGCCCCAACTTCAGGTGCCAACCGCAATTATGTGGGGAAAAGAATCTCAGTTTACAGAAGCGGAAGTTGGGCAACGCCTCGCATCTTTGAACCCAGAAGCCGTTAAACAGTTTCAAATGCTCGATGATTGTGGTTTAACGCCTCATTTGGAGCTACCCGCGATCGCGATCGCCCTCATTCGACGCTTTCTGTCAACGCTAGACTCGTGAACCTATTCAGCGCTCTAACCCTGCATCCGAATATCACGCACATTCAGATTCGTGAAACTATAGTTAATCCCTTCTAACTCAATCGGGGCACCAATTTTGATCTTGTTGTTGCCCAACACCAGACCCTTCTCGGTGACCTGAGCATTGCCTTGAAGGGTTAACAGCAAATTCCGACTCAGTTTTGATTCGGGTCTAGGATCAGGGATCACTTGCACTTTACCGTCCGGCTGAGGAATAAATATATTATCTGGCAGTTCTTTCACCTGTTTTACTGTGATCTCGCCAGAGGGTTGATTGCGAATGATGATGCTAGTTTTTGCCCCTGGCTTAAATAACGTTTCAGCATTTTGTCCGGCAACGCGAACCACCACTTCAATTTCAACGGGCTTAGTCGGGACGTTCACCTGAGCCACAGAACCAGATGCGCCTGGAAATACAAAGATGCCGAATAGCACGAGCAGAATAACCAGCGCGGCTCCCAAATCCAGAATACTAACCTTGCCAAATAGCCGACCTTTAGAATCTACGATCGCCATAAAACGGCTCCTTAAACTGATGATGTGGGCGCTTTGAAACAGATCTTTTAGCTGACCGACAATGTAGAAGCTACCCTAGCATTTTAATGTCACAAGATCCTCAGCAACCCTGTGACAGGGTAGCATGACTTAGCACTCTTCTTTCGCCATTCGCCATGTTTTATGTAGAGATGCTGCGCGATCGCCCTTGGTCAATTGTCCAATGAATTTCTTTCAATAAATCTGTCATGTTGGTGGGTGCCACAAGGACTCGTGTGGCAAGCTGAGTGATCTGGTTCGGGAGGGGATCGAGAGGGGTGGAGGCTTGATGGGAGCGATGATCTAGGATGAGAATGGGGGGCAGTTGGTCTAAAGAGGCTAGAGATGAGAGCAACGCGATCGCGTCCGATTGAGGTGCATCACTCGTCCAGCAAATTAATAATAAATCGATCCTTTGAGCCTGAATTTGCTGGATAACTTCTTGCCAAGACTGCTTGATTTCGCTGCGTAATCCTGCGGTTTGGAGGTACTGAGTTAACGCGTGCAGCCACTCCACTTGTTTTGGAGACTGGGAAAAGGCTTCTAGGGGTTCATGAGTAGGCGCAGCGGCAAGATCAGCCGATCCTAGCACCGTGGAAATATTCACCGCTAAAATTGACGGTTGCCAGACTGAACTCGCAGCAATCTGAAGAACTTGCAGCAGTGTTGCTGGGACGACCTCCTCAGAAAGCGTAGTGCTAGGGGATGCTAGGTATGGGAACACGAGCAAGCCAGGAATTTGACTCGCGGCTTGAGTGACGGCAGCATCAAGGGTGACTAACGGCAAGGCAGACAAGGAGGGGCAATGACTAAGTTGTTCTAGATAGGAAGTTGGCGACAGCAAAGAACCCTCTAATAAGACGACGTGAGGCTTCCATACCCGCGCTAACAGTTCAGCTTGCTCTAGATCATCCGATTCTAAAATGCGATAGCGATGGGATTGAAGCAAATGCTCCAACCCTGCTAAAGGAGTTAAGCCGCGATCGCTGGGCGCATCTGAATACAGCCGTAAAATCGTTAGGTTGGCGATGGGGCGATCGCGAAAAATCGGGTCTTCTGTTTCAATCAATAGGGTTTTTAAGGTTTGTTCTAACACCTTTGTTTGAACTGGCAAATTCATAAACCCGTTCGCATGACAGCGGTAGGCTTTTGCTTCTTCAACCGTTGTTGCCATGACCACCACTGGAAGATGTTGGGTTTCTGCGTTGGACTTGAGCAACGTCAGCACATCCCAGCCCGATAGCAAGGGGAGTAATGGGTTCAGAAAAATAATGCAGGGCTGCAAGCGCCGCGCTTTTTCTAACGCTTCTGTGCCAGAGCGGGCAATTACAACCCGGTAGCCTAACCCTACTAGCTGGTTGGATAACGTTTCGATGGACTGCGGCACCGCTTCCACCATCAGAACTAAGCGATCGCGGCGACAACTACTTCCTCCCGGCTGCATCTCTGCCCTCAAGCGATCCTGTGGCAGATAAATGGGCGATCGTCCCCCCAACCATTCCCCCGATTCGGCCGTCAACGCATTGCTATTTTTTGCCTCATCCTGATAGGCAAAAGGCGCTTTATTGGGTGGCAACGGCGGCAACAAAACGGTAAATTGGCTACCTTCGTTTTCTTTAGACAAAAAGGTGACATCACCGCCATGCAATCGAGCCAAGCGTCGCGTTAAGACTAGCCCCAACCCCGCTCCTTCAAACTGGCGCGTCAACGGGTTTTCAAGCTGCTGAAACTTTTGAAAGATTAAGTGCTGCTTTTCTGCTGGGATGCCAATGCCTTGATCCCAAACCGTAAACGCAATCCAGCCACCCCACCGATTCACCTTTAAACCAATGGGCTTGTTTGGGTCAGTAAACTTGAGCGCGTTCGACAGGAGATGCATCATCATTTGGCGGAGCCGCAGTTCATCGGCAACCAGGATATCCAGTCCCGGAGTAATCTCCAATGAAAATTGCGCCGTTAGCTGCTCGTCGGTTGGCGGCTCTTCCAATTTGTTTTCTAAGAGTCGCAGTTGCTTTGCTTGCTCAAACGCTTGGGCACACACCGTAGAGATCTGAACAGGGGCAAATAATAGTTGTAATTGCCCGGTTTCAATTCGCGTTAAATCTAGAATGTCGTTCACCACGGTCATTAAGTGGCGGCTGCTTTGATATATCAGTTGGGCGTACCGCACCTGTCGCGGATTCAGGTCGCCTAAGGTCTGATCTTTAAGCAAGCTTGACAAGCCCAAAACAGCAGTAAGCGGAGTTTTTAGCTCATGGCTAATGCAGGCTAAAAACTCATCTTTAATCCGATTTAGTTGGATCAGATCTGCATTTTTTGCAGTAAGCTCGTGAGCTAGCTGCTTTTGTTCAGTGACATCTTGGGCTTGCACTAGCCACAGGGTTTCGGTTCCTGCTGCGATCGCGGTCTGAAATGGCTCTGCCAAACTATTTTGAGGAGCAAACTGGGATAGAGTGCCATCCTGAAATTCAGCGACGACCGGACTACCGGACTTGGCATCAGCCGTCAGGTTTGCCAACCGAAACGAGCCAATCTGAGACGAACCTGCTTGGGGTAAAACCGCTGGGACTGCTTGAGATAAGGGATTTGACCAGTCTAAGTTCCAATCTGGCAGCAGGGTACAAAGCGGAATTTTGATAAACTGCAATATGCGCTCTTGCCCATCTTTCAAGGGACAGGAGCATACACAACTATCCGGAGAAGTTCCCAAGTAACACAGGTTGGGTTCAGATGGAGTTGGTGCTGCACCCGGTTCCCCTAATAAATGAGACGCTTCTTGGCGAATCCATGCTGGATCTAGCAAATCACCCACTTGACTCCGCCAAATGGAGTTTTGGGCTAGCACCGTGCCGCTGTTTGTTTGCAACATGAGTGGCAGGGGTAGGCGTTCTAATAGTGCCAACAACGAGTTAAATAAGGCAGTTTGAGAGAGTGGCGCTACCACCTGGGGACTGAGTGGGGCTGGCGTTGAGCTTATAGATTGATTTTGCTGCCGCAGTTGATTAATTTCACCTTGCTGAGTTTTAATGCGCTGTTCTAGCTCGGCACGTTGAGCAAGCAACTGCTGAGTAAGCTGAATGATTTGGCGCTGCTGCTGGCTTGAATAGGCGCTTGTTTGGCTTTCTTGGGGCACTTCTGTAGATAAGCAGGCAGGCAAATATGAATCAGGTAAACAGGAGTCAGAGGTGGATTCGATTGAATCAGGGGCGATCGGACTTTCAGTGAGTAGCTGAAGGACTTGTTCGGTATCCAAAAGCCCTATAACTTCCCCGGCGCTGTCAATGAGGGCGATCGCTTCTGAATCGGGAAGCTGCACCCGCATCATTAGTTGGGAGAGTTGCCACTCGGCAGGCACCAGAATTATTGGCTCGATCACCGAGGGGGCGATCGCGGTAATCGGTGCAGTCACTATCGGTGGCAAGGCAAGGGGAGAAAGGGACGCAGGACTTTCAGACGACATCAGCAATTGGGGGAGCAAACACTCTAGTTTGACCACTCCAACAGGCTGCTGCTGCGAATCTAAAATGATCAAGCGAGCGCATTGGCTGCGGCTTAGCGCTGTTAGAGCTGCTTGAATCGTTACTGTATTTGGAAAAACCGGAACGACATACACCAACTCACTCAAGCAGATATTAGGCAGAAGCATGATCAATTTTGCTGTGAAGAAAGGTAAATCTTGCTGTACTCAATCACTCTCCAGGTTTTATAAGCTTTTTAATGGTGCGCTATCTGTGAAAATAGTCTGTCAAAAAAATGGGTTGTTAAAACTAGGTATTCGGATGCTTAATGCTCAATCCTTGTGTCTCTGCCACCAACCCCGCTCACCCGGAGTCAAGAGGAGTGGCTCTTAGCCCTATCCCCTTTTCCCTGGGTGAGAGTTAGGATGTAGCTTGCTTCTGGCAGGATCAACGCAATGGTTTGATAGGGCATAATCCGCAAAATTTGATGGAGAATAACAAACACGGATGTGTTCTTTAAACTTCAGTACTCATTATGGGGGCGGATTGAGTAGAACAGGCAGACAATTATAATTAATTAAAGTTGTGACTGAAAGAACCATTTGGCAGGCAATCTAGCCATCGCTCTCCCTATAGATGACTGACTAGACGGAATTTTTCTCACTCTTAAGTACTGTTAATTTTCTGAAAACTTTGTCTTCTCCTCTCTTCATTGGTCTATTTCTTGAGCCTGATTTTGCAGCCCAACCTCTTTTAGATGCGTTAAATCGCGATCGCTATCATGTTGCCCTTCACACTGCCAGTGACCAATTTTGCGAGTCCATTGAGCAAGAAAAACAGCAGCTTGATTGCCTGATTCTCCAAAATGGTTTAGCGCTACCCCACTTAGTCAACTGGTTGCATGGTCAGGGGATTGTCTTACCCGCTGTGATTTTACATACCGGGCTGGATGGAATGCCATCTAATCATGAGTTTGCTCATGAGCATGATGCTTCTGGGCGATCGCCCTTTACCTATCACACCGCTGAATTCCACACGACCCCCGCCCAATTTGTCCTAACCGATGATGTAGCAGAGCAAGCGATCGCCCGATTTATTCATCTTTCACCCAACTGCCGCATCGATCATTCAGCAGAGGCAGGAGTCGCGATCGATGCCGCCACCCAAACTCTTTTCATGCTCCAGCAGCGTCGCCTCACCGATAAACTCAAAGAACGACTGGGATATTTGGGCGTATATTACAAACGCAATCCCCAAAACTTCTTTCGTCGCCTATCTCATACTCAACAGCAGGAACTATTAGAAACGCTCAAAGCCGACTATCGAGACATCATCCTGTGCTATTTCACAAACGATGATACGCTAAATCAGCAGATTGACGACTTTATCAACACGTCCTTTTTTGCCGATATGTCAGTGCCCCAAATCGTTGAAATTCATATGGAATTAATCGACGAAATCTCTAAGCAATTAAAATTAGAAGGGCGCAGCGAAGAAATTCTCTTAGATTATCGGCTGACACTCATTGATATCATTGCCCACTTGTGCGAGATGTATCGCCGCTCAATTCCGCGAGAACCCTAGGCGATCGCGCTCTCACCCTTTTTGACAGCACCCCACTCAAGCTTATGCCACTGAAGAAAACCTATGTTCTCAAACTATATGTTGCAGGCAACACGCCCAACTCGATTCGAGCGCTAAAAACCCTCAACAATATTCTGGACGAAGAGTTTAAGGGGGTGTATGCGCTTAAGGTAATTGACGTGTTGAAAAATCCGCAGCTAGCTGAAGAAGATAAGATCCTGGCGACCCCAACCCTCGCAAAAATTTTGCCGCCGCCTGTTCGCAAGATCATTGGAGATCTATCCGATCGCGAAAAAGTGTTGATCGGGCTAGATTTACTTTATGACGAACTCCGAGAAGAAGAAACTGACAACGAGGAATGCTAACCAAGACACAGACAAGATTTGTGGGTAACTTTTGTGATACAAGCGGTGTAACGAACGAAGCGCAATTAGCAGGTCAATTCAAAAATCACTATGAATGAATTGAATCAACACAGTAGGAGCGACATCACCGCAGCCGGGGTTGACAAAATCCGCACCATGGTTGAGGGGTTTGACGATATTAGCCATGGCGGTTTGCCCGTTGGCAGAACTACTCTCGTCAGCGGCACTTCTGGCACGGGAAAAACGCTTCTCGCCGTCCAATTTTTGCGGAACGGCATTGTTGATTTTGATGAGCCGGGTGTCTTTGTCACCTTTGAAGAGTCTCCCGCCGATATTATCAAGAACGCCTCTAGCTTTGGCTGGGATCTCCAGAAATTTGTCGATGAAGGCAAGCTGTTTATTTTGGATGCCTCCCCCGATCCCGATGGGCAGGATGTGGTGGGCAATTTTGACCTTTCGGCATTAATCGAGCGGATTCAATATGCCATTCGTAAATACAAAGCGAAGCGCGTCTCGATTGATTCCGTTACCGCAGTATTTCAACAATATGATGCCGCCTCGGTGGTGCGGCGAGAAATTTTTCGGATTGTGGCACGACTGAAGCAAGTGGGCGTGACCACGATCATGACCACAGAACGAGTGGATGAGTATGGGCAGGTTGCCCGGTTTGGCGTAGAAGAATTTGTCTCGGATAATGTGGTGATTTTGCGAAATGTGCTGGAGGGTGAACGCCGCCGCCGCACGATCGAAATTTTGAAGCTGCGCGGCACGACCCATATGAAGGGTGAATATCCGTTTACGATGACGCGGCAGGGAATCAATATTTTTCCCTTGGGCGCGATGCGGTTGACCCAGCGATCGTCGAATGTGCGCGTGTCGTCTGGCGTAAAAACTCTAGATGAAATGTGCGGCGGCGGCTATTTCAAAGATTCGATTATTCTGGCGACGGGTGCAACGGGCACGGGTAAAACCATGCTGGTTAGCAAGTTTTTGGAAGAAAGCTGCGTGAGAGGGGAGCGGGCGATCTTGTTTGCCTATGAGGAGTCGCGTGCTCAGCTATCGCGGAATGCCTATTCTTGGGGAATTGATTTTGAGGAGTTGGAGCAGCAGGGCTTACTGAAAATTCTCTGTGCCTATCCAGAGTCGGCAGGGTTGGAAGATCATTTGCAAACAATTAAGCAGGAGATTGCAGATTTTAAGCCTGCTCGAATTGCGATCGATTCTCTATCGGCGATCGCTCGTGGAGTCAGCAACAACGCATTTCGTCAGTTTGTGATTGGCGTAACTGGGTTTGCCAAGCAAGAAGAAATCACTGGCTTTTTTACCAATACCACTGACCAATTTATGGGGTCAAACTCCATCACCGACTCTCACATTTCTACCATCACCGACACTATTTTGATGCTGCAATATGTAGAAATCCGAGGCGAAATGTCTCGCGCCATCAACGTGTTTAAAATGCGCGGTTCTTGGCATGACAAAGGCATTCGGGAATACATCATTAGCGATCGCGGACCCGAAATTAAAGACTCATTCCGCAACTTTGAACGGATCATCAGCGGCTCACCGACCCGAATTTCTGTGGATGAAAAAACCGAGCTATCCCGAATTATTCGCGCCGTACAGCGGGAAGAAGAATAGTATTTAGTGTAATTGCATGATCTAATTAAACGGGGGCAGAAATCATTTTTTCAGTCCGTAATCGTGCGCGATCTCTCCTCAGTCGAACTGGTTAAGCAAGAGACCAAAATTTAGGATAAAGCGTATGGCTATACAGCTTAAGGTTGTTCAAGATACCGTTTTTAAGCAAACTACTGAGGATGCAATCCAACTACCGCCAGAAGATAAAGTATCGGTTGCTGCGGGTAGAGTCTTGAATATTCATTCTTGGAAAGCGGTAGATAGAAGCTATTTGAAGATTGCCTTGATGGGAGAATTCTTAGGTAAACCGCCTCGCAATACCTGGTATGCCCACGTTCCCCACATTCAACTAATTCAACCTCCCAGCCTCAAAATTACGCGTAACACGGTGTTTAAGCAATCCACTGCTAGTTCTGCACAGCTACCGGCACAGGATAAGGTATCGATCGCCCCTAGCAGAATTTTCAATCTTCAGTCATGGGCGACCGCACCCAACAATCATTACAAGCTCTCTTTACTGTGGGATGCTTTAGGCAATCCACCCCGCAACACTTGGTATGTCTACACTCCAGACTTTGAATTTATTAACACGCAGCAAAAAGTTGTCCCCATTCCTCAACCGGAACCCGAACCAGGAGGCATTCCGCCAACCAAACAGTTAAATGTTCCCTACAAAAGCCAGTTAGATAATGCCTTGAACCCCACTGGAGCTTGCAACGTCACTGCATTTGCCATGGTGATGACTTACTTTCAAATCAAGGGCAACACGGGAGTGGGGCAACTGGAAGATGAGCTATATCAATACATGACTAATACAGGGTTGAGCCGCTGGGATGGCGATGATTTAGCCACGATGTCGCGCAACTATGGCTTAAAGAATGACTTTACAATACGCGGTCGCCAGTCGGATATTCGCAAAGCGATCGCGGAGGGTCGTCCTTGCATCATCCATGGCTATTTCACCACTTTTGGGCACATTGTTGTAGTACGCGGTTACGACCAGAATGGATTTTTCGTCAACGATCCCTATGGTGAATGGACATCCTCCGGCTATCGTAATGATCGGTCTGGGCAAAACCTGTATTACTCTAATGCCTTAATTCAAGCAAAATGCTCTCCAGAAGGCGAAAATTACCTTTGGATTCATCGCCTCTCTAAAGTCTAAAAAAAATTGCTATGAACCAAGGCTGGATTTATCGAGAGCAGATCAAGCGAACAAATACTGGAATGACGGCGTTAGACTACTACACCGAGAACTATCGCCACTCTAGCCGGGATGAATGGCAAGCCCGAATTATAGCGGGGCAAGTGCTGTTAGACAATCAAGCGATCGCGCCAGAAACACGATTGCAATCGGGGCAATGGTTAACCTATCATCGCCCCCCGTGGCAAGAGCCAGACGTGCCGCTAGAGTTTGAAGTGCTGCATGAAGATGAAGATTTGCTGGTCATCGCCAAGCCTGCGGGATTGCCTGTGTTGCCGGGTGGTGGCTTTTTAGACCATACGCTGTTGGGTCAGTTGCATCAGCGCTACCCAAAAGATACGCCCGTGCCAATCCATCGTCTGGGACGCGGCACATCGGGATTGGTATTGTTGGCGCGATCGCCCTTGGCAAAAGCCCACCTCAGCCAGCAAATGCGAAAACGGCAAATCCACAAGGTTTATCGGGCGTTGGTGGGGGCGGGTGAGATGCCGGATCAGTTCAGTATTAAGCAGGCGATCGGTAAGCTTCCCCATCCTGTTTTGGGCTACATCTACGGTGCCTCACCGGATGGCTTGTTTTCCCACAGCGAGGTTCAAGTCCTCAAGCGCAAACCTAGCAGCACTTTGTTAGAAGTCACTATTTTGACCGGGCGATCGCATCAAATTCGGATTCATCTCGCGGCGGCTGGCTTTCCCCTGCTCGGCGATCCGCTCTATATTGTGGGCGGTATTCCCTTATTGCAGTCCAGCAATGAAGCTGAACACTGTCCTGTGCCGGGTGATTGTGGCTATCATCTCCACGCCTATCAACTTGGTTTCATCCATCCTTCAACAGAAGCTTTGCTTCGCTTCAGGTGCGCGCCCCCGGCGGAACTGTGCTGACAGCCCCTCAAATCAACTTGAACAAGAAGTTAAAATTCAGGAAGATGATTATCGCTCAGACGCAATCTGGAAATTATACGGAAAAATTCCGGCTATCCAACTGAAACGGCATACTATGCGGAGGAAATCTGGCTATTTACTCAATTTGGGGTAATGTACGGAAATCGTCTATCTATCCACCTGAATTGGGATGATATGTGGAAAATTTCTGCCTAATACGAACAGGACTTATGAGTCAACAATTGCTCAATTCCACTTGCATTGTTGCTGACTCGAAAGCTTTTATCTTCCGCTCGTAGATGCCCATCCATCGCTTACATTCATCTATCCCAATCCATTGTTTGCTTTTCCCATCACACCCTGCCCTAGTTTTTGGGTAAAGGTTAATCTTTAACTCTGCTTAGCTTCTCCACGATGTCTTGCATCCAAGGGTTTACGGTCTATCTCTCTATTCTCAAGATACAAGGGGCTGGGGGATGTAAATTGCTTCCCGCAGGGTGGGCTGACTTTAGTTGCACATCGGGTATTGATAGGCTCCTAAGCCCATCAAGGATAACTCTGAGGCTTAACAGTTTCGTGAGAACTCTTGCGACATCTCACAGCTAAAATCGGTGAGTTTTGCAGGTTCTCAGGCTTTTTCGTTTCTATAATCAAAGCACCTCTTGCACCCAGGAATCATGACCGCTGTTTCAGACTCCCCTCTTAACGCCGACAATAGCCAACTCAGTCGCTATTTAGGCAATACGATTCGCGACCTGCGAAAAAAACATCGCCTGACGATCGCCGAAGTTGCTGAACAAACGGGGATTTCCCGTGGAATGCTATCCAAAATTGAAAATGCTCAAACGGCAACCAGTCTGGAAACGTTGGTTAAAATCGCTACTGCTTTAGGCGTGTCTATGGCAACCCTGTTTCGTCATTACAATTCTCCTCAAGGCGGGGCGCAACTGGTGAAGCAAGGTGAAGGGATGGAAGTCGTGCGGCGCGGCACCAAACGGGGGCACACCTATCACTTGCTTGCCTATGATCAAGGTCCTATGAAGCTGTTTGAACCGTTTTTGATCAGCATGGATGATGCGTCTGAAGTGTTTCCGACCTTTGAGCATTCGGGCATTGAATTCATCCATATGCTAGAAGGCGTGTTGGAATATCGGCACGGGCAATCCATCTACTTGTTAGAGCCAGGAGATTCACTGACGTTTCGGGGTGATATTCCCCACGGACCTGAAACGCTGATTGCATTGCCGATTCGGTTTCTGGCGATTATTTATTATGGTGCTTTTACGCAAGAGGCTTAGCGATCGCCCTTTTCATTGCTTCGCCTGCTCTCTCATCTAACCCAAGCCAGATTCAGGGTAGGTTTAGGGAGTAGGATTTCTACAGTTGTTTAAGATTAAAAACACTGAGTATGGTAGCTCTGGAGTGGTCGCTACTCGTTGGAGTCGCTGGGCTGATTGGTTTCTCGTTAATAAATTTGGCGCGTACTCTTCAGCAGGAACGTCGCCTGCGAGATGCATTTTACTATTTGCTAGAAACTCATGGCGGCGCAATTACGCTGATTCAACTGGCTGCTACTGCTAGAGTCGATGCAGAACCCGCCAAACTTTATTTAGAAACCCAAGCAAAAGCACTTTCAGTTTTGCCTGATGTGGATGGCAACGGAAACACCTTCTACCGATTTCCCAACGTGCAGCGATCGCTGTCTGCTGAAGACGACGAGTGGGCATAAAAGGCATCAAAAAGTAGTTGTAGCGAGATCTTGAAGCCGGATTCCTATTTGTTGAGAATTTGGAATTGCCAGAAAACGGGATGTCAAAGCCTTTGAGGGGCTGAAAGTTTTTAAGCATTGAAGTAAAGAGTCAGTTGAGATCGTAATTGCTCAGAGCTTCCTTCCCGCATCACTTTGCCCTGATCCAGCAAAATCACCCAATCGGAGCGGCTGACTACACTATCACGATGGCTGATTAGAATCGTTGTTTTTCCGTGTCGTTGGGTGAGTAAGCGATCGAGAATTTGAGCTTCTGCTTCGGGATCAAGGCTGGCGGTGGATTCATCCAGAATCAAAATGGGCGGATTGAACAGAATCGCACGGGCGATCGCCAACCGCTGCCGCTGCCCGCCTGAAAGATTAGCACCAAATTCTCCCAGCACAGTTTGATAGCTGTCTGGCAACCGCCTGATAAACTCATCGGCTCCAGTCAGTTGGCACGCTTGGACGATCGCCTCAAATGAGACTCCTGGATTGCCAAGCTGAAAGTTTTCTAAAATGGAACGGCTCCACAAATGTGACTCTTGCGGCACTAACACCACTTGCCGCCGCACACACTCCAGCGCCAGATCTGCCAAGTTATAAGCACCCATGCGAATCGTGCCAGACTGCAACGGATAGAGACCCGCCAGCAATTTTGCCAACGTGCTTTTGCCGCAGCCTGATTTTCCCATGAGGGCGATCGCCTTTCCACCGGGAATTTGCACCGAAAATGAATTGAGCAATTCCACACGACCCGGATAGTGAAACGAAATCTGGTCGCAGTGAATATTCACGCTGCTGGAAATTTCAACTGTAGGCTTACTCGTCTGACTCTCCAATTCCGAAGTGTGGTCAATCACTTCCGTTAGGCGCTCCGTTGCCGTGCGAACGCGGGCAAACTCATCCACAAACCGAATCGACGTACTGATCAACCCTGTAAAGTTGCTGTTGAGGCTGCTAAATGCCAACAGTTGACCAATACTTAACTCTTTGCTAATTACCAAGGTGCTGCCAAACCAGAGCAATGCCACGCCGCCAATGCTGGAAACTAGCCCCGAAAATTGCGTATTAGCAATAGCGATTTGGTTGGTGCGAAAGCTCAAGGTTGCCAGCCGTCCAAAGCGCGTTTGCAACTCTTCCCAAAATTGGGGTGTGGCGGCAGTGGTTTTCAGCGTCAGCGACCCTTTGAAGGTTTCAACTAACACGCCCTGATTTTCAGCATCCAAAATCAGCAGGTTTCGAGTTTTTTGCTGCAAGGTCGGCAAAAACAGGATAGTGGAGAGGGTCATCAAAAAAGCCACCAGAACGGCGGCGATCGCCAGTTTGACATTTAGCAGGGTCATAAAACCAAGGGACACCAGCGCGATAAATATCTGACTGGGCAGTCCAATGACTACTTGCGCCACCAATTGGTTGAGCGCTTGAATATCCTGTAAGCGGCTGACCACTTCGCCGCTGCGGTGGGTTTCATAATAGGTGAGCGGCAAGTTGAGGATGGCGCGACCAAATTCTAAAATTAGCCCCAGTTCTAGTCGCTGGGCAAAGTATGCAGTTAGGTTGGATTGAACTAAGCCGATGCCGCTGCTAAACAGGCTCAGAAGAACAACCGCGATCGCCACTACATTCAATAGCTTCAGATCGCCGCGCACCAGCACATCATCTGTTAAGACCTGGATCAAAAATGGTAGGGCGATCGATAGCAATCCCAAAATCAGGTTTAACACCAGCACTTGGGCAAGTAGCGATCGCGAACTCCACAAGCGCTTACCCAGTTGATGCAGGGTACTAGGGCGATCGCCACCCCCTTCCGTCGAGAACCGCGCCACATCGGGTTCCAGCAACAACATCACCCAATCCATCCAACCCTGGCAAAACTCTTGCTCACTCAAATAGCGCAACCCAATCGCCGGATCAGCCACCACATACTGCTGTCGCCATTTGCCATAAAACACCACCCAATGGTTACCCTGCCAATGAATCACAGCAGGCAGGGGCGCTTCATTTAACCGCTGCAAGATTTCTGGCGATGCCTTCACCGATCGCGCATTAAACCCCAGCGCATCTGCCCCACGCTGCAACCCCAACAGCGTCGTGCCCTGTTGTCCCGTGCCCACCGCTTCCCGCAGACGGTTGAGGCTATGGGATTGTCCATAATGCTTGGCGATCGCCCCCAAACACGCCGCCCCGCAATCTGCCTCATTATGTTGGAGAAAAACCGCGTACTTCATTTCGATCGCTTCACAAACAAAGGGCTATAGAAAGAACTTAATTGAGTTCTCTTCCCAGCCTCAAACCCTTGATCCGCAAAAAACACCCACGAGTTAACGCAGGTGTTTTTGGATCAGTACTCGCTTTTAACTAATCGTTATACAGCACATTCACATTTACAGTTTGGGTCACAGCACTGCTAGAACCATTGCCAGACCACCCGCCATACCCATACCCCCAGCTATTGCTAGGACGGGAATAGATGGGTCTGCTGTAGTAATAGAAGGGTCTGTGACTACGACGGCAGCCCCAGCCCCCTTGCACCGTTGCCGCTGCGTCTGTGGAAAGGGGTGTGAACAGATCATTTTGCTGAGCCATTTTTGTTGTCTCCTTAGTCATTGAATAAATTGACCCATTGTTGGGAAACGGTTTGACGCACCGCCGCACGAACGATTGAACAAGTTATAAAGAGGCTGAACGGAACAGAATTGACTGAACGGTCGTCAGGGCAGCATGATTAAGCTCGAAAGTAGGATAGGTGAAATGAAATCATGCACAATTTCAAAATCTGTCCTGATCGATGGAGACATGCTGCGAAACTAGTTAAACCTTCTGGAACTGCTGTTGGTATCCGGATATCAGGGTCATCTTCTTAAGAAATCTTAAGGAAAACAGTGCTGTGTTGTCCGCATGGAAATGCCGATGATTAGTAATTCTTTGCATCATGAAAAAGCACCCATCAGTCAAGTGGGTGCTTCCGCCAGCGTTAACTGGTTTGATCAACTGCGATCGCACTGATTACAATCGTCAAGAGAATCAGCTTGTAACTGAGCTAGTCTGCCAGTAGTACTGGAATACTGATTAGTCGTCAA
This sequence comes from Leptolyngbya sp. CALU 1928, assembly GCF_056784215.1. Classification (NCBI taxonomy): domain Bacteria; kingdom Bacillati; phylum Cyanobacteriota; class Cyanophyceae; order Leptolyngbyales; family Leptolyngbyaceae; genus Leptolyngbya; species Leptolyngbya sp. CALU 1928. Next base: position 2,852,038 of record NZ_JBXBCE010000001.1, on the reverse strand, counting down.
TCACAATGTTAACGTTCGTCGTTTGAGTCACTGAGGAGCCAGAAGATTGACCGCCACTCCAGCTACCGGAAGACCAGCAGGGATTGACGCAAGGGCTGGAGTAATACCAGCAAGCCCCATTCACATTCGCAGCTTCTTCGGCGGAAAGCGTTTCAAACAGAGGTTTTTGTTCAACAACAGTCTTCATAACAGACTCCTTATCGGTGAATTGGATTAGAAAAACGCAATTAAAACTATCCGGATTAAGGGTTTAATTTGCGAAGTCTATTTTTGTCTTCTGAAGAAATGGCTGTTATCCGGATTTTGCGATAGATGTGTCAGCATTTTTAACAAGCGCGATCGCTCCTTCTCAGAAAAAGAACAATCTTCTAAGTCGCCAGCCAGAATTAAACTTAAAACGCTCTAAGGTATATTCACCGTTAATACTACGTGCTTCCATGCCAGCGATGACAGCAAGGGCTAAGTTATATTCATCTGCATTGCTATCCAAGGTAGATAGTATTTGCTTGAGCAAGTTCTGATTCATTACATTTATATTTTCACATTTACATCTTCTGCCCAAAGATCGCAGGTTTAGCGCGATCGCGGAAACAAGTTTTGCCAATCGCCAGCGCCAAATTCTTTTTGAAATTCGCTTAGCATCCACGATCTCGATTTCCCTTTGCGGCTGGCAATGCTGACCAAATAGCGTTGGTAAAGCCGTTGCTCATCCACGGTGGCATAGTTGCCAAAGGTGGAGTTTAGGCACCAGGCATCTTCTGGTGTTATCCCATGTTTGTCATAAAACAATCGCAATGCAAAATCGGGAGCTAGTCCTTCCCGGAAACACTTTTGTCGTAAGCGATGGAAGAAGGCGATTAACTCGGCGCGATCGCTCAACTCCAATAGTTCCCGCGATTCATTCACCACTTCTACTAATTCACTGGTTTCGATCGTTTCTTCTCGTTCTAGCCAGCAATGTCCACAGTCTGGACAAACCATTACCGATGCCCAGACAATGCGGCTACAGGCAGGACATTGCTTTTTGGGAGCAACGCCGGGTTCATCGGGTTCCGTGCTGGTGGGCAAGCGATAGTCATAGATGTCTTCGGGGAAGCCCAACCGCTGAAGGTTCCCTGCCTGATCCAAAATGATGCCGTGGGTTTTTCCGGTTTTGGGTGAGATTCGCATGACGCGACCGATTTGCTGCTGGTGCAAGGCGCGAGATTGAGTCGGGCGCAGCAGTAGCCCAACTTCGACGCTGGGTTCATCAAAGCCGATGCTGATGACGTTACAGGAGGTCAACACGGTCAGGCTGCCATCTCGCAGACTTTGATAGAGTTTGTGTCGCTGTTTGATCGGCGTGTTGCCGTCTACGGTATCGGCGGGAATGTGGGCGGCGCGAAAGGCGGCGGCGACGTGTTGAGCGTGTTCCACATCGACACAAAAAGCGATCGTGCGGCGATCAGGGGTGAGACGATGCCATTCTTTGACCACGCGCTCCACGAGTTCGGGGCGATCGCAGGCATATTTCAGATCTCGCTCATCAAAATCTCCGGCGATCGTCCGCACGCCAGCCAAGTTGATCGGGTCAGGCATTCCGTAATACTTCATCGGTGCCAGAAAGCCCATCCGCTGAAGTTCGGAGGGAATGGGAGAAGCTACCAGGGTTTCCATGTGATCGCCCAATTGCTCTTTTCCCAATCGATAGGGAGTTGCCGTCAGCGCTAAATGAACTGATTTGCGATGAGTTTCATAGAGCAACTGCTGCCCCACCTGACTAAAAATCGTGGTGTGTCCTTCGTCATACAAAATTACGTCGGCGTGCCAGGTTTGCCACCAGGTGCGCTTCAACATGGTTTGGACACTGGCAATCTGAATCGGCGCGGTGGGGTCTTCCTTCCAGCCTGCTTTGATAAAGCCACATTCCAGCCCAAAGTCACGCATTTTATCGTAGGTTTGCCCAACCAACACATCCAAATGGACTAAGAACAGAAGCCGAAAGCCTCTAGCACGGGTGTGGGCACAAATTTGTCCGGCAATCACGGTTTTTCCGGCTCCGGTGCCTGCGACGATCGCCACCCGCCGATATCCTTCGCTCAGCTTTTCATAAACCTCTTTGACAACCTTAAGCTGATAAGGGCGCAGGGTAGGTAAATTGGGCGTTTTGGCAGTGGAAACGGATGACATCAACGGCGTTATGCTAAACAGCAAGCAATCGCGATCGCCTGACTGAACTGAAACGATGGGCGATCGCTCTTCGCTAGTCTATCTGTTCCAGATTCGCTTTGTAGAATAAATTACGCTGACTTGAATAAAAAAGTTGTCAATATGTAGCTCTTTGCAATTACCTTAGAGATCATAATAATACTCAGTCCTTCATACCCATATCCTGCACTCTTTCACTTCCGCTTAGATACAGTAGAAACAGACGTTTTCTATTTCTATTATCTGTGACTCAACCTGAAGCGATTCGCCATTTACTCAACGCTGTTGCCCAAGGGGAAATTGCCCCCGATAGTGCCCTTGATAAGCTCAAGTATTTCAACTACGAGCCAGTGGGTGACTTTGCCCATATTGATCATCACCGTACCCTGCGGACTGGCTTTCCTGAAGTGATTTGGGGATTGGGCAAAACGCCAGAGCAAATCGCCAAGATTATGGAAGTGATGCGGCAAAACACGCCCGTGGTCATGGCAACTCGGATTGAACCGGATGTTTATGAGCAACTGCGATCGCACATCCCAGAACTGCACTACTATCCCACAGCGCGAATCTGCACTTTGCATCAAGAACCCAATTCGCAGGACTCAACGCCTGCTTATCCGGGTTTAATCAGCATTCTCTCGGCGGGCACCTCGGATTTACCTGTTGCCGAAGAAGCCGCGATTACCGCAGAACTCTGTGGCTTTCAGGTAAAACGCCTGTGGGATGTGGGCGTTGCCGGAATTCATCGGTTGCTGAACCAGCGAGACGCGATCGTCGATGCCGATGTGTTGATCGTGGTGGCAGGCATGGAAGGAGCCTTGCCCAGCGTGGTTGCAGGCTTAGCCGATTGCCCGGTGATTGCCGTGCCCACCAGCATTGGCTATGGAGCCAGTTTCAACGGGTTAGCCGCTCTGCTCGCCATGCTCAACTCCTGCGCGGCGGGGGTCGGTGTCGTTAACATCGACAACGGGTTTGGAGCCGCGATGTTAGCCGGAAAAATTTTGCGAACCGCAGAACGGCTTAGTAAAAACGCGATCGCCCGTTAGCCTACCACGCGCTAATCTATGGTCTGTGGCAAAATATCTTGACCTATTCGCTTCTACGTCCACACTTCTTCGGTTCTAGAGGGTGGAATCTGGGCGCGAAACTCTTGCTTATATTGCTCAAAATCCCAGGTTTCCAAAAATTTCTGTGCAGAGGCTTGACCTGCCTCATAAAGCGCTGTTTTCTCGGATGATGTGAGTTGAAACTGGGTGGTTTGAATGCCCATGGTTGGAATAGGAATTGTGCGGACAAAGCTTTCTGTATTGATGTAACGGGCATCGTGAGCTTCCATCATTGTGGAAAACATTGCCTTTAACATCGAAACGGGTCCCTTAATCACATGGGGTTTATCTTGATCGGGATCGACCAGTCGCACTCCAAAAGTGGGCCATGCTGGGTCTGCCTCTCCGGTATCAAACAGCCACACCGGGTAATTGCTCAACACACCGCCATCCACAATGTAGTTAGTGGCACCCACTTTATCTTTCAACTGCACGGGTTCAAAGAAGAAGGGCAAGCTCATACTCATCCGCACGGCGGCTGCCACTTCTAAATCATCAGGATTCACGCCGTAATGTTGGATGTCTCTCGGCAGCACGAGCATTCTGCCACGGGTCAAATCGCTGGCAATCACCTGTAGTTTATAGCGATAGCGGGGATTATCTTTGTTTTTTGGCATGACCAGATCGCCAAAAGTACGAACCCCTTTTTTTGCTAGTAACTCCCGCAGCCAGTTTTCAAAAAAATTGCCTTCGTAAATGCCTTTCTCGGTGATTAAGCTAAGCATTGAGCCAATTAAGGGAATTTCGTCTTCCCAGCCTTTATCCATAAATTTGGTAAAGTCTTGGGCATCTAAAATCTGTTTGAGTTCTGCGGCGTTGTAGCCGGCGGCAATCAGCGCGGTGACGATCGCCCCGGCTGAAGTGCCTGCCAAATTTTCTAGCGTATAACCTTCTGCTTCAAGTACTGAAAATGCGCCGACTAAGCCAATCCCTTTAACTCCGCCGCCTTCAAACACGGCATCAATTTTTTTGGGTGCGTCTAATTTTTTTGCAGTGTCTATCATGTTTTAGCACCTGAAACGCAATATAGTTGGGCACTTTAGTAAAGCATAGGAATTCTGAGAACCGCTACTTTTTGTAGAAAATCAGAATACTTTCCCATGATTAAATTTGCCATGATTAAGGCGATATAGAAAACCCTAGGGCTTGTTTAGTTTTAAGCAGGGTTTGATTGGCGATCGCGGCAGCTTTTTCTTTGCCATCTCGCAGCACCGATTCTAAGTACCCTTGATCATTGATAATCTCGTGATACTTATCTTGGATCGGTTTGAGATGGGCGATCGCGGTTTCCGTTAGCAGCGGTTTAAACTGTCCCCAGCCCATCTCCGCGCACTCCGTTGCTACTGCTTCCTTCGTTTTGCCAGACATCAACTGATACAGGGTCAGCAAATTGTTGCACTCTGGACGCTCCAAATCGCCAAAAACCAGCCCTTTAGTGGGATCAGTTTTACACTTTTTGATTTTGGTTTGAATCAAGTCTGGCGGATCAAGCAGGTTGATTCTGCTCAGATCTGAAGGATCGGACTTAGACATTTTTTTGGTGCCATCGGTTAAGCTCATGACCCGCGCCCCTGCCGCCAAAATCAGCGGATCGGGTGATTTAAGCACCGCTTGCCCCTGACCAAACTGATGATTGAAGCGATCGACAATATCGCGAGTCAACTCAATATGCTGCTTTTGGTCTTCACCCACAGGCACTTTATCGGCGTTATACAGCAAAATATCTGCTGCCATTAACACTGGGTAATCCAACAAGCCCACGCCCACATTTTGCCCCTGCTTCACCGCTTTTTCTTTGAACTGAATCATATCTTGTAGCCAGTTGAGCGGCGTGATGCAGTTCAGCAACCACGCCAGTTCGCTGTGAGCCGACACATGGGACTGAACAAAGATGGTGGAATGTTCCAAATCAATGCCACAGGCAAGATAAAGCGCCGCAATATTCAAGGTGTCGGCTGCTAACGTTTTAGGATTGTGCGGTACGGTGATGGCGTGCAGATCGACCACACAGAAAAAATTATCGTACTGGCTCTGCCCTTCAACCCAGTTCCGAATGGCTCCTAAATAATTTCCCAGGTGAAGATTGCCCGTTGGCTGAACTCCAGAAAGAACGCGCTGTTTCGTCATGATGCGGGTCAGTAAATGTGTTTTGGAACCTAATTGATGGAGGGATGGCAAGCAAAGCAGAGTGAACCGTTGTCGATCACCTTCGCTTAATTAAATTATGTCTTAACTCGCTAAACTCAAGGGCAGGTCAAAGGACTTGGGCGATCGCAAAAAAGCTGCCCGTCATTATCTTAGCGATCGCGCCTTCACTTCGGCAGATCAGTATTTTCAGTTGCAATAAACTACTGATGATCGATGCAACCGTCGCGATCGCTGATTTTTTAAGCGGATGTTTTTTTCCGAGATTGAGTAGAAGCAGGCTTTTTCGTTGCCGCAGTCCGAGATTTTGTCGCGGCAGGCTGTTTTACGGTTGACTCATCATCAGATTTAGTTTTTGCTGCCGATGTTTTTTGGGCTTGGGTCTCTTTTTCGCTAGTTTCCGGCTCAGTTTTTTTAGCTGCGCTGGTGGATGACTTAGCGGATGTTTTCGTTAATTTAGACGGTTGAGCTTCTAGTTCTGCCACTGCTGATTCCACAGCTTGGGTTTTCCGTCCTCGGCGACTTCCAACTTTAGCAGCAGCTTCCTTTTCTTTGTTGGCGCGTCGCTTCCCGGAAGGCACATAATTTTTGAGGGTAAAAGCGCTAATCTTAATTCCTTTTTCGGTTAGCATTTCTGCCAACTCTGCATAGGTATACCCTCTAGAAAGCGCGGATCTCAGGGGTTCACGTAGCTGATCGATCGCTTCTCTTAACGATAAGTCTTCTTTAGGTTTTTCGGGCAATGACTCTAAAAAAGCGCTTGTACTTCCAATCGATGATTGTTTAACTGCGACTGCCTTTGATCGTTTTTCTGTTACTTCTACCATTGTTGCTGCCTAAGTCTTAAGTGAGTTTCAATCATTGTATGCCCTTCTCTCACAACTCTTGCGATCGCGTTTCTAATTGTTATTAAAATTGCATCAATTAGCGTAATAGCCATTCAGAAACAAGCTATTTTTGCAAGCAGCAGACTGACAGCAAATCACTTATCGCTGATAGTAGATGGTTGAAAGACCTGTTTCTAAATCCTTGGAGACTGCTTTCCGTCAGTGTTCAAAACCAAGATGCTTGACGATTTTTCTGGACGCTCTTAGGTGCTTATTTTTCCATGCAAGAGTTAGGAAATTATAGATTGTTTGTATGGCTACAAGCTGATTGATGGGCGATCGCGCTCACGCGCTTGGCTAGACCACACTGATAATGTGTCCTATTTATCTTTCTCTTTTTCTTTTATTTTGAGACTATCTTTAGCACCTATCAAAAAAAAGAAGTCATGTCTACCGTGAACCAGACTGCACCTAAAACTGATTTATCCGATTCTCACTATTACTTTAGTCAAGAACTAAGTTGGTTGAAGTTTAATGAGCGAGTTCTTCAAGAAGCCCTCAATCCTCGCACACCCTTATTAGAACGGTTAAAGTTTTTAGCCATTTTTAGCTCAAATCTGGATGAGTTCTTCATGGTGCGGATTTCTGGGCTAATTGGTCAGGTTAATGCAGAAGTCAACCCACCTACGCCCGATGGACGCAGTCCTCAACAACAGTTAGATGCAATCACCGAGCAATTACGCCCATCGGTGACCCGGCAACATCAATTATTTGAGCATGAATTGCGTCCCTTGCTAGCAGAAAAGGGAGTACGCCTCCTTAATTACATTGACCTGAATAAAGAGCAACGATCGCATCTCAAACGCTATTTTGAAGAAAGCGTGTTCCCAATTCTGACCCCGCTGGCGATCGATCCTAGCCATCCGTTTCCTCACATGTCCAATCTAAGTTTGAACTTAGCGGTGAGCGTTAAAGATCCAGAGACGGCAAAAGAACTGTTTGCTCGTGTGAAAGTGCCCAATATTTTGCCGCGCTTCATTGTTTTGCCGGAAGAGTTGCGTCAACAAGCAGGAAAATCGTGTTTGTGGATCGGCGTTCCCTTAGAACAACTGATTGCTCACAATCTAGAAATGCTGTTTCCAGGGATGGCAATCCAAGAGTTTGGCTTCTTTCGGATTACCCGCGATGCTGATTTGGAAGTGCAGGAATATGAAGCAGATGATTTGCTGTTGGCGATCGAACAGGAATTACGCAAGCATCGCTTAGGGGGATCGGCAGTGCGCTTAGAGGTGCAAGAAGGAATGCCTGATTCGCTGAGAAAACCGCTGGTGGACGAGTTTGATTTGACAGATAACGATATTTATGAAGTGGAAGGATTGCTGAATTTGAAGGATTTATTTTCCTTCATGGGACTGCCCTTGCCAGAGTTGAAAGATGCGCCTTGGACAGCGGTAATTCCGGCTCGACTAAAAGCGGTCAATGACTATGAAACGGAGTCAGCTTTTCAAAACCAGGAGCCTGTGGTGAATATCTTCTCCGTGATTCGAGAAGGTGATTTGCTGGTGCATCATCCTTATGAGTCGTTTACTGCCACGGTGCAGCGGTTCATTAGTCAAGCGGCTTATGATCCGCAGGTGCTATCAATTAAGATGACGTTGTATCGAACTTCAGGAGATTCGCCGATTGTGCGATCGCTGATTACCGCCGCCGAAAATGGCAAGCAGGTAGGCGTGTTAGTGGAGTTAAAAGCCCGATTTGACGAAGCTAATAACATCACTTGGGCACGCAGTTTAGAAGCAGCAGGAGTGAATGTTGTGTATGGTGTGGCAGGGCTAAAAACCCACACTAAAATTGTTCTAGTCATTCGCCAGGAAGCCGGAAAACTGAAACGATATGCTCACATTGGCACCGGAAACTACAATCCTAAAACGGCGGGACTCTATACCGATTTAGGATTGCTGACTTGCTGCGAAGAACTCGGTGCCGACTTAACGGATTTGACAAATTTTTTGACTGGCTATTCTCGTCAATCGTCTTATCGCAAATTGTTAGTGGCACCGTTAACGTTGCGCGATCGCATGGGTGATTTAATTCACCAAGAAATCAAAAATGCCCGCAGTGGAAAACCCGCTCGAATTATTGCGAAAATGAATGCGCTAACGGATATAGACCTGATCAAAAAACTCTACGAAGCGTCTCAAGCGGGAGTCAAAATTGATTTGATTGTGCGGGGGATGTGTTGCCTGCGTCCCGGCTTAAAGGGCATCAGCGAAACAATTCGGGTCATCAGTATTGTAGGACGATACTTAGAGCACTCCCGCATTTTCTACTTTCAAAATGACGGCAAAGAAGCGCTCTATATTGGCAGTGCCGATTGGATGACTCGCAACCTCGATCGCCGAGTGGAAGCGGTTACGCCTATCGAAGATCCTAAACTGAAAAATGAACTGAAGGATATTATAGATATTTTGCTATCCGACAATCTCCAAGCTTGGGATTTGCAGAGCGATGGCGAATACATTCAGCGATCACCAGCCAAAGGTGAAGCAGCCCGCAGTGCCCAAAAGATCTTTATGGAACGCGCATTGAAAGCCGCAAAATAGACCCAGAATTTAGGCTGAGGGGGGTGGAGTAGGCTGATTGTTTTTATGAATGATCAGTTGAATGGATAAAGCAAATAATCCTAGCGCTGCAATTCCAGATACGCCCATCCCTAGGGTGGTCATGCCGATTACGAGGGTTCGCACGGCAGCAGAAATTCGTTGAACGATAAAGTTATCAGACTGGATTTTGTGGGCGGCGAAGGAGAGGGCGATCGCGTGGCTCATCCGATACATTCCAAATGCCATGATGCCCGCAATTACAGCGCCAGTTGCACAGCGTTGAGGCGTGAGTGGTTGCGTTGTGCCATCAGTCGCTTGAACCGATGAAGCTTGAGGTTCAGAGTCTATAGATTGGGGCAGGTCACTCATAAAAATTGCCGGAGAAGGGGATTGGGTCTTTAACCTATTGTGCGATGTGAATGCCACAGTGGCTAAATTGTGAAACCCATAACTCTAGGTCAGGATCGGCGATCGCGCTTTTCAGATGATCCGATAGCTGTTGTGCTTCAGCCTGAGTCTGCGTCAGCGCAAAGACTGTAGGACCAGAGCCAGACATCATCGCCCCCAAAGGTTGCATGGCACGCAACCGCTTTTGCAAATCAGCCACTTTGGGATAGTGAGGCAGCACCACTTTTTCGAGATCATTGTGTAGCAACTGCCCGATTTGGGCGATATCTCGATGGGCGATCGCGCTCAGCATGGCACCCGATCGCACTTCTTGGCGGCGGTTTACTTGAGCCGTTGAGTCACGGTAAGACGATTCAAACTGCTGTCGATAGGTTTGATATGCCCAGGGCGTAGAAACTGAAAGACTGCGATACTTTGCCAACACCACATGCAGTTTTTCTAAATCAAGGAGGGCATCAAGTTGTTCACCCCGCCCGGTTGCGATCGCCGTCCCACCCGCCACGCAAAAAGGCACATCTGACCCAAGTAATGCTCCCAACTCCTGAATTTCTGGCTGAGTCAGCCCCAGTTCCCACAGCAGATCCAATCCTACCAGCACCGCTGCCGCATTGGTGGAACCTCCTGCTAGCCCCGCCCCCACCGGAATGTGTTTGTGGATGGTGATGTCTACGGCACCAAACTGAGCAAAGGCTTTGGGAAATTGTTGACTCATCAGGTGAGCAGCCCGATAAGCCAGATTACTCGTATCGTTGGGCACAAGGGGGTGGTCACAGTGAACGCGCATCGTTTCAGTGCCGTTTGATCGCAGATCAATTCGATCCGCTAAATCAACACTTTGCATCACCATCACCAGTTCGTGATAACCATCGGGGCGATCGCCCAAAATCTCCAAATATAAATTGATTTTTGCGGGGGCAATTAAAGAATAACTACGCATAAAAAGAAAGATTCTCTAATAATTAAAAGCTACGAATGGACGACTAACTGATTACTAAGCAAAACCCATTGTTCAACGCTTAAATCTTCGGCTCGTGATTGTGGATTAGCACCCAAGGTTTCTAATAGATGAGATAGGCGATCGCGATCAATCAGGCTTTGCAAATTATTTCGCAGCATTTTTCGTTTACTGCCAAATCCTAATCTCAACAGGGTTTCAAAAAAACGAGGATCAGTCGCCGCAGGCTGAAACGTCCGAGGTCGCAAGCGAATCACGGCAGAATCAACCTTAGGCGCAGGCTGAAATGCTTTGGCTGACACATCACAAATGAAATCGCACTCGGCTAAATATTGTACCCGCACGGTTAAGGCTCCAAAATTGGTTGAGCCAGGTTTAGCATTTAGCCGCAGCGCCACTTCTTTTTGCACCAGCAATACGATGAGTTCAAATGGATCTTCGGCGGGACTGGCGATCGTGCCCAAGAGTTTTTCAATAATCGGTCCCGTAATGTTATAGGGAATATTAGCAACTACTTTATTCGGATTTTGAAACTCTGGTAAAGGTGCCAGCATTGAGGGCAAATCTAACGTCAAAAAGTCTTCTTGCAACAGCAAGAAAGTGTCAACCTTACCTAACTTTCTAATCAACAGTTCACATAAATCACGATCGATTTCTACTGCAACCACTGAATCTGCTTGAAGCAATAATTGGCGAGTGAGTATGCCAGTGCCGGGACCAATTTCTAAAACGCGATCGCCTTTGCTACCAGAACTCATTCTTTTAAGTTCAGCCGCAGTCACGATGCTGTTCAACGCCTTTTCACTCTTTAACCAATGCTGGGCAAACTGCTTACGCGGTGTGGGCACAGGGTTACTCCGGTATTCCAACGACTTCACCCGATCCCGCTATCACTTCCCCGATCGCAAACGCAGCGATATTCTCAGTGGCAAAATGCTGAAGGGCTAAGTCTACTTGAGCAGGGGGCACCAACACCACAAAACCGATGCCCATATTAAAAGTATTAAACATGCCCGAAAGACTGACATTGCCCTCTTGTTTCAACCACTGAAATAGAGGGGGCACCGTCCAAGAGGTGAGGTCAATCTGCACGGATTGCCCCTGACCCAAACAGCGGGGCAAATTTTCAGGCAAACCGCCGCCCGTAATGTGTGCCATTCCATGGAGGGTTAAGCCAGCCTGACGCGCCTGCAAAACGGGCTTAACATAAATCTGAGTAGGAGTCAGCAAACTATCGCCCAAGGATTGCCCCTCAAAACTGGCGGGGCGATCGCTGAGATCAAAACCGCGATCGCTGATAATTTTTCGTACCAGGCTGAATCCATTGCTGTGAATGCCCTGACTCGCTAACCCGATCGCCACATCGCCAATCTGCACCTGGGAGCCATCTAAAAGCTGACTTTTTTCCACCACACCCACACAAAACCCTGCCAAATCGTATTCTCCCGATTGATAAAATCCGGGCATCTCGGCGGTTTCGCCCCCCAGCAAGGCACACCCTGCCAAACGACACCCTTTGGCAATCCCTTCCACAACTTGGGTTAACTGGGCGGGTTCCAAATGCCCAGTTGCCAGATAATCTAAGAAAAACAGCGGTTCTGCGCCACAGGTCACCACATCATTGACGCACATGGCGACTAAATCAATCCCAACGGTATCGTGCTGATTGAGACTGTGTGCCAGTTTGAGCTTCGTGCCAACACCATCTGTGCCCGAAACCAAAACAGGTTGATGGTAGCCTGCGGGTAGCTCGAATAAGCCACTAAACCCACCGAATGCGCCTAAAACACCGGGGCGAGTGGTGCTAGCAACCAAACTGCGGATGCGATCGACAAACGCCCGCCCCTTTTCAACATCTACTCCTGCATCCCGATATTCCATGCAGATCTGCCAGCAACGTCTCGGATGTCATTGTACTCTTTCGTCTTCCAGAACTTAAAAATTTGTTCGTGGAATGCTTCAGGAGATAGTTCACAGATAGCTAATTTTGCGATCGCAAATATAAAGTTTTGATGAAGTTGGGAACTAAAATCCCGATTGAGCAATTATCCGACAAGTCCTAACTATCGGTCTTTTGCGGTTCATTAATCGTTAGAAAATTTTCCGGAATCTTTTGGGATCACTCACTACCACTGATCCCCAATACGAAAACTTCATGATAGTCTGTTGCAGTTCTCAATTATTTAGGAGCGAAATCGAACCGAGTACGGGTTGAAACCACGAGCCTTCATGCAGATTCATTAATTTTCAGCATTCAAACTACACGTCTCAAACGTGCCGATTGAAAAAATGCGTACGAATCATGCGGAACTCGAACCCCAATGATGTGTCTTTTATCCAATGGAATATGACTCAAAAACTTTTTGGCAGTTTAACTGCATCCCTGTTGATTGCCACCCTGGGTGTTCCCACCTCAAGTAGTGCCGCTCCTGTTGAATCCAGTAGACAGGTCTCTAGTGCAAGCCTTAAGCAGACCGATCCAAAAGCAACCCCCAGCGAAACCGCAGCCGAAACTGCACCGTCATCCAATAAATCTTTAAAGACTATCACTCAGTCTGAAGAGGTTATGAAAGTGGGTGAACAAGTTACTAAGCCTGAGTTTGATAGGACTAAAGAGGTCATTGCGAAGGTTCAGCCTCACGAAATCTCTGGGCAGAAAGTTGCCATCCTATATGTTCGTAATATTCCGGTTTTAACGTTCAAGGGTTCTATCACCGCTTCCAAAAGTGATGTGAAACTTGGGACTCAACCGAAAAAGTCTTCCAATCCGGTTTCTGCCAATGCTCAGTCTTTGAACCGAGCGAAAGCGCTTTCCGCTCCTTCTTTAACCTCGCTGCTCAGTTCCTCCGAATCCTTATCTGAGCTAGACTCCCAGGAACTAAATCTCAGCACTATAGATGCTGGTTTTGCTGAGAATGACCCCGTTTGGAGAGCCACCGAGATCGCAGCAAAACTAAATCAACTTCATCGCAATGGGCTAGACGCAGACAAGATTACTGTAGCCTGGGGCGGTCAAGTCGCGAATGCAAGCGAACGCGATCGCTATTTTATTCAGGTCGATACCCTGAAAATTGCGGTGATTGATGCTAACACCATTTTGCCTGATTCCACCCGCAATCTAGAAAAAGATGCACTCCAAGCGACCAATCGCTTGAGACGACTTTTAGGCGATGCGTCACCGCTGCGCGAGGTCACTGGCAAACCGATCGTTTGGAGAGATCAAACTATTTCTTTAGGATCTATCCAATTCAAGCTAACTGGATTTGCATCATGGTATGGACCTGGTTTTCATGGTAACCGCAGCGCTAGTGGTGAAGTTTTCAATCAAAACGCCATGACCGCTGCCCACCGAACCCTGCCGTTTGGCACCCAGGTTTTGGTGACCAACGTAAATAATGGACAATCGGTAATGGTAAGAATTAACGATCGCGGTCCATTCCACGGAAACCGCATCATCGACCTATCTACGGCGGCGGCGCGTGTGCTGGGGGTTGTGCAATCGGGAGTTGCCCCCGTCAAGCTAGAAGTCATTGATTCAAGAAGTGCCGCTGCTATTAGCAATTAAGCAGTTTGTCACTCAATCGAGCGATCGGTTAACAACCAGTATCACCGTTAATGAATTAGCAAGACGCTAAACCTGTTTCAACCACGGGAGTATTTTTCTCTCCATTTTTTAGGCGTGGATAGTATTGATGCTATTCACGCTTTTAATTTGTTTGAGTATTGGCGATTTCGCCCATTAGCCCAATCAGTGGCACCGTTGAATCCACTCCTTTACTTTGCATCAAAACACCAAAATTACCTAAACCCACTGGATTGATCAGGTTGTGTAAGGCATCGCGACGACAAAGAATCTCCTGAATCGATCGCGCGTCGGTTGCCGGAGACTGACTGAGAGCCGTTAGGCGATCGCCTAATCCTAAAGCCATCAAAAACAATGCTTGTTTGGTATATCCGACGAGGTTCAATCCACAAAGTTCCCCTTGTTTTTCCAAAGCAGTAAAATCAACGTGAGCCGTAATATCTTGCTGCCCGACATGGCGGTAAGGGTCAGAGTGATGCTGATGCTGGAAGTAGCATTGAAGTGTGCCTGATCGATTGGGATGATAGTAGCGATCGCTCGGATAGCCATAGTCAATCGTCAAGACATATCCTCGCTGGAGATGCTTGGCAACAGTCGTCATCCAATCTAGTGCCGCCAAATTGACTTCGGTGCGATATCCATCGGCATAAGCGGGTGATTGCAGATTAATTCCAACAAAGTCAAAGTATTCTGCCAGCTTTGGGGTTGAAAGGTCGCCAATAACTTCGACAAACTGAGTGGATGAATTCTGCTGATTTACAGAAACGTAAATTTCCTTTAACTGTCCTGCTTCTAGCACCACTTGATGGACAGGCATCGCATCGATTAATTCATTAGAAAACCAGCAGCCCGTAATTGAACTGGGCAGGTTTGCAAAATCGCACCAATCAATCAATGTTCCGGCTTCCAGAAATTGCCTCAATTGCTGGTGTTGGGCTTGAATCAGAGCAGGCGATCGCTCGATAATTACATACTTTAAACACGCAAAACAATCGGGAGAATTGCGTTGTAGAGCAGCCAATATATCCCCTGATAGCAACCCCTGTCCGGCTCCCATTTCCACTAAGGTAAAGGGGTTTGGATGCTGCAAAAGTTCCCACATTTGGGCAAACTGTTTAGCTAATAATTCGCCAAAATCTGCCCCTAAATGGCATGAGGTAAAAAAATCTCCGCTGGCACCGATTTGAGTAGAGGAAGACGCATAATATCCATATAGCGGATGGTAGAGCGCCAAATCCATGTACTCTGCGAACGAAATTCGATGGCAAGGACTCTCAACAATCCGTTGAGTGATGACGGTATTAAGAGTCCTTTGATTACTATTTGTCTCCAATTGCACAGCTTTTTCCAAACCCGATTGTGGTTTTCATTGTGACACAAGCGTTCTGGCTGATAAAACTGTTGACTAATGGCTTGAAGATGCTTGTGAATTTCTGCGCTTTTGCGATCGCTGTTTAATTTTTTCCAGCACCCCACTCTAGAACCCTTGCAGACTGGTTGACAATTACTGAGCTTGGGTGGCATATTCTCGTGTATCACCATCAAATGAAATCGCGAACTTTCCTTGGGGCTGCATTTCCTTCAGAACTCTAAGGTAGGCTTCCGCGTCGTTTCTGCGGCGAAATCGAATCACAGCGAGTTCTTTGAGGTTGGGTAGCAGTTTGCTAACGACCCAGGGATTTAGTCTTTCTTGGTAGTCCATAATTCACTTCTCTCTTTTTGGGTAATGATTTGAGTCAAACCGGATGAACCACCAGCGCTAGCCGAAATATACCCTAGCCCAAAGGCTATAAGCGCTATGTGCAGTGTTATTCGTCAGTTGACACTACCATAGATAGTAGTTAAGCCTGGAAACCGCAAGTTTTTTTACAATTCGCAACAAATATTGGCTTGCGCTCCCAAAAAACTGTGCTATCGGTCTACTAGACCAGTTCCTCAGCAAGAAGAATAGTTCAATTTTTTTGGGTGCGATACATCTAATCAAAAACAACCGTGCGATTGCCATAGACCAGCACGCGATTTTGCAAATGTAAGCGCACGGCTCTCGCTAGCACGACTCGTTCTAAATCTTTCCCTTTGCGAATCAAATCTTCCACACTGTCTCGATGGCTTACCCGCACCACATCTTGCTCAATAATTGGACCTTCATCTAGGTCGGCTGTAGCATAGTGAGCCGTTGCCCCAATGATTTTTACGCCGCGATCATAAGCGCGATGATAGGGATTAGCTCCCGCAAAAGCAGGTAAAAAGGAATGGTGAATGTTAATAATGGCAGGAAATTGGGTGATGAATTCTGCGCTCAAAACCTGCATATATTTTGCCAATACTACTAAGTCAATCTTGTAGCGTTTTAGCAAGTCAATCTTGTAGCGTTTTAGCAATTCAAGCTGTTTCTTTTCCTGGTCTTTTTTCGTGTCTTGCGCGATGGGGATGTGATGATAATCAATGTTAAATTGATCAGCGATCGCGCCTAAATTTGGATGATTGCTGAGAATCAATGGAATATCTACGGTGAGTTCTCGCGATCGCTGTCGCCATAGAAAATCATATAAGCAGTGGTCTTGTTTGCTCACCCAAATGGCAATCCGAGGCACTGTATCTGAAAAGTGAAGCTGCCAATTTGCCTGAAGAGGTTGGGCGATCGCATTAAACGCCGTTCCAATAATTTCACGCGGTAGGTTAAATCCGTCTAGCTGCCACTCCAATCGGGTGAGAAACAACCCCGCTGCAAAATCAGTATGCTGATCAGCATGAATAATATTGCCGCCATTAGCATAAATAAAATTAGCAATTTTTGCAACTAATCCTTTTTGATCCGGGCAAGAAATTAACAGCGTTGCGGTTGGAATGGTCATGATTTCGTTGGCTTTGGCGTAGGCACTTTTGGCTTAGACGCTGGCTTTAGCTGCCATTCAGTCAGTGGACGATTGACTGCGTTTTCAAAATCCAACGATACCAGGAATATTTGCAAGTCTGCACCGGGTTGCGGATCAATTTGAGCATAGAGTGCAGTGCGATTAAAATCAGGTTTGCCTAAAATCAATCGATGAGTTTTGCCATCCTTTAAGGTGAGATCCACGGTTGCCAATGGCGAATCAAACCCAAACTCTACTTGTTTTGCCAAAGGCACGGTCAGCGGTGGAACACTTTTTGCAGATGCGATCGCGTTCAGCAAATACGCCACCGATGCATCATTCGCAGCCCCTTGATTAGGCAAAGTCATTTGCCAAATTGCCGGATTGGGCGGAGCATTTTTGACAAAGGATAGATTTTGCTTCGGTGTTTTCAAGCTCAGTGATTGCACATCCGCTTCCTGAAAACCAAACAGTGCTTGAGCCGCCGACTGAACGGATGGCGGAGTCTTTTGCTCTTGCAGATACACCACGCCCCCCAGCAATGCAGCAATAATCAACAATATCAACGGGGTGCGGTTTAGCTTCATAAGGGGAGCGATGACAAATTAAGCCCAATTCGGTCAAGACAGACGCATAATCGCTTTAACCCAACGCTGAGCGTCCATAAACCATCCTTACCAAGCCCTTTGGGAGAAGGCTTGGTAGGGCAAGGGCTATTTTAGAATTCTCCTATCTTCTATTGCTTAATTCCCAGGTTCTATCGGTTGTTCATAACCTGGAGCATAGGCTTGGAGGAGAGCGCTCACTTGGGTCAGAATTTCGTCCCCTGAACTCTTCCCAATTACCTGCCGTTCGGGGAAGAATTCGGGACGGTCAAGACTACGGGCGATCGCTTCTCCCACCTGCTGAGCAATTAAAGCTTGCAGTTCCTCTTTTGCCCGCTGTCGCTGATAATTTGCGCCTTCTTCAGTCGTCGCATAGAGCGGCGGCAATCGGTTCAACCCGTAGGCGGCGATGTCTCCTAAATCTAGAGTACGATCGCTGGTCGCCTCAATTTCAGCAACACGGGCGATCGCCTCTGTTAACACTAACTCTTCCATCACATTAATAAACTGCTTCCGAGGAACAGCAACGACTTCCCCAGTCAAGAGCGCTCCCATTAAGCGATCTAACGCCATGTACTCTTCAATCGAGAGTTCTGAGGCAGTATCACAGATGCGTCCCACCTCCGCCTCCATTGCTGGGGTCAGATACCCGTCTTGCAGAGCTTGTTCAACAATCTTTTCGATGCTCATAGAGCTTCCTACACCTCTTCCATGGCTTAAATTATCTGATCCGCTTTAGTAGTCTTGAATAATGGTGCCCTAGATTGCGCCTAGTAGACCACTTTCATCAAAACCTTAAAGAACAAATTATTCAAATCCTACCTCACGCCACGGAGACGGATCGACAGATAAGCCATTAACATACAATCCCCAATGTAAATGAGGTCCTGTCACGCCACCTGTTGCGCCGACGGCACCGATCACCTGCCCCGATCGCACAAAATCTCCTTCTTTCACATTAATGCGACTGAGGTGAAGATAAATAGTGGTAACTCCTTGCCCATGGTCAATCCCAACGGTGTTGCCGTGGAGCTTAAATCCTTCAGAAACCCTCCCCACAAGTGCGACCCTGCCTGGTGCCGGAGCGACAACTGGAGACCCATAGGCTCCTGCATAATCAATGCCACGATGGTAATAATCTTTGGCAAAAACGCCATTGTAGTACCGACGAATGCCATAGCCAGAGGTGACCGCTCCTTGGTTGGGACGACGAAAGGCACCCTGCCAAAACTTTTCGGGGGTCACTAGTTTTTTAAAGGCATCCACGCGATCGAATTCGCGATCAGTTCCATCGCTGCCGCTACCTGAAATCCGAATCGATTGGGTCGGAAATTTACGGTTAGCAATTCTAACAGTGACTTCAGCGGTTTCGCCGCCACCTGTAGCTCGAATCGTTAAGGTGCCCGGTTTGTCCAGCGGAGTGGTGGGCACCAATGCCCGAAATTGATTAGAGCCGTTTAAGAATGTTTGATAGGTTTGCTTGCCAACAGTAACCTGCGGAGTGGCATTGATGCTGACATCATCATATTGAGCAATAACCCTCAGTGTATCTCCCAATTTAGGATTGGTTGGGGTGACCTTGAGTTGCATCGCGCTCACTGCGGTATTAGGAATGAAAGCGATCGCGCTCCCCAGAACCAACCCAAATGCCACTCGTCTTGATGTTGCAAGTTTTGATATTGAAATACGTGCTTGGTTCAAAATGGCATCGGTTCTTTGCAGCATAGAGTTTGAACGGAACACAAACATAAGCCGATGTTGTGTAACTTGTAGAAATCAGTTCCGTTAAGAGTAACGCTCAACCGCTACCATTTTCTACTGAATGATCAAAATTTTTGTATATGGAACACTCCAACCTGGAGAAATGAACTATTCCCTGTGCGATCGCTGGGTGATAGAAACCTGTTCGGCGATCGCATTAGGGCAAATTTATCAGCTTCCCTTTGGCTATCCGGCAATGGTTGCGGGTGGCGACGGCGTTGTGCAGGGAGTGGTGCTATCCTTTGCGAATTCTGCCATTTTGCAGCAGCTAGACGAGTTTGAGCAGCATGACCCCAATCTTTTTCAGTCCTACTTTCCTGAACTGCCGCTCGATGAACACCATTATCAACGGCAGGCGATCGCAGTATTCAATCCAGGAGGCTCTTCTCTGGGGGGTGCCTGGGCGTACCTAATGACATCTGCCCAGATACGACAGATTGGCGGTGTTTTGGTGCCAAGTGGAAACTGGAAAGGATCAAAACTGTAAAAGCTCAATCAATGAGTTTTCAATCAAAGCTTTGCAGTTATCGAACGTTGTCATTTGAGTTGCGAGGGAGTGAAGATGGAGAGGCACTGTCAGTCGGTGCTGCAACAGGCGTTTTAGAGATAGCAATCAACGGCTGGTCTAAGGCAATCAACAAAGGCTCTGGCTTCGCAGCAGGTTGAGTTTGTAACGGATCTCGTGATGATTGTGCCATCTGGAAAAACGGAGAGCGATCGCCCATTAAGCTGGTGGAGATAGCCCCGACCGCAACGGCTGCAAGAGCCATTCCGCCCCAAATTGCCGAAAAACGAGGACGGCGGTCTACACGAGCTAGCACTGCATCAACTGTTTGTTGCATCGCTTTTTCGTTGGTTGCTGGCACAGGCATCGCCTGAAACGTTTGTCTTAGCTTGAGTAGTCGGGCATGAAGCTTCTGCACTGTGGGGTCATTTGTTAACCATTCTTCCACGGTGCGGCGTTCATCCGCGGTCACTTCGCCATCCATGTAGGCGCTTAGCATCTCAAATCGATCGCGCTGGACTGCATCGAGCGATCGCGCTGAAGAATTAGAATCAGCGGACGAAGACGGCATTTTTTTAGAGTTGTGAGGGTCAAAGTTAAATGTCATTGCAACATTACTGTGTTTGTGAAGGAGTACACCCAATGCTTAAACTAAAGCATAGAGAATTTGTCTGAGAAAAACAAATTTCGTGAGATAGATTTTTGAATGGCGGGTTTAGATTGCTGGTGTTCACCGAAGGATTAAAGGGAGTTGCTACTCTCCATCTAAATAGCCTTGCAGTTGAGTTTGCAACCGAAGACGCGCCCTAGCAATTCTAGATTTGACTGTACCGAGGGAGACACCCGTAATCTCAGCGATTTCTTCGTATGCCAGACCTTGGATTTCGCGTAACACGATGGTGGTGCGAAACGCTTCTGGCAAATCTGCGATCGCGGCTCGCAACTGATCATAGAACTCTTGAGACGTTAAATCTTCGTCGGGTCCAGGTGCATCGGATGCCACATCCCAACTCATTTCACCGTCTTCCATGGAACGAGGCGCATCCAACGATAGCGGCATGGCATGGCGCTTGCGCTTCCGCAACTCATCGTAGAACAAGTTTGTGGCAATGCGGCTTAGCCAGCCCCGAAATTTGACAGGATCCTGTAGTCGCTTAACATTGCGATACACTCGAATCCAAACTTCCTGCGCCAAGTCTGACCGATCTTGCCAATCGGGAGCCAAATGATATAGCACCCGTTCAACATGAGATTGGTATCGCCGCATGAGTTCTGCAAAGGCAACCTTGTCAGGAGAATGACCGGCTTGACACTGCAAAATTAGGTCGTAATTAGAGAGTTTGTCTGCTTGCACTGGCACCTGGGTAGATATAGATTCCACCGATGACCAGGATAGCCGAAGTGAGTGATTCATGGACGGAACTTTACTCTAGTAGACATTCCATTTTTTATGACGGGCTGTTTTTAAGAAGGTTCCCCCAAGAAAATAAGCCTAAGTTTAGGGCTACACAGTGATGATTTTGCTGCTTTCTAAGGGCGATCGCTCCATTTCTAAGGGCAGATAAACCGTCATGATTTCCCCTGCTTTGGGGCGCTGCTTAACCGTGAGTTTGCCCCCGATCGCTTGAAACAAGCTTTTTGTGACCGCTAAGGTGAGGCTGAGGCTACCTGTTTCCGGTTGAAACATCAGCATCCGACCGATTGACTTAGGCGAAGGCTTGGGCAACGACGCGCCAAACAATCCTTTGCAGTGACTCTGGCTGGCGGCATCTAGGAGGGATTGCAACTGAAGTTTAAGCTGGTCTCCTGCCAACGTTACATCGACTTGAATGTGGCTACCCGCAGGTAAGTTGCGGGTGAAGCGCTCAATTAAACTCGTGAGTACCTGTTCTAGCATCGTCGGGTCGCTCACGACGGCTGGCATCGTTTCGGGAACAACAATGTCTAAGACCATTTGGCGTTGGCTTGCTTGTTGCTGCCAGCGGGGAATGCTTTGTTGAAACACATCGACCACAGAGGTACGAATTAAAGACATTGGGGGCGAATGGGTTGCGGTCGTTTCCAGTTCCATTGCGCGAAAGATCAGCCCAAACCGATCGATCTGTTCACTGCATTCGCGATCGATAATGCTCAGGCGTTTCAGCACATCGGGAGCTAAATCAAGGCGCTTGAGCAGCGATCGCGTCAGGGTGCGAATGGTGGTTAATGGCGTGCGAACTTCATGGGCGATCGCCTGCACCAATTCCACATCCAAATGCTTTTCATCCAATTCTGCTGGGACTGGACTCTTTGGATTGTAGGAACTCGACGGGTCAGCATGGTGATCACTGTCTATTTTTTCGACTTGATTTGAGCCATTGACGCTTTTCGGTTGAGAAATCGGCTCTAGCGGCTCGTCTTCCAAGATGTTGGAATTTTCCAACATCAAGCGGCTAAACTGCATCACCGTTTTATAGTCTGGTGAAACGGGTGAAAACTGATGCACCCATTCATCCAGGCGATCGACCTGATGAGAAGTCATCAGCAAAATGCGAGGGCGAATCGCCTCCCAAGCTTGCTGCACCACTTCTGGCACAAACGAAAACAAAAAAGCAGGTTCCTGATTCAGGCTTTCACCTAAAACCATGACTAAGCTAAACCAGGGAGTCATCACTAGGCAAAACGGTTCTGCCGCCAGTGGATCGCCTGGTAGGAGTGGCAGTACGGGTAGGGGATGATCACCAGCGCACGTTTCTGATTCTGCCGGAAGCAACTGGAGCGGCATCCAGTGGGGCGAATGCAGCGAAGTGGCTGCTAGAGTGCGCGTTGCAAACTGCTTGACGATTTGAGGATGGTTAAAAACAGGAGTAGGACCCGATAAAATCATGCCAGAAATTGCTTGATTACCGATGCTATCTACGGTTGGGGAAACGGTTTGGGCAGCGATATAAGCGGGAGTCTTTGGGACAGTCACATGTTGTTGTAAAAGTAAGTTGAGCGCTGCGATCGCCCCATACCATTCGCGCTCTGCTCGTATTTGTTGCAAAGCGACGCGGTTCCCCAACCGCTGAGATGAGCTAGACTGGCCCTTGCTTGCTTGCTCTGAGCCAATCGTCCAAGTTGGATCATTCAGCGCTATCACTTCACTTAGAGTTGGCAACAACCACTTCGACACGCCCTTATCCCTCTGTATCCGGTTTCATTGCGAGTAGGCTGCTTAAAGTTGCAAATCCCATCAAACTACTTTTTCTGAAGATTGAAATTAGTTGGATGGCGATCGCCTACTCCTATGAAGTTAGCCGGAATTTCGGATAAGCGATAGTCGCCAAACCGAACCTTAGTAGTCGCGATTGCCGCTATCGGTAGTTTGTAAATTGCAAGGGAGTGGGATAATCTTCTTGCTTTAAACGCTGGATCACGTCTTGCAAGTCATCTTTAGACTTTGCCGTAACCCGCACTGTATCGCCCTGAATTGATGCTTGGATTTTGCTAAATTCATCGCGAATCAGTTTAGAAATTTGTTTGGCGAGTTCTTGAGAAATTCCTTTTTTTAATTTCACTTCCTGCCGCACACGAGTTCCACTAGCAGATTCCACTTTGCCATAGTCAAAAATCTTGAGGGATAGGTTGCGCTTGATTGCTTTGGTCTGAATTAAGCTGTTGACGGCATCTAAGGTGAAGTCGCTATCGGTATTGATGGTGATTGCTTCTTCGCCTAGTTCCACCGTTGTTTTGGTATCTTTTAAATCATAGCGGTTCTGAATCTCGCGGGTTGCTTGATCTAAGGCATTGACTAGCTCTTGGCGATCGAACTCGCTAACAATATCAAAGGAATAGTTTGCAGCCATCGGTGAATGTTTAAAGTGAGGGTCTAATCCTATTTGTGTACCATAGTAAGCGTGATCAGCCACATTCTTGGAAAGAAATGACCCAGGTTAAGGCAATAGATTAATACAGCCGATGCGATCGCTTGGGTAGATCATCACAGCCACGGTATAAGGAGAAAAGCGATTTTTGCATTATTTCTAGAGAATTTACGATAGAAGCTGCTGAATTTCAATTGAGGCAGTTGTGTTAAGAATTTAGGTTTGATAGATTCAATTCAATCCTTTTAGGCAGTTGAATCATGAAGATTCTTCACGGCACCTGGATTCCCGCAGCAGAAGCAGACTTCATTCAAGCTGGCGCATTTTATGTGTGGGTGGAAACAACGGAGCTAGGGCGTAAACGCAGCAAAGCCGCCTCCGCCCATCCTCGACAGCTTAATCAAGCGAGTTTGGCAGAGTTTTTGACGACTGAACTAGGGATTAAACCCGCTGTCCCTACAACACGACAACCATCGGAACTGGAGATTTCACCCCAATATTTTCTCCTGCCCACGAGCGCTGATCAACCATTGCCGTCTCTCGAACTGGCGCGTTATTTAGAAACAGAGTTGCCGGAAACCTTTGATTGGCAGTACTGGCAAGTGGATTGTTACAAAACAACGGCACTGGTTAAGACTGGCTCCTTTCACCATGCATCAGTGAACAATGTGATCAAAGTGCTAAATGAATTACACTTTCTGACGCAGCACCAACTGGCAGATGTGCAATTGGGCGCTGATCTGCTGTTTTGGTATCACTACACCCAGGCGTTTAAGCAGGTGATTTTGCGCGATCGCTATATTCCAGCACTCAAATATCGATCGCTTGCCCCCCAAAAAACGTCCCGTGCCGCTAAATCTACTGCTAAATCCACTGCCAAATCCACTGCCTCCACCGCTAGATCTACTACCCGCGCCAAAAAGTCAACCGCCAGCACTTCAACCCAAACGCCTGATTTTGAACTCTATGCTGGCTGGGAGATTTTATCGGAGCAGTATGAAGCCGAGATTGAGCAGTATGCAGAAGTAATGCCGCTGGTGTGCACCGCTGGATTTGCCGCTCCGCCTGAGACACCGATTCTGCATGATAAAGCGACCCTACTCCGCCATTTCTCAGAATGCTTACTGACGGAACTGGTGACTCATTCCCCTTCCACAGCAGCGTTTGATAAGAAGGTTGCGGATTCACTCTTGGAACTGTGCCTGTCGCCCCAGCACAGCACCACACCAAATCGGGCAGCAGAAACTTTAGAGTGGTATCAACAGTGGAAAACCTGGCGCGATCGCATTCATCGCAGTCAAGCCGAAATGCCTTTCCATCTGTGCTTTCAGCTAAAGTCGCCTGACAAGCCAGAGGAACCCTGGATTTTAGAGTTTCAGGTTGCTGCAAAACATGATCCCTCCCTACGAATTGCCTTGCTGGACTATTGGCGGATGCGATCGCCCCAACAAAAGCAGTTTCACAAGCAGTTTGGCAAAGATTTTGAACAAGTGCTGTTGATGAACCTGGGGTATGCTGCTCGGATTTATTCCGCGTTGTGGGCAGGACTAGACACCGATCAGCCTATTTGCATCACTTTGACCGCCGATGATGCAGCAACTTTCCTCAAAGAAACCGCCTGGGTATTAGAAGAAGCGGGTTATAAGGTGATTGTGCCTGCCTGGTGGACTCCCAAAGGCTGGCAGCGCGCCAAAATTCGCCTCAAAGCCAGCGGACGCAAAATCGGCGGTAACGACAAAAGCAAAAGTTATTTTTCCTTTGATACCCTGGTGGATTATCAATATGAACTGTCCATTGGCGGGGAACCTGTAAGTGAGCGGGAATGGCAGCAGTTAGTCAATGCAAAATCCTCGCTGGTGCAGTTTCGGGGGCAATGGATGGAATTAGATCCAGAGAAAATGCAGCAAATGCTGGAATTCTGGAAAAAACATAAGCAAGAACACCCTGAAATGGGCTTGCTGGACTTTATGAAGCTGACGGCAACAGGGGAAGACGGTTTTGAGTTTGAGGTGGATCACGACCAAACGCTGGCAGAAATGCTGTCGCGATTGAATGATAAAAGCGCCTTAGAAGTATTGCCAGAGCCACAGCCGTTTAATGGGACTCTGCGGGAATATCAAAAACGGGGCGTTTCTTGGCTGCACTATCTCGAAAGTTTGGGGCTAAATGGGTGTTTGGCGGATGACATGGGCATGGGAAAATCGGCGCAGGTGATTGCGCGGCTGGTGCAGGAGCGTCAAGCCGGGGAGACACTGCCAACCTTGTTGATTGCGCCCACCTCTGTGGTCGGCAATTGGCAAAAAGAGATTGAAAAGTTTGCACCCCAGTTGCGATCGCAGATTCACCACGGCAGCGATCGCGTTCAAGATGGGAAAGAATTTAATGCGATCGTGCAGAATTGCGATGTGTTAATCACTTCATTTACCTTAGTACGCAAGGATGAAAAACTGCTGGGAGATATTCATTGGCATCGGATTGTGATTGATGAAGCTCAGAATATTAAAAATCCCAAAGCGGCTCAAACGAAAGCAATTTTGAAGCTATCAGCCGCCCATCGACTCGCCCTCACTGGAACTCCCGTTGAAAATCGCTTGCTCGATCTCTGGTCAATTTTTAACTTTCTCAATCCAGGCTATTTGGGTAAAGAAGCGTACTTCCGCAAGTCATTTGAAATTCCGATTCAAAAAAACAATCAAAAAACCCGCTCCGCAGTTCTAAAAAAACTGGTTGAGCCGTTCATTTTACGGCGAGTAAAAACCGATCCTGCGATCATTCAAGACTTACCGGACAAAGTAGAACAAAAGCTATTTTGCAATCTCACAAAAGAGCAAGCCTCCCTCTATGAAGCAACGGTTAAAGATATTGAGAAAAAGTTGAATGAGGCAGAGGGAATCCAACGGAAAGGATTGATCTTGGCAACACTGCTGAAGCTGAAACAGATTTGTAATCATCCACGACAGTTTTTGCAAGATGACAGCGAGTTTACCCCAGAGCGATCGCATAAGTTAGAGCGTCTGACTGAGATGGTTACCGAAGCCATGGAAGCTGGGGAAAGTATGCTGGTCTTCACTCAATTTACTGAAATTGGGGAAGCGCTGGAAAAATATTTGCGCCATCTTCACTATAAAACCTACTACTTGCACGGCGGCACCCACCGGGTTAAACGAGAAACCATGATTGCCGACTTTCAAGATCCTGAAACAGAACCCTCGGTGTTCATTTTATCCTTAAAGGCAGGTGGCGTGGGTATCACGCTGACGAAAGCCAATCATGTGTTTCATTTCGATCGCTGGTGGAATCCCGCTGTAGAGAATCAGGCAACCGATCGCGCATTCCGGATTGGGCAAAAGAAAAATGTGTTTGTTCATAAATTTGTCGCGATCGGCACCTTAGAAGAACGAATTGATCAGATGATTGAAGATAAGAAAAAACTGGCTGGCGCGATCGTCGGGTCGGATGAATCCTGGCTGACGGAACTCGACAATGAATCGTTTAAGCAACTGATTGCGCTCAACAAAAAAGCCGTAATGGAGTAAACCAACCATGTCCACTTTTAGCCGTACCTGGTGGGGACAAAAATTTATCGGTTCCTTGGAATCATTCACCGATTCAGGTCGCCTTAGTCGAGGTCGCTCCTATGCCCGTGGCAACAAGGTCAAAAGCTTTGAGATTCAGGATGGTATTGTCAAGGCGAAAGTGCGAGGCAGTGTCAACCCTTACTTCGGAGTGTATAAAGAACCGCTGTATATCACAGTGGTAGAGATTCAGCCGATTAGTGCTGCAAAGTGGGCAGCCGCGATCGCGCTGATTGCTTCTAAAGCCAGCTATATCTCTAAACTGCTGCTCAACGAAATGCCCGACACGATTGAGGATGCCTTTCTCACCTTGGGGCTAAATTTGCTACCGCGTAAGCGATCGGAGTTCAAAACAAGCTGTTCCTGCCCCGATTATGGCGATCCGTGTAAACATGTGGCAGGAGTTTGTTATTTACTTGCCGCCGAATTCGATCGCGATCCATTTTTGGTGTTTGAACTGCGCGGACTTTCCAAAGCAGCCCTGCAAGCCGAACTTGCCAAATCTCCCCTCGGTATCGCGCTCTCGGCTGAACTCTCTACGCAAGCGACCGATCCAGCCCCGGTCGCATCTTACTATACCCAGCCCACAACAACTCCCCTTTCACCAGAAATCAGCCTGAAGGAATTCTGGCAAAGCCCCAAACGGTTTTCCACCCTACCGGAACCCCCCAGCCAAGTTACAGTGCCAGCCATTTTGGTCAAAAAGCAAGGAGATGCCCCAGCCTTTTGGCATAAAGACCTGTCCTTCATCGCCACAATGGAAGAACTCTATGAACGAGTAAAAACCAAAAATCGGGATGTGTTGGATTGAGGTTCGGGGTTCGGAGTTCAGGGTTCGGAGTTGTGGCGAGAAGAGTTTTAAGTTCATAAATTCTTCTCGCGTATTGCCTATTGCCCATTGCCTCTCGCCTTTTATTCAGATAATTGAATGTGCTTTTCTATTGATTGGGCAGACAGGAAGGGGACAATGCCTTTAAATTGAATCAGTGGGCTAATCAGTTCATGCCTGAATAGACAAGTATTTTGGCTGACAGTTCACTTGCTTCGTGCCTAATGTTGTGAGGAGGATTTTCCATGACAGCGACTTTATCGCCTGTTGAACAGTCGCTTCCCCCGGATTCTGCCATCGCACCGGGTCTGCGGTGTCACAGAACCTTCTACATTCCTAAAAATAAGCGCCGGATTCTCTGTGTTTTCCCCAAATACGCGCGATCGTTTGGCACCTTTCACCACGCTTACCCACTGATGAAAGGCGTAAAAGCATTTATGCCACCCCAAGGGTTGCTACTGGTGTCTGCCTATCTGCCTGAGACTTGGGAAGTTCGCTTTGTGGATGAAAATATTCAGCTTGCCAAGAAAAAAGATTATCAGTGGGCGGATGTGGTAGTTACCAGCGGGATGCATATTCAAAAGCCCCAAATTAACCAGATTAATCAACTGGCGCATCAGTACGGCAAACTAACGGCAGTGGGCGGTCCATCGGTGTCCGGTTGCCCCGAATATT
The DNA here is from genome assembly GCF_056784215.1 of Leptolyngbya sp. CALU 1928. Taxonomy (NCBI): domain Bacteria; kingdom Bacillati; phylum Cyanobacteriota; class Cyanophyceae; order Leptolyngbyales; family Leptolyngbyaceae; genus Leptolyngbya; species Leptolyngbya sp. CALU 1928. The sequence continues at coordinate 2,823,574 of NZ_JBXBCE010000001.1, read as the reverse complement.
ACCCCGATTTTGACATTTTGCATCTGGGTGAATTGGGCGATGCCACGGATCAGATGATCGAATATTTCGACACCTTTACAGAACGTCCCTCTCAGCAAGTTCGCTTTCAAACCGTTGAGCGTCTGCCCTTGGATGAGTTTCCGCTGCCTGCCTATCACCTGACCAATCTCAACCAATACTTTATTGCCAACGTGCAGTTTTCGAGCGGTTGTCCCTATCACTGCGAGTTTTGCGATATTCCTGAACTCTATGGCAATAATCCCCGCCTGAAAACGCCGCCGCAACTCCTCGCAGAATTGGATGCCATGCTGGAATCGGGCAATCCTGGTGCGGTTTATTTTGTGGATGATAACTTTATTGGCAATCGCCGTGCCGTGACGCAACTGCTACCCCATTTAATTGATTGGCAAAAGGTAAATGGCTATCCGGTACAGTTTGCCTGTGAAGCGACGTTGAATATTGCCCAAAGTCCAAAGTTGCTGGAGATGATGCGAGAAGCCTATTTTGGCACGGTGTTTTGTGGGATTGAAACGCCGGAGCCGGAAGCGCTGAAATCCATGGCGAAAGATCAAAACCTCAGCATCCCAATTTTGGACGCGATCGCCACGATGAACTCCTACGGGATTGAAGTCGTATCGGGGATTATTTTGGGATTGGATACGGATACGCCGGACACCTGCGATCGCATTTTAGAATTCATTCGTTTATCCAACATTCCCATCCTCACCATCAATCTGCTGTATGCCCTGCCCAAAACTCCCCTCTGGCGCAGACTGGAAGCCGCAGGACGACTGAACTTTGAGGAAGGGCGCGAATCCAATGTAGAGTTTCTCATGCCCTACGAAGAGGTGCTAGAAATGTGGCGGCGCTGCATCACTGTCGCCTATGAGCCAGAGTTTCTCTATGAACGGTTTGCCTACCAATCGGAGCATACCTACCCCAACCGGATTAAGCCACCCCGTAGCGCCGCACGAATCAATAAAGAAAATGTGCGCCGTGGTTTAGTGATGATGGCAAATCTATTCTTTCGGGTCGGCGTGTTGAGCAGCTACCGCGACACCTTCTGGAAAATGGCAAAACCCGCCCTAGAAAAAGGCAAAGTGGAACGGGTGATTAGCATTGCCCTGCAAGCCCACCACCTGATTGAGTTCACAAAAGAATGCTCAAAAGGGATCGAATCCGCCTCGTTCTACTCTCAAAGGGTGAGGAAGCAGTAATTAGGGGACATCATCTTGCGTAAGGGCGTGGCATTCGGGAAATATCTTGACGACTCAACCGCAGATCAACTACCGAATGCCGCGCCCCTACAGGAATCTACAAATCAACGAAGAAATCATAAACCTCTGAACTTAATCCCTTTGTTATGCTTCAACCGATCGCGTCTTCCCCCAGTTTTTCCATCATTTTGGAAACGGAAAATTTGGCAAATGCTGACCTGAATGGGTTGGTAAATTCGTTGGCATCGTTGGTGGATCAAACCCTGTCGCCGACGGAGGCAAATGAGGTACTGGTGATTGATAGCGGGGATACGCCGCTGGAGTTGTTGCAGCAGTTGTGCGATCGCTACTCATGGATCACCGTCCATCCGGCTCCACCCTTCACGGGCTACTACAAAGCCAAAATGCTAGGCGCACAACTGGCAACCGGGGAAGTGGTGGTCTATGCGGATTCCGACTGCGTGTATGAACCGCACTGGCTGGAAACGATTTTGACGACGTTCAGCCAAAACGAGCAAATCCAAATTGTGGCAGGAGAAACCACCACTCGCGGCACAGGTCCTTATGGTACGGCAATGGCGCTGGTGTATATCTTTCCGCAATATTCCGGCAGAACGGAACTGACCCAAACCCACCAATATTTTCTGAATAATGTGGCGTTTCGGCGATCGTTTTTGTTAGCCCATCCCATTCCAACGGAACTGCCGCTCTATCGCGGTCACTGCGTGGTGCATGGCGAAAATCTGCGCCGTGAAGGACAGATTATTTGGCTGAATCCCCAAGCTCGTGCCACCCATGCCCCGCCCGATGGAGTGTCTCATTTCTTCTGGCGGTTCCTGCTGATTGGGCATGATTATTACTGGCAACAGCAGTTAGTTGGACAGAAAGATCAGGGCGATCGCGATGCCACTGCCACCGGATTTGGAGAAAAGCTGAAGATTTTTCGCGATCGCCTGAGTCGTCTGTTTCACAACAATCCGCGACATGCCCTCTACTTTCCCTTTGCGATCCCCATTGTGCTACTAGCAGCGCTACTGATCTATATCGGCTACTGGATCACGCGCCTCAAACCCGATTACCTACTCAAAACCTACGATCGCATTTTGGAGCCAGAAACCAACTCATAAGTCATAGTCAATGAATTTACCCATAGGCAATTGTAATTTTTATTCAAGGTAGTGTTCGGTCAGTGAGTTCTTCCAGAATATATTTAGATCATACTCTATATTCTCTAGCAGAAGAGAAAAATTGGTTCTATCATAAATCCCCTCAAAGAAAGTATCTAAACCTAGGTCATTCTCTTGATCAAGATAGGCTTTCATAAATATAAAATCAGTGTTGAGAGTATTTGCAAACTCAAGAAGAAGAGTTCTTTTGATGCTTTTGTCAAGAATAAAATAGGTGCTGACTAAAACTCCTCGATCACCTATGTGTCTGAGAAATAACGTCGGCTTTCGTGGATGACGACAGACAAGTGAGTCCGCCTTTTCTTCGATGTTATATCCACCGAACTCTAAGTGAGTACGATATTTCACTAAAGCATGAGATGGTTCACTGTCTAGGTTAATGCTCTGCATACGTTAATCGCCCTATGAGTTTATAAATCAAATTTTCTTCCCTAGGATTCCCATCGTTATCAGTAACTTACCAAAGTATTTTTGAGAATTGCTCATGATGATTAAGGCTGGTGCTGTGTTGTTCGACATTTTGATGACTCGCAGCAAAACGAGGATGAGGTTGCTCGCGTTCAATCTTTACTCAAACATTAAGGGGACTAGGGGATAGCTCTCGTTTTGGCGCATTAGCGATTACTATTACTACTGACGATTTGTCTATTACCAAATTTTGGGTATGAATCGCGATCGCTTGATGGTTCCACCTGGCTCCAAAATATCCCTAAAGAAGGACTTTGATCCGGCTGATACAGAGGGCTACAAAAATGAGGAAGCAGCCCAAGGGAAGTTACAGAAAGGCAAGGAGCGGTTAGCCAAGTATCAAGACACGCTCTATGCCCATGATTGTTACGCGCTGCTGATTATCTTTCAGGCGATCGATGCTGCCGGAAAAGACAGCACCATCAAGCACGTCATGTCAGGAGTCAATCCCCAAGGCTGCCAAGTTTATAGTTTTAAGGCACCTTCTGCCGAAGAGCTTGATCACGACTACCTGTGGCGCTGCTCAAAAGCCCTGCCAGAGCGAGGGCGGATTGGTATCTTTAACCGCTCCTACTACGAAGAAGTGCTAGTCGCACGGGTGCATCCTGAAATCCTGGCAAATCAAAAATTACCCCCAGAGTCTAAAGGGAAAGGCATCTGGAAGCGACGGTTTGAAGAAATTAATAATTTTGAGAAGTATCTGGTGAACAACGGCATCATCGTGCTGAAATTTTTTTTGAATGTGTCTAAAGAGGAGCAGAAGCGGCGATTTTTAGACCGGATTAACCAACCTGAGAAAAACTGGAAATTCGATCTGGGCGATGTCAGAGAGCGAGGGTTTTGGAACGACTATATGAATGCCTATGAAGATGTTTTTAACCATACCAGTACCCGTTGGGCACCCTGGTATATTATCCCTGCGGACAATAAATGGTTTACCCGGCTTGCGGTGGCTGACATTATTTGCAATACCTTAAAGGACTTGAAATTGACCTATCCGACGGTGAGTGAGGCTCATCGGCAAGAACTTTTAAAGGCGAAGGAACTGCTTGAAAATGAGGATGGACTAGCATGACGATTCATATTGTTTCTACTACGCCCTTTCCCGACCAGAAACCTGGCACATCGGGTCTGCGGAAAGCGGTAACCGTCTTTCAAACGGCTCACTATTTAGAAAATTTCATTCAATCGATTTTTGATGCCTTTGACACCTGCACTGGCAAAACCCTTGCCCTAGGCGGAGATGGGCGGTTTTATAACCGTCACGCCATTCAAGTGATTCTCAAAATGGCAGCGGCAAATGGGTTTGCCTGTATCAAGGTGGGGCACCGGGGGATCTTATCGACTCCGGCCACCTCCTGTGTGATTCGCAAATATCAGACTGACGGCGGCATTATTCTGTCTGCTAGCCACAACCCTGGTGGACCCGATGGCGATTTTGGCGTGAAGTTCAACACGGCAAACGGCGGACCCGCTCCCGAAAAAGTTACTGAGGCGATGTTTGCCCGGAGTAAGGCAATTGACACTTACAAAATTTTGGATGCACCCGATGTGGATATTGACACGGTGGGTGAGTCGAAACTGGGCGGAATGACCGTGGAAGTGATTGATTCCGTGGCGGATTATCAAGCGTTGATGGAGTCGCTGTTTGATTTCGATCGCATCCATCATTTGCTCACCTCCGACCACTTTCGTCTCTGCATCGATTCCATGCACGCGGTCACCGGTCCCTATGCTCACGCCATGTTTGAGCAGCGGTTGGGTGCCAGCGCAGGCACAGTGATTGGCGGCACTCCCTTAGAAGACTTTGGCGGCGGACATCCCGATCCCAACCTGGTGTATGCCCACGATTTAGTCGAGATTTTGTTTAAAGAAGATGGTCCCGATTTTGGCGCGGCTTCCGATGGCGATGGCGATCGCAACATGATTTTGGGGCGCAACTTCTTCGTGACTCCCAGCGATAGCCTCGCTATTCTGACCGCCAATGCCACTCTAGTTCCGGGTTACAAAGACGGCATTGCGGGAGTTGCCCGTTCCATGCCCACCAGCCAAGCCTGCGATCGCGTTGCCGCCAAGCTCGGCATTGATTGTTATGAAACTCCCACGGGCTGGAAGTTTTTTGGCAACCTGATGGATGCCGATAAAGTCACCCTCTGCGGCGAAGAAAGCTTTGGCACCGGTTCCAATCATATTCGTGAAAAAGATGGCTTGTGGGCAGTGCTGTTCTGGCTAGACATTGTTGCCGCTCGCAAACAATCCGTTGAAGAGATTGTGCATGATCACTGGCAAACCTATGGACGCAACTACTACTCCCGCCATGACTACGAAAACGTAGATAGCGATCGCGCCCATGCCATGGTCGATCGCCTCCGCGCCCTCGTACCCACCCTCAAAGGCACAAAATACGGCTCCTACGAAGTGGACTATGGCGATGACTTTGCCTACACCGATCCCGTCGATGGCAGCGTTAGCCAAAACCAGGGCATTCGCATTGGCTTCACCGACGGCTCCCGCATCGTGCTGAGACTTTCTGGCACGGGCACCCAAGGAGCTACCCTGCGCGCCTACTTTGAGAGCTATGAATCCAACTCGGATCAGCAAAATCAAGATACCCAAAAAGCTCTGGGCGAATTAATTGCGATCGCGGAAGACATCGCCCAAATCCGCACCACTACCCAAATGGAGCAGCCCACCGTTATCACCTAATAGAGTTTTGAGTTTTGAGTTTTCCTCTTGCCTCTCACCCCTCACCTCTCACCATTTAACGGAGATATTTTTATGCCTGTCAGAGTTGGGATCAATGGATTCGGTCGTATCGGACGACTCGTGACCCGGATTGCCACTGATCATCCTGAAGTGGAAATCGTGGGGATCAATGATCTCGTTCCCGCCGACAATCTCGCCTATCTATTCAAATATGACTCTACTCACGGCACTTTCAAAGGCACTGTTGAAGCCCAAGAAGACGGTATCGTGATCAACGGACGCTTGATTCCCTGTCTGGCAGAGCGCGATCCCAGCAATTTGCCCTGGGGTAAATTGGGTGCCGATTATGTGGTCGAGTCCACGGGACACTTCACCGATTTTGCCGGAGCCGAAAACCATCTCAGAGCCGGAGCAAAACGGGTAATTATTTCTGCGCCCACCAAAGATCCCGATCGCGTGAAAACCTTGGTGCTAGGCGTGAATGACGACGAGTACGATCCCGCAACTGATGTAGTAGTCTCCAATGCCAGTTGCACCACCAACTGCCTCGCCCCGATCGCCAAAGTCCTCCATCAAAACTTTGGCATCACTGAAGGCTTAATGACAACGGTTCACGCCATGACTGCTACCCAGCCCACCGTGGATGGTCCTAGTCAAAAAGACTGGCGCGGTGGACGCGGTGCCTCTCAAAACATCATTCCCTCTTCCACAGGTGCCGCCAAAGCCGTCGCCTTGGTCTTGCCCGATCTGAAAGGCAAACTCACGGGCATGGCATTCCGGGTCGGCACCCCGGATGTCTCGGTCGTTGATCTAACCTTCAAAACTGCTACAGCTACCAGCCTTAAAGACATTTGTGCCGCGATGAAAGCCGCTGCCGATGGTGAGATGAAGGGGATTTTGGGCTACACCGATGAAGAAGTCGTTTCCATGGACTTCCGCAGCGATCCCCGCTCAAGCATTTTTGATGCCAAAGCAAGTATTGAACTCAATTCCAACTTTTTCAAAGTGGTTGCCTGGTATGACAATGAGTGGGGCTATTCCTGCCGAATCGTTGACCTGATGGTAGACATGGCGAAAAAAGAAGGACTGGTATAGGATTTCTACGGGCGACAGATTCTCCTAGCGCATCCAGTCATTCCGCACGAACGATCAACAGACTTTGGCAACTCTTGTTCACTAGCTTTTGAAGGAGTATTCACATGGCGAAGACTTTACTAGAACAACTGAGAGATATGACGGTGGTCGTTGCTGACACTGGCGATATTCAAGCGATCGAAAAATTCAAGCCGCGCGACGCAACCACCAATCCTTCACTGATCACAGCAGCGGCTCAGATGCCTGAGTATCAAAGCATTGTGGATGAAACACTGCTGAAGGCAAGAAAGGATTCTGGTGCGAATGCCAGCAATGCAGATGTGGTTTTGCTGGCGTTCGATCGCCTTGCGGTGGAATTTGGCAAAAAGATTTTGGAAATCGTGCCCCAGCGGGTTTCCACAGAAGTAGATGCGCGGTTGTCCTATGACACCGAAGCCACAGTTGCTAAAGGTCGTTACCTGATTGCGGAATATGAGGCAGCAGGGGTTTCCCGCGATCGCATTTTGATCAAAATCGCCTCCACTTGGGAAGGGATTAAAGCCGCAGAAGTATTGGAGAAAGAAGGGATTCACTGTAACCTGACGCTATTGTTTGGGCTGCATCAGGCGATCGCCTGTGCCGAAGCCGGAGCCACTCTCATCTCACCTTTCGTGGGTCGCATTCTCGACTGGCACGTCAAAGAAACCGGTAAAGAATACTCCGCGACCGAAGATCCCGGTGTGCAATCTGTGACTCAAATCTATAACTACTACAAAAAGTTTGGCTATGACACCGAAGTCATGGGCGCTAGCTTTCGCAGCGTTGGCGAAATTACGGAACTAGCAGGTTGCGATCTGCTGACCATTTCCCCAAAACTGTTAGCAGAACTGGATTCTACCGAAGCCGAATTACCCCGTCGGTTAGACCCCGCCAAAGCTGCCACCCTGGATATTGAGAAACTCACGATCGACAAGGCAGCCTTTGATAGAATGCACGCCGAAGATCGCATGGCAACCGACAAACTCGATGAAGGCATCAAAGGGTTTACCAAAGCACTAGAAGCTTTGGAGCAACTGCTGGAAACTCGCCTCTCTCAACTCGAAGCTGGTAACGCAGGTCACCACGTCGCAGACGATATTTTCCACGCCTACGACTTGGACGGCGATGGCTTCATCACTCGCGAAGAATGGCTGGGTTCCGATGCCGTATTTGATGCGTTGGATGAAGACCACGACGGCAAAATTTCTCCGGAGGAAATGGGTACAGGTCTAGGCACTGCGGTCTTACAACTCGCGCAGGCGTAGACTCTCAAATTACGCGGTATGCCTTGGTAGACAGTGCCAACACGTACTTTTGCGGCTCTGCGGCTTATGGTCAGGTAGCAGAGCCACATTCTATTTTCCCGTTGAGAACCTAGTGCTATGCGGACGATCGCCGAAATCAACGACAAAATCAACCATAAATCTGTGGTGGTATGGACGGCGGAAGAATTGAAAGCACGGGTTGCAGAAGTGGGCGTGACGCAGACGGCAAAAGAGGTTGATGTCGTCACTACGGGCACGTTTGAGCCAATGGAGTCTTCTGGGGCAATCATCAACCTGGGACACACCGATCCACCCATTAAAATTCGGCAGTGCTGGATTGATGGAGTGCCTGCCTATTCGGGATTTGGGGCAGTAGATCTGTACTTAGGTGCAACTCAGGTGAGTGAGTCGGTTGAAGGCGAGGAAATGCGAGAGCGGGGCGGCGGTTCTGTGATCGCAGATTTGATTGCTGGAAAACGGGTAAGTTTGAGAGCGATCGGTCAGGTGACGGATTGTTATCCTCGCGCTTCCTTTGAAACGACGATTACCCGCGACACGATTAATCAATTTTATTTGTTCAATCCCCGCAATCTTTATCAAAATTTTATCGTGGGGGTGAATGGGGGCGATCGCCCGTTGTTTACCTATTTAGGACCCTTGCAACCTCGTTTAGGCAATGCAGTTTATTCAAGCCCTGGTTCGATTTCACCCTTGCTGAATGACCCCGATTTGCAAGTGGTTGGCATTGGCAGTCGAATTTTTTTGGGCGGCGGCATTGGCTATATCGCCTGGGAAGGCACCCAGCATTTCCCATTGCAAAAGCGTTTACCCAATCGCACCCCGATCGGTCCTGCTGCGACTCTGGCGCTGATTGGAGATGCAAAACAGATGAATCCTCGCTGGGTACGAGGCTGTTATTTTAAGAGTTATGGGCCCTCCCTCATGCTGGGCGTTGGGATTGCCCTGCCGATGTTGAACGAAGCCGTGGTTGCCCGTTGCGCGGTGCAAGATCGCGAGTTGGTTGCGCCCATTGTGGATTTTTCTATTCCTAGACGAGTCCGCCCAACATTTGGCTTAGTCAGCTATGCTCAGCTTAAGTCGGGGCGGATTACCATTGAAGGGAAACCAGTGCGGGTCGCTCCGCTTGCCAGTGTTTATCTATCGCGACGCGTTGCATTAGAGTTAAAGCAATGGATAGAATCAGGAGACTTTCAATTAACTGAGCCAGTCGCCCCTCTGCCGAGCGATCGCACCCTGCTTCCTCAAGATGTTTGGGGCGGTTCCCAACTCGCGATCGATTAAAATATGTTTAAGGCTCTAAGGCGATGTGCAATATTCTTGATCGCCCTCACCTCTTTTTGAGTAGTACGCTGGGGTAAAGCGAGTGGGAATCTTTAATCAACGCCATGTCTCGTAGTTTAAGGTCAGAAGCCGAATTTTTTCTTCAGCAGGGGTTGCAACTCAGCCAAGCGGGTGCCTATGAAGAGGCAACGATGAGCTTTGAGCGAGCCTCACAGCTTTATCCAAGTTGGCATGAAACTTGGTATTTCAAAGGCATTGCCCTGTACGAATTGCAGCGTTATGCAGAGGCGGCAGCTTGCTTTGAGCAGGCACTTGATTTAAAGCCAAATTATCCAGAAGCTTTAAACACTCATGGTATGGCGCTGTTTAGCCTGGGTAGTTATGAAGCCGCGATCGCCAGCTATGACAAAGCCATTAAGCTCCGCCCCGAGTTTCATCAAGCTTGGTATAACCGGGGCAATGCGCTAGATAAATCAAACTGCCATGAAGCTGCGATCAATAGCTTTGATCAGGCTCTAAAATTGGAACCGGAGTATGCCAGATCTTGGTATAACCGAGCAATTATTCTATACAAACAGGAAAAATATGAGGACTCGATCGCCAGTTACGATAAAGCGATCGAGTTTCGTCCTCACTATTCCAATGCCTGGTATAGTCGTGCCAACATTCTGAATCGGCTCAAGCGTTATCCCGAAGCCTTAGAGAGCTACAATCGCGTGCTGATGATTAAATCAGACTGGTATGCCGCCTACTATAACCATGGCAACGTTCTCCACAAGCTAAAACGGCACGAGGAAGCGGTTATCAGCTATGACAACGCCCTAAAAATCAAGCCCAATTTCTATGAAGCCTGGTATAACCGGGGGAATGCGCTAGATTCGCTAGGACGATACGATGACGCGATCGCCAGCTATCGCCAAGCCTTAGCGCTCAAACCTGATTTGCGAGAGGGCTGGTATAACTGGGGCAGCACCCTTCATAAAGCAGGACGATATGAAGCCGCGATCGCCAGCTATGACAAAGCGATCGTTCTAGATGCCAAGTTTGCCAGAGCGTGGCATAGTCGAGGGGTGGCTTTCCGCAAGTTAGGACTGTATGCCGAAGCCATGATGAGCTATGACAAAGCGGTGCAACACAACCCCAGCTTGTATGAATCTTGGTATGGGCAGGGCATAACCTTAGGGCATTTAGGACGAAATGAAGCCGCTGTTTCTAGCTACGATCGCGCCTTGGAAATCAACCCCTCTTTTTATCCCGCTTGGTACAGTCGTGGGGTTGCTCTCAGCCACATTGGAGATTATCAAGCTGCAATCACTAGCTACGATCGCGCCTTAGAAATTCGCCCTGATTTTCCATCTGCGTTGCGGCGACGCACCTTAGCGCTGGATCCTAACAGTCCTTCTGTGCTTGCGCCTGATTTAGATAGCGATGAGGATTTTAATGAGCCAGTATTCGCGGACAAAATGATTGAAGAATCGGTAGTGTTTTAGACCTGTGGAAATCTAAGGAATTTTCAACTGAGTCACTCCAAACAAATAATCTGGCTCATTATGAAGTTTCGCTGCTCTGGGCAGGTAATTCTTGAGCAGATGCGGGAGAAAGTCGGGAAGGCGTTATCATAGCTTCTGTAGCGGGGATTACCTATGGCAAGACAGCGGTTAATTTTGCTTTTTATTGCGGCGCTGGTGATTGGCGCTCTGGTGGTGATTTGGAAAATTCCCACCCAGTTGGGGTTAGATTTGCGCGGCGGCTCTCAACTGACGATTCAGGTGAAACTCACGGAGCAAGTAAAGGAAATCAAACCAGCCGATCTAGATGCCGTGCGGCGTGTGATTGAAGGACGGGTCAATGGTTTAGGCGTATCTGAACCCTTAGTACTCACTGCCGGAAACAATCAAATCATTGTGCAGCTTCCGGGCGTAAACGATCCGATTCAGGCAGAGCGGGTATTGGGTGGAACTGCCCAACTCGATTTTCGCAAGCAAAAGCCTGGAACGGAAGCACGGCTACAGATTGAGCGGCAGCAGCTACGCGAAAAATCGGCGAAACGGGACGAGTTGAGAAAATCTGCTGATGCGCCCGCAATCGAACAGAATCAGGCAGATTTGAAAGCAATTAATACCGCGATCGCAGAACTGTTTGAAAAAACTGAACTGTCGGGTCAAAATCTCAAGGATGCTTACCCTGGCGCAACCAACTCGCAAAATGTTTGGGATGTGGCACTTCAGTTTGATCAGCGTGGTGGCGAACTGTTTGCCGAACTCACTAAGAGCATTGCTGGAACCGGACGAACCCTCGGCATTTTTCTAGACGGTGCGCCGATTAGCGCCAATTTCGCTTACTCGGTAGATGCCAAGTATGCTCAAACCGGGATTAATGGCGGTTCAGCGGTGATTGAAGGCAACTTCCCCCTAGAAACTGCACGAGATTTAGCCATTCAGCTAAAAGGTGGTGCCTTACCCTTCCCGGTAGAAGTGGTCGAAAATCGCACGGTCGGCGCTACCTTGGGGCGGGACAGCATCCAAAGCAGCATCTATGCAGGGCTAGGCGGTTTATCGTTGGTTCTGATTTTTATGGTGGTTTACTATCGCCTGCCTGGGCTAATCGCCGACACCTCCTTGGTCATTTACACCATTCTGACGTTGGCAGCATTTAACCTGCTAGGCGTGACGCTGACTCTGCCGGGAATTGCTGGCTTTATTCTCAGCATCGGCATGGCGGTCGATGCCAACATCTTGATTTTTGAACGAACCCGTGAGGAACTGAAAGTGGGTAAAACGCTCTACCGCTCAGTTGAGTCTGGGTTTTATCGCGCTTTTTCCAGCATTCTAGACAGCAACGTGACGACATTGATTGCTTGCGGCGCGTTGTTTTGGTTAGGGGCGGGCTTAGTCAAAGGATTTGCCCTAACGCTGGCATTAGGAGTCATGATTAGTATGTTTACCGCCATTACCTGTAGCCGGACTTTAATGCTATACGTGCTTGGGTTTCCTAGCCTGCGTAAGCCTGAATACTTTTGTCCCAATTTGCCAGCCACGACGCGATCGGAGGCACAGCCTAGCTCATGAAACTACAAGTTATTCGTCAACGAAACCTCTGGTGGGCGCTCTCTTCAGCGCTAATTTTGGCAGGATTAGCCGCCATGTTGATCTCCTGGCAGCAATTCGGTGCGCCTCTACGCCCTAGCCTCGATTTTGTTGGAGGGACACGCCTGCAATTTGAACTCGATTGCACAAAACCGGGAGCCTGCGATCAGCCGGTGGATGTGGCGGTTGTCCGGGAAATTTTGGCAACACAAGGACAGGCAAACAGCAGCATTCAGGCAATCACCGATCGCACTGGAAAACCCGTTGGGGTCACCATTCGCACAGCACCTCTCAGCGGCGAAGAACGCACCAAGCTGCAAACTGCTCTCAGCCAAAAAATTGGAGACTTTGATCCCGCTAAAACTCAAATTGATACCGTCGGTCCTGTAGTGGGGCAGCAGTTGTTTACATCAGGCTTACTGGCGCTGCTTGTCTCCTTTGCTGGGATTACGGTTTACATGACTCTGCGATTTCAGTTGGATTATGCCGTTTTTGCGATCGTGGCGCTGTTTCATGATGTCTTAATCACCACGGGTATGTTTTCAATCTTGGGATTAGTAGCGGGCACGGAGGCAGATTCGTTGTTTATTGTGGCACTGCTAACGATTGTGGGGTTCTCTGTCAACGATACCGTGGTCATTTACGATCGCATTCGAGAAACGATTGTTCTAAATCCCGATCGCCACATTAACGATATTGTGGATGCTGCCGTGAACCAAACCTTATCACGCTCCATCAACACAACCCTGACCGTATTGCTCACCCTCTTTTCCATCTTCTTTTTTGGCGGCGAAACCCTCAAAAACTTTGCCCTTGCCCTAATCATCGGCTTCACCATGGGCGCTTACTCTAGTATCTTTATTGCCAGCACCCTATTAGCCCTGTGGCGTGAAAAAACGGGACAAGCGTTCCCATCCAGCCCCAGCCTAGACGTTGCTGCCTCCGATGAAGCATCCTCGTAATCGGCTTGTATATCACTTTTCGTTGCTGTTATGAGTCAGTCAAACGAATCGCTTTCTCCTCCCGCAGAAGCCAATCAAGATCCACTGTTTCTGGCGCAAGTCGATCGCCTGCATCAACTAACCGTCTATGGACGTTGGCTAGTTGCCAGTATTCTATGGATGACAATCGGAACCCTGAGCCTTTGGGGATTGCGCTATCCAATTTCCTTGGCAATGGAAAACTTCACTTGGGCTTCCCTGCGATATGGGCTAGTATTCCACCGCTTACCTGCCTTTGGGCTATTTCTATGCATTGGCATCACCCTAGCCATTTTGGTTTGGCAACTGCGAAATTGTCTGTTTAATCTGCCCAAAGGGGAACGCCTTCGCTTAGAACAACAAGTGCTGCGGATTCGTAAACAGGGCAGCAGTCACCCGTTGTGGAAGTGGGTTTGTTTAAAGGACGATAGGTGAAAGGAAATATGCGATCGCCAGTCTTGCCTGCGGGGTTCAGCGAGTTTGTGGGGATGGAGACTGGTGCGGCAGAACAGCCTTGCCAGTGCCAATTGGCTGCGATCGCTTGTTGGCGTAGGTCTTCACTATCAGGGACAAGTATTGGGGCTATGTAATATTTTTCTCTGCTATACGTCCTAATATAAAGGTCTAAAGCCATACCAGATAAATTCTGGAAATAAGGGGGGCTTAATCGGCAGTCCCCTTATGGTTTTGCTTGGGTCGTTTAGAGGATTGAATCGGGTCTACTTTCTTGACCTCTACTTTTGGCGATCGCAGTAATTCACCCACCAAGTCATCAAAACGTTGAAAATTTTCGCTTGTCTCTAGTCAAAATGGATCAACCATAAAGTCAAAACATTGATAGATTCAGAGGTCTTTACAGCAGCAAAGCCTTAACCGATTAATTGAATGTCAGAGGGAATTTTGAATGCTTGATTTAACAGTTCAAACTTACTAAAACTGTCAAAATCTTTCATTTTTGGTGAGTTAAGTATGTAAATACCTTAAATTAGGTAAGATAATTTGCTCCTTCTCGCTCCACCTCCCCGTAATGCCTACGAGCCTACTTTATATGAGGTCATTGATAAAACTATGAGAATTCTAGTAACAGGTGGTGCGGGTTTTATTGGCTCCCATCTAATTGATCGTTTGATGACAGAGGGGCACGAATTGATCTGTCTAGATAATTTTTACACTGGGCGAAAGCATAATGTACTAAGGTGGGTCGGGCATCCTTACTTCGAGCTAATTCGCCATGATATTACAGAACCCATTCGCTTGGAGGTTGATCAGATCTATCATCTGGCTTGTCCTGCATCGCCCTTACACTATCAGTACAATCCAGTTAAAACGATTAAGACCAATGTGATCGGCACATTAAATATGCTGGGACTGGCAAAGCGGGTCAAAGCGAGGCTCCTATTAGCCTCTACCTCTGAAGTTTATGGCGATCCAGAGGTGCATCCTCAGACAGAAGAGTATTGGGGCAATGTCAATACCATTGGGATTCGGAGTTGCTATGACGAAGGCAAGCGGGTTGCTGAGACGTTGGCGTTTGATTATCATCGCCAGAATGATGTTGAGGTGCGGATCGCCCGAATTTTTAACACCTACGGTCCTCGTATGCTCGAAAACGATGGTCGCGTGGTGAGTAATTTTATAGTGCAGGCATTTAAGGGAACTCCATTAACGGTCTATGGCGCAGGGTCGCAGACTCGTAGCTTTTGTTATGTTTCTGATCTGGTTGATGGTCTAATTCGGTTGATGAATGGTAGTCATACAGGACCGATCAATCTTGGTAATCCTGAGGAATATACCATTCTTGAATTAGCTCAGATGATTCAAAAAAGGGTCAACCCAGACATCGATATTCGATTTGAGCCATTGCCTCAAGATGACCCGCGCCGACGTAAACCTGACATTGCTAAGGCTCAGATATTGCTGAGTTGGCAACCTGCTGTCCCTTTATTTGACGGGCTAAAGTACACCATTGAAGACTTTCGCGCCCGCTTAGGTATCTCTGGCTTTCCGCATCCTGTTGATTATGTCGGTGTCGATTAACGGTGCCGATTTTTTGACCATGGTTGATCTTGCTTAATTTTGTAGCGTCTTTTAGGGAAAGCCTCATGCGTGTATGTGTGATTGGTACGGGATATGTAGGTTTGGTTACGGGAGCTTGTTTGGCTCGTACAGGTCATCGCGTTATTTGTATAGATAACAACGAAGAGAAAGTCAAGCTGATGAAATCTGGGCAGTCCCCTATCTTTGAGCCGGGACTTTCGGAAATTCTACAATCGTGTATTGAGAATAAGACGATTGAGTTTACTACGGATTTGAAGGCAGGGGTAGAGCATGGGCAAGTTTTGTTTATTGCTGTTGGGACTCCGGCGTTACCGAGTGGGGAAAGTGATACTCGTTATGTGGAGGCAGTGGCGCATGGGATTGGGTCCCATTTGAATGGTGAGTACAAAGTAATTGTAAATAAATCTACGGTGCCGATCGGGTCGGGAGACTGGGTGCGAATGCTGGTGCTAGATGGTTCTGCGAAGCGAAAGGCTGAGTCGGAAGCGCCTGTGATGGTGGGTGCAGGTGGGATTGACGTGGTGGCAACTGCGGCTAACTTTGCGAAAGAGCCGGAATTTGATGTGGTTAGCAATCCTGAGTTTCTAAGAGAAGGTTCAGCGGTTTACGATACTTTCAACCCGGATCGAATTGTGCTGGGTAGCAGCAGTTCTAAGGCGATCGCGCTGATGCAGGAACTGTATGCTCCCATTGTGAATCGCCACTTTGCCGCAGATCAAACCTTGCCACCAGTGCCTATCGTGGTGACAGATTTGAGTTCGGCAGAGATGATTAAGTATGCTGCTAATGCTTTCTTAGCAACTAAGATTAGCTTTATTAATGAAGTTGCCAATATTTGCGATCGCGTTGGGGCAGACGTGGTAGAAGTCTCTAAGGGCATAGGCTTAGACTCGCGCATCGGCAACAAGTTTTTGCAGGCAGGAATTGGCTGGGGTGGTTCCTGTTTTCCCAAAGATGTCTCTGCCCTCATCCACACAGCAGATGATTACGGGTATGAAGCGCAACTGATGAAGGCGGCAGTCAGCGTTAACCAGCGTCAGCGTTTAGTAGTAGTAGAAAAGCTTCAACAGGTACTCAAAATCCTTAAGGGTAAGACCGTTGGGCTGCTCGGCTTAACCTTTAAACCAAATACAGATGACCTGCGGGATGCCCCTGCCCTGCACATTATTGAACAGCTTACCCGTTTGGGCACTAAGGTAAAAGCTTACGATCCGATCATCGCCCAGAATGGATTACGAAGTGGATTGTCAGATGTGATTGTGGAAACCGATCCAGAACGATTAGCCGATGGCTGCGATGCGCTTGTATTAGTCACAGACTGGCAAGAATTTCAGACTTTGGACTATGCTCACCTAGCATCTTTAATGCACAGCCCCGTGATCATTGATGGACGAAACTTTCTACACCAGCAAACCTTAGAAACGGCTGGGTTCCGCTATGTGGGGATTGGGCGATAGCGAAAGGCTTGCTTGCTATGGCAATGCTATGTAAGCCATCTCCTCTATTGCGTATAAGTTATACACTAGAGTGCTTTGCGGGCAGTCTCAAGTTTTTTTTAACGAGGGTTGGAATTTGGGATGGGTGATTGGCTACTGGAATTTTCGCCCGTTCAAATGCGGTAATTTTACTGGCAGCCGTGCCAATTTCACTGCCCAAGATAGAAATCTGGGACGCAATGATTGCGCCTGCATGACCCACGCGCCTGCCCTTGGGGGCAGTCTGTCCGGCGACATAAGCGATGACAGGCTTATCGATCGCCTCTGCAATATAGTGGGCTGCTTCTTCTTCACTATCGCCTCCAATCTCACCCACCAACACAATAATATCGGTATGCTCATCCTCATCCATAATTTCCAGCCATTGGGGAAAAGATGATCCCATAATGGCATCGCCCCCAATGCAAACCCCCATAGATTGCCCTAAGCCAGCAAGGGTTAGTTCACGAGCAATTTCGTAGGTCAAAGTGCCGCTGCGGCTAATCAAGCCAACAGAACCCGGTGTATAAAGTTCGGTAGGGTGAATGCCTAATAGCGATTGCCCTGGCACAATTACCCCAGGACTATTGGGACCCACAACCAAGGTTTCGGTCATCTCTGCCTTTCGCAGCAGTCTGACCATATCTAAAGGGGGGATGCCTTCGGTAATCAGAACAATTTGCCGAATACCTGCCGCGATCGATTCTAGGGCTGCGTCCAAAGCTGCATAAGGATGAGTAAAAATGATGGTTGTGTTAATCTCACCTACTGCCGATAGTGCCGTTTCTACCAAGTCAAAAACAGGAATTCCGTGAACGGCTGTCCCCCCATAGCCTGGGCTAACTCCTGCCACAATACAAGTTCCATACGCCTGCATATGGAAGGCATGGATGGTGGCTAAAGGTTCTGAAATGCCCTGAATCAGGACTCTGTTGTGGGGTGTGAAGTTCATAACAATTCGAGTGATAGCGTTGATGCGCGGTGGAAAACAAATCTCAGATGGCAGCTAGCCAATATATCTACCTCCAGAATTGCGGAGGTTTATAGATTTTGCTGCAATGTTGATTACAGTCGAGCAATATTTTTGACAAAAATTTGAGTGAGTGTATGGGCGATCGCGCTGAAGCCCTCGCTGGAATTCTGGTTAACCCAGCTTAGCCACGACCTAATTTGGCTAGTGCCACTGCCTGAGTCACTGCCTCATCCAGATTGTCGAGTAACAAAATTTGATGGGTTGCCAGCGTCGATTGAGCGCGATCGCACTCACTGCCCACCAATCGCACCACCATCGCCGGCGATCGCGTTGCCTGAGAAATCAGTGTGCCGGGTCGAATGCCCTTCAAAGAGCTAGTCTTAGGAATAGGCTGCTTAATTGAAGATGCAATAACTTCCGCAACTTCATCACAAGGAACTAAATTGCTAATCAGATTGATTAAGATCACTTTCACTTGTTTATTTTGGGCAATCTGCTCTAGTCCTTCCTTAAGATAGTTTTTTAGCTGCATAGGTGAAAAATCAGCGCGGGTTTCACTGCCGATATTCAAAAAGCTAATCGGCTTGCCACCCGCTTGATACACTAAATCAGTGGTTGCCATGGTTAACCCAGCGCCATTACACACGATCGCAATTTGCCCATCGGAGTCCATTGGCACAATGGAAATATCAGAAGATTGAGGACTGCTGCCTTCTAGCTTGGTAATCAACGCTTCCAGATGAGGGTGACGTGCCCAAGCATCGTCATTAACACTCACTTTGCCATCTAGTGCCATGACTTCCCCGGTAGTACTTACGCCCAGAGGATTGATTTCAATCAAGTCCAAGTCATTTTGCACAAAAAGCTGATACATCTTTTCCACAACAGAACTGACTGCTTCAATGAGCTTGCCTTCTAATCCCATTTTTAGCGCCAGTCTGCGGGCATAGTAAGCAGAAAATTCTTGTTCGACAATGACATGTTGCATCTGGTCGATCGCCGTCTCTACGTCAATGCCGCCTTTTTGCGACCCCAGCAACACAGGGCGACGCACAGAACGGTTTAGGGTAATGGCAAGATAAAATTCTTGATCTGCGTCATATTTCGCTTCTGCCAACAGCACTTTGGGATATTCTCCCATGATAGATAAGTTGAAAATTGTTTGAGCAGCAGCGATCGCGTCAATCGTATTTTCAACAAACCTCACTCCCCCCACTCGCCCCCGCTCCCCATTGTAAACTTGAGATTTCAGCACCACTGGGTAGGGAATAATCAATCCCTTTAGATCCTTCGGGCGTTCAATCCGCTGAGAAGGCAACACTGGAATGCCCATTGCTCGAAATAATTCTTTTGCTTGATATTCCAGTAGATCCATTCATTTATACCCTTCAACTTCACAATTCTAGGCTGTTCATTGGTGTTCCCTCACTCAGGCATACGTCCAGCAGAATCAGGGTAAACTGCGTACAACTGCGGAAAATTCATTGATAGAATCTGTCTATCCTACGGTAGGAACAACAGAATATCAAACGATAGCTATCTAGCTCTTGTGTAATTCACTGGTGTGATTTGCGAAAATCACCCTCACCTCGAATCTCTTTCCTTTGGGGAAATTTTAAATATTCATCCCTTAGGAAGACCCACTGGGCAGGAAGATTTTCTACTGAATCTCACTCACTTACCTGCGCGATCGCCTCCATAAATCTATTTTCTCCAGTCTCTAGATAAAGAGTTCCTGTCAACTATCCTCTGGATACAGTTCTAATCCTACTCATGCAACTATGATTTGATGATACTTTTGGAAGAATCTGTTTCAGGTTGCCCTTAAAGGCTAACTTTACGCAGTTCATCCCTGAAACTACTCTCCCTCAGCCCTCTAAATTTACTATCGAGTTCGCCGTGCAAGATCCCTGGCTCCGTACTATTCGTCCTTTGGCTGCCTGTGCTTTACAAGGTATTGGCTTTTGGGGTGATGATCTCATTGCCCTTGACTCAATTCGTGGCTATCTCCTCAGAATCAATCCTGCGACCGATGACACCACGATATTAAACACGTTGCAGGTAGAAGATTTTATTGGGGCAGAAGGACTAGCACTTTGGCAAGATACGCTTTGGGTGGCGCGTGACAACAGCGTTTTCTTTTGTAAGATGGGTGCGTTTTCGTTGCAGCATTTTTTCACAGTGCCTTATCCAGTCACAGGGATTGGGGTATGGGAATCGACGATTTATGTTGCTTCACAGAAAGCTGGCTATATCTATATTTTTGAGCAAGCGTCTCGCCGCGAAATTACCCGGTTGCCGCTGCCCGGAGTTGGATCTGCCAATCTAGTGGTGAGAGAAGAAGAACTGTGGATCTGCGATCGCACGGAGCAAACGGTGTATTGCTTGGATCGGGCGACGGGGGAACAGAAATTTTCCGTATTGACTCCGTTTGAATCTCCTACGGGGCTTGCGTTCCATCACCATCCAACCACGGGCAATGAGATTCTGTATGTGTCCTATGCCAAAGACGAGGCATTCATCCGCGACAATCCTAATAATTTGGATAGTTCTTTTGAGGTGGCTTTTCGCGATCGCACCTTTGTTCATCCTTTGCAGTTTCATTACAACCCTAAAACTCACTGTGCCCTGTCCAACGGCTACCTGATTGAAATGTCCTATGCCGAGGAGTTGCAGCCCCTAGAAGAGGTGCATCTAAATCAGGTGGAATGGCGGATTGCCTTGCCTGCGGAAACCGATCGCCAAAAAGTGCGATCGGTGGAACCCCTTGGACGACCCTACACTGAAGAAATTCAGGATGGGCAACGGGTTGCGGTGTTTCAGTTTGAGTCGCTGAAGCCTAACGAGCGCCATCTATTTGGCTGGAAGGCGTTGCTGGAAGTACGGGCAATTAAATATCAGTTCACCTTTGATGATGTGGATCAGGTGCCGGCGCTGTCGCCTGAGTTCAAGGCAATGTATCTAGTGGATGATGATGAACTATCGATGGATACGCCGTTGATTTTGGCAGCCGCACGGGAGGCGATCGGCACTGAAACCAACATCCTGCGGAAGATGCTGAAAATTCGTAATTTTGTCTACGATCGCCTGTCCTACGCCCTGACTCCTCGCATCGATACGCCCGATGTGGTGCTGGCGCGGGGAGTCGGTTCTTGTGGCGAATATGTAGGGCTGTTGCTGGCTCTGGCGCGGCTGAATGGCATTGCTTGCCGCACGGTGGGACGCTACAAGTGTCCGCCTCAGTCAGACTATCGCATGGTGCCCCTAGAACCCGACTATAACCATGTGTGGATTGAGTTTTATATTCCGGGCTATGGCTGGCTGCCGATGGAATCGAACCCCGATGATACGGGCGAGGGCGGTCCCTATCCCACCCGCTTTTTTATGGGCTTACCCTGGTATCACGCCGAAATCGCCAAGGGCATTCCGTTTGAAACCTTTACAGCGGACGGAAAACCTGTGGATACGGTTTCGATCGGAGAACTGGCAATCAACCACGTCCGGTTCACGGTGCTGGACGAGTTGCCGCCGCCAAGTTAGGGCGCGATCGCCGGGTTCTCGGAATGGTTGAAACCCGGTAGGCTGGAAGAGTGCGATTCCCGTAGGGATCGTTTCACGAATCGCCGCGAGAAACTGATTGTATGGAGTTTTAAGGTTATGGATGTAATTCCCGCGATTGACCTGCTGGGGGGGCGCTGTGTGCGGTTGTATCAGGGCGATTATGACCAAGTGCAAACCTATGGTGAAAATCCGGTAGAGGTGGCGCGTCAGTGGCAGGCGGAAGGCGCGACCTATTTGCATGTGGTGGATTTGGATGGGGCGAAGGCGGGTCAGCCAGCGAATTTAACGGCGATTGAGGCGATCGCTCGTGCGGTTGATATTCCGGTTCAAGTGGGCGGTGGTTTGCGCGATCGCGCCAGTGTTGCCAGTCTGCTAAATTTGGGCGTGCAGCGGATTATTTTAGGGACGATCGCCGTCGAGCAGCCGGATCTCGTGACTCAGCTTTGCCAAGAGTTTCCCGACCAAATTGTGGTGGGCATTGACGCGAGGGCGGGCAAGGTGGCAACGCGGGGCTGGATCAAAACCTCGGAAGTGTTAGCGACAGAATTGGCTCAGCGAATGGCGATCGCGGGTGCAGCAGCAATTATTTACACCGATATTTACCGGGATGGCACGATGCAAGGTCCCAATCTGGAGGCGCTGCGGGAATTGGCGGGGGCGATCGAAATTCCGATCATTGCGTCGGGTGGCGTGAGTTCGGTGCGGGATTTGCTCAGCCTGCTGGCATTGGAACCCTTGGGCGTAACCGGTGCGATCGTGGGGAAAGCTCTCTACACTGGCGAAGTTTCCCTCAAAGAAGCAATCCGCGCTGTGGGTCAAGGACGCTGGCAAGACATTCCCCCTGATTTCGGTTCTTCCGCCTTCGCCTAAGATAAAGGGGAGGCAACTGCCATCCAAATTCTGATTTTATTTTTTGAGCGTATAAAGATTGTTAGTTCAAAAATGCAACAATTCCTCAGCCTAAGACGGTCTATTGCCCAAATCAGTGGAACGGCATTGTTTTTGATGGGTGTCATCAGCGCAACACCCGCTTATACCCAAGAAATCACACCGGAAGCAATTGCAGCACGCTATACAGCCGCCACCCAGTCGGGTGATTGGGCTAGCGTCGCTCAGTTAATGCATCCTGAATCCCTCAGCCATTTTCAGAAAATGTTTGCCCCCTTGGTTGCAACTGAACCCCAAAAGGTCGGCACCTTATTTTTTGGGGTTCGCAGTAAGCAAGAGTATGACAAACTATCCAACGTTGAGATATTTGAGCGGTTTATGGGTGCTTTGAGCAAACAGGTTCCCGGAATGGTGACCGCCCTCAACACGTCCGATCTAAAGATTATCGGGCATGTCCGAGAAGAGCCAGATCTTGCCCATATTGTTTACCGAATGAACACGCAGCTTGGAGAGATCAAGATCTCTCAGACCTCTGTTATGACCTTAAAAAAAGAGGGTCAGTCTTGGAGAGCTTTGTTGTCAGGCAACATCGAAGGACTAGCTGCCGCCTTATCCCGCCCTCAATCCCCAGACAAATTACCCCAGCAACCACAAGAGTAATGCGTGTTGCCTGCTCAAAAGAGCTTGCAGAGAAATTGAAGCAAGCTGCTCTGGAAAATTATCTGCCAAGCCGTCAAAGCGTCAGGAATAGGGATGTTAATCCGTTTGTCCGTAGGCTGCGTATATCCATTACAAGCGGAATAATCTGCTGATTATAATTCCAGATCTCAGTCCGCTGATCTTATCCAGAAAATTATCAAATCTATGCCAAATCGTTTTTTCACATCCCGTCGCTTGCTTCGCAACATCTCCCTGATTTCGTTGATTGCGGTGGCATTTGCCTATGGTGCCTCTCGTATGGCGTTTTCCAGCGCTGCCAATGATCGCCCCGTTGCGATCGCGGCAGGAAAAGCACTGGAGCCTGCGATCGATATTTCAGCTTCCACGGTCAAAGGGGATCAGACTGCAATTTTTGCAGGAGGCTGTTTTTGGGGAGTGGAAGCAGTTTTCGAGCATTTAAAAGGGGTTTCTGACGTGGTTTCTGGTTTTTCTGGAGGTGACGCAGCCACCGCGAACTACGACACGGTAAGTTCTGGGCAAACCGGGCACGCCGAGGCAGTGAAAATCACCTATGACCCTACTCAGATTTCCTATGGGCAGCTTCTCAAAGTCTACTTTTTGGTTGCCCATGATCCAACGCAACTGAATCGCCAAGGTCCTGATGCGGGAACTCAGTATCGCTCAGCGATTTTTGTTAACACGGCTGAGCAAAAGCGAGTGGCTCAGGCTTACATCGCTCAGCTTGATCAAAACAAGATTTACCGAACTCCAATTGTGACTCAGTTAGTTCCTGCGGCTAATTTTTATGCGGCTGAAGAGTATCATCAGAACTTTATCGATCGCAATCCCACCTATCCCTATGTCGTGGTGCATGATTTGCCCAAGCTGGAGCATTTGAAACAGCAGTTTCCAGCCCTATATAAATAAGGTGTATGCATAAGGTGCAATCGCGCACATCACCAAATCAGCTAATAGTTTTGACAGCAGGAAAATTTCAGGCAGGCAGAAGCTCGAATCACGCTGTAAAAGAGCGCCCTAAGCCCAGAGCTGCAAGCCTTTTACGGAAAAGAATGGAACTTTTATCACCCGCAATATGCACTTCATCAGCCAGATTGATCGGTAAATCCTCAGGCCATTGCTCCTCAACGATCGCCTTATCTTCATCAAACACCTGATGATTAAAGTCGAGCGTGTCTTGCAGCGGAGCATCTTTATCAAAGTTGCGACAAATTGGCACGAAAACCCGCGTCTTCCGGGCTGACACTGGAGAAGCCGCATTCAGAACGTGCAGTTTGCCGTGAGGAAAGAAAACCGTTAGCTTAGCTGTAAAAGGCACATACAACTCAAACAAGCGTCGCCATAGAAAATCGGGCGGTGCGAGGTGTTTCATCCCATGGGCATAATTGCTAACGCTACTAACATAATCTGCCCGGAAGCCATGTTCAGTTTGCTCAGTCAGGTAATCTGGCACTTCTGGGTTGTCCTGCTCTCCAAAAGACTGGGCATGGATAAAAGCGAAATGGCTGACATCTAAAAAGCCTTCCACCTGACGACCCGCTGCCGCATTCAATTCAACGGAATCGGGCAAGACCTGAAGGTAATCGGGATCATCCCACTCGTTTAGATCAGGAAACCCCACCGATCCGGTATCCATCAATCGAGTCCACACCAAACCATAACGCTCTACTACGGGATAGGTCTTAAGTTTGAGCCGGGATGGGATGGCTGCTTTTGGTTGAGCCGGAATGCAAACGCACTGAGCATTGTGATCATATTGCACCCCGTGATAGGGGCAGACGAGGCGATCGTTTTCGATCCAGCCCAAGCTAAGCGGCGCACCTCGATGCAAACAGAGATCTTGGGCAACGATGATGGAGCCGCTAGAAACCCGATAAATCACCAATCGCTCATCCAGCAATCGCGTGCCATAAGGTTTCTCAGTCGTGATTTCATGGGAGAACGCAACGGGATACCAGAAGGGTGCAAGCGCTTGCCAGTCAGATGGGCTGAAGGTGCAATTGCGCGGTAAATACGCTGCTTGAATCGCCACCATAAACGCTACTCCTGCATATAAACCAGCAAGATAAAGACTACAACGAGACGAGTTTCTATTTTGTGTCATCCTGCACAGATAATGCGACTGAACGAAACGTCTGCCCAAATATCAGCCCAAATATCTGCAACTACAATAATGCTTTGGTTGACCCTTGAATTGAACACATTCAGCTTTTTAAAGCACTATCAAAAGTAGCTGTTTGGGGATGTGGTGAATTGCACTTGAAACACATTGGCAAAGGCGATCGCCACTTGTTTTCTCACTTCAGCAACTTGAATTCCTGGAATAAACTGTGCCATGCTGCCCACGGCTTTATCGGCAATGCCACAGGGGATAATCTGCTCAAACCCGCTTAGGTCAGGGCACACGTTGAGCGCGAACCCGTGCATCGTAATCCAGCAGCTAACTTTGATGCCGATCGCCGCCACTTTGCGATCGCTCACCCAAACCCCCGTCATTCCATCAATTCGCGTTCCTTCTAATCCATATACTGCCAGTACTTGGATCAGCACTTCTTCCAGTTGGCGCAGATACCAATGCAAATCTTTTTGGTAATAGGTCAAATTCACAATGGGGTAGCCCACCAATTGCCCCGGACAGTGATAGGTCACTTCGCCGCCCCGCTCGATTCGCACGAGGTCATAATTGGTTTGGGCGGGATCAAACTTGAGAAAATTTGTGGTGGAACCGTGACCCAAGGTATAAACAGGCGGATGTTCCAGCAAAATCAGCACATCGTCTAAGTCGGGGGAGTGTGAGTTTGCCTTGCGTTCTGCAACCAGCGATCGCTGCAAATCCCAAGCGGTTTGGTATGGCTCAACGCCTAAATTGATGACTCTGCACCGTCTCAATCGATTCTTAACCTAAAGCTATACAGCAGCACAATTCACAGAATTTTGAGTGATTTCAGACAGAAATTTAGCCCCCGATCTCTAACAATCCTCTAAAACGCCCGGAGAATCAAGCGTAATTCTCGGCAAAATCCCCGTAATTTGACAGAACTGCAATCAAGAATTATCAAGGCTTGCAAAGCATTCTAAAGCTATCTGTTGGGAGGAATTCAAAGTGCTAGGGTGAAGTTAAGAACCGACTAGGGTTCAGTTAAGCCTGTTTTTAAAGGGAGAAAGCTCCATGAAGCTGGTTATTCAAGGCAAAAACATCGAAATTACTGACTCCATTCGTGAGTATGTCAATCAAAAGATTGAGAAGGCAGTCGTTCATTTTCAGCAGATGATTACCGAGGTAGATGTCCATCTGTCAATTGCCCACAATCCCCGCATCAACTCAAAGCAAACGGCTGAAGTAACCATTTATGCGAATAGCGAAGGATGGAAAGGGACGGTGGTGCGCGCAGAAGAAGCAAGCGAAAGTCTTTATGCCAGTATTGATTTAGTTGCAGATAAGATTGCGCGTCAGTTGCGGAAATATAAAGAAAAACGCAGTGCCAAACAGCATATCGTGCCGAAGGGAATTGAAGAATTAATCGAGCAGTCAGCGATCGATCCGCCCAATGTCGATGATCTGTTGAACGATCGCGCTCCAACTCTTCCTCCTGGAGTGATTCGGACTAAGTATTTTGCGATGCCTCCCATGAGTGTGCAGGAAGCCATGGAGCGGCTAGACCTAGTAGATCATGATTTTTATGTATTCCGCAATGAGGAAACAAATGAAATTAATGTGTTGTATGAACGCAACCACGGAGGTTTTGGCGTGATTCAACCCCGTAATGGCAATGGACATACTCACAATGGCAAGAGTAGCCATGATAAAGTTGCCCATCCGTCAAAACTATCCTCGGTTTAGACCCAACTGAGGACATGAGTGGTTCAAGGGATACCTCTGATAGCTGCACCGTTTAAGTTCTTTCGCGATCGCTTCAACGAACCGCTGAGACTTGAACGGTTTTTTAGCGCCTTGCACACTTTTAGGGACTGAGGAGGATTGAAATAACGATCGCCGCGATGGCCAAAACCACCGACGACATAATCAGTCCAGCCGCAATATTGCCGTTGTGAATTTCTTCGCGATAATCTATCGGGTCGAGCTTATCAAACAGGCGGAGACACCCATAAAAAATCAACACGCTGACCACAGACCAGGCGATCGTTTCTCCAAGCTTCTGTAGAAATGGCATCATACTCATCCACGGTATTTCCAAGCTGAGTGGTTATTATGCCATTAGAGGTTGAAGGACGGAACAACCGGAATGAATTAGAGACAAACTGTAGCTATTTGTAGCGATTTGCTGACCAACCCACAGAGCATGGCTTATCTTTCAGATATAGAGTTGCATTTTGCTTGGCTAAACAGCCTATTCCAGTTTGTTTTGGTCATCGTTATTTTGTAATTGACTGATGCCTTCATCTCCCAAGACTCAACGCACCACCCAATTTCTTGACCCATTTACTTATTTAACCCTGCTCTCAACAGGGGTGATTTTTGCTTGCTTAGTGTTCAGCCCTATTTTTATGCGATCGCTAGTTTCAAAAACCATTCAAGTAGACCCCGATAGTCCCGAACAACTCGCTCCGATTCAGCTTAAAAAAGAACCCATTGGCGCACTGCGAATTGATGTCAGCGCTGCGATTCCAGATAATCACTGGGTCACCTATGAAATTCAGCTAAAAGATCAGCAGGGTAAAGTAATTGCCAGCGGCATCAAACAAGCTTGGAAAGAATCGGGCACTTGGTCAGAAGAAGGAGAAAGCGGCATTTGGGAGGAAAGTGATTTAGTAGGCGGGTTAGATGTGCGCCCCACCCAAGCCGAACCCGTCACCATCGTATTGGATGTGTTGGAATATACGGACATCTCTGGGAAAGAGATTGATCAGCCTGTGCCCTTCGAGATCAGCGTTGTCAATGGAGCGGTGGATACTCGCTATTTGTGGACGGGCATCCTCGGCGCTGCTTTCCTGGCATTCTTGGCGCTCTTGGTCACGCCTTTTTCAGGCAAGGTGATCATTGATAAAGTGATTGGCGACAGCGATATTAGTGGTCGCGGCATTTTAGGAGGAGCAAAAAACCTAGTCAGGGTGACGGTCACTATTAAATCTGACGAACACTCGCCGCGATCGCTCAATGTGCTGCTGGTCATCAACGATGGTAACGGCGAACAACTGTATTCCCATCGATATCCAGTTCACCTATCACTTAAGAAATCAGAGGGCGGCAATGTCACCTCTGCCAAAGGAAACCTAACCACTTTTTTCATCTTAGAACCGCGTAGCTCCTATGGATTCAGCGTCGAAGTTACGCCTGATGCTACCGTCGATCGCACCGCGCTCATTGTCCGCGAACATTGCAAAACGCTGTTTCCCGTTAAAGTTACCACTTTAAAATCAACTCAATAAAATCAACCCGATGACTAAATTCTTTGCCTTGCTAGCAATCCTTTTAGCAGGAACCACCATTTTTTATGGCTTTACTCAACAATCTGCCTTAGTGCTGCGACAAGAAAATCAAGATAATCATTGGGTTCGCAATGATACTCAAACCTCTGGTTCTTACCGGGGCAGTGCTTGGGTCGCCTCGCCCACCCGCCAAACCTACGGGGGTTTTCGGGGCGGCGGTCCTGGCGCAGGGAAATAAGCAATGAACTACGAGTCAAAGCGTCGAGCCAATCAACTAGATGAATGATATTGCGTGGATCAAGGAACACCCGCTCAGCCGTCGTCAACGATGGTTATTGCTGCTAACGGCTGCGGTTTCCTCTAGCTGTGGGCTGGCGGTAGAACTACTATTGGGCACGCTTGCCAGTTACTTGGTCGGAAATCAAGCCTTAGCTTATGGGGTGGCGGTGGGTGGCTTTTTAGCGGCGATGGGACTGGGTGCTTATCTTAGCCGATTTGTGGCAGTGAAGGGCGATCGCGCCGCTCAGCAAATCCAACTGCAAACAACCTTTGTCTGGGTAGAACTGCTGATGGCTCCTCTCAGCGCCCTAATTCCCTTGCTGCTGTTTTCCCTATTCGTGATTGATGGTCCCTTTTGGATTGCCTTGTTTTTGGGAACTATCATGCTGGGGAGTTTGGCAGGCATGGAATTGCCCCTGATTACTCGCCTGTTAGAGCAAGATGAAAATCTGAAAGACACCCTCTCTGGCGTGTTGG
Source organism: Leptolyngbya sp. CALU 1928 (assembly GCF_056784215.1). Taxonomy (NCBI): domain Bacteria; kingdom Bacillati; phylum Cyanobacteriota; class Cyanophyceae; order Leptolyngbyales; family Leptolyngbyaceae; genus Leptolyngbya; species Leptolyngbya sp. CALU 1928. Next base: position 2,794,473 of record NZ_JBXBCE010000001.1, on the reverse strand, counting down.
CATTGGATTATGCCGGGGCGCTGTTTGGGTCGCTGCTGTTGCCGATTGTGCTGCTGCCTCTCTTGGGCATTTTTCCCTCGGCTGCGCTGATTGGGGCAATTCCAGCGGGAATGGTAGTCTTGCTTGCCCGTAACTTTCCTGCCCTGCGACACTGGGAACGCTGGGGGTGGTTTATAGGGCTAGCACTGCTGGTCTTTGCGCCGCTGACGATTCCCTTGGGCGATCGCCTCGAAAACACCCTATACAAAGCCCCCGTCATCACCCGCATCCAATCGCCCTATCAGCGCGTGGTGTTAACCCGTCAAGGTGCCGACTTGCGCCTGTTTCTGGATGGCGACCTACAATTTTCCAGCCTAGACGAATATCGCTACCACGAAGCCCTTGTCCATCCTGCCCTCAGCGCCAACATTGCCCTACGCGCCCAAGCCAGTCAAGATTCCGAAACCCAACCCCCAAACGCAGCAGTCCCAACTCAAAACTTAAAAGCGCAAAGCGCCGCTGACGCTAGCAAAACTCAAAACTCTCTCCGCTCCCCTCGCCACGCTCTTCTACTAGGTGCAGGCGATGGACTTGCTCTGCGTGAAGTGCTGAAATGGCAGGATGTGGGAAAAGTAGTGCTGATTGATTTAGATAAGGCAGTCGTAAATTTAGCAAAGCACCATCCGTTTTTGGTGGAGGCAAATCAGCATTCCTACGCCGATCCACGAGTGCAGGTGATTCAAGCCGATGCCTTTGTGACTGCGCCGACCTTGGGCGATCGCTTTGATGTGATCATTGCAGATTTTCCTGACCCCGATCGCGATGTGATTGCCAAGCTCTATGCCCAAGGGTTCTATCAACGGTTGATGTCTCGCCTAGCGCCCAACGGCGTATTCATCACCCAAGCTTCCAGTCCGTTTTTTGCCCCCAAAGCCTTTGCCTGCGTTGCCGAAACCTTAAAATCCGTGGGGCTGAATGTTTATCCCTATGTGGTGGATGTGCCCAGTTTTGGGCTGTGGGGCTTTGTCATGGCATCCTACAGCGCCATTAAACCCAACACACTAGAATTGCCTATTGCCACCCGTTTTTTAGATAAGGCAACCATGCAAAACCTATTTCAACTACCCAAAGATATTCAGTTAGGCAATGTGGAAGTGAATCGACTATCCCAGCCCATTATCCTCAAATATCAGGCAGACCCCCGCTGGGCATCCTATGACTAAAAACGAATGGCGAGGGGCGAATTGTGAATTGTGAGTGGCAAAAGAGGGAAACAAAATGTTGATGTGGTTATGGATTGGAATTGGGGCGATCGCGATCGTGGGAGTTGTTTTAGTGATGCGGCAACGCCAAGGTAAGCCGTTATTGGGAGCTTCAAATCAGCCTGCTTTACCGTCACTCCATCGCACCGTGTTTAGTCTGCAAATTGGCGATATTGTTCAATATTTAGGAGCTGATTGGGTCGTCGAAGGGCAACTGACTTTCAACGATCAAGGCTACACCTGGATGGACTATATGCTGCAAGATGGCGATCAAGTCCGCTGGCTGTCGGTGGAAGAAGACGATCGCGTCGAAGTGTGCTGGATGGAACCCGTTATAGGCTTAGAAATCAGCGGCGCTCCCCCACCCCAGATCACCTATGAGGGAGCTATTTACCACTTAAGAGAATCGGGAACCGCCAGCATGACGCGGATTGGCACCACGCAGAACAAACAAGCTCAGCATTGCCGCTACTATGATTATTCGGGCGATCGCGACCAACTGCTCTCCGTGGAAAATTGGAACGGTGAGATTGAAGTGTCCGTAGGACGACAAATTCGCCCCAGTTCCCTGACGCTACTTCCGGGAGATGGACGGCGCGTGTATGACTGAGCCAAATATCGCACCCCTGCGATCGCATCACTGGTCTGCTATTTTGACGGCGGCTGCACCCGTATACACCTGGACAGCCGATGATTTTTTGGCGCAACTGAAGCAGGTTGTGCAGCAAGCCGGATTAACCGTGGTTGGCGAACTAGCGTTTACCTTCCAGCCTCAAGGCATCTCGGCGATCGTGCTGCTAGAAGAATCCCATGTGGCGCTGCATTTTTGGACTGAAAAAGGCAAAGTAACCGTAGATATTCATGTCTGCGATTTTCAGGAAAACAACAAACCCAAAGCTGAAAAACTCGCCCATTTACTCGCCCTAGAAATTAGCGAAGCACCCGGTCAGTGGCATTATTTATCGCTCGTTGAAACCCAAGAAAAGATGGCTTAAGATACCCTTAAAATTAGAGAAGGGAGCATCAAATTGATTAGATGATCCCATCAATTCACTACGCGATCGCAACAACAATTAAGATACAGGAACTATCTCCACCGACTTAATCACATCTTCATACATCGATTGCAGTTTGTTGGATTGAAATGAGGCAAATGGTCCCGTGAAGCCCATTGTATAAACTGTTTGATTCGCAAATACAAACAGATGCCAACGATGGATATCATCCGCCGCTTTTAAGTCAGGTGTACCCGGTTTATTCTTCGATTCTTTACAGCGAAATGCAAGGGCTGTTTTATTGCCAATTTTGACCTTCATCGGCACGATTTCTGTATAGTTTCGATCTTCTTTTTTAGACTTTAAATTGATGCCGTAAACCGTTTCTGAAGGAACTCCTTTGAGCGGAGCCGCATTAATATAAATCATTGCAGCGCCCCCATCTATCAACGGTCCAGTCCAATCGGTTGTCAGCCCTTTATCATGCAAAGTGAACTCTGTCGGAACCTTCAGCTTGAAGCCATTAAACGTATCCACATAATCGCTATACTGCCCAGAAAATCCTTTGAACGCTTGGGGAGAACTAGCGCCACTACTGGGAGTTTCACTGCCGCTGTTGCTACCTGATGGCTTGATGATATTGTCAAAAAAACCTGCTACCACGGTAGGGCGTTGAGAGGACAAAGAGGGCTGTGCGGAGGCAGAAGTGGCAACGCCAATCACGGTTAATAAACTTGCAAATGCAAGAGTTTTTAGTTTCATTACGCAATCCTTAGGTGGTTGTGTAGGCACAATCATAGTCATTAGATTCTTGGAGTAGAGCCAAATTTACAATTTGCAGCGTTTATCATTTGTGAATTCATTTGTGAATTCATTTGTGAATAGTTCACATTAGGTTGGACTTATGCCCGGTATTGCAATTAATCGCCTTGTTTAATCACCAACGGATCTGGCTTGTATGCGATATCGCATTGACTAATGCCATGGATAGCCGCTTATTTGACCCAGAACAGGCAAACAGTTCTGTGAAACCCATCGTATAAACTATATGAACGTGTCGCCTGGATGACTTTAAAGAAGAATCGATTCATGAACTCAATAGATCTGGCTTTTACTACCGCAATAGAACAGGCACGACTGATTCGCTCCAAGGAGATTTCGCCCCTAGATTTAGTTGAGGTTTATTTAGAGCGCATTCAACGGTTAAACCCCACGTTAGGCAGTTATGTGATGGTGGCGGCAGAACAGGCGATCGCGGATGCCAAAGCCAAAACCGAACTCTTAACACATACGCCAGCCGCAGAATTGCCTGCATTCTTCGGGGTGCCCATTTCAATTAAAGATCTCAATCCTGTGGCAGGTCTGCCCTGTGCTTATGGGGTCAAAATTTTGAAGAATCGGATCACCACGGAAGATGATGGCGTAGTCACCAAGCTGAAGCAGGCAGGCTTGATTATTTTGGGCAAAACTGCCACCTCAGAAATGGGTATGTTGCCTTATACCGAGCCAAGGGGGTTCACTCCTGCCCGCAATCCTTGGAGCTTAGAGCATACACCAGGCGGATCGAGTGGAGGGGCAGCAGCAGCAGTAGCAGCAGGTTTAGGGGCGATCGCCCAAGCTTCAGATGGCGGTGGCTCGGTGCGCGGTCCGGCATTCTGCTGTGGGCTGGTGGGAATTAAGCCCTCCCGTGGTCGCATCACTTATGCCCCTGTGGGCGAACGGTTGAACGGGATGGCAACCAATGGACCCATAGGACGAACCGTCGCAGATGCGGCAGCGTTATTGGATGTGATGGCAGGCTATGTTCCGGGCGATCCCTACTGGCTACCGAATCCAGAGCCATCTTTTTTGGAGACAACTCGAACGCCGCCAAAGCGATTACGCATTGCTTACTGCACGGGAATTTTGCCAGTGGGCGAAGCGGATGAAAACTGTCGGCAAGCGGTATTAAATACCGCCACGCTATTAGAGAAATTAGGACATTCTGTAGAAGCAAAGGACTTTGTGGATGTCAGCGAATTGATTGAGCCGTTTATCACTGTTTTTCAAGCTGTTTTGAGTGAAGTCGGCATTCCCGAACTGGTTTTGGGCAAGATGCCGCGCTGGTTTGCTTGGCGCGCCCGGTTTTGCTCCTCTGGGAAATATCTCAGGGCAGTGAGTAAATTGCAGGCGATCGCCCGTCAAATTGTGGGGTTCTTCGACACGATAGACGTGTTGGTCTTGCCAACCTACTTGCATCCCGCGATTCGGGTCGGGGAGTGGGCAAAGGATCGCCCCGGAAAAACCTTGGAAAACATCATCAACTGGATTGCGCCCTGCGCTCCATTTAATGCCAGCGGACAACCCGCAATGTCTATCCCTACAGGATTCACCCCTGAAGGCTTACCGGTCGGTGTGCAGTTAGTCGGTCGTCCTGCCGAGGAAGCCACGTTAATCGCCCTCGCCGCCCAGATTGAAGCCGCTCAACCGTGGAGCCATCATCGTCCAGCGATCGCGGTTTAACCGCAGATTTCATCGCTAAATCCGTCCCTACAATGACAAGCTTTATTTCTTGAAAATCCTAACTGATGGTGTGCTACGGGAAGGGCGCGATCGCTCCTAATTAAGTGGGATATTCATAAAATTCCAGGCTGTAGTTTAACTAGAAAGTACAGCGATCGCCGAATGTTATGCATACTGGTGAAATAGTTTTTCCAAGGAATACTGCCATGAGTGAATCAGAACCAGGATTTCGGCTATTCGGTAGAACACCGCTCTATGTGCAAATCCTGATTGCACTCGTGCTAGCAGTGATTATAGGGCTACTGTTAGGATCTTATGCATCTACCCATGAGGAGCTAATCAACCGCCTAGCGATTCCTTGTGAACTGGTATTGAAAGCATTACGCGCTTTGGCAACCCCGCTGATTTTGCTGGCAGTGCTGCACGCCTTTATGACGACTGAGATACCGGGGCGATCGGGACGAAAGCTAGTGTGGCTGCTGCTGACCAATACACTGATGGCAATTGTCATTGGGCTAATGGTGGCAAACATTCTGAGACCGGGCACTTGGGGGCAAATGGCTCCGCCGTCTGGCGCGATGGATACGAACAAAACCCTTGATCCGTGGAGTTTGCTGAAAGACACCATCCCCGAATCGATTCTCAAGCCGCTGAATGACAATAATGTGATTCAACTGATTGTGGTGGCGCTGGCGTTTGGCATTGCACTACGGGGCTTGAAAGTGATTCAGATTGAACAAGGGCGATCGCAATACCGGGCGATCGAAGATGTTCTAACAATATTGCTGGAAGCCGTGATCCGGATTTTGCATTGGGTGATTGCACTAATTCCCTTTGCCGTATTTGGGATTGTGGCGCGGACGATCGCCCTCAAAGGGTTTGAACCCTTTAAAGCCTTGGGTGGCTTAGTGATTGCTGTTCTGCTTGCCCTTTTCCTCCAGGCGTGTTTTTACGTGACGCGAGTCCACTTTGGCTCTTGGGTTACCCCCCGGCAATTCTTGCGAGGCGGCACCGATGCCTTCACTACTGCCTTTTCCACCGCGTCTTCCACAGTCACCATGCCCCTGACCTTTGAGGGTTTGGTTCAAAAAGTCGGTTTGCGCGAGTCTTCAGCCTCTTTAGGAGCGCTAGTCGGCAGCAACTTTAACAATGACGGTACGGCACTCTATGAAGCAATGGCAGCATTATTCGTTTCCCAGTTAATTGGGGTGCAGTTATCTCTGCCGCAGCAGTTAATTGTCGTGCTGACCTCCATCTTTGCCTCGGTTGGCGCAGCCGGAATCCCGGAAGCGGGCTTGGTCACCATGACGCTGGTATTTTCCTCCGTTGGCTTACCCACTGAATACATCGCGATTCTAATTACGGTGGATTGGTTCCTCGATCGCTGCCGCACTACCATCAACGTCATGGGCGATATGGCGGTGAGTTGCCTGCTGGATGGTAAATATCCCAAAACCGCAGCAGAACCATTTTTGAACGAAGCCCTTGCAACTGAGGGCAAGTCGATATAGTCTTGCCGGCATTCGGTGAGGGGTATCAAATAACCGATACCTATCCTCACTGCGCCATAATTCAGCTATTCTGACAGGAGGTTATTGGCTCAGTCGTTTCGGTGAGTGAAACAGGTTCTATTTCTAGTTTAAGGATTTGGAGTCAACGGCTTTTGGCGGCTATCTTGCTCGGTGGGCAGGTGGTCGTTCGCCTATTTACTGGGCGGATTCATCGCCGCAATACACTAGAGCAACTGGCGATTGTGGGTCCTGAGTCTGTGTTAATTGTGTTGATGACTGCCATCTGTATTGGTTTGGTTTTCACCATTCAGGTTTCTAGAGAATTTATTGGTTTGGGTGCAGAAAGTGCCGTGGGCGGGGTGTTGGCGATCGCGCTCAGCCGCGAATTATCTCCCGTTCTCACCGCAGTGGTCATAGCTGGTCGGGTTGGGTCAGCATTTGCAGCCGAACTGGGAACGATGCGCGTTAGCGAACAAATTGATGCGCTCTATGTTCTTAAAACAGACCCAATCGAGTATTTGGTGATTCCACGTGTCCTTGCCTGTTGCATTATGCTGCCCTTACTAACCATTTTTTCATTGTTTGTTGGTTTAGGCAGTGGCTATCTGGTGGCAATCAACGTATATGGGATTTCGCAAACCGTGTTTTTGGAGTCTATCCAAAGTTTTCTCAAACTATGGGATTTATTTAGTGCCCCAATTAAATCGCTTGTTTTTGGATCAATGATTGCGATTATTGGCTGTAGTTGGGGGTTAACAACAACGGGTGGAGCAAAAGGCGTGGGGCAATCTACTACGACCGCTGTGGTAACCTCTTTGCTAGCGATTTTTATTAGCGATTTTCTCTTGTCCTGGATTATGTTTCAGGGCTTGGGTAGTTCCACGATTCCTGGATTGTAATGGAGTCATCTTGCTGCCGACCTTTTGGCAACCTCATACAATAAAAGAGTGAATCAATATGGATTGTGATTACCGTGACGACTGTTCCTTCCCAAAACTATGACTCAACGATTGAACTATCACCAAGTTTTTGGTTGCCGATCGCATTAGTGGTTTTAGCGTTGCCCCTATTTTTAGTACAGGTTTGGATTAGTGGCGCGATCGCCTTGTTTGGTCTGTTTCTGTTTATTCAGGCGGCGACTTTAAGATTGCGGTTTACCTCATCTGATTTAGATATTTATCGAGGCGAAACCTTAATTCGTCGATTTCCCTATCAAGAGTGGCAAAATTGGCGCATTTTTTGGACTCCCGTTCCGATCCTGTTCTATTTCAAAGAAGTCAATAGCATTCACTTCCTGCCCGTTTTATTTGATCCTAAAATGTTGCAAACCTGTCTAGAAGCCCGCTGCCCTCGAATTTCCTAATACGTCTATCCCTTTTTCCTCGTCCTTTACCCCAAGCACAAACTGGTTATGACTCCCAATGAACTCCCCCTTGACACTGCACAAACCGACGAATCACTGGGGATTCAGGAAGCTTCGATGCGATCGCTGATCGATGAAGAAGTCACTGCTTTACCTGGAATGAAAGAAACGGCTGAAGCGGTGCCTGAAAACACTGTGATTGCAAAAGTGCCGTTTGGCGGAGTTGCCCCGGTAGATTTGGAGCAGCGGATCGCAGAGTTACAGCGGCAGGAAAAAGCATTAGAGCAAAATATTACCCAGTTGCACGCTACGAAGTCTGACTTGGAAAGGCAGATGACCGTGACTCAAGGTGCGATCGCGGCTCTGCTTCAGGAAGGCTTAAAAGAACTAGAACAGCGGAAACGAGATCTGCAAACAACCGTGGAGCAGCTAGAGCGCCGGCAGGAACGGATTCGGGCTGAAATGCGAACCACCTTTGCTGGAACCTCTCAAGACCTTGCCATTCGGGTTCAAAGCTTCAAAGAATACTTAGTGGGCAGTCTCCAAGATTTAGCCCTTGCCGCCGACCAGCTTGAGCTAACCAAGTTCAAAGAACCTGAAAAGCCTCCCGTCCCCATTGCCGCGGTGGTGCCTCCTCAAACGCCCACGCCTAAATTTGCCGATGAAAGCTTTCAAAGTCAAACCAAAAAAATCCGCAGTTTGATCGATCAATACCGCAATCGCCCAGATTATTATGGTCCTCCCTGGCAGCTACGGCGCACCTTCGAGCCAATTCATGCAGAACGGGTTTCTAACTGGTTCTTTACCCAAGGTGGACGGGGTGCCATCCGCACGATGGGCAGTCGGCTACAAAATATTTTGATTACTTCTGCGATTATTTCAGTGTTGCAGGAACTATACGGCGATCGCCAAACTACGTTAGTCCTAGCCGATTCTCCTGAACGATTGGGTGAATGGCGCAGAGGTTTACAAGACTGCTTGGGAATTACTCGCAGCGACTTTGGACCTGATCGCGGTGCCGCTTTATTTGAAGACCCCTTTGTACTATCTCAAAAAGCCGATCGCATGGTCAAAGACGGCTTACTCCCCCTCGTGGTGATCGACGAAACCGAAGAGCAAATTGATCTCACCTTGCTGCAATATCCGCTCTGGCTAGCCTTTGCCCCCAATCCTCAAGCTCCTAGTTACTCTAACTACTAAATTTAAAGCCTTTCCATCTGCCTGAAACTTTAACTTTTCAGAAGAGAATCTTCTTCAAAAATTCATAGCTAGTACTTTTTATACAAAAAGTCGCATGTAAAATAGTGAAAAGTAACTAAAGGTACTCCAAAGGATAGGTTTATGGAAGATAAACTTTTTAGCGCGCTTTTCAATGCAAAGATTTTAACTGAGGCAATTCACAATGGTGATGTTGAAACTGTAGATCTTACAAGTGCAGCCATAGATGCCGCAATGCAAGCAAAACTCCAAGCCCCTCTGATTACACCACTTGTAGAAGGTATTCTTGGACATAAGTTGGAAGGAGCAGATGCAGTTCATTCTGCTCTTGATGGCTTCTTAAACTAGCTTTGAATTTTCACTTTCACAAGTTATCAAAGTCAGCCACTCAAGTGACTGACTTTGATTTTTAGCTAACAGAGGTGATGTAAAGTGCCATATACGGAACATGATGGAAAGCTTATCTTTATCAAGCTTGAGCCATTCAAACCAGTCTACGGAGCTTGGAAGGAGGATAAGAGCAATAAATTTATTTTTATTCGCAAAATCGACTACACAAGTATTCTTGCAGGAGATTGGAATAAATTTGCGAAAAACTTCACTGAGAGTCAAGACTGGTACATTCCAATTGCAAAAAAGAAAGAGTTCAACTGGTACGACAGTAGATTAACGATTACACCAGAGGAAAGTGTTTACCACAATCTCTCTTGGATTCTAACGCCTTCAAATCAGCGCTATCTTATGAAGACTAGGTTATCTGCTTCAGGTGTCATGAGCTACGGTGCAGCGATGATGGGCTTCATAGATCCTGCCGCTATTGGCGCGGCTGGAGGATGGCTACTCTACCAAAAACAACAAGTCAAACATAGCCTATGCAAAAATAGGGGAGAGCGTCAGCCAAGCTTATTACCTAAAGTGCTTGCAAGAAAATGCTGGTTTGTTGATGTTGAGAAATACAATCCTTGCGAATATGTAAATTTGTTATTTAAGAATAAATTGATATAGTTTGTTGACGTATGTTTTATTCATAGTTAATAGGCACAGTGGATAATTGCCTATTCTACTTATTGTGAATTAGGAACTCAGAACCAGAAACGAGATAATATCGGGTAAGCTTTTCTGAAAAAACCGCCCCTATTTCTGATCTTCTATGTTTCTTTGGCTGACGCTCAATGGTTCACTTTTACTGATTGCCTATCTGCTGGGATCATTGCCCAGTGGCTATTGGGCGGGTCGCATAATCAAAGGGTTTGATATTCGAGAGCAAGGATCTGGCTCCACCGGGGCGACGAATGTCTTACGAACCGTTGGTAAGCTACCCGCGCTGATTGTGCTGCTAGTGGATATTCTCAAGGGATCAGCCGCGATCGCCCTGTTTCGCTGGTTGTACACATCCGAATTGATTCAGCCATTGCTTCCAAATACGGTTGATCCAGGGGTGTGGTTACCCTGGATGGTGACTTTAGCAGGAATGCTGGCGCTGCTGGGTCACAGCAAATCACTTTTTCTCAACTTCACTGGCGGAAAATCGGTAGCCACCAGTTTAGGCGTATTGTTGGCGCTGAACTGGATGGTGGGGTTGGGAACGTTGGCGGTGTTTTTGGCAGTTTTGGGCGTGACGCAGATTGTGTCGATTAGCTCGATTTTGGGCGCGATCGCGGTTTCTGGGCTGATGGTTGCAACGGGTCAACCTGTGCCCTACTTACTCTTTGGCATTGCTGGCGGCGTTTATGTGATCTGGCGACACCGCACCAACATTCAGCGATTGATGGCAGGCACCGAACCTCGACTGGGGCAAACCCTGCCCGAATCGACTACTCCACCTCAGCCTTAATTCACCCTCCTGGTTTTCCTATGGCGCTTAAAATCATTGAGCATTTCGACAGCAGCTTTTCTCTAGAACCCAATGCCAAAGCCGCCTTGTTTGCACTTTTGACGACGGAGACTTTTTTGCAAGAAGTGGCTCAAACGGCTGGCTGTTCATCAGTCGAGTTCACCCAACTTTTATTCCAGCCGATTCCTTACACTGCCAACACGCCGAAAGGAATGCCTGCTGAATTTGAACCTTTTCACGCTTCCACCGATCATCTGATCATCAACGTGCCGCCCAATTTTATGTTTAAAGCAAAAATCTTCAAACCCAGTCGGCTTTGTGCCATTTACCGCAAGGCCCCGTAGGGTGATGTTAAGGGGCGATGGGATCGATATCTTGGGACGCGCGATCGAGATCTTGATCTAGCCAAGAACTGGCATCCTCTTGAGGTTCTAAGTGGGTCATCACAAAGGTTCCAGGTAAAGCTCGAATAATTGCCAGTTCGATTTCCTCACAGAGATTGTGTCCGGTGTGAACACTCCACTCACCTGGCACCAGCACATGAAAAGTGACGAAACTACGGGAGCCAGCATTACGAGTTTTCATCGCGTGAAATAAAATGCCTTGCTGCTTGTAAGGTGCCAAAATTTCCATAATTTGAGTTTGGTCAGCGATCGCAATGGCGCTATCCATTAATCCATTGCCCGTTTCCTGCAAGAGCCGAAATCCTGCCCAAACAATGTTGGCCGCAACTAATAAAGCAATAATGGGATCAAGGATTAGCCAGCCTGTCAGCTTAACTAGCAAGATGGCGATCGCCACACCAAAAGATGTCCAAACATCGGTGAGCAAATGATGAGCATCGGCACGCAGAGTAATAGAGCGCAGCCGCTTTCCAGCGCGGAGCAAAATCCAGGCAACAGCGCCATTGATTGCAGTAGCCACAAACGACAAGGCTAACCCTAGACCAAGCTGTTCAATCGGTTGCGGGTTAAATAGCCGCCCCCACGCTGCGATCGCAATGCTAATTGCCGCAATCACAATCAACCCGCTTTCAATGCCACTGGAAAAATACTCGGCTTTGGTATGCCCAAACGGATGATCGGCATCGGCAGGCTGGGCAGCATAGGAAAGCGCCCAAAACGCCACGATCGCTGCCACCAAGTTGACCCCCGACTCCATCGCATCCGACAGCAACCCCACGGAACCCGTCAGGAGATAAGCACCCGTTTTCAATCCAATGGTTAAAATTGCAGCGGCGATCGACAGAAGCGTGTAACGACGGGCAGCATAAGCACTCATAACCATTCTTCAGATAACTATTTATCTAGGGCTAGAAACATCGTGGCGTGAAAAAGCAGGGGGCTTGTAAAGACCAAGCTTTTGCTTAGTCAGCAACCAGAAAAAAGGCAAGTCTTCGACCAAATAGCGCTTCCAGAGCCGCTTAGGATCAGAGTAAATGCGAAATAAGGATTCTATTCCAAGTTGGCTCATCCACTTCGGTGCCCGTTGAATGACTCCTGCTTCAAAGTCGATGGTTGCCCCGACCGCCAAAAAGATTTTGACATGGGTAAACTTATCTCGATATTTGTGAATCCATTTTTCTTGCTTAGGTGCCCCAACCCCAACCGCCAAAACGGTTGCTTTCGAGCGATTCACCATCTCGATCAGGTCTAAACATTCCTGTTCGCTTTTTTCAAACCCAAAGGAAGGAGAATGGGCACCGATAACAATTTCTCGACCAATTTTTTGGTTGATATTGGTTTTTGCGCGATCGGCAACTCCGGTTTTGCCGCCTAACAAAAAGATAGTGACCGCATCATGATACTGATGAAACTTGCAAAATGCTGGAAACAAATCGGAGCCAGAAATCTTTTCTTTAAAGGGCGTACCTAACAGTGAGGCAGAGTACATCAACACTTGGCTATCGCACACTCGGTAGTCTGCGTCTACATAGGTTTCAAAGAATTCTTCGTCGTGCTGCAACTTCATTAAGTGGTCAACATTGGGTGTGAACACAACCCCTTGCTGTAGCTGCTCTAAAAGCTCCTGGAGGGAAAGATTATCAAAAGAGACGTTTAGAATGTGAACTTGATCGGTCTGAGTAGTAGACATAGCGGTTTGTGTGGTTTGTGGCGATCGCAGGGTGACTCACATTGTGGTAGCAGTCATAACGAATGACTTAGGGGGAAATTCATCAAGCTGGAGTACTAGACCCTGATGCATTGTATTCAATCAATCGGGATGGTTTTTTGAACACTTTACCCCAATAGAATCGAATTAATCCTTGAGCTTGGGGGAACTTTGCCAAGGTGCAAGACAGGGCAAACAAGCGCGCATCAGGTTGAGAGTATCCCGACTGACGAGCATACTGGTAAACTCGATAAGCCATTAATCCATAGCCGCCTAACAATATCAAACTCAACCCTTTTGCCAGCCAAGCGGTTGACAAAATCACCAGTGGAACGCCGATTCCCCAAAGTTTAATACTGCGGGTTTCTTTGACCCAGTGTTTTTCGGGCGGTGCGCCATGGAGCCATGCCCCTTCTGCATAAGCATGCCCTGCTCTCACAGACCGCTTCCACCATTGATCAAACCGGGTCATTTGGGCATCATGCAGCGTCATTTCATGATCAATCCGTAAGATTTTGCCGCCATTTTGCCGTAAGCGAACACACAGTTCGGGTTCTTCGCCTGCAATCAGATTGGGATTATATCCTCCCACTGCTTGCAGTGCCGAAACCCGCATGAGAGCATCCCCACCGCAGGCTTTGGCTTCCCCAATCGGTGTATCCCATTCAATATCACAGAGGCGGTTATAAATAGAGGCGTTAGGAAACCGTTCCCGTCGCCGTCCACAAACAACGACTACTTCTGGATGAGTATCTAAAACTTGTTGGGCGTGACTGAGCCACAGTGGAACAATTTCGCAGTCGCCATCTACAAATTGAACATATTGGATATGAGGGTCAAGTTCCATCAACCGTGCGAATCCAGCATTACGGGCACGAGCCGCCGTAAACGGAATGGATAGATTGAGTTCGACCACTTCAACTCCCAGCGATCGCGCCATTTCAACGCTGCCATCCGTGGAACCCGAATCGACATAGACCATCTGAGCGACGCTACCCAAAACTGACTGTAAACACTGACGCAGGCGATCGCCCTCATTACGTCCAATGGCAACCAATCCAATCTGGCTCAAGCTCGACCTCCCTTGAGAAAACGTTATTTCCAGTATTCCCCCGTTTTTTGTTAGAGTACAAGACTTTTTAAATTTAGTTCGAGTTTTTAATGAATTGATGAAGCTTCCATCAAGCTAAAGGCTGGATTCTGGCTTGCTACAAAGTCAGAAATTGAAAGTTCTAAATGCTCATCTCCAGCATTCGCTGAATAGGTTCCAGTGCAGCCGTTTGAATTTCCTGCGGAAGAGTGATTTCAGGAGTGCGATTTTTCATACACAGATAGAGTTTTTCTAGGGTATTTAACCGCATATGAGGGCATTCATTGCAGGCGCAGTTGTTAATGGGCGGTGCTGGAATAAATTTTTTAGCAGGTTCAACTTTTTGCATCTGGTGAATAATTCCCGGCTCCGTTGCCACAATAAATTCTGTGCTAGAACTTTGCTGCACATAGTTAAGTAAAGCCGTCGTGGAGCCAATGTAGCTGGCATGGCGCAGCACCGCAGGTTCGCATTCGGGGTGGGCGATCGCTTCAGCGGTGGGATATTGCATCTTTAACTGCACCATCTTTTTCTCCGAAAAGGTTTCATGCACCATACAACTTCCTTGCCACAGCACCATCTCCCGTCCCGTTTGCTCCATTACATATTTACCCAAGTTGCGATCGGGCGCAAAGATAATCGGCTGGTCTTTGGGCAGTTGACGAACAATGGATACAGCATTGGAACTGGTGCAGATAATGTCGCTTAGGGCTTTAATCTCTGCGGTGCAATTTATGTAAGAAATTACCAAATGTCCGGGATGAGCCGCTTTAAACTGGGCAAATTCTGCGGGTGGGCAGCTATCCGCTAGGGAACAGCCCGCATCCAAATCGGGCAGCAATACTAACTTATGTGGATTCAAAATTTTTGCAGTTTCTGCCATAAAATGAACCCCAGCAAACACGATCACCGCTGCATCGGTGTCGGCGGCTTGCCGTGAAAGACCCAGAGAATCGCCAATATAGTCGGCAATATCTTGAATATCGGGGTCTTGATAGTAGTGCGCCAAAATGACAGCGTTGAGTTCCTGCTTTAGGTCGGCAATTGCAGCAAACAGGTCACGGGGCAAAGAATCCGTTGCCTGAGCGTTGAAGTTGAGTCGGGTAGTTGTAAACACAGCAATGGCACCTATCGGCAAGATTCTTTTAATTATAGTATTTTCTACCAAAACCAGGGGCGGATTGGACAATTTTTTGTGAACAGGTTGGATCGGCTGAAGGGATTTTGGCAATCGGGGTCTGAGAGTTTCGGGAAGGGCGAGATCTTCCGGTTCGAGCATTTGCAGACCGCTTGAATGCTCAATTCAGAGGAAAATAAAAAGACCTTCTGGATAACCGCTATTTATGTCTCTCGTGATTGCCCTCAACGCCAACCAAATCAACGCCCTTGATCTCAGCTTGGCTCAGTCTGCGCTTGACCCGTTGATCACAACAGGTTCTTTTTCCGACTATGAACAGCAGCTTTCGTTTCAAATCACCTTTCCTCGTGATCCTCAAGATCCTCGCGAACTCTCTGAAATCCCTGAAATCCGCCTATGGTTTGTCCGGCTAGATGC
Organism: Leptolyngbya sp. CALU 1928; assembly: GCF_056784215.1. Classification (NCBI taxonomy): domain Bacteria; kingdom Bacillati; phylum Cyanobacteriota; class Cyanophyceae; order Leptolyngbyales; family Leptolyngbyaceae; genus Leptolyngbya; species Leptolyngbya sp. CALU 1928. The sequence continues at coordinate 2,779,052 of NZ_JBXBCE010000001.1, read as the reverse complement.
GCTCTATCCTTGGCTTCCTTACCTACTCGACTGGAAAGCTGGGGAACTGGCGCGCTATGCAGCGATGCTTGTCCCCCATCAGTTTCATCCTAAAAATGGCATTCAATATAACCCAGAAGCTCTAGAAATCTTTGTAATGCATAAGATATTTGTTCTGACTCGTTGGATGAAAGCCCAAGGGATAGACGGGCGCTCTAGTTTAAAAGCAATGGCGCAAATGTTTGGGTATGAGTTAGATGATGGTTTATTTGAACTGCTTTCAACCTGATAGTTGTTTGTTCGCTAGAGAGGCAGGGCGATCGCGATGTTGCTTAAGGCAATAAACCTACCTGGTTTCGATACCACTCAATGGTTCTTGCTAGCCCTTGACGAAACCCAACTTGAGCCGTAAAGCCAAATGCTTCCTGCGCCCGTGACGTATCCAAACAACGGCGGGGTTGTCCATTGGGTTGGTCTATTTCCCAGACAATCTCCCCATCAAATTCCATCAGTTCACAAATGAGATGAATCAAATCCTTAATCGAAATTTCGGTGCCCGTACCTAGATTGACTGGCTCCGGATTGCTATAGAACTGAGTTCCCATGACAATTCCCCGTGCTGCATCCTCAGAGTAGAGAAATTCGCGGGTGGGAGTTCCATCTCCCCAAACAGAGATTGGGCGATCGCCCTGTTGTTGGGCTTCATGCACTTTGCGAATCAGCGCTGGAATCACATGGGAACTACGGGGATCAAAATTATCTTTGGGACCATAAAGGTTCACTGGCAATAGATAAATACCATCAAACCCATATTGTTGACGATAAGCCTGAAGTTGCACTAGCAGAGCTTTTTTGGCAATCCCATAGGGCGCGTTTGTTTCTTCAGGATAGCCATTCCAAAGATCATCTTCTTGGAATGGAACGGGCGTAAACTTTGGATAGGCGCAGATGGTGCCAACGCAGACGAATTTTTGCACCCCGGCTTGATAAGCGGCGTGGATTAGTTGAGTGCCCATGATCAAATTGTCATAGAACAATTCGGCTGGCTTCTCACGGTTTAAGCCAATTCCGCCAACATGGGCAGCGAGATGAATCACTACATCTTGTTGTTCAACCGCACGCTGACAGTTTTCCATCATACGCAGGTCACAATCTTGCGATCGCGGGATTGTGACCTTATTGATATCAACTCCAATCTTATCGAGGTAGTGAATGACTTGATATCCTAGAAACCCTCCTCCGCCCGTCACTAATACCCGCTTTCCTTGCAGATCAAACTCTGTTGTCATCGCTAAAAGTTCCTCAACTTGTTCCCGGCTGTTCTCTGCGACTCCTGTCGATTACGTTGGCATGGTTTGACGAATGGTGGCTGTGTCTGTGATCAATTGTGCCGTATGACCATTCAACGGAATCAATCCCAATCCTTTCAAATCTGCCTCTACCATTAAGTGAACCAGCGCTTCAAAGCTGACGGAAGGTTCCCAGCCCAGCCGTTGTTTTGCCTTGGTCGGATCTCCAATCAATAAGTCCACCTCTGCGGGACGGAGATATCGCTCATCAAATGCCACATACTCATGCCAATCCAAATTTACATGGGCAAAGGCGATGTCTAAAAACTCTTTCACTGAGTGAGTTTCACCCGTTGCTACCACATAATCATCGGGGGAATCCTGCTGGAGCATTAGCCACATTGCCTTAACATAATCCTTGGCATACCCCCAGTCTCGCTTGGTATCAACATTTCCTAGATAAAGCTTTTTTTGTTGTCCTGCCACAATTCGGGCGATCGCTCGGGTAATTTTGCGGGTGACAAAGGTTTCACCACGACGAGGCGATTCGTGATTAAACAAAATGCCATTGCAGGCAAATAAATTGTAGGCTTCTCGATAGTTGATCGTTTGCCAGTGAGCATATAATTTTGCACAGGCATAGGGACTGCGAGGATAGAAAGGAGTCGTTTCTTTTTGGGGAATTTCTTGGACTTTCCCAAACATTTCAGACGAACCCGCCTGATAGAATCGAACCTGCACATCGGTTCGATGTTGATAGTCTCGAATTGCCTCTAACAGATGAAGGGTGCCCATTGCAACCGAATCAACAGTATAAGCGGGAGAATCAAAGCTCACTCGAACGTGAGATTGCGCGCCTAGGTTATAAACTTCCGTAGGTTGAACTTCCTCTAAAATACGTCGAAGCGTTGTGGCATCGGTGAGGTCGCCATAGTGCAAAAATAACTTGGCATCTACGGTATGAGGATCTTCATAAATGTGATCGATGCGATCGGTATTAAAAGTCGATGTGCGTCGAATAATCCCATGAACTTCGTAGCCCTTTTCCAATAGAAATTCACTGAGATAGGAACCATCCTGACCTGTAATGCCGGTGATTAGCGCTCGTTTTCGTTGTATCATTTTTTTTCTAATGATGTCCAAAAATTTTTCTGAAAGCTTCAAGGCTCATACCACTTTAATTAAATCATCAGACAAGCGTGCTAAAGAGTGCATCCCAGTTGTTAACCCGGCAATAATTGAGACGACAGTTGTTCAAGCAGCCTAAGCAATGAAAGGAGGCTGAAAATACTTGACGATTGCTTAAAGGAGGCTGAATGGGCAAAAACTATGCCAGACGGTATGGCAAAAGTTAGCAACTGAATTGTTATTGCTGGGTGATTTGTGGTGGTGGTTGGAACGGGCGATCGCGGTGAACTAACCAAGCACTACAGCCAATTGCCGACTAAGATATGGAATGCCCAAAAGAATGGATGGCGAAATTTGGGGCGTTGCAGCAGGTTAAGCTAAGGTTGGCATAGGGCTTCGGCTCTGATGGTGGTCGATCGCGCCAATGCTTGGTAAACATCTACCATCAGCGATGAGGTGGATTAATCAAGAAGACGCAGCACTTACCTGGGCACTCACGAGCAAAATTCCCAACACCACACACAGGCTAAGGCGAAACACTCGCCGCATTATAGGACTCAACAGAAGAGGAGCAGGCATAGGAACTTTCAACCATTGGCAGAACAAGCTGATGCTATTATTGCCTGCATTTTTACCATCGTCGAGAATCACAGGCTACGACAAATTACCACAGAAATCGTTGAACTATGCTGTCATTTTGAGAAACACCGCTGATGGTTAGGATAAACAAGATTTAATTCCCACCGTGCAGGTCGTTTGATAATATCTGCGAACTCTTGTCAGAAAAGTATCCTGACCGTTTTGCCAGTTGGGTTTTAGGCACACCATAACCCGCGGTAGAAGTCCTCAAAACAGAGTTGAGCATTGAGCCAATTCGCGCAGACTATGTGACGCTCCTGCAACTGCAAGGACAAATTCTACATTTAGAGTTTCAGACTCGGTGGGACTCGAACCCACCCATGCCGCTACGGATGTTGGATTATTGGGTGCGGCTCTATCGACTATACCGATTACCAATCGCTCAAGTAGTAGTGCTGTTGCTGCCGCCGTCAGAAGAGACAGTGATTGAAACAACCTTTGTGATGGGTGAAACTCGTCATAGCTACCGAGTCATTCGCCTGTGGGAAGAAGATCCGGCGGTCTTGCTCAATGATCCCGCCTTATTACCCTTGGCAACATTGGCGGCAGCCACAGCACCCGAACCCCTATTAGAATCCGTTGCCCGACGAGTCAACCAGTTAGAAGATAGCCGCCGTCAAGAAGTTTTAGACTACGCAAAAATCTTGGCTGGGTTAAGATTTGAAAGAAGCCTAATTCAGCAAATATTTCGAGAGGGCATGATGCGTGAATCTGTGATTGTGCAAGAGATTTTAGAAGAAGGCAGGCAAGAAGGCAGGCAAGAAGGCAGGCAAGAAGGCAAGCAAGAGGGCAGGCAAGAGGCAGGACGATCGCTGATAGTCCGTCAGCTTACTCGACAGTTAGGAGAGTTGCCAGACGGTTTAAGACCGCGCATCAATACCCTTTCTATCGAGCAGCTAGAAAACTTCGGTGAAGCTTTGTTAGATTTTGGGGAGATCGCAGATCTTGAAGCTTGGTTGGAGGCATTTGAGTAGAGCGATCTCCCTTTCTACCCTTTTGGTCATCTCGACAAATTACCGCATGGTGACAAACTCTTCGGCAGAACTAGGATGAATGCCAACAGTGGCATCAAAGTTAGCTTTCGTTGCGCCCATCTTGAGAGCGATCGCCACCCCTTGAATAATCTCAGCAGCATGATCGCCCACCATATGAGCGCCTAGCACCTTATCAGTTTTCTCATCCACAATTAGCTTCATCAAGGTCTTTTCGTCTTTGCCTGCCAACGTATAATACATTGGGCGAAACTTGGAGCGATAGATTTTTATCGAGTCGCCGTATTGTTCACGGGCTTCGGCTTCCGTCAATCCAACGGTTGCCGCTTCAGGGTAGGTAAACACAGCAGTCGGAATATTTTCGTAGGTCATGAAGCGCGACTGACCACCAAAAACGGTATCTGCCAAAGCGCGACCTTCATTGATTGCCACCGGGGTCAGATTGATATTGTTAGTGCAATCGCCCAAGGCAAAAATATGCTTTTCTGCGGTGTGACTATACTTGTCAACCGCGATCGCGCCATCGTGCAATTTCACCCCAGTATTTTCCAAACCTAGATTGTGCAAATTGGGTTTCCGTCCCACTGCTGCCAAGCTCACAGCATCGGCGTAAACGGTTTCGGCAGTGTCTCCTTTGCCGACTGAAACTGCAACGCCATTGTTATCTTTTTCAATTGCAATCAGTTGGGCATCTGTATAAAGCTGAATGCCATGGTTGATCATTCCCTGTTGAATTTCAGTTCTAATGTCATCATCAAAGCCACGTAAAATCTTGTTGCCGCGAATGATTTGGATAACTTCTGTACCCATTCCATTTAAGATGCAAGCAAACTCACAGCCAATATATCCACCGCCTATAATGACGATGCGTTTGGGTTGTTCTTTGAGATTAAAAATGTCATCCGAGACGATGGCGTGTTCAATGCCTAAAATGTTGGGTCTATAAGGCTGACCACCTACTGCAATTAGAATTTTGTCCGCAGTGATTTGTTGGTCACCGATCGCGATCGTGCGGGAAGCAACAAAGCTCGCACGCCCATGAAACAGTTCTACTTTGGAACCATCTAACATGCGTTGATAGATCCCATTCAACCGCGTGACCTCATCGTTCACCGCCGTAATCATGGTGTCCCAATTGAGGGAACTTTTCACCTCACTCCATCCATACCCTTTTGCTTCTTCAAATACATGAGGAAAGTGGGAGGCATACACCATCAATTTTTTGGGGACGCAACCCCGATTCACGCAGGTTCCACCCAAGCGATCGTACTCAGCAATGCCGACCTTTGCGCCATACCCGGCTGCCCGTCGAGCGGTAGCGATTCCACCAGAACCCGCTCCAATTACAAATAGATCAAAGTCGTAGCTCATAGTTTCCTCGAAATAATATTAGGTTGGGCGTTTCGCAAAGTCACCTTATGGAAATTCACGAAACGCCATTGTTACAAAGTAACGCGACTGCGATGTCCAAGGTAACGCGATCGCCTATGCAGGAACTTTAGCGCTCTTCAAATAGTTCATCATCGTATCTGCATCAGAGACCTCAAACGGGTCGATCGGGCAGTTATCGCCAAAATCTGGCTCAACGAACATCTTTTCGATCACGCCATCATTTACCAGCATGGAATAGCGCCAAGAACGCATCCCAAAGCCCAGATTTGCTTTGTCAACCAACATCCCCATTTTGCGGGTAAATTCGCCATTGCCATCCGGCAGCAAAAACACACGCTCAGCGCCCATGTTTTTGCCCCACTGAAACATAACAAACGCATCATTCACAGAAATACAAATAATGCTATCAATGCCCTGTGCTCGAAACTCGTCATAGAGTTCTTCATAGCGGGGCAAATGACTTGTGGAACAGGTAGGCGTGAAGGCACCGGGTAAAGAGAACACAATCACTCGTTTACCGCTAAAAAGATCCTGTGTTGTGGTGTCTTGCCAACGGAATGGATTGGGACCCTCGATTGACTCATCGCGAACACGGGTTTTGAATGTAACATTGGGGACTTTTTGATCGATCGCCGCCATAATGACCTCTTTAATTTGAATAGTTTCTGGTTAATAGTTAAACACAAGCTGGCTAAGACGCGGCAATATTACATTCCGACCTAGTTTCGAGGATTCATGCAGTAAAGCAGATCCCTTATGGAATTTGCCTTTAATTTTCTAATTGACAAATGGCTGGTCTACAACCTCTTTTGGGTTGAACTCTTGCGACGAACCCGACAGCATCATACTGTCTAATAAACTTTGCCAATCGCTTTTTAAGCTAGGGTCGGCAAAGTCTTTTTGGCGAAGTTCTGCCAAGGTGGTCAGGGCATCATGCCAAAAGCCGTTTTCTGCGTATATTACCGCTTTTTGAACTCCTTGGGCAGTTGCCAATTCTGCGATCGCCGCTTTGCTGGGCATTTCCCGCACGATCACGCCCTCAACTTGCATTTTGTCGCTCGTATTGGCACTAGAAGCACAATTTAAGGTCAGCGCCCAACGATAGCGTTTGCCAATTTCTAGGGCTGGGGCTGAGGAAGGAATGCGAACCGCCATAATGCCGGGTTTATTGGGCAATTGAACCGGGATTGGAGGAATGGCGATCGCAAACGACTGGTCATCTACTACCGTCAAATCAGCCGGGATTGCTTGGGTCTTGGTGTAGGGCATATAAAACCATAGGGTAGGCTGCGCGGTGGTCGTGTAGCCCCACACATTCACTTTTGGAGGTTTATCGGGTCGTGGTTGTTCTTCAAACGACACTAACGCAGTCAGGGGAGGTGCAACTTTGGGGCAAATACTGGGTTCAGCCTTGTTTGCGATAGTCCGAGAAGAGCCAGTCCGAATGCGCCCGCCTGTTGCAGGTCCTTGGGGGCTGCGTCTAATTTTTGCTAAGCGAAGATTGCCCCCCGATCGGGCAAGGTACATTGGAGCCGATTGCCCTTGAGCTATGACAAAAGATGCTGAAGTTGCTTGGGGCTGAATTGTTTCTGTTGCCTGAATTACGACGCTATTGGTTAGGCTACTGGCGATCGCGATCGCAATGCCAAAACTCCATCCTGCAAATCCTAGTTGAATGCCCCTCATCATTGCCCTCCTAATTTAGTTGAAATATTGAATTGAAATCTGATTAAAATCATTCATGGTTTATGGGAATGACGGCTAAGCGCTAAAGCGACTCCGCCCCCTCCAAGCCACAGCCCCAGAGCAGCCGGAATTAGGGGTAGCCAGCCAGCCCACACAATCAAACCGCCCGCGCAGACTGCATAGAGAACTCCCGTAGTCACTCCCAGCACCAAGGCAATCTGGAAACCCATCACCCGGCGTGATCCAAGGCGGATATAGACTCCCCATGTCAGCAGTCCGCCCAAGGTAGACCAGCCGACAATCCAACCCCAATCGCCCCAGGGTGACCATGCCCACAGAATCGGTCGCCCATCCAACACTGCGCTGAGCAATTGACTCAGCATGTGAGCATGGATAAAGATGCCAGGAGTGCGATCGTCAAAGGTCTTGCCATAGGGTGTTTTATGATAATCCTCCTTTTCTCGTGCCGTTACGCCGATTAACACCACTTTGTCTCGAATCAGTTGATCTAACTCTTGGGGCGACGGAGGATTTTCTTGAGAAAGCAACCAGCTCAGGGATTTTCGCACGGCAATATCCCGCAAGTCATTCCCAGCGCGATAGTTTAGCAAAATCTGACTGCTCTTCCCATCTAGGTCTTGTCCTTGATAGCCACCCAGTCGCGATGGTAACGAGGGAAAAATGGCTTCAGTTGCAGGCTTGGGCAAGGATGCGTAGCCATGGGGAACTTGGATCAAGTCTTTGGGCGATCGCATCAGCCGAATTTTGAAGGTTTCGTTGCCAGCCGGTGGGAAAAGTCCAGTTTCCGCCGGGTCTAGATCGAATTGGAGATACCGCAGGACTAGTTCAACGCTGAAAGCCATGGAAACCTGACAGCGTGATTCTTGCTGATGTTTAGAATTCATGCCGAGCAAATGGCGGCGGACGACTTCACCATTCGCCACGTCTACCACAAAGTCGCTAAACCCAACCCGAAAGCTGTCAAGCGGAATGTCAGGTTGGGGCGCGATACCGTAGGGATTAGCTTGGTTGTCGCCTACTTTGCAAACGCTGAGCAGGGCTTCGTTGGTGCGAAATTGGGCAGCCAGGTCAGGAAGTTGTGTGCGATCGCGGTTTATGTCTAGCCCGATCGCGCGGGGTTTATACTTCATTAACAAATTTAGCAGCTTAGCCAAGTTGCGGTCTGAAATGGAGGTGCCTTTCAGGTCTTCTGTGCGCCTTTGTTGTTGCAGGTCTTCATCATCGATCGCCACTACCAGCAGGCGGGAGTCGGGGGGTTCTGGAGGGCGCAGCCGCATTAGGTGGTCGAAGGCTGCAAGTTCCACAGGCTGCAACAGTCCCAAAAAGCGCACGGCTCCGACTAAAACGGCGGCGGTAAAGCTGGTGAATAGGGCGATCGCCAAACTCCGACGAACAGGCATCGTTGTAGACGCTAGCGCTAGTTCTGGAACGGGTTCTGGCTGCAAAAAGTCTTGCCACAGAGGCGGCGATACGGTGGGGTTTTGGCAAATCAGCGGCAGCCAAGTCGCGCAAGGAAAGCGATCTTCCATGCCCTGCAAGCGTTCTCTTGCCGCCCGTACTGCTAGATAAAGGGGTTTGCCCTGAGTATATTCATTCAAAAAGTATGCCAGAAACTCTTGGGCAACCAAATCAGGCACGGGTTCCCGCATGACGATAATTTGGGGAATGTTGAGTTCTGCCAGTTCTCGCGCAATATCCAAGCCATCGCAGGAGTTGAAGATGGCAAGCTGTAAGCCATTGGCAACCGATCTTTGCAGGGCATATTTGAGTTCGCCCATGGTCAAGCTATCGGTTTTGTTGTGGAAAATGCGCCCTTTGCCATCCTGACTGGTGCTGTGTCCGGCAAAAAAGAGAATATCCCAAGGGGTATTCCAAAGCTGGTCGGTCAAGGTTTTGCGATCGGGGGCAATTAACCGCTCAATATAGGTTTGAGGCAGGCGATCGAGCAATCCTTGATCAATGCCAGTATTAATCCCATCGCTGTTGCCCACAATCGAAAGGATATTCACGCGGGGTTTTGGCAAAACGTGGCGCTGGGGGGGCGCTTCCAGGTTCAACGCACTGATGGCAATTTCGGCGTTGGAGTAGCCTTCTAAAAATTCCAGCAAATTCCACGGCAAGGCGCGCATCTGGCTATCTTCAGTCTGAATGAGAACTCGAATCTCGTCTTCAGGCGATAGCTGCTGAAGCCATTTCTCTCGAATACTGCGATAGCCTTCCGCCAAAAACCAGGTGTTGAGCCGTGCCTTAAGCATTCTTGAGGCATTGTGGCAGTCATCCAGCACGGATACGTTTGGTTTTTGCCCTTTTTTGACGGTAATCCGATAGCGTGATTCTAGCCGCCAGTAACTTTCTTTCCAGCGGCTATAGTACAAGGGCATTTCGGGCAAGGGCGGCAGTTTTCCTAGGGTGGTGCTGGAGGGGCGCTGATTGTCTTCCCCAATTTCCTGCATAACGGTAAAGCCTTGCTCAAAACTGCCGTCGATAATTTTTAGGATGACTAATTTAGCCATGGGAAGGGCAAAGGGCGAGATACAGAGTATTGATTCGGATGGATTTGAATGGATTCGGATGGGTTAGAAAGGGTTAGGGGTAGAGATTTTCGGATCAAATTACAAAGTCTTGGGTGATATAGACTTCGTTGAGGGCGACTTGGACGCTGAAGCGATCGCCAGAGGTACATCCAATCTGCCACTCCAAAAAATCTTCCGTGCCTGTGGCAGTGGTTTCTAATTCCACTTCACCGACTTCATTGAGGACAGAAAATCGGGTGCCAATCGGCAGAAAGCCATCAATCGGCGGGTGCAGTTGGAGGCAAATATCCGTTGATTCATCGACTAGAGGACGCGCATCCACTGCTAATACAGCCGTTACGCCATTGAGGTTGATCCGTTTTGCGGGGGCTTGTGACCCTAGACGACCCCGAAAGGCGATCGCGGGGCTAAGTTGAGCCGGATTCAAAAGGGCTTCCAGGGTTTGCCAGCCTTCGTCGATCGCGCCTTGCATCCACTGGCTCAGGTTCACTAAAACGCTCGGTTGGGGATGACGCAACGCTGCCAGATGATCGAGCAATTCTTCGGGCGATCGCAACTGGCTCAGGGGCAATTCTTCCGTAGTGGCTCTGGGCACAAACCCCAACAATTGCGCCGATTCTGCTGCTTCATCCAGTTCCACCACCACATAGCCAATGCGATCGCCCCAAGTTTCGGGCGGCACTGGGCAAAAGGTCTGATTAGGCAATACCGGGCGACATTCCAATCGTCCCAGTCCAGTCACCTGCAAATCCGCTGCATCGGCACACAGACGCAACACCTGATTCCAGCTATCGCTTGCCGTCAAATTGGTAGGAATCTCCATAAGCTGAAGATAGTCATTCACCACCAGCACCGCTAGCGTATTTAGCCTCACTTGTTCTGATTTGTGAGGATTGGAGTACTGATTGGCAAACTCTTGTGCCGTTTGGCGGGTTGCCTGAGTAATCGGCAAAGGTAGAGCAAATTGATCGATTGATTGAATCATGTTGGTTTCTCCAAGGCAAAATCTTTAATGACTATCGATATATCCCTCGGACTCACCAAAGTTACGCAAGCGGGGCAAACATTGTCGTTGATAAAAACTGCTGAGGGTTGAAATGCTGACTCCAAACTCATCAGCTAAGTCTTTCCACTTCGTTTCTGAAAGTTGCCGCAAAATCAACATCTGAGCATTGACTTCTGGGTGTCCTTTAATATGCAGACTTTTCAGTTCGTCCTTTGTATCTGCCCTTACCCACGCTTCCACAATTTCCAACAATGGCTCTGCTTCAGGCTTAGCGGGGATCGTTTCAATCCGATTAAGCACCTCGCCATCTCGCTCTATTTGGGAAGGAATTTCTGTGACTCGTCGCTTTTGTGAATCAGTGCTGAAGTCTCGCAGGCGAAATTTTAGATAAGCATTTAACCAAGTGGGCACGCTGCCTAGTTCAGGATCGTAGCTGCCGCAGATGTGTTTGCAAAAGTAAACCCAAGTTTGCTGCACGGCATCTTGATAGTAGGGCACGCTCTCCCGCCACAGTTTGGGCGATACCAAGCGAATCACCCGCGTTAGGTTGCGCTGCCGGGGAGTGCTTCCTGGCGGATGCTTGCAGGCTTCGATGACCAACTCGCGGAGTTGTTGATCTAGTTCGCTCATGCTGGTTTGATCACGAATAAAGGGGGAAAAGCTGGCATTTTTATCTTACCGTTCTATTTTCAGCCGCCGTTCTTGTTTTGCCAACTTTTCACGGTTACTTTGCATTTAGTGAGCGCAATCCTCCATTAGCAGAGGTTTCGCCAAAGCCCAAATTCTATTGCCAAGTGCCCCTATCAGGCATAATGAAGTTTGCTTTAACGCTCAGGTAGCCCGGTAAACTGCAATGCCCTGCTTGGGCGTTAGACTGAACCATAATCACCACTTACGTTCAACAGCCATGCGAACCCATTACTGCGGTCAAATCCGCGCCGAACATATTGGAGAGACTGTCACCCTTTGCGGCTGGGTGGATCGTCGCCGGGATCATGGGGGCGTGATTTTTATTGACTTGCGCGATCGCGAGGGCATTGTTCAAATTGTCAGCGATCCCGTTCGCACTCCGGCTTCTTATAACCAAGCAGGTGATCTAAGAAATGAAGACGTGGTGCAAATTACGGGTCGTGTAACCCAACGCCCGGAAGACTCGCTTAATCCCAAGTTGGGCACTGGCGAAATTGAAATTTATGCCGATGATATTCAGATTCTCAACGCGGTGCGGAAGCCGCTGCCGTTCCAAATCTCCAGCGCGGAAAACGAGACTGTGCGGGAAGAGTTGCGCTTGAAATATCGCTATTTGGATATTCGGCGAGAGCGCATGAGCCGAAATCTACGGCTGCGGCATGAGGTGATCAAAACCCTGCGTCGCTATCTGGAAGATGAGCAGGGCTTCATGGAGGTGGAAACGCCGATTCTGACGAAATCCACGCCAGAAGGAGCGCGGGATTATTTGGTGCCGTCGCGGGTGAATCCGAATGAGTGGTATGCATTGCCCCAATCGCCGCAGTTGTTTAAGCAGTTGTTGATGGTGGCAGGCTGCGATCGCTACTATCAAATCGCTCGTTGCTTTCGCGATGAAGATCTACGCGCCGATCGCCAGCCCGAATTTACCCAGCTAGACATGGAAATGAGCTTTTTGGATCAAGAAGCCCTGCTGGAACTGAACGAAAAGCTGATGGCGCATCTGTTTAAGGTGATCAAAAATATCGATTTGCCGCTGCCTTTCCCGCGCCTTACCTATGCCGAAGCAATGGATCGCTACGGCTGCGACAAGCCCGATACCCGCTATGGGCTGGAACTGGTGGATGTGTCGGATGTGGTCACAGGCTGCGGCTTCAAAGTCTTTGCAGATGCAGTGTCTAAGGGCGGCATCGTCAAAATTTTGCCGATTCCCGGTGGCAATGATGCGATCTCCAATGTGCGGATTAAACCGGGCGGCGATCTGTTTAAAGAAGCGGAAACCGCTGGAGCACGGGGACTCGCCTATATCCGCGTCCGCGATGGCGAAATTGACACGATCGGCGCGATTAAAGACAACCTCAGCGACGAGCAGAAGCAGGAAATTCTTACCCGAACGGGCGCTCAGTCTGGACACTTACTGCTGTTTGCGGCTGGAGATACAGCAACGGTGAACAAAACCCTCGATCGCCTGCGTCAAGCGATCGCCCGTGAACAGAACCTGATCGATCCTGACAAAATCAACCTGCTCTGGATCACCGACTTCCCCATGTTTGAGTGGAATGCCGACGAAAAACGGTTGGAGGCATTGCACCATCCCTTCACCGCACCCTTCCCCGAAGATCTGCATGACCTCAAAACCGCTCGTGCCCAAGCCTACGATATCGTCTTCAATGGCTTTGAAGTCGGCGGCGGCAGTCTGCGGATCTATCAGCCCGACGTGCAGCAGCAGGTGTTTGAAACCATCGGACTTTCCACGGAAGACGCTCACGAAAAGTTTGGCTTTTTGCTAGAAGCGTTTGAATACGGCGCACCTCCCCACGGTGGCATTGCCTACGGAGTTGATCGGCTGGTGATGCTGCTAGCAGGAGAAGACTCCATCCGCGATGTCATCAGCTTCCCAAAAACTCAGCAAGCCCGCTGCCTGCTGACCACTGCTCCTTCCCCCGTGGATGACAAGCAACTCAAGGAACTGCACGTCGCCTCGACTTACAAACCTAAAAAAGAAGGGTAATTCAATTTTCAAATTGCGCTGCCCTGAATATGATTTTTTGACACGGCGCGATCGCTTTAGATTAGGGACATTTGCGAGTCAATGATGTGTTGGAGGAAGGCAGTATTTCTGAGCTATTGGAGGGTGAAGGAACGGTTGGGCGATATGGAGACTTACTAAAACTTGGGCGCAGAGGCGATAATTTGACTCCGCATCATGTCCCATCCAATGCATACATGGCAGCTAAGGTGTCAAACTATGCGCGCAATTTGGGAATTGCTATCATGATGGAGCATCCAATACCGGGTGCAGGCGGTCGCCATAGACAAACACTTTCCTATGGGCAATCTCCAAATTTGAGTCTCCTGCCCAGACAGGTTCTTGCTAGAGAAACTCAAGATTTGCGATCGCTCTACCAACAGCAAAGCGTTTATACAGAAACGATCAGAAGCAGTTTACGATCAGTCATCCAAATGAACCAATCGGTTTGGTCTGGTGTTTTTGAGAAGTAGGAGCGCACTGTATGACTCAAAATTCGCTGATTGAAGTGCTAGAAGCCAATCGATTGATGCGATCGCCCGATGAAGTCGCCATCTTTGAACAAACCTTAGCAAAACTCGCCCAAAAGCCTGACCCTGAGGATTTGCCGAGCCTACACTTGATTCTGGATGACGCCTGCCAGCAGCCCGAAGTGATGTTTAGCCTGGTGCATTTCTTGGAATCATTTGATGTGCAAGCACAAGTGCAAGCGTTTATCCAAGTGATGCCTGCTTTGGTCAAACGAGCGGCGGAATGGACAGAGATTTTACATTCTCGGATGATGAATGATGAAGTTGCACACGCGTTTTTTGAGGAAAGGGTGCGATCGCACCACCTTTCATTCGCCATTCACACTAGCTTTTTTGTCTTACCTTAGAAAATCTTTAGTGGTTGAAGAGGCGATCGCCTGGTCATGCTGCTAGCCACGGAAATTTTGTGGATAACTACCCTCAAAAGTAAATTATTCAGAAATCTTTTAGATAATTGCTCAAAATGGAAACCTATACGAAAATTTTCATTATATTAAGCTGTTAGCCATAACCGAATTTAACTTGGAAGGTCTTACTTCATGTCTAGAGCCTGCGCGTATTGCGATGTTGAAGGAGCTATGACAAAAGAGCACATTTGGTCTAGAGCACTAATTGAGCGATGGGAATCTGAATTAAAGACTTACAGCGCAAAAACAGGAAGGTTCTACACAGGTGAACCAGTTATCAAAGACGTTTGTGCAAACTGTAATAATGGGCGCTTGAGCCAACTAGACCAGTATTTGGCTGAAGTGTATGACACTCAATTAAAGGATCACATACAAAGAGGCAATGGTGTTGTATTTACATACTCATATGATTTGCTCCTTCGTTCTCTATTAAAAACATCATTTAACTCATGTCGTGCTGTAGGGGATGATAAGAGAGCAATTGCTGCTCATCAGAAGGCTAAGGGATACATATTAGGGGAAAGTAAAAGACCAAAAGGATTTTCGATTCGGCTTCAAATTGTGACTCCTTCAATAGCAACCACTGAGGAGGGGGAGGTTATTGATGATCAATTTAGCCATGATGCAATGCGATGCGCCAAGATTTCATTCACTGGAACTCAAACTAATAAATTTCAGATCCGTCTTATTGCTATAAAGTCGTTTTGGTTTTATCTGTTTATTCCTATAAACAGACATACCCAAGAGGAAAAGAGTAGGTTCGTTGAAGAGTTTAAAAAATGGAAAATTCAACCTGGCGTTGCCATCCAGCCTGCGTATGACAAAGTTGTTATTCCTGTTGAGAAAACAACGTATATGCATCCTATTCTTTTTGGAACTTTGTTTCTTGCCAACTCACTAGATGCGTGACTGATGACAGAGCTAACAATCCCAATACCCCGAAACAAACTCAAGCGGTTGGCGAGTTTAAAAAGCTATCTGTGTCCGGTGATTTGAACCGTTAGATCGCTTGGTTGTCAGTCAGTCCCAGTTGAAATATGTATGCGAGTATTGCCATTTTTCAGAATGGGTAAGTGTAAGTTGGTGCAAACAACTTCTAACTGAGTTTTGTTTCAGTAAATGAATCAAATGGGTGAGCGATCGCTGAAATGCAAGGGCGATCGCAAGCAACTCTCTTTGAAGTCAAGCAAAAAACCTCAATGGCTTAAACTGAAGGGCGGGAGAAAGCGAGGAGTTGAAGGCAACCAGATAGAAGCCAACAACGATTAAACTATTGATTTAGAGGTTTTCATGAGAGTGGCAGTGACAGGGGCAACAGGGTTTGTGGGTAGCCGTTTAGTGGAGCGCCTGCAAGCAGAGGGGCATCAAGTATTAGTGCTGGCAAGAAACCCAGAACGGGCAACGCGGATGTTTCCCACGGCAGCTTTTCCGGCGGTGGAGGTGATGGCATACACTCCATTACAGTCGGGTGAATGGCAGCAGAGTTTATCGAACTGCGATGGCGTGGTGAATTTGGCAGGAGAACCGATTTCGGAGCGGTGGACAGCAGATCATAAGCAAAGTATTGTGGAAAGTCGGCAAGGGGGAACGCAAAAACTGGTGGAGGCGATCGCCCAAGCAAATCCGAAGCCCCAAGTATTGGTCAGCGCCTCGGCGATCGGGTTTTATGGCACCAGCGAAACGGCAACCTTTGATGAAACCAGCACGGCAGGGAATGACTTTTTAGCGGAAGTCTGCAAGCTTTGGGAGGCAGAAGCCCAAAAGGTGAAGGATGCGGGTGTACGGCTGGTGATTTTGCGGCTTGGCGTTGTCTTGGGCATGGGCGGTGCGATCGCCAAAATGTTGACCCCATTTAAACTATTTGCTGGCGGACCGATTGGCACGGGCAAACAGTGGTTTTCCTGGATTCATCGTGAGGATGTAGTCAACTTAATTTTACAGGCTTTAACCCAGCCCAGCATGGAAGGAGTTTTTAATGCAACCGCTCCAAACCCGGTTCGCATGGCGGAATTTTGTAACACGTTGGGACAGGTAATGAATCGCCCTTCTTGGTTGCCTGTGCCTGCATTTGCGATCGAGGCATTGCTGGGGGATGGCGCGATCGTGGTTTTGCAAGGTCAGCAAGTGTTACCCCAACGCACCCAGACTACCGGATTTCAATATCAATACGCTAATTTGAAGCCAGCATTGGAAGAAGTGTTAGCCCACGAGTGATCCCCTGCCCATGGGGATGTGCGATTTGTTAGAATTTTTGGACTTGTTCTGGTAGGCGTGATCCATGACTTCTCAACTGATAGAGCCATCACAATCACCCGCGATCGCTGAGCAGCGGGTCGTACTAGAAGGCATCCGTTGGCAACAGTATGAGGGATTGCTGGCAACCTTGGGAGACGACTTCCCTACTCTACGGTTGAGCTACCTGGAAGGCACACTGGAAATTATGACGACATCGCCAGAGCATGAAGAGTTGAAAAAAATGATTGCAATGCTGATGGAGGCTTACTTCCAAGAAACTCGGACGCGGTTTCATGGCATTGGGTCTGCTACTTTTCGCAAGGCAGCGCAACAACGGGGTTTGGAACCTGATGAGTGCTATTGTTTGGGACAGAAAAAGGACATACCCGATATAGCGATTGAGGTGATTCTCAGCAGTGGCACTGTTGATAAGCTGGAAATTTATCGCGGCTTAGGCGTGGCGGAAGTCTGGTTTTGGGAGAACAATCAGTTTGCAATTTATTACTTGCGATCGCAGGGCTATGAGTTGATCCCAAGCAGCAACCTGTTACCCAATCTGGATATTGCGGTGTTGTCTCGGCACATTCGCCCCCTCGATCAATTTGATGCCGTCATGGAATTTCGCGAAGGATTGCGTCAACCTCCGACAGAAGAGCGTATTTAGACTTTTTCGACTTTAGCTAGCCCGATCAAACTTGTTTGCTATCCAACCTGAAACGCCGCTGACGATCGCGCCGGTCATCAAAATCCCCAGGGCAGGCTGCACCACAGGTTGCCAGAGCTTGTACCAAGTATCCAAGCCGAGCGAAACGCCCGTGGAACGTCCAACAACCGCGATCGCTAACCAGCCAAAACAGAACAACACAAAAAACAAATTTGCCATCAACGCCAGATTCAGCCAGTCCAGCAGTTTGTCTTTCATGGGTTTACTTTCCAAAACTCTCTGAGGTTTAGCTTACAGCGATTTACTCAGCAAACACTACCCCGGCTAGAATCCGGCACAATTTCAAAATCTACTCCATAGGTTTCGAGCAAGTTGCAAGTGTGATGATCTACTTCATTGGTATCGCTTAGTTCCAAACTATAAAAGTCGATGGTTGCTTGCTCAAAATAGGGTCCTGCGTGCCAAGTTCCCCCATGCAGCTTAATAAAACAGTTGCCTGGAATCCGAAAGGCGGTGATACTTTCCCACTCTGGAATAGCCGCTTCAGTGGATGCTGCTACTGCCATCAACCATTCTTTCCCTTCTAATGCGCCTAAGCATTGAGTGCAGCGTTGGTGTCGAGTAATGTGGTTGAATTTAAGTCCGCGATTGTGTTGACGCATGATGTAAAGGCGCGGGATGCCGTTTTGAAGCTGAAGTTGGGCATCGCGATCGCTATAGGGCTGATCATCTGGGCAGGCAAAAATTACTTGTCCAAAGGGTAGAAATGCCTCTGGGGTAATCACTTGAGGATGCAGTTTCACCAGCAGATAAGTTTCCATAACGGTTCGGTGAAGATGGTTCAAGGAGAGTAGATTCAGGCTTAAATACCCTCGTTCCGCAGATTCATTTTGTACCAAATAGGCGATCGCCGGCATCACCCAAGCCCGGAATAATGTAGCCGTGTTCATCCAAGCAATCATCAATCGCCGCCGTGTAGATCGGCACATCAGGATGGTGATCATGAAAATTGGTGATCCCCTCTGGTGCTGCTAACAGGCAAACTAGCTTCAGCGATTTAGGATTGGTTTCTTTGAGCCGATCCACCGCCGCGATCGCCGAATTTCCCGTTGCAACCATCGGGTCTACCACAATCATGTCGCGCTCTTCAATATCGTGGGGCACTTTGAAATAATATTCCACCGGGGTCAGCGTATGGGGGTCACGGTATAGCCCAATATGCCCCACCCGCGCCGATGGCATCAACTGCAACATGCCATCCAAAATGCCCTGCCCTGCCCGCATAATCGAGACAATCACTAGCTTTTTTTCAGGAGCCAGCACGGGCGCTTTCATCTCTGCCAACGGAGTTTGAATCACCTCATATTTCAGCGGCAAATCACGGGTCACCTCATACGCCAGCAGCATACTAATCTCGGTGAGTAGCGATCGGAACTTCGCCGTACTTGTCTCCTGCCGCCGCATGAGGGTTAACTTGTGCTGAATTAAGGGATGGTCGATGACGGTTACTTTGGCAGGCATGGGAGGAGTAGGTATCAGGGGTAGGGTTTCAGGTGGAGGGATGTTAGAACTTGGCATTCAGCATTCGGCATTTTTTAAAAGACTGTGCCGTCACTGGTGATTTGAATGGGGGGGGTGCCGTTGGATCGAAGGTGTGCGGCAATTTGTCGTCCGGCTGTCCAGGTGCCGCCTTGGAGAATTTTGACGAGGGGTAGGTCGATCGCGGTCATGCCGAGTTTTTGGCGGATGGTAGCGGCGATGCGATCAAGCAAAATCACGGTGAGGGCACGCCATTCGACGATCGCTTCAGAGCTAACAAGCTGCGGTTGTTCCAGAATAGTTAAATCTTTCACTTGTAGCAGCCCTAGGTCAATGCATAAACCGCCGTTACGGTATTCGGGCAAGCCAGTTAACTCGTCCAGTCCAGTAATTTCTAAGCCAAGTTCTTGTAGGGGTTCGAGCAGGGAATAGGTGAGCCATTGGGAGAGTTTATGGAAAGGGATGAGGGAAGGGAATAGGGAATAGGCTTCGACGTGAGCGCTCAGCCGAACGGGAGTAGGGAACAGAGCGGAGTGAGTCCACACGTCACCGAGGTTCATTCTGGCGAGGGTGAGTCGCCCTGACCAAATGTCGCTGAAGCCTTCTAAAACAGCGCTGAAGACTTGGGCAGCGGCAAGGGTGCCGTTGTGAGATCGCGCTAGTAAGTAATCGACTAGCATTCCAGGGCGGGGAGATTGGGTGCCAAATAGGTGTGGATGGCGGGGCAAGGTATGTCCAAGTTGCTGCAACAATTGGGTGCGACCGGATAAACCCACAAGCGGATTTACAGCCGATACTTGAAAGCCCGTCGCTAGGGACTCTTCGGTGAGTGCTTGCAGCGCTTGGGCATCCACTTGGAGTGGGTGAGCGCGATCGCTAGAGAAAATCCCTTGACAGACCATCCAAAAGCTGGCGATCGCTAATCCTTCCGAGCGGCTGAATGTTTGACTGGTACTGGCTTCGGTGTAGTGCCATGCGGCTCCGGCTCCGGCATCCAGCAAGACGCTGACGATCGCCAAATCAAACTTGGCACGAGCTTTTTCAATCGGCGTTAACCCGCTTAGTAATTGCTCTAAGTAGATTAAGCGGCTGAGATTACCTACTTCAAAATGTCGCCAGCGGCTATGAAAGGGGATATCTAGACTAGGATATTCCTGTCGCATGACGCGCAGAACATAGTCGGCAGTAGGTTCTAACTGGGTTAGATCACAGCAAAAATGAGCTAGGCGATCGCTCAATGCCAGTTCAAATAGCTGAGTGCAGCGTTCTCGAATGGCATGAGGCGATCGCAGATAGGCAACCTGATCTAGCGGCTCGGTTAAAATATCGGATTCACTCAGCATTATTCAGCCAGATCCCGTCCTTTTATATCTGCCAGTCCCAAGGCTGATAGCACCGCTCCATCGGTGTAGTAGCCAGCGGCTTTCTTCGCTTCAATCTCCACCTGAGCATCTAAGGGAATCAGATCCTGGGGAATGGGGACACGCTCCACAATTTCGATGCCTGATTGAACCACAGCATCGTATTTCATGTTGCTCATTGAAATGAAGCGATCGATGCGGGTAATGCCTAGCCAGTGCAACACATCGGGCATCAGTTCTTGGAAGCGCATATCCTGGACACCCGCCACGCATTCGGTACGGGCAAAGTAGGCATCGGCGCGATCGCCCCCCTCTTGCCGCTTGCGAGCGTTGTATACCAAAAACTTGGTCACTTCTCCCAGCGCCCGTCCTTCCTTTCGCCAGTAGACAATGACCCCGGCTCCACCTTCTTGTGCAGTTTGCACACAGGCTTCGATGCCGTGAACCAAGTAGGGGCGACAGGTGCAAATATCCGAGCCGAACACATCCGAGCCATTGCATTCATCATGAACCCGCACGGCTAAGGGTTTAGTGGGGTCGGTAATGGCAGCCGGATCGCCCACCACATAGACCGTTGCACCCCCAATCGGCGGTAAAAACACATGCAAATCAGGACGGGTAACCAATTCTGGAAACATGCCGCCCGTTTGTTCAAACAGTGCCCGTCGCAAATCGGATTCCGTCACCCCAAGCCGCTGAGCAATTCCGGGTAGATACCAGACGGGTTCGATCGCCGCCTTCGTCACCACCAGATCGCCGCCCGCCTTCATAATCTTGCCGTCTACCTGCAAACGTCCTTTGGCGATCGCCTCCACCAGTTCGGGCATATTGATGTGAGCTTGAGTGACTGCGATCGTCGGGCGAATATCGTATCCAGCTTCATACAGCGAGGCATAGAGTTCTCCAACTAATGCGCCAAAGGGATCAAGCGAGACAATTTTTTGGGGGTCAAACCAGGCGGCATGAGGTCCAACCAAATCAGCGGGAGCCGTATTGGTTAAATCAGCGCGATGATCTGCCTGTAATTGCCCACTGGCAACCGCTAGCGCCCGATAGATGCCATAGGCTCCCGAATGAGAACCAATCACATTTCGCTGAGCAGAATTGGTCAACGTGCCAATGATCGCCCCTCGCTTCAAAGGATCAGCGGCTCCCCAGTGAATTGGAATGGGCTTGGGTCCAAACCGGGTTGGATGAGAGGTCAGAACAATATGCTTCGATTTTGTAGTGCCATTGCCATTTTTTTCAAGCGCCATAGATGCCCCCTGTTGCGGAAAAGCGAACTGAATGGAGTATGCGATCGACGTAGATGAATTAAGCCTCTCATCCTAGCAGCAAACGTTTGCTAGGAGAGTGATGCAGACGGCAGAAGTGAAGAAATGGCGAATGACGAATGGCAAGGTTTCCGCAGAGTCCTGCGCTCTAACACGGCAGCATCAGGATCAAATGAATCGGTTTGAGGCACAATAAAGGGTGCTGCTAGACACTGAGGTATTTTCAACATAACTCGTCGAATGTCGATAAATACTCCACTTCGCCCTACTCGATCTAGCATGACAAGTTCAAATTCATACCTTCATGAAACAACGCTAACTTTACGACTCTCTACGTAGAAACACGAGTATCTGGGATTATGAGAATGTCGTCCTAGAGGTTGGGGCAAAAGTGGACTGTTGGGATGTCCCACTGAAATGCCTACGTGAGTTAAGAGTATTTAAGTATTTTTTGTTTCATTAAATCTCAGTATGTATTTACTTATTATACTAAGGGATAATATCTACACTGGTTGCGTCATTCCCAATACACTCACATCAGGGTTATGAAACAAAGGACAATCCTTATAAGCGCACTCACTCTAGGCATGATTGGGTGTTTTTTTCATAGTTATGGGAATACCCAGCAATCCGTGCGAGTGCGAGTTGATCGCGTTTTAGAAATCCGAAGCATCGTTGGACGAGTCTCTTATTTAAGTCATACCTCTTCTCGTCAAGCCCAGGTAGGGGATACCTTGCGGAAAGTGGGGGATGGGGTTGCGACCGGCCCCCGTTCTAAAGCGATCCTATTTGTAGATACTGGCATTGGTGTTGTAGATGTTTCAGAGAGCGCTGATCTTCGCATTACAGGATTATCCTTGGCTCCAGACAATGGGCGAATTACTCGGTTAAGCTTAACCAAAGGACAGGCTCGCTTGCGAGTGCGCCGTTTTACTCATCGGGGTTCTCAGTTAGAAATTAAGACTCCTGCTAGCCTGAGCGGGGTACGGGGCACTGAATTTGGCTTAGCAGTGCAGCCTAATGGTAAAACCGGATTGGCGGTGCTTCAGGGGGCCGTTGTGAGTGCTGCCCAGGGGCAAGGAACTTCGGTAACGGGTGGATTTCAGAATGTCACCCTGCCTGGAGAACCGCCATCCGCTCCCGTACCCTTAAGAAACGATACTCGCTTGAGCTATGACTTTGAGCGAATCATTGAAGGGGGAATTCGCAAGATAAAGCTCCGAGGTCAGGTCGATCCCGTCAATAATGTCCTGGTCAATGGCAGCCCTCAAATGACCGATCGCTCTGGCAAGTTCACTACAAATGCACAAGCCTTACCTACGTCTCTATCCTTTCAAGTTGTGGTCACGACTCCCTTGGGAAAACAGCAAAGCTACTCGTTAGCGTTCCGATAATCTTCAGCGATATGCCCCAAAGCAATGAAATTTCCGATTCGGCGTATCCAAGACTATAGCTGGCGGCTGCTTCCAGGCAGTGCGATCGCTTTGGGTGGCGCTATTCTGTTGCAAATTGGTTTTTTTGCCCCACTAGAGCAAATTGCCTACAACACTCTATTTGCCCTGCGTGGCAAGCAGTCCTGGGACAATCGCCTGGTCATGGTTACGATCGACGACACCAGCCTTCAGCAGATTGGACGGTTTCCTTGGAGCCGACGCTACTACACCCAACTGTTGAATAGTTTAAAGCAAGCAGAGGCTAGCATCGTTGCCATGGATTTATTGTTTTCAGAGCCAAGCCCAGACGATGCTGCATTGGCACAAGCCATGATGGAGGATGGTCGTGTGGTGTTGCCTCAAGCTTCTGCCAAGGCAGAACTTTTGCAGCCAGTGCCCCAACTGCGTGATGCCGCGATCGCCATTGGGCATATTTTGCATTCAACCGATATGGATGGAGTCACCCGATCCATCCCACTGATTATTCAGGATTCTCCCGCGTTCGGGCTTGCCGTTGTCCAGTCCTACACCTTAATCCGAGAAACCACCCCTCCGCCTAATCTCAACCAACCGCTTTGGATTAATTGGGCAGGTTCGGTTCGGGAAATTCCA
Source organism: Leptolyngbya sp. CALU 1928 (assembly GCF_056784215.1). Lineage (NCBI taxonomy): Bacteria > Bacillati > Cyanobacteriota > Cyanophyceae > Leptolyngbyales > Leptolyngbyaceae > Leptolyngbya > Leptolyngbya sp. CALU 1928. Next base: position 2,755,615 of record NZ_JBXBCE010000001.1, on the reverse strand, counting down.
CAATATTCTTTTAGTGACGTGGTTCAAGGACGGATTTCAGCCCAAAAATTTCGCAACAAGATTGTCTTAGTGGGGGTGACGGCAAGTGGATTCGATCCCCTGATCACACCCTACGATCGCAATCCACCTGCTAGCGGCATTCATCTCCATGCCGCTGTTATCGATAATCTACTTCAGCAAAATGAACTGAAGCCCCTGCATCCCTATTGGTTCCCCGTCCTACTTTTTGTGGTGGGACCCGGTCTGGGGTGGCTGTTTAGCGCCCAAAGCCAAAAAAAATGGATTCTGCTTTGGCTGGTGGTGACTATGGGCTGGGGAGGTTTTAGCCTGCGGATGTTTCAAGCCGCGATCTGGGTGCCTGTGGTCATGCCAGTAACGCTAATGACTCTCACCGCTCTGGCAACCTCGCTCACCGAACGACTCCGAAGCGATGCGCTGTTACGGAGAAAAGTGCAGCACCTTTGGAACATCCATCAACAAGATATTGTTCATAGTTCGCAGACGATCCAATCTCTTTTACCAAAAGATGAGCGGGGGAACTATCCCCCTAGCGTGGCACAGTTGGCAGTCTTGGCAGAGCAGTTTGGACGCTCTCAATCGACTCAGGCAGCGATCGCCAAGAGCCTGCCAGTTGGGCTGTTGGCATCCAATATGAAGGGACAGGTTTGGTTTTGCAATCCAGTGGCATCGGAATGGCTGAAGATTGGGATTGGGGATAATTTAAGCGCAACGTTGGTGCCCGATTGGTTGAGCCAAGCAGAGTTGGATGCGGAGTTTCAACGCCTACAACACCCAAAAAGCGAGTCGTCTTCTAAAGTTTTACAGCGAGACGATCGCTGGTTTGAGTTGAAGCTAGAACCCTTGACCCCTTACTTAACCAGGAAATCGGATCAATCTTCTGACCCCGATTTGGAAGGCTTTTTAGTGATTTTGTTAGATATCACCACTCAAAAGCAGGCAGAGGAAGCCCTGGCGCAACAAGTGCAAGAACTCCATCGGCTCAGTCAACTGAAAGACGATTTTCTGAGTACCGTTTCCCATGAATTGCGATCGCCCATGACCAATATTAAGATGGCGATCGAACTCTTAAAAATTTCCAAATCTCCCCAATCTTCTGCCCACTATCTCACCATCTTGCAAACCGAATGTAAGCGGGAAGTGGATTTGATTAACGACCTGCTGGATCTGCAACGGCTAGAAGCGGGTTCTCAAAACTTTTCGCTAGAAGCGATCGTTTTGGAACAGTGGCTTCCCCCAGTGATGGAGCCATTTTATCAACGGGCGGAGACCCACAACCAAACCCTCCAACTTGAAATAGCACCCCAGTTACCCCCGCTCGTTTCCGATCAGCCCAGCTTGGAGCGTGTACTGGCAGAACTGGTGAATAATGCCTGCAAATATACCCCAGCGGATGGGCGTATCCAAGTCACCGCAGACTCCACAGCTTCCCATCTCCAATTCGCCATTTGCAATTCAGGAGTGGAAATTCCAGAAGCGGAATTACCCCGAATCTTTGAAAAATTTTATCGGGTTCCCCACGCCGATCCTTGGAAACGAGGTGGCACCGGATTAGGGCTGGCTTTGGTGAAAAAATTGGTTGAGAGTTTAGGCGGCAGTATCCAGGTCACCAGTGGCTCTGGTCAAACCACCTTTACCGTTCGGTTTCCCTTGAATGCTGACCCGTGAAGAGTGAGTTCGATGAGCGCGATCGCACTCTTCACTCCCATCTAACAACGTCACGAAGTAAGCTGTGGATACTCTATTGGGGTGCCCAGGGACGACGATCGCCTTTCCCCGCTTTTCCTTTTTGTCTGAATTAAGGAGATTACGCAGCTAAAAGAGGCACTCCTAATGCTTGTAGATCAATCGTCTCTACGTTGCGAGAATAGTTATCTAAGGTAATAGCAACCACCTTGCCATCACTGTCATAGTCCAGAATTAAATCATCAGTGATGGTATCGGTTAACGCAACTGGTTTTGTGGTTAGCTCGATCGCTAGAGTATCTGTTTCAGGAAAATACTGGATTTTCATTGGGGTTCGTCACCTCGCTGCTGTCGCTTTTTGTCATTTAGGGAAAGTAACGGTACATTTCCTTGCGATGCAGGATTCTCAAAAAAACGATTTCAGTTTCGTCTAAGACTAAACCTATACGGTAGTTGCCTACGCGAATGCGATAGTAGTTTCCATCAGCTTTAAGTTTTTTGAGGTTGTTTAGATCGGCTAAATTGACTGCTGCTTCTACCTCTTCAATGACTGCTTGGACTTTTCGTAGCAAGTCGGCATCACGGAGTTTAGAAAGGTCTTTTTCAAAGCTCTTTCTAAACGTGACGATCACGCTTTTGGCTCCAAAAGTTGAAAGATGGTGTCGCGGCTAACAAACTCAGTGGTGTTGCCTTCAGCGATCGCGCGTTCCATTGCCATATCTTCAATAACTTCTGTCAGTAGCTCAGAAAATTCTTCGCGGTTGTCTCGCAGTAGTTCAACGATCGCGCTTTTCAAGAGTTCTTTGAGTTGCTCTGGGTTAAGCGTCATTTCAGACATGTTGCCTCCATGAGATAGTTCTACATTATGGTTTTATTGGTGCCCAGGGACCGACGATCGCTTCTCCCCGCTTTTCTTTGTCTGCCAATTCTAAGTTTAACGCCAGCAGTTTTTCGAGTAGATCATCGTCTGGGTTGAAGCCATAGGCTTGCAGGACGATCGCATCGAGTTTGGCATGGAGCTTGTAGAGTTGGCTGGTGGGTTCGTGGAAGTATTCGTTGTAGAGTTTAGTGATGCCCCACTGTTTGCGCTCCATTTGCTGCGATCGATAGTCGTGGAGTTCTTGGGCGGTGGCGCGGAGGTTGGTGATCAGGTTGGGGGCTGGGGTTTGAGGAAAGGGGAAGGTTTCAAAACAGGTGTTGTGAGTGTAGGCAATATCAGCTTTGAGTGTAGATTTTTGGGCGTGCATCCAGGTGCGATGAACGTTGGATGTAAGGATGCCGAAAACGTAGAAATCGTCTGAAGCGACAACCACTGATTTATCACCAGCCATCCAATTAGACGGAAAAGGGATAAAGATTGCCCATTTAGAAACTCTGGGTATTGCGAAGCAATAGTCAAGCGGGGTTAATGCTTTTCTCATTGCGGGTCTTTTCTCCCCATATTTCCACCAGTTGAGCTTAGTTACTTCTCTACGATTTTGATCACGTTCTGGCTTGACTGTCGATTTAACGTGATCGAAAGGTTGGGTATAGTCGCTAGCATCTTCAACAGACCTATCGTTGAAATCAATAATCCAGCGATCGGGCAAGCCATTAGGATTACCCGCAAGATTTGCGCCCATTGAGAATAGTTTGAGTACATCCCTGTTTCTTGAATCAGCTTTGATCCACTGATTGACTTGCTGTTCATCAATAATGAACCCTTTGCCAACGGGAATCACACCTTGAAAACACCAATTGAGATTTGCCTTTAACCGGGTGGCTTGGGAAACGTCGGTGTTCGATTTTAAGGATGAATTGATTTGAGAGACTTCTACATTGTCTAAAAAGTATTTTTCAGGTTTTACTCGGCTCCAATTCGCAATACTTACATGGACGTTTGCTTCCCCTGACCAGACTTGAGACGAAATTGCTTCATGGATATACCCATCGTTTTGTGTGATGTAATCTAGTGCAGCCGTTCGGCTTTTGCCTTGACTAATTGAATTTGTGCCAACCAATCCCGCTCGACCTTTTTCGCCAATTTGGTCATGTGCTAGCCGAAACCAATAGGCACAAAAATCAACCGAATCTTTGACATCGGGGAAACGGGCAAACACACGATCAATATACTCATCACTGAGATTCATCCGCATATGTTTTCCACCCAAAAACGGCGGATTGCCGATAATCGCGTCTGCTTTCACCCACTCCGTAAACAGCGCATCTTTGCAGACAATATTTTCATCCAGCGTATCCAACGGTAGGGCAGGTTGATCGTGGATATCGCACAGGTCGATCGCCACCTTACGAGCAATCATCAGCGTCACTCGCGCCAACTCCACCGCAAAGGCATTCGTATCCATGCCATAAAACTGCTGGGCGGTGACAAAGCCAATGCTCATCTGCCCCTGCCCACTTTCCGACTTGCGACGAGCATCAATCTTGTCTTGCAGCACTCGCTCCAGCCGTTTTAGCTCCAGATACGCCATGTAAAGAAAATTCCCCGACCCACACGCCGGATCAAGCACCTTGTAGTCGCGCAACTCTGCTTGCAAGATGTAGAGTTCCGCTAAAACGTTGGCATTGGCGATCTTCTCTTCCCAATAGCGCGTAATGGTGGGGCGCACAATCTTGAGAATGTCTTCCTCCGAGGTGAAGTGGATGCCGTGGGCGTGGCGTTCTTTGCTGTCGCTTTTGCCGATCGCTGACTCAAAAATGTTGCCAAAAATCGATGGGCGCACGGCTTTCCAGTCCTGTGATGCGGCGGCTTCCAACAGCTCCAGTTCTTTCTCGGTCAATTCCAGCGGTTGCACCTCCCGAAACAAGCCACCGTTGAAATAGTCCACCCCTTGATAGCGTCCGGCGGGCGTAATCCCCGGTCGATTCATCTCCTGAAACAGGTTGCCCAAAAGATCGTAGGTGTTGGAGGGTTTGCCCTGGCGCGATCGCTCCAAACAATCGCGCACAATGCCAATAAACAGATCTTTTGGCAGTAGATCTCGATCTTCCGCAAACATTGCCAACACACATTGCAGCACAAACCGCTGAGCAATCTTTGGATCAACCGCATCCCGCGATCGCTGAGTCAGCATCGTTAGCAATTCGCCCATGCGTCCCGCTGCTTTCTCCGTCACCGACACCAGATTGTTGTTGAAAACAGGCGCACGATCCAACTCTGGATTCATGAAGGTGAATGCCCCCGCGCGATCGGGCAAGCGCTCTAGGGGAATTTTCTCGATCGGCTCCTCGGACTGCTTGCGAAAGTCGTAGATCCAAAACTCATCAAAGTTGCACAGCATCACATAGCTAGGACACTGCAACTGCATCCAGTACGTCACCGCTTGGGCGTAATGTTTGTTGAGGTCTTCGCCCCGCTTCTTCATCTCAATCAGCAAATGGGGCTTCCATGCCAGATCCGCAAAGCCCATATTCCCTTTTTTGCTGCCCTTTTTTACCCGTGCTTCCAGGGTTGCCCCCGCTTCGATCGCCCCTTCATGCCCAAACGCCTGAAAAAAGCGATCCAGAAAATTCTGCGATTCCCCTTTCTCATCCCCTTTGAGATGCTGCTGGCAATACTGGACAAATTTTTGTAGGCTTGCAGGAGTGGATGTCATGGGGCTTTTAATTTGGAGGCTAATGTAAAGGGCGATCGCTCTCATTAACCGCATTCAAGCAGTAGGGAGCAGTTCTCTTACCCTGCGGTCAGAAGCTACAGAGACACTTCACGATTCCGCCAGTTTAAGCGCTGGGGAGCGATCGCGGCAGTTTTTTGACGGCAATCATACACTGCTGGAAGTCCTAGACTTTGGATCTATGACAACAATTCCATCAGATTGGAAGACTTGCCAATCGTCAATGTCATAGGTATAAACTTGTCGAACCCCGGCAACTAATGCAGTTGCAGCATGTCTTGCGTCATGTATCCGCCGAGCCGTTAATCGATAATTTGCAGCAAGCTCCAACATTTTCTTGCCAGCATCCACGCCTGTCTCCAATACTCGAATCTTGGACGGGTTTGTCACCAACAAGTTTACGGCATGGCTTGCCACTTCTGGTGTTTGAGTGGGTTGAGCGCCAATCCAGGTCAATGCGGCATAAACTTCAGCCAACACGCCTACCGATGTGCAGGCAGCAAACTCTCCTCGCCGAGCCGCCTCCACAATGGGTCGGACTTCAGTATGACGTGAATCGCCACTCAGCAACGCACCTATGAAAAGTCCTGCATCTAGAAATACCCAATCTGTTGTACTCATGGGTAAATCTCATCTTTCCACCCTTTTGGCACATAACCTTCTAGTACAGGCAGGGGTTGCAATTTCAGCTTGGGCTGTATGGTCACCGCTTCCCCATCTGGAAACTGCACAGTGAGGGTGCCTTCTTGCAGTGCCCTACCCAGAAATTCCTCAATTGAGATTCCTGCAAGCTGGTCAAGTGTTATTACGGGTGTCGCATCCATTATCAGCCGTCCCATATCGATACAACTGAGTGTTTTATATTTTTCTACGCATTTCTAAAAGGAGCTTTGCTTGAGTCTATAGTAATCGGGAACTTGGGATGAGGGGTCGGAAGACACGATCTGAGGGGGCGATCGCTCTAACCTCATAAAACCCATGCTTTTCTAAGAATTAGGACAGGAGAAGATGGCATTTTTGATTCGTACTTCCCTATTCCCTATTTCCTCGTGCTTTTTTCTTCAACGCTTCAATAATTTGCAGGTTAGCTTTGGGAAATGGATAGTTGTCTAAATCCGCAAGTTCGACCCAGCGGATTTCATCGCATTCGATCGCTTGGGGTTCGCCGCTCAGGTGTTTACAGTGATGCACGTTAAGGGTGACATGAAAATGGCTGTAGGTATGGTCTACCACGATCAGGCGATCGCCCACTTCAATCTCAATCCCCAGTTCTTCTCGAATTTCGCGCTGAATGCAGTCTGGAATCGTTTCGCCCGGTTCCACTTTGCCGCCAGGAAACTCCCACATGCCGCCCAGTAGTCCGTCGGGTTTGCGGCGATCGATGAGGATTTGTCCAGCATCGTTCCAGATGACGGCAACACCAATGATTTTGCGAGGAATCGGGGGACGAGTTTCAGTCATGGGAAGTTTAGTTTGAATGCCTTGAGTGTAAGCACAACAGTGGGGTTGCCAGGGACAGCGATCGCAGAGGGGATTATGGGGTAAACAAACTGTCGCGCCCAAATCCATCCAAGCTTGGTTAAAGTCGCGGGGATGGGCTGGATCGAGCAATGCTGCCGATAGCTGCCAAAGTTGGGCGATCGCCTTAGAGGTCGGCACGGGTAGGGCAACCAGTCGTGCCAGTACCCGTTTCACATTACCATCCAAAATGGGGGTTGGCTGGTCAAATGCGGCACTCAAAATTCCGCCTGCTGTGGTGCGTCCAATTCCGGGTAAGGTCAGCACCGTTTGCAAATCGGTTGGAAACGTGCCGTTGTGCTGACTCACAATGTCTTGGGCAGCGCGATGCAAGTTACGGGCACGGGCGTAATATCCCAAGCCTTGCCAGACTTTTAACACCTGCTGCTGATCCGCAGATGCCAGGGTTTGAATCGTGGGAAATTGGGTAAGCCAGCGATCGTAATAGGGAATCACTGTTTTTACTTGGGTTTGTTGCAGCATAATCTCTGATACCCAAATGGCATAGGGATCACGGCTGCGTCGCCAGGGTAAATCACGACCCTGTTGGCTATACCAATTTAATAAAGTAGACCGCAGATTTAAAATGACAGAACTCGGCAAGCGATCGCTCACCGAGTCTTTGGCTATCAATTCCCTGCCTGCAAGTTCGCGCAGATCAGCCTGCTTATTCTGCTGCCGCATCGGATGCGATCGCAAAGGATTTTTCAAACGCCATCCGTTGTTCAGCGTTACGGAGGAAATATCCACTCATCACTGCCGAAGCCAACAACCGACCCAAATCTTCGCGTGTCGTAGAAACCTGGACATCAAAACCATCGCTTGGAAGTGCCCCAAGCAACCCAATAATATTGCGTTCCACAACTTGAAACACTTCCGCAGAAGCAGGTCTGGACAACTGAGCGATCGTTTCAGCAGGCATCGACTGCACATATTGCAGCAGTGAATTGCCTTTCTCAATGTCGTCGGTGATAAATTCTGGCAAACGTTCTTGGTTATTCACAATCAAACCCTCAATCAAGCTGCGTTATCTTTCTACAAAACACTCTAACAACTGCGTTAGTTGTACCACAGTGAGTAGAACCGAACCAAAAGAGCAGGGAAATCCTGCTTAATTTCTCAAAGTGTGAGCCACCAATGATAAGCCAGAAATAGAAAAGTTTAGCGGTTCCCAGAATCGATCCGATGCATTAGATAGTTGCTGAAATGCATTATCGGTCAACATAATTTCATTTTGACGCGCCATATCTTCGCCCAGTTTGCTTGCCAGATTCATTTCGCTGCCATAAAGGTCACTGTCGCCAATCAGTAAAGTGGTGCCATATCCAATTCCAATGCTGGCATAAAGATCTTTATCATCCGGCAATCCTGTGTTCACGGCGGCAAATCCTTTCAAAATATCCACGGCTGCATTGACTGCTGCAGTGACTTCTGAAAACACCGCAAATAAATTATCGGCTTCTTGTTTAATCACCCGTCCTTGGTGATAGGCAACAATCGGCTCCGCGATCGCGCTCATCCGATGCACCATTGTCAAAAAGTGAATAATGCCGTGACGAATTGTCAGGCGCGAAAAACCAGATAAATCCAGTACCAAAATGGCACAGTCATGATCAAAAGTTTGATGGATGAGCGTGTCTATTTCACTTTCCCGCTCTGGATGTTCAATCCGTTCTTGCAGGAGTTGGTGCAGTCGCGATCGCGTGTTATCAGTCATAAGATTGCAGGAGGTGAGACATGAGACATCAGAAAACCATTCATCCATTCACTCATGCACCCCTCTCCTCAGCCAGCCTTTGTTACTGGTTTTTCATTGCCCGTTGCATATCGCGCTGATCATCCCGCCGTTTAATGTCTTCTCGCTTGTCGTGCAGTTTTTTACCCCGCGCCAGCCCGATTACAATTTTGACCCAGCCGCGCTTCATATACATTTTGAGAGGAACCAAGGTTAAACCCTGCTGCTCAACCTTTCCAGTCAGACTGCGAAGCTGATCTCGATGAAGCAACAATTTACGGTTACGGCGAGGATCGTGGTTATAGGTTTGACGGGTTGTGTCGTGGGGCGAAATGTGGACGTTCATTAAAAACGCCTCTCCATCTCGAATTAGGGCAAATCCATCCTTGAGATTGACCTTGCCTGCCCGAATCGATTTCACTTCGGTTCCCACTAGCTGAATTCCAGCTTCGTAGGTTTCCAAAATCTCGAATTGAAAGCGTGCGTAGCGGTTATCGCTAATAAGTTTGTAGCTGTCGTCCTTTTCACTCATGGTTTTATTCTAGGCTGACACGTTTGATTAATGAGTTTTTCTATTGATTTCTTTGATATTTAGAGATTGCTAGGCGATCGCTGCCATCTCTGCATATTCCGTCGCAAGCTCCGCTTCGGTGAGGCTATCGTCAAGCGCTTGAGGACTCCATAGCATTTCAAAGACGACCAGATAGCGAGGCTGCATCAGTCGAATATCATCTAACACATCGCGCAGGGCTGAAGCTGAGTAAATTTCGCCAAATAAGGGGCGATCGCCTTCTGTACCTAAAATTAGCGTTACCACAATATAAGCGGGAGTGTCATCAATGCTGGGAGGAACCGGCGATCGGTGGGTGATCACTCCATCCACATTCGTCAAAGTTTCGCTAAATTTGCTGCGTTCTCGTAATGACCAAGCGTTAAATAGCTCTTCCGCTTCTTCATAAGCGTTAACGGTGTGTGAGCTTGCTAATACATGAGTCCAATATCGAGAATAATCTAATAGCCCTTGTGCGACCTGTTGTAGCAGTGAAAATCGTCCTTCTGGGGTTCCGGTGTCTGCGGTTTCGCCCCATTCGTTTAGCAGGGTTTGTAGTCTACGTGCGTCTGCTCGTAATGCGATTTGCAATAAGCTAACGGTCACAATATCGTTAGTTAACTCTGCCTCATTTGCTCCTTCTAATTGCACCATAACCCCTTTCTACCTTCTTTTGTATGCGCCCGTTGATCTGGATACTTAGTTCAAATACACCCTATTTTCATGCGTGTTTACATGAAAGCTAAATTTGCGCCATCTCTGTATATTCAGTTAGCAATTCCTCATAGGTGAGGCTGTCTTGGGCATCTTGGGGACTCCACAATAGCTCAAACACCATTAAGTAATCAGGTGGAATTGCGGCTAGTTTATGCAGGGATTCCTTCAGGGCGGTTTCTGTTTGGATTTTGTCAAACAGGGGGCGATCGTGAGCCGTTCCCGCAACCAGCGTAACCACAATATAAGCAGCGGGATCTTCTTCAAGATCGGGCTTGAAATCTCTTCGGTGAACCTTGCCGCCCACGTTACTTAAAGTTTCTACGCTAAATTTGCTGCGCTCTGCCACAGAAATTTGATTAAATAGCGCTTCTGCCGCTCCCCGACTTTTTACCGTCTCTGAACTGGCTAAAACATGGCTCCAATTTTCTGGGCTACGCAAGAGCGCTAAGACAGACTCTTGCATCAGTTGATACAGCCCTTCCTCCGTTTCGGTGTCTACTTCCAAGCTGAACTTCGTCAAATCAGTCTGAATTTCTCGTGCCTGTGCCAATAGTGCTACTTGAATTTTGCTGACGGTCACGGTGTTGTTGTCAAGTTCGCCGCCAATGCCCGCTGCCCCAAACCCTGAGCCGCCACTCTTCGCGTTTATTGCTAGATAGGCAAGTAACAGGGCAAATCCCGCACCGCCCATCAATAGTAATCCCAATATGAACACGCCACTATTGGAGGAGGAGCCATATGCTGTAGTGCCTCCATAACTAGAGTTTCCAGGCACCGGAACAATCACTGTACCGCCGCCACGATTGCCATAAGGGGCAGACTGGTAGCCGCCAGAACTAGGGTTGGAATAGGACGGGCTAGAAGGACGACTGGGACTAGATGGGCGAGATGGGCTAGACCGAAAGGAACCGCCGCCACTACGACCGCCACTGCTTCGTGCTTGAGCCTCCATATCAACGCTCACAAGTATTTCAGGAGAAGCGCCAGACAGGTCGATCGCGATCGCATTGGCTAAAAAACATCCCACTACAGTTAAACAAACCCGTTGAACAGCTAAATACTTCATAAAACACCTGAGAGGGCGATCCTGGCTCTAACTTAAAAACACTTTGACTTAAAGACCTCTACCTTAATTTTAGACACCGAAATTTGACGGCGCTCTAAACCTAACGATTATTGATGATTCCCCAATACCCCACGACAATCGCTAATTGTCAATTTTTCTTCCCACTTCCCTGTTCCCGATCGCCGCTTCCCATTTTTCATACAAATCCGGGCGGCGATCGCGGGTTCGTTGCTGCTGTTGCTCTTTGCGCCACTGAGCGATCGCCTGATGATTTCCCGATCGCAGCACTTCCGGCACCGCCCACTCTCGAAACACAGGCGGACGCGTATACTGCGGATAATCCAACAACCCATCCTCAAAACTTTCTAGCTTCAGCGACTCTTCCTTGCCCACGGTTCCGGGCAACAGCCGAATCACACCATTCAGCAAAGTTAATGCTGGAATTTCTCCGCAGGTCAGCACAAAGTCGCCTAAAGAAACCTCCCGCGTCGCCAAATTCAACACCCGCTCATCAACTCCCTCATAATGTCCACAAATAATGACTAACTGATCCCAATTTGCTGCAAAATCTCGGAACATGCCTTGATGCATCGTTTCCCCTTGGGGAGTCATCATCAACACCTGCCGCTGAGGCAATATGGGCAGCGATTCAACCGCCGCAAAAATCGGTTCTGGCTTCATCAGCATCCCCACACCGCCGCCATAAGGCTCGTCATCGACCCGATGATGTTTGTCGGTTGTAAAGTCACGCGGATTCGTGAGATGAACTTCAGCAATGTGCCTAGCAAGAGCTTTTCCTAACAGCCCTGAACTTAAAGGAGAATCAAAAAAATCAGGAAACAAAGTCACAATATCAAAGCGCATAGCTGCGAATCCACACTTAGCTTATGATGAGGGGCGGTTGATGAAGCGCTGTAACTTCAAATAAAGCTTTGATTGAGGCAAAGCTTTGATCGAGGCAAAGAAACTGAGGCAAAGAAACTGAGGCAAAGAAATGTTTTGAATTGATTTAAACTAAACTCTTAATGATCTGTCATGATGCTGATCATTTATAAATAAATCTGGGCAGTAAAGCCCTGGGCAATAAAGCCTTTGGTCAAAAAGCCAGTGCAGTTGTGAATGCATCGAACCGTTAAGTCAGATTTACCCGCTCACTTAGCAATATTGTGTAGATGAGAGCATCAGCATTACCTCAATTATGGTACTCCCTTAATAGGATCAGGGAACGCATGATGAGTAAGAGTAGTGTCTTTACGGCAGTTACAAAGCTGTTGGAGCGCTTGTTTTATCCGGTGCCGGGGATCAATGCTTCACCTCGGCTACAGTATCAGTCCCTTGGAGAGGAAATGCCCCAATCTACAAAAACCGCAATTATGATCATCGGCGGAGCCGAGGATAAAGTTCATGGGCGGGAAATTTTGCACAGCTTTTTTGTTCGTTCTGGCGCAACGGATGCCCAAATCGCGATTATCCCGTCTGCTTCTCGTGAACCTGCGGTCATTGGTGAACGATACCGCGAAATTTTTACGGAGATGGGCGCAAAGGGTATCGAAATTTTAGATATTCAAGACCGCGCTCAGTGTGAAGACCCCATTTTGCAGAGCTATGCTGAAAGCTGCACGGGCGTGTTTATGACGGGAGGCGATCAGCTTCGATTGTGTGGATTGCTGGCAGATACGCCTTTAATGGAGGTGGTTCGTCAGCGGGCGCAGCGGGGGGAAATCACCCTGGCTGGCACGAGTGCGGGGGCAGCGGTTATGGGGCATTACATGATTGCTGGTGGGGGCAGCGGCGAATCGCCCAATCGATCGCTGGTAGACATTACCACGGGGCTGGGCATTATTCCCGAACTATTGGTCGATCAGCATTTTCATAATCGCAACCGGATGGCGCGGCTGATGAGCGCGATCGCAGGGCATCCTGATCGCTTTGCGATTGGCATTGATGAAGACACCTGCTCCTTGTTTGAAGGAGATGGGCTGCTACAAGTGATGGGAAAAGGGACGGTAACAATCATTGACCCAAAAGAACTGTCTCACACGAATTGGTCTCATATTGGAGCAACTGACCCCCTCAGCATTGGTAACTTACGAATTCACATTTTGGTTCATGGCGATCGCTTTAGCCTGCATAAACGTATTCCAATTCATGCTCACTTTGATCCCACCTAATTGATCTCACTTAAAGTGAGAGCGCTACTGGCAGTGGAGCTTATTGGCGGGAACAAGTAGTACGATGTGGAACAAAGGAACGGTCACGAATTAAATGAAGCAATTCACGATTGATTTGTAAATGACTGATCAAACTTGAGGTTTTAGGGATTAAATCGTTCAGGATGAACAGTTTAGACCCCCTGCCGCAAAAGAAACTGAACAAATGCTTGCATGAGTCAGCAACCGCACACTTCATCACTAGATGTCCCATCATTAGATGTCCCATCACTTGATGAACCATGCCAACGTTTACAGCACCACAGCTTAATTTTCCCGGATAGTGCTATGAAAATACTCAAAATCCAGACATTACGCGGTCCTAACTACTGGAGCATTCGCCGCCAAAAACTGGTGGTGATGCGTCTGGATCTAGAAGAACTAGCTGATCAGCCTTCTAACGTAATTCCGGGTTTCTATGAAGGGCTAACTCAGACGCTTCCTAGCTTAATTGAGCACTATTGTTCTCCAGGCTGCCGTGGTGGCTTCTTGAAGCGCGTCCAAGAAGGCACCATGATGGGGCACATTGTGGAGCATGTAGCGCTGGAGTTACAAGAACTGGCTGGTATGATCGTGGGCTTTGGGCGCACCCGCGAAACGGCAAATCTGGGCACCTATCAGGTGGTGATCGAATATGTCCATGAGCAGGCAGGGCGATATGCAGCGCGAGCGGCGGTGCGCCTTTGCCAGGGCATTATTGATCAAGGGGTCTACTCCTCAGAAGAATTAGAGAAAGATTTGAATGATCTGCGTCAGTTAGCGGCGGATGTTTCTTTGGGACCTAGCACTGAGGCGATCGTTAAGGAAGCCGAAGCGCGGGGCATTCCTTGGTTTGAGTTGGGTGCCCGCCACCTAATCCAGCTAGGGTATGGGGTTCATCAAAAACGGATGCAGGCAACGTTGAGTAACTACACCAGTATTTTGGGTGTAGAGCTTGCCAGTGATAAAGAGGGCACGAAAAGTGTCCTACGAAACGCCGGGATTCCGGTACCGCGCGGAACCGTCATCAACTTTTTTGATGAGCTAGAGGAAGCGATTGAGTATGTGGGCGGCTATCCGATTGTGATTAAACCCCTAGATGGTAATCACGGGCGCGGCATTACGATTGATATTAATGTTTGGGAAGCGGCGATCGAAGCCTATGATGTCGCCAAAGAAGTCTCGCGATCGGTGATTGTCGAACGTTTTTATGCTGGGCGGGATCATCGTGTTTTGGTCGTAGATGGCAATGTGGTCGCCGTAGCGGAGCGGATTCCGGCTCATGTTGTGGGAGATGGCATTCATACCATTGAAGAATTGATTGAGGAAACCAACAGCGATCCCCGCCGGGGCGAAGGTCACGATAATGTGCTGACCAAAATCGAACTCGATCGCACCAGTTGGCAGTTGTTAGAGAAACAAGGCTATACCGTTGAAACGATCTTGCAAAAAGGCGAGATATTTTACCTGCGGGCGACCGCGAATCTCAGCACGGGCGGCACCTCCGTAGATCGCACTGACGATATTCATCCCGAAAACCTGTGGATTGCCAAACGGGCTGCCAAAACCATCGGTTTAGATATCGCAGGGATTGATATAGTTACACAAGACATTACCCAACCCTTGCGCGAAGTCGATGGGGTGATCGTCGAAATTAATGCGGCTCCTGGTTTTCGGATGCATGTTTGCCCCAGCGAAGGCATTCCCCGCAATGTGGCAGCCCCTGTTCTAGAAATGCTCTTTCCACCGGGTACCCCCAGCCGTGTCCCCATTATCGCCCTCACCGGAACTAACGGTAAAACCACCACCACACGCTTGGTTGCCCATATTTTCCGGCAAACAGGGCAAGTGGTCGGTTATACAACGACAGACGGCACTTACATCGGCGACTACATGGCAGAACCGGGCGATAACACTGGGCCGCAAAGCGCTCAATTGATCTTACAAGATCCCACGGTAGAAGTGGCAGTTTTGGAAAGTGCGCGCGGGGGCATACTGCGCTCTGGTCTAGGGTTTAGCGCCTGTGATGTGGGCGTAGTCTTAAACGTTGCAGCAGATCATTTGGGTTTGGGCGATATTAACACCATTGATCAAATGGCGCGGGTGAAAAGCGTTGTGGCTGAAACTGTGATGCCTAATGGCTACGCAGTCCTCAATGCCGATGATCCCCTCGTATCCGAGATGGCACGCCGGGTTAACGCTCAGGTCGCCTATTTCTCGATGAATCCTGATAATGAGCTAATTAAAGCCCACACTCAAAAAGGCGGCTTGGCAGCCGTGTATGAAAATGGCTATTTATCGATTCTAAAGGGCGACTGGACGCTGCGGATTGAACCCGCTGAAAATGTGCCCTTAACCCTAGCTGGACGGGCACCATTCATGATTGCCAATGCCCTGGCAGCCAGTTTGGCAGCATTTGCCCAAGGTGTAGACATTAAAGACATTCGAGCAGCGCTGCTGACTTTCCGGGCTTCTGCGGCACAGACACCGGGTCGCATGAATTTATTCAATTTGGGTACTTATCATGCCCTAGTGGATTACGCTCACAATGCTCACAGTTATGAGGCGCTGGGAGGCTTCGTTCGGAATTGGCCTGGTGAGCGGATTGGCGTAGTCGGAGGTCCGGGCGATCGCCGGGATGAAGATTTTGTCACCTTGGGTACTCTGTCGGCTGAAATGTTCGATCGCATCATCATTAAAGAAGATGATGATACCCGTGGGCGACCCCGTGGCGATGCTGCCCGTTGGATCGCACGAGGATTACAGCAAGCAAAGCCCGATTGCCGCTATGAAACGGTTCTGGACGAGATCACTGCTATTGAAACTGCTCTAGATAACGCTCCTTTGAACAGCTTGGTGGTCATCCTGCCGGAAAGTGTCAATCGGGTCATTCAAATGATTGAAGCCCGCAAACCCATTATTGAACCAGAGTTGGCAACCAGCACGATTGAAACCTCGGCTTCCCCAGTGGATTCTGAGCAAGCTGACGTGAAAAGTACCGAAGTTCAAGCTCAAGCATCCTTCAGTACCCAACGAACCGAGTAGGGCTGACAGTTTGGCAGAAATCACTTGAGCATCAGGAAATCCGATCTTCTTTAGATCCATAGCCACCGCCACCAGGAGTTTCAATCACAAATACATCACCTGCCTGCATTTGGGTTGATGCTGTGCTACCCAAGGGTTCAATCCTGCCGTCGTGGTGCTGAATCCAATTGCGTCCAGCACTCCCTGGTTCACCGCCGCTTAGCCCAAAGGGTGGCACGACGCGATGTCCCGATAGAATCGCTGCCGTCATCGGTTCTCGAAATTTGAGCCGTCGCACTACGCCATCACCGCCGTGATAGTTTCCGTCGCCGCCACTGTGGAGACGAATGGAAAATTCTTCTAGCAGCACCGGAAACCGCCACTCCAGCACTTCGGGATCAGTGAGGCGGGAGTTTGTCATGTGAGTTTGCACGGCATCAGCGCCATCAAAGGACGCGCCGGCACCCGATCCGCCGCAAATGGTCTCGTAGTATTGATAGCGCTGATTGCCAAAGGT
Source organism: Leptolyngbya sp. CALU 1928 (assembly GCF_056784215.1). NCBI lineage: Bacteria > Bacillati > Cyanobacteriota > Cyanophyceae > Leptolyngbyales > Leptolyngbyaceae > Leptolyngbya > Leptolyngbya sp. CALU 1928. Next base: position 2,738,981 of record NZ_JBXBCE010000001.1, on the reverse strand, counting down.
GAAATTGTTCATTGTGCCTTGGGCTGCTGCCATTACACCCAGCGCTCCATACAGTGCATTGGTCACTATTTGGGAGGTTTCCACATTACCTGCAACGACCGCCGCCGGGTAGCGCGGATTGAGCAGACAGCCTTCGGGGACAATGATTTCTAAGGGCTTCAGGCATCCAGCATTTAGAGGAATATCATCTTCAACCAGGGTGCGGAAAACGTAAAGGACAGCGGCTTTGCAGACTGCTAGCGGTGCATTGAAGTTATTCGGCTGTTGGGGCGAGGTGCCTGTGAAATCGATTGTGGCACTGCAAGAATTTGGGTCGATCGCGATCGCCACTCGAACCTCACACCCGTTATCCATCGCTTGGGTAAACGCGTGGTTCTTCCCATCTTTCCCTAAAGCATCAATTACCTGCCGCACCGCAGATTCAGCGTTGTCTTGCACATGCTGCATGTATGCCTGCACTGTTTCTAAGCCAAAATGCTGCACCATTGCCTGCAATTCCTGTACGCCTTTGGCATTGGCAGCGACCTGCGCTTTCAGATCTGCCAGATTTTGGGCGGGATTGCGAACTGGATACTCGCCAGCCGTCAGCAGTTCTAGCAGTTCTGCTTCTCGAAAATCCCCCTGATCGATTAGCTTGAAATGATCAATCAGCACCCCTTCCTGGTCAATTGAAACGCTATTGGGCGGCATGGAACCCGGCGTGATGCCGCCAATGTCAGCATGGTGTCCACGGGAGGCGACGAAGAAGAGGGGGCGTTCGCGTAGCGTCTCCGCAGGAGTTGGGGCGAGAGGTGAGAGGTGAGAGGCAAGATTATTGGCTTGTGGCGATCCCTCTAAAAAGACGGGAGTAATGACCGTGATGTCAGGGAGGTGAGTGCCGCCGTTGTAGGGATTGTTCAATATGTAGACATCGCCGGGATAGAAAGCATCAATGCAGCGCATCAGGCTTTGCACACTTTCGCCCATGGAACCGAGATGAACCGGAATGTGAGGCGCGTTGGCGATCAAGTGTCCCTGCTGATCAAACACAGCGCAGGAGAAATCAAGCCGCTCTTTAATGTTGACGGAATAACTGGTGTTTTGCAGGGTCACGCCCATCTGCTCGGCGATCGCCATAAACAAATGATTGAAAATCTCCAGCAAAATGGGATCGGGCTTTGAATGGCGATCTCGTAGCGTCTCCGTGGGAGATAGGGCGAATGGCGATCGCGTAGTGTCTCCGAAGGAGTTATGGCGAGTGACGAGTGACGAGTTGCGGGTCAAGATTAATTCACCTTGATCCATCACTTCTGCTTGCCAGCCCGGTTCGATGACATCGGTGCCTGTAGCTTCTAGGATGAGAGCGGGGGCGGGAATGGTGTCGCCGGGACTCAAGCGATCGCGCTGATACAGGGGCACGGGTTGCCACTTGCCGGAGACGTACATGGGACGGGTAGCGATTGACTGCAAAGGCTCCACGCGAGATGGTTTAGGCGTTGCTTCGTTTAACTTTGCCATACTGCCCACCACTTCGACGGAAAGGGCTTCGACGATCAAGGGTTTGCCTGGGGCAATGAAGCCGTAGCGCTGACGATGCACCTTTTCAAACCGGGCAGTCATTTCAGCCACACTGCCAGATTCCACAATTAAGGCAGAATCAGTCCCTTCATAGCGCAGATGGGCTTTAGCTGAAGCGGTCAGGGAGGTTTCAAGGGTGGAGTTTTGGCGGATCAGTTCGGTGGTAGCGGCAGCGGTGAGTTGGGCGATCGCGGATTCCAAATCAGGCAGCGCCGCGTCGGTTAACAGGAGTTCCAGGGATTGTTCGCGGATGACGCTTTGGTTTGCCAAACCCATGCCATAGGCAGACAAAACTCCAGCATAGGGATGAATGAAAATTTGCTGAATGCCCAAGGTTTGGGCGATCGCGCAGGCATGTTGTCCCCCGGCACCGCCGAAACAGCACAGTGTGTATTCAGTAATGTCATAGCCACGCTGCACCGAGATTTTTTTGATGGCATTTGCCATTTTTTCCACAGCGATCGCCAAAAAACCTTCCGCCACCTGTTCGGGCGATCGTGGGTCGCCGGTTGCCTGGTGAATCTCCACCGTCAATTCTGCAAACTGGCGCTGCACCACTCCCCCATCCAGCGGCAAATTGCCCTCCGCTCCAAATACTGCTGGGAAAAAGTCTGGCTGTACTCGCCCCAACATCACATTGCAATCCGTCACCGTCAGCGATCCATTTTGGCGATAGCAAGCCGGACCCGGATTTGCCCCGGCTGATTCTGGACCCACCCGATACCGCGCCCCATCAAATTTCAGGATAGAACCGCCCCCCGCTGCCACCGTATGGATTGACATCATCGGTGCCCTCAGCCGCACCCCCGCCACTTCCGTCTCAAAGGTGCGTTCATAGTCCCCGGCATAGTGCGCCACATCCGTTGAAGTGCCGCCCATGTCAAAGGTGATAATTTTTTCCAGCCCTGCCTGTTTGCAGGTTTGTACCGCGCCCACCATTCCGCCTGCCGGACCCGACAAAATGCTGTCCTTGCCCTGAAAAGATTGGGCATCGGTCAAGCCACCGTTGGATTGCATGAAAAAAAGACAAGGTGAGAGGTGAGAGGCAAGAGGCGAGAGAGGTTCTGATTGCCCTTCGCCTAACTCTGCCGCCACTTGCTCAACGTAGCGTCGCAAAATGGGCGATAGGTAAGCATCCACAACGGTAGTATCGCCGCGACTCACAAGTTTCATTAGGGGGCTGACTTGATGAGACACAGAAATTTGGGTAAAGCCGATCGCACGGGCAAGTTCTGCGACTTGTTGCTCATGAGCAGGATAGCGGTAGCCATGCAAAAACGCGATCGCGCAGGAATGAATCCCACTGTCATAGGCAACTTGCAGGGATGTGATCAACTGCGTCTCCGTTTCAGACGTAATTGAAACTAATTCTTCACCCTGAGCGCTGTGACGTTCCTCCACCTCAAGCACCTGTTCATAGAGCATTTCAGGCAAAATAATCTGCAAGGCGAAAATATTAGGGCGATGTTGGTAGCCAATCCGCAGCACATCCCGAAAGCCTTTTGTGGTGATGAATAGGACGCGATCGCCCTTGCGTTCCAGCAGCGCATTCGTCGCCACGGTTGTGCCCATTTTAATCGCTTCAATCTGCTCTGCCGGAATCGATGCATTCGCAGAGATGCCCAAAATCTCGCGAATGCCCTGAATCGCGGCATCCGGGTAGCGTGGATTATCGGACAGCAGTTTGTGAACCGAGAGCGACCCGTCGGGATGCTGCGCCACAATGTCGGTAAAAGTGCCGCCGCGATCGATCCAAAATTGCCAGCGCTTCAAGGTTTCAGCAGTCATAGTCTGATTGGAGTAATGCTTCAGAGTCAAGAACTAAGTCGCGTGATTGTAATCACTTGGAAAAGCAAAAATAATCACACCTCCGCAAGGGTGTTTATCACCTGCCAGAGAGTGAGATCAGGGGATACTCGGAGGTGTTGAAGTTCCTCGTTGAGTAATTGTCATGAACGCCCCCACTTTCAACGCAATGCCCCTTGAAAAGATTGTCGAACGGATTTTAGCGACGCGTCAAATCACCCGTGTGGATCAGTACTCGCTATTGGCATTGAGTCATTTGAACGCTCAAGAAAAACTATTGATTAATCGAGTGTTCGATCGCCTGCGGATGGGCTTACTCAAGGTTGTCGATTAATCTAAAAGCCAGCCGCTGCGCCTTCCCCCCGTGGATCGGCGGCTCCCTCTAGCCAACCGTCACTCGTGCGAAGAATAACAGTGGCATTGCCCCAGCCCGATCGCTCTTCAATAGTGTGTCCACGACGGCGTAATTCTGCCAACGTCAACGGATCAAACCCATTTTTTTCCACCATCATTTTGTCCGGTAGCCATTGATGATGCAGCCGAGGAGCCGTCACTGCACCACGAGCATCCATATCGTATACCAACACATTCAGCGCAATTTGCAAAACAGTGGTGATAATCGTGCTGCCGCCTGGTGCCCCTGCCACCAGTCGAATCTGTCCATTTTCCGTAACGATTGTGGGAGTCATGCTGGAAAGGGGCGTTTTGCGGGGGGCGATCGCGTTTGCCGTGCCGCCGACTAATCCGAAGGCGTTGGGGGTGTTGGGCGCGATCGCAAAATCATCCATTTCGTTGTTCAAGACAATGCCGGTGCCTGCTGCAACCACCTGTGCGCCAAAGCCGAGGTTCACTGTAAAAGTCAGACTGACGGCGTTACCTGCTTGATCGACAACGCTCAAATGGCTGGTGTCGGCCGATTCCTTGCCAGCCAGTTGTTTGAGTAACGCGGGATCGGCAGGTTTCACTTCGCTCGATGGTCGCGCTTTGCCTAGGTCGATTTCTACGCGGCGTTTCTCGGCATAAGCAGGACTGATCAGAGCCGCAACAGGCACTTTAACAAAATCTGGATCACCTAGATACTGAGCGCGATCAGCATAGGCGATCCGCATACTTTCGACCATCCAGTGCAGCCCATCGGGATGATGCCAGCCCAGAGTTTTGAGAGTAGCACCCCCAATACTGCCACTAAGCAGATTCAGCATTTGCAACAGATGCACTCCACCAGACGACGGCGGCGGCATAGAACAGACCCGCGCGGTACGAGTTGCAACTTGAAAATTGCCGCAAACAGGATCACGCCAAATTGGGCGATATTGCTGTAAATCTTGTTGGGTGATGATGCCGCCATTGGTTGCCATATCCTGGGCGATCGCGCTGGCAATGCTACCGATATAGAAACTGCGTGGATCTTGGGCGATCGCGCTTAAGGTCTTTGCCAAATCGGTTTGAATCAGCGTCTCGCCAATCTCAGGCGGTTTTCCTTGGGGCAGAAAGATTTGCCGAATTGCTGGATTGGTTTGTAAGGTAGGACTACGAGCAATTGCGGCTGATAGTTTGGGCGTGACCACAAAGCCCTTTTTTGCTAGGGCGATCGCGGGTTGCACCACCGTTTTCCAGGGCAGCTTCCCATACTGACGATGCACTTCCGCCAATCCTGCCACCGTTCCCGGAACCCCCACTGCGAGGTAGCCTTCCGTACTGGCTTGGGGGCGTACCTTTCCAGAGGCATCTAAATACATTTTTGCAGTCGCCGCCAAGGGTGCCCGTTCCCGAAAATCAAGCGCTTTAACCTCACCCGTTTTGCCCACCCGCAGCAGCAAAAAACCGCCGCCACCAATTCCGGCGGAGTATGGCTCTATTACCGAAATGGCAAAAGTCGTCGCCACCGCCGCATCCACTGCATTGCCGCCTTGCTGCAACATCGCTAATCCAGCTTGACTTGCCAAAGGATTAGCCGACACGATCATTCCTTGCTTGGCTCGGTTGAGCGCCAAAGGCGTTTGCGCCGGCCCAACGGAGGGCATGGAGCCAATTAAAACTGCTGAAACCACTGAAAAAACTGGAATAAGCCGCATAACCACCACTACACTGCGTTGCTCAACAAATCCTCTATCCAACTTACGCCATTGCGCTACTGGTGATGACTATAAATATGCTGAATGCTTCAACCTGAAGTAGTGAGAAACCTATCACTGCTGAGGCAAAAGCCGTTCAGAGGGCTACAGGACTTTGGAGAGATCTTATTTGTTTTTCGCCTGATGCCGCTTCTCACTAGCAACTTGAGTTTGTAAAACTGCTCATCGCTCTAGAATGGAGCAAATAGCTGGCACCGAAGTATTTCTCACGCTTATGCGTTTGCCCCGTCTGGTCACCTTAATTATTGGTCTGCTCATCATCTTTGGCATGATGATCTGGTTGATTGAATCGCTGCAACGCCTATTTTGGCAAGTGGGCTACTATCCTTTGCTGGGACAGTTGTTGATTTTTGTGGTGGTTGCCCTAATTGGCACACTTGTTGCGGCGTTGATCTACTACTTATTTTATCTGCCTAATACCCAGCAGAAAAAACGGCGGCGAGTTGATCCTAAAGTGCCGGCAGCGAAAGCGGAAGCGGCAGAAGAAAACTTGAAGGCGGTGCGAAAACAGGTATCGCAGATTCAAGATGAAGTGGCGCGACAAGAACTTTTGACGCGATCGCGGGAAATTGAGCATACCCTTTCCCAAGGCAATTTACAGGTTGTGGTGTTTGGCACTGGGTCGGCGGGCAAAACTTCTCTGGTCAATGCGCTGATCGGGCGAATGGTGGGGCAAGTGGGCGCACCCATGGGCACCACAGAAGTGGGCGAAACCTATGTGCTGGAACTGAAAGGGATGAATCGGGAGATTGTGATTACGGACACGCCCGGAATTTTGGAGGCAGGCGTAGCTGGCACAGAACGGGAAAAACTGGCGCGGCAACTGGCGACGGAAGCGGATTTGCTGCTGTTTGTTCTAGATAATGACCTACGAAAGTCGGAATATGATCCTTTGAAAATGCTGGCGGAAATTGGCAAGCGATCGCTGGTGATTTTGAATAAATCCGACTTGTATTTAGACAGCGATCGCGAACTGATTTTGGCGCGTCTGCGAGAACGAGTCCGGGGCATTATTTCCCCGACCGATGTGATCGCGGTTTCTGCCAATCCTCAATCAGTGCGGCTAGAAGATGGGAACATGCTCACCCCAGATCCCGACATTATGCCGCTGATTAGACGGATGGTTGCCGTGCTGCGTGCTGAAGGCGAAGATCTGTTAGCCGATAACATCCTGCTGCAATCTCAACGACTCGCCGACAAAGCCCGTCAGTTGATTGATGCTCAACGCCGCCGCCAAGCCGACAAAATCGTCGATCGCTTTCAGTGGATTGGCGCTGGAGTCGTCGCCGCTACCCCTCTACCAGTGGTGGATATGCTGGCAACTGCTGCCGTCAATGCTCAGATGGTGGTCGAAATCGGGCGCGTTTATGGCTGCGATATCAACATGGAGCGGGGACGGGAATTGGCGCTGTCCCTCGCAAAAACCTTGACAGGTTTGGGCATTGTCAAAGGTGCGATCACCCTGGTAACCACAGCCTTACAACTTAGCATTGGGGGCATTATTGTCGGACGCGCCATTCAAGCGGTTACCGCTGCATACTTGACTCGCATCGCTGGCAAAAGCTTTATTGAATACTTCCGCCATGATCAAGATTGGGGCGACGGCGGCATTACAGAAGTGGTCCAGCGTCAATTTCAACTCAACCGCAAAGATGAATTCATCAAATCCTTTGTCCAAGAAGCCATTACTCGCGTTGTCAAACCCTTGCATCTAGATGAACTATGGTCAGATTCGACAGAAGCCGAGATGGAAGAACCTAGCTATCCGAAGGAAGTGAAGCAAGTAAGACTTGCGCCTCTGATTCAACGTGAGGGACGCGATCGCGCTAATAATCGTGAATTTGATCTGGTTGAACTTGCCCCCTCCACAACCGATCTAAAACCTTTGAAACTCTATGCCGAACTGGATGATGATTGGGAGCCGCGATCGCGTAAATCAGACAGTTGGGAGGATTATGAAGAAGATTATGAATAACTAAAATCCTAGCCAACCCATGGGGGCAGGTGCCGTCATGCCGCGAGAATCGAGGAGTTGCACCAGCAGCAAGTAGCCAACGCTCAACGCGATCGCGATCGCTCCAGTCGTAATCGCCACAAACTTTGATCGATCCATCGCTTAACTTCCTCAATGCCCGTATTTCTAAAGTTTACACCCTGATCAATGCGGCACCATTGACAAAATTTTCTCGTAATCGGTAAAAAATACAAAACAAGGTACACTCTGGAATTGGGAGTTTGAGGAAGTAAGGCGTTATGGTGTCTGTCGTTGACTCGCGGGCTGAATTAGCCATCATTGAGCGTCCAGCCGTTGTAGAAACCTATGAGTTACGCAAAGCCTATCGGACGGGGTTTTGGCTGAATCAAAAGGTTGAATCCCTTAAAAGCTGCACGCTGAGAGTGGTTCAAGGGGAGACGTTTGGGCTGCTCGGACCCAATGGAGCCGGAAAAACGACTTTGCTGAAAACTCTGCTGGGAATTGTGCGTCCGACTGGTGGAAAAGGCTTATTGCTGGGAAACCCGATTGGCGATCGCGCCACCAAACAACGAGTCGGTTACTTGCCCGAAAACGCTTACTTTTATGACTACCTAACTGGCTGGGAAATGCTGCAATTTACCGCAGGATTGTTTGGCATTCCGGCTTCCATCCAACGGCAGAGGATTCCCGAACTGTTAGATTTAGTGGGATTGGCACAGTCTGCGGCAAAACGTAAACAGTTGCGTCACTATTCAAAAGGGATGCTGCAACGGATTGGCATGGCGCAAGCGTTGATCAATGAGCCAGACTTAGTGTTTTTGGATGAACCCATGTCTGGGCTTGATCCCATGGGGCGCTTTCAAATCCGTGAGATTATCCTATCGTTGAAGTCGCAAGGAAAAACCATCTTTTTTAACAGCCATATTCTGTCGGATGTGGAGCTAATTTGCGATCGCGTAGCAATTCTTGCTGAAGGGAACTTGATCTGTATGGGGTCTTTAGACGAGCTTCTGGGCACTCCTGAGGCTTATCATGCCAAAGTCAAAGGCGGCAATCCCGATGTGCTAAAAAACCGCCTTGCCAACTTGGAGTTTAAGGATGGCTGCTGGCAAGGACAAGTGCTTGGCAGTTCTCAAGATTTTCTTGCCAGTCTTACTCTCATGGGCGCTCAGTTGATTGATATGCATCTGGCTCGCCCTTCGCTGGAAGAATTTTTTGTTCGCCAACTCCACGAGCAAGGAATTCGGTATAGCAGTTAGACGCTATTCCAAACCTCCCCGCTGTTGTTTCAAATAAGTGATGACCTGTTTCTTTTGCTGTGGGTTTAGCACACTCATGATGTCCCCCGCAGAATTTTTAGCAATTTCCACCATTTTCTTTTTTTGATCAGGCTTTAGCCCTAAAGCAGCCATGGTTTCCGAAGTATTCTTGCCAGCCTTCCGAGCCGCTTCAAACTTGGCTTTTTGGTCGGAAGTCAACACCTTATTCATCTCAATCATTCGATTTTTCCGAAAGGTAGCAATTTTCTGTTTTTGAGCAGGGGTTAACTTCAACTGCTCAATCAAAGACCCGGCTTTGGTGGCTTGCTTTGTGGCGGCGGGTGCTTGGGCGTTGGCGTAGCCTCTCCATTGGAGAATCGCAAAATCCATCTGGGTCGCTTGTATTGCCATTGGCATCCCTAACAGCACCATCCCAGCAATGAGTGATGCAGGTCGGGGAATGTGAATCGTCATGGAATCAAGCTCCTTGGGTTCGGTTTAGTCATGCCACTACTTTGTAGCTCAAAACTTAACCTATGCGTTACGTAAGCCATAGAAAGGTTTTAACGTTTGGGCAAGACAATTAATATTTGAGCATCGCTACTTTGATAGAGACTGATGAAAAAACTGGGGCGCTAGGATTCGAACCTAGGAATGGCGAGACCAAAACCCGCTGCCTTACCACTTGGCGACGCCCCAACATGCATACTGAAACAGCGCACAATGGTTACTATAACAGTTTGTGGCAGAAGAGTGTCAAGTCTAGTCAAAATTTAGAGCAATGTTTGGCACAGTGACTGCTAACTATCCTGCTAGGGTGCTGGGCATGAGGATGATTAGCAGCCAGTGGATTACTCCATGCGCTGAGCAGGCATAGAGATTCTGTCAAGGCAAAACACTGCTAGTAGAGTCTATTGAACCGTTTCTTCTATTCTCTCAGTTGGGCAGTTTGAGTGGGGAAGGTGCCTAAACGAACTGCTAGGTTGAGCGATCGCCCACTGCGTTTCACTTCCATCTGAAGGGTGCCGCCGACTGCGTTTTTTTCCACTGCTTGCTGCACTTGATCAGACGTTGCAATCGCGGCACCATTAATTTTCTGGATGATGTCGCCTAGCTGTAGCCCACTTCTAGCAGCCGGAGAATTTCGCATAATGCCGACGACAACGACACCGCGATCGTCCGAGATCTTCAGGTTTGTTTCGGGGTCACTGTTAATTTGTTGACGCAGGGCAGGGGTCAGGGTTGCCATGCGAATTCCTAAGTAGGCATGATCAACCTTGCCTTTGGCAATCAACTGTTCGGCAATGTTTTGAGCCGTGTTAATTGGAATGGCAAAGCCTAAACCTTGGGCACCACCAATAATTGCCGTGTTCACTCCAATCACTTCGCCGCGCTGGTTGAGCAATGGTCCACCAGAATTACCTGGGTTAATCGCCGCATCGGTTTGAATGAAGTTAACGCGCTTATCAGGAACCCGCACCTCAGAACTACTGCGTCCAGTGGCACTAATGATGCCCACGGTGACGGTATTATCCAAGCCTAGGGGATTGCCAATCGCGATCGCCCACTCACCCGGTCTCAACCGCTCCGAATTTCCTAAAGTCACCGTGGGCAAGTTGGTCGCCTCCACTTTGATCACCGCCACATCTGTCAGAGAATCTGCGCCTAGCACTCTCCCTTTCAACTCCCGTCCATCTTTCATCGTCACCGTCACCGTATCGGCTCCACTTACCACATGGGCGTTGGTCACAATCAACCCATTCGAGCGAATAATGAACCCCGATCCTTGCCCCCGCTCTACCCGATTTGAAGGGGATGGCACTTGCGAACCAAAAAATTGGCGGAAAGCGGGGTCGTTAAAGATTGCAGGGGTACGACTTCTCACCGTTCGGGATGAATCGATCCGCACGACTGCCGCACCGACCCGATCCACTGCATTGACCACAAAGTTGGTGTCACCGCCGGAAAGAATGCCACTGCTACGACTAGGCGCTTGAGCAATTTCCATCGGTTTTGCTGGGGCGATCGCGATCTTAGAAGGTGCTATGGGTTGCTGGGCGGATGCGCTGGAGGAAATCACGCGATCGCCCAGCACGCTCACCCCAAGACCAAACAGCGGCAGAGTTAAATAAATAGCAGACTTTTTCCACGAAAATTTTTGAGATTCAGGTTGACTAGGTGAAGTGTTCATCGGAGTCCTATTTTGGATTGAATTGAATACTGAGTTAATTCAAACTGTAGCGAAGGAAGATGACGTTTGGGTAACGTTCTCGTCACAGAGAGGTGATGATTCATAGCATTTATTGCTAGACGGAGAAACGCCCTTTTTGCTCCTCACACGGGCTTATTAATCCGGCAATAATTGAGACGACAGTTGTTCAACCTTCCCCTTATCTTTTCCTCTGCTTAAAGTGACCAATGAGGGATAAACCTCTGAAGCCTTGCCTCCTCAACCCGAATTTAAGTCAATCTGAATTTGCATCCGTCCAAGTCTCCCATCTTTACGGGTGTTTTTTATCCCGGTGTCAGATGCAAAGAAAAGCGGTATTTTCCCACTAAATTCTATTTCTCGTTCATAATGATTGGCGTTGGAGTTCGAGGGTTAATGCTGTGACTGGACGAAGCAATCGTTGGCTCGTTAGTATTGTGATGGGGCTGGCGCTGCTGGCTTTTTTGGGGATTTCGGTCGCGCCGCTGTTAAGTGGATTGTTTCCGAGTAATCAAGCTGCCCCGGCTGCGAGTTCGCCCACTCCGGGTGCGACGGCAAGCCCAGCGGCGAAAAAGGAAGAATTGGAGTTACAGGCGAAGGGCTACGAGGCGGTGTTGCAGCGAGAGCCAGAAAACCCCACCGCTTTGAGAGGATTGCTCGAAACACAGTTAACCTTAGGCGATGTAAAGGGGGCGATCTCGCCGTTAGAAAAATTAGCGAAGCTCAACCCGAATGAGACGTATTATGCGGTGTTGCTGGCACAGGCGAAACAACAAACGGGCGATGCTGAAGGAGCCGCCCAAACCTACCGCACTATTTTGACCGCTAAGCCTGGGGAAATCATGGCATTGCAAGGGCTAGTGGGCTTGCTAGTAGAGCAAAAGCGCCCTGAAGCCGCCGTCAGTTTATTGCAAGACACTCTGAAGACTGCAACACAAGCAAATCAAGTGCAGCCCGGTGCGGTGGATGTGACCTCCGTTCAGGTGCTGTTGGGTGGCGTATATGCCAGCGGTAAGCGGTATGACGAAGCGATCGCCATCTACGACGAAGCCGCTAAAACCAGTAAGCAAGACTTTCGCCCAGTCTATGGCAAAGCTGCGGTCTTGAAAGAGCAGGGCAAAGTTGCTGAAGCAAAACCGCTGTTTAGCAAAGCGGCTGAACTGGCTCCGGCAAAATACAAAGATCAAATTAATCAGCAGGCAGCAGGTACACCCGTCGCACCCAATGGCGCAGCTCCTGGAGTTCCCGCCGCCCCGACGATGAAGCCAACGATCGCGCCCATTCCTGCCCCTAAGTAATTCCTTTTGGTACTCCTTCCAACGCAGCAACGATACCAAAAATAATAAATAGACCGCCCCCTAATGCCGTGATGGTTCGTTCGGAGATGCGTCCGGCAACGAGTCGCCCTCCCACCACCGCGATCGCGGCACAAACGGTATGTCCGGCAATGGCACCTATCGCCACTCCCCAAGGATTGTAGGACGCAGCTAAGGCGATCGTGGCAAACTGGGTGCGATCGCCCCACTCTGCCACAAATGTGAGAATGAATGCCTCTAAGACAACTCCCCAAGCGGTGCTAGCTTTTGCTTTAAGTTTGGAGTCTGCGATCGCGGCTTCAGCTTCGGCAACCTCGTCGCAGTCTACCTTAGGAGACATTCGCCACGCATCATAGAGCAGTTTCAGCCCAAAACCAATAAATAAACTGACTTCCGCCAGAAAAATCGGATACTTGGGCAATAGGGAAATGGCTTGTCCCAGCAAAACTGACAGAATGGTCATGAGTGCCAGTGCCGCCACCGCGCCTAGAAAAACTAAACGACGGGAATGCCGCATTGCCAGCAACATCGCGATAAAAAAGGTCTTGTCGCCTAATTCAGATATTCCAACTAACAAAAATCCAGATGTGAAAGCAGCAAACATGTCTCAAGATCCTAATCAAACGTGCAAGTGCAGCGTGAGCTTGATTAGAGACATGAGACTCCACCAAGCTCACTCAACAGTGAACTTAGTGAAGGTCTCGCTTGCAAAAAGGCTTTACGGAGTCAACACCTTTAAGGTTAACGAACCGTTAACTGCAAAAAATTTGAACCGCAATCAGCGATCGCTAAAAATTCGTTGCAAACTATCCTAATTTGTCATCTGAACCAGGCTTTTACACCAGTATGTTGATTCAGATGGGCTGGCAGAACCAGCAGCTACTCCCCTTCAAAACCCTCTAATTATATCAGCATTTATGTGATTGGATGACCGCAACTAGCACAAAAGCGATCGCTCGGTTTAACCGAGGTTCCACACTGAGTACAAAATTGCCGCGTAGGAGCAGGCGTTGCAGCATTTACAGAACCTGACCCCATCCGCATTTCCATGTCGCCCATTTTCATTTCCATCGGCTTTGGATTCATCTGCATGGTGCCCATTTTCATCGGTTTCATCGGTTTCATCGGCTGCATCGGCTGCATGGTGGAAGCAGGAACATGGGTTTGCTGTGTCGCCAGTTGCACCGCATTTAGAAGAGACGGAGCAATCGTGGATAGACTCATATGACTACCCTGAATTTGGATGAACTGGTTTCCATTGACAGTTTCCAGCTTGACCACAACCCCCTCGGAAGTTCGATAGACTTCAGGAAGAGAAGTCCATGTGCCTATTTGCAGACTGCTCGTTGCTTGCTGCTGTTGTCCGGCGCTATGACTGGAGATTGCGACAATGGTTTGCGCTCCTTGACCGTCCAGAGAAAGTTGCTGTCCACCGCCTAAGTCACAAACGTATGCCATGAGCTTTTTCCTATGCCTGATCGTTCCAGTGTACAAACCCTATGACTGAGATGACTGTAAATAAAACCTTAAGAAGACTGTTGTTGATTGCCTTAGTTGTAGCTCTCGGACTGACTTTCTCGCCCATTGGCAGCAAAATTTTAGACGCGATCGCCTTCACCACGGCTAACCCGACCAACACGTCCTACGAGCAGCGAGCAAACCACAGCCCCGACGGCATTGGCAAATTTTACATGGGACGAGAAATTGCTCAGGTGATGGGACATTTAGGTGCAGGTTGGCTAGAACGTCCTAGTCGCGAACGAGAAGAACGCCCCCAGCAGTTGATTAATGCCCTGACTTTGCAACCCACGGATGTGGTCGCAGATATCGGCGCAGGCACGGGCTATTTTAGCTTTCGGATGGCGACCTTAGTGCCAAAAGGTAAGGTGCTGGCGGTGGATGTGCAACCGGAAATGATAGAGATTTTGAATGGGTTGAAACAAGAGAAGCACATTGAGAACGTGCAGCCTGTGTTAGGCAGCATTACGAATCCAAATCTGCCTCCTGCTAGCGTTGATTTGGCAATTATGGTCGATGCCTATCATGAATTTGACCATCCCCGCGAAATGATGACCGCGATCGCCCAGGCTCTTAAACCTAATGGGCGCGTGGTGCTGGTGGAGTATCGCGGCGAAAATCCTTTAGTGCTAATCAAGCCGCTACACAAAATGACCCAGCGTCAAGCCCGCAAGGAATTGGCATCCGTGGGCTTAACTTGGCTAGAAACCAAAGACTTCTTGCCCCAGCAGCATGTGATGATTTTTGGCAAAAAAGCTTGATGGAGTGGGAAGTGCAGCGTGCTAAGTGCGGAGTGCGGATACAAAGCGTTCAATGCCTGCTAAATCTTGGTGGATTTGAACATCGTGGTAACTTCCATTTTCCCGAAGTAAGTCAACTACGCTAGCTGCTTGCCCCATCATTAGCTCAGTTAGCCAGATGCCACCCGATCGCAAATAGTCCGGTGCGGCTGTCACTAAATGACGAATGCAGTCTAATCCATCGTTGCCCCCATCTAAAGCCAGATGGGGTTCATGCTGAGTCACTTCTGGCTCTAGTTCCAATACCATTTGGCTGGGAATATAAGGCGGATTTGAAACCATGCCGTCAAGACAGCCTTTTAGGTGAGCTAATGGCTCAAACCAAACCCCACGATAAAACTGAATGTGCTCTGTCAGGTTATACGCTGCTGCATTGAACTGGGCGATCGCCAATGCCTCACTGCTGCAATCCACGGCATGAATCGTGGCATGGGGAAAGGCGGTTGCCAATCCAAGGGCGATCGCGCCACTGCCCGTACCAAGATCGGTCAAATGGCAGGGCGAGGGGCAAGAGGCAAGGGGTAAGAGACGAAGGGCGAGATCAACCAGTAACTCTGTTTCGGGGCGTGGAATTAAGACGGCGCTAGACACTTTAAGCTGGAAGTTTCGCCAGGGAGTAGTGCCTGCTAAATATTGCACAGGCGTGTGTTGCTGAATGCGTTGTTGCCAGCAATGACCCAGATCCTCTAAAGGCATCACTAATTCAATTTGGGGCTGATCTTTGAAGCGTTCCAGCTGCATATCCAGGTGCGATAACGCCGATGATTGTTGTAAGAGCCAAGTGGCTTCATCGGGGGAAATATTGGCGGCGATCGTGGCTTGTTTTGCCTCCTGCCACCACTGCCAAACCGCTTGCCCAGACGCAAAAAATCCTCGCTTCTGAGTAAAAAGCGAGGATTGATTATTTCGATCAACATCAGACATAAAAAAGCCAAAGCGCAGCAAGCTGAATCATACTACACTGCTTCTTTCTATTTTTAGCGCTACTTTTTGGGGGCTACAGGCTTAGCAGCAGGAGTTGCCCCAGGATTCTTGTTGTTCAGCAAGGTTTGCACATATTCCATCGACTCACGGGGTGGAATCAGCACAATTTGCTCCAATTGAGGATCATTTTTGGTTCGTAATACCTCAATCACTCCTTCCAAATTCAACACTTGAACTTCTAAAGTGGAGGCAACTTTAGGATCTTGCTGCTTAAAGCGATCCATTAAGGCTTGAAGCTCTTCTTTTTTGAAAAACATCGGAATCACCGCCTTATTCCCCTGTTGAATCGTCAGGTAACCTTTCTCAGCACCACCCCGCGCCACAAACAGTGGAGTGCCTGTAAATTGCTGATCTTTCTTATCACTTTGCTTCACTAATGTTTGAGCCGTAGTCACCTGTTGACGTGATGGCACAAAGGCAAAATCAAGCTTTTCTTTCTTTTCTTTATTAACTTGATTCAGTTGGTAGACTTCTGCCAAGGACACGGGCACAACGCGGACATTCTTGGCAACTTCAGGGCTACGGGTTTTTAGCCCATCTAAAAAGGCTTGAGCATCCTGCTGATTGATGAAAACGCCTGCGACAGGGTTGCCTTTCTGCCCAGAAGGTGGAGCTGCCACTAAGGGAGCGCCATCCGCATTAGCAATGGTAAAAACAGGGACTGGGCGCAGTTTTTGGACTATTTGTTCCTGCGTCAATGCCAGCACTTGCAAGGTGCCCATTAGCAGCGACCCAGCTAGAGTGCTACCCACGAGACCCACAGTCGCGCTCCAGCGAATTAATGACTTCATGACTGCTCCTAGCATCAAAATTAAAGGGTTGTAAACAAAGCGAGATCTATCTAAAGGCTTGTCGAATAGGGCTTAGCGCTATCAGGCACAGCAATGGCACAGGTGAACTTTTCCAAATCAAGAATCTTAATAGCTGACTCCTCGATAGTCAATGGTACTTCTAAATTCATCGCAACATTATAGAGCCATGAGCAAGTATTAATACTCTCCCTTCATAATATCCTGCTGTTAGCCAGCAACATATCTAAAGACTGCTTATTAAGCTAGATCAAGGCTTTTGGTTAAGGACTTGAGTATTTCTATTGAAGTTCCCTGGGCTTCCATCCTCCTCAACATTAACCAAATCGCTCTTACTCAAAATCGTTATGACTATGATATACTCGTAGCAGTTCGTAATAAACGATCATAAAGCTTGTGGATACTGCATCTACGCTTGACTGTTTGTTTTATGGACTAGTCAAAATTAATAACGCACTCTCAAGGAGACTACCTCTCATGACTCAAGAAGGATGCTTGCGAGTTGGGCAATCTGCTCCTGATTTCACCGCAACAGCGGTCGTTGACCAAGAGTTCAAGACAATTAAATTGTCTGACTATCGCGGTAAGTATGTAGTCTTGTTCTTTTACCCGTTGGATTTCACCTTTGTGTGCCCAACTGAAATTACAGCCTTTAGCGATCGCTACGACGAATTTAAAGCCATCAACACTGAAGTGCTGGGCACATCGGTCGATAGCGAATTTTCTCACCTCGCTTGGATTCAGAGCGATCGCAAGTCTGGTGGCGTTGGCGATTTGAACTATCCCCTCGTTGCTGACATCAAAAAAGAAATCAGTGCGGCTTACAATGTGTTGACTGATGAAGGAATTGCCCTGCGCGGTCTATTTATCATCGATAAAGACGGTGTAGTTCAACACTCCACTATCAACAATCTTGCGTTTGGTCGCAGTGTGGATGAAACTCTCCGCACCCTGCAAGCACTTCAGCATGTGCAGTCTCACCCCGATGAAGTGTGCCCTGCTGGTTGGAAGCCTGGTGATGCCACCATGAATCCTGATCCGGTGAAGTCCAAAGAATTTTTTGCCGCTGTCTAAGAACGCAGAGCTATACCATTAGCTCAACCGCAGTAAACTAATAAAAAAGAGGATAGGCACTGTCTACCCTCTTTTCGTTTATTGCAACGCGATCGCTGCCCACAAAAAATAGAAGCCTAATTCCTGACCTCTGACTCCTTTTATTCTCATGTTGAGTACTGACTTTAGCGGATTGCTGAGCGATCGCTTTTTCAAAAACTTTTTGCCCATTCCTGCCAGCAATGACTTGAATTATGGAATGCTCACGCCCGATTTTGTGTTGCCGGAGGTGACTCATGATCAAGAGATCCAGCTATCCAGTTTTCGCCTGCAAAAGTCGGTGATTTTAGCCTTTACGCGAATCTTTACAGAAAATCAATATTGCCCGTTTTGTTTTCCTCACATTAAGGCACTGAATGATCGCTATCAGGAGTTTAGCGATCGCAACATCGAACTTCTGATGATCACCAGCACCGACCTCCGTCAAAGCAAAATTGTGGTGCAAGATCTAGGCTTAAAAATGCCTTTGCTGAGCAACCCCGACTGTGAAGTTTTTCGAGCGTACCAAACTGGGCAAGCACTGGGTGCCCCCCTGCCAGCCCAATTTGTGCTTGATCAGCAAGGGCGGCTCCGCCATAAGCACCTATTCTCATTTTTGAACCACAATGCCAGTGTAGATACACTTTTGCAGGTGGCAGAAAAAGCAGTGATCCATTCCCACCCTTAAAAGAGGTGGGATTCAGGACTCAAGCAGCAATAGCAGACTAAGCCTGACTGAAATCCCCTAATCCTACAGTCTTCCCATGATGCACGGCTTCATTTCCCCTGAGCGGTTCTTTGCCTATTTATCCTGGACTGATATCCAGGCAATGCCCCACAAAGATCGCGTCGTGATTATTCAGCCGATTGGGGCGATCGAGCAGCATGGACCTCATTTGCCGCTGATAGTCGATAGCGCGATCGCCCAAGCTGTTTTAGGCAGAGCCTTGGAGCAACTCGATCCAGCGATTCCAGCCTATGCCTTGCCTTCGTTGTATTACGGTAAATCGAACGAACACTGGCATTTTCCGGGCACCGTCACATTGACCGCGCAAACCCTAATTGCGCTCCTGATGGAAGTAGGCGAAAGTATTTATCGGGCTGGATTTCGGAAGTTCGTTTTGCTCAATGCTCATGGAGGGCAGCCGCAAATTATGGAGATTGTGGCGCGAGATTTGCACCAAATTCATGACGATTTTGAGGTGTTCCCATTTTTTGTCTGGAGAGCGCCCAATATTACCAAGCAGCTATTGACCGAAAAGGAGGCAGAATTGGGCATTCATGCAGGAGATGCCGAAACTAGCCTGCTGCTGTCGATTTTGCCCGATCAGGTCAAGATGGATTGCGCCAAAGCGGAATATCCCCACGGTCTACCGCCAGATAGCTTACTTACCCTAGAACACAATCTGCCCATTCCCTGGATGACGCGCGACATTAGCCGCAGTGGTGTCATTGGTGATCCAACCCCTGCCACCGCTGAAAAAGGCGATCGCATTCTCGAATCTCTTGCAGAGGGCTGGGCACAAGTGATTACTGATGTCCATCGGTTTCAGCAACCGCAAATCTGGAAGGAGTAAGAATTTAAATTCTAACAAAAGCCTTTGAGCCGCTCTCTATTTTTCCGTAACAGGCTCCAAGCGCTCTGTAGCTTTACTCAGAAGTCTACTTTTACATAGAAAGTTCAATGGCACGACAGCTTAAACGGTGGGAGTCGCCTCGAAAAGAAGGACGAAACGACAAAGGACGAGGTGGATCTGCCCGCCAACGTCAGCGAAAAAAGCAGTTTCAAGCGCTGCGAAAAAAGCTGAAGGAACAAACGGACAGGCAAGACAACAACAATCAGAAGAACAAAAATGGGGAGGCAAATCGCTTCCCTTTTCTTTTGGCAAGCGGCAACCGAATCGGATCGGTTATCCCGCCGCGCGTACTATTCTTGAACTGTTGTTTGATTTGCTAGAATTGGCGTAGATCACCGTAGTTGTTAGTGTGGATTAATCATGCATGGATTGCTTGGCGGCGCGATCTCGTTGGTTTCTTTCGGCGGACTCGCAATCTGTCTGCGAGATTTGAGTCGCTGGTTCACTTCTCAGCCTGCGCAATTATCAAATAATAAAGATAATTCGCTAGATTACAGTGGCGTTTTAGAAGCGTTGGGCGATGGTAGTAATGGCATCTTTGAACAGACTTGTGACAGTACAGAGGTGACTGGAGAAGCTTCATCTGTTATGTGTGAATCGAGCTTTACCGTGGCAAGCAACACTCTTCAAGGGATAGCTCATGTTTTGCATCACTAATTTACAACTTGTTTAAGAGTTAGTAGCATTAGAGTATGAGCGATACTGGTCTGCTTTTATGGGTTTGTGCTAGGGCGCTTTAGTGCCAGTGTTAACCCATCTGCGATCGGGATTAGGCTGAGGGTGATGCGATCGTCTTGGTGAAGTTTTTGGTTAAGGGCGCGAATTTTTTCGGTGCTGTTGTTTGTAATCGATGGATCGGCGACTGCACCTGACCAAAGGACATTATCGATCGCGATTAATCCCCCCGCTCGAACTAGTTGCAGGGCGCGTTCGTAGTAATCATCGTAGCTACTTTTATCGGCATCAATAAAGGCGAAATCGAAGGTGTTTGCCTGTCCGTCTGACAAGAGGCGATCAAGGGTTTCTAGGGCGGGTGCAATTCGCAAATCAATTTTGTCGGCAACTCCAGCTTTTTGCCAATAGCGACGGGCGATCGCGGTATAGTCTTCTCTCACGTCGCAGGCGATGATCTTGCCATCGGGCGGCAGTGCAAGCGCCACAACGAGCGAACTGTATCCCGTAAATACGCCTACTTCCAAGGTTTTGGTTGCGCCCATCAACTGCACCAATAGCGCCATCAATTGCCCCTGCTCTGGCGAAATCTGCATTCCCGCCATCGGGTGCTTTGCCGTTTCGTGGCGCAGTTCAGTTAAAATCTCCGGCTCACGTACCGAAACTGATTGCAAGTAGGCATAGAGGCGATCGCCCATTGCCAAAGATTTGTTGGACATCTTAGTGTTACCCCGCATGGAATGGAATGGTCGCCAAGGGCAGGCAGGCCAGCAGCAGCCAGCTAAATGACCAGACGTTCACAGCAGGGCTTTGCTCTGGAGCCAACAGCAAATCGATGCGCTCCATAAATCGATCGCGGGAGACGGCCCAGCTAAATGCAGCGCAAATATCGGACTGTAGCTCAGCCTGCATCAGCGGGGCACTCACCACTATCAGCAACGACTCCGCTAGCACTAATGGATCGACCTGTTGGGCAGCGATGCGATCGGCTCGGAGTTCTCGCAGCATTAGCAATTCTTGCCAGAGGGCTTCGGTTTGGGGCAGCCAGAGCGTGGCGCGCCGAATCCAGCCCAGCCAAAAGAACCAAAAGGTATCGTGATAGGTCGCATGAGCTTGTTCGTGAACAAGGACTGCTTCTAAGTGGTCGGCATCTAGCGTGTCGAGTAAACCTTGGCTGACCACCAATTCAGGATGCCAAAAGCCAACTCGCGCGCTGTAAGGCGTGGAGAGGTTGAGCAGTCGGGCAGGGTTCCCATGCACGTCAATTACAGGATTTTGGCGAATTGTTTGCAGGGTACAAAACCCTTCCCACACTAGTTTCAAGCCTAGAACATTACTAATGATCAGAAAGGCGATCGCCAGTCCATAACTGAGCCAGCCTTCCCAGCGCAGCACCATTTGCCCAGTGGGTCCCATCCACAAAATCGCGATCGCCGTCATCACCAATAGCAGGGGCGGAAATAGGAAGGCAATCAGCGATCGCTGCCAGCGCTCTGTCCAGCGACCAGGCAAATCCGTCCAGCATAATCGCAGCAGCCACGCCACACTTAACCCCGTCATCATCATGAGGAAATGCATTCGTCTGACCCTCTAGCTTTGCGGACGGCACGAAGTTTTTCAGCGATCGCCTCTAGCTGCTCGACGCTGGTTTGATCCAAACTATCGGCAAAGGCTGCCACGACATCGGGATTGCTCACGGCTAAAAACTGATTCAACTGCTCGTAAGAGTGCAGCGCTTTTGCCTGTTGCCGAGACACCAGTGCCCTCCAGGTAAAGCTGCGTTCTTGCTTATCGCAGGCTAACCATCCTTTTTTAACCAGCCGATTGAGAACCGTCGTCACGGAGGTGTACGCCAACTCTCGACTGGGATCGGTGAGAATGCGATCGTGAACCTCCTTCACAGTGGCGGTTTCTAAGTCCCAAATGATGTTCAGAATCTCAGCCTCTAAAGGACCAAGAGACAATTGTTTGGGTCGGTGATTTGGTAATGCAGCCATGCACTGAAAATAAAGGTTGCGCAACTGTCTTCAGGATAAGTCAAATTTTACGGCTATTTTCTGAATAATTACAGGTCTTTTGATAGCTCCCTACTGAATCAATTGTCATGTTTGACAGGCTGTCTTTTGACAGCGATCGCCTGCTTCCGCACAATAAAAACAAGAAATCTACAGCATTGCTGTCTACATACGTACCATTTGACCCTGATGGAGAGAAGTTTTTACCCTCTCTGTCAGGATCTTTGTTTGGGTGGGTGAGGTAGCCTGTTGTGTGAGATCCATTGACGAGCCGAACTTTGAGAAGAGTGATGAGAAAACTTTTATCGATCCTGTTTGTAGCAATTAGTGTATTCACGTTGGCGATCGCCCCTCCTGCGTTGGCAGATGCGTCCACCGAAACCCTCGCCCAAGGTGCCAAAATATTTAGTGCCAATTGTGCCGCTTGCCATATGAACGGCAACAATGTGATTTCAGCGAATAAGAATCTGAAATCTGCGGCATTAAAAGAGTATGGAATGGATTCTGCTGAAGCGATCATTACCCAGGTGATCAACGGCAAGAACGCCATGCCTTCCTTCAAAGCAAAGCTGAATGATGAGCAAATCCAGGCTGTGGCTGCTTATGTGCTAGACAAATCTGCAAGAGACTGGAAGGCTTAGGGGCTGACTCGATTAATCAAGCCACTGTAGTCAAGCCAGTTAGTTAAGTCAGCGTGATGGGGATGGAGTTTGTTGAGCGTGGGTCTTTGATTCTGCGATCGCCAAATTGCATCCCTATTGTTTATTGAGTTTTTTGAAATAGATCTTTTGAGAAAGGCAAATGATCAACGTCTGGAGCCTAGTACTGTTAGCTTTCACCCTGATAGTTTCCCTAGGGGAGTTCCCAAAAACCGTCATTGCTTCACCCATGGTGTTCTCTTCGCCCATAGCAATGGTTAGCTTTTTCGACCAAGGCATCGCTGCAACTCAAACAGGAAACTTTCCAGCGGCGCTGCAAGCATTTACACAGGCGATCGCGGTGAATGATCGTCCCACTGCCGCCTATGCCAATCGCTGCCTGGTCGAGATTCAACTTCAGCAGTATGAAGCCGCCGTGAGCGATTGCACCGTTGCTTTAAACCAATCCCCTAAAAACCTAGAGGCTTACCTGAATCGGGGCTTGGCGCACTATCGCTTAGGACAATATGCTGCCGCCATCGCAGATAACACTCGCCTGATTCAGCTTCAGCCTGACGATGCGAGAGCCTATGCTAATCGGGGGTTAGCGAACGCAGCACTGAGCCAGCATGAAGCAGCGATCGCCGATTACGCCGCCGCGTTGAACCAATCATCTGTGCTTGATCCAACAGCACTGTCAGATATTTACATTGATCAGGGACTCTCTTATGGTGCCCTAAAGGACTTTGACCGGGCGATCGCCCAGTTTACAAAAGCAATTCAGATCAATGCCAACAGCGATCGCGCATACTTTAGCCGGGGCTGCTTTCATGGACAGCAAGACAATTACCTAGCAGCCATTCAGGATTTTGATCGCGCTTTGAAACTCAATTCTCATTTGCCCGAAGCCTACTTGGATCGGGCGATCGCCTATTACAATTTGGGCGATTCTGACCGGGCACTCACGGATTTACACCAAGCTGCCGAGGACTTTCAGCAACAAGGCAACGACCCTTCCTATCAGCGCGTCTTAAGCCTAATAGAGCAGATTCGGCGATCGGCGTTATCGTCTGTTGTTTGACGCATTATTTCCAAAAGCCTCTAGACAGCCTCACTGTTTACAGCGATCGCGTTTCTTTTCTCTGAGTACATGAAGAAATTCTAACTTTTGCTGCATAACTGATACTAAAAAGCCTCTACGCAGCCTAATTTCATGCCGATTGATCTACTACAGTAAGAAAGGTGGATGATGAATTCACTGATCTGCCGAGAGGATAGCCCGTATGCATTTGAGTGAGCTTAGCCACCCTAACCAGTTACACGGTTTGTCTGTTTATCAACTTCAGCAAATTGCCCGCCAGATTCGCGAGAAGCATCTGGAAACCGTTGCTGCAATTGGTGGACACCTGGGTCCTGGTTTAGGGGTGGTAGAACTGACGGTTGCTCTGTATCAAACTTTGGATCTCGATCGCGACAAAGTGATTTGGGATGTGGGGCATCAAGCCTATCCCCACAAAATGTTGACCGGACGCTATGCCCGTTTCAACACCCTGCGCCAAAAAGACGGCATTGCTGGATATTTGAAGCGCTGCGAAAGCAAATTTGACCATTTTGGCGCGGGTCATGCGTCCACCAGCATTTCCGCCGCCCTAGGAATGGCGATCGCCCGTGATTTACAGGGTGACAACTATAAGGTGGTAGCAGTCATTGGTGATGGCGCTTTGACGGGTGGTATGGCACTTGAAGCCATCAACCACGCTGGACATTTACCCAAAACGAACCTGCTCGTGGTGCTTAACGATAACGAAATGTCCATTTCGCCCAACGTGGGAGCCATTCCCCGCTATCTCAACAAAATGCGGTTGAGTCCACCCGTGCAGTTCATCTCCGAGAATCTGGAAGAACAAATCAAGCATCTGCCGTTTGTGGGAGACACCATTTCCCCTGATCTGGCGCGGATTAAAGAAGGTATGAAGCGGCTAGCGGTGCCCAAGGTTGGAGCCGTCTTTGAAGAACTAGGCTTTACCTACATGGGTCCGATCGACGGGCACAACTTGGAAGAGCTAATCGCCACCTTCCAGCAAGCACACAAGCACACCGGTCCCGTTCTGGTGCATGTTGCCACAACTAAGGGCAAAGGCTATGAAGTTGCCGAAAAGGATCAAGTGGGCTATCACGCTCAAAGCCCATTTAATTTGGCGACGGGTAAGGGGATTCCCTCTAGCAAACCCAAGCCGCCTAGCTACTCTAAGGTCTTTGGCGAAACGCTGACCAAAATTGCTGAGACGAATCCCAAAGTGGTGGGCATCACGGCGGCAATGTCTACCGGAACTAGGCTGGATATTTTGCAAAAGCATCTGCCTGAGCAATTTATCGATGTGGGAATTGCCGAGCAGCACGCAATCACCTTGGCGGCGGGGCTTGCCTGCGAAGGAATGCGCCCGGTTCCGGTGATTTACTCCACGTTTTTACAACGCGCCTTTGACCAAATAGTGCATGATGTCTGCATTCAGAATCTGCCAGTCTTCTTCTGTTTAGACAGAGCCGGAATCGTGGGTGCAGATGGACCCACGCACCAAGGGATGTATGACATTGCCTATATGCGCTGCATTCCTAACATGGTGATGATGGCTCCTAAGGATGAGGCTGAGCTACAGCGGATGATTGTGACAGGCATTAACCATTTGGATGGACCGATCGCCATGCGGTATCCCAGAGGCAATGGCTACGGAGTGCCCTTGATGGAAGAAGGCTGGGAACCACTGCCCATTGGGAAAGGCGAAATTTTGCGCCAAGGGGATGATGTGTTGCTGGTTGCCTATGGTTCCATGGTTTATCCATCGATGCAGGTGGCGGAGATACTGAGTGAGCACAGCATCGAAGCCACGGTGATCAATGCCCGATTTGCCAAGCCGCTGGATACGGAACTCATCTTACCGTTAGCCCAGCAAATTGGGCGGGTGGTGACGCTGGAAGAAGGCTGTCTCCCCGGTGGTTTTGGCTCGGCGATCGCAGAAGCGTTGGTGGATGCCGAGATTGCCGTGCCGCTGACTCGGATTGGCATTCCCGATAAGCTGGTGGATCACGCCTCACCCGATCAATCCAAGGCAGAGTTGGGGTTAACGCCTCCTCAAATGGCAGACCGGATCTTAAAGCTGTTTAGCAAGCAGCCCTCACCCGTCAGCGTTTAAAAGTCTGGGCGGGCAAGAGTGTTATCAGGGGGGTGGGTAAATTGTCCACCCTTTTTGATGCGCTAATTTTTCAACCCGTTTGGTTGAGCCGATCCTTGGGTGTTGAGATCTCCAATCACAAAAGTATGCTTTCCAGTGGAAGCAATTTTTGCCAGAGTTTCTAGGTATTGAAAGAATTTGATGTTGTCGTTGTCTTTGACTAAATCCGCCGCATTCTTTAAAGTTCGTGCAGTGGCAACGGCAGTACGGGCATTTTCCAAATCGGATTTTGCCCTAATTTTGGCTTCAAGCTGTTTTGCAAACAGGTCTTGAATCATTTTAGGAAAGGTAATATCTCGCAGAACCAACTGCTGAATTTCAATGCCAGAATTGTTTAGGCGATCGCGCAGTTCAATCGGCACAGTGGAAAGAATTTCATGACGCTGATTGTTGAGGTCTTCGCTGTTGATGGTGGCGATCGCCTGCCTCAAGTGAACTTGCGTCACATTATGGATGACTTGTTCTGCTTCATACAAAAAGTAGCTACTTTGAAACACATCAAAACTGGATAAAAACTTCTGCCCGTCATTAATTTTGTACTCAACAATGTAAGAGAACCGGAGGGCAATATTGTCACTCGTTAACACCTCTTGGTTCAAAATGCTAAGCAGCTTGGTAGTAGTCGGCAGCATCACCACATCGACTTCCGAATTCAGGTCAAAAAACCGATAAATTCCAGGCTCAAGCACTTTATCAAGTCGATTTTTTCGATATAAATATCCCTGGTGATTTGGCTTAACTGAAATTCTTTTGAATACCATTTTGATGAAACTAAATGCAATTTCTTAAGGAAGAACACTGAGCAGTGAGGAGCGTTGATTCAGTCAAAATGAACTCACCTTGACGGCATCCTCAACGCTTGCAAATCACTACTCAGTCGTGCAAAGCACAGTTCTTCCGAGAGTCTAAGCGCTACAAAAGCGGGTTTGGTTATGAAACCAATGGTGGGAGATTGCCTCCGCAATACCCTGTAAAGTGGCAATTCCCAAAATGCTACAGGTGGCGGTTGTGTCCAATATAGCAAGCATTATTTGTGAACACTCATTATCAATCAGAAATCAGCAGGTGCCCCTTGCTACAGTTCATAAACTCTCTCTATTAGAAAATTATGGGTTAAAGCCATCTGATTCACTTAAGAGTCTCTGTTTGAATTGACGGTGGACGGCGGCTCTAGTAGCGTAACGAGTGGCAAAGCAATGATCTCTTTTGCAGATACTAAACCCAGGATTATTGTGTGTGGATTGGATGCCACCGGATACAAAATCTTCCGATTGCTGAAGCACCAAGGGATTGCCGTTGTTGGCATCCACGATCGCCCATTGCCTGGTGAAGGAGATGACGTAATCATTGGCGATTTGCAAGCGGCACAAACGCTTCTGGAAGCAGGAATTCGTGATGCTCAAACCTTGGTTTTGACAGACAGTGAAGATGGCACGAATCTGGGTGTTTTAATGCAGGCACGGGTGCTTAACCCCCGGATTCGGATTGTGAATCGCTTGTTTAACACCAGTTTAGGAGAGCGATTGGATAGCACTCTGCCTGACCACATCACCATGAGCGTTGCCTCGCTTTGTGCGCCGATTTTTGCATTTTCGGCGTTGGGCAGTGCGGCAATTGGTCAGTTGAGGCTGTTTAACCAAACCTGGCCCATTCATCAAGTGTATGTTGATGAGTCCCATCCTTGGCGGCAGGGCTAGTTCATCAGTGGTAGAAAAATGATAATGGGTGATGCTCTTTCACCCCTAGCTAGCCATGAGCCTGATTGATGCTCTCAAACAAGTACGAGACTATCGAACCCAACCCCAGTATCCATTGTGGGTGATTTTGTTGCTGGTACTGATGGCAACGATGAGCGGGTGTGTGGGGTATCGAGCGATCGCGTGCTTTGTGGAGCGCCATCAAACCCAATTGTTAGGGGTACTCGAAGTGCCCTATGAGCGGTTACCCTGCTACTCGACGATTCGCCGCGCTTTGGTGCGAGTGGACTTTGAGGCGTTAACCGAGGTTTTCAATCAATGGGCACAGGAAACGGTTGAGCTGGAAGAGCAAGCCGCTTGTGCCGTTGACGGCAAGAGCATCCGAGTCAGTCTGAGAGATTACGACCAGGCGTATCAAGATTTTGTCAGTGTGGTGTCGGTGGTCAGCACTCGACTGGGACTGGTCGTTGGGGTGCAATCCATGCACAACAAAACGAGTAGTGAAATTGTAACGGTACAAACCTTGTTGGAGCACCTTCAGTTGCAAGGGGTGTGTTTTAGTTTTGATGCCCTGCACGCCAAAAAAAAAACAGTTCAGCAAATTATAGCCAGTCAGAACCACTACTTAATTGCCATCAAAGGGAATCAACCCAAATTATTAGCCCAAATCCAGCAGCAGTTTGAACACTCGTCTCCCCTCAGTTGTCACGTGGACTCAGAGCGGACGCGCAATCGCTCAACCCAACGCCGTGTGTGTGTATTGGAGCCAAGTGCCACCATTGACCCAAGTTGGGTCGCTCTTAAACGAGTGATTCGGGTCGAACGCACCGGACTAAGAGCAGGCATACCCGTTTCACAGACGGTGTTTTATATCAGTTCGCTGGCAACCGATGCCGCCGAGTTTGCCCGTCGTATCCGGCAGCATTGGCACATTGAGAATCGCCTCCACTGGTGTAAAGATGTGGTCTTTCAAGAAGATACGACTCCACTGTGTGAGGGTCACGCTTTGATTAATATGGCAATTGTGCGAACCTTTGCCCTTAATCTCTTCCGGCAGCATGGGTTTGACTCTTTGACTCAGGCGATTCGACAGGTTGCTCATGATATCCCTCGCCTATTTTCCTTCTGCCAATGAATCAGCCCTGCATCCTTGGCGGGGACGCAAGCTGAGTGAGCTTTGGGACGATCGCGATCGCATGTTAATTTATTACATCCCCGCCCAGACACGGCTGGATCTTGTGTCGGCAGTGGTAGAAGGACATTCGCTGCAAGTGGGCGATCGCCTGATCATGGGCACAAAACCGACAGTCCACGCGGCTCAGCAGAGATCGTTATCTCAACGGCTCAACAAGTTATTTACGGGCTTAAAATACCTACGACAACATAGCCAAGGGCTTTTAGCGAGCTTTTTGCTGCTGTTGGTGATGATTTTTATCTCCACACTGGTGTACGTCTCTTCCATTCTCAAAACATCGCCTGTGGATGCGCTTTATTTCTCTGTCAGCATGATTACGGGCGCAGGAGATAGTTTGGTTACCGTGGGCAATCCACCTGACAGCCTGAAGCTGTTTACCATTTTTACGATGTTGATTGGTGCTGCCATTATTGGGTTGTCTTATGCACTGCTGAACGATTTTGTTTTGGGCACTCGGTTCAGTCGCTTTTGGGAAGCGGCACGGATTCCGCAAAAACAGCATTTTATTGTCTGTGGGTTGGGCAGTGTGGGGGTACAAATTGTCACCCATTTGCACAAGTGTGGTCATGAAGTTGTCGTGGTAGAAAAAGATCCCAACTGTCGCTTTCTTAGCACGGTGCGATCGCTGAAAATTCCCGTTATCCAAGGCGATACCACCCTGCCCACCACGCTTAAAGCTGCTAACTTTGCCACGGCTCAGGCGCTGATCACCGTCACCAGCAACGATACTGTCAATCTAGAAACTGCCCTCAACGCTAAAAGCCTCAGCCCCAAAGTGCCCGTCATCGTCCGCTATCACGATCCAGAGTTTGCTTGGATGGCGCAGCTTGTGTTCGAGTTTGACGCGGTGCTGAGTCCAGCGGAACTGGTAGCTCCCGCGTTTGCGGCGGCGGCTTTGGGGGGGCGAGTCTTGGGCAATGGCATGACCGCCGACAGCCTGTGGGTGGCATTGGCGACCTTGATTACGCCCGCGCATCCCTTTTGTGGCAAGTCTGTACAGGAGATGGCAGTGACCGCAGATTTTGTGCCGCTCTACATGGAAACCCAGTCTCAAACGGTTCACGGCTGGGATTTACTGAAAGTTTGCCTCAGTGCAGGAGATGTGCTGTATCTGACCATGCCAGCCAATCGCTTAGAGCAACTGTGGCAATCAACGCCTTCTCAGTTCATGCGATCGAGCGCAGCGTAGAACTGTTATTAACGAAAGAGATCCTTTTCGCAAACCTCGACACACGATACAATGAGTTCCGACTAATTGAGAAAATTTTTCAAATGAAAGAGTTAGACCTTCAAGGAACAATTGGCATACTCAATTCCATCATGGAGTTTGAACTAGCAGGAGTGGTTCGCTATACCCACTACTCCCTAATGGTGACAGGACCCAACCGAATTCCAATTGTGGGTTTCTTTAAAGCGCAAGCCACCGAATCGTTACTCCATGCTCAGCAAGCGGGAGAAATCTTAACGGGGCTAGAAGGGCACCCCACCCTGCGGGTTGCACCCATGGAAGAAACTTTTAAGCATTCTGTTTTCGACATTCTGCAAGAAACTCTAAACCATGAAAAGACAGCGCTCAATTTATATAAAACCCTTCTAGAAACAGTTGAAGATGCCAGCGTCTATCTTGAAGAATACGCCCGTACTATGATTGGGCAGGAAGAACTCCACGGAATGGAGGTGAGAAAAATGCTGCGTGATTTTAGCCCTGTAGGAGCCTAAAAAAAGTTGCAGGTTTATCCGAATCTGAAAACCTGCAACGATAGTTCGATTCTTTCTCTTCTTATTCACCCGTAATCGACAGTTCCTCAACCCAGACATAAGGACATACCCCAGAAGGAGTAAGGTGTTCCTCTTTGCCGAGGTAAGTGATGGATTTCAGCAGGGAGAGGAAGTTTCCGGCAACCGTTGCAGATTCTATGCTAGTCCGCTTGCCGTCTTTAAGCAGCCAGCCATCAAACGGCAACGAAAAAGAACCTTGGAGCGCTTTTACGCCAGCGTGCAGAGCTTGCAGGTCATCCACTAGCACCACGTTTTCGGCGATATTGAGATCCAAATCTGGCTTCCCTGGTGTGCTGGAAAACACATGATAAAAGTGGGGGCTAACGGTGACTTTTGCACCCATATTGGCGTTTCCAGTGGGATTGGCGTTCAGACGTTTAGCCGTGCCGGAACTGTGAAGAAACCCGGTTAACACACCATCGGTGATTAAAGACGTGCGGCGGGTTGGGGTGCCTTCACCATCAAATGTGGTGACTCCAATGTTGGCAGGATGGAGGGCATCGTCAGCCAGAGACATTAACGGGGAGGCGATCGCGCTTCCCAACGACTCCGGCATAGACAAACTTTGCTTATCCAAAATGTTTTGGGCATTGAACAGGTTAGAAAAAGCTCTGAGCAAATCCAAAAACGCTTCTGGTGAAAAGACGACGGTGTACTTGCCCGTGGTAATTTTTTCGTAGTTCAAATGGCTAATGGTTTTTTCTGCCGCTTCCTTGACACACCCTTCCACATCTAGATTCTCTACCCCTCGGCTAACTCGAAAGGCTCCAGCGCTGCGGGGTTTTTTCCCCTCCTCTTCCGTTTTGGTATAGAGATACATCGACGCAGTGGAGGCGGATTCTGTTCGCATTGCTCCCTCGCTGTTGAGGTAGAAGCGATCGCTTTCCCGTTGACCAATACTGTTGTAAGGCACCGACGCGATCGCGGCATGAGCTTCCTTTAAGTTTTTTTCCGCCCCTAGCAGCTTTTCTAATAACTCTGAGACTCCAGCCGTCGCAGCCTTTTCGTGAAATTCTTTGGCTAAAGGAGCGGCAAATTCTGGACTAAAATCCGGCACATTTTCCGTTGCGCCAAAAAAGCTGGCTTCCGAAGCCGTTTTTAGCGCCAGTTCCAGCCCCACCGGATCAACATTTGTAGTGGACGTGATTCCTACCGAACCCTGGTCATTCCACACCCGCACCGCCACGGTGCAGCGATTAGAAGCTTTGACCTGATCCGGTTTCCCTTGATCCACTTTGACGCTCGACTCATCAATAATCGAGCCTGCCATGTCAAATTTATGAATTCCTAAACGGCTAGCCGCCGCCTTCGCGTCTGTTGCAAGTTCCTGAATGGTTGGCATAAGTTCTTTGAGTTTTGAGTTTTGTTCGCGTAGCGTTTCCGTAGGAAATATTTTGAATTTTGAGTTGGAAATAAGAGTGTGGGGTGCAGAGATCAAAGTTTTGAGTTTTGAGTTCTAGGAGCTTGGTAATTTCTATTCCCTGTTCCCAATTCCCTGACACCCGACCCCTGACACCTGATACCTTCTTCTATCGTCCACCTACCGTAATGGAATCCACCTTAATATGAGGTTGCCCAACGGTGGTGTAAACGGTGCCGCTGACGGAACCGCAGAATCCGGCTGCTAGGTCAATATCGTTGGCGCACATGGAAATTTTGGTCATAATTTCGGTAGCATCGCCAATCAGGGTTGCCCCTTTTAACGGTTTGGTCAGTTTGCCGTTTTCAATCAGGTAGGCTTCATCCACGGCAAAGTTGAATTGACCGACAGCTCCAACACTGCCGCCGCCCATTTTTTTGCAGTAAATCCCGCGATCGACCGAGGAAAGTAGATCATCCACGGAATATTCACCGGGAGCAATGTAAGTGTTCCGCATCCGAGAGGCGGCAGAGAAGGCATAGTTTTGGCGACGACCGCTGCCAGTCCGGGGATGCCCAGTTCGCATGAAGCCAGCGCGATCGCTGATGAAATTCTTCAAAATACCATTTTCAATCAGCAGAGTGCGTTGAGCGGGCATGCCTTCATCGTCCATGGCGATCGTGCCAAAGGCATTTGAACTAAGTCCTTCATCCCAAGCCGTGACATTTTCATGAGCGATTTTTTCGCCTTTTTTATCCAGAAACGGCGTGGTGCGTTTTTCGATCTGAGTTGTTTCCAACAAATGACCGCAGGCTTCATGGAAAATTACGCCGCCAAACTTGTTCGCCATCACAATGGGATAGGAACCCGATTCTACATAGTCGGCATAGAGCATTTTGCCAGCCGATTCTGCCACGTTTTCCGCTGTGGTTTCATAATCCCAAGCGCGAAGGAAACCGGGGTTGCTGGTATCGCCCATTCGCTCGCTAATTGACGAACGGTTTTCACCATCGGCACAAAGCAGGCTAAAACCCACGGATTGAGTTAAGCGCACATCTCGCGCAAAGGTGCCGTCACTGCCCGCAACTAGCACTTCTTGCCAGTTGCGAAAATAATCGGCGCGACGCGATTGCACATGGGTTGCTTTTTGTTTTAAGCGAGAGTTGGCGGCTAACAAGACATCGCCCATTTCCCGCATGGAGCTAGATTCGCCCATCCATTTATCTTTCTCGCGTAAGGTGCCATAGTCCCGCAGGGGTTCCAGGTTTGTTTCGGGAATGAAGGCACCGGGAGCAGGTAGCTTTAAGCCTAAAATGTCGATCGCTTTTTCTAAGGCAGATTTCAAACCCGTAAAAGTAACATCATTGGTGCTGACGTAGCAATCGGTCAGTCCCCGAAAGACGCGCACTCCGGCTCCGGTGGTGAGAGCGGGGGCAATGTTGGTAATGGCATCGTTTTCAGCAGTGCAGCTAATGTAGTTGACTCGCTCTAGAAAAAATTCGATGAAGTCTGCGCCAGAGGCTCGTCCTAGTCCTAAGAGGGTGGATAGGGGAGATGCCCAGCTTTCGTCAAAGCGATCAAGGGCAGAAGCATATTTGAGTGTAGGAATTTCTCTGGAGCGAAGTAGGGAAGTGGCAAGCATAAGAATCCTCGGCGGCGGAGCGTGGATGAGCAATAAGCAAAAGGGTTAACTTTTCGCTCATCTAATTCCTTTACTATATTCTGCCTTAACAAAACTCTGCACTCTAGCAGTCTTTTTCTGAGTTAGATCTATCAGACAGAGGGAATATTAAGTAAGGCTTTGATCAAGCCATTTTGCTTTACCGCGATCGCTGCATTCAAACTCATCCAAAACCTTTGATAGAGACGGTGCTGTGATTCTATCGCCAAATTTGATCTAACCCGTAACTAGCCGTTTCCTAAGCTATTAAAGACATTATGGTGACTGCAACTTCCTACCCCCATTCTGCTCATTCCAAGAATCCTAAAAAGCATAATCATTATGGCTTTCGCGACTTTTTCCAATTCGACACCGATAAGGGCACCATTACCGACTGGAATGGCAGTTTGAATGTTCTGACCACTGAAGATTTTATTATTGGCTTGGTGCAAGGGTTGGAGGAAGAAGTGGGAGACGCTTCAGCCGCCATCATGTATACCATTGGCTGTGAATGGGGTCAGAAAGATGCCTTCTTTTTTGAAAAATGGTTTGAAAAAGAATTCGATCGCAATATTCGCCAAACCAATCTACTCTTTTTGCTAGAAACCTGGTGGTGGCCATTCACCTCTCAAGGCTGGGGCAGATGGGAAGTAGACATGGGCGATCGCAAGCAGGGCTTCATGTTCATCAACGTGTTTGATTCTGCTGTAGCTCGAACCTTAGGCGATGTTGGTAAGCCTGTTTGCTACCTCTATGCCGGATTATTTGCAGGCTTTTTTACTGAAATGGTGCGAAAGCAACTAAGCTGCATCGAGATCCAATGCTATTCCATGGGCGAAACCTACTGTAAATTTTTGCTGGGTAGCCAAGATCGGATTGATGCCGCCTCTTTTTGGATGAATGAAGGAGCCACCGCAAAAGATATTGAAAAACGCTTGAAAGAGGGGGCAATATTACGATGAACACCCCAATCGCGATCGCAAATGGGTCTGCTCTCAAACATTCAAACAATTGGCTCAATTCAAACAGTTGGCTGCAATCCTCAGTTCAAGAGTTTTTTAGCGCCCTAAATTGGGAAGACCTGCCACCCATTATTCAGCAGATAGGCGAGGTCACGCCCCAATATTCCGATGCGCCCCTCAGCCTAAAACTGAGCGTTAGCAGATTTTTTGATGCCATCAATTGGGAAGGAGCCGCGATCGCGGCTTCAGTTTCAGCCCCAACTCCATCCACTTCAGCCGCCAGTTTCACCCTAGATGATTTTTCAGACTTGTTTGGCTAACCCGAATTACGCCCTCGCCGTTCATTCCCTATTCTCTACTCCCTTATTCCCATGCATCCACACCTTGAAGCAATTTTTGACGATGCGGAAAGTCGCTACCTAAAGCCAGATGAGCTTCAGTTGCTCAGTCAATATGTAGATTCACTACCGATGCGGCTGAGTGCTTACCGCAACTTACGCGATCGCGAACTAGAAATAATGCAACCGGTTGCCGACCAACTTCAAGCTCAGTTGCCAAACGAAAAAATTGAGAAGTTGGAGCGCGCCCTCAAAACCGCCATGCTGACCTTACGCTACTGCGCTATGGGGCTGTTGCTCAACGATCAATCTTTTGCTCAAGATCGGTTAATTAGTTGGCTAGGCGGCACTATGCGCTTGCACAACATTCAATCCATCAACCTCATCCTTTACCGCTTGATGCAACAGCACCTTTCGCAGGTATTAAGCCCTCCAGAAATGAATTTGTTGACTCCTTATCTAACCTCAGCAGAAACGTTAATCCGTGAACAATCGCTTGAAACGACTAGTCCGCAGTAATAGACCGCTCTTACCCTAGATCCCTCCCCCAATAGGAGAGGGAACCGGAAATGTTAGAAAGTCCTTCTCTACTCCCTACTTCCCATTCCCTAAAAAATTATGATTTCCGTTGCTGATTTATTAACCAATAATCGGATTCCTGGCAACTACTTCACTACCGATGCTTACGTGCGGAGCGATTTAGAATTGGGACTGCTAGAAAACCGTCGGGGCGATCGCTTACTGGCGTTACCCGAAAC
This sequence comes from Leptolyngbya sp. CALU 1928, assembly GCF_056784215.1. Classification (NCBI taxonomy): domain Bacteria; kingdom Bacillati; phylum Cyanobacteriota; class Cyanophyceae; order Leptolyngbyales; family Leptolyngbyaceae; genus Leptolyngbya; species Leptolyngbya sp. CALU 1928. The sequence goes on along the minus strand of NZ_JBXBCE010000001.1, from coordinate 2,703,580 downwards.
ATTAATTCAAGCCATCTACTCCGGGCTTGATCGAGAAACTGGGCAGGCGACTCGATTAGTATTGTTTAACTGCGGTCGTTGGTGGGGCAAAAATTTCTACACCCGCTTTCGCGAAGAGCTAACAGATTATTATGGGCAAGCCCTCGCAGATATGACAATGGCGGAATTTTTGCAGTGTTTTGAACAGTGCTGGATTACTCACGGTTGGGGCAGGTTGAAATTGGATTCAACTCACCACAATCGAGGATTCTTGGTGATTGAAACCGCCAATTCTCCCTTTGCGAGCCAAGCACCCAAAAGCGATCGCCCCATTTGCTTTTTTGAAGCAGGAATTCTCAGTTCCTTTTTTAGTCAACTCACTGGCAAAGAACTTCACTGCATTCAAACCGCTTGCGAGTCGTTGGGGGCTGAGTGCAACTACTTTGTGGTAGGGCTAGAAAAACGGCTCCAGCCTGCCGAATCGCTGATTGAGCAGCAAATGCCTCATACTGCAATTATGAAAACACTCTGTGCTTAGGGCTGTATCTAATCTGCTATGTCTAATCTATTGTGTCTAACCTGCTGACCAATCTGCTTTACCATTCCAACTATCGTCTGCTGGGGCTAGTTGGACAAGGGCAATTTGGGCGTGTCTATTGTGCCAGTCACCGTAAGACAGGGCAATTGGTGGCGCTTAAAGAACTAAACCGCGATCGCTTTTCTACTCGTAATTTTCTGCGTGAACTGCGATTTTTGCTGAGTTTGCAGCATCCTAATATCGTCACCTGTCAGGCGTTAGAGCATACCGCGACCGGGCGTTGCTTAGTGATGGATTACTGCGAAGGCGGCACACTGCGAGATCTGTTAAGCGATGAGATGCAGCTTCATCCGTTACAGGGGCTAAATTTGATTGCCCAAATTTTGGCAGGGCTTGATCATGCCCATCAGCGAGAAATTGTGCATTGCGACATTAAGCCAGAAAACATTTTGCTAGTAGCCACGGCTACAGGCTGGACGGCGAGAATCACTGATTTTGGGATTGCCCGCCTCAGCCAAGAGCTTTCAACGGACGGATTTGGCAATACTGGGTCACCGGCTTACATGGCACCCGAACGCTTTTATGGACAGCATTCTCCCGCATCTGATCTCTATGCTGTGGGAATTTTGCTGTTTGAAGTGCTAACGGGATATCGTCCTTTTTCTGGACTTCCAGGAGATTTAATGGCGGCACACTTAAATCAGGTGTTAATGATACCCGATAGCATTCCAGAGTCCATTCGTCCGATTATTCGCACCGCACTGCAAAAATTACCGGCTCGGCGATTTCGGTCAGCGGCAGAGATGGGAAATGCTTTACAGAACGCGATCGCCCAGTCTGAAAATTCGATGCCGGAATGGCAGCCCAATCGGTTGCAGCGTTCATCAGTAAAACGGGCGATCGTCCCGTTAAGGCATGATTATCAAGAAAGATTGCAGGCTCCGGTGAAACAATTAGCCGCCTTACAAAGTAATGCAACTATCGATAGTCAATCGCTTTATCAAGTATTTGGCAATCAGATTGGTTGTCAATGGTTTAGCGAGGCTAAAATTTTTAGCAAAACGGCTGTTAGTCAAGGCTTTGAACCCAAAAGTTATTCTGAATCCTCAAGCCCCATTACAACAATTCGGTTGCCGGAGCCTATCTTACAGATGCAACTCTGCGCTCAAGTGTGTTTTGTGGCAACCCAGCAGGCAGTGTATCGAGTGGCGGTGGCAATCCCGCAATCGGATATTGTGCAGCAGCAAAACTTAAATGCTTCCATCTCTCAGCAGTCCGCTCCTCAATTAATTGCCACACTCAAACAAGATACCGTGTTAACCGTGGATGCAAGCGGACACTGGATGGCGACAGCAACGCCATCATTGAATAAAACCCAGAGCCAATTAAATATTTGGAATCTCCAAAATGTTCAGCCCTTTAAACCCGCGATCGCTCTAGCGATCGATCCATGCTTCCAACTCTTGGCGCTTGATTCTCGCCATGGAGCAGCGCTTTCACCTATCACCGACTCCAGCGCGAATGCGTGTATTATCGGCACCCAAATTGAACTGTTTACTCGGCGCGGCACTAGGGTTGGCTGCATCAGTTTACCGATCCCGCTGCGGCATCTCTCCCTCACCCAAACCCCCTACCGCTTGCTGGCATTAGAACCAGGCTATCCAAACTCACTAGTGTTGCTGGATTTGAAGCCCTTAAGAATTGAGCGGATTGGCTTAAGCTTATCTCCCAAATTTTTGGCTTCTACCAATTGGGGCTACTTAGTAATGGATGCAACCGGACAAATCGTGTTGATCAACCGAATGGGGCAAGAGATTGGGCAGATTGAGGGACTAAGAAACCCCACAGCAATGGTATTTCTAAATGCTTACCAAGTCGCGATCGCCACCTGGAATGGGACTGAAGGCACCCTGGCGATCGTGGATTTGCGTCACTTAGATCTAGACATCGTGTTTTGAAGTTTCTCTTTCTCCATGCTGATTCAGCTTTAGCAATAACGATCGCCAATTAGCTAAGTGATCGCCAAACCCTGCGCCAATCGTCAAAACCTATGGTCGCGATCGCCTCCTACTTTTCGCCAAACTTTTGCTTCGCCTGCTCATAAACCTCAACCGTAATCTCAGTGATTTCCCGCTCACTGGCAAATTTTTCAATTTTCTTACGGGCAGCCGGACGAACGAAAAAAGGAATCTCCTTTAATCGTGCTTCTGCCGCTGGTGTCCACTGAATGGCATCGCTCATAATATTCACGTTACTCGGCGCGATTCGTAAAACATTAGCGAAGCTTCCCATCAGAATCCCCACGGGAATCGCTGGGTTGTTTCAGGGATGGCGGTAAAACAATCGCTGAGGTCACCTGACTTGATGCAGTTTTGGTTTTTGCCTGCCAATCAATTTCACCTGAAACGCCCGCCAACCCCCGATAGGAGAGTTTTAGGTCGCTAGCGGCAGCAATTCCCTTCTGAGCAATATCTAGCGCTTTGACCAATGAGGCTAAAGCATATTCCAATTGGTCACCTGCATCCAAGGCAACCCAGCCTTCTGGGGTCAACTGACGAAACTCAAAATGCAAATGCGGTCCGGTAGAATTCCCCGTACTTCCCACGCGCCCAATCACTTCACCTTGCTTAACCACTTCTCCCTGTTTGACAAAAATTTCTGAAAGGTGTCCATAGAGCGACTGCTGAGTGCCTTTGTTATGGTTTAACGCCACAGCCAACCCATAGCCACCTAAGAAGTCTGCTAGGGCAACCTGTCCGGCATAGGCGGCCAAGACAGGCGTTCCCATGGGCGCGCCTAAATCGGTGCCAGAGTGAAATCGCGATGACCCGAATAGGGGATGAATCCGCCAGCCAAAGGCTGAAGTGATTGGAGCCGGAAGGGACAGGGGAAACACTAGCCGGATGTTATTACCATTGCCTAAACGACCCGGCGGACGGAAAGTGCGCTGATAGAAATCTTTAAGCGAAGCCGTCGTACCCACTCCAACCCCAATTCCATCGCTGCCGATGCTGAGTGGTGACGCTTGCACGGAGCCTAGGGCGTTGGGTAGGCGAATCTGGGGGATTCCAGGCGAGGCTACCACGGGGCTAGTGCGCTCTGTTGCGCCAATGTCATAGCCTGTCGAGTCGATGTAGGATTCGTTCGCAGGAGCCGCCGATTCGATCGCAGCAGGAGCCGGAACCAAGGGCGCGGGTTCCACTGGAGCCATCTGGGGTTCTGGCAAAATCGGTGCATCTAGGGGCGCGATCGCATCGCCTGATTCAGCCGAGGTTTGAGCTTGTAAAGTACTGCTTAAGATGCCTAAAACACCTGCGAGACTAAGCCCTGATACGATTAGCGACTCCCGTAGGGATCGTTTCACGACTCGTGACCAGCTTGGCAATACCCCCCTCAGAGGTTGAGTCCGTCGATTCATCATCCCATCCTCATGTTTTAAGAAACCAAATGTTTTAAGAAACCAAATTGATTGCGTCTAGCCATCTCATACTAACTATTTGGGCAATTATCGGGGCGACGGAGCGGGATCGCCTCCAGGAATCGTAGAATTCGTCACGGTTCTAGGCAGGGTTGGAGTGGTTGATCCCGCAGGAATCGGTAGATTGGTCACAAAGCGAGTCAGCGAAGCCAATGCACGGTTATAGTCAATAATTGCAGTGATAAAATCACCTTCCGCTTGGGTCAGCGCATTCTGGGTATTGATTACCTCAGTTTGAGTGCCTACGCCTGCTTGAAAACGCAGCCGAGCCAATCGCAATGCTTCTCTTGCCTGCTCGATCGCCTGCCTGTTCGTGCCAATGTTCAAAAAGTTAGTGCCCAAATTGGTATAAGCGGTTTCAACTTGAAGCTGAATAGTCTCGCGAGTATTGGCAAAGCTTGTTTCCGCTTGAGCAATATTGGCATCTTGTTGGCTTGCCTGCGCCCGTGCCGCCCCACCATCAAAGAAATTCCACTGAAACCCAAGCGAGGTGCTGAAGCCATCAGCAAACCCCAGTTGATCTCTCAAATTATTCAAAATGTTGTATTGAAAATTAAACGCAACGGTTGGACCCAAGGATGCCAAAGCTGCTTTTTTCTGTTGCTCGGCGGATGATCGTTGGGCAAGGAAGCGTTCCAATTCAGCCCGATTCTTGAACGCGGTGACAATAGACTGCTCCAAAGACATATCCCATACTCCTGCAACCTGCACCGGGTCAGCAGCAGCAAGATTAATATAAGGCGGCACTGCCAAGATTTGGGCAAGCTCACGGCGACGAATTTGCTGAGTCCCTAACGCTGTTACTAAGGTTTGCTGACTACGTGCTAGCTGAACTTGCTGTTGAAGTACATCTAGGCGAGTACCGATTCCGGCTCTTTCTTGGGCGACGACATCCCGCAAAATTGCCTCTGCATTTCGGACGGCAGATTGTTGAATGCGAACCGATTCATCGGCACGTTGAAGTTCGTAATAAGCATTGGAAGTGTCTAACTGCAACTGTTGTAGGGTCACTTCAACCTGAAGTTCTTGCGATCGCACTTGCTGTTCTGCCGCGCGAATTTGGGCAGGACGACGACCCGACGTATAAATGGCATATCCCACCTGCACCGTGCCATTCAACGCCGTGGATTGCTGATCGCCGTTAGCCTCTTGCCGTAGAGCAGGGGGTAAAGATTGCTGTGCCTGTGTTTGCGCTGATTGAGACAATTGCCCAGAGGCGGATCGACTTTGGGTAATTTGTCCATTTGCGCCAATGGTTGGATAACGGGCTGCCTGTGCTTGGCGTAAAGATGCCCGCTCTCGCTGCAATACTTCGGTGGCTAGCTGCAAATCACGATTGTTGCGTTTCGCCAACTCTAGCGCCTGCTGTAAAGTAATTGGCTGAATTCCTCTCAACCTTACTTCTTCAGGACGAGTAGGAAAACTAAGCGGATTGGGGTTGGGGTTAAGATATTCCGGCGGCATCCCCGACTTTGCTGAACCAATGGGTAGATTTTGAAACGGCAAGGCTGGAATGCTTGGAGTAATTGGCAGGGTTGGAATCACTGACGCTGGAGTGGTGCCTGACGCTGGAGTGGGATCGGTAGTCTGAAGAGGGACGGCTGGATCTACTTGAGCTATTTGATTTGATCGCGTTTTAGTGGATGGCTTGGAGTCTGTAGATTGTCTAGCCTTTTTCTGAACGCTCAAATTACTGGGCTTAGAATTTTTGACCATCTTAGCCGATGGCTGCGATCGCGCCAATGGATTGGATTGGGATGCAGGCGCGATCTCAAGGTTCAATGGTATCGCGCTCTTATTCAATAACAACTGATCCACTTTTTCGGAGTCTGCTTCTGATAAAAATTGTGGATTCGCAGCCGCGATCGCAGTTAAATTATCTTCTTGGGAATATCCCGCAGTTGTGTGGGATAAAGCGACTAGAACTCCCACACCTACAGCAACTAATGGATGAGATGATCCCATGCGTACCTACTACCTAATCAAAAAGACTTCTCGAAACAAATATCGACTGCTAGAGAACAACCTATAGCAGGATACCGGGTTGTTGGATAACTAGCAAAATTTTTTGAATTTTCCTTGCCATCTCAGGGAATGAAATCCAGGTCACAGTAAATGTACATCATATTTCCTAGAGCACATCATTAAAAAGTGTCCTCAGAACGCATTTTTATAGATGAAAGCATAGGCGCTCACCAATCGACTTCACCCTAATGTCTATTTATTGTTTATCTATGAGCGCTCTAGCCAAAGTTGAAAGCAGGCTTTTTAGGATTTTGCTTTTTCTGAAATGAGTGCAGACCAAAATTCGACTCCCATAGGCGTTGCCAAATCAGCGCGTCCGGCTTCGATTAAAGCTTTGTCTCGAATTCGGCAGGAATCACACAGTCCACACGGTTCTGCATCCCCTTGATAGCAAGACCAGGTGAGTTCAATGGGAATGCCAAACGTTAAGGCTCTACGCACAATGTTAACTTTGGAGTCCATTACCAAAGGTGCAACTAAAGTGGGCGCGGTGCCTTCTAAGCCTGCCTTCGATGATAGCGTAGCCAGTTGCTGAAAGGCATTCAGATAGGCGGGGCGACAGTCGGGATAGCCAGAATAATCCACCGCGTTAATGCCTAAATAAATTGCAGTGGCACCTTTGGCTTCTGCTAAGGAAAGGGCGATCGCAATAAACACCGTATTGCGCCCCGGCACATAGGTAATGGGAATTGCCCCTAATTCAATCCCGGCTTGGGGAACCGCGATCGCGGAGTCTGTCAGCGCCGAACCGCCCCACTGCGACAGATCTACGCTCAAGATGAAATGGTCTTGAATGTGCAGGTGTGCCGCTACTTGTTGCGCTGCCAAAATCTCGCGCTCGTGTTGCTGTCCGTACCGCAAGGACAGGGCAATGATCTCGTAGCCATCGGCGATCGCTTGGGCTGCCGAAGTCGCTGAATCTAACCCGCCTGATAGCAATACAACCGCTTTTGGTTTCATAGTGCGAAATACCTGAAATTGAAGGACTCAAACACTGTGTGTATCATCTTCCCGCACAACGCACTTCATCATCATTAATGGATTCAACGTGCCCTGTGCTGGAATAATTGAGGCTGGACTGTTGTTGCGGAGTGTCGGGCGGCACCATTGCTATGAAGCTTCGTTCTTTTTTTTCGGGTCTGATTATTGCCGTGGTGGCACTGTTGCTGCTGGGCGCAGGTGGATTTTATTGGATTGCGGCGCAAAGTCCGCTGGGATTGCTGAGTCAGGGCGCGGAGACGACTCCCAGTGCTGCTATCTTTGTGCCCAAGCAAGCGCCTGCCATGGTGTCGCTGTTGGTCAACCCAGATAATCTGGAGCAGTTTCGGCAGGTGGCAACTTGTCCTCAAGATCGACGGCGATCGCGGCAAGAGATCACCCAGTTTAAGCAAAGCCTACTGGCAAACACCGGGCTGGAGTATGAGCGGGATGTGCAGCCGTGGCTTGGTGATGAAATCACGATCGCCCTGACCACCTTAGATTTCGATCGCGACCCGTTGAACGGCAAACAACCGGGCTATCTGATAGCGATCGCCACCAAAGACCCAGAGAGATCGCGGGAATTTTTGCAGTTGTTTTGGCAGAAACGAGCGATCGCGGGGAGTGACCTCAGCTTTGAACAATACCAAGGCGTGAAGCTGATCTATGCTGTGGTGCCAACGGGAGAAAAAGATCCAGAAGCGCTATCCAAAGCGAAACGAAAGGACTCTAACGCGATTCCTGATTCTCTATTTCCGATCCCTGCTCTTGCTAGCGCGGTCGTCGGCGATCAGTTTGTTCTGTTTGCCAACCATCCTAAAGTGCTGCGCGATGCGATTACCAACGTGCAGGCTGTGGATCTAAATTTGAGCAATGCCAAACCCTATGCTCAAGCTCTGGATACCTTAGCGCAGCCTCGAATTGGTTTAACGGTGGTCAACTTGCCCCAACTAACCGCTTGGCTAGAAGGAGCGTCTGCTGAATCAGCGGTTGACGGAACAGGAAAATCCCAAGCTTTGACTGTTAAACAGGAAGCCATTGAGCAAAAGTATCAAACGATGGCGATCGCCCTAGGACTTCACCCCCTCGGCTTGATGGCAGATACCGCCCTGTTAACAGCGGATGGCAAAGTCACCTCTAGTACGCCTTCTTTGACCCAACCCATAGCAGCGCTGCAATATTTGCCTGCCATGAGTCCATTTGCTTTATCAGGCACCCATCTAGATCGCACTTGGAGCCGTCTAAGCAGCGATGTGGCAGGCTACCCGGTACTCTCTAAACTGCTCAATCAACCTTTAGATACAGTGAGATCGCGTTGGCAGCTTGACCTCGAAAAAGACGTGTTTAGCTGGGTTAAAGGTGAGTATGCCCTAGGATTACTGCCCGATTCCACCGTTGGCACTCCCAAACCAAAAAGGGGAAAACCATCCGCCGTTCGCGTAGCGTCTCCGAGGGAGTTACGCCTAACTCCAAAAGCGCTTCAGAATGATTGGATTTTTGTTGCTCAGCGCTCAACTGAAGCTGCAAATCAGGCGATCGCCCATTTAGACGACCTTGCCAAAACCCAAGGCTTGAGCGTCGGTTCATTGCCTTTGGGGGATCAAACCGTTTCTGCCTGGACTCGGCTTAGCCCCACTAGCGGCAAAAATCAGGCAAAAACTTTGCAGGCAGATGTGCAGGGCGTTCATGCAACCGTCGGCAACTATGAACTGTTCACCACGTCAATTGAGGCAATGGATCGGGCACTTCAAACGGTCGGGAGTTCTTTGAAAACCAGCGATCGCTTTAACCAGGCGATCGCGCCCCTGCTGAAACCGAACAATGGCTCTGTTTATCTCGATTGGATCGAAGGGGAAGCAATTTTAAAACGTCAATTTCCGATTTTGAGGATCATTGAACTGGCTGGAAAACCCTTATTCAACCATCTCCAATCCCTTAGCCTCAGCAGTTACGGCATGGAATCGGGAGTTAAGCACAGCGGCATTTTTCTAAGGCTAGAGTAGGCGCGATCGCCCGTTTATCCATCTGGTCAAAAATGCTTTTGATTCTGGAAACTCAAGAAGAAACAACTCAAGGTGACAATATGATAAACAAAGTCAGAAGAATTGCATGGACAGCAGCAATAGCGCTCACTTTAATTAGTTGCTCTAAATCTCAAAACCTCTCATAGGAAAAATGGGGTGAAGGGTATCCATTCACCGTCAGCGGTTCACTAGAGTGCGAGTCTCCAAGCGCTGTAATATTTAAGGCAAACGGTAAACTCTATGCCGTAAATGGGGCAGCCAAAAATAAGTATAAAGCAATCGCCGCGCCGATATCAGAAATTTGGAAAGACAGCCTCAAAACGCTGGGAGCCAAAATGAATTTAAGCGGCGTGATTGACGAAGGGCTTAAACTTTGCCAGTGAACTCTTCACGCTTAAGGATTTAATATTTGTTCTGCGGTAATCGATAGCTCAGGCAAAAAGCAGGACGCGATCGCCTCTGTCCCCCTAAAAATGGCTGCTTGATATTCCTGCCTTAGCGTTAGCACCATTATCGTCTGGCGCTCTGGATCGATCAGCCAATATTCTGGAATGCCCGTTGCTTGATATTGAATGCGCTTGTCTTCATAATCACGCTTGTGACTGATTAAACCAGGGCTGACGACTTCCACAACTAAATCTGGCGGCGGCATCTCCAAGCGAATGGTTAAACGCTTTTGGGTCAGTTCGATGTGTTCTGGGCGCAGAATGACTAAATCGGGAAATCGATTGCGAGGCTGTTTGGGCTGTAAAACCGGAACTTCAATTTCGCAGTTATATTGCTGAGTGAGTGAAGGCTGAACTAACCCTGCATTGATTCAGATAGAGCCGTAGCATAAAAGCAATGTGGGAATTGAAGCCAGATTCTGGAGGCATTTCAATTAACGTTCCATCGATCCATTCATATTGGTTGTCCGGGCCATCGTCATAGGTAAGATATTGCTCAAAGGTGATTTGCGAGCCAGCAGCGATCGTCATGGGATTTCTACCAATCGGTAATGCTATGGTACTCCACAGCAAAGGAAAAGATGAATGAACCCATGTCCGTTCGTGTGGATTGTGATTGGGGTCGCCGGGTCAGGTAAGACGGTGATCGGTCGGTTGCTGGCTCAGCAGCTAGAGTGCGATTTTTTGGAGGGCGATCGCCGTCATCCGCTGCCAAATATCCTCAAAATGGCGGCACATATCCCCCTAGAAGATCGCGATCGCCAATCGTGGCTTTTAGAAATGCAGGCTGACATTCAACGGGCGATCTCGCTTAACCGAGAAACTGTTCTCACCTGCTCTGCGCTCAAACTGGCTTACCGACAACAACTCGCCGCACCCGAACGAGTTCAACTCATCTGGCTGAATGTGCCCCAGGCAGAATTGGAGCGCCGACTCAGCCAACGAGCCAACCACTACATGAAGCTTGAAATGCTTCGCAGCCAAATTGCAGTATTTGAACCGATCCAGCCAGAAGAAAATGCCATTATCGTCGATGGTCTGCTGCCACCTGTTGAGGTTGTAACTGACTTGCTGAACACGGCGACTCGACTGTTTCCTAGCCTAAAAAAATCTTGGTGGCAGCGCTGCTATGAATAAGCGCTTAGCCCAATCTTTGCCCTGATTTCCTTGAAGGCTCAAAATTTACCGCAAGCTAAATTAATTTGCGGCTTTCAACATATTCCTGAAATTGACGGATCGGCGCGAAGGATGAAGGATATTCTTCCTATTTCCGTGAACAGGTGTGTATGCTGCTCGATGAAAATCCGTCTGCGACGAACCAATTCATGTACGCTGAAGGCGTTCCCTTTTCATCCTTTGGCATGGTTAGTAGTACCTGGGATCGTCGTCATATCCTTTCCCTGGCTGATTTCACACCGTTAGAATACGATACGGTGCTGCAAACGGCGGTCAGTTTTCAGGAAGTATTATCGCGGCGCACCAAAAAAGTGCCGACTCTGCAAGGGCAGGTTGTCACAAATCTTTTTTTTGAACCGTCTACCCGCACCCGCAGCAGTTTTGAACTGGCAGCAAAGCGCCTGTCGGCGGATATTTTGAACTTTGCGTCGGGTAGTTCTTCTCTGACGAAGGGCGAAACCATTTTGGATACGGCAAAGACCTATCTGGCAATGGGCACCGATATGATGGTGATTCGCCATAAAGAGGCAGGAGTGCCCCAAGCGATCGCGGCTGAAATGGATCGATTGGATGTGAAAGTCAGCGTTCTGAATGCGGGTGATGGGCTACATGAACATCCATCTCAAGGGCTGCTGGATCTGTTTACGATCTGCACGCTGCTCGACCCTGAAAAACCGCGCTTATCGTTGCTTGAAGGTAAGAAGATCGCGATCGTGGGGGATATTCTACATTCTCGCGTTGCCCGGTCTAACATTTGGAGCCTCACCGCTAGTGGAGCCGAAGTCCACTTGGCAGGACCGCCAACCCTGCTACCCAAGATATTTGCCGACTTTGTGACAACCGATGGAAGCGATCGCTCCTTGCCCCTCGATCCTCACTGCTCATCAGCCATCCCTTTGTCTCGCAAACTGTTTTTGCACTGGTCGTTAGAGCCTGCCCTACAAGATGCCGATTTTGTGATGACGCTACGACTACAAAAAGAACGAATGACGAATCATCTTTTGCCAAGCCTGCGAGAATATCATCATCAATTTGGCATCACGCGCGAGCGCCTGAAGCTCTGCCATCCTGATGTAAAAGTACTGCATCCTGGTCCTGTGAATCGCGGCGTAGAAATTAGCTCTGACCTGATGGATGATCCTCAATTCAGCCTGATTTCTCAACAGGTCACCAGTGGGGTTTCTGTAAGAATGGCGCTACTGTATCTCATGGGCATGAGCCGAACCTAATTAGGTTTCAGGTTTCAGAGTTTTGAGTTGGGATTCCTTGAATTCCCTGACTGCCTTTTTACTGCTTAAACACAGGGGGATCAAAGCTGATGACATCAGTAGTATTCGCAACGGGGTTGCTGTCTTCAGGCAGGCTAGATGCAGTGGTGTTTGCTTGCAGACCGGGTGCTTCATAGACAGGTGGGTTGGATGGAGTGGTTGTTTGAGTGGGATCTATAGTGTCGTTAGAAGGGGCGATCGGGGGTTCAGCATTTTCTGATGGAGGCGATGGCAGGGCTGCTTGAGTTTGAGCCGCATCATTAGGATTTTGCCCAAGCTCGTTAGGTTTAACGGCAACGTAGGCTTCTACTGCTTTAATTTGTGCGCCTGGATCGATCGCTTCAAAGTCACCACTGGCTTTCTTGAGTAGCTCAAAATGGAGATGGGCACCGGTGACCCCGCCCGTTGCGCCTACTTTGCCGATCACTTGGCGCGCCCGAACTGCTTCACCATCTTGAACCAAAATTTCGGATAGGTGGGCATACAGGGTTTGGTATTTGCCGTCTGCATATTCAACAATGACCATGTTGCCGTAGCCGTAGCCCCAATCGGCATAGCGGACATAGCCAGAGTGGGCGGACAAAACGGGCATTCCTTCGGGTGCGCCCAAGTCTTCGCCAGCATGAAGGCGGCGATCTCCGTAGATAGGATGGGTGCGCCAACCAAATGGACTGGTCACTTCCACCACTTCTGGCAAGGGATAGTAAAAGTGGGTGTCGTTGGGATCTGGCTTGTAATTGGCAATTTTGGGCGCTAGTTGCCACATCCAATTTTGAGGTTGGCTGCTGACGCTCCAGTGTGAGCCGATCAGGATCATCAACAGGGCACCGATCCCCAACAGTAGATACTTGAACTTCATAGGTTCAGCTTGGTAAGCATGACATCACGCCGATCTCGCCCTTAAAAAGCAGCGACTAGACGCTCTGCAAGTATAGTACAAACGAACCAAAAAGCGAAGCGAATGGCTTAAGGCGAGGGAGTTGAGATCGGCACAGGTGTTACAGGCACTTCTTTGATCGGCGTTGGGGTTGGCATTGCCTGCCATTTTGCCTGAAGCTGCATCAGTTCTGGTACAGTGACAAATTTATAGCCCTGTTTTTGCAGACTAGAAATAATTTGGGGTAGCGCAGCGACGGTTTGGCTGCGATCGCCGCCGCCATCATGCATCAGCACAATCCCGCCCGGTTTCGCGTTCGACAGCACATTATCAATAATCAGCGGGGTGGAGACGTAATAGTCGCTAGAATCCGCAGACCACAAATTAATCGAGTAGCCTTTTTTCTGAGAATAGGGCACGAGCGATCCGGTGAGGTTGCCGCCCGGTGGACGCATCAGCGCTGTTCGCACTCCAGTTGTTTGGTAAATTAAGCGGGCTGCATTGCCCATTTCCTCCGCAGCGGTCAACTCATCCATGTCGTCCATCGGGTGTCGCCAAGTGTGGTTGCCGATCGCGTGTCCAGCTTCGACAACTTTTTTGGCAATCTCTGGATGAGCTTGCACTGCTTGACCGACCATATAAAAGGTGGCTTTGATATCGTTCTGCTTGAGGATACTCAAAACTTGTTCGGTGGTATTTTCCCAGGGACCATCATCAAAGGTCAACGCAATCACTTTTTCTGCGCCTGCGGGTGGAGTGGCTTCGTGAATAATTTGTCCACTAAATTGGCGCGGCACTGCAAAATCGAGAGTTTGGGGCTTTGCAGGTGCCACCGCGATCGCGGGTTGAGCCGATGGCATATCTGTTGTGGTTGGGGTGGCGGCGATCGTCGGTTGCTCCGTCTGATGCCCAGTCGCATCCAAATACATCAGCCAGTAGCAAAAGATGAATCCTGCTAGCGCAAAGCGATTCACAAAAAACGATCGCAAAAGCTGAAATCGTTTCTGGGCAGCAGTTTTTGCTTGCCTAGGTTTTCGTAGCCGATTGATTCCGGGAGTTGTAATTGCGCTCAGTCGCACGGATTGCCGCCACAAAATATCTCGCTGTCCCGCCATGCGTCCCAGAATGCGAACTTCTCGGATTTCAGGGGAGTTCAACGTCCACAATCGATAGCAAATATGTCGGACTAACCGCTTGCGGGCTTTGGGCGATCGCGCCGAGCGGCTGCTTTGCTGAAGATTGACCATGATTTTGAGGTGTCCGGCACGGGGCGCTTCTGCCTGAATATGAATGCCTTGGGATACGAGAATGCTGTTGAGCCAGTGGGCGATCGCCCGAACGTTTCCCCCCTGAGCCAACTCCAAAACCGAAGGCTGATACTGACTCGGCTGATAGGTATCTGGTAAAGACTTGCCTGGTGAATCCGCAGATGAATACGTTGAATATGCCATTTCGCCTCAACAACCCGATGTGCAACCGCAAACTAATGAAAAAATTGAAACCAGCCTTAACTTAGGCAGAACTGAGCTTTGAGCGGCGATCGCCCAGTACATCGAAGAGATTATTTACAGAATACTGCATTGCTTTCGCGACTCAAATGTTGCATGGATTCACGCAGACTAGCGTAGCCGATGCTTTCTAAAACGGCGCATTTTTCTAGGAACGCCCATTAAATTCGCAACGAATCTTAAGAGCGCATTTCTTTCTCATCTTCAATCAACCAAGGTCAAACCTTTAAGTAAATTCTTTAGGCAGGCAAATTCTTTAGGCTTTTAGATATTTGTGACCTCATAGAGTCCTCATCATGCAGAGGTATTCAGTAATTACATTGAGCCTTCTACGTAGGAATATCTCTAGAAGTAATGAAACTCTCTTTGCAGGCAGTAGTTTTCCATCCCTTCAAAAACAAGCAGAATTGATAAAGAGTCCTCGAATCCGTGAAGTTTCTATAGGCATCTTAAAAAGGGATTTGGTAGTGTAGGTCACAAGAAAGGTTAGATCTACCCATAAGCAAGATTATATCTACTAAAGTTTTTACCCTCATCACATCCTCAAGGCTAACTATGAAACGCACTTTGTCTACTTCCTCTGCAACTGCTTTCGCTGCTGTTGGCTCTGCGATCGCTGCTAGCATGGTTGCCACCGCTCCCGTTCACGCGGCAACCTTTAGTTGTCCCGCTGGCACTGCTGATAATGTATCTGGATCGTCTGGTTGCCAATATAGCAACACGGCAAATCAGGACTCTGTTTCCCCAAACAAGCCGCTTACCGTCAACGAAGAAGGATTTTTCGGACTCACCAATTGGAATTTTGGCGGCAAGATTGGTGAAACTGCTGGTTATGGTGGTGGAGGTTCCGGGCAACAGGGCATCTGGAATATCGCTCAAGTTTTTCAGCCAACTTGGCAAAACGCGATGCTAGTCTTCAAGAGTGGAGCAGGCACTTCGTTAGTTGGCTATCAACTAGATAAAGGAGTAACCTCTGGCACTTGGACTTCACCGTTTGAAAAGCTCCTCTTTGATGTCCGCAATACCAAAGATGTCTCTCACATCAGTGTTTACTTCACAGAAGGCGGTTCTACGGGTTCCACGGGCGGAAGTTCTGAGGCGGCTCCTGAACCTAGCACAATGGCAGGCTTGGCGCTAGCTGGCGCAGGCTTAGCAGCTTATCGCCGTCGTCGTGCTGCGGTCAAAGTTTAGACTGAAGTACGCTACTGTCTCCGGCTCCATAATTCATCAGATTCAAAATAGTGAAAGCGATCGCTGCAAGAGGAAACTCAAACAGCGATCGCTTCTAGTTTTGCCTGTTCTTTTTCCGCTGCCACTTTATCCAGGTAGTAATGATAATCGCCACGAAATAGGCGTAGTTGTCCTTTGTGAATGTCCACGATTTTGTTGGCGACTTGAGAAATGAAATAGCGATCGCTCCACCAAGCTAAAATGCGGAGTGGAGGCGCAATGAGGTCAAACCATGTCAACCCTTGAGCAAATTGAAGCAGCAATTCTTACACTGCCATCAGATGAATTTCAGCGACTCAGGCAGTGGTTTTTTGATTTGGATTATCAACAGTGGGATGAGCAGCTAGAGCAAGATGTAGCGAACGGCAAGTTAGAAGCTTTGGCAGAAGAAGCGATCGCTTGAGTCGGTTTAAGCTCTGCCAAACGTGCTTCGCCATATCTGCAATTTGTTGCTTCACTTCGGGCTGATACCCTCGGTATGCATATTCCCCAAATGAAGGTGCAGCGGGAACACCCATCAGTGCGACATTTGTAGCGTTGTTTGCCTTCCCTTAATTGACCATGCTTAACGACATCATTATTACTAAAGGTTGGGCGAAGAACAGGTTCAAGCACCATCTCAAAATGCCATGTCAACAAATCTTTGAGTTTCTCTCATTTCCAAACGTCTAATTCACTACCAGCCTTATAGTAAAGAAATTTAAATTTGGATTAATCGAGGTGCTCAAAGCTTCACAGTCTCGATCTGGATTCAAGTTGCACCCTTCTGGTAATGTAGTCCTACAAAGTTTGGCTGCGGCAAGTTGTTTTTCAGTCCAGTTCTTAGCTTCTGTGAGATTAGCTTCTGTGAGATTAGCCTCTGTGAGGTTAGCATCACTAAAATTGGCATCGCTAAAATAGGCATTGCTAAGATCAGCATTGTTAAAGTCAGCACTGGTGAGGTTGGTTCTGCTGAAATAGGCACCACTGATATGGGCAAAGATGAGTTTCGCATCGGTGAGGTTGGCACCGCTAAACTTGGCGTTACTGAGGTTGGCAATGGCAAGAACAGCACTACTAAGATTGGCACCACTGAAATCAGCGCTGGTGAGAATAGCACCGCTGAGGTCGGCACTGCTGAGATTGGCACGGTGAAGGGAGGCATTGCTGAGGTTGGCATCGCCGAGGTGAGCACCGCTGAGATCCGCACCTCTGAAGTTGGCACTCCTAATATCAGCATCGTTAAGATAGGCACTGCTGAGGTTGGCACCGATAAGTTTAGCACCATTGAGATTAGTATTCTCAAGGAAGGCACTGCTGAGGTCGACAAGTTTGAGTTTGGCACCGCTAAGGTTGGTACCTGTGAAGTTGGCATAGCTGAGATAAGTAACGCTGAGGTCAATACCGCTAAGGTATGTCTGACTTAAATTAATACGCTGATAAAGTTCTTCCTTTTTCCGATCGCGCCGTTTAATCACAGTTAACGCCGCTTGAACATCAGTAGCGATTTGAGGGTGTGTGCTGTCTTCACTGGGCTGAGACTGAGGCAGAAAATCAGTCAGAAGAGTTTGTTTTGGATTGCTATTTTGCAGGATTGAAACAGGCGATCGCTCTCGCACAAACGCGGTTAAAACTTCCATGATCGTCCAGTGGTCTTTAGAGGAATCTTTAGCGATTCGCTCCAGTGCATAGATTCCGCCCAATCGAACTTCGATTTTCTCACTTCCGAGTTGGTTAATTGCTTGGGTGAATCGCTCAGTGACCTGCTTTTCTTCCGCAACAACAACATTTTTCTGAGTTGCTTTTAAGTTTTGGTATGACACATAGGCGGTAATGAATAAGAGCAGACCTCCCACCGTTTGAACCAAGGTGCCAAAAAGCGTATTTTCTAGAGTGATTCGGTCTTTTTCTAGTTCAACCCTTTTTTCTGGCGGAACGGTGGATGGTAGCGATTGAATTTGTTGCTGAAGGTTTCCAAGGGTTTGCTGCTGCCCATATAAACGGTAGCCCAAGCCACCTAAAATTAGAACTCCTACTGCTGCGATCGCGATTGGTGTAAATACCTTCTGTGAAACTTTTACTTTGCTTGCAAGCTGGTGCATAGTCCCTAGAGTTATTTACCACCACCAATTACAGCATCCCAAGACAGCATTTCTGAAAACCATCAGGACTAAGCAGAATGCGGGTTGTTTGAACGGGTTAGGTTTTCGCCGCTTTTTTAGATTTTTCCTTTTGCTTATTGCGTTTCGCTTCAGCCTTTGCAACTTTTTCAGCTTCGATCGCTTCTAATTTTGCCTGCTCTTTTTCCGCTGCCACTTTATCCAGGTAGTAATGATAATCGCCACGGAATAGGCGTAGTTGTCCTTCGTGAATGTCCACGATTTTGTTGGCGACTTGAGAGATGAAATAGCGATTATGGTTGGCTATGAGAGAATAGAGAAGCCGCATATTTTCTTAGTCTTATGCCAACCGTAGAGCTATTTCCAATTTTAAAGAGCTTGCCTCGCGCAGATAAGTTGAGAGTCATGCAATTTCTGATTGCCGAATTAGCGAAAGAAGAAGAGCTAACCTTACAAGCTGGAGCAACTTACTCACTCTGGTCACCTCTCAATTCACACGAAGCGGCTCACAAGCTCAGCCAACTCTTGGAATCGGATCAGACAGCGCAAAATGCGTAACGCCCAGCGATTTAACTTTACAGAGGGTCTTGATACCTTCGGTGTTCCTGATGCATTGCCTCAATTGCCGTTATCCCTGACCTATCGAGGTTCATCGGTAGAAGTTTTAGCGTTGCTGGATACAGGCGCAAGTGTCAATGTCCTCCCCTATCGTGTTGGAATTCAGCTTGGTGCGACTTGGGAGGAGCAGACAACCTCTGTGATTCTGGCTGGAAATTTGGCTTCGGTCGAGGCACGGGGCTTACTGGTTTCTGCCCAGATTGGTGATTTTGACCCAGTGCGGTTAGTTTTTGCGTGGAGCTTGTCTAATGATGTGCCTTTGCTATTGGGTCGGATGAACTTTTTCTTGGAATTTGATGTCTGTCTCTATCGTTCACAACTTGTGTTTGAAGTTCGTCCTAACTCATAACAATTCACTTGCACACCGTACGATCGCACCCTGCATCCGATGAGGCGATCTCCATACCTTGCACTCTACCATCAGGTTTTCGCGGTTTGTTTAGCTTTTTGCGTTTCGCTTTGGCTTTAGCCGCTGTTTCGGCTGCGATCGCGTTTAGTTTTGCCTGTTCTTTTCCGCTAAAAAGCGTTCTATTCCGGCATACTTAGACAATCATGAAGAGGGCTAGAGTGTAGCTTACTTCTCGGAGAGTGGGCAGATTTTGCAATTCATCGCGCTATTCAGCAACACCCGGTTTGCCTCTCAGCGCTGAAGTGAGGAGCTTCCAAACATATCAGGAGTTTTTTGTGAGTCAGCCTGTTGATATTTTGATTTTGTCGAATGGTCCTGGAGAATTGGCAACGTGGGTACATCCCGTAGTTAAGGAACTACGCCGACAACTGGGGGACGATCGCACCCAAGTAAGAATCTCAGTGGTGCTGTCGCCCTGCGCGAATGCTAGCGGTCAGGAAGGAGCGATCGCCTTAAGCAGGTCATCGGTGATGGCGTAAATCGCTATAATTTCGGTAATCATTTTTATTCTCTCTAAGTGTTACAAGATCTTGGAGAGATTTTATTTGTTTTCTGCCTGCTGCCGCTTCTAACTAGCAACTTGAATTATCTATAGGTTTAGTCCTCACATCGACTATTACCCAGGTACAAAGCGCCGCCCTCAACCATACATTTTGAGTAATGTCTACGCTCTCAAAATACTGATTACAAAGGAAGTTAAAAACCTATCATCGGGATGATTCTTATGGATTAGACATAAACATCAAAAGGGGAAAGACAAAAGTATAGCGGTCTTCCCCTTTTGATCAACTTTTGATCAACTACGATAAGATGCTGAACTTAATCAGTGCGATCGCGTTGCATTCTTTGAGTTTGGGTATCGGTTACAGGACTCGATGGATCGATGACTATATTGTCGAGGCGATCGCCTTGCATTCTCTGAGTTTGAGTATCGGCTGTGGCATTATTGCGATCGCCATCGGGAATCGCATTCTCAACTCGATGCCAAGCATCCTTCGCTGCAAGTTTAGCTTTATCCCAAGGTAAGCCTGCGCCACCTCTATCCTTTTCATAGTCGCTTCTCAGATCTGGCTCTGCATCATCGTAGGTTCTACCAGTACTTCCATAGCGATTGTATCCTTCATATCCAGTCCGATAGGCAGGCTGATAGTCGTTGTAGTCGTGGGCTTCATCAAAGTAGGGCTGAGATGTATGATTGTTGCGCCAATATTCATCTTCAACCGTTGGATTGATGTGTTCAGCCGCATTTTTGCCAGCCAATCCACCTACAACAGAACCGACCACAGCACCGACCGCTGCGCCAATAGGTCCACCTACCGCCGCGCCAACTGCCGTACCAATGGCACCCGCACCCGCCGCACCTACACCAGTCCCTACAGGATGGGCACCCGGTTCGCCTGTAATTGGGTCGAGATTTGCATCACGATTATCATCAAAATTCTTTTTATCACTACTCATGGAGGTATCCCCTTTGCAATTAATTCAACATCAATATTCCTCCACTCTAGGTTGAGTTCGTTCTTAAACGCCTCTTCTAAAAGAGTGAAGATTTAAGTTTCAGATCTCTCTATATCTATGTTTTCTAGACCACACTATCTATGTCTTTTGATAGGTCTAGAGCGTAGAGTTCAAATCAATATATAGCCTTGAGATTCAGCATCGGGTGCTTGCTATCTGGCAAGAAGCGATGCTAAAACGATGGCGATTTCTGGAGGGACAGACGTAAAGCGAATTAGAAAATGATCCTCTTTATTCGTCACTTTTTTCAGAACTTTGGCATATAAATCTCCCGCAACAGGGACGCGATCGCCTCCAACGGGTAAATGTAGTTTTAGATTACTCAGTAAATCTAGCGCATGGTCTGTTTGCAACTCAGCACTAGAAATAGACAGGTGCGTCAGAACGCCTTGAAATAGATTGCCGACGGCGTGCTTTCCTTCTAGGATCGTATAGTCTAGAAAGACTTTTGGCTCAAGCGGCAACAGAATACCTGCTTCTACAGGAAGCTCAAGATTATAGGGCTCGCCAATGCCGCCCACTTCATACAACGTGATTGGAGCGCGAATCCCTTTAGGTTCTACTTGAAGTTGTCCGTTGATCAATACATCGCAGTTGGCATCGTTGAGCGTGTCCTCAGAAATCAAAACTTGTCCACCTACTGTATAAGACTCAATCCGAGCAGCTAGATTGACATGGCTGCCAATGACGGTATACTTAGCACGTTTTTGAGAGCCAACATTGCCGACAACCATTTCTCCGGTGTTAATGCCAATTCCCATTTCGATCGCGGGTAGCCCAATCTGCTGATTTTGCTCATTCACCATATTCATTGCACACTGCATTGCCACGGCACAGGCGATCGCCCGTTGAGCATCATCCACACGACTTATCGGCGCACCAAACATAATAAAAATGCCATCCCCAATAAACTCATTGATTGTGCCCTTGTATCCGTCTACGACTTCTGCCATCGCTCCCAAATAAAGGTTTAGCAGGGTCACGACCTTTTCAGGCGGCAGCCATTCCGAGACGGCAGAAAATCCTCGCAGGTCAGACATCAATATCGTGACCTTGCGCCGCTCACCGCCCAACTGTAAGCCAGATGGGGTTTCAAGCAGGTTAGATACGACTTCATCAGTGAGATAGCGCCCAAAGGTTTTTCGCATTTCTCCAGCACTATGAGCAAGGTAGCCGATCACAGAAACCGCTGCCCCGGCAAACCCCATCAAAGCCGGCACCAGTGGAATCCACCAGCCCAGCAGAAACGCACCATACCCACTGAGCAGCAGCACTCCCCCAGCTACCAATAGCCGAAATCGTTTCAAAAGCAAGAAGTGGGTGCTGCTACTCGTTAGGCGTTGCTGCCAACAAAGCACGCCCCCGATCGCCGTCCAGCCAAAAATCCACAAGTATTCTGCTTCATCTGGCAACGGTTGAATCAAACGCCGCTGATCCAACGCTGCACCTAAAATATGGCTAATCAAATTGGCATGAATTGCGACTCCGGGGGTGCGTTCAGGAGTGCCCAGCCGCCCGCTAAAAGGGGTATAAAACAAGTCTTTATAGCTTTCAGCTATATTGCCAATTAGCACAACGCGATCGCGCACTAACTCTGGTGCAACCCGGTTTTCCAGCACATCCATAACGCCAACTCGTTGAAAGCGATTAATGCCACCCCGATAGTTAATCAAAACTTGATACCCCCCCGCTCCTGCCCGCACATAGCCTCCGTCATTTTCTTCAAACGGTTGGAATATGACCGATCCGGCATAGATATGACCGTCGGCAGTCAAGTTACTATCCACACCTTGGCGCTGCAAGTACAGATAGGCTAGTTTGAAGCCAAAGCTGAAGACAGAATCGCCTGTCTGAGTATTAGCAGATAAAAGTCCCCGTCTCACCTTGCCATCAATATCCAACGGCAGATCGTTTGCTCCTGCTTGATCGCGTTTCTGTAATGCGAGTGGCGGTGCAACAGGTGAACTATCCGCAGTGGAGCCAATTTTTTGCACCCCAATCAGGTTAGGCGTAGTGTTAAAAATTTTGAGCAGCCCTTCATGCCCCGGTGGCTGAGGCAGATCGCGGTAAATATCTAGACCGATCGCCGTGGGATTATGCCGCTTCAAATTGTTGAGTAGCCGCGCCAGCACTGCATCCGTTATCGGATACTGCTTCAATTTTTGGATGTCGGCTTCATCAATGGTGACAATCAGAATCCGAGAGTCTACTGCTTCTTGGGGGCGCAAAAGAAACAACTGATCCAACGATGCTAACTCTAGCATCTGCAATAATCCAGCAAGACGCAGCAGCACTACTGCACCTGCAACAGTGGGTACTGCAATCAAGACTCCTCGCCATCGCCAGAGATGTTGTTTGAGTGCGGCTAACATGGGTGGGATCAATTTTTGGCTATCGTGCGCTGATCCTAATTATTTTTCACTGGATTTTGACTTACGGTTACATCCAACAGAGGTTCTGTAGCGATCGCGCTTAAACCCACTGATTTCAGCAATTCGTTCCAACCCTCGACCGCGCCGGCATCGTTGGGATTAGTACGCCGCAGGGCAGCAATCGTGGTTACGGCTTCATGCCAAATTCCACTGCCAGCATAAAGAGACGCGCGAGTTTTCAAGTCTGCTTTTTCTACCTGCTTCAGCAGCGCAGCATCCGGAGAAATGCGTTCTGTCCAGCCTTCGGTGATCGGGTTAGTGCCTGGATCGTTAGGGTTGCAGTCCAAGGTCAAAAACCAGTGATAGCGTTTGCCAATTTCTAGCGGTGGCGCATTTTTAGGCAAAGCATAGCTAATGATTCCCGATTTCCCAGGCAGTGGAATAGTGGCTTCATACAAAACATCTACATCATCGCCAGTTAGGATCAAGAACCTAGCGGATTTTGCAGGAGAGGTAGGGACATGCCAATAGAAAGTAGGATTGGCGCTGAAGGTCAGCCCTAATCGATCTTTGGGAATCAGGGAAATTGGTTTCTTCTTGTTGGGAACACAAGAATTGCCACGAGTTGCGCCGCCAGCCGTTGGGGGTGGAGTGCCTCGATTGGGTGGCTTAAAGCTTTGACCAATCCGAAAGGTGCCGCGATTTTGGAATGTTGAGTTTGGCTTTGGTTGGGAGGCAGAAACAGTATCAACCGAAAGGGGGGCTAAAGCTAGCCCTAGGGCGATCGCGGTGCCAAAACGCATTACCCAGTGTTGTGTCATATTTCTAGTCATACTGCTATATCGCTCGGTGGAGTTGCATAGATAACAAAGTGGTTCGCCGTTTAGCCTGTCGATGCACCGAGGTTACTACAAGAATCAGAACAATTATTCCGGCACTAAAATTATTATTCCGGTACTGTTCTTCTGATTTTCTTATCTCCAGTATTCCCTTGAATTTGGCAAGACTGTATGATTTGACGCAAATATTTGTATGTTTGAGCGCATATCACGGGTAGCTTTATCTATGCTTTATTAACCTTGCCAAGGAATATTATTTTAGAACGAGTTGCACAAGTTCGAGATGCTTCACAGTATCCCAGATACACTAAGTAGATGGCTGTGTGGATGAACGTTGGGTGATGATGTGAGCGCTGAATTTCCAAGTACCAAACAATTCCCGGATTTTGTTCACATTCCAGTATTGCAACAGGAAGTGGTGGAAGGGTTAAATGTGCAATCGGGAGGACATTACCTCGATGCCACGGTGGGAGGGGGAGGGCACAGTCGCCTAGTTTTGAGCGCTGCCGCAGAGGTGAAAGTAACGGCATTGGATCAGGATGAACGGGCGATCGCAGCGGCAAAACTAAATCTGGCTGAGTATGGCGATCTCGTTCAGTTTCACCATATTAACTTCGCTAGTTTCACCCCTGGGGATACTAAATTTGACGGGATTTTGGCAGATTTAGGCGTAAGTTCTGCCCAGTTAGATGTGAGCGATCGCGGCTTCAGCTTTCGGCAAGAAGCACCACTCGATATGCGGATGGATCAAACCCAAGAACTCACCGCTGCTGAGATTGTCAACTATTGGACTGAAACCGACCTGGCAAATCTGATTTATACCTACGGCGAAGAACGCCTGTCGCGTAAAATTGCCCATCGGATTGTCGAAAAGCGCCCATTTACAACCACGAAAGAACTGACAGATGCGATTTTTTACTCCGTTCCCCCTTCCTATCGCCATGGACGCATTCATCCCGCCACACGCACCTTTCAAGCGCTGCGGATTGCTGTTAACCGAGAACTAGACGTGTTGGAAACATTAGTGCAAACTGCGCCTACTTGGCTAAACGAGGGTGGCAGATTAGTGGTGATCAGTTTTCACAGTTTGGAAGATCGCATTGTCAAACATCGGCTAAAAGAATCGCCTCTGCTTAAAGTGTTGACCAAAAAGCCAATGATTGCCAAGGATGAGGAAATTCAGGCAAACGTCAGGGCACGATCAGCCAAGCTAAGAATTGCAGAGCGTATTTTTTAAAACTGCGATCGCGATGAATTGCTCAGTGATTGACGATGGGGCGAAGTCGGGCGATCGTCGGCAAACAGTAGCTATGCGGGAGCTTCTCAATGGCGTTTTCTATGGTTTGCTTGAAGGCACTCACTGGCAGTCTTTATCTACCGATTTCCCAGCACGGCAAACAGTCTACACATCCTCGTCAATTATTGTCGGGTTGATTAAGTCCTGTGGCATTTCGACAAGTCCTCAATTTCCATTTCTCCAGCCAACCGGGTCAACTTGCCATTTCCGCTTCAACCTGTTACATTTATTTACAGATTGAAACATAATTTTACAAGGATTCAAAATGACTATCTTAATTGGCTTGTTTGTAGTCGGCTGGGTGGCGGTAGCAGTTTTAGGAACTATGACCTACTTTCGCGGCGAGCAGTCTAAGCCTATCCATGAGCGTAACTGGCGTTCTGAGTCTTTTGAGCAGCTATCTGAAGCGGTAACAGGCACGAAGATTGATTTCACCACTCGTGTACCGGCTTATAGCAACTTAGATGCTTATTCCAGCAGCCTTTTACCCGACGCATAATCAAATTACAGCAAAAGCTTTGATGTATCAGGTGTTAGAGGTCGGGTATCAGATTTTAGGGCTAAAAAGGTTGGGATACCTCAGATTTGCGTTGTATCTTTTATCCTGACCTGCCTGATTTAGATAGTCTTAGCCAGTTTTCGCTGTAATGATTTACTTAAGGCGATCGCGTGGTTCACTGGCTGCTCTCGGTCTGCTCTCTGAGGTTGAGACTGCTGGCTGGTAAGGAGCGGATTAAATCAATCGGAATCGGCGCTTCTGTTAGCGATCGCATATAGACATCGCTAAGATAAATGCGATAGGCAGATTGATTCGCGATATAAGTCTGAAAAAAGGCGAGGGAAACTGCTCTAGTGTATCGCTGTGCAATTTCGGGATTGGAACCAATCACTTCGGGTGGAAAAGCAACCGCATCACTGCCATTTGCTCCTTCACCAATCACAGAAAAGTGAGTGCCAGAGATTAGCTGCACTAAATATTTATCAGTTGTGGTTAACCAGGTAAAGGGTTGTATTTGCTCAAATAAAGCTGGGGCAACCGTATCTGCGCTGCCTGCAAGAATCAGGGTTGGAACCGTAATTTTGCTGATGCTATCTTGCCCCAAGACAGCGCTGGCGATTGGGTTAAGGGCGATCGCTGCGGCAATTCGAGGATCACGAAATTCGGTTTTCAAGGGTGTGCCTACTTCAAGCTGCTGCGCCCGACATTGCAACAGCAAAGAAACATTAAATGTATTTTCTAGATTACGACAGGTGCGATCGAGTTCCCTAAAATTAATCGGCGCACCCGCCAGCGCCAGGGCAGTATAGCCTCCAAAAGATTGCCCAACAATCCCAACCTGCTTAAGATTAAGGGCTTGGTAGGTCGGATTGGTGGGGGATTGCTGTTCCAAATAGTTCAGCAAATAGGTCACATCGAGCGGGCGATTAACAAACTCCGTTGGTTCGGCGATTTCACTAGCTATCCCAGCCAGTAGTGCTTCTATTTGACTACGATTGCTTCCCGGATGTTCTGGCACCAACACCGCAAACCCGTGGGAAGCCAGGTGCTGGGCAAGATAAGCAAAACTGGTGAGATCGGAACCCAATCCATGAGAAATAACAATCACAGGTACAGAATTGGGTGCTGTCGCGCGACTAGGGGCAGGCAGGTAAAGATCAACCGGATAAATTCGCCCTTTCAATAAATCGGCTCCCGATCGCGCAATTGGGGCAGTTTCTGAAGGGATAGCTTCACGAATCGCAGGTTGAATACCGGAAACCTCAGGCAACGCAAACACGGTCGTTCGACTTGGGTCATTCAGTGTGATTGTTTGTTTCTCAAACTTGTAAGTTCCGGGCTGACGCAAATCGAGCGATAACTCTGAGGCGATCGCTGAATCAGAAGCATTTTCTGCTAAAGCTTGCTGAGTCACCGCTTCAGTCGCTTTTTGAGATTGGCTAATCAATCGGTTCAGTTCACCCACTACCTGCAAACTGCGTTCTACATCAATCCGAATACCGCGAGTTGGAAATTGCCGCAGAAAATTGAGCAGGGTCAAGCCATCTGGCTCCGCTGCCGCTAGGATCAATGCTGCCCGAATTGCTTTAGATCCTGACAAACGCGACTCTGGCTGAATCACCTGTCCCAGACGCTTCACGGCAGCATCCCCTTGGGGCGAATAAAGAAATTGTGCAAGGGTTACCGAACTCAAATCGGCTTTGGCAACTAAGGCGCTGCGAAGATCTTGCAGAACTTTTGGGGCGGCATATTGAGCATAAACAGCCAAGTCCTCATCCATCACGCCCGTGTTGGCGTAATCTTCCAGGGCTTTAACAGAAATAGACCGCTCTAAAATGTTGTAGGTAACAAAAATACGCTCAGCGGTATAACCTGGACTCGCGATTCCTAGGGCGATCGCGCTGCCAATGCCTATCGCTGCAATCCTGATCCATCTAGAAAGCAAACGAGAAGTGATGACTAAATTGGTAGATAAATACATGGAGGAGAAACACCCTATGGCGGTCAGCCGTGAGCAAAAGGCTGATAGCTGACCGCTAATCAAACTGGATAGTTATCTTCTGACAAACCCTTTGCCTATGTGCCAGCGGCTTTCAGCATTTGCTCTACTTTCTTTTGCAAGTCAGGATTTTTTTGAATGGCATCTAAAATTTGCAAAAAGCGAGGAACTTCAAAGCCGTTTTCTTCCTGTACAGCGACTCCCATTTTGGTTTGGGTATCTTTCTGAATTTGGTTGAGTTTAACGATCGCGCGATCATACTTTTGTTTTTCGTCGCTGGAGATCTGATTATTGGTTTGAGATTGCGGATCTTTTTGGGCTAGAAAAATCTCTTTGAACCGCTCAACTGGTAACTTTTCTTCTGCCAAGGCTTGGGTTACTTGAGTGTTTCTATCTCTAGAAATAGTTTCTAGTTTTTTTGCCACAATCACAAATTTCTTCAGGTCTGCATCCGAGATCACAGGGTTAGAAGGCGCAGGCGCAGAGGTTGGGTTTTGGGCTAAGGCTGGCAAACTGTGACCCGTGCCTAACATTACCATCAGCGAACATGTTGCCAGTAAATACTTCATCGTTAAAATTCCTTGAATGGAAAGAGAAAACAAACAGTCGAGGTAGAAGACTCCAATTTTCAGGTGAAACTTAGTCGTTTGATACTCCAAGACGCGCTAGCAAAAACAAACATAGAGCGGTGTGCTTCTATAGTCCCAAGAGAATTATGCCTAGACTTGCTGCTTGGAATCATTAGCTACCTTAATTTTAGACTTCTGATCAATCCCTAATGTTTCAAATATTCTGATCTCTTCTCATTTGCAGTTCGTCATCAAGTTTATTGCAGGTCTCTTTTTGTTCTATTAGAATAGTACATAAGAACCAAAACAAGCTTTACTATGACTAAGCACTACATTCTTAACTTAGACCCGGCGGCAAAGTATGAGTGGGATCGATGCACCCTTCGAGATCCAATTACTGCTGAACATCCTGCTTTGGCAGACCTAGTGGCACGAGCAGTAGGCGAACGGGCTGGCTCTTATTTGGTGGCGATCAATATTGAAGTCAATGTACTAGAAGAGGCAGCGATCGCACCAAAATCGCTAGCTCCCATGGCGGAAGTTCCCAACCGGGTTCCAATGCCGCAATTAGTAGAACTGGTTGCCTAGCTTTATGGATGGCAAATGACTAGTTTTGAGTGTTGAACGGTAGTTCTATGGAGGTTGCAATGAAACTTAATTTGAGCCAATATCCTAGCGCGATCGCGCAAGCTTCCCAAACGGTGAATGAGGTTGAACATCAGCTTGCAGAAATGCGATTACATCTTGCCCGACTCGAAGGAGGCGCCGACAAAATTTCTGCATTTGAAGCTAACTTGAAAAACGATAATCAGCGCAGAGCAAGACGATTTGAAATCTTGCAGGCAAATCATGAATATCGTCATGCCTGTGATGCAATTAATCGACTTAATACGGAGAAAGCTCACGCTGTAGCCCGCTTGGAACATCTGCGAAATGAGTTTAGCGTCGCAAAGTTGGAAACTAGACTTGAGATCGCGCAAAAGTTGATTGGGTTAGAAGCAAGAGAATTAGTAGGGCTATAGCAATATGGTTGCTTAGAGAGGCAGTTAAATATGCAGACTATGGTTGACAAACGCTCCTTCTAAAGAAAGAGTCCTAACTTCTTTCTGATGGCAAGATTATCTCTTTGGTTAGATGAAAATTAATTTGGTAAGCCGCTACTATGCAGTCATACTAAACAATTTAAATGGAGAAAAGTATGAGAGGTTTAATTTCTAACCTAACAGCGAATATTGTTTCTAGCTTAAAGAAACTTCAATTAAAGCAAGCTGCGATCGTGATGCTTGCTGGCTTTTTGTTAATGTTTAATACTGCTTGTAGTTCCAACGTTGCTGATGCCACCAAAGCCGTTAGCGACCCAAATCCTTACGCTGGTCAGGGCAAAATGCAGAAGGAAATGTATGATGCGGTGCAGCGTCCTGCGGGTGGGATGAATAACTACAACGATGATGCAAAGTATGATTCTAATAAAACTCAGATGCAGACTAAAAAGTATGTTGAGCGTGCCCAAGGGAACTTAAAAAATCGGGTAGATTCTCCTCAAGAAGCTGTAGACAATCTGCGTCGGGAAAACCCTCTGGGTGACAAGCTACAAGAATCAGCTAAGAATGTCCAACAAGGTGCTGAAAAAGTACAAAAAGACTTTGCCAAAGGAACCGAGCAGGGTGTGAATAACATTAAGCAAAATCTAGAACGGGCAAGCGATGCGGCTTCTCAAGTGGTTGACCAAGCACAACAAAATGCTAAGGGCGCAGGTAAAGACTTGATTATGGGTGGTTCCAAGGATTTGCCCAACAAAAACATGTAGTCTCTTCCACTTCATATCACTCTAAATGAACAGTAGTAGGGGCAGTTTTGGAAAACTGCCCTTTTTTATTCCAGCTACTAAAAAGAGATAGGCTACAAGCCGGACTCAAACCGGACTAAGGTAGCGGCAGATCGTCGATCGCCATATTCAAAATTTTCACTAAAAAAGCCCAGCGATCGCTGGCTTCTTCAATAATTTTAGTAGTAGGTTTTCCGGCTCCATGTCCGGCTTTGGTTTCAATCCGAATCAGCACGGGGGCAGTTCCTTTATGGGCAGCTTGTAGAGCAGCAGCAAACTTGAAACTGTGGGCAGGCACTACGCGATCGTCGTGGTCGGCAGTGGTAATGAGTGTTGCCGGATAGGCAGTACCCGGTTTGAGATTATGTAGCGGAGAGTAGGCATACAGAGCTTTGAATTCCTCCGGCTTTTTGGGATCATCGGGAGAGCCATATTCCGAAATCCACGCCCAGCCAATGGTGAATTTATGAAAACGCAGCATATCCATTACGCCCACTGCCGGGAGCGCTGCTCCAAATAGCTCCGGGCGCTGGGTCATGCAAGCACCCACAAGCAACCCGCCATTACTGCCCCCCGCGATCGCCAGTTTGGATGAACTCGTATACTGATTGGCAATCAACCATTCCGCCGCTGCAATAAAATCATCAAACACCGTTTGCTTTTTCAGCTTCATACCCGCTTGGTGCCACTCTTCGCCATATTCACCGCCGCCGCGCAAATTCGGCACTGCATACACGCCGCCCATTTCCATCCAGGTTAGCAAACTCACAGAAAAGCTTGGGGTAAGAGACACGCCAAAGCCACCATAACCATATAAATAAGTGGGATTGGTGCCATCCAGCTTTAGTCCTTTTTTGTGAACGATAAACATGGGCACTGAGGTGCCATCTTTGCTGGGATAGAACACTTGGCGGGTTTCGTAATCTTGTGGGTTAAAATCTACCGTGGGCTGGCGAAAAATCGTGCTTTTACCGGTGATCAGGTTGTAGCGATAGATGGTGGGTGGCGTGGTAAAGCTCGTAAAGCTATAAAAGGTTTCGGTGTCGTAACGTTTGCCGCCAAAACCACCAGCAGAGCCAATTCCAGGTAGTTCTACTTCTCGGACTCGCTGACCCTGCAAATCATAGAGCCGGATTTGGCTGCGGGCATCTTTTAGGTAGGATGCGACGAATTGATTGTTTAACAACCCCACGCCTTTAAGGGTTTCCGCCGATTCGGGAATGATTTCTTGCCAATGCTCTTTGGCGGATTTCTCCACGTCGATCGCAATTACCCGACCGCGAGGAGCCTCTAAATCGGTGCGAAACCAAAACGTGTTGCCGTCGTTATCGACCAACGAATATTCCGCTTCAAAGGTATTGATCAGTTCGACTACGGGCGCATTTGGGGCGGTCAGATCTTTATAAAACACCAAATTGCGCGGGTCAGTGCCTAGCCAGACGGAAATCAGCAAATAGCGCCCATCTTCAGTGACGCTGCCGCTAAAGCCCCATTCTTTATGATCCGGGCGATCGTAGATCAGCACATCATCCGACTGGGATGTGCCTAAACGGTGGTAGTACAGCTTTTGGAAGTAGTTAACATCTTCCAGTTGGGTTTTGCTGTTGGGTTCGTCATAGCGGGAATAGAAAAAGCCCGTGTGATCGTGGCTCCAAGATGCGCCGGAAAATTTGACCCAGTTGATTTCATCGGGCAAGTCTTTTCCGGTTTCCACATTGCGAACTTTCCAGGTTTGCCAGTCCGAACCAGAGGTAGATAAGCCATAGGCAAGCAAGCTCCCATTTTCGCTGACGGATAATCCCCCCAGCGCCACGGTGCCATCGGCAGAAAGGGTATTGGGATCGAGCAGTAGCCTTGGCTCATCGGTCAAAGCGTTGAGGGTATAAAGGACGCTTTGGTTCTGCAAGCCGTTGTTTTTAAAATAAAAATAGCGTTGGGTCGAGTCGTTTTGTTCCTGGCAGCCTTGTTTGAAGGGAATGCCGTATTTTTCGTAGTTCCATAGTTTTGTTAGGCGAGCTTTCAGGCGATCGCGTGCTGGAATCTCTGCCAAAAAGCCCATCGTCAGTTTATTTTGCGCCTCAATCCAAGCTCGGCTGTCAGGAGAATCGGGGTTTTCTAACCAGCGATAGGGATCAGCAACTTGAGTGCCATGGTAATCATCGACCTGATTCACTTGGGCACTGGTAGGGTATACAAACGGCTGTGCGATCGTCATAGCGTGTGTCATAGGAGAATATTTCCCACTATGCCAGATGAATACCAGCAGCATCGCGAGACTCATCAGAATAATTCGGTTTTTCATTCAGGGCAGGGATCAGGGTTCGGGTTTCAGGGTTCGGGTTTCAGGTGAAAAAAGTTAGAGGGTAAAAAGCGGGTCAGAGCATCCTAATTCATATCAATCAAAGCGGGATTGATATGAGCCACGATCGCACTAGCGGCAATAATAACCGTTAACATGCCCACGGTAATCCACAGTAGCGGCACCCCAGAATAAGGATAGATTTGCAGCTTGCCAGACGGTAGGAAGGTGACATCAAACTGGGCTAAGGGTGGAGCTATGCCATTTTCTGGGTGCAACACTTCGGGAATGACTAATTTAGGGAGGGGAGTTTGTTGCGCTTGGTCAATGGCAGCCTGATTAATGGGTTTGTAGGCTGCGATCGCGCCAGTTTCGGTGACGGCTACCCAATAGTGAAGGGACTCTTGATTTAAATGCTCACTCGTCCAAGCGTCGCTTAAATGTTGGTGCAGTCGTTTTCCTAGACGAGTTGCTTGGCTATAGTCTACGTCTGGTGCTGCTGTAAGTGAGGTCAAAAAATTATTATAGGTTCGCCGCTGCAATGTACATAGCGCGATCGCCTGCGTAATTCCTAAAATGCCTGCCCCTAAAACATTTGCATCTAATGGAAAATTGATGTTCAGCCACACTAATCCTGCACTAAAAGCAGTAAATAACGCTGAAACAATCACTGCGATCGAGGGAACCCCAATCCACCAGCGGCTTGAGTTAGTATATTGCCGGAGCAAAAGCCACTGTGCCAACCCCAACCAAAGTGAGCAAATAGCCGCTAACACTGTGCGAATCATTCCCGTGAGCATGACCATGGTTTGGGGAGGCACTTTTACAGCAAGGGCAGCCACTTCTGGCAGAGTCATCCCATAACCGAGCCAACCCCACCAAGCTTCTAAAGTGGTTGTGAGTAAGACATAGCCGGTTGTACCTGCCAAAATCCACAGCCAATCGGGCAGATATCGCCTTAGCACAAGCCACTGAGCAGCACTGACCACCATGCCAGAAACAAAACCAGTGATTAGCGCAGACAGTAAGCCTTTCCCTTCTAAATAGGTGACCAAGGTTGGATCTTGCACTGATCGCAGAATTAATCCAATCAGAAACCAGCCAACCCCGGTAGCGAGCACAAATAATCCTGTAAATTGAGTTCGCTCAAAAGGAGGAATAAGATGTTGAGATTGGGTTGGAGGGATAGAAGTCATAACGAGGGGAAGAAATGGCAGGCGATCGCACAAGGCTGGCAGTTGAATCGCAACAGCGGCACTGAAGACAAAATGTACACCATTTGAAACGCGCAATCACGACCGCGATCGCTTCTAAATAAGTCGTTATCAGCTTTGCAGCGATTTTAGAAATTTAGATTCTTCTTTACTAGATAGGCTCGATCAAGCAATTTAACTCAATCCTGAACGTAGCAAGAAAGCTGCCAAAACCGATTCAGCCTTTGACACCCGGCACAATCAGCCTCGTTTTCAAGCGCTGGTGATGCCTATTTATGCTTAATGTTCAAAAATATTTTGATATTGCAATAAGTCGAGAGACGCGATCGCGGGTAAGCACTGAAAGCAATCTTGCGCCAATTGCCAGCGTTCCTCGCGCTCTAGCATGGCGATTAGTTTTTCACGAGCGCTGATCAAATAACGGACATCATTTGCTGCGTAGCGGAGTTGCGCGTCTGATAGATTGACCGCATTGCCCCAATCCGAACTTTGGGCGCTTTTGTCTAGTTCTACTTTTTCTAGCTCCATCACCAAATCTTTCAGCCCATGCTTAGGTGAATAGGTACGGGCTAACTTACTAGCAATTTTGGTGCAAAAAATCGGCTGAACATAGATATCAAGATGGTGACGCAAAGTAGTGATGTCAAAGCGGGCAAAGTGAAAGATCTTTACTCCGTTTTCAGATTCTAGAAGGCGCTTCAAGTTAGGCGCTGAGGTTTGCCCGCGCTGAATTCGCACCACCGTCACCCGATCGCTCGGATCGCACAATTGCACCAAACACAGGCGATCGCGTTGAGGGTTTAACCCCATGGTTTCAGTATCCACCGCGATCGCCTGTGCCAGCAAATATTCAGTTAGTTGTTCATCATTAAGATCGAGATCGCAAATCTGAAAATCCTGTAGCGCCATAACAAAAAGGGAATAGGGGATAGGTTCTAGGGTACAGGTTTGTGTGTCTCCTCCCTCTTCCCCTCTTCCTAGCTTGCCCTCTTCCTAGCTTGCCAAGTACTCACGCACCCGCGCTTTACGACGACGCAGGTGATCCAACGCTTGTCGCTCTAGCTGACGGACTCTTTCACGACTAATGCCCATGCGTTCGCCGACTTTCGCCAACGATAATTCATGACCATCTTCTAGCCCAAACCGCAGGGCAATCACTTCTCGCTGTTGCGGGGTGAGGTCTGCCATTAAGGTTGCCAGATCTTGCCGTAAGGATTCTTGTGCCATGTAAGTTTCCGGCGAAGGACCGTCATCTTCTAGCAGGTCTTGCAGTTCGGTGTCTTGGTTGTCGCCCACCCGTAAATCTAGGGAAACGGGTTGCCGTGCCAAAGTCAAAAACTCACGGATTTGACTCGGCTCTAGCTCCAACGCTTCAGCCACTTCAGAAGCAGTCGCTGCCCGCCCTAGCTGTTGGGAAAGTTCCCGCTGAGTTTTTTTGATTTTGTTCAGCTTTTCGGTGATGTGAATTGGCAATCGAATGGTACGCGCTTGTTGAGCGATCGCACGGGTGATTGCTTGACGAATCCACCAGTAAGCATAAGTTGAAAACTTATAGCCCCGCATGGGATCAAATTTTTCGACACCACGCTCTAAGCCCATCGTGCCTTCTTGGATTAGATCCAAAAACTCTAGATTTCGCTTTTGGTACTTCTTGGCGATCGACACTACTAGCCGTAGATTCGCCTCAATCATCTTTTGCTTAGCCCGACGACCCCGATGCATCGCATCTTTGAGATCGTCTTCGCTCATAAGCGCATGATCCGCTAGCTCTTGATCCGTTGGCTCATGGTCTAACGACTTAGCAAGTATCTCTTTTTTGTCTTGCAGTGCCATCATTTGCTGCACTTGCTTACCAAAAATAATTTCTTGCTCGTGGGTTAACATAGGAACCCGACCGATTTCATGTAGATAAGTACGCACCATATCGGCGGTGAAAGTGGGCTTTGCAGCCTTAGATTTTGCAGTGGCAGTGGTCATTGGTGACAAACACTCCGTAAACAACAAACGGGAAAAACACTTAGAAGAATGAGAAGACCCTCTTAAGAGAAGATAAGTAACATCGTTAATACAAGCCTTTTCGGAAAAAGTGAAAAACTATTCTTCAAGAAACTTGTTTAGAATAAAAGTGCTAGATGAGCGACAGAGAAGAGATAAATAACAGAGCGGTGATAGGTGAATGAAGATAGTAAGAAACACTAATGCATTAAAGTAAAGAATCGAACTCGCTAAGTCGAAGTCATTATGAGTTCATATTGAGATCCTAACAAGAATTGTAGACGCGATGAAGGTGTTTTTGTTTCCTCCGGTAGGGTGATCTTGGTGTAGAAATAGGTAAGTCAAGAGAAGCTGATAACTAAGGTTCGGCTCTGTGATCTGCTATTAGAAAAACTACCGCCGGAATAAATCGTTTTCCTATCACTCTATAGTGAGTTAATTCCTTGAATCTAGATAGGCTGAATGAGCAGGGATAACCGAATTTGAGAGTGCGGTTTTATGGACTTGGGTAGAGGAAGCCGAACCGAAAGGGTTGCAGAAATGATGAAATTAGCTAGGTGGGAAAAATAAAGTAGCTGCTGTTAAGTGGAGTAGATAGGATGCAATCAGGAGCTTGAAGCAAGACTTTTGAACGAGACTATAGTTATATCTAAACCATTTAGCAGCCATATGAAGGCTATACGACTGTCGTGTGTCAGTTGGATTGGTTAAAAACCCAGATCTGCCCTAGCGGCTTCGGCTGCTTTGAACACCACCGCATCAGGAATTTCGTCCCAAGCAGTGTTACCCACTTCGGCGTAGAAGGCTTCATCATAAGCGCGAGTGCGGATGACAACGGGCATGGGGACGGCATGTCCTAGAATGAGCGCCTGCTGTTTAGAATCTAGTTTTGCTAGCACCGATCGCAACCCTTGTGCGCCAGAAACACCTGTAAAAATGGCATCAATATCCTTCTCATCATTCAGCAGCGCAGTAATGCGAGTGCCAATTTGGGACATGACTTCGTTGTCAATCCCTGACGGGCGCTGATCCACCACAAGCAAAGTGACAAAGTACTTCCGCATTTCACGGGCGATCGTGCCAAAAATGGTTTGTCCCACGGTTGCCGGATCGAGAAAGCGATGGGCTTCTTCAATGGTGATTACCATTTGTTGGGGGCGATCGCTGATGTTTTTGGTCTGCAAAAATCGCTCTGCCTTTTGCACATAGGCATGGTGTATCCGTCGGGCAATCACATTGGTTGCCAACATATAAGACAGCAGATTGGATTGAGAACCGAACTCAACTACCACATGTTTGCCAGCCTCCAAAGAATCCAAAATTTGCCCGACATAGTTGTGTGGACAGGTATTGCGAATATATTTCAATCCATCTAGCCTTTGCAGCTTACGTTGCAGTGCCATGATCGAAGACTTGCTGCCCATCTTCGTTTCGCAAAACTCTTGAATCTCTGGATTGCTCATCGTCAACAAGCGCGAAATCCAGGCTTTGCCAAATTCATTCCGTAGGATGATGGCATTTTCTAAACTAGCTTCCGACAGGTTCAATTCGCCGCGCACCAACATCAAATCTTCTACATCAATTTGGTCATAGCTGATGTAAAGCTCCTGGGCATCGCGCACCCCGCGCCGCTTAGTAGATTCTGGATCAAGCGTATAAATTTGCACCTGTCCAGGAAACAACTGCCGCAAGCCTTTCACTGTACTGAATTGTTTGCCTTCGCGGGTTGCCTCCCAGCCATATTCTGAGTGCATATCAAAAATCAAATTCACCGCTGCCTGTTTGCGAATGATGCCCGATAGCAGCAGCCGCGTCAAAAAAGATTTGCCCGTGCCTGACTTGCCGAATATGCCATTGCTGCGCTCAACAAAGCGATCGAGATCGAGACAAATGGGCACTTCCATGTCGATTGGCTGACCGATCGCAAAGTTTCGCCGATGGGGATCATCTTCCCAGCCAAACACCGCCCGAAAATCCCATTCACTCGCATCAAACACCTGGCTAAAGTGACTGGGAATGGTTTTGACGGGTAGCAGTTCGATTGGCGCGCTGGATTGAGCTTGATAAGAAGCGGTTTTTAGGGTTTGGGTTTTGTTCGCGTAGCGTTCCCGTGGGGAATATTTTGAATTGCTTTGTTGATTCCGCTCTTCTCCTTGCCCCCTGCCTTCTGATTCCTGGGACTCACTGATCATCAGCATTGGCGTGAGATTCACGGTGCCATAGGTGCCTGTACCCGCTAGTACTTCTTGCAAGAATGTGTTCTCAGGCTCCGGCGGGTTTGCCAGAATGCGCGGACTGCTGGTGCCAAGTGCCACGTCAGTCAACATACAGAAAAAGCGCGATCGCCGTCCTTGGACTACCAAAAACTTACCGACCCGCATATCTTCCACCAGCACGTTTGCGTGCAGACGAACTTCTAGTCCTTGACTCAAAGATCCTTGAATAACAGACCCTAGGGGTGGCAGTTCTAAGCTCATGCCATGATGCCCAAAAAACAACTGAACCGATTTTTAGCATTCTCGATCAGACTTGGATAATACACCAGATCTGCTCAAAATGGTAGATCTGTTCTATGCAAATTCAAAAAATGCTCTCTAAAAAATCTTGAAGTTGAGATTTACTTTCATTAAGGTTTGCTTTAAGCTAGACCTGAGTTTGTTCTAAAATTTAGTCTATTATGATAATCATTATCGTTTTAGATGGTATTTGTTTTGAAATGGCATTCTTAGATGCCTGCTTTGAAAAAACATTCCCTTTCGAGCGGGGATTCGGGCGGTAAGTAGAACTAAAAGTGTATTGAGTGTGAGGTAAGTAGATGTTGAAGTTAGTTAGAAATGCTCTCCTGCTAAGTCCCGTTTTGCTGGCAGCGATCGCGGTTTCATCG
Source organism: Leptolyngbya sp. CALU 1928 (assembly GCF_056784215.1). Classification (NCBI taxonomy): domain Bacteria; kingdom Bacillati; phylum Cyanobacteriota; class Cyanophyceae; order Leptolyngbyales; family Leptolyngbyaceae; genus Leptolyngbya; species Leptolyngbya sp. CALU 1928. The sequence continues at coordinate 2,665,617 of NZ_JBXBCE010000001.1, read as the reverse complement.
GTATCGGCGCAAGAAAACGCTGCTGCCTCTGCGACAGATAGCCTTAAAGTTGCTCAGTTTGAAGCTGAGGCAATCTCTCCAAATGGGATAGATCAGGTTACTTCCGTTTCTCAGCTAACCGATGTTCGACCAACCGATTGGGCGTTTCAAGCACTGCAATCTTTGGTAGAACGCTATGGCTGTATTGTGGGCTATCCCGACAAAACTTTTCGCGGTAACCGGGCTTTAACTCGGTTTGAATTTGCCGCGGGTTTAAATGCCTGCCTAGATAAAATTCAGGAATTGATTGCGGCGGCAACGGCAGATTTTGTCAAGAAAGAAGATCTGGAAGTTGTCAAAAAACTCCAGGAAGAATTTGCGGCGGAGTTGGCGGCGCTGCGAGGTCGGGTCGAAGGATTGGAAGTTCGCACCGCAACTTTGGAGAAGCAGCAGTTTTCTGCAACCACTAAGCTGAGTGGGGAAGTGGTTTTTGGTGTAGTGAGCGGCTTGGCTGGACAAGATGCAATTGGGCGCGATATTCCGAGAACCACAGTTGTGGGCGATCGCGTTCGGCTCAACTTCGATACTACTTTCACTGGCGAAGATCTGCTGAGAACCCGGTTGCAGGCAACAAACCTCAATGCTCTTTCAGGTGCCTCTACGTTCACGCCCGAAGGGGATCTACGGTTTGCGGGAGGAGCTTTTGCGAATGACAACAATAATTCAGTTTCCATTGATGCCTTGCTTTATCAATTTCCTGTGGGTGAGAAGCTAACGGTAACGTTGGAAGCGAATGCAGGGGCGATCGATGACTTCGTTGACACGATTAACCCTTTCCTAGATGGAGATGGCGGCACCGGAGCGCTCACTCATTTTGGCACACGTAACGCGATTTACTATCTGGTCAACGGCACTGGAGTCGGGTTGAAATATGAACTGAATGATTTTATTGAGATTAGTGCAGGCTATCTAGCTAACGATGCTAGTTCTCCATTGCAAGGTGCAGGCTTGTTTAACGGACCCTATGGCGCGATTGGTCAATTGACCATTAGACCATCCGAGAAGTTTACTGTGGGCTTAACTTACATTCATGCTTACAACAATGATTTCACTGCCAACGGTTCTACAGGCAGCAACCGCGCCAACTTGAGATCGGCTCTAGCCAGCAATCCGCTGTTATTAGAGGGTGCTTTTGAGGGGTTAGATATTCCTACTTCCAGCAACGCCTATGGAGCCTCAGCATCTTTCCAGTTGAGTCCTAAGTTCGTGATTAATGGCTCATTCGGCTATACCAATACCCGCACCCTCGCCACACGAGGCGTGCTACCACGGGGCGACCTCAGCATTTTCAACTGGGCAGTGGGCTTAGCATTCCCCGATTTAGGGAAAACGGGTAGCTTGGGCGGCATCATTGTAGGGGTGGAGCCGCGAGTCGATTCCGTTTCCCCTGGGCTGAGATCGGTGATTGGTCGAGATCCCAGCACCTCTATCCATGTAGAAGCGTTTTATCAATATCGCCTCAATGACAACATCGCAATTACTCCGGGTGTAGTATGGCTGACTGCTCCTGACCATAACTCAAGAAACCAAGATGTAGTGATTGGCACTGTCCGAACAACCTTCACTTTCTAAGTCTGGCATCTGAGACCTCCGAGTTTTCCAAAGACTCGGAGATCTCAGCACATTAGAACCTTTTCTGTAAGGTGTAACGAATGTAACTGGGTGGATAGTCTTCTGATATCCCAGCCACTTGATAGCCCAATTTTTCATAAAAGCCTTTTGCTTGAAAGCTCTGGGTGCTAACCCGTGAAAAGGTACAGCCGCGTTTTTGAGCTTCCTGTTCTGCCAGTCGCATCAAGCGATCGCCGTATCCTTGCAGCCTTAACGGTTCATCAACCCAAAGCAAATCAATCTCCAGCCAGTTCCAGTTGGAAGTAAATCCAATCAATCCGCCCATAATTGTCTGGCGATCATCCATTAGGAATAGATGGAGTGCCTTAGTTTGTCGTTTAGTAGCAAAAAACGACTGGGCGGAAGGAATACTTTGGTTGTACTCTCGTAGCCGCGTGTCAATCAGATTGCAATAGCTAGGAATAGCCACATCAAAAAAACGGATTTGGTGTGCTTGAAAAGTTTCTACACAGCTACCGAGATTAGGCGGATTATCCAAGGCTGTCGCATAAGCTTTCACCTGAAGATCGATCCCTGTAATGGCAGTGCCCACTACCACGGCATAGGCTCCTAGGTCTAATGCTTGTTTTGCCATTTGGGTAGAGGCAATCCCCCCTTCGCAAATAATCGGTACTTCCAGTTTTTTAACCAGTTCAGCTAGTAGATCGAAGCCAGGGGGGGTGAGATGTTGGGTGGCTGCGGTGTAGCCATATAAAGTAGTGCCTACTAGATCGGCTCCGGCATCAACCGCCGCGATCGCTGCCTCTAGGGTATCCACATCTGCCATCACTAGCTTGCCCAACTCAGTGTGGATTCGAGCAATTAGTGTTGCGACTATTTCTTGATTGGGGCGAGATCGCAAGGTTGCATCAATCGCAATAATATCGGCTCCTGCCTGAGCGATCGCGGCGGCATGATCAAACTGAGGCGTAATATAAACCTCAAAGCCTGGAATTTGCTGCTTCCATAAGCCAATGATCGGGAAAGAATTTTTTTGCCGGACTGCTTCCACATGAGCAGGCGTATCTAACCGAATCGCGATCGCTCCTTGGTTCACTGCTGCTTCTGCCATTGCCACAATCACCAACGGCTGATGCATGGGAGACTCAGACGGCGCTTGGCAAGAAACAATCAAGCCGCCTTGAAGCGTTTGAATAATGGAATTGCCTTGCATGCACTTCGTATCTTGGACTGCGCTCTTAGCCTACCAGCTTACCGTCTTCCAAATAGGTCACCCGATCTGCCACATCAATCAGGCGCGAATCGTGGGTAACGATTAATACAGTGCGTCCATTCTCTTTTGCCAATTTCCGCAGCAGTTCAATCACCGCATGACCACTGTGAGAATCTAGAGACGCAGTAGGTTCATCTGCCATGATCAACTTGGGGTTATCTGCCAACGCCCGAGCGATCGCCACTCGTTGCTTTTGTCCACCCGACAAATCGCGCGGAAGATGATTCATGCGATCATTCAGCCCCACTTCCATTAACAGATCTGTTGCCTGCTTACGTGCTTCAGATTTGCGAATACCCTTCATTCGGAGCGCCACTTCCACATTTTCGGATGCAGTCAAGGCTGGAAACAAATTGAATCCTTGAAAGATAAAGCCAATATTTTTCAAGCGGAAGCGAGATAGCTCATTCTTGGACATGCGCGTAATTTCTTGTCCTAACAGGCAGACTGTTCCTGCTGTTGGAGTCAAGATTCCAGCCAGAATTGAGAGCAGGGTCGTTTTGCCAGATCCAGACGGTCCCATGAGCAGTTGAATTTCACCACGGGGAATTTCTAAATCAATACCCTGGAGAATCGGCGTAGAGTCCGCTCCAGAACGGAATTCCATTTTCACACCCTTTGCCACCACTGCCCATTTATCTGACTTCTCCCAAACGCCTGGGGCATTGTCCCAGTTACCTGGAGTATAAAGAGTGCGCTCTTGAACAGTAGATGCAGAGTACTCTGAATGCTGAATAAGTTTGTTAATGTGGATTCGGGAAGCAGTCATTGATTAAATCTCTGGGTGCGTGTAGATGATAGACAGAGGCATGGACACAAGCAAGAGGCGGCTGATTTTAACAATTCATGAGAGCAGGCTGCACTTTAACTTCAGCTGAGAATACGCATTATCCGCATGATTTGGATTGATTTTACAGATTATGCTGAAAATAGGCGTTTATTAACTAGTGTAACGAGAATACCAGATGACTTACTCATTCGGATAAGAGAGCGATCGCGGATCAAACAGTCAAGCTTTAAAGACAATTGCAGGATCAACATGGGTTACCTTTTGAATCGCGATTAGGGCAGAGCCGACACACATAAATACGGTCAGTCCAAAAACAGCGATCGCGGTAGTCGGTGTAATCAAAATTACAATTCCTTTTGCGGCAACCGTCCAAGCACCTAACCCCCAACAAAGCGCCATGCTGGGAATATATCCCAGGATTGCCATCCACAGCGCTTGCTCTGTAATCACGCCGTAGATTACCCAATCAGACGCACCCATCGCCTTTAGAGTTCCAAACTCTTTGAGATGATCTGAAACCGATGAATACAAAATCTGACTTACTACTACAATTCCCACAATTACCCCCACGGCTGCACCCAATCCTAAAATGAACCCAATTCCAGTCCGTTCTCGCCAGAAGGTTCGCGTAATCAGTGCCATTTCCTCTTGGGTATAAGCACGAGTGTTAGGTAGCTTTGCCTCCAAGCGCTGTTTAAGCACTCGGAGGTCTTGCCCCGGTTTTGCTTGAACGAGTACATAGGTAATCTGGTCTGCTAAATTTAGACGGCGCGGTTGAGGCTGCGGTTCACCTAATGGTATATCAGTTGTTGAGAGGGGATTTTTGCACTCTACGTCACCCGAATTAATCGTGCAGTTCAAAGATGAGCCTAATCCTGAAGTAAAGGCGTTTGCCGATTCTAAAGATGCATAGAGAGAGGTGCTAGATGCCATCGATTGGGTATACTCGCTCAACCCAACCAGCTTGGCTTTTAGCGGCACGATCTTACCCACTTCGCCTACTTGCTTAAGATTTAGGGCATTCAGGTTGCTGCGGTCTGTAATAAATGTGTATGGCTCTTTTAGAGAAGTGGATGTTCCCTTAGACATTGACCAATTCCCAAATAGCCGACCGGTTGGATTAAACCCCCAGACCCGAATGGGGACAATTTTTCCGTTTGTATCCAACCAAAGAGAGTTGCGAGAAATAATCGCTTCTGCGTGGGCTACTCCCTCCACTTCCCGCGCTTGAGTCAATCGCTGTAGTGGCATGGGTAAGGTGATCTCTAACTGAAGCATTTCCTTGGAAGTGACCCATAAGTCAGCATTTGATTGTTCGATCAACCGAGTCGTTGAACGGCTAAAGCCGTCTAAAATTCCTACTTGGATTGTTACCAAACTGACAGCGAACATGATTCCCGCTTGGGCAACAATAAAGCGAGGAATATCTTCAAATAAGTTCTTACGGGCAATAGAAGCCATAACTTAGTAGATGTTATCTTTCAACCTGAGTCAGTTTTGCTGAAATTGAAAACTCATTCTCTCTGATAACAGAAGATTTTCCAATCATTAGCTAAAAATAGAATTCCCCTTTGGTTGTGCTTGATCCGTACGTTTTTCTAGAAAGTTTGGTTTATCTACTGGGTTTTAACCGATAAAACACTTAGTACGATCGCTCAATGGTTTAGACCCGAAAGCTATGGTTTAGCGAGAGTTTATTATTTCAAGCTATCCATTTGAGCGATCGCGCCCAACCCATGACCGCCTTCTAATATCCCTGAGGGTTTCATGACATCTTCGAGGGCGCTTATGATTATCCCGACTCATCTAAGAATTTTTATATGAACTTACCTAGCTTGCCATCCCCCCATTGGTGCTATTCATCATGAAGAGAATTGTTTTAGCGCCTTTCGATGCTTGCTTATCTTGAAGGCTGCTCAGCGAATAGCCCAATGGGTAAACAAGTAAGCACACGTTCTATTAACGCAAGTTCCTGAGGGTTTGGTATGGTGGATATCGAGATCTGATGCTCAATAAGCAGAGTCAGCTATCGTTTAATTTGCACTCATTTATTTAGAATTTTTGTGGCTAAACGCCTTCCCCAAACCACTGCATATGTTCGGATAACTCGTCACTGCTGGCAACAAGGGATGCTGGAGGGCGAAGTCCGGGCAAATCAGTTTGAGTGGCAATTTGCCTGGTGTTTTCGGCTAGGGGAGCTTTCGGTGCAGCCATCGTTAGGAAGAGCTTTGATCAAGGAGCCACTCGGACGATTTTTAGAGCAAAAAGATTATCAGTTAGAACCCGGTGGCGATTATTCGTTTACGATTCGAGGAGAGGTTTAAGTTTTTAGGAGCAAAAAACTTGCTTTTGATCGACAGATAGCTAGTTAGATGACTTGAAAGACTTTTGATTTTTTGGGACAAGCAGTAAGGGTGTAAAAACTTGTACCTAGAAATGCTATGGTTAAGTCTGACTCGGATCTATGCGATCGCAACGCCCAAATCTTGTCAGGACCGGAAGGTAGCAGCAATACGGGATGCTTACGGTAGGCGTAGACTCCGGGTCTCCTGCTTTTAAACAGCTTTTGAAAAAAGAGACCTGTCCCCCCTTAAACCTGACACCCGACACTTGAAACCTACCTAAAGATTCTTCGTCTGCTGTCTCGCCTGTTTAACCATGGCAATCAGCGTTTGATGGGCATCTTCAGAGTCTTGTAGAGTATGGTCAAACGCAATTCGGATGGAAGTCGTTGAGCCGTTGACTTGCGTATCCAAATCCATCCCTTCAGGGTCGATCGCGGCGATTTTAGCAGCCGTAGCTTCGGGTAAATTTCCATACACTTTGGCATACATTACTACAGCCTCAGCATGGTCATCATTCATGTGAGCGCAGATGCGTTGGCTCACTTCGGGCGTAATTGGGTCTGCCATCGGGATTTGTCCTCATTCACAGTTCAACCCCTAGCATAGGGCGATCGCACGCAAATTGGGCAGCGCGATCGTGTTTTCCCTGCAATCCCCTCAAAATGCGTTAAAACAGAGCGGTATATTTTGCATCCTGTTTCTATTTGCCTTGCGTGATGAACCGTCAACTTTTTTTAATATCCTGCCTGACGGCTGTTTTGGTAGTGCCCAATGTTGTAAATGCCCAAGCCCCTGATCTTGGCTCTGATCCCGCCGTACAAAGTTGCCAAATCTATGCGCGTGAACTATATCGACAGGTAAAGGAAATTCGTCAGATTCAGCTAATTGATGATACTAAAACTCGCCGCGATCGCTTCGAGAGTAAAGTCGGTAGCCAATTCATTAGTACTGAAGTCATGGGCAATGGTCGATTGATGACTTCAAAAGGCTGGCAAAATTTCTCCTACTTGTGTCTATTGGAGAGCGACACCAAAGCGTTGTACTTCCGCATTTTGAGCCGACCCACCTATGAAAAAAGGGCAGCACCTGCCGCCCCAACTCGGAAAAAAGCACAGTGACAGGGTATAGATGTTCGATTAATTTATCCACCCTGTAGGAAGCATGCTACATCCCAACCCTGCTTCGCACGATTTGCGGTCTACTCCTTAAGGAGAAAGACTTTTAGTTCGCTTCTAGGTTTTCGTAGGCTCCACCCGCAACTATCAGCGCGACGGATATTTGGGCAGGGTCGTTGCAAGCAAAAAACAAAGTCCGGTGAACAGCAGCGCCAGCAGCAGAGAAGTTTGCATTCCTGAATTGGTGGCTTCCTGGCTAATTTGGCGAACGAAAGGAACGACCGCTGGCGGCACTTGGTTGACCACCGCTGCGCTCACTTCTCGACGGGAAAGCGTCTGGATCATTTCTTGCAGAGTGGCAATCAGCCGCACGCGATCGGCGGGAGCCATGGTTTGCCCCATCTGCTGCAAAATGCCGTCCACAATATCTCGTGAGGCAAAAAATATCAGCGATGTCCCCAGAATGGCTCTGCCCAGCGAACTGCCTAAATTCTGAACCGGATTGTAGATTCCCGTCCCTTCTACTCTGCTGTTTTCTGCCGCCGCATAGGTCAATCGACTGACATGGGAGGTAAACAGTCCTGAACCGATACCCATCACCGTTAACCCCGGCAGCAAATCGATGGGCGTGATCTGAAGCGTTAGGTTGCGATACAGCATGAAGATTCCGGTTGCCAAAAGAGTTAATCCACCGAACACAATGAATTTGGGCGGTAAGCGCTGAAACACCGTGTCTCCGTTGCGATCGGTTCCCAGCGCCAGCAGCTTTAGCGATCCAACCACCACCAGAATCTTCGTGATGTTATAAGGCATAATCGTCAGAGCCGTCTGGTAGGGATCGAGCGACAGCGCCAGAGGCACATACTGAAATAGATTAAACTGCACCCCAGCCGTAACCAGCGTATGCAGCATCGCCGCCAGCATTCCCAATACAAATCCCGGCTTTCGCAGCAATCCAGCCCGCAGGATCGAGGCTGCTCCCTTTTTTGCCTGCCGTCGCTGCCAGAAGCCAAAGAAACCTAGCAGAATTAAGCCAACGGCAATCAGGGGCGGCACGATCGATAAGGAAAACGGCGGCAGTACGACTCCGCCAATCGAGAACATGCGCCTCGGCTCCCACCAGCCAAACTCCATCGCCAGACTCACGCCCGTCAGAATCAGCCCCAGCCCCAGAAAAGACAGCAGCCCGCCCACCCAGTCAATCGGCTGCTCACAATACTGGCTAAGATTGGGCAGCGATCGCCGCCGAGACCAGATAGCAAGCAGAGCGACCAGCGACGGCACAAACGCCCAGCGCCAGCCAACCTCAGATGCGAGGAAGCCACCCAGCAGCGACCCCATCAAGCTGCCTAGGGTAGACACGACAATCAGACCGACCGTTGCCTGCTGTTCAGATTTGCCTTGATAAATCAGATCTACCAATGTCCAAGGGGTACTCACTAGGGGGGTTGCCGCTAACCCGGTTAGGACGGCAAAGCTGACTGCCAGAATTGCGATCGAAGGACTCAGGGCAGTCAAGCCGATGCCGATCCCATAGAGTATCAATCCAGCTAGGAAAACGGGTGTGCGACCAAAATAGCGGCAGAGATTTTCCGCTGTGGGCGCGAAAGCGGCAGTCGTTAGCGAAAACAGAACTAGGACGGTTTGAATGGAGCCAATGCTCGAATCAAAATCATGCACGATCGCAGGCATGATCGCGGGCAGCACCCCAATATTGTACGAAACCATCCATACCGTCAGACCGATGACCCTGAAAGGGGAAGTGCGACTTAATATCTGATCATTGTGCGTCGGTTCAATCATTTCACCTAGGTCAATGGAGGTTCATACCTGTAGAAACTTCATTGGTTCAGTCGGCTGAAACTGGGCTGAAGTGTCACCCGCGAAGACCGAGCCATCCGTCAGCGTCAGTTTTTTGACTGGGCTGCCGGCGGCGAAATCCAGGTTGTCCAGATTGACCCAGAAAACATTTGGGCTGCGAACTGACTCGAAAAAATAACGCCTGTTTGTCTGGTCGGCGACCGTTCGCCAAATCGTTGAGGAGATGTTGGGCTGATCGGGCGTACTGATGCCCATGGGCACTGACGCATTCCGAATCACTGAAAATACACCAGCGACCCCTTCTACCGGATCAGCCGTTTTGGGAATCGCGTTGATGTAGAAGGAGGCACGGACAAACCGATCCGCTGCTCGATTCGTACCGGGAAGCATCATCGTCCCCCCAATCATCCGCCAATATTCATTTAAAGCCAACTGCTTGCTATAGACTGGGGAGTTGGTCATTACCTGATAATCGTGGCTGTGGTGAATGACCAGCTTGCCTTCCACATATTCAAAGATGGCTGAATCACCCGTCGCATCTGAAAGCGAAAGGTGTATCGTTCCAGGCTTGCCATCCGGAGATCGCGCAGGCACTACATAGAAAGGTTCTTGCGCGATCGCCGCAACCGCCTCACTCACAGTTGCGAAGTTATCCAGCATATATTGTGCCCACAGCGACAGGGACAAAGGCTGGCGCGAATTGGCGGAATCGGGCGTTGGGTATTGGGTCTCGACTAGATAAAGCAAGTTGGCGAACAATCCCTGCTCGTTCATGCCGTCAGCAATACCTATATCCCACCCTGCGGCTCCCACACTGCCGTATTTTGAAACCCAGCGAATCGAGTTTGCACCCGCCGCACCATCGCGTTCAATGCCGCGCGGGAAAGCCCAGATATTGCTCTGCATGTCGTTGAGCCAGTCCATAGTGCGCCCAGTGATCACCAGATTATCAAGTCCCCGATAAACTGCGCGAGTACAGCCTAGGACGAGCGGCAGCGACATCAACCCCGTCAATGGATCTGCCAGAGTACTCAGTAGGGTCTGAAAATCAAATGCAAATTGCAGCATCGGAGAATCCTTAATCTCTAACGGATTAATATTTAATCTGACACAAAATTATATCGAAGCCCCCTTCATCGTCAATTCCAATACAAATGGATTTCGTGCAGCCGTCTGGAACACTGCGATGGAAACCATGAAAAAAGGGCGGCACCTGCCACCCCAACTCGTAAAAAAGTGCAGTGATGGATGGAATTAGCGATCGACTGATCCCATCACCACATCCACGCTGCCCAAAATCACAAAAATGTCTGCAACTTTGCGTCCCTTCAATAGGTTCGGCAACACCTGAAGGTTGTTGAAGTCTGCCGGACGAATTTTCCAGCGCCACGGGAAGACATTATCATTGCCCATGATAAAAATGCCCATTTCGCCGCGACCCGCTTCGATCCGCACATAGTGCTCTCCAGTAGGAATTTTGAAGGTGGGAGCAACTTTTTTGCTGATGTACTGATAATCTGCGCCATCCCATTCAGATTTTTTGCCCGCAGAGATACGTTTCGCTTCCAGATTTTCGTAAGCTCCACCGGGCAAGCCTTTTAAGGCTTGCTGGATGATCTTGACGGATTCGCGCATTTCTTGCATCCGCACCACATATCGGGCAAGGCAATCCCCTTCGGTTGCCCAGACCACGTCCCAATCAAACTCGTCGTAGCATTCGTAGTGATCCACTTTCCTCAAATCCCACTTCACGCCAGAAGCCCGCAGCATGGGACCGGAGCAGCCCCAGTTAATCGCGTCTTCGCGGCTGAGCGTGCCCACACCTTCCACGCGGCGGATAAAAATCGGGTTGTTGGTGATCAGTTTTTCATACTCATCGATCACGGGCATCATGTAATCGGCAAATTCTTGACACTTATCGACCCACCCGTAAGGCAGATCTGCCGCCACACCGCCAATGCGGAAATAGTTGTGGTTGACCATGCGGTAGCCGGTTGCCGCTTCGTACAAATCCAAAATCATTTCGCGATCGCGCAGGGTATAGAAAAAGGGCGTTTGCGCTCCAATATCTGCCACGAATGGACCAAGCCACAGCAAATGATTCACCAAGCGTCCTAGTTCCAGCATGATGACGCGAATGTAGCTAGCCCGCTTAGGCACAGGCACTTTCGCCAGTTTTTCCACCGCGTTGACGGTCACCGCTTCATTAAACATGCCGCCGTAGTAATCCCAGCGGCTGGTGTAGGGCACATACATCAGGTTGGTGCGGTTTTCGGCAATTTTCTCCATGCCGCGATGCAGATAGCCCAAAACGGGTTCGCAATCGATCACGTTCTCGCCATCCAACGTCACCACCAGTCGGAAACATCCGTGGCTGGCAGGATGGTGAGGACCCATGTTAATGACCATGGGTTCGGTTTTTGTCTCAATCATTGACATAAACGAGCAGTCTCCCCTAGCGATCGGTTCGGCAGGTCTTGAGCAGCAGGCAGAACCTAAATGGAGGAGTCTGCATCTGCCTCTATGACGCTTCTATATTATATGGATGGATTTGCTCTAGAAAAGTCAGAAATACAGCAAGTCATCATATGCTTTGAACCAATTAACGATATATTCAGGTCAATACTTCTAGTTCAACACCTTCAGTTCGATACTTTCAGCAGTAAGACAATTTATTTAACTCCTCTAACATGCGTAAGTTTTATGGATCTAGATCGCAGTTAAATATTGATTTTTTCAGCACGCTTAAAGGTGCGTTAACGTTGCTGAGAGATCCAGAAAAAACCGAGTCAGTATATGACATTGAAGACGGATTGCGAAACACCCAGGCAACCCAAGCGGCGATCGCGTTTGTGCAAAAAGATCCGGCGGTCGCTAGCCTAATCGCTGAGCGTTATCAGCCGCCGCCGCTCAATCTAGATTTTCTTGCCCAACTTCCACCAAATTCTTTGGGCTATACCTATGCCCATTACATTCGCGATGCAGGGTTTGATCCCAACTTTTACCGACCCATTAATGTGATAGATGATGCGAGCTACGTTCTCTTGCGGATGCGTCAAACCCATGATATCTGGCACATTGTGGCAGGATTTAACACTGATGTAGCGGGAGAACTGGGGTTAAAGGCGTTTGAATTGGCACAAACTCGGCGAACGATGGCAGCAGTGCTGGTCTGTGGAGGGCTGCTGAAAACGTTGTTTAATACGCCTGAGCAGCTTAATGAAGTGCTCGATCGTCTTGCTTCTGGCTACCGGACGGGAATGAATGCTCAACCTCTTCTAGCCCAAAAATGGGAAGAAAACTGGGAGCGATCTCTAACAGAGTGGCGAGAGTTGCTAAATATTCCTCAAAAAGTGGCTTAGTTACTTACGGATGGGTACATGGCTCATGATTTAGAGTCGTCATTGGGTTGTAACAGAGGGAAAAAGTGCCCAATGGGTCCCTGTCCTTTGCCGATCGCCAGCGCATATTTCAGAGCAGTCGTGACGTATTCTTTCGCCAGACGAGTAGCAGTGAAGGCATCGTGTCCGATCGCCAGATTTGCAGCGATCGCCGCAGACAGTGTACAACCTGTGCCATGGGTATTGGTTGTATCCACTAGCTCCGTCTTTAAAATTTCTACTGCCTGCCCATCCCACCAAACATCCACACCACAGAGATCTTCAGCCATGCCGCCGCCTTTAACCAATACGGCTTTTGCGCCTAGCTGATAAATTTTTTGGGCGGCAATTTGCATATCTTCCAGGGTGTGGATCTCCATCTTTGATAACATTTGGGCTTCATAGCGGTTTGGAGTGAGAACCGTTGCAATTGGAATCAGAGCAGTTTGTAAAGTGGCGATCGCGGCATCATCAATCAACTGTGCCCCTGTGCGCGACACCATCACCGGATCGACGACCACATTCGGAACTTGCAGGGTTTGAATCTGCTCCGCCACGATCGCGATAATCCCCTGATTCAGCAACATTCCTGTTTTTGCTGCCTGCACACCTATATCGCTAACTACCGCTTCCATTTGCGCCGCCACTGACTCCGGCGGCAACGCATCCACCCGCATCACGCCCAATGTATTCTGCGCTGTGATGCAGGTGAGGGCGCTAGTCCCATGAACTTTATGGAAGGCGAAGGTGCGTAAATCTGCTTGAATACCTGCACCACCGCCACTGTCGGAACCGGCGATCGTCAATGCAATAGGAGGAGTCATAGGAGTTTGGAGTTCGTACTTTAAGCCTCTTCTCGACTTTCGCACAATCTGCCTATTCTTGGGGTTACTATCAGAATAGCTGTTAAGAATTGCAAAGCACGATGAAATTGACCTGGGTTGACCTGAATAGCTGGATATTTGAACTGGCTGGAAAAACAATTTTGGTCGATCCGTGGCTGGTCGATCCGCTGGTGTTTTATGGTCAGCCGTGGCTATTCACAGCCCATCACAACACGCCATTAGCAATTACGCCGGAGACATTGCCGCCGATTGATTTGATTTTGCTGTCGCAAGGGGTAGATGACCACTGTCACAGACCCACACTGGACAAGCTCGATCGCGCCATTCCAGTAGTCGCCTCTCCAACTGCTGCAAAGGTGGTCCAAAGCCTGGGCTATCAGCAGGTAACGGCGATCGCACACTGGCAAGATACGGTGATTGCGGATGCGCTGCAAATTACGGGAGTGCTGGGGGCTGAAATTCAGCCAGGGCAGGTAGAAAATGGCTATTTGCTCAAAGATTTGACCAGTGGAGAAACCCTCTACTACGAGCCGCATTTTTCACCCTTAAAGGATTTGGCAAAACTGGGACGAGTTGATGTAGCGATCGCCCCCATTGTTGCCCAAGTTTTTCCCCTTTTAGGGCAAGTGATCATGGGCGCAACTGAGGCACTGCAACTGATTGAAACGTTGCAACCCCGCTATTTTTTGCCTACCACGCGAGGAGATGTGCGTGCCACAGGCATTTTGCAGATGTTGATTAAATCAGTCGGCAGTGAGGCAGAGTTTCGCGATCGCCTCATTGCCTCTGGCAGTTCAACGCAGCTTCTAATTCCTCAACCAGGCGAAACCTTCGATCTTACAGCCGTTATTCAACCAACGGCATCAGTTTAACTCAAGCGCTACAGATAGGGAAGTCTGTCTAATTGAGTGCTTTTGGGCTGAATGCGGTAAAGAATCACAAACCCAGCGATACTGCCGAATAAATTCATCATCATGTCGTAAATCGTGTCGCTATAAAAAGCCGCGAATTGAGCCTGATTAATTGGGCTAGCTTGAATTCGCAGGAAAAACTCTAAAAACTCATTGATATTCCCTAACAAACAAGTAAAGCCCATAATGAAGACTAAATTTTGCCAATGATTTAGCCGCTGCCAAACACCTGAGGTAAACGGTAAAAAAAACAGCACTAGCATCGTTGCCCAACAGAAATGCTCTAGGCGATTAATCAACGTAAAATCTCTTGGAATGAAGCCATTGATCCCCAACCATTGCACTAATGTTTCAGCGGGTGGATATAGCAAAATAGCTGTCAAGTAAAGCTGATGTTCTCGGCTGGATAACGTTGATTCTAGTCCAGTGAACCGAAATAGAAAAAACAGGCTGTACAGGGTTCCAACCATCAATCCCCAAGCAAAGAAGAGCTTAAAAGAGAATAGCGTTAGGGCAATGGAGTAAAACAACCAGAAAAAATTAGACTGTAAAACGTTCGGCATGGCTGACTTGCTAGACACTTCCTTGCAAGCAACACGGTCAACTCCAAAGATTTCGTAACTTCACAGAACCTTATTTTTAAGGCGGCATTTCTCACGAGAATCGATTCTCCAGTAGGATGATGAGTGGGAAATCGAGAGCCTCCCACTTTTGTAGCCTTCACCTAAATCTAAATGACTACGCCTGATCTTTCCGCCCCGACTCCTGATTCTGTTCGTGCCCTATTCGATCGCATTGCTCCCGTTTATGACCCCCTTAACAACTGGCTCAGTTTGGGGCAGCATCGCATCTGGAAGCAAATGGCGATTAAGTGGAGCGGCGCTAAACCGGGCGACACCTGTATCGATGTCTGTTGTGGCAGCGGCGATTTGGCGCAGATGTTAGCAGAACGGGTGGATAAAACTGGACAGGTTATCGGTGTGGATTTTGCCACAGAACAACTTGAGATCGCCCGTCAGCGGGTACAAAATCGCCATCTCACCCTACCTATCACCTGGATGGAAGGAGATGCCCTAAACCTCCCTTTGCCCGATAATCACTTCGATGCTGCCACGATGGGCTATGGGTTGCGTAATGTGGGCGATATTCCCCGCGCCTTGCAAGAACTTCGGCGCGTCCTCAAACCGGGGGCGATCGCTGCCATTCTCGACCTACACCGCCCTACAAATCCATTGGTGAGGGGCTTTCAGCAATGGTACTTAGATACCGTCGTCGTTCCCATAGCTAGCCATTATGGCTATTCCAAGGAATATGCCTACCTCGCTCCTAGCCTCGATCGCTTCCCCACTGGAAAAGAGCAGCGAAACCTCGCCTTAGAGGTAGGGTTTTCCACCGTTACGCACTATCCCATTGCGGGGGGTACGATGGGAATATTAGTAATCACGAAGTAGTTTTGAGTCGCAGGTTTTCAGTACGCAAACGAGAACAAAACTCAAAATCTCTCCTCCGAAGACGCTAAGTGCCAGACACACGCTACGCGATCAAAACTCAAAACTCAAAACTTCCAATGCCTCCCTTGGATCTTTCCACTCTTTGGCTTTATGTTGCGCCTCCTGTCGTTGGCGGCATTATTGGCTATTTCACCAACGATATTGCCATTCGGATGTTGTTTCGTCCCTATCAAGCAAAGTATGTTGCAGGGCGAAAAATTCCTTTTACTCCCGGCTTGATTCCTCGTAATCAAGAACGCCTAGCAAAACGCATTTCTGACACCATCATGGGGTCGCTGCTCACTCCAGATGAACTGCAAAAATTGGCGCGACGACTGCTGCAAACTGAGCGAGTACAAGGGGCATTGCTGTGGCTGCTTAAACTGGCATTGGATCAAGTAGAAGCTGATAAGCAGCAGAAAACAGCAAAAATTCTCGCCAATGTCCTGCAAGATTTATTTGGACAATCTTTGCCTCGCTTGCTGAAAGTACTAGCACGGCAAGAAGACTTTTTGGAAGCACAACTCAATCAGATTTTTGACAAAGTGCTGCTGGAGTTTCAGCTATCGGATGAACAAGCGACTAAACTGGCAGATTGGAGTTTAAACGTGGTGCTGCCGCCCGATGTGTTGCGACAAGCCCTCATCGACTTTCTCACTGATCGCAACATTCAAGTGATTGACGAAGGGTTCCGCGAAAAAACCAGCGGCACCTATTGGGTGGTTGCTAACCTGTTTGGTAGCCGTAATGCGTTAGCCCGCCTTCGTACATTCTGTTTGGACGAACGAGAAGAATGTAATGCGCGATTGAGCGAGCTAATGACATCGCTGAATGTGCGATCGCGGCTTAAAGAATGGCTGCAAAATCTATCGCTGCAAAATTTGCCAGTCTCTACAGTACGTCAGTTGCGTAAAACCCTGCGCGATACAGTACGCGACTATGTGCAGGAACAGGGATCAGAATTTTTAGAAGAACTAGGCAAATCGATTGAGTGGGAAAGTTTAGCTAGCTTAATCTTGAGCCGCCTGCGAACTTCACCGGTCGTCAACGAATCGCTAGAAACGGTAAGTTTTGAACTGGCATTAATTCTAGAACGGTATCTAGAACGCGACTTAGAAGCGATCGTGGCTCAGGCAATTCCGATTCTCAACATCGATCAAGTGATTATTGATCGAGTTAAAGCGACCTCTGCCGCTGATCTAGAGGCAGCAATCAATGGTATTGTCCAGAGCGAACTTCAGGCGATCGTCAATCTTGGTGGTGTTCTAGGGTTTGTGATTGGCTTGTTTCAGTCTGCTTCCCTTCTATTGAGATAAATAAAATGAGAAAAGCTATAGCCCTTGCAGCTATAGCTTTTCTCTTATAAAAAATATTACTTAATACAAACCTTAGTACTTTGAGTTCTGTGTTTGTACAAAATGCGATCGTTACTAAGCCATGCTTCGGCTTAATTAACTACCTGGTTTTCCTAAGTCCAACGCTTTTTTCACTAGGTCGTCGGTCACGTTTCCGGCTGCACCAGTAGGGTTAATATCTTTTGCCATATCGGTATAATCAATTTGATCATTGGCAGACATTGTGGGTACTGCTACTTCTGCGGGCGTAGACACCTCAAAGTCAGGCGCAACTATGTCTTCCGCTTCGGTAGCACTCACTGATCCTGTACTCATATCTTGGGCGGCTGCGTAGTCTGCTCCAACATCGACACTAAGACCCTTGGTATCACCTTCCGCGATCGATTCTTTCAGCATCTCTGCATCTAGATTTTGTGTTGTGTTTGTCTCATCGACCAAATCAGGAACCACTGGTTTATTGCTAGTAATTCCAGGAATATCACTATCTTGAACGGCGCTTTTAATTGCGTCTTTTACAGATTTAACAACGTCTGCCATAACTGCTCTCCTGAATCAAATTAAATTTATTTTTCTCTATAAAGCAAACTTATCAACTTGCTTAGGCTATCTCTAAGACTCTTAAGATAGAGATCTCGACTCAGCCGGAAGGCAGAGACAAAGAAGTAATGAAGTAAGTCTGATTTGCCTGCTGTTTTTATAGATTGGGATAGTGAGTTGTGATGATAATTGTTTCCAGATTTATTTGGCTGATATTGATAACAAGTTTTAGCTTGGCAAGCCGAGTGGAGCCTAGGATGGCGCGATCGCTTAATTCTGCCTCTAAACCGCTGTTTTTGACTGCCCAGACTATGAAGGTACCCACTCAGCAAGCTGAGCCGTTGTTTCGGATCATTCAGGGCGGGAAATATGGTTTTATCGATCGCACAGGTACGATCATGATTCCACCTCAATTTAACGATTTAGTGTGGGGTTTTGTGGGCGATCGCGCACAGTATAAATCGAATGATCAATACGGTTTTATTGATGGGACTGGAAAACCTGTTATTCCTGCAAAATATCGTCTAGCGTTTGGCTTTTCTGATGACTTAGCGCTGGTCATACTAGGTACAAAATATGGCTATATTGATAAAGCTGGAACGCTCGTAATTCCTACTCAATATGAAGAAGCCCAGGCATTTAAAGAGGGATTAGCAGCCGTAAACATTAACAAAAAGTGGGGGTACATTGACAAGACTGGAGAGGTCGTCATCCCTGCTCAATTTGATTATGCTATGGCATTTGCTGATGGATTAGCCCCCGTCTTGATAAATGGGAAACGGGGCTACATCGACAAAACGGGCAAAATGGTGATTCAGCCACAGTGGGAAGGCGATTGGCTGTCCGGCATGTGGGTATTTAGTGAAGGATTTGCTGGAATTCAACAAAACGAAAAATGGGGCTACATCGACACTACAGGAACGGTGGTAATTCCGCCGCAGTTTGATGAAGTGCGAGAGTTTCATGAGGGTATGGCAAGCGTTCAGCTAGACGAGAAATGGGGCTATATCGACAAGACGGGGAAAGTCATAATTCCGCTGCAATTTGATCGAGCCGATCGGTTTTCAAATGGGTTAGCTGCTGTAAAAATCGACGATCGCTATGGTTACATTGACCAGACTGGAAAAATGGTCATTCCACCTCAGTTTGGATTAGCGCTCAATTTTGTAGAAGGGCTGGCACTGGTTTATACAGAGGGTCAGGCAGGCTACATTGATAAGACTGGAACCTATGTGTGGAAGCAAACAAAATAAGCATTAAGAGTGAGACGATTTCGCGGTCGGAGTAAATTTATCGCGCTTGGCGATCGCAAATAGCCACACCAAAAAGGTCAGCACTCCCGCCAAATAAAATGGATATTTATAAGTATTAAAATCCGCTTGATTCACAATTAATCCAGCAATTATGGGACCAAATGCATTAGAAACATTTAAGTAAGAAGCATTTAAACCTAATGTAGTTCCTTGAGTTTTCGCATCTGAGTTGAGAGAAATTAGCGTGGTAATCATGGGCTGCACAAAAGCATTAAATACTGAGAAAACCAAGCTAACGCCCACAAAATAAATGATACTGGGAACGAATGGCATAACCACAAAAGATATACTGCGTACCAAAATAGAAACTAATAAAATACTGACTAGACTAACGTGCCTTACTAATAAAGGAATTGCTGCTGCCTGCATTAAAATTGCGATCGTGCCAAACATGACAAACATCAACGTCAGCGATTGGCTGGATTGACCTAGCACGTTAATAAAATAGGGCTGAAATGCAAATGTAAAAATCGTAAAAGTAGTGCCAATTAAAAAGTTTATAATGAGTAAAATACCTACTTTAGGAATTGTTAATCCTTTCACTAGGTTTCCAAGTCCAATATCAAAAATATTAGTTGCCTTAGCTGCCTTCGTCTCCAATGTTTCTGGCAGCAGAAAAATCGTAATCAACAGCGATAAGAATGCACAAACGCTAGCGACTAAAAACCCTGCACCTAAAGAGAAACTTTGTGCTATCAAACTAATGACTGGACCTAAAATAAAAGCTAATCCAAAGGTGATGGCGCTATAAACTCCAAATGCTTTTGCTCGATCTTGGGGCGGAACGATATCTGAAACGACGGCTTGAGCAACGGACGCATTGCCGCCGGTGATGCCATCAAGAAATCTCGCAAAAAAGAGAACTCCCGCCGTGCTGGCGGTGCCTGCCAGCAGGTTTGCAATCACCGTACCCGCCAAGCTGATGATTAACAGTGGTTTGCGTCCAATACGATCGCTCAATTTACCAATTATAGGTGTTGCAAAAAACTGAGCCACAGAGTAGATGGAAAATAGCAAACTCGTTTGAAAGTCTGTCAGATTAAACTGCTTGCCATACAAATATAGAATCGGAATCAGAATGGTGAAGCTGAGTGAATTGGTAAAGGAAATTAACGCAGTAATCCAAAATGTTCGATTCATTGGGTAACAATAGGTTTCAGGTTTCAGGGGTCAGGTTTTAGGGAGCAGAGGAAGATATTGGATAACAGGCTCTCACCTAGTTTCATCCAGCAAAAAGCCCACTCCACAAAGAGAGTATCACTCTTGTGGAGCAGGCGTTGTTATGGCATCAGAATTTAAATGAGACGGTCAATGCATTTTTGCAGCCATGTCAACGCCATCGCTGACCAATCGACCATCTTCCATATACACAATGCGATCAGCAACGTCCAAAATTCGATTGTCATGGGTGACGATCAAAATGGTGCAATGTTGTTCTTTGGCAAGTGCTTGCATCATTTCTACCACATCTCGCCCTGATTTTTTATCGAGTGCAGCGGTGGGCTCATCAGCTAGAACAATTTTGGGGCGGCTAACCAATGCACGGGCGATCGCGACTCGCTGTTTTTGTCCACCCGATAGATTTTCTGGATAGTAGTCTAAGCGATCGCCCAAACCAACCTGTTCCAAAATTTCCGCCGATTTTATATCTAACTCTGGAGTAGCAATTTCATCATGCAATTCCAATGACATTCGCACATTTTGCTTGGCTGTGAGAAAGGTCATTAAGTTGTGCGCTTGAAAAATATAGCCAATGTTGCGGCGAATCTGTAGCAGTTTTTGTTTGCTCGCTCCCACAATTTCTTGATCTAAAATTTTAAGGCTACCTTCCTGTGCCGATCGCAATCCGCCCATCAGCGTCAGCAACGTCGTTTTGCCCGAACCAGAGGGACCTGTCATGATCACAATTTCGCCCGGTGCAATCTCCAAATTCACGTCAAACAAGACCTGTTTACGCAGATTAGTTTCACCAAAGTAGTGATTCAAATTCGTCACCGAAATTACAGGCTGGGAGCCGTTCTGCGAGGCTTTAGGCGCGGGAAGTGAGGAGAGTGTTTGCATGATGATTAATAAAGGAATTAAGGCAAAAGACTCAAAATTAAGAACTCAAAACTAAAAGATGTCTGCGGGATCGACTGATTGAAGCTTCCGCATGGCGATGACTCCAGAGCCAACGCACATGATGAGGGTGAGTATGAACACGTTCGTAGCCCGTTCAATGGTCATGGCGATCGGCAGCATGGTGGCACCTTGCGCCAGAGCATATAGCCCTGTGGATAGAATGGCTCCAGGGAAAAAGCCCAGAACTGCCAGCAGTAATGCTTCCTGAATCAGCACGCCAACAAAGTAGAAGTCGCCGTAGCCCATCGCTTTCAGCGTCGCGTATTCTGGCAAATGATCAGATACATCGGAATAGAGAATTTGATAGACGATCACCACGCCGACAATGAAGCCCACAATGGTTCCCAGGGTGAAGATGAAGCCGATGGGAGTGGCATTTGCCCAATAGTCTTTTTCACGAGTGGCAAATTCTGGCAGTGTCATCACCAAAACATCGTTGGGCAAACTGGCTTTGAGAGCGGCTTGCACCTGTTTTATATCCGCTGTTGGTTTTAGCTTAATCAAACCAACATCAATATCTTCGGGCTGGCGATCGCGGAAAATTCGTAAAAATGTAGAATCGCTAGTAATGGCATTACCATCGGCTGAAAAGGATGCCCCCATTCTAAATGTGCCTGCCACGCGAACCAGATTATCATTCACCTCTGTTTGTAAAGGGGATGTTGTTTTGAGCAAGGTGGCAATGTCGCCAAATTCGGGTCGTCCGGCTTCGTCAAACAACACTTGATTTAACTGTTGCAGATCCTGTAGATGTTGATTAACTTCTGGCAGCTTGAATGCGGTGGAAGCGGGATCAGTGCCAAATACCAAGATGGAACGGGATGTGCGGGTTGTTGGGTTGCGCCACTGGGCGATCGCAATATAGAGCCAACTAATGGAGTCAACATCGTCGATTGCCGCCGCTTGCAGCAATCGTTCTCGTGAAAATACTTTGGTGGAAAACAGCGTTTCAAACTGAGGATTGACAATGAATAAGTCGGATTGCAAGGTTTGATAGGGCACCGCAGCCGAATCAAACAACGCATCTTTGAAGCCGAGTTGGACAAACATAAGAATGTCGGCAAAAGCGATTCCAGCGATCGCCACCAGCAACCGAGTTTTTTCACGAGTCACCTGAAACCAGGCAAGGGGTGTTTTACGAAAAAGGTTAGATAACATAAATGGGGTGAAGTAAAGGGATAGAAAATTCAATGCATTTTTACGTTGCGTGGCAGAGCGCTGATACATCGCCACCCATGATGAGCGAGATGTTGCGCGTGATTTTTTCGATCTCCCAATTCCACCACTGAAGCGCTAGCAGTTGAGCAATCTCTGCATCCATAAAACGTTGCTTAATGGGATGAGCCGGATTGCCCCCCGCGATCGCATAGGCGGAAATATCCTTCACAACCACCGATCGCGCCGCAATCACAGCACCGTCCCCAATCGTGACCCCCGGCATAATCAAGGATTCGTAGCCCAGCCACACATCATTGCCGATAACCGTATCGCCGCGACTGGGCAGATTCATCAGGGTTTCCATTTCGCCTTCCCAACCTTGCCCAAAAATAGGAAATGGATAAGTAGAAATGCCGTCTAGCTTGTGGTTGGCACCGCCCATGATGAACTGAACCTGGGTAGCGATCGCGCAAAACTTACCAATAATTAAGCGATCGTTGCCATAGTTATAAAGCACATTGCGCTCAAACCCTTCTGGATCAACCGGATCGTCATAGTAAGAGTAATCTCCAACGATAATATTGGGCGACTTGATGAATGGCTTGATGAAGCAAACTCGACGCTGATCTGCCATTGGATAGGGGCGAACGGGATCAGGTCCATAGAGGTTTGTCATATAGCTACCTTGAGCCTTAAACAGAAAAAGTTTGATCCAACACTTGTTCAAGTTTGCGTTGCCGCATTAGTAGAAATAATGGCAATCCTAAAGAAAGCCCAACGGCTAAGCTACAAACCACATAGACCCAGAGATTCGACATTTTTAGACGGGAACCTTCCCAATATAGAAATATCCAAAAAACAATGGATGAAACCAGTAAATCCATTGCAAAAAAAGCCGAAATTCGGTTTGCAAATAGCTGCTCAAAAAACAAATTTAAACTCAAACCATGCTCAATCAGAAATGGAATAAATTGTGAGTAAGGTAAGACAAAACCTAGCAAACACAGCAATATATAAATGGTTTGTAGCATTAAGAAATCTCCATTTAGGGAAATTGAAAACTACTGTTGTGGCATTCGTTTCATCAACCAATAAGGAGGAGCAGATTCAAAATAAACAGTGTGGACAGTTTCAAACCCATACTTTTGATAGAAACGTACTCCGCGTTCCGTTGAAGTTTCCACATAGCAAGGTAATTTCTCTGAATCTGCCTGGTGCAAAATTGGTTCAATCAGTAACCCGCCAATACCCTGTCCTTGGCTCTCTGGTGCCACACCCAACATAAATAAATACCAGTGGGGCTGGGGCATATCACCCCTATGCAATTTCTCAATCTTGTTAAAGGCAGACAAAAACTGTAAGCTCTTGCGCCATTGCAGCTTGAAGGGTAAAGCGTAAAAGCCAAGCTGCAAAAGTTTCCAGTCATTTAGGGGATATTTTCCCGGCGGAATCCACATGGCAACGCCCTGAAGATCAGCCGTGGTGTAAATGTAATCATAGGGCTGGCTGTAGCGCAATAGGATTTTGATGAACCATTGCAAGGTTTTAAACAGATCAGACTCTTGTTCAGACCCAAAATACCGAAATATGGGATCGGCATAAAAAGAATGAGCTAATACATCGATCGCGGCATCAGATTGAGATTGATCCAGTTTTACAATCGTTGGATTGAGGGAAATAGCCATAAAATCCTTGCTGAAAAATGGGTTTTTAGAGCGCGATCGCAGTTTGCACTTGCAAGTTTGTCAATCCGGCAACACGCTTGCTGCTGGCTGGATTCAGGCGAATTTTCACTTCCACTACTCGGCGATCTAGGTTTTCACCTGGTTCAGCGCTGAACACATTTTGGCGGCTGACCTGTAGCCCAATTTCAGAGACGGTGCCTGTGACTGCACCCGAAAACCCTTGTCCGGTAATCGTTGCCGGTTGTCCCAGGCGAATCTTATCGATATCGGTTTGATAAATCTCTGCAACCGCCACCATGTCATTGGTTTGGGCAAGATCAACAATGCCATCACTGCTCAATTTTTCGCCCGGTCGCGTATGAACTTTGAGGATTTGTCCGGTGATCGGAGCGCGGATATACGCTTGTTGCAATTCTGCCTCGGCTTTTTTTGCCGCCGCGATCGCCATATCCACTTCTGTTTGGGCTTTTCGCACATCCACTGGTCGCACTTCCGCAATTTTATCCAGGGTCGCCCGTGCTTCTTGAATCTGCGCCCGGAGTGAATCTGCCTTCAGGTTTTGATTGGATTGAGCTTCTCTCAGTTGGGCTTGTGCCGTCTCAAACGTCAATCGTTTTTGATCAAAATTGGAGGATGAAATTGCTCCATCGGTCGCAAGGGATTGGTAGCGATCGTACTCTACCTGAGCATTTTTCAGTTCCGACTGGCGGCGAGAAATGGTTGCCTGCTGGGTCGCCAGTTCGCCTTGAAGTTCTGCCTGGAGCCGTAAAATTTGCTGTTTTTGTGCTGCAATTTCACCCGTCTTGGCTCCGGCTTGCACTTGGGCTAACTGCGCTTGAGCATTGCGAACTTTCTCCTGCGCCTCCTGTAATGCGGGTTGTAAGCGATCGCGGGAATCAAGCACTGCAATCACCTGCCCAGTTTGGATCCGATCGCCCTGCTTCACTAAAAGCTCCATAACGCGATCGCCATCAAGGGCTTGGGGTGCAGACAGTTTCAGCACTTCTGTACGGGGTTCCAGTCGCGCCAGGGCAGTCACTTTGGCGGGTTTAGGCGGCACTACCGCTTGTTGCAGTGGAGGCGATGGTTTACTAAATTGAGACACTCCATAAAAAACAGTAGTGCCTGCGATCGCCGTCGCCGCGATCACCAGACCCATAATCCAGCGGTTAGATGGTTTTGAAAACAGTTGCAAGCTCATGGGAAACCTCGGTTGTACGAGAGCAATGGAGCGATTACTTATACCGAACATTCGATATAACAAGCACTTGACAAATAGCTCCTACATACGACGTACAAGCTATTTATATCGAACGACTGTTATATTTAATGAGTTTTATCATACACTAGGGTTGCCTTTTCAGGGAGTCGTCCGATCGGGTGAATCTTGCGATCGATAAGAGTCTATTAGTCTCGCATGACTTAAGGAGATTTCCAGGAATGAATCTACCCTTTGCTCTAGGCTTTTCCTGGCGGAACGCGATGCGAACGACTTCGCTCAGCCCCAAACCCCGAGCGTTGAGCGAAGTCGAAACGCGACAACGCGGGAATTCAGGTATTTTCTTTAGCAGAAATCTCCTAAGTTGACCCTTGACCTAACTTGACCCAACTTTTGAGCCTTGGGGTAAGAATTACAGCTTCCAATAACCATTTTCACAGGACAAGAAGAGACTTGTTGTCTCGCGGCTCTGAGTCTTTTGAGGATTAACATTGAGGACAATCTTAGCCTCACCTCCACGCATTACAACTTGATGAAGCTGTTGGTTAAAGGCTGAGCGATCGCGAGGCATACCTTTCAGGTAGGACTGTACCTCAGCAAAAAACTTGGTTTCACTGACCGCCAAAATTCGTTGATTGATACTTTGCCAACTCTCATCTTTAAGATAAGGACGCATTTGCTCTAGGCTTTTTTGTTGAATGGTAGTGAGATAGGCGAGATAAGCCTTGACGGGTGGGCTATTCAACGCTGATTCCCCCGTCAAAACCCTACTGGTAAAAGGCGATCGGATGGGCGCTTGAAATGAGAATTGATATTTGAAGTTTTGAACTAAAGGGGCTGAACCCGAAATCGTTCCACGAAGTTGACTTTGGGTGATTTGTAAACTTTGAGGCTCAATGCCGTCACTGGCAGAAGACAACCCCCAACCGCTCGGTGGCAAATAGAGAAACGTAATATTGTATTGCTTAAAATCTCGTAGCCTTAGCAGCACTCCTCTGAGCCGACCATCCTCAATAGTTTGAGGTGAAACACTTTTGCCAAGCCAAAAATTCTGTAATAAATCATCTGTAACAGCCTGATCTGTAATTAGGACTCGCCACCCTGGCTTGCCCCTACGGTCACTTGCCAAAGCTCGGTTATCTTCCCACAGGGGGTCTATGGCGATCGCATAAGCATGGGTCAAAGCAACCTTTTTTTCATCGATTTCGAGTTCGCCTTTGGCTGTTCCTACAGAGGACTGATCGTTTACAGTCTTGGCTTTGGACACGTCACAGGTGAACGGATTTGCTTGCACGGGGGGCGCAGCGATCGCCAACAGGAATAGCTGGAGTGCTGCAACAATTCGCAAATTGGAAATAGTCGGCATAACGAGTGTTTAAGTCCCAGACAAGAAGCTTGAAAAGTTGACAGCGTAGGGCTTCATCAGAATTTCTCCATCCATCAGAAACGCTTTGAGCCAATATAGCGGGTTAAGACCCTGTCCAGAAAATTTATACCCACAAGCTTTTCAGGGAGTCGTTCGATCGGGTGAATCTAGCGATCGCTAAGAGTGCAGTTTGTCAGAGTCTAAAAGAGACGGCTGATATTTCTCAAAATAAGCGATTAACATTTTGAGCAGTAGCTGTAGATGGGCGGAAAAGCTGGCAGCACTAGAACCATAGATTTGGCTAACACAAATGCCATCTACAAACGTAAAAATGAACTCTGCAACTTGCGGATCGTTGATGCCCATAATCTCTGAGATTTTAGGCTGAATGCGTTCGCAAACTCGTTCTAAAACGTTGGGTTGAGTGCTGTCCTGCCGAATTTGTTGGTAGTAATCTGTAAAGATCAACAGTTGCTTAAAAAAATAGTCCTGTCTGCGTTCTACAAACTCAAAGCCTCGTTTCAAGCGATCGCTCATGGTCTTAGCGGTTGCTATCTCACTGGAAACTTGCAGCATATCTTGCTGAATCATCTCCTCAACCAACTGCTCAAAAATAGCTTCCTTACTAGAAAAGTAATGGTACAAGGTGCCCGTGGAAACGCCCAAACCAGCGGCAATTTGTCGCATGGTGATTGTGGAGTACCCTTTTTCAGCGAACAAATCGAAGCACTGGTCTAAAAGCTCTCTCCGATACTGATCGTGGTCAACAATTTTTGGCATGATTGCCTTAGTATATAACGAGCGTTCGATATTGTATTCGGGGTTGGTGCTTTGTCTATTTTCAGGAGAGCGTTTTCCTGATAGTGCCAACAAATGCTCAAGCATGGCATCCCAAACCCATCACTATGATTTCCAGTCGTCCCACTGCAAATTAAAAATAGAGGTATTTGGAAAGGCGGTTGGATTGCTGCTTGCGTCAAGTCGCGATCGCAGTTTTTCTAGCAGTGGCTCTCGTTTAGGTAAGTCGTCTACCAGTTGATAGGGAAATATTCCTTCCTTTAAGGCAAAATCTGCGGTCACCCCAGCGGCGGCTCCTACAGACCACTCAAATGGATGGACTCGATAGGCAGCAGCGGCGATCGTGCTGTTGGCAATACTTTTTCCGCTAATGATTAAATTATCGATTTTTTGAGGAATCATGGCGCGGAGAGCAATTTGTCCAGGATAGGCAGGTCCATGGGCTTGACGAACGCCGGGACGCTCTTCGTTTCCAGGCTTTTCGGGCGGTGCTTCTGCCATACAAGGGTGAAAATCCATCGCATATTGAGCGATGCCAACGGAATCAGGGTAAATCGTAGATCGCGTCCGCCGAGGAATTTGATTGGGGTCTACGTCATCGGGCAGTTTCAAAAATTCCAGCCCCGCCAATGATTTACGCAGTTTGCGATACATCTCAGGCGGCAGATTTTCTTGGTAATGCGCCTCGTCGCCATAGTCGGTTTGAGACACATCAATTTCGTGCATCGCAAACCCGTCGGGATAGGTGAAAGTAGGGCGACCGATGATACGACGAGCTTCGCGAATATAAGGATATTTAGATAGCCCGTGTGCCGTGCCCATGGGTGACTCTAACCCAGTGACGTAGCGATGATTGGGGGCAGGCTGCTTCACGCCATTCCCTAATTGCGAATCGGTGGTGCCTGCCACAAGCCAATGATAGTAGGCGATCGCGTTTTCTTCGCCGCGCCGCAGGGTATCTGTTCTTAAGCCGCCCATCCACCCAGCCGGACTTAGTTCACCGCGCTGCTGAAGCTGGTCACGGCTGTAGATCAAATTGTCTTGCTCCGTCCCCGGACGATAATCATTGCCCCATGTCCAGTTCTGCATAGACAGATCTCCTGGCAGCACTGCGGCTATGCCAAATCGGGTGGCTTTGGGTCGTTTTTGAAAATTGGGACTCCAAATACGACGATAGGTAAAAACGGCATCAATGCCGACGTTATTTGAGTTTTCATAGCTGAAGTAAGGCGCATATTGCGGGTAGAAACCTGGCTCTGGCTGGGGTTGCGGGGTTGCGGTGCGTTCCATCACAAAGGTGTAGGTGAAACCCTGGGTGCAGTAGGCATCGTTGTTTTTTACGGGGGAAGAGGGATTAATGTGAGACAGCGGATCTAGCCCCAAGCGATAGGGCACATCCGCAAGGGCAATGATTTCGCCGGTTTCGGTGGCTTCCAGGATATACCAGGGTGTAGGAAGTTGAGTGGTGGGAGGCGGGGTGAAGCGAATTGGCTGCTTTGCGAGGCGGGCTGAGTTTTCAGGACGATAGATGTCTTCGATTAGGGCGGAGAGCGGCTCGGTGTTGAGCGGCGGCGTGTTGGCGGCGGCGGCATGTTGCAGGGCGATCGCGCTACTGATCTGCCGTCCATCGGGGCTATAGTCCAATTCTTTAATAACCGTGTTGGGGAACCATTTGAGGGTGCCCTTGCCTTTTTTGGCTGCATCTTGCAGCATTGCCCACAGAATTTGGTGTCCATCGCTGGGCAAAAAGCAGGAGACACTGACCCAGCAGTTGCCAGAACTGAGGCTGCCATATTTTTTAACAAGGCGATCGCGAAACTCATTGTAGCCACGCGGGAAAAAACGCTGTTCGCGCATCCGTTTTGCCTCATCCAACGCCGAAGTACCCTGAGAGGAGACTTGCCCACCCACCCAGTCGGTAATGTCGGTTAGGCAAACTGTTCGCCCAGCGAGTAATCCTTCATAGGCGGCAGCAGTGCCAGCAAAGCCAGCCCCCACAATCAGCAGTTCACAGTCAACTGTTGGTTCTGGCATTGGCTGAGGCGATCGCCCCTGTGCCTTCCCATCCACCGATTGCCCCGTGACAAAGACAGCAGCAAGAGCATTAACCAGCAAAGCGCGCTGCCAAAAGCGGAACGAGCCAGCAGAATTCAGCACTTCACGGACTCCACATGTTGAACTTTCACACTTATGAGTATCGCCTAGCCGACCGGGGTTGGAAGCTCCAACTTTAGATCTGTCATCAGGCGATCAAAATCGAAGCATTCAGACATCATTTGGTAAAGACATTTAATCTTAATTGGGTCATGAATCCGAACTTGCCCGATCGCCCGATCAACAATTGCTACGGTAGCCAGCGTGTCTAAGTCTACCGACAAAATCGGAATTTCCAAATCTTCGGCGCGGCTAAGAACATCGGGATGGGGGCGCATTTGTCCGGTTAGCACTAAACATTGAGTCGAGGTTTCCAAAGCAGCAAGCTGAATATCCGTGCGATCGCCCCCCGTAATCACCGCCATATTGCGCCCTTTGCGAAGATAGCGCAGCGCCGAGTTGACATTCATGGCACCGATCGCCAAGCTTTCTACCATCAAATCTAAGCGATCTCCGCGACAAAGCACCTCTGCGTGCAACTGTTCCACCAAGTCGCCAACGCTGACACTCCGCAGCAAATCATTTCGGGGCATTAATCCAAAGACCCGAATATTGTGATCTTCCAAATAGGGCTTAACGGTCGTTTGTACCTCTTCAATCCGATCTTCGGGAATATCGTTGATAAACACACCGAGCAGGCGATCGCCCAACCGCCGCTTTGCCGAGATCAGCGCTCCCACAATCAGCAGCGAATGAAACCGCGCCACCAGCAATACCCCGGCATCTACCACCTCCGCCACCTGCTGCAAGGACAAATCAAACAGACTTCCCTCTTCCAAATTAGAAGGACCTTCCAACACCACCAAATCAGCCCCCTGGGTTTGCAAATATTGGCTCAGCATCATGGGATAGTCGGTAGTATTTTCGCCTCGAATTCGCTTTTGAATTGTAGAATCAACGAGTGGTAATACAGTAGGCAACACGCGGCTGGAAGGCAACTCAAGGGTCTGTGCCACAAATTGCACATCTTCCTCAACGGGTTCGCCAGATACGAATTCACTAGGCGAAGTGTAAAACGTGCCAAGAGGTTTGCCATAGGCAATATCTAGACCTCGTTCTTTCAACTGATGAGCAATGCCCAAAGCGGTGGCTGATTTGCCGCTGTAGGCTTCGGTTGAACCGATCAATAGATACTTAGACTTTGGCACGCCTCTACTCCTGGTTTTAGACTTTAACGAATACTGAAAGACTTCTGTCCACTCATTGTACGGCAACCGTTTGGCTGCCATATTGCTTAACAGGGTTCCCTGACTAGAGAGAGCTAGGTTTCAGGTTTCAGGAATTGGGTTTCAGGTTTCAGGAATTGGGTTTCAGGTTTCGGAAAGTGTTGATAGATAGAATCGTCTACCCCCTGATCTACGACCCCTCTTATCGCTCTTGACTCACTCCTTGTCGATCTAAGTAAGTTTGTGCAGGTTTCAAGGGTTTGAAGCCGGCAATTTCTGACAGAGTATAAAGTGGACGGTTTTTGACTTCTTCGTAAATGCGCCCAATGTATTCGCCCAAGATGCCGATGCTAAAAAGCTGCACGGCTCCTAAAAAGAAGATGGCAACCGCAACAATTGCGTATCCGTTAATAGAAGAAGTGGGATAAGAAAATCGCCAGTAAATCACTAAGAACACCATAATGAGCGCCATAACGGCTGAGAAGAAACCCAGGTAGGTAGAAAGGCGCAAAGGCACTGTGGAAAAGGATACTAGCCCATTCGTAGCAAGAGCGAGTGATTTCCGAAAGGTGTATTTCACGGTGCCAGCGTAGCGAGGATCGCGTTCAAATAATACGGCAGTTTGACGAAATCCAATCCACGATCGCAGTCCTCGAATATACCGATTGCGCTCTGGCATTGCATTTAGCACCTCGACAGCTTGGCGATCGAGCAGACAAAAATCGCCCGTCTCAGTCGGAATATCCACATCTGCCAATTGCTTGAGAATGCGATAAAACCCGTAGGCAGTCAGCCGCTTAAACCAGCTTTCACGGTGGCGCTGGGTGCGTTGAGCATAGACCACATCAAAGCCTTGTTTCCACTGCTCAACCATGCTGGGAATCAATTCTGGCGGATCTTGCAAATCTGCATCTAAAATAACCACGACTTGTCCACGGGAAAAATTCAACCCAGCAGTAACCGCCGTTTGATGCCCAAAGTTACGAGCAAGGCTGATGTAGCAAACGCGGGGATCTTGGTCATGGAGCGCCCGCATAATCGCTAACGAGCGATCGCGACTGCCATCATTGATCAAAATTAGCTCAACAGTTCCATCCATTTGCTCCATCACCGCTTGAATACGACGATAAAGCTCTAAAAGCGTTTCCTCTTCGTTGTAAATCGGCACAATAAAAGAATATTTAAAAGACATGGACATCAACACGGGTGAAAGATTAAAAAGTTGAATAATTTGTTTTAGTGATACGGTTTTAGCATTGTGGGCGTTCTATCCCCTCTGCCACCGGATAGCCGAACCCTGAAACCTGCATCTCTACCTGCCTAATTTATTGGGAATTCCCTCACATCCGCCTGGAATCGTACCGCGTGTTTTAGATCCACCCCAAGCACAGCAGTAGTATCGTTGCTCTTCAGATAGCTGCATCGCGTCGGTAAAATCTGCGTTTTCAATTACGGCACCCGTATGGGTTCCCGTTCGATAATTGGGGGGTTCCAAACGGCTTCGAGGACTGGCATCTTTAGCTTTGCCATAGAAAAAGCGGGTGCCATTCAGGTCGGCTCCGCACAGTTTTGCATCACAAAGAATCGTGCGGCAGAGGTTAGTTTTGACTAAATCGCAAAAGCTGAGATCACCTCGAATTAGATTCGCTTCACTCAAATCTGTCCAGCGCAGATCGGTTGCGGCTAAATTTGCACCTGCTAACATTACGCCCAAGTCAATCACCCGAATGCCATTGAGCAAATCTTCTTGATAGCCACCCGATCCATCCAAAATGGCGCGACCCAGGCGACGATCTCGCCGCAGGGGAGTTAGCAACCGCGCCCGACTGAGGAAGCGAATGATTTTGGCTTTGCCACCAGCATCCACACTGCTGAGAATTGCCGCCGTTCTTCCTTCGGCGATCGCCCGCTCTTGGGGCCAATCTTCCAGCAATCCTTCCTCATCTAGCACCAGTTCTGAAACGCCCTGAAAGTAACTATCAATCGTTTGCTGCTGGGTAATTAAGTTTTGCTGAATCGTTAGGTCACGCGAGATGATGTATTGCCGCCATGCAATATAAACGGCGAGGATGGCAATCAAAATCTGCCCGATCGCGCCCAACACTTCACCTGTTGCCCCAATTGCGTCCCAGCCAATCGCCGCCAAGGATGCACCCAAACGGTTAAAAAAACCACTCAATTTGAGCAACCCTAGCAGCGCAACACCGCCAAAAACACTGCCTAACAAAATCGCCCGTTCTTGTTCAGGAATAAACTCCAGAAATAGACGGCGTACTGGATTCCAGAGAATTTGCAGAGAAATTGCTAGGGCAACCAATGAACCAGATAGCCCAATCCAAACATTATCAATCAGCAGACCCACCATCATGATGGCGATCGCTAGAAATAAAATCAGAATTTTTGGAGTTTGACGGTCGCTATCAGAAGATTTGGGGGAAGAAAAAGAGCGATCGACGAGTTTCTTCGTTCCAGTGGCACCATTGCGGATAAGCCCGTTTCCAGCCACCTTTGCTGTTTCTAATGACTGAGCTAAATCGTCTTCATGGGTTGTCAATGAATTATTTTTAGCCAAAGGGGTATCAGCAGATGAATCAGGCTGAGGAGCAGTATTGGAATCAGGCAGATTGGGATTAAGGGTCATGTTTAGCGTCGCATCAACAACTGAACATTTGCCCCATACTACCTTAGCCAGTCAAATTAAGCGGTCAAATTAGGCGCTCAAATTAGCGGAACATGCTGCTAACTGAACTATCTTCATGAATTCGCCAAATCGCCTCACCAAGCAAATTAGCAACCGATAAGACAGTCAGTTGAGGAAAGCGATGCTCTTCCGCAATAGGAATAGTATTAGTCACGATCACTTCCTCCAAAATGCCGGTTGATAAACGCTCGATCGCCGGAGGAGACAGCACCGCATGGGTCGCACAGGCATAGACCTGACGCGCTCCTTCTTTCCTCAGCAAGCGTGCTCCTTCCGTGATGGTGCCAGCCGTATCAATCATGTCATCGACCAAGACGGCTGTTTTGCCCCGCACATCCCCAATGACATTCATCACTTCAGCCACATTATGCGCTTGGCGGCGCTTATCGATAATTGCCAAGGGCGCATCCCCTAACTTCTTGGCAAAAGCCCGCGCCCGCGCAACACCGCCCACATCCGGCGAGACTACCACAATATCCGATAGCTGCTTGCTATGCAGATAATCCAGCAGCACCGGGGAACCATAGACATGATCCATCGGAATATCAAAATATCCTTGAATCTGAGCGGAGTGTAGATCCATGGCTAGGATGCGGCTGGCTCCTGCTTTAGTAATCAAATTAGCCACAAGTTTGGCAGTAATAGATTCTCGTCCAGCGGTTTTGCGATCGGCTCTCGCGTAGCCATAGTAAGGAATCACTGCTGTAATCTGCCGTGCAGAAGCGCGCCGACAGGCATCAATCATGGTCAGCAATTCCATCAGATGATCGTTGACCGGGCGGCAGGTTGGCTGGAGCAGATAAACATCGCAACCTCGAATCGATTCCTGAATTTGGATGTACAGTTCGCCATCTGCAAACTGTTTGCGTACCATGGGTCCTAAATCGATCCCAAGATACCGTGAAACCTCGTGGGAGAGTTCCATATTCGCCGAACCAGACAGCAATCTCAAACGATTGTTGTCATTAAAGGATGGCAAAGTAAGTTGGGGAGTCGGCAATACGGAATGAATCACAGCGTACCCTTAAACGCAACCATAGAAATCTTATCACTCGCTTTTGTATCCATCTCCAGCAGTTTCTCGGAGAGGCATGGCTAAATTGAGACGATC
This sequence comes from Leptolyngbya sp. CALU 1928, assembly GCF_056784215.1. Lineage (NCBI taxonomy): Bacteria > Bacillati > Cyanobacteriota > Cyanophyceae > Leptolyngbyales > Leptolyngbyaceae > Leptolyngbya > Leptolyngbya sp. CALU 1928. Next base: position 2,631,352 of record NZ_JBXBCE010000001.1, on the reverse strand, counting down.
GCGCCACACAACTGCTTAAATTGTGGTAGCTGTTGAGCGATCGCGCGTCATACTTTGTGATTTTAGCTTGAAGTTTGAAACCGTAGCCTACTGAATCATAGTTATTTATGCAAGTCTGACTGGGCGTAAAATTATTTCACGACTTTAATCATCGAAAAAGGCATCAACCAATGGGCTTAAAAGAGCGCATCAGCGAAGATATTAAACTAGCCATGAAAGCCCAAGACAAGATCCGGCTAGAAACCGTTCGCAACATTAAAAAAGTAATTTTGGAAAAAGAGTCAGTCATTCGCTCTTCGGGGCAAGAAAACCTGACCGAAGAACAAGAAATCGAAATTGTCGTGCAGCTTGCCAAACAGCGCCGGGACTCGATCGCCCAATACGAGAAGGCAGGGCGTACCGATCTCGCCAATCAAGAAGCTCAGGAATTGACCATTTTGGCAGAGTATCTACCCAAACAACTCTCCGATGACGAAATTAGCCAAATGATTGAGACGATTATTTCCCAAGTTGGGGCAACTTCCGCCAAAGATATGGGCAAAGTCATGGGAACTGCCATGCAGCAATTTAAAGGGAAAGCTGATGGCAAAAAAGTCCAAGAAATGGTGAAAGCTAAACTAGGAGAATAGGGGTCAGGGGTCAGAAAAGCAAAGCTTCCTATTTTCTGAAACCCGAAACCCGAAGCCCGAAACCCGAAACCCGAAACCCGAAACCCCGTAACTCATCCACTCCTATGCGCCCCTCTTTGCCCGTTGGAACTATCTTGCAAAATCGCTATCGCGTTCTCAGTATTCTGGGTCAGGGTGGATTTGGCCGCACTTATTTAGCCGAAGACCAAGGGCGATTTAACGAACGCTGCGCCCTAAAAGAATTAACTCCCGCCCAAGGAGGAGAGTATGCACTGGACAAATCTAAGGAACTGTTTCAGCGGGAAGCACAGATTTTATACCAGATTCAGCATCCTCAAATTCCTCAATTTCGAGCGACGTTTGAGCAAGATCAACGTTTGTTCTTGGTGCAGGATTATGTGGAAGGGCAAACGTATCGAGCGTTGCTGGATCAGCGGAAAGCGCAAGGAATTGCTTTTTCTGAAGGGGAAGCGCTGCAATTTATGCGGCAGTTGTTGCCTGTGATGGCGCATATTCACAGCAAGGGGATTATTCATCGTGATATTGCCCCGGACAATGTGATTTTGCGGCAGCAGGATAGCAAGCCTGTTCTGATTGATTTTGGCGTGGTTCGAGAACTCGCAACTCGCTTTCAAACGATGACAACGGGCATGATGCAACCGACTACGGTGGGAAAACCGGGCTATGCCCCGATCGAGCAAATGCAAACGGGCAAGGCATATCCCAGTAGTGATCTCTATTCGCTGGCAGTAACGGCGGTTGTGTTGCTGACGGGCAGAGAACCGCAAGAATTGTTTGATGATTCCACCATGACTTGGTATTGGCAGCGCTGGGTGACGGTGAATCCAGGGTTTGCCCAGGTGCTAAATCGGATGCTGAGCTATCGTCCGGGCGATCGCTATCAATCAGTCAGCGAAGTCGTTCAAGCGCTACAATTGGCATTCAATCCAGCGGCTCCAGTTCAACCGCCATCGGTGCCACAATTCGTTCAGCCACCGCCACCGCCAGCAGCCTATCCCGTTGAAGCGCCTGTCTCTGCACCACTTCAGCCAGCCCAGTCTCACATGCAGACCGTGGCAGTAGGGCAGCGGCAACCACCAGAATCAATTCCAAACCCTCCGCGATCGCAGCCCATAATCGAAGAACCCCGTAGCTCCTTGTGGGATGACCCCTTGGCAATTATTGCCCTTGGCATTGGGCTAGTTGTGCTAACGGGTTTAGGCTCTTGGCTGATTATGCAAACGATCCTCAGCAATCAGAATTCGTCAAACTCTCCCCCTCCGCCCATTGTCATTCCAACTATTACGCCCACACCCACGGTTACGCCCACCGTTACGCCCACGCCCACAGTTACCCCTACGCCCCAGCCTCCCGATCCGGTGAACTATACTAAGCGGCTCACCATTGATCCAGATACCAGCGTGATCCAGCGAGGCGTGTTAAGAAGCAACGAAACCATGACTTACATTGTTGCTGGTTCTCAAAATCAAACCCTAGAAACAGTCATCAACGGGGAGGGCGTGTTGATGACCATTGTTGGACCTGATGGTAGACCTGTAGACAGTCGCGCTCAACGGGTGTCTTATTGGCAAGGTTCTTTGCCCTTTAATGGCGATTACTTCGTTGAACTCAGCCCTGTGAAAGGCACAAACAACGGGCGATACGACTTGGATGTTACCCTCAGAAGTGCCTCTCGACCCAGCCCAGTCCCGACCCCAACCCAAACCCAAACCGATCCCCCACTGCCGCCCCCGGAACCCAGGATTAATGAAATTCCAGTCGAGTTTCCACCGGGCGATGCGTCTCAATCGTTTAGCGATCGCATTAAACGCAATGTCACCAACCGCTATGTAATGTCCGCACCTCAAAATACAGTATTGACAGCCCAGATGTATGGAGGAACGACCCTTCGAGTTTATAATTCCGCAGGTCAAGTTCTCAGTTCTAACGGAGCGACCTACTGGCAAGCAATCATTGATTACGATGGACAATACAAACCAGGAATATATCGCATCGATGCATTGGGATCTCAAGGAACCGATTACACGTTAGATTTAAGCCTTGTGAACCGCTAAAGGAGCGCACAGTGAACGCTTTACTCGTTGCTGGAACGGATACAGATGCCGGAAAAACGGTCGTTATGAGTGCCCTCGCGGCTTACTGGCAGACCTATTGGTCAAAAGAACAGCTAGGAATTTTGAAGCCGATACAGTCTGGAGTGGGCGACTGCGAACTCTATAGCCAACTGTTTGGGCTAGACCCGGCAAAAGTGACCCCGGTTCGGTTTGAGGCTCCCTTAGCTCCCCCGATCGCCGCTGATCGAGAAGGTAAAAAGGTTGCAGTGGAATTGGCATGGCAAGCGTTTGAGCAGTTACGCCGGAGTCGAGATTTTGTTTTGGTTGAGGGTCTCGGTGGGCTAGGTTCTCCAGTGACTCACGACACTACAGTGGCAGATCTGGCGTGGGATTGGCGATTGCCGACCGTGCTGGTAGTGCCTGTGAGATTGGGGGCGATCGCCCAAGTCGTTGCCAATGTCGCCTTAGCCCGTCAATCGAAAATCCACCTAAAAGGGATTATCCTTAACTGCGCGCAGCCACAATCTGATCAAAAAGTTGCTGACTTTGCCCCAGTTAAATTGATTGAATCATTGACTAATATTCCAGTATTAGGCACCTTTCCCCATGTCTCAAACCTAATGGACATCGCTCAATTGGCTCAAGCAGCCTCTCAGCTTGACATAGAGCGGTTGTTTCCAGGAAATATTTGGAGATTTCCTAATCAAGTAGCCGGATAAAAGACTCCCATAGAAATAAAGAGCTAGTGAATCAGGCTGCGTTTTCGCTCAACTCTCGACTGCGGAAGGTTGAGACTTTAGCCCCTAGCGATTAAGCCTTTGGTGTTGGGGCTTCGGCTGGTTTAGAAACACCCATGCGAATCTCTGAGCAAAATGAAGCCAAACTAAACCCACCCGATCGCTTCAAAACACTAGTCCGTAAGCGCAAATTAGGGCTGGCAAACCATAGCCGCTCTTCGGCATAGAGGGTTTCGTCTTCGGTAATCAGGGTAACTGCGTCATCATCGCCCACAATATAGCGCCCTAAACTAGGTGCGGTTCCAGTCGTACCCGGTTCACTCAATAGCTGTCCTTGATTAGAATTTTCAGGATCTGCGATGGAGACTAGCAGCGTTGACCCTGCATATTTTTTCCCACCCTGTTCCATCGTGCCGTTCCAAGTTGCTCGTGCGCCACACAGTGCTAATGCAGGGTCAATGTGGCACTGCTGACAAAGTTTTACAACTGCCGGATCTGCCTTATCAACCATTTCGATCATTAGGTCAGACTTGCCTGCTTCGGACGGCTTGGAGTCAAAGTGATGACTGGTTCGCTGAGAAAACCACTTACCACTGCTCAATTCAAAAAATTCGACTATATTCATTGCTTATAAGAATCCCGCACTCTGCATCCTCAGTCTCCCCATTATTGCAAGTTTCTGGATCGCTGACACCGACTAGAACTTGAAGATTACAAGCGTTAGCCATTCTCTTCCCTGGGGCAATCTAAACCATAGCGCTGACTGGAAATAGGGTTACTGTGCTTGCTGAACAGCGATTTGTAGGTGCCTCGTTATACGTTAAAAATTGTTTTGGATTTCTGACTGGCTATGAATGATGAGATCCGAATTCGAGAATTGGAGCAGAAAAATTTGGCTCTCCGCCAGCAGCTAGAGCAGTCTGAAGAGGCACGATCGCAGCTAGAAAGTGTGCTAGCTAAACGCACAGCCGACCTAAGCCGAGTGGTGAGCCAGTTGGAGCAAGAAACCTGCGATCGCGAGCAATCCGATACCGCATTAGCAGAGAGTGAAGCGCGATTTCGGATGATTGCAACAACCATTCCCGGAGCCGTCTTCCAATTTTCGGTGCGAGATGGGCAGTGGGCGATGGACTACATGAGCGATCGCGTCCATCGCATCATTGGCGTGACCGCTGCCGAAATTATGAATGATCTCAATTGCTTCACCGCCTGCATTCACCCTGATGATCGAGAGCGCCACCAAGAAGCGATTGAAACTGCCATTGCCAACTTAACCCCCTGGCATTTTGAAGGACGGGTGATTAAAGCCGATAATACCGTGGGTTGGTGGCAGGGCGACGCAACCCCTACTATGAATGAAGCGAGTGAGATTATTTTCTGTGGAGTGCTGTTAGATATTAGCGATCGCAAACAGTCAGAAGAAAAGCTGCGCCATTCTCAACAAAAGCTCTCGTTGCTCTTTCAACAAACGCCCTTAGCGATTATCGAATGGAATGCTAATCGAGAAGTGCAGGAGTGGAACCCCGCTGCGGAAAGGATTTTTGGGTATAAACGGCAAGAAGCGATCGGTCGATCTTTTGGCTTTTTGATACCTGATGCGATTAGGCAAGATGTCAGTCAAAGGTTGGATAAACTTAATCAACATCAGCAAGCGGGTTCTGCGATTAATGAAAACCTGACCAAAGACGGCAGAATAATTACTTGCGAGTGGTATAACGTGCCGCTGATTGCCTCTGATGGGCAAATTGTTGGCTCTGCGTCTTTAGCTGTAGATATTTCCGATCGCAAACACGCAGAAGCAAAACTAGAAGAGCAAGAGCAATTTCTTCGTAGCATTTTTGACGGGATTCAGGAGCAAATTTTTGTGATTGATGTCCTGCCATTAGGAGAGTTTCGCTATGCAGGCTGGAACTGGTTTGCAGAAACAATCACCAATATCACCAGTTCTCAAGCGGTGGGCAAAACGCCAGAAGAAGTATTTGGTGAAATCGATGCGATCGCAGTGCGCCAACGGTATGGGCAATGCATCACCGCAAACGAAACGGTGTCGTATGAAGAGTGTCTATTATTTTTGGGTGAACCCCGGTGGTGGTTAACGACGCTGAATCCCTTAAAAGACGAGTCCGGCAGGATCTACCGCATTGTGGGAACATCCCTGGATATTGGCGATCGCAAGCAAGCAGAAACCAAGCTACAGGAACGAGAAGAATTCCTTCGCAGCATTTTTGAGGGCGTGCAGCAAGATATTTTTGTGGTTAACGTAACGGAAACTGGAGACTTGCGATTTGGCGGTTGGAACTGGTATTCCGACAAAATGATTGGGATGAAAAGTGCTGATGCAGTTGGCAAAACGCCAGAAGACGTGTTTGGGATCGAGCTAGGAACCCAAGTGCGTCAACAGTTTTCACAGTGCTTAAAACTGCGAAGTAAAGTCACCTATGAGGAACATTTAACGTTTGAGAATCACTCGGTCTGGTTATTAACCACCCTTAACCCACAGTTTGATGAGGCAGGTAGGCTTTATCGATTTGTGGGAACCGCAGTGGATATTAGCGATCGCAAACAGGCGGAGGCGTTGCTTCATGAAAAAAGCCGTCACTTAGAGCAAACCTTAGCCGAGTTACAGCACGCGCAGACCCAACTGATTCAAAGTGAAAAGATGTCCAGTTTAGGGCAATTGGTGGCAGGGGTGGCTCACGAAATTAATAACCCAGTTAACTTTATTCACGGCAATCTCAGTCATGCTCATGGCTATACCCAAGACTTAATTGACTTAGTGGAGTTGTATCAAACTCATGTGCCTAATCCCCCTGCCATTATTCAAGCCACCACTAAAGCCATTGATCTAGATTTTTTGAAAGAAGATTTGCCTAAAGTTCTGAGTTCGATGAAGGTTGGCTCGGAGCGAATTCGTGAAATTGTGCGATCGCTGCGGAGCTTCTCTCGTTTAGATGAAGCTGAATTTAAAGCGGTAGATATTCACGACGGGATCGACAGCACGCTGATGATTTTGCAAAGTCGGCTAAAATCAAAATCTGGCAACTTTAGTATTCAAGTCCTTAAAAAGTACGGCACGTTGCCCCTAGTCGATTGCTACCCCGGTCAGCTTAATCAGGTATTAATGAATATTCTCAGCAATGCCATTGATGCATTGGAAGAGGCAAGTTTGAAGGCAGCCGATCCTTTCTTGCCCTTGATCACCATTAGCACTGCTGTGCTTCCTACCCGTTCCATTGCAATTCAGATTGCGGATAATGGAGCCGGAATGAATGAGCAAGTGCGATCGCGCTTATTCGATCCGTTTTTTACCACTAAAACAGTGGGCAAAGGCACTGGATTAGGGCTTTCGATTAGCTATCAAATTGTCACCGAAAAACACAAAGGTCGGCTCACTTGCCAATCCACACCCCAGCAGGGAGCCAAATTCATCATCGAGATTCCCATTCATCAAACTAGCAGTAAGGGATAATCAAAGTCGGTCGCGATCGCCGAAAAGAAAAACCGATCCAATCCCTTGCCCAATCCTGCACAATAGAGTCAAGCATTTAAAGCACTAAAGTACTAGTCGAATCATCCCGTAGGAGATCGCTCGGTGAAATATCATTTAGTTTGGTCAATCGCGATCGCGACTACTGCATGGCTGATACCTGCGCCAATCAGTCAGCTAACCGCCGCCGCTCAAGATGAAGCGTGCTATATGGTTAACGCTGCTGGTCGGCGAATCAACCTCGGCAAGCTGTGTGGCGCGGGCAATGCCAAGCCTAGTTCTAGTTCCGCCAAAGGGCTGTACTCGGTGCCGATTAAACGCCGGGATGGGGGAACCCCGGTGATTGATGTCACGTTTAATGGCAATCAGAAGTTTGAGATGCTGTTGGATACTGGCGCAAGTGGCACTTTGATTACTCGCTCCATGGCACAGGCTTTGCAAATTCCAATTGTTGGAGCGGGGCAGTTCACCATGGCGGATGGCAGAACGATTGTTATGCCCTTAGGTCGGCTCAATTCCATCTCAATTCAAGGAGCGAAGGTGAATAATGTGAATGTGGCGATCGCCCCTAATGCCGCAGATGGCTTATTGGGTCACGATTTTCTGGGTAACTACGACATTAAGATTAAGCGTGATGTCATAGAGTTATACCCGCGATAATATGGAGCAGCGCATTTTAGGAATCGATCCAGGATTGGCGACCTTAGGCTTTGGTGCAATCCAGTGTTCGGCTCCCGATGCGAGCAACCCTGGCGCTGTTGAGCAAGTGATACCCTTAGATTTTGGCGTAATCCAAACTCCAGCGAAAACGGATATGGGCGATCGCCTCCAGATGATCTACGAGGATTTGCATACCGTATTAAATCAGGTGCAACCCGATTTGATTTCTATTGAAAAACTGTTCTTTTACCGTATGGGAAACACGATCGCCATTGCTCAAGCCCGTGGCGTAGTCATGCTGGTGCTTTCACAACACAAAATGCCCTTAATCGAATTTACCCCGGCTCAAATTAAGCAAGCTCTAACCGGATATGGCAATGCAGAGAAATATCAGGTGCAAGAAGCCGTTGCCCGTGAACTTAATTTAGACAAGATTCCCAAGCCAGACGATGCCGCAGATGCCCTTGCTGTCGCTCTAACCGCTTGGTATCAACATTAATTTCAAATTAAGATGTCAAATTTATTGATGTAATGAAATTGAAGATTTAGCACTCAGTCTATTGATATTCAAAATATTCAAAGATCTGTCTTTTGAATTGTTTTAAGCCTTGAATTCACTGTAATGATTGCCTGCTTAGTTACGATTTTTATCGTTTAAGTTCAAATGCGGCGACGGCATTCTTCGTCGTTGCGATCGCGACAGAACCATGCTTCATCGGATCGCAATTGAGGTGTCTAAATTTTCGGTCGTATTTTGAACCACATTTCTGCTTTTCTATCAATAGTTAGTTGACTCAGTTTTATCTCGAAATTTGATTGTCTTTACAAAACAAAAAAATCTTTCCTATCGGTAAATAGGATTAAAAAACAAAGCCTCCAATCCAAAAATAGGATTTTTTAGCCTGATGAAATAGCTGACTACTGTAGGCATATCCTATGAGACTCTGATAATTTAATGAATAGCTTCTTCTCCTGGCGTTCAGCAAATTGGGGCGCAGGTTATTCTGTTGTTTACCTCACTTTTACTATGAAAATTCTTGGCTCTGTCTGCGCTTCTTCCAAGCAAAAAGACCAGATTTCTAATGTTTGTTTGACCCCAAGGATGCGCTTGTTTTATCGAGGTTCTGCTACTTGGCTTTACCTCTTAGGGCTGGCGATCGCGTCTATCGGTGTTGGGATCAGTGCAAATCAGGCGATCGCGCAAACCTATTTCGACCGTCCAATCTCGGTAACGCGAACAGGGGGAACGGTTAGCACTCGGTCTGGCGTTGGTCTTAATGTCCGTTCAGGACCCGGTCTTAACTTCGACATTATTGGGTGGGCTAATGATGGTGTCGCTCTTAATGTGACTGGTATTCCTACGATTGCCGATGGCTATCGCTGGCAGCAGATCACTCCTCGTGGGTGGGTTGCCACAGATTATCTGGCTGGGGGTAGCGTTAACGTCAGCTTCAATGGAAACTGCTATCAGCAAGTGTCTTTTCCAGTAGACAATTGTGCTGGAGGTCCTGCTGATCCGGTTCAACCCATTTTGAGACCCATCTCTACTAGTCAGGGTGGGGCTTATATTGTTGCAGTGCCGGGAACCAATCCAGTTAATTTGATCCAAGTTCGCCGAATTGTGCCGGGTGCTTATTTTGATCGGGCGCGAGAAGGTGGCTTTATCAACGCTGGTGGCTATTCGAGCTTTGAAGCGGCAAATTCTGTGACCTATTTTCTGAGAAATAGTAACCTTAATGCGCGCGTGATCTACGGACGGTAGAAACCCATATCCTGTCGCCTAATTTTGTGCGATCGCATCAGATGACCAGCCCTACCTCTACACTAGATAGGGGTAGGGCTTGGTTGTTTTACCCTAAAATTTGTTTGATGTTCATCTTGATACCCTTTTTCCTATGACTGTTCAGTCCACTGAATTGGAAGCCCAGCTAGAAGCCATCCGTCTGGAAGCTCAACAAGCCCTGATTGAAGCCAGTTCGCTTGACCAACTAGAGCAGTTGCGGGTGAAGTATTTAGGCAAGAAGGGTCCAATTCCCCTCGTGTTAGGCGGCATGGGGAAGCTTGATCCCAGCGATCGCCCCCGGATTGGTGCCCGTGCGAACGAGGTCAAAGAAGCGATTCAATCTGAATTAGATCAGCGGCGATCGGCATTACAGCAAGCCAAACTCCAGGCACAGCTAGAAACCGAGACCCTGGATGTGACGATGCCGGGAGTTTATGGCGCTCAAGGACGAATTCATCCGCTCAACACGATTATGGATCGGGTGAATGATATTTTTGTGGGCTTAGGCTACACCGTAGCGGAAGGTCCCGAAATGGAAACCGATCACTACAACTTTGAGGCGCTCAACTTCTTGCCCGATCATCCGGCACGCGATATGCAAGATACGCTTTTCCTGCCCGACGGCAACATTCTGCGAACTCATACCTCCTCTGTGCAAATTCGGTACATGGAGGCGAATGAGCCTCCCATTCGGATTATCATTCCAGGTCGCTGCTATCGTCGCGATACGGTGGATGCGACTCACACCGCAGTATTTCACCAGATCGAATTTTTGGCGATCGATGAAGGGTTAACCTTTACCGATATGAAAGGCACGGTTCGTCTATTTTTAGAACAGCTTTTTGGTGAAGTGGCGATCCGAATGCGTCCCAGTTTCTTTCCGTTCACCGAACCGTCTGCGGAAGTGGATATGGAGTGGAAAGGGCGCTGGCTAGAGATTATGGGTTGCGGTATGGTCGATCCGAATGTGTTGAAAGCGGTTGGATATGATCCTGAAGTCTATACAGGCTTTGCGGGTGGTATGGGCGTTGAACGATTAGCCGCTGTTTTGTATCAAATTGACGACATTCGCCGTTTTTATACCAGCGATTCGCGATTTTTAGAGCAGTTTTAGGATTAAGAGACAGCGGATGCTAAAAGATGGTGGCGATCGCTAACTGGCTTGACGCGGCTGGCTTCTTGCTGCCATTGCCTGCATTCGTTCTAGCGGAAAATCAGAAATAAAACTATCCCAAGATCTGGACTGCCCAGCCGCATTGTATACATGCAATACCCCATTAATGATCCGGCTGGACACAATTAGATCAAGCGCCCTAGCAAGATTGAGGGACTGAGTTAGCTCATTTTGAGTCATTATTTTTCATGAAAAATTATTGTTTCCACCTGCCAAGGTTGACAGGTAAGTTCGTTTTCCTATCCTAGTCATGAATGGGATGAAAGCGCATCCCTGAGTAGGAGTAGTGAAATGAAAATTATTAGATTTTCTTGGCAGGATTAAGGCATTAGCATTTTTAGTATCAGTATTTTCATACAGGAAAGGTGCACCATGACCATGCCATAGCGCACCCAATAGAGGTTTCTTCCTTTGATGAATGCCTAATTCACCATGGCGGGTTCAGGAATTTCGTCCACTACATGAATCCAGTCAGTGTGATAGCTGCCACTCTTGTCTACGCGCTCGTAGGTATGGGCACCAAAGTAATCGCGCTGGGCTTGGGTCAAGTTTTGGGGTAAGCGATCGCGTCGGTAGCTATCAAAGTAGTCCAGGGAGGCGCTGAATGCCGGCACAGGGATGCCAACGGTTGCTGCCATTGAAACCACTTCACGCCATGCAGTCTGGCGATCGAGAATCGTTTGTTTGAACTCTGGAGCCAGCAGCAGATTTGCCAGACTAGGGTTCTCATCAAACGCCTTCTTAATCTTGTTCAAGAAGCCAGCCCGGATAATGCAGCCACCTTTCCAAATCCGGGCACACTCGCCCAGATCAAGATCGAATCCATACTCATCGGATGCCTTTTTGAGCAGCGCCATTCCTTGGGCGTAAGAACACATCTTGGAGCAGTAAAGCGCATCGCGCACTTTTGAGACGAAAGTTTTTACATCGCCATCAAAACTCATGGGAGGACCCGACAATTCTTTGGATGCAGCCACTCGTTCCTGCTTGTAAGAAGACATAATGCGAGCAGTTACGGCGGCGATAATCGTGGGAATCGGCACCCCTAATTCCATGGCACTGTCCACCGTCCAACGTCCAGTTCCCTTTTGAGCCGCTGCATCTAGAATTACGTCTACCAAAGCGGTGCCAGTGTCCGGGTCAACCACCTTAAACACGTCAGCAGTAATCTCAATCAGGTAAGAGTTGAGTTCATCCGTCGTGTTCCACTCGGTAAACACTTCATGCAGTTGGACGGCATCTAATCCGGCAACACTCTTGAGTAGATCATAGGCTTCCGCAATGAGTTGCATGTCGCCATACTCAATGCCGTTGTGAACCATCTTGACATAGTGACCTGCGCCACCGGGTCCAATATAGGCGACGCAGGGACCATCATCGACTTGCGCCGCAATTTTTGTCAGGATGGGTTCTAGGTTGTCATAAGCCTGCTTTGTGCCTCCAGGCATCATACTAGGCCCTAAGAGCGCACCTTCTTCACCGCCACTTACACCCATGCCGATAAAGGTGAACTTATCAGCTTCTAGGGCTTTAGCCCGACGCTGAGTGTCGGTAAACAGCGAGTTGCCACCGTCGATCAGCACATCGCCTTCATCGAGCAGCGGTTTGAGTTGCTCAATCACGGCATCCACAGGAGCACCTGCTTTCACCATGATCAGAATGCGACGGGGACGCTCTAAAGAGGCGACAAAATCTTCTAAGGTGTAGGCGGCGACGCAGTTTTTGCCTTGGGCGCGAGTCGCCATGAAGTGGTCAGTCTTTTCACGGCTGCGATTGTAGACGGAAATGGGAAATCCTTTGCTCTCGACGTTTAATGCTAAATTTTCGCCCATAACGGCGAGACCGATTACACCAAATTGCTGTGCCATAAAACTCTCTGATAATGCTGCAAAGTACCGGGACTCGTTACCCCTTAGGGTAGATCAACCCCATGAGGTTATCTAGAAAGACAATATTAAGCTGTTGCGCTTTTGACGGATGCATAGTGAGACACATCTTTTTTTGTTAAAACTTTTTGACTCACTCAAGCTAAACGAATTTTGGACTTAGGCAGCGGCTACAGTTCGCTGATTTTTAGAGCCTATCAATCAAAGTTTGCCTTGGAAGCAATAGTCGTATCGCTAGTCGTATCGGTGGGTGAGGCTGCCGAGTGGACGAGAAAGTCCTACACCTGATCGATAGAACACACGACACACAGCAGCAAAAACAATGCAAAACTTAAAGACTGAAAATCGAAAGCGCTGTCACAGAGTAGAGTGATAGGTAGTTGTTCAGCACAATGGAAACCGGAAAATGCTGGCGTATATTCTTGCATTGATTGTTGGCTCAGGTAGCTTCGCCCTCTATATGTCTGCATTCTTTTTTCCAGAAGTTCATCGCAAAAATGACTTTCTTTGGAGTGGAGTCGGGCTGTTTTATGCGCTGGTGCTATGGGTCTGTGCTGAACGGATTACGGGGGGCGTGCTGCTGGGGCAGGCGGCTAGTGTGGCGCTGCTTGGCTGGCTGGGTTGGCAAACATTTTTGCTGCGGCGACAAGTGGCTCCACTCGATCAGCAAACGCCGTTGCCGACTGCGGATGATGTGAAAGCTTCGTTATCTGCGCTCACTGGATCTGAGGGTCGGGCAGAGGTGGCAGGTCAGGCTTCTAGTCTGTTGAATCAGATGAAACAGGGGATGCAGGGAGCCGTGGCGCGGATGACTTCTTCAAAGCGATCGCCCACTGAGAGTGAAATCTATGTTCCTCCCAGCCTAGAAGAGTTTGGCACCGCCGGACAGGATGCGATCGCCCGGTTTGCCAAGGCTGCGATTCCTGAATCTGAACCTGTTGCATCGCCTCTTGCTCAGGTTGAAGACGCGATGCGTGAAACAATCCCCAGAGAAGTCGCGGATACGGCTGAACAAGCTAAGCAGGAAATGCTTCAAAAGCTGACAGATATGACAGAAACACCCACCGAGGCACTGGCAAATACTGTGGCAGACTCTACTCAAGCGAGGAAGCCAGCGATCGCTCCGGTGCCGAAGCCAGCGATCGAGCAGGTGGCTGAGACTGCGGATAATACTACGAAAGGGCTGGGCGGTCTGTTTCAGGGATTGAACCCAAAAAATCAGAAAAAAGAGAGCAAACCTGTTTATGTCCGCAAGCAGTTTCGGGAAGATGCCGCTGCTGCCCCTGCAAAAACGAGAAAGAAGCCCTCACCGAAGGAGAACCCACGCAAAGAAAGTAAGCCAGCCAGTAAGCCCGTCTATGTGCGGAAGCAGTTTCGAGAAGAACCCCCTCCAGAACCCCAAGAATCGGTAAAGGAGGCGATCGCAGAAACGAAAGAGACAGCAGCCAAAGAGTCTGTAGCCAACAGGGTAGACACCCCGGATGCGATCGCCTCAACCAGCGAAACCATTAGCGAAGCGGTCGTATCGGATTTGCTGGGCAATGCGCCTGTGGAAACGTCAGCCGCTGAAATTGTGGAAGACCTGCTGGAAGATATTTTTGCTCAGGAAGTAACCTTGGTGATCGAACCGACTGAGGTGATTGAGGTGGCGATCGATGTAAGCGATGCCGCGATCGAGCCAATCACTTGGGCTGCCGAACTGGAGGACGACCCAACAACCGCCCCCCTGCCGCCCCCAGTCTCTACGGACAACTCGGAACACTCACAAAAGGCCCCGTAGGCATTACGAAAAAGTTATCATATCGGAAGGTGCCGCCATTGTTGTTGGTGTTCAAATTTGGCAAATCAACTACCCGAAAGGTTGCACCACCAGAGAGTAAATCAAAATTCACTCCACCCAGCCCAGGATTTTGGGCAACGTTGCCTTGAATCGAGGCACAGATAGGCTGCCCGCCAAGGTTCGTAATCTGCACATTGTTCAAGCCAGATTCGGGGATTTGGTTATTGGTCAGGCTAAATGAGGAAAGTGAACTGCCACCCTGTAACTCTGTATAAATCCCATTCGCATCGGCTCCAGGGGTTCTGACTGTGTTGCCTGAAATCGTTGCTGTGGTCACAGAGCTATTGTTGTCAAGAAAAAGCGCAATACCATCAGCAAAAAATCCAGTCGTGGTGACGGTGTTGCCTGAAACCGTTAGCGTGGCGATCTCACTATTGTTATCGGAGTTGATGAAAATTCCACGGGCAGAATCTCCATCTGTGGTGACGATGTTATCTGAAACTATTGCGGTGGTGATAGAACTGTTGGCATTCGGAGCTAGGAAAATACCGTGAGATTCAAAGCCCTGGGTTGCAACAGTATTACCAATTATCGTCGCTGTGCCTGTCACGTTTTGTAGGCTAATTCCGTTGGTGTTATCTCCTGTGACCGATACTTGATTTTGCCGAACGGTCACATCTTGCACGCTATTGGCAAGAATCCCCACATTGTTTATGGGCGGAGTGATATTAAACCCTGCCAGCGTGGTGGTGTTTCCTAAAGTTATGGTGCCCGTCACGGTGGGCAAGATGCCGCTTCCTGACAGTGGCAGTGTGGTTAAGCCCTGTTGCGCTGTCTGAATCTGCTGAGTGACACCCGTGGATAGCACTTGCACGTTAGCTGGGATAGTAAACGCCGGAATTCCGGGATTGGTTCCAGCTTGCACATACACGATGTCGTTGCGATCGCCTCTGGTTGCTGCCAATCCATCTTGTACCGTGCTAAAGGGTGCTTCAAACGTGCCACTTCCGGCGGCTCCTCCCAATGCCACATGCTGAAAGAACCACGGCTGATTGGTTGCTGGGTTCAGCAATGGAATGGTGGTAGCTCCTGTAACCGCAGTAACAATATTGGTTGTGCGGCGCTGAGTTACAGCGACCGTGCTTTGGCGAAACACAAAATTTCCGGCTTCTGCCCAAGCGAGTTGCTGCGGTGCGGTGCTGCTAGACCCTACCCCCGGAAAGGAGAGCGCTACACTAACGGCGGCGGTGATGCCAAATTCGCGATCGCCCTGAATCGATAGCCCTGCCCTGAAATTCTCATTAATCCGCGCTTCCAATCTGCCCCGCACCCCCACAAAGCCATCCACTCTAGGAGAACCGTAGTAATACAGCCCTAAATAACTTTTCAAAGTGCCCACCGGACTCCACCGCGCCAGTTTCACCCCTGCTTCTGCATCAAAGCCTGCCAGCGAATCTTCAAATAAGCGAGTTGTTTGAGTGGTGCGGAGAGACTGCCCATCCACCACCAAAAAGTTTCCTTGAAAACTGGGTGTAGATGAAGTCGCTGTGATGCTATCGGTGAACACGCTGCTGCTAGCAATTTCGCGGCTACGGTTTCCCACAGGCAAGTAGCCATTCAGCCGCAACTCAACAGTTGGCAGGATTGCTTCTAGTCCGGCTCCTAGCTGGCTCACGGTTTGATTCCCTGTACTGCGAATATCAAAGCCAAGGTAGCCGCCTAGCACCGTGCTTGTTACTGGATTAAAGGCGCGATAGCCGAAGATCAGATTACCGCCCGGATCAGCCGCAGTGTCTAAATTCAAGCGTCCTTGTACATAACCAATTTCTTTTCCAGGGGTTTGTACCAGCGGCACGAACCCTTCAACACTGCCAAAAGAGCTTTCATACCCAACACCCGGTCCGGTAGTAAAAGAGGCTCCGATTTGGGCTGGAAGAGGACGGTAAGTAAAGGCGCTGGATAAGTCGGCAGGATTTCCAGTGCCGGCAGGAGTCGGCTCGACTGCCATAGTTTGGTTTGCTGGAGAAAGAGGTGTGAGATCATGAGCGGTGAGGTTCGCTTCTTTGAGGGTGCGCGGCGATCGCAAATCAGTAGAAACATTTAGGTTTTGAACCGCTTCAGCAGCAGCATAGGCAGGATTCAGCAATAAAAGTGCGAAACTGCTAAGCAGGGATACACGACTAATCAACATAAATAGGGAACGCATATATTTTTTTGGTAACCGAAGCAAATTTCATCTTAGATTTCCCAGAAATTCTTCTTTTGAACCAAAACGCTGGGCTTTCAGAAGAAATTTTTATCTAAACACCACGACCTGACTTATTTTGGCTAAGGTTAGGTAGGCGATCGCGCCAGCAAGCTGGGACTCTATATCACCCCCACAAAGACAGAAATCCGTACCTATCGCCATAAATTTAATGCTGAATTGCTTCAAGAAAAAATACTTAGGCTTCATGGGTTGCACCTCCGCGATCGCCCTCAGCCTGCCCGTTGCCTTAGCTGCCCAAGCCCTACCAAAACCTAGTAGTTTTCTGACTCGGTTGCCCTCTCAAGAGCAAGCAACCTTAAAAGCTGGAAACGTTGTCCTCACTGGTGATAATGGTCGTTATACGGGGCGCATGTTAATCACTGCTCCTGTGGATACAGCCTGGAAAGTCTTGACCGACTATGACCATTTCAAAGACTTCCTTCCCGGAGTAGTGTCTAGCCGGATTTTGGAGACTAAAGGCAACCAGACGGTATTTGAGCAAGTGAATTTAGTTAAAGTTCTTTTGTTTTCTCAAAAAAGTCGGCTAGTTGTGGCAGCCACGAAGCAATATCCCAAGCAAATTGACTTTCGATTAAAAGAAGGAAACATTAAAGCGCTCAATGGCATCTGGAAATTAGAACCTGTTTCAATGAACCAAGTGTTGATCACCCATGAGGTTACTTTTGATCCAGGTAATTCGGCACCTCGCAATCTGGTATTTAATATCTACAAAAATGCCCTTGCCGATTCGCTGAAAGCCATCAAAAAAGAGACAGAACGACGAGTTGCCCAACGATAAATTGTCCAGAAATCATCAGACATTTCAAGTTCATTAACCGCCATGTCTGCAATTTCTGAGTGCTGGTCTATAGAAATTCTCTAGTTAGGATTTTCCGTTGATCGCTTCGTGACAGCGTTCACATAACAAGGGATGCTCTTCAAATTCACCGACATGGGTGGAATAGTTCCAACAGCGATCGCACTTTTCCCCATCTGCATCGACCACGCCAATTGCGATCGCGTCAGTTTGAGCCGCATATTTAACACCGACTAAGCGATCGGTGGAATCCAGGAGTTCCACCTGCGAGGTGAGGAAGAGATAGCGTAGCTCATCGACACAATTTTCATTTAGGCTATCAGCTTGTTGGAATGCTGCCAGTGTTTGCTTAAGTCCAGCATCAGGAACGTACAGTAGTAACTTTGCCTCTAAGGAAGAGCCGATCGCTTTGGCGGTACGTGCCTGCTCCAAGACTTTGTTGACTTCAGTCCGAATCTCGCGGATTTTGACCCATTTTTCGGCAAGTTCTGGCTGATTCCACTCTGGCTCCAGCCTTACCCAGCCTGCTTCAAATACCGATTGGTGGGGCGTGGAGTAGGGCAAAAACTGCCAGATATCTTCAGCCAAGTGAGAGAGAACTGGCGCGATCGCTCGTGCCAGATTTTCCAGCGCTACCCAAATCACGGTTTGGCAACTGCGGCGACGGCGTGAGTTCTCGGCACTGATATACAGTCGATCTTTAGCAACGTCCAAATAAAAGTTAGACAGATCTACAACGCAGAAATTTTGCACCGTTTGGAAGAAGCGGAAAAACTGGAAAGTTTCAAAGGCATCGGTAACATCGCTAAAAACTTCGGTGATCCGGTGCAGCATGTAGCGATCGAGTTCCGGCAACTCGGCATAGGGCACTGCATCTTTTACCGGATCAAAATCATGCAGATTGCCCAGCAAAAACCGTGCCGTATTGCGGATCTTGGCACGTACATCCCCCAACTGCTTCAAGATCGTTTTGCCAATCAGCACGTCTGAAGTGTAATCTACCGACGATGCCCATAGCCGCAACACATCCGCACCATAAGCAGGGTCTTCTTTTTGGTTTTTGCCGCCGTTGATGATGATAGCGGGATCAACCACATTGCCTATAGATTTGCTCATTTTGCGCCCCTGTTCATCTAAAGCAAAGCCATGAGTCAGCACGATCTTATAGGGCGCATGTCCATTCACCGCTACGCTGGTTAACAAACTGGACTGGAACCAGCCACGATGTTGATCCGAGCCTTCCAAATACATATCGGCAGGATAAGAAAGGGACGAATCATGAGTAGCGAGTGACGGAGGTTCTGATTCTTGCTCCACACTTCGCAGTTCGTCCTTCATCCCTCCCAAGACTGCTGCCCAAGATGAGCCAGAGTCAAACCACACATCCATAGTGTCAGTGCTTTTGCGGTAGGTTTTGCCGTTGCTGCGATAGGGTTCGGGTAACAATTCTTCCGTAGAAATTTCCCACCAAGCATCAGAACCATGTTCAGCCACGATCGCCTGCACATGGGCGATCGTTTCCTGGTTCATCAGTGGTTCGTTGGTGGCTTCGTCATAAAATACGGGAATAGGTACACCCCAACTGCGCTGGCGAGAGATGCACCAGTCTGATCGCTCAGCAACCATGGGCGTGATCCGGTTTTCACCCTGCGCGGGAATCCACTGCACCTCAGCGATCGCCTTCAGCGCTTCATCCCGAAAGCCTTCCACAGAGGCAAACCACTGTTCCGTCGCCCGAAAGATAGTTGGCTTTTTGGTGCGCCAATCGTAAGGATATTTGTGTAAATAGGGTTCTTCCTTCAAGAGTGATCCCGTTTCTCGCAATGCATCAATTACTGCGCTATTGCCATCACCCAAAACATTTAGCCCTGCAAATATTCCGGCTTCTTCCGTAAAGTTACCGTCGTCATCCACGGGCGAGAGGATGGGCAAACCGTATCGCAAGCCCACTTGATAGTCTTCGTGACCATGCCCCGGTGCGGTATGAACCAAGCCTGTTCCAGAGTCTGTAGTAACATAGTCACCGCCAATCAACACTTCACTGTGACGGTCAAACAAGGGATGGCGATAAGTAAGATGTTCTAGAGTTTTGCCCATTGCCGAAGCTTGAGGAGTTAAAGTAGTACCGAGAGTCTCGGAGAGGCGATCGATCAACTCTTGGGCAACCAGCAGATATGTAAACCGTCCCGGTGCGTTTTCACCCACTTCAACCACGGTGTAGACCAGTTCTGGGTTAACGCTCACGCCCAAGTTTGCCGGAATTGTCCAGGGTGTCGTCGTCCAGATGGCAACTCCCAGTTCACCCAAAAATGGATCAAACGGCAGTTGCAGTGCTGCTGGCAAACTAGTGACTTCAAACGCTGCATAAAGCGATCGCGAAGTGTGCCCTTCAGGATATTCCAGTTCTGCCTCTGCCAGCGCGGTCTTAGAACTAGGACTCCAATACACTGGCTTAAATCCGCGATAGACATAGCCATGTAGCACCATTTGACCAAACACACCAATTTGCGCCGCTTCATACTCCGGCTTAAGTGTCAGATAAGGATTTTCCCAATCGCCCCACACGCCATATCGTTTAAAGCTTTCCCTCTGTTCATCCACAGCCTTTAAAGCAAACGCTTTTGCCTTTTGCCGCAGTTTCAATGAAGTCAGCGATCGTCGCTCCTCCTGCTTCAGACCTTGCAGCACCTTTAATTCGATCGGCAAGCCATGGCAATCCCAACCAGGTACATAGCGCACCTTGCGCCCTTTGAGCAATTGATACTTGTTGATGATATCCTTTAGCACTTTGTTCATGGCGTGCCCCATGTGCAACGATCCATTAGCGTAGGGTGGACCATCATGCAACACAAACACTTCCCCCGGATTTGATTGCGATAGCCGTTGATAAATCTGGTGTTCTGCCCAAAACTGCTGAATTTCGGGTTCCCGCTTCACAGCATTTGCCCGCATATCAAAAGAGGTCTTCGGCAAGTTAACGGTAGTTTTATACGATCCGGGGTCTGTTGCAGCCATGATTTAGATAATTCTCTAAAGAAATATAAGCGCTTGTAGTGTTTGTAGTATAACAAGCACACCTATGGAATGATATACAGTCATTATCTTGAACAATGCCCCTAAGCTTCAGGCTTATTGGGCTAGGAGATTATCAAGTCTCCAGCAACTTGTTCCTTATTAAGACTCAGAATCTTATACAAAGACTTAGCATCCTTATTTCTGAATTTAGATAACAGAAAGAGGCTCGTATCGCAGTGGATGAGAGCCTCTTTTCGTAGGTAATATTGACCTGGCATCGAGCTATTTTTGCGGGACGCTGCCGTCCAACTATCTTTGCCGCAGAAGCGTTTCACAAC